>CAVYEK010000023.1:0-323419 GCA_963767595.1 Terriglobia bacterium
GGGTCTCGGGCGAAAGCCCTTCCGGGGTGGGTCTCTGCGACCGCCGGGCGGCCAGCTTCTTGCCGAGCGGAAGGTATTGCGGATCCTTGGTGCGGATGTACAGCTCCAGGGGCACGATGCCGAAGATGTTGTGGTCCACGTGGGGCTGCCAGGAGATCAGCTTTTGCCGTCCCGCCTCGGTGCGCCAGGGGTCGTAGCGCTTGACCAGGGCAGCGGTCATGGCTTGATCGTGGGTCAGCTTGGCGAATTCCAGGGCGGAGTACCAGGTGGAGTCCTCGGCGTAGTGGACCCCGGGCCCGTTGGGAATCCAGCGCGGAAGCATGTCTTGAACGATCTTCTTGCCGATTTCCTGCGGCGAGGCGCCGGCCGGCCAGCCGGTGAATTCCTTCCTCTGTGCGGTGGCGGCGCCGGCGAGCCCAAGGACTATGAGTCCGGCGAGCGAATGTCGAATGAAAGCGCGCATTCTCGGTCCTCCCAAGTCCGCTCTCGGGCCAGGCCAGATTGATGGCGCAGGCCCGGGCCCCCCTCCGGCGATCAGGCAGCGTGAAGGAGCGGCGACGCAGACGAAAAAAAGATGACGAACTCTAAAGTGTACACGAGAGGGCGGGCGCCGCGCACGGTTTTTGCATGGCTTTTGAATGGAGGAAAGGGGAAGGGCAGAGGATGGCGGGGAAACACGTCACTGTCGGTAGATTGGCGTCTCCAGGACTGCCCGAGCTTGGCTCGGGTTGGCAGACGGAAGCGTCTGCCCCACAAGGCTGGGGTTGGCAGACGGAAGCGTCTGCCCCACAAGGCTGGGGTTGGCAGACGGAAGCGTCTGCCCCACAAGGCTGGGGTTGGCAGACGGAAGCGTCTGCCCCACAAGGTGGGGGTTGGCAGACGGAAGCGTCTGCCCCACAAGGTGGGGGTTGGCAGACGGAAGCGTCTGCCCCACAAGGTGGGGATTGAAAAGAGAGGGAACTTGGGCTTAGCGTTGCTGGCGGCCGGGGCTTCGCGGACTTATCACCGTGCGTTTCCGGCCGCCACTGGATTGAGCGGCACTTCGGTGGCATTAGGATCGCTGGCTGGCAACCCGGTACCCTCCGATTCGTGCATAGGCCGACGAGCGTACCCGCCGCTCCTACTGAATCACCATGCTCTTCGATACCCGACTATCCCGGCCCTGAAGAACCGAACGGGAAACCGGTCCCGTCCGGTCCTAGAGACCGGGGAGGATCACACTCGCGTGGGGTGTTATGAAGCTAGCTCCAAAGTCTCCCGTCGGGGTCATCTGTCAGTGACCTCCGTAAGGCTTCATGGCTCCGGGAGTTCGATACCAACGTAATGCAACGCATCTTGGCCAAGATGAGGGTTGCGGCCGCGCTTGCGCACGACCACTACCCGATTCGAAACTAACATGGGGGGAAGAGGGCTCGGCGAGGACGGGGCGGGCAAGTTATAGAAACGGAAGGGAAAAGAAATTTCGTTTTGGTGAACTGGGTACTCGGGCCGGATGTGCCCGGCCCCTACACGGAGGCGAAGATGCCGGCACGGACGCCGGCATGGCAGGCCGGAGGCCCGCTCTACAGCGCCGGCGAAGAATGCCGGCACGGATGCCGGCATGGCAGGCCGGAGGCCCGCTCCACGGCGCCGGAACGGGCCAGCCGCCGCCGATTCTTACGCCGAGGTGGTGGACGTGGCGGTGTTCCTGATGGAGGTTCCGCCGTACTTGATGACGTACTCCTTGTTGATGGCGTACTCGTCCATGTGTTTGTCCCACATGCCGACCACCACCGCGTCGGTGGACTTGATGTTGGCGAAAACCTCCTTGAACCGTCCCTCGACGATATCCTGCCTTTGGGCCATGCGGCCGCAAGCCAGGAGCTTATAGACCCAGCACGGCTTCTTGGTCTGTTTGACGATCTTAAGCATCTCCGGCGGATCGCCGCGCACGAAACCTACTTCGCCGCCGTACACGTCCGAACCACCCTCGGTGGGGTGACCGACTTCCAGGGGCGCCAGGCCGGGGTTGAAGGCGAAGAGCTTCTCCCATTCGTCGTGGGTGCGGCCATACTTGTACAGGCAGCACATGTAGTAATCCACGTCCCAGTCCTGGGACTCGATGATGTCGAATACTTCGGGCCGGTGGCTGGTGACGGCCACCAGGACGCCCGCATCGCGCACCGATTTGCACCACTCCCGAACGCGGTCGAGCTTGCCTCTTCGCCACCAGGCATCGGTGCCGGTGTCGCCGGCGCCTCCGTGGTGGATAGAGATGCAGCCGCTCTGGGCAATCTCCTTGGCGCCGCGCCCAGCCCGGAGAGACAGGTCCAGACTGGCGGTGTTGCGGGTGGCAAACAGGAGTTTGCCGCCGTCTTCCTTGTTGTATTTGGTGATTTTCGCCAGGCCGTCTTCCATGCAGTTGATTCCCAGCTCCTCACAATGCTTGAACTGCTGGGCGATACGTTCGGGCGTGTTCCAGGCGCGCGCCTCCAAGCCGATCACCTGGGAGAAATGCGCCCCGGGGCCGTTCGATCCGATGATCAGGCGGGAGATATCGTACTTGCCGAAGCGGACCGTGGGCATGGGCTGCTTGGAGAGGGGCCCCGGCACGGGCAGTCCATTCCCAGGCCCGCCCCGGCCCGGCGCGGCGGCGCCTGGTGCAGGCGGCTGCTGGGCGGAGCCGGCGCCGGCGGCCGCACTGGACGCCGCGGCGAGCGCCCCGATTCTCTGAAAGAAGTCCCGGCGGGAATTGCTCGCCGGGTCCGGTTTAGATGTCGAATTCATTCCTGGCTGCCTCCTTGATACGACGACGTCCGAGCCGATGCGGATCCAGCGGCGGACGCCGGCGATCTCTAAACCAGGATGGAATGTGCCGCCATCCCGGTCAGCATCGATTATACATGGAAGCGGGGTAAAGGGAGGCGATTATCCAGTCCCGGCTTGGCGATGGCCGTGGGGAGCGCGACACAGATGTGATGTCCTCGGGTGAAGCTCCGGAGGAGCGAAAGAAAGTAGCCCACGGCGTGAGCCGTGGGAAGACATCGAAATCGACTAAGCCCCGGCAGGGGCGAAAGAACCTCTTCCGCCCCCTCCGGGGGCTGCCGGGGTTGCTCACCAGTCCCACGGCTTGCGCCGTGGGCTAAGATCTTCGGCCCCCTCCGGGGGCTGCCACGGTTGCTCACCAGCCCCGCGGCTTGCGGCGTGGGCTAACATCTTCCGCCTGACGGGCTAGAGAAGCACTCTGAGTATTGGTTACGCCTGGATTCCTGCGATTCGCTTCGAAACCCAAGAATTCGCCACTTTGATCTCGCACACCCGGGGCCATCGGGATCGGGGCTGTATATACAGGAATTGTATATACTGGAAAGAATCTATGCCCCGGAAATCGACAATACTCCATGAAACCAACTCCAGGACCGAAGAGACCGACTGGTACGCCAGCTCCGAAGGACGCCGGCAAACGCAGCGCGAATTCGAGCGGGCGCTGAGAAACGGGACGCTGGTTCGTTCCTCCGGGTCGCGCATACCACGGACGGATCCCGGCGTTCTCAAGACGCTACTGGAACAAGCGAAATTGAATGCCACCCGCCCCGTGTCGATTCGGCTATCGGTCGCCGATATCGAGCTGGCCAAGGACATTGCATCGAAGCGCGGAACCGGATACCAGACGGTGCTCAAGGAGGCAATCCGCCATGGGCTGAGGCGGGCCAGTTAGTGCAGGAAGCGCCCGATAGGTTCCCCCGCGCGGGGCCGGGCATGCCCGGCTCGCGGGCGAAAACGATGGCAGTAACCAGTTACCCAATTATTCTCGTCGAGGGAGCCCTCACGTGGCGGCGCCTTTTTCAAAACTCCCGCCGGTCAGCTCGCACCACCTGCATGTCCGCCACCGGCTTACACCGGAAGGTCTCGAAGTTCTCCACGTTCTTTAGGACGAAGGTTGAAACGTTGGGGGCCTTTTGCGCTTTGACGTTCTCAAAGGTTGCGCCATTCACCTGGTCTAAGACGAAGGCCGGGCGGCGGTCTTCTTGCAGGAAATTGACTTCCACGTTACTCAGTTCGATCCCTTTGGCGTGACGGATGAAGAAGCCGTATGCGGGTAGCAGGCCAAACATGGAAGGCTCGGGATACTCTTTCTCGCGCTCGGGCGTTTCGAGCGGATCGCGCGGCGGCACGCCGCCCTGGGCGCGGTAGAAGAACCCGTTCACCAGGTCGGCGGGCTGCTTCGCCACCTGCTCCATGGTGAGACCGCCGCGGTACCAGATGCGGATGTCGCTGAGTCGCACGCCTTCCACATCGTGGCCGGGGATCCCGCTGATGATGGAGCCATAGCGCGGATCGGCGTCGTAGACCACCACGTTGCTAATCGTCACGCGGCGGATCGAGCCGATGGCGGTCCCTTCCGGCGCCCGCATACGCGCGCCCAGGCGGAGGAAGATGGGCGCGTTGGAGACATCGCGCATGGTGACGTTGGAGACGGCGATGTCTTCTATGTGGGCGCCGTCGACGCTTTCGAGGGCCAGGCCGCGGGAGCGGTCGAAGACCATATTGGAAATCGTGATGTTGCGGAAATCGCCTTCGGATTCGGTGCCGATCTTGATGCGGCCGGTGGGGCCGTCGCGGTCCGGCGCCTGTTTTACGGTCCGCTTGTAGGTGGCATCGAGGAGCGAGCCGATGTCGTAGCCGCTGACCAGCCCGTTGGTGATCGTCACGTTCTCGGTGGCGCGGGCGAAGCCGAGCGCATGGCTGCCCTTGAGCACCAGCGCGTCGTCGTTGGGCGAGTTGATGCTGGTGTTGGAGACGCGGACGTTGCGGCAGCTATCGATGTCGATGCCATCGCGGTTGGTGTCGATCTTGATATTGTCGATGGTCAGGTTGTCCACGCCGGTGACGAGGATGCCGAAGTGGCCGCCGTTGAGGATGGAGAAATCGCGCAGGGTCACGTTGCGGCAGAGTTTGAGCGCGATGAGCTTGTCGCCGACGGCGCCGCGCTCGCGGGTGAGGGCGGCGCCGCTGAGCAAGCCGCCGCCGACGATGGAGACGTTGTCGAGGCCCTCGCCCCAGATAAGGCTGTTGTGCCAATGGCTGTGGCCGAAATCCTGGAACTGGTCCCACTGGTTGGGCTCCGCGGCGTCGTACGCCGCCCCGTCGGAAGAGGCCTCCAGCCTGGCGCCGTGCTCGAATTGCAGGGTGATGTTGCTTTTCAAACGAATGCTGCCGGTGAGATAGGTTCCGGCCGGAAAATACACCACGCCGCCGCCGGCGGCCGCGGCGGCTTCAATGGCCTTGTTGATGGCGTCCCGGTCGGCGGATTTGCCATCGGCCTTGGCGCCGAAAGTTTTCACGTCGAAGGTGGCGGCGGGCAATTGAATCGATGCCGTCAGAACGAGACAAACCAGAAAAGCCTTAGACATGCTGCCTCCCCTTCAGTGATCGAGCTTGGCCACCCAGCGCGCCTCGAACTACGGTTGGCGAAGAAGAATGCCGGCATGGGTGCCGGCATAGCAGGCCGGAGGCCCGCTCTACGGTGGCCATGGCGGCTGGTATAAAACCAGCGATAAGCGCCTTCGACATGCTGCCTCCACATCGTGATCGAGCTTGGCCACGGCGCCCCACCGGCCAAGCGTGACAGACCACGAAAAACGATGGTCTGTCCCACTCAGGGCCTCTGTGCTTCGATGCCGCTTGCCTGTTAACATAGCATCTCGATGGCGTTCGTGTTCCGTGAGGAGGGTCACGTAATGCACACATTTTCTTTTCTTGCGAAAGCGGCCGCGGCGTTGGCGCTGGTGGCGCTGGGAACGGCCGGGGCACAGACGGGGCCGCGGCGTTTCGTCGATCACCGCTTCGGGGGCGGTGGGCGACGGCCAGACTTCGAACACCAAGGCCATACAGAGCCTGATCGACAAGACCGCCGGCGCGGGCGGCGGCACGATTGTGGTCCCCGCGGGCGTGTTCGTTTCCGGGGCGCTGTTCTTCAAACAGGGCGTCAATTTGTCCATCGAAAAGGGCGGGGTGCTGAAGGGGTCGGTGAATCCGGCGGATTATCCGCAGATACAGACCCGCTGGGAAGGCATTGAACGGGAATGGACCTCGGCGTTCCTCAACTTCACCGATATGACGGACGTGGAGCTGAGCGGGGAAGGCACGGTGGATGGCTCGGGCAACGAGTGGGCGCAAGGCCCCGGACGCGGGCAGCCGCCGCCCGCGCGTGACGCCGCCGCGCCGCCGCAGCCCAGGGTGGGCCGGCCGCGCATGATCTGCTTCACCAACTGCAAACGCGTGCGCATCGCCAACTTGAAACTGCGCCAGCAGGCGGTGTGGTGCCTGCACATCCTGTATTCGGAAGACGTGACGGTGGACGGGTTGAACATCACCGCCGACCATAACATCCCCAGTTCGGACGGCATCGACATCGATTCGTCGCGCCGCGTAAGAGTCAACAACGTGGATATCGACGTCAACGACGATTGCATCTCGATCAAATCCGGCAAGGACGCCGATGGGCTGCGCGTGAACCGGCCGAGCGAAGACATCGTCATCGAGAACAGCCGGTTTCATTACGGACACGGCGGGGTGGCCATGGGCAGCGAAACTTCGGGCGGCATACGCAACGTGGAAGTGCGCAACTGCGTGTCCGACGCGGACAACTGGGCGCCCATCCGCTTCAAGACGCAGCCCAGCCGCGGCGGAGTGGTGGAGAACATCACCTATCGCGATATTCAGTTGAAAGACACGCGGCAGGCGTTCGAATTCAACCTGGAATGGCGCATGGTGCCGCCCATCGCGCCGCCGGCGAAGGTGCTGCCGGTGGTGCGCAACGTGATCATCCGCAACGTCACCGGGACGGTGAGATCGGTGGGGATCATGCATGGGCTGGAGGGCAGCCCCATCGAAAACGTGAAATTCGAAAACTGCAAGATCACCGCGCAGAGAGGGTTCCGGATGGAGAACGCGCGCAAGGTGGATCTTTCGGGGCTGGCGGTGGACGTGAAAGAGGGCGAGGCGATTACGAAGCAGAACGTACAATGAGGAAACATATGAAGAACCTAGTCCGCATGGGGTACGCGTTGTCGATGGTGGCGGCGAGCGCGTTTGGGGCGCAGAGCTTCAAGTTCGATTTCGTTTCCGACAAACCCGCGCCTGGCTTCCAGAAGGTGGCGCCTGGCGCGATGTATTCCGAGGAGGCCGGCTACGGCTTCGAAGACGCCGCCAAAGAGGCGCCGTTCTATTTCTCCGTGCGCGTTCCGGAAGAGGGCAATTATAAGGTTACCGTGACGCTGGGCGATCCGGCGGTCGATTCGGTGACCACTATTAAAGCCGAGATACGCCGACTGATGCTGGAGCGGGTACGCGTGGCACCGGGTAAGACTGCGACGCGAGCGTTTCTGGTGAACGTGCGCACGCCCAAGATTGCGGGCGGCGGCGAGGTACGGCTGAAGGATCGCGAGAAGGGCAACGAAGCGCGCGCCTGGGACAACCGCCTCACCCTGGAGTTCACCGACGCGCATCCGGCGGTTCGAACCGTGGAGATAGAGAAGGCCGACAACGTTCCCACCATCTACGTGGTGGGCGACTCGACTTCCACCGATCAACCGGGCGAGCCGTTCAACAGTTGGGGGCAGATGCTGCCGCGCTTTTTCAAGCCGGAGATTGCGGTGGCCAATCACGGCGAATCGGGCGAGTCTCTGCGCGGGTTCCTGGGCGAGCACCGGTGGGAGAAAGTGCTGAGCGTGATCAAGCCCGGCGACTATGTTCTGATTCAGATGGGCCACAACGATCAGAAGGAAAAAGGCGAGGGTGTCGGGGCGTTCACCAGTTACAAGACCGACCTCAAACGGTTCGTGGCCGACACGCGCCAGCACGGGGCTACGCCGGTGCTGGTGACGTCCATGCTGCGGCTGGACTTCGACGCCGATGGCAAGGCGGTGAACAGTCTGGGCGACTATCCCGAAGCGGTGCGGCAGGCCGCCAAGGAAGAGAACGCGGCGCTGATCGACCTCAATGCCATGAGCAAGCTGTTCTACGAGGCCCTGGGGCCGGCGAACGCGCACCTGGCCTTCGCCGGGAACGACAAGACGCACCATGACAACTATGGCAGCTACGAGCTGGCCAAGTGCATTGTGGAAGGCATCCGGCAGGCGAAACTGCCGATGGCGAAGTATCTGTTCGACATGCCGGCGTTCGACCCGGCGCACCCCGATCCGGTGGACAAGTTCGATATTCCGGCGGAGCCGGCGAGAGGCGCGCAGCGGCCGTTGGGGCAGTAGGGCTGGCTATTTTGGGTGAAGTCATGAAGCGATGTAGCTGCGTGGAAGAGGTTGGCAGGCGGAAGCGCCTGCCCCACAAGGGCCGGAGGTCCTTCGGCGGCAAGGTGGGACAGGCGCTTTCGCCTGTCAATCCGAAAGGGCACGCGATTTTTTTGCTCGCGGGAGTTTTGCTGGTCTCCGTGGCGCCGGTCTTTGCGCAAACGGCGCCCGCCATAGACCCGAAGCTGCCTACCATATTCGTCATCGGCGATTCCACTGCTAACAACAACAACAATCGCGGGTGGGGCGAGCAGTTCGCCCCGTATTTCGACCTGACTAAGGTCAACATCGTGAACCGCGCCCGAGGGGGCCGCAGCAGCCGCACCTTCATCACCGAGGGGCTGTGGGAGAGCACGCGGAAAGAGTTGAAGGCCGGTGACACCGTGTTGATTCAGTTTGGCCACAACGACGGCAGCGCCCCCGATAAGGACCGCGCGCGCGGATCGCTGCCGGGCATCGGCGAAGAAGCGCAGACCTTCACCATGCCCGATGGCAGGGAGGAAGTGGTCCGCACGTTTGGCTGGTACATGCGCAAGTACGTGGCGGATACGAAGGAAAGAGGGGCCACGCCGGTCATTCTCTCGCTCACGGTGCGAAACATCTGGAAAGACGGAAAGGTGGAGCGCGGCCCGGGCCGTTTCGGAGAGTGGTCGGCTGCTGTCGCCCAGTCCGAACACACGGCGTTCGCCGATCTCACCAACGCCATCGCGGACCAGTACGAGAAACTGGGCGAGGCGAAAGTAAAGGAGTTCTTCCCGGAGGATCACACCCACACCAGTCCGGAGGCCGCGGATTTGAACGCCTCGCTGGTGGTGGCGGTTCTCAAGGGGATCAACAGCCCGGTGGCGGCCTGGCTTTCGGCCAAGGGCCAGACGGTGCAGGCGATTCCGGCGCGGCGGCCACCCATGCAACTACCGGTCCCCGCTAATGCCAGTCTGCCGACGCTCTACCTGATTGGCGATTCCACGGTGCGCAACGGGAGGGGCGACGGGGCCAACGGCCAATGGGGATGGGGCGAGCCGCTGGTGGATTTCTTCGACGCCGCCAAGATCAACGTGGTGAACCGCGCGGTGGGCGGCCTCAGCAGCCGCACCTATTTGACGCAGGGGCATTGGGACCGGGTGCTGGAGATGCTGAAGCCCGGCGATTTTGTGATGATGCAATTCGGCCACAACGATGGCGGCCCGCTCGACGACCCGGCGCGGGCGCGGGGAACCATCGACGGCATCGGCGACGAAACCAAAGAGATCGACAACCCCATTACCCAGAAGCCCGAGGTGGTCCACACCTACGGCTGGTATTTGAAGGAGTTCATCGCCGATGCGCGGGCCAAGGGCGCCACGCCCATGGTGTGCACGTTGATTCCGCGCAAGATCTGGACGGACGGCAAGATGGCCCGCAACCGGGTGTCCTATGCAGGCTGGGCCGCCGCGGTGGCGGAGGCCGAAAAGGCCGCCGTGGTGGATCTGAACGAGATCATCGCGCGGCGGTACGACGCGCTGGGGCCGGAGAAAGTGGAACCGCTGTTCGCCGACCCGAACACCCACACCAGCCGCGCAGGGGCGGAGCTGAACGCCGAGTGCGTGATCGCGGGGTTGAAGGGGCTGGCGGCGAATCCGCTGGAGCGGTTTTTTTCGGAGAAGGCTAAGGGTGTGGCGGGGTATTCGGCGGGGCGATAGGTGGGAAGAGAACGGTTGGCAGGCGAAAGCGCCTGCCCCACAAAGTGAGGAATCTGAAAGGAGCGTTTCATGCTTAGAAGGCGTTTTCTGAAGTCGCTGGCGGCGGCTCCGGCCGCCGGTCTCTGCCATCTGCCTCTCGCATTCCCAGGGGAGGCGAAGGCGCAACAACGAGGGGGGATGGCTCCGGCCGATCCCTTCAAACCCAGCGAGGGGGTTAACCATCCGATCGGCGCCGGGAAGGGAATCTACCCCGGCAGAGTGACGTGGGTGCGCGATGCGACGGCCACCAGTTGGGATGGCGTCACGGGCCACTGGTGGGACGACGCGTACACCAACCAAAAGGTGGTCCACGGCATGACGTCCCGCCTGCTCCAGGATCTGACTGGAAGGAAGGACGACAAACAGGCCTGGGACGCGCTGTTCCGGAGTTTCAACGAGGCGCATAACCTGGGGAATTCCGGATATCGTCCGGGGGAGAGAATCGCGATCAAGGTCAACTGCAACCAGGACCGGTCGGCGGTGTGGGGCACGGGGCCCAGGGGACCGCAGAACGGCTTGCCGAGTCCTCACGCCGTGCTGTCCCTGGTGACTCAACTGATCGAGATGGGCGGGGTGCGGGGGGAAGACATCATGATCTACGATGTGGCCAGCCCTCGCGACATCGGTCCGGAGATTTACAACAGGATCCGGGCCAATTCCAATGCGCAATACCAGGCGGTGAAGTATCTGGTTGGCGACGACTACAAACTGGGCGGCCGCATGTCTCCCACGCCGGACATGGCCAACCCCATCAAGTTCGCCAAGGCGGATCTGCCGGCCGGCTATCTGGCGCGGGAGGTGACCGAAGCGAAGTACATGATCAACATGGCGCTGCTGCGGCCGCACGGCATGGCCGGCGTCACCTTGACCGGAAAGAACCATTTTGGTTCGGTCCACTTTCCGAACGATGGCGGCTGGTCGCCAAGGATCCTGCACAACAGCGTCCTGCGGACCCAGCCCATGGGTTCTTACAACGCCCTGGTGGACCTGATGGGGCACCGCCACCTGGGCGGCAAGACCATGCTGTTCATCCTGGACGGCCTGTACACCGCGGAGCACAACGAAGCCAGCGTGATCAAATGGGCCTCCTTCAACGACCACTGGGCCTCCAGTTTGTTGATGTCGCAGGACCAGGTGGCGCTCGACTCGGTGGGGTTGGATCTTCTGGCGAGCGAGCCGCGCGCCACCGAGGTCCGGGGCGCGGCGGACAACTATCTGCACGAAGCGGCGCAGGCGGCCAAGCCCCCGTCGGGCGCGGTCTACAACCCGGATGGCAGCGGCGTGCTGACCAGCCGCGGCGTGCATGAGCACTGGAACAACGCCACGGCCCGAAAGTACACGCGCAATCTGGGCGGGAAAGAGGGCATCGAACTGATTGCGCAGGCGTAGCCTTTGTGAAACTTTGTGGGACAGACGATCGGTTTTCGTCGTCTGTCAACGCGCCGACAGACCACGGAAACCGATGGTCTGTCCCACTTAGGTTCTTGTCGTCTGTCAGCCGACAGACCACGGAAACCGATGGTCTGTCCCACTTAGGAGAATTCGCCATGAATGACGCTCGAATCACACGCAGGACCGCGCTGGCGGCCTTCGGAGGCATGGGTTTTTCCCGCGCGGCGACGGATCAAAGCGATAAGTACCCCAGGAATCTCACTCGCGAGGATGTGGATCGATGGATGACCGAGTTATCCAATTGGGGTAAGTGGGGCAAGGACGACCAGGCCGGAACGGTCAACCTGATCACCAACGCCAAGCGCAAGGCGGCGGCGGCGCTGGTGCGCGAGGGCGTCAGCGTTTCCATGTCGCTCGATGCGGATTTGCCCAAAGAGGGCTCTACCAGCCCTCCGCCGCCGGGCGCTCCACGGGGCGGCGGCAATACGCCTCCCGCCGGCGGGGCTCCGCCCGCGGCGCGGGGCGCGGGCGGCGGCGTCGAACGGGCCACCTGGACGCTGGCATCGAGGCCCCCGGGGCCGGCGCCGCGCGATGTGGCGGCGTACGTGGTGGACACCATTTCGGTCTCTTACCACGGCAATTACACGACCCACCTGGATGCGCCCAGCCACCTGTATTACAAGGGTCAGATCTACAATGGCTACCCGCAGACCAGCTACACGGATCGGGGCGCCGGCAAAGACGATGCCATGATATTCAAGAACGGCATACTCACCCGCGGCGTCTTGTTCGATATCCCCAAGCTGAAGGGCGTCCCATACCTGGGCGACGATGAGCCGATCTACGTGGAAGACCTGGAAGCGTGGGAGAAGAAGGCGGGCTTCCGGGTGGGGCAAGGCGATGCGGTCCTGGTTCGCACCGGACGCTGGGTGCGGGTGAAGGAGAAAGGCCCGCTGGATCTCAATCGGGCCACTCCCGGGCTGTACGTCTCTTGCACGAAGTGGCTGCGGGAGCGAGGCGTGGCGATCCTGGGCAGCGACGTGGTGCAGGACGTCAGGCCATCGCGCGTCGAAGGGGTGAACCAGCCGATTCACCAGATCGGTTTGAGGGCCATGGGACTTCCTCTGATCGACAATGCGGACCTGGAGGCGCTGAGTGAAGCGGCGGCCCAGCGCCGCCGATGGACTTACATGTTCAGCATGAACCCGCTACGCGTTCCGGGGGCCACCGGCGGACCCGTCAACCCCATCGCCACGTTCTGAGCGTCCCGCCAATCGAAAATCCCCAGCGCGTCGGATAGAAGAACGTCGGCGGGAACGCCGACGTGGCAGGCCGGAGGCCCGCTCTACGGGGATCGTCGCGGATCGCGAAGATGTAATACGGCGGGAAAGGTTATCCGCGCAGGTAGGGCTTCATGAACTGATCCCAGGCGTCGCGAACGGCCTGTTTGTCGGCTTCGGTGAGCGGGCCGCCGGCGCCGGCCGCACCGCCTCCGCCGCCCGCGCCTCTGCCGCCGCGTCCGCCGCCGGCGCCGGCGCCGCCGCCTGCTCCCATGCTGCCGCTGCGGGTTTTGGTGGTTTCCTTGAACATGCCCCGCATCACCATGAGATACCCCGAAGCGCCGGTGATGCTGTTGAACGCCTGGATTCTGCCAAACATATCGAATGCCTCGGCTTTCTTGCCCGCGTGCCACAGGTCGAACGCGGCGGCGTAGAAGTCGGCCAGCACGGTGGTGGGGCAGTGGCCGGAGAAGCCCAGGCGCATCTCGTCGATCATGGTGCGGACGCCGTTGCCGGAGAACACGGCCAGCTTGTCGTTGGTCCGCTCGCGGATCTGGGAGACGCGCTCCAGGGGATTGCCGGCCTCATCCTTGACGCACTTCATGGTGGGAATCTGCTTGAACATCTCGACCAGCAGATCCACGGTGGTGCTCGCCCTGGGTCTGCACGATGAGCGGAAGGTCCGTGGCTTTGCCGATGGTCTTGTAGTACTCGAGCATGGCGTTGTCGTCGGCCTTGGCGGGAGGCAGGGAGACGATGGCGTCGGCGCCGTGGCTGGCCGCGTGTTTGGCGTAGGCTATGGATTTCTCGATGTTGCCTTCCTTATCCTGCACGCCGATCACGAGCGAGGTCTGGCCGCCTTTCCCGGCCGCCAGAATGGCTTCCGCGCCATCGAGCCTTTCCTTTTCGGAGAGGGTGTCCCAGCCGCTGGCGATCTGCGGCCAGGCGAAGCCGTGAACCTTGTATCGATTGCAGAACTTCACTTCGTTCTGGAGGCATTCCAGATCCAACTGGTCGGACGGCGTCACGGGCGTCTGGCCTATGGGAAAGACGCCGCGCAAGGGTTTCGCCGCGGCGGCGCCGCCGGTTCGCGCCAGCGCCAATCCCAGCGCGCCGCCGCCCAATGTCCGCAGGAACGCACGCCTGCCGGAAAACTGTGAATCGCAATTCATCGGCTTGTCTCCTTTCGACCCGATGGTCGAAGCAAAACTGTAGCGAATCCAGGCGCGTACGTCAATCGCCTCACGCCGCGCATTGGTATCCCTTTATCCCATTCTCGCCTTTTCCGCTTGGTTGACTTCCTCACTGTTGCGAGCTAGATTAGGTCTGCAAATACACGTGCGCGCCATGCAGAGGAGCCCGGACGCCCTAGGTGTCCGCACCAACAAGCCAACCCCGTCGATTCAAAGCCTGGATCGCGGCCTGATGATTCTGGAGGCCGTGGCCAGATCGCGCCGCCCGGTGGCCACCGCGGAGCTGGCCGAGCTTCTGGCGATTGACCACAGCAGCGCGTTCCGGCTGGCCAATACGCTGAAGCGGCGCGGATTCCTGGCGTGTCCGGGCGGCAGGACGGACTACGTGCTGGGCCCCGCCATCTGGCGCCTGTCCCGCCAGTACGACTGGAGCAACATGCTGGTCCGGGTGTGTCGGGGGCACCTGAAACGGCTGGCCGGCGAAGCCGGGGAGACCGCTCATCTGGCGGTGAGGGAAGGGCGGCAGGCGTTGTTCGTGGATCACGTCACGGCCAACCATGTGATTGTGGTCTCGGGACAGACGGGCGAGTCGGTCCCCTTGCACTGCACGGCGCACGGCAAGGCCCTGCTGGCGGACTTTGGGAAGCTCCAACTGGAGGCGCTTTTCGGGGCCGCGGAACCCTCGGCGGGCGCCGGGGAGGCCGCGGTTTCGGTCGACCGGCTGGCGGAAGTTTGCCGCCGGACGAAGGCGCAGGGGTATGCCACGGACAACGAGGAGTTCCACGAAGGGATCCGCTGCGTGGCCGCCCCCATCCGCGACAAGGATGGCGCGGTGATTGCGTCCATCGGGATCTCCGCTCTATCGGCGCGGCTCCCCGAATCGGGTTTCCGCTCCAGTGGAGAATTGGCGTCCAGAGTGGCGCGGGAAATCAGCGACGTCCTGAGCGGTGAGGTGCGGGACTTTGCGCAGGAAGCAGCTTCCGCGACGCGATCCGCCACGGGCGCCGATCGCGTGCATGGACGTTGAAGTCCTAAGGAGCCACACGGCATGAAGGTCGGATTCATCGGGTTAGGCAACATGGGAATGCCGATGGCGCGGAACATGATCCGCGCGGGGCACTCTTTGACCGTCCACAACCGCACCTCTGGCCGGGCCGAGCAACTGGCCGCCGATGGGGCCAGGGTGGCAGGCTCCGCGGCGGAGGCGGCGCGCGGGGCCGAAGTGGTGGTCACCATGCTTGCCGACGACCAGGTTCTTTCGAGCGTGATCTTCGAACAAGGCGTGCTGGACGCCATGGTCCCGGGGGCCATTCACCTGGGGATGAGCACCATCGGAGTCGGCTTTTCGCGCCGGCTGGCGGAGGCGCACGCCGCGGCCGGGCAGGGCTACGTCGCCGGGCCGGTCTTTGGCCGTCCCGACGCCGCCGCGGCCGCCCGGCTCTGGGTGGTGGCGGCCGGCGCCGCGCCGCATATCGAAGCCTGCCGTCCTCTTATGGAAGCGGTGGGACGGGCGGTCTCCGTGGTGGGCGCCGACCCCTGGGTGGCCAATGTGGTCAAGGTAACCGGGAACCTGCTGATCGCTTCCACCATCGAGGCCTTGGGCGAAGCCTTCGCGCTGCAACGCAAGTGGGGCGTAACGCCACGCGCCTTCCTGGAAGTGGTGAACGGGGCGCTGTTCAACTCGCCGCTCTACGCCAATTACGGAGGCTTGATCGCCGACGAGAAATATGAGCCCGCCGGTTTCCGGCTGCGCCTGGGCCTGAAGGACACGCGCCTGGCGCTGGAGGCGGCCGACGCGGTGTCGGTCCCGCTGCCCCTGGCCAGCTTGTTGCGCGACCACTTTCTGGCGGCCGTCGCCAACGGCAAGGGCGACATGGATTGGGCGGCGCTGGCCCTGCTGGCGGCGGAAAACGCCGGTTTGGGCAAGGCCGGCCCGGCTTGACCGGTGGATGAAAGACCAGGTTCTTGAGAAGGGGAGTCATGCATAGAAAAAAGACGAATCTCTACGCAGTAGGTTTGTTTGTCGCCATTGTTCTTCTGCAATTCCCGCCGGCCAGCGCGGCGGCGCCAATCAAAGTCGAGACTCGGAACCTGATGGTTTCGGTGGACGCCGCCAACTGCCGCTGGTCGGTGGAAGTGAAAGGGACGCCGATGCGGATGAACGATGTCTATTTCCTGCCCGGCGACGACCCAGCGGGCTGGAAAGTGACCAGTGCGGTCAACAACGCCGACTCCAACAACCTCGGACAGTTCGCCACGGTGACGCTGCACGGGGCGAAGCCCGGACAACTGGATTTCGATTACCAGATCTCCGCCAGCAAGACCGGGAACGACATTCTGGTCAGCCTGGGCCGCTCGAACAAGACCGGCAAGACGGTGGAGGTCGACGATATGGACTACTTCGTATCGCGCGATGCGCGGCTGGGCGGCACGAACGACAAGTGGGTCACCCTGGGGACCCAATCCCGCAATCGCGATTACTACGAGCTGTGGAACGTGATCAATTTAATCACGCCCAAGACCTACGCGGTAAATCATGTGGTCAGAGACAAAGACACGGGGGACAGCTTGTTAATGGGGCACGTGACCACCATCAAGGGCGCGTCGCGGTTTGAAGTGAGGTCCGGCTGGAACGGGAAGGTTCCGGACCGAATGCAGGTTCGCGGATATTGCAGTTACAAAGTGACCATGCCCACGGGAAAGAGCTTTCCCGGGGAGAAGCTGCTTATCGACTTTAATACCGACGCGCTCCGCGCCATGGAACACCAGGCGGACCTGATCGCCATCGCGCACGACATCCGTCTCAAACAGCGGCGGCCCATCAACCTGGACGATAAGGAACTGGTGGCGAATAACTACAGCCGCTTCCACGGATGGATGTCCGGCGGCAACAACGCCAGCGCCAAGAAGTTCTTCGACGACAATGGCCTGACCGATTTCTACTGGGGGATGGGCGGGCCTGGGCCGCAGGGCAGCTTTGGAATCTATGGCATGGGCGGAGGTACGCAGGGGCGCCCCTCACGGATCAATTATCCGGACGAGTGCTACCTGCCGGTGCACACGGTCAAGTACGACGGGGAGAGAGTCATCGATTTTTCCAATCCTCTGACCGTGAAGCTCGAACGCGAACGCATTCTGAAGTGGGTGACCGGCCAGGAGAAGGACACGGGGCGGGCAGAGATGGACTTTGCGGATTGGTGGGACAAGTGGCCCGGACAGTTCGACCCCTTCATGAGCGCGCTCGAGACCTATCACGCGGCGGGCCTGCCGTGGCGTGAAGCGATAGACAAGATGGCCCCGCGAATGGTGATCCGCTCCAACATGCAGCCCGTCGATCATTCCTACGGTATTGTGGACCTCCTGCGGGCTTCGGAGGACGCCGATCACGGTTACGAGACGGGGGATTCGACTCTGGCGCAAACGGAGTTTACGGGGTTATTCACCGAAACGGTGCTGGGCACGACGAACCGCTTTTTCTACAACGGCCGCGTGTTCTGGAACGACGGCGACGGCTTCCATATCTACAAGTACAATTCATCCGATAAGAAGGACTTCACCGCCCAGGAGGCGAAGGTGGATGCGACCTTTCACGCCATGGCCGGCAACACGCTATTCGTATCGGAAGCCTTCAACGTGCCCTATCCTCCCGACCGGATTGAGCTGCTGAAAAGGATCAGCCCGCCGACGATGGACACGGGCTATCCGGTGGACCTATTCGCCCACAAGCCGGCGCGCGTGTGGAACATGCCCGTGGAACGGCCTTTTGGAAACTGGAACATTCTGACGGTTTTCAATTTCACGGGAGCGAACCCGAGCCGCACGTACACCACCTCATTGGACGCGGCCAAGGACCTGCGCCTGGACGCGAACAAAGAGTACATCGCCTATGAGTTCTGGAGCAAGAAACTCATCGGGACGTTCAAGGGGACGTTCAAGACGCGCCCGCTGGCTCCATACGACGTGGACATCTACAGCATTGTCGAGAAGCAGAGCCGGCCGGTGCTGATCTCCACGAGCCGGCATATCCGGCAGATGGCGTTTGACATCAAGGACATGGCTTACGACGGCCAGCAGCGGATGCTGAGAGGCATTTCGCGCGCGGTGAAGGGCGACCCGTACCAATTGCGCATTTACGTTCCGGACGGGTTCGCCGGAAAACGCGTGGAGTTATCCGAAGGCCTCACGGGGAAGATGGCGACCGACGGCAATCTGCTGACCGTGGACTATACGTCGTCGACCGGCAAAGATGTGGAATGGAAGGTGTTCTTCTAGTGCGGCGAAAGGGCGAGGCATGCCTCGCCCCTACATGCAGGGGTTGGGCACGCCCGGCCCGCCGGCGAAGGATTCGCGGAAAAAGGGAGTCCAGATGAGAGCCATGACTGGCATTCGTGTACTTGCATTGCTGTTTATCGTCATGCTGTGTCCACCGATGGGGGCGGCGGCGCCAATCAAAGTCGAGACTCAGAACCTGCTGGTTTCGGTTGACGCCGCTAACTGCCGCTGGTCGGCGGAAGTCAAAGGGACGCCGATGCGGATGAACGATGTCTATTTCCTCCCCGGCGACGACCCTTCGGGCTGGAAAGTGACCAGTTCCGTCAACAACGCCGACGCGGACAAGTTCGGATCGTTCGTCACGGTAACGCTGCGCGGGAAGAAGCCCGGACAACTCGATTTCGAGTACCAGATTTCGGTGAGCAAGACCAACACCGACATCCTTGTCAGCCTGGGCCGTTCGAACAGCACCGGCAAGGCAGTGGATGTAGGGGACATGGACTATTTCGTATCGAACGATGCGCGCCTGGGTGGTTCCACCGAAAAGTGGACCAGTCTGGGAACCATGTCTCAGAACCGCGAGTATTACGACCTTGCCCCAGTGACCAGTTTCGTCACGCCCAAGATGTACCAAGTGAATCACGTGATCAAAGACATGGACACGGGCAACAGCCTGTTGCTGGGACACGTGACAATCACCAAGGGGGCCTCGCGGTTTGAGGTGGCGGAGGGCTGGCAAGGCAAGACTACCGACCGGATGAAGGTGCGGGGATACTGCAGTTATAAAGTCACGATGCCCGCGGGGAAGAGCTTCGAAGGGGAGAAGTTGCTCATCGACTTCAATGCCGATGCGCTGCGCGCGATGGAGCACCAGGGAGACCTGATCGCGCTGGCCTATGACATACGGCTCAAACAGCGGCGGCCGATGGATCTCAACGACCGGGAACTGGTTTCGAACAACTTCAGCCGTTTCCACGGGTACCTTTCGGGCGGAAGCGAAGCCAATGCGGACAAGTTCTTCAAGGCGCATGGTCTGAACGATTTCTACTGGGGACTGGGCGGACCCAGCCGGCAAGGGAGTTTTGGCTTATATGGTCTGGGGGGCGACCGGCAGACGCCCGACGCGGTCATTCCGCCCGCGGGCGCCGCCCGGCCGGCGGCGGCGGGGCAGCCGGCATCGGGAGGCCGGGGGACCGCGGGGGGACGGGGGGCCCAGCCCGCAGGCGGGGGGCCAGGCCGGACCAGTTACCCGGACGAATGTTATCTCCCGATACACGCCCGATACTATGGAATGACGATGGGGACAAGGGTCATCGATTTTTCCAATCCTTTGACAATCAAGCTGGAGCGCGAGCGTGCGTTTCAATGGGTGGTGGGTCATGAGAACGAAACGGGCCGGGCGGAAATGGACTTTGCGGACTGGTGGGACAAGTGGCCCGGGCAGTACGACCCCTTTATGAGCGCGCTCGAGACCTATCGCGCGGCGGGGACCCCTTGGCGTGAGGTGATCGATCAAAAGGCGCCGCGAAGGGTGATTCGCTCGAATATGAACGTGGTCGATCATACTTACGGAATTGTGGACATCGACAGGGTTTCGAACGACGCCGACCACGGTTATGAGGAGGGCGACGGCTGGCGCTTATGGTTCACCGAATCCCAACTGGGCTCATCCATCCGGTTTTTCTACAATGGCCGCGTGTTCTGGAACGACGGCGACGGCTTTCATGTGTTCAAGTCGCAGCCGACCGATGAATCGGCCGGGCGCTTCAACTATGGCCAGGCGAAGGTGGATTCGAACTTTCATGCCATCGCCGGAAGCACGCTCTTTCTGGAGGAGTCCTTTAATGAGGAATACCCCGCCGACCGGATCGAGCTGCTGAAGCGAATCAGCCCGCCGACTCCGGATGTGTCCTATCCGGTGGACTTATTCGTTCGGAAGCCGGCGCAGATCTGGAATATGCCGGTGGAGCGGCCCTTTGGAGAGTGGAATGTCCTGAGCGTTTTCAATTTCACCGCCAAGACGCCTCGGGAAGGTTTCACTTATACCACCCCCACGACTCGGGCGCTGATTAGTAATTTCACGGTTCCGCTGGATGCGGCGAAGGACCTGCGCCTCGATCCGAACAAAGAGTACATCGTATATGAATTCTGGAGCAAGAAGCTGATCGGGACGTTCAAGGGTACTTTCACGCCGCGTGGGGTGAAGCCCTACGATTGCGATATTTACAGCATCGTCGAGAAACAAGACCGGCCGGTGCTGATCTCGACCAGCCGGCATATCCGGCAGATGGCGTTTGACATCAAGGATATGGCTTATGACGGCGGGCAGCGGATGCTGCGGGGCGTTTCGCGCGCGGTGGCAAACGACCCGTACGAGTTGCGGATTTACGTTCCCGACGGATTCACGGCAAAGCGCGTGGAATTGTCCGGCGGACTGGCGGCGAAGATGGCGACGGACGGGCATCTGCTGACGGTGGACTACACGGCGTCCGCCGGCAACGATGTGGAGTGGAAGGTTTTCTTCTAAAGGGGCGGTTGGCATTCGGAGACAGCCATGAAGAACGAGCATGGAGCGGCGGGTTCCCTGAGCCGGCGCAGTTGGCTGGGGCGGGCGGTTGGGGCGGCCGGCATTCTGTCGGCGTTGGAGCCCGCGGGCCAGGCAGCCGCGAAAGAGCCGCCGGCGGGCGGCGGCCGCGTCAGGGATTCCTTCGACTTCGGCTGGAAGTTTTTCAAGGGGGATGCGCCCGGCGCGCAGCAGCCGGAATTCGCGGACCCGAGCTGGGTTGGCGTGGATTTGCCGCACGATTTCAGCATCGAGGGGCCTTTCAGCGCGAATACGCCGTCAAGGGAAGGCGGCTATTTGCCCATGGGGATCGGCTGGTATCGGAAGCGCTTCGGCGTTCCGGAATCCTACAGAGACAGAAAGGTGGTCATCGAGTTCGAGGGCGTGTATCAGCTCAGTGAGGCGTGGATCAACGGTCAGTATCTGGGCAAACGGCCGTACGGGTACATCGGTTTCTCTTACGATCTCAGTCCGCATTTGAAATATGGCGGGGACAACGTGATTGCGATTAAGGCGGATAACTCACTGCAGCCGAATTCCCGCTGGTACACGGGCTCGGGGATCTACAGGCACACCTGGCTGCTGGTTACGAACAAGCTTCACGTGGCCGACGGGGGCACGTTCGTCACCACGCCGCAGGTCGGCGCGACTTCCTCGACCGTCCAGATCAAGACCAGGATTCAGAATGAGGGGAAGAGCGAAGCCAGGTGCACGCTGGCGACCAGCATACTGGACCGGGATGGGAAAGCGATACAGAGCGCGTCGGCGAGCCAGAGCATAGCGGCGGGTGAGGAATACGAGTTCGTGCAGCAGGTAACGGTGGACAAGCCCGACCTGTGGTCGCCGGACAATCCCTACTTATACAAAGTGCGCGGCACCGTGAGGGATAAGAGCGGAGTGGTGGACGTGTACGAAACCCCATTCGGCATTCGCGAGGCCGTCTTCGATGTGGACAAGGGGTTTCTGTTAAATGGCAAGCAGGTGAAACTGAACGGAGTCTGTCTGCACGACGAGGCTGGTTCGGTGGGAATGGCGGTTCCGGAGCGCGTTTGGGAACGGCGGCTGGTGAAGTTGAAGGCCATGGGCTGCAACTCGATTCGGACGGCTCACAACCCTCACTCGCCGGAATTCATGGACCTGTGCGATAGATTGGGCCTCATGGTGATGAATGAGGTCTTCGACGAGTGGAAGCAGAACAAGACCCGATACGGGTACGGGCTGTACTTCGACGAATGGTGGGAGCGGGACGTAACCAGCTTCGTCCGCCGCGACCGGAACCGCCCTTCCGTGGCGCTGTGGAGCGCGGGCAATGAGATTGGCGAGCAAGTCAGCATCGACGGCGTGGAGATGGTCAAGAGGATAGCGGGAATCTTCCACAAGGAGGACCCTACGCGGCCCGTCACCATGGGGTGCGACAGGATCGCGGCGAATCTGACGGGACGTGAAGTCGGCACGCCGCCGGAGTTTCTCGAGGTGCTGGACGTGGCCGGCTACAACCATTGGGGGCGCCGGCGCGAGCGGGCGGAGAAATACTACAGCGACGACCGGCACGCGTTTCCCAAGAGAAAGTTCATCGGCACCGAGAACGGGGTAATGGGCGGGGTCAGGGGACTGCCGTTTATCCCGATGACGGTGGCTCCCGGGGTGACCTTGAGCGGGAGCGCCAATCGAGGGACCGATGTCGAGATGGCGTGGAAGTTTACGCGGATCTACGACTATGCCACCGGCGACCACATGTTCGCGGGGATTGACTTCATCGGCGAATCCGTGTGGCCCGCGAAGAACTCGTCCTCGGGAGTGCTGGACACCTGCGGCTTCGAGAAGTCCGGTTACTACTTCTATCAGAGCCAGTGGACGGATAAGCCGATGCTCCACTTATTCCCGCACTGGAACTGGAAGGGCAGGGAAGGAGAAGTCATACCGGTATTCTGCTACACGAACTGCGACACAGTGGAGCTGTTCGTGAACGGCAAGTCCTTTGGGGTGGAGGGTTATTGGTTTCCGCGCGTGGGGTACTGGCCGCCCCAGCGGGAGGGGCGGAGCACAGCCCCGCGCACTACCTCGGATCTACACTTGACATGGACCGTGCCGTATGAGCCAGGCACGCTGAAGGCTGTGGGCGTCAAGGACGGGAAGGTCGTGGTCGAGGTGGAGGTGGCGACGGTGGGAGAACCGGCTGCTATCGACGTTTCCGTCGACCGGGATTCGATAGCGGCCGACCGCCGGGACGTGGCTCACGTCACGGTGAAGATACTGGACGCGCAGGGCAAAGTGGCGCCGCTGGCGGACAATGAAGTTTCCTTCGAGATTCAGGGCGAAGGCAAGATCATAGGGGTGGACAATGGAAATCCGGTGAGTCATGAGGATTTCAAGGGCAGCCGCAGGAAGGCGTTCAATGGGCTGTGCCTGGCCATCGTGCAATCGACGGCCAAGGCGGGGCGTATTCAAGTGACGGCGACTTCGCCCGGGCTGAAGTCAGGCAGCGTCACTATCACTACTTCCGCTGCATGACCCGAGGCGCCGTTTTTGACGCGGAGACGCGGAGACGCGGAGACGCGGAGAAGAAGAACGCGGATGGAGTGACGGCTAAAGACGTTCTGGAGAAGAGCATGAAAAACGACAATGAAGCGACGAATTCCCTGAGCCGGCGCAGGTTGCCGGGGCAGGCGGTTGGGGCGGCCGGCATTCTGTCGGCGTTGGAGTCCACGGGCCAGGTAAACGCGCAGGCGCCGCCGGCGGGCGGCGGCCGCGGGGGACCCCGCGTCAGGGATTCCTTCGACTTCGGCTGGAAGTTTTTCAAAGGGGACGCGCCCGGCGCGCAGCAGACGGATTTCGCGGACGCGAGCTGGAAAGACGTGGACCTGCCTCACGATTTCAGCATCGAGGGGCCCTTCAGCCAGGATGCGCCCGCCAGGGGGCAAGGCGGTTTCCTGCCTACGGGCGTCGGCTGGTACCGGAAACATTTCAACGTTCCCGAGTCTTACCGAGGCAGAAAGGTGAGCGTCGAATTCGACGGGGTTTATCAGCTCAGTGAGGTGTGGATCAACGGCCAGTACCTTGGTAAGCGGCCGTACGGGTATAGCAGCTTCGACTACGATCTCAGTCCGCACCTGAAGTATGGCGGCGATAACGTAATTGCAGTCAAGGCGGACAACTCTCACCAGCCCAATTGCCGCTGGTACTCGGGCTCTGGGATCTACAGGCACACGTGGCTGTCGGTTACAAACAATGTGCACGTGGCCCACTGGGGCACGTTCGTCACCACGCCCGAAGTGGACATGGGTTCCGCCATGGTCCAAATCAAGACCAGGGTTCAGAACGAAAGCCAGAACGCCGCCGAGTGCAGGATTACGAGCACCATATTGGACCGGGATGGGATTCCGGCGGTGGGCGCTCAGGTCAGCGAGAGCAAGAGCATCGCGGCCAACGGAGAGTACGAGTTCGTGCAGCGGATACGGGTGGTGCAGCCGAACTTATGGTCGCTTGACGATCCGTATCTATATAAGGTGCGCACCTCGCTGATGGATCAGGGCTCCGACTCGTACGACACGGTTTTTGGAATTCGACGGGCTGAGTTCGACGTGGACAGGGGCTTCCTGCTGAATGGCAAGCAGGTGAGATTGAACGGCGTCTGCGTGCATCACGACGGCGGATCAGTGGGGGCGGCGGCGCCGGAGCGGGTTTGGGAGCGCCGGCTGGAGATCTTGAAGGCGGCGGGCGTCAACTCCATTCGGACCGCCCACAATCCTTATGCGCCGGAATTCCTGGAGCTATGCGACAAATTGGGCTTCATGGTGATGAACGAGGTCTTCGACGAGTGGAAGCAGGGCAAGACGGCAAACGGATACGGCCAGTATTTCGACGAATGGTCGGAGCGGGACATAACGAACTTCGTTCGGCGCGACCGGAATCACCCTGCCGTCCTGCTGTGGAGCGCGGGCAACGAGATCGGCGAGCAAGCCTCGGCTAACGGCGTGGAGATGGTCAAGAGGCTGGTTGACATCTTTCACAGGGAGGATCCTACCCGGCCGGTTACGATGGGTTGCGACAGGATCGCCGCGAATCTGACGGGACGAGAAGTCGGTACGCCGGCGGAGTTTCTCGCGGTCCTGGACGTGGTGGGCTACAACTATTCGGACCGGCGGAGCAAGCGGGCGGAAACCTATTACAGCGACGACCGGCACGCGTATCCGCAGCGAAAGTTCATCGGCACGGAGAACGGGTCCATGGGCGGCGCCAGAGGGGACTATTCCGAGCTTGTCCCGACAAACTCCGGGGCCGCTGCGCGCAGGCGCGGCACTCGAGGGACCGATTTCGAGCAGTTGTGGAGGTTCCGGAGGACCTACGAATACGTATCCGGCGACCATATGTGGACGGGTATCGACCACCTGGGCGAGGCCCAGTGGCCTTCCAAGGGCTCGGCCGCGGGAGTGCTCGATACCTGCGGCTTCGAAAAGGACGGTTACTATTTCTGTCAGAGCCAGTGGACGGACAAACCGATGGTTCACCTGTTCCCTCACTGGAACTGGAAGGGCAAGGAAGGGGAAGTCATACCGGTACTCTGCTACACCAACTGCGACACCGTGGAGTTGTTTGTAAACGGCAAGTCATTCGGCGTACAGGGTTACTGGTTCCCGCGGGTAGGGTATTGGGGTCAGACGGTGGCGCGGGCCAGCGTCCCGCGTACCACGTCGGACCTGCACCTGACATGGACTGTGCCGTATCAGCCGGGCACGTTGAAGGTGGTGGGCGTCAAGGATGGGAAGGTCGCGGTCACCGAGGAAATCTCAACCACGGGGGAACCGGCGGCGATCGCGCTCTCCGTCGACCGGGATGCCATAGCGGCCGATCGCCGGGACGTGGCTCACTTCATTGTCAAGATACTCGATGCGCAGGGCAGGGTGGCGCCGACGGCCGGCAACGAGGTCACCTTCGCGGTTCAAGGCGAGGGCAAGATCATTGGGGTGGACAACGGTAACCTGGCGAGCGACGAGGATTACAAGGGCAACCGCAGGAAGGCGTTCAATGGGTTGTGCCTGGCGATTGTGCAATCGACGGCCAAGGCGGGACGGATTCAAATGACCGCGACCTCGCCGGGACTCAAGCCGGCAAGCGTGGTAGTGACCACGAAGACTTAGCGATCTACTTATCGAGGTTCGGGCCGGGCATGCCCGGCCCCTACGACATGCGGAAAGGCAGGGAGATGCGAAGAGTTTCCAGTTTGGTGGTTGTGGCAGCGGCCTTCACTGCGCTGGTGGCGTTCGCCCAGGTGAAGGAGGGGCCGATTCCGCGCCTGGTGAAGAAAGACGGGCGCTACGCCCTGTTCGTGGATGGCGCTCCTTACTTCATTTTGGGCGCGCAGGTGAACAACTCGAGCGGCTGGCCCGGCGTGCTTCCGAAGGTGTGGCCGGCCATGGAGTTCATGCACGCGAACACGGTCGAAATCCCGGTCTACTGGGAGCAATTCGAGCCCAAGCAGGGGCAGTTCGATACCAGCGTGGTCGATACGCTCCTGACCCAGGCTCGCGCGCATAAACTGCGCCTGATCCTGCTGTGGTTCGCCACGTGGAAGAACGGCAACCCGCACTACATACCGGAATGGATGAAGGTGGCGCCGGAGCGTTATGCGCGGGTGGTGGACAAGAGCGGCCGCCCGGCCGATGTGCCCTCGCCCTTCGCCGCCGCCTCGCGCGAGGCGGACGCCAAGGCATTCACGGCGTTGATGCGTCATCTAAAGACGGCGGACCCGCAGCGCACCGTGCTGATGGTGCAGGTGGAGAACGAGCCCGGCACGGGGGGCAATCTGCGCGATTACTCGCCGGAGGCGCAGAAGCTCTTCGACGGCCCGGTTCCGGCCGATATCCTGAAGGCCATGAACGCGCGATCGAGCGCGCCCTCTCAGACCTGGCGTGACGTTTTCGGCCCCGACGCCGAGGTGTGCTTTCACAACTGGGGTGTGGCCAGCTACATCGGGCAGGTGGCCGCCGCCGGCAAGGCGGTCTACCCGCTGCCCCTGTACGTCAACGCCGCGCCGGGAACGCACCGTTGCGCCGTGTTGCGGGACCCGGCCAAGCCGGACGCGCCGGGCGCTTACGAGAACGCCCCACCCAGCGACAACGTGGTTCCGATCTGGAAAGCCGCCGCGCCGGCGATCGACATGATCTCGCCCGACGACTACGCCAGGGACGCCACGGGCTACGTCAGGACGCTCGATATCTATCATCGGGGCGACAACGCGCTGTACGTGCCCGAGACCGGCGGCAGCCCGCGGTTTTTCTTTTTCGCGCTGGGGCGCCAGACCATCGGATTTTCGCCCTTCGGCATGGATTTCACGAAGACCCGCACCATTCCGGACGCCGCCAGGCCGAAGGACGAATTGCTGGTCCCTTGGGCGCGGACCGGAACCAAAGAGTTTATCGCCCCATTCGAGCCCACCTACGGTTTGATCGCCCCGATGGCTCGCGAGGTAGCCCGCCTGAATTTCGAAGGCAAGCTTCAAGCCGTGGCCGAAGAGCAGGGCAAGATCACGCAAGCGCTTCCGTTCGGAGCGTGGGACGCCACCGTGTCCTATGGAGTCTGGGAGCGCAACGGCCGGCCGGCGGGCAATCCACAGCCCATGGGAGGGGCCATGGTGGCCCAGCTTGCCGACAACCAGTTTCTGGTGGCGGGATTCTACTGCCGGGTGGATTTCCGTCCCACCGCGCCGGACAAGCGCCGCCAGTTTCTGCGCGTCGAAGAGGGGACTTACGAGAATGGAGCCTTCAAGTTTCTTCGCGTCCTGAATGGCGACCAGACCGATGGGGGACTGGATTTCAGTTCGGATCCGCTGGTGCTGCGCGTGTCGGTGGCGACGTACTGATTGTCGAATGAGAGAAACGGCTCCAGTTTAGCGTGTTTGGAGCTACAATCGATGCTGGCCGGGATGGCAAGACGGAAATCCCGGCTCGGGTTTTCGTCAACAGGAGGAATCGCAGTGAAAGCAGTCGCCGCGTCGTTGGGTGTTTTGTGCCTCTTGATGGGCCTCGCTGTAATGCAGACGCCCGCCCAAAGCCAGTACCAATATCCATTTCAGAACCCGAAACTCTCGATTGAGGAACGGGTCACCAACATCATCTCCCTGCTAACCGACGATGAGAAGATCGACGTCCTGGGCGCCAATTACTATTTGGGCGGCGGCAGAGGCGGGCCGGGCCCCACCGTGACTCGCCTGGGGATCCACGGTTACAACCAGGCGGAGGGCCTGCATGGGCTGGCGCGAGGCAGGGCCAACAGCCCCAATTCCATCCCGACCACGACTTTCCCCCAGGCCATCGGGCTCGGGGAGACCTGGGATCCGGCTATTCTACAGAAGGCCGCCGCCGTGGAAGGCTACGAGGCGCGCTGGCTTTACCAAAACCCGAGATACGCCCGCGGCGGCTCCGCGTCCCTGATCATTCGCGCGCCGCAAGCGGACCTCGGCCGGGACATTCGCTGGGGCCGCAATGAAGAGATTTTCGGCGAGGATGCTTTCATGAACGGCACGCTGGCCGCCGCGTTCGTCCGAGGGCTCCAGGGCAACGATCCCAAGTACTATCAGACCGCGGCCCTGATGAAGCACTTCCTGGCCAACAACAACGAAGTCGGCCGGTCGAGGACGTCCTCCGACTTCGACGAGCGGCTCTTACGGGAATACTACACGCTGCCCTTCCGGATGGGCGCCGAGGCGGGCGCACGTTCTTACATGACCGCTTACAACGCGGTTAACGGCATCCCCATGAACGTCAGTCCGATCTTGAGAGACATCACCATCAAGGAGTGGGGGATTAACGAGATCATCGTCACGGACGCAGGCGATCTGGACGGCACGGTGAGGGCTCACCACTACTCTCCGGACCTGCCCACGGCCGCGGCTCAATCGGTCAAGGCGGGGGTTAACCAGTTCCTCGACGGCATCTACAAAGAAAACGTCAAGATAGCCCTCCAGAAGAACCTGCTCACCATGACCGAGATCGAACAGGAGATCAGGGGCAGCTTCCGGACCATGATCAAGCTTGGGTTGCTCGATCCTCCGGAGATGGTGCCTTACAGCAAGATCAAGGAGGGTAACGCGCCCTGGGTCAGGGACGAGAACAAGCTGCTGGCCCTCCAGGTGACGCAAGAGGCCATTGTCCTGTTGAAGAACCAGAACGATACGCTGCCCTTGGACAAGTCCAAGCTGAAGTCCATCGCGGTGGTCGGGCAGCGCTCCAACGACGTCGCGTGGGACTGGTATAGCGGCGCGTACCCCTATGCGATTACTCCGCTCGATGGAATCAAGAAGAAAGTTGGGGCCGCCGTCAAGGTCAACTTCGCCCTCAACAACGACAACAACGCGGCGGTGGATGCAGCCAAGGCCTCCGATGTGGCCATCGTGGTCATCGGCAGCCACCCGACCTGCGGGACGTTTGTATACGGGGGCAAGTGCGATCCCAGCGAAGCCAAGGAAGGCATCGACCGCACGTCCATCGACCTGCAAGCCGTGCAGGAACAGTTGATCAAAGACGTGTTCAAGGCCAATCCCAAGACCATTGTGGTGCTCAAGTCCAGTTTTCCGTTCGCCATCAACTGGGCGCAGGAGAATGTGCCCGCCATTGTGCATATGGCCCACAACAGCCAGGAGGAAGGCAACGCCCTGGCCGATGTTCTGTTCGGCGACTACAACCCCGCCGGGCGCCTGAACCAGACCTGGGTGAAGTCGATCAACGATTTGCCGCCCATGATGGACTACAACATCCGCAACGGCCGGACTTACATGTATTTCAAAGGTCAGCCGCTGTATCCGTTCGGTTACGGGCTGAGTTACACCACGTTCGCTTATTCGAACCTCCACACCAGCGCTCCGCGTCTGGCCAAGGACGGCAAGATTACCGTCAGCGTAACCGTCGCCAACACCGGCAAGCGAGACGGCCAGGAAGTTGTGCAGTTATACGTGAAGCACATGGGCTCCAAGGTCGAGCGGCCCATCAAGGAACTCAGGGGTTTCCAGAGGGTGGCGCTGAAGGCGGGCGAGACGAAGACCGTGCAGATACCGCTTGCGGCGAAGGACCTGGCCTACTGGGATGTGCAGACAAAGCAGTGGGTGGTGGAGGACGAGAAAGTCAACCTGATGGTGGGGGGCTCCTCGGCCGACGTCAAGGCGCAACAGACCATCAGCCTGGGATCGTAACTCGGAAAGGGCGGGAAGACGGTTGCGGGCAGCGGGCCGGGCATAGACGGCCCGGAAGGCGGCCTGCCCCACCCCAGGTTGGCAGGCGAAAGCGCCTGCCCCACAAGTATGGGAATCTAGGAGACAGTCATGAGATTTCGAACTTTGATTTACGTCGCGCTCCTGTGCTCTTTCGCTTTCGCCGCGAGTCAGAGCAACGGCAAGTCGGCGCCGGCCGCCTCCGCCACGGACATTCCTCACCTGCAGAAGCAGGGTACGGCCACCCAACTGATCGTGGACGGCAAGCCGTTTCTGGCGCGGTGCGGAGAACTGCTCAACAACAGCGCCACCAGCCTGGAATACATGAAGCCGGTGTGGGCCAAGCTGGTGGAGACCAACCTCAATAGCGTCATCGCGGGGGTTTCCTGGGCCCAGATCGAACCCGCCGAGGGTAAGTTCGATTTCAAGGTAGTGGACGGCGTGATCGAGGGAGCCAGGAGCCATAATCTGCGGCTCGTTCTCATTTGGTTCGCAAGCTGGAAGAACGGTTTGTCGAGCTACCCGCCCGACTGGCTGAAGAAGGATTTCGAGCGGTTCCCGCGCGCGCAAGTCGAGAAGGGCAGGACCATCGAACTGCTCAGCACGCTGAGCGATGCGAATCGGGACGCGGATGCGCACGCTTTCGCCGCTTTGATGCGCCACGTCAAGGAAGTGGACGGCCGCCAGCACACGGTGGTCATGATCCAGGTGGAGAACGAGGTGGGAGTGTTGGGAGACTCCCGCGACCGCTCGCCTCTGGCCAACAAAGCCTTCGCGGGGCCGGTTCCGAAGGAGCTGATGGACTACCTTCAGCAGCACAAGGATACTCTGATCCCGGAGTTTCGCAAGGTGTGGGAGACGGCCGGCTTCAAGACATCCGGAAGCTGGGAAGAGGTATTCGGTCAGGGCGCCGGGACGGATGAAATCTTCATGGCCTGGAACTATGCGCGCTACGTGGGGCGGGTGGCCGAGGCGGGCAAAGCCGAATACCCGATACCGATGTACGCCAACGCGTGGCTGTATGGCGGCGGGAGGCCGAATCAACCCGGAAGAACGCCGAGCGGCGGCCCGTTGCCGCATGTGATGGACCTCTGGAGAGCCGGCGCGCCGAAAATCGACGTACTCTCGCCCGACCTGTACAACGACGTCGCGTTTTTTGGCCCACTGTACACCCGCAACGGGAACCCGCTGTTCATACCGGAGACGCAGGCTGGGGCGGAAGGCGCGGCGCGAGCGCTTTACGTCTTCGGACGCTACGACGCCATCGGCATGTCGCCGTTCGCCATCGACAATGCGGCGGGCAAAGATCCCGAACTCACCGCCGGCTATGGTCTGGTAGCGCAACTGGCGCCGCTGATTCTGGCGCACCAGGGCAACGGCACAATGTCCGCCGTCCTGATGGGCCCCAAGGACCCGCCGCAGAAGGTCCAGGTGGGGAGTCACATAGTGGAGGCCACCTACCAGGGGCCGCGTGGCGCGCCTGGAGCGCAGGCGCCGCAGCCGGCGTTGCCTTCCGCGGCCGCCATTTTCATTGCAGCCGGTCCCGACGAATACTTCGTGGCCGGCAGCGGCGTGAGCATCAAGTTCTCTCCCAACACGCCGGGGCCCGAGTTGGACGGTCTGGCTACGGTGGAAGACGGTAACTTCGTGGACGGCCGGTGGGTTCCCGGGCGCCGTCTGGCGGGCGACGATACCGGGCAGGGTGCGAACATATCGCTGCGGAGCAGGGGCATCCAGCACGTGACGCTTTATCGGTACCGTTGAGACAGCGGTCCCGTGGAGAGAATCAGCACTGTAACTAACCGAAAGGATCAAGCAGCATATGAAACCTAGTCGAGCAAGAGGTTTGAGTCGGCGCGCGATGCTGTCTCAGGCGGCGATCGTCAGCGGTTTGGGCGGGCTCTTTGTGGCGTCCGCTTCCGGGCAGCAAGGCACGCCCGGCCGGATGCCGACCGGCGGCCCAGGCGCGCCCGGGGGAGGCGGCGGACGCGGAGGCGCGGCCGTGCACTACGGGCCCATCAACAAGTTCTCCTCACCCAGCGACCTGAAGATCACGGACATACGGTCCATCAAGGTCGCATCCAACTTCGATTACCCCATCATCAAGATCTACACCAACCAGGATGTCTATGGGATGGGAGAAGTGCGCGATGGCGGGAACGAGAATCTGGCCCTGGGCATGAAGCCGCTTCTGGTGGGAAAGAACCCGCTGGATATATCGGGGATTCTCCAAACCGTCCGTCCGTACGCGGGCCCGGGACGCCAGGGCGGCGGCTACAGCGGCATCGATATCGCTCTGCACGACATTACGGGCAAGGTCTTCGGCGTGCCGGTATGGCGGCTGCTGGGCGATAAGAAACGCGACCGCGTGCGCATGTATTGCGACACCACCGGCACCTCCGATCCCAAGAAGTACGGAGAACGGATGGTGGAGCGCATGAAGAAAGGGTTCACCTTCTTCAAGATGGATGTGACCACCAACTTCGTGGGGGTCAAGCCGAATTACTTGGATACCGCCGGAGTCCCGACCGATGCCGGGCTGGAATACGGAGCCGAGTTGATCACCGCCGTGCGGGACGCCATCGGCTGGGACAAGCCGCTTTCGGTGGACGCCTCCAGCCTGCGGTGCGGAACGGTCACCGATGGCATTCGCGCCGCCAAGACGTTTGAGAAGTGCCGCCTCTCATGGCTGGAAGACCTGTTCTACACGGGCGGTTTCTGGCGCTGGAAGGACTTCAAGGAAATCAAGGCCCACACCAGCACGCCGCTGCTCACCGGCGAGGACGCTTTCGGGCTGGAGGAAGGGTTCCAGCCGCTGATCGACAATCGGGCCATCGATATTATCCACGCGGATCACGGCACTTCCGGAGGATGCCGCGAGACCAAACGGATTGGCGATTACGCCTGGGACCGGGAGCGGATTCCGACCGCCATTCACATGGCGGGGTCGCCGCTCGCCACCATGGCCGCCGCGCACACGGCCTGCACGCTGGAGAACTTCGTGGCCATGGAATGCCACGCGGTGGATTTCCTCGACTGGTGGCAGAAACTGGTGACCGGGCCGCAGCCCTTCATCAACCAGGGCTATGTAACAGTGCCGGACACGCCGGGTTTGGGATTGGATCTGAACGAAGCGGTGGTGAAAGAACATCTGCGGAAGCCCGGCTACTTCGAACCGAGCACCAAGTGGGACGATAGCTTCGTCGGACGCGGCGGTGGTGGTCCGTGGCCGCACTACAACGTGGACGGCGTGTGGGTAAACGAGCAGACCTCGGATTACTAGGTCGTCAACCGCTCAATCCGTAACTCTGCGCGGCGGGCGAGGCGTGTCTCGCCCGCGCGGCAGCGCCGTCTACCGCCTCAGATAGGCGTCGTCGCCGCGGATCCAGTCTTCCCTGGCGGGCGAGAAGACGTCGGTCACGAAGGTCTCTTCGAGCGCCTCTACCCCGTGCGGTTCGTGGGGAGCGATCAGGAGCGCTTCGCCGGCGCGCACAATCTGCTCGCGCCCGCCGATGTGGAACTTGAGGGCGCCGCGCTCCACCATGGATAGTTGTTCGTGGGCGTGGCTGTGCTCGGGAACCACGGCCGATGCCAGCAAATGCAGATTCGCCACGGTAAGAGAGCCACCGTGAATTACCTTGCGCGACATGAGGGGATTCAGCGGCTCGTCTTCAAGCGCGCCCCGGTCGTAGAGCTTCATTGAAAGATCATAGCATCGGAACCGGATGTAGCTGCAACCCGTTTCACCTATTCTCAATGGTGAACTTGTCGGTGGCGACGAGGGACTGCGCCTCGCCGGCGGTTATGGTCCAGCCGGGCGCCCGTCGCGGACCGGTAGGGGGTCTGCCGACGCGAATGTAGGCGGCGTCGCCGGCCTTCAGTTCCAGGGACGAATCGGCCAGTCCGCAGACGTCGCCATTGGCGACGCAGACGTGCGTCAAGCCGCCGCCGATGGGCGTCAGGCTGGAAACGCGTCCCTTGACGATGCGGCGGCTGTCCACGTATTCGAACATGGGCAACTGGTTCAGCTCGCCCCTGGTGGCGCGAAATTCGCGGAGATTCTGACTGGCGCCGCGGTCGGTTACGTAGACCGAGAAACGTCTCTCGCCGCCAACGTCGACAAACGTCAGGGTATAGAACATCCCGACAAAGAACACCAAAAACGCCAGCGCCGACGCCATGGCCGACAGCCCCTGCAAGAGGTCTAGCGCTTTGTTGTCGTCCGCCCAACGGCTGAACCGGCCGCGCCAGGTGGCGGCGTCGGCCTCTTCCCACTTCGAGGCGAAGTGGTCCATCGCGAAAGTCGCCGCGAAGATGGCCGCGAACAGGGCGACACAGGCCAACGACACGAACAGGAATATCATATTCCCTCCTCCTAAATTGTGGACCCTATTCGCGCGGAGTCAAGTACATACGGCGGGCGCACGGGCGTATTCGTACGGGTAAACGCGGGCCTCGATTGCTCGGAAAGGGCCAGATGCTTGCCGAAAGGTCGACAGGCGGAAGCGCCTGTCCCACAATGCCGGAAGCGGGTTGACAGGCGGAAGCGCCTGTCCCACAATGCCGGAAGCGGGTTGACAGGCGGAAGCGCCTGTCCCACAATGCTGGAGGCAGGTTGACGGGCGGAAGCGCCTGTCCCACAGTTTGCGAAGTTGCGCAGTCCGGCCTGCTGCTGCTAGCTTGGAGCTTCGCATGGAATCCCCCGTCCTTAGCCGCGAAGAGGAACTGCACTGGCTCGCTTTGCGGCTGGTTCCGGGGCTTGGGTCGCGGACGGCGGGAAAGCTGTTGGACCGCTATCGCACGCCGCGGGCCATCTTTCGCGCCTCGCGTTCGGAGTTGGAAGGCGCGGGGGTGAGCGGGTCGGTGGCGCAATCCATCGCCAGCGGGTGCGCGTTCGACGACGCCGCCGGGCAGCACGAGAAAATGGCGCTGGTGGGCGCGGTTCTGGTGACGCTGGGCGATCCGCGCTATCCGCGGGCGTTGCGCGAGATCTACGACCCGCCTATTCTGTTGTTCGCGCGCGGGCGGGTGGAGTTGTTGCAGTCGGTGACCCTGGGGGTGGTGGGAACGAGAAGGCCGACGCCTTACGGGCTGGCCGTGGCGGAGCGTCTTTCGGCGGATCTGGCGCACGCCGGGCTGACCATCGCCAGCGGAATGGCGCGCGGCATCGACAGCGCCGCGCACAAGGGCGCGCTAGGGGCGGGCGGCGGCACCATCGCCGTGCTGGGGTGCGGCGCGGACGTGGTATATCCCTCGGAGAACCGCAAGCTGGCGGCGGAGATCGCCGCCAAGGGGTTGATTGTTTCGGAATTTCCCATGGGGGCGACGGCCTTCCCGCAGAATTTTCCCATCCGCAATCGCATCATCAGCGGCCTGAGCGCGGGAGTGCTGGTGGTGGAGGGCGCGCAATACAGCGGGTCGGCCATCACCGCCAAGCTGGCGCTGGACCAGGGCCGCGAGGTTTTCGCGGTGCCCGGCAACATCACCTCGAAGCCGAGCTGGGGCCCCAATCTATTGATAAAACAGGGCGCCAAGCTGGTGCAGGACTGGAATGACGTGGTCGCCGAGCTGTCCGCCGAATCCCGCCGGCATCTAATAAATGAAGGCCGAAAACGGATTGAGGGCGAGCAGGGGGCGGCCGGGACGCCGGGGCAGGCAGCGCTGCTCGACGACCCGGCATCGGAGCTGGGGGCGGCGGCCCGCAAGGCCCTCGAAACCCTGCAAGTGGACGCCGCCATACATTTGGACGATCTCCTTGAGAAGGTGGAAGATTCCTCCGCCTCGGAGATGATCGCCGCATTGTTCGAGTTGGAGATGTTGGGTCTGGTGAAACAACTCCCTGGCAAGAATTTCGTCAAAGTGTGGTAACGTCGTCTGGGTAAACGCAATTATCTCCGGTGCGGCGAGGGGCGCCGTTTTCAGAACAATTCATTATGGCCAAGGCTCTTGTAATCGTGGAATCGCCCGCGAAGGCGAAAACCATCAACAAATATCTGGGAAAGCAGTACATCGTCAAGGCTTCGCTCGGTCATATCAAGGACCTTCCCAAGAGAGATCTGGCGGTGGACGTCGACCACGGTTTCGAGCCGCGGTACGAGGTCATCGAAGGCAAGAAGAAGCTTATCGGCGAGCTGAGGCAGGCCGCCCGGAGCGTGGAAAGCGTATACCTGGCGGCCGATCCGGACCGCGAGGGAGAGGCCATCTGCCATCACCTCCAGGAGGAGCTTCGGGACAGCCGCAAGAACGCGCCGCGGATCTATCGGGTGATGTTCAACGAGATCACCAAGAAGGCCGTGGAGAAGGCTTTCGAGAAGCCCGGGCAGGTGAATATCAACCTGGTGGACGCGCAGCAGGCGCGCCGCGTGCTGGACCGCCTGGTGGGCTACAAGATCTCGCCGCTGCTATGGGACAAGGTGCGGCGCGGCCTCTCGGCCGGGCGCGTGCAGACGGTGGCGCTGCGCGTGATTGTGGAGCGGGAGCGCGAGATTCGCGCCTTCGTTCCCAGGGAATACTGGACCCTCGACGCGGAGCTTCAGGCCAAGAAGCCGCCGCTGCTTTCGGCCCGCTTGTTCAAGCTGGACGACCGGCCGGCGGAGATCGCCTCGCAGGCCGCCTCGGAGGCCGTGCTGGCGGCTCTCGAAGGGGCGGAGTACGTGGTCAAATCCGTGGGGACGCGCGAAAAGAGGCGCAACCCGGTGGCCCCGTTCATCACTTCCACATTGCAGCAGGAGGCCGCCCGCAAGCTGCGTTTCAGCGTGAAGCGGACCATGATGCTGGCGCAGCGGTTGTATGAAGGCATCGAGGTGGGCAAGGAAGGCGCGGTCGGCCTGATCACCTACATGCGCACGGATTCCACGCGCGTGGGGCAGGACGCGGTGGCCGACGCGCGCGATTTCATCGCCGAGCATTTCGGCCGGGAGTTCCTGCCGGACTCGCCCAACATCTACCGCACCAAGAAGGAGGCGCAGGACGCGCACGAGGCCGTTCGTCCCACCTCCATGGCGTTCGCGCCGGAAGTGGTGGAACGCTTTCTGGCCGAAGACGAGATGAAGCTGTACCGGCTCATATGGAACCGCTTTGTGGCTTCCCAGATGATGCCGGCGCTCTACGACCAGACCACCATCGATGTGACGGCCAAAGGGAACAACGGCGTGGAGCACCTGTTCCGCGCCACCGGCTCGGTGCTGAAGTTCGAAGGGTACCTGAAGGTCTACCAGGAGGGCAAGGACCAGGCGGACGAAGAAGACGAGGAGTTGAAGCACCGCCTGCCGGTGGTTACCGAAGGCGAGCGCCTGCGGCTGCGCGCTCTCCAGCCGGAGCAGCATTTTACGGAACCGCCGCCGCGCTATAACGAAGCCACGCTGGTGAAGAAGCTGGAATCGGACGGGGTGGGCCGCCCTTCCACCTACGCTTCGATCATCTCCACCATTCTGGAGCGGGAGTACGTCACCAAGGAAGGCGGCCGCTTCAAGCCCACCGAGCTGGGGATGGTGGTGACCGACCTGCTGCTCGAAGAGCTTCGACGACATTTTCGAAGTGAAGTACACCGCGCGCATGGAAGAGGAGCTGGACGAGATCGAGGAAGGCAAGCTCGACTGGCGGGCGGCCATGGCGGAGTTCTACGACAAGTTCGAGCGCGACCTGAAGCACGCCGAAGAGCACATGACCGACATCAAGCGGATGGAGAAACCCACCGACTTGAAGTGCGAGAAGTGCGGCAAACCCCTGGTGATCAAATGGGGCAAGCACGGCAGCTTCATCGCGTGCACCGGTTATCCCGAGTGCACCTACACGCGCGAGCTCACGGTGGATCTGCCGGACGTGGACACCTCCGACCTGAGCGAGCAGGGCGACGAGGAATACTGCGAGAATTGCGGGCGCTCGATGGTGCTCAAGAAGGGCCGTTTCGGCGCCTTTTACGCCTGCACCGGGTACCCCGACTGCAAGACCACCAAACCGGTGGGCGGCCAGCAGAGGAAGCCGGACCAGAAGCTCGATGAGAAGTGCCCGCAGTGCGGTTCCAACCTAGCGCTCAAGACGGGCCGTTTCGGCGAGTTCACCGCCTGCGGGAACTATCCCGCCTGCAAGTACGTCAAGCAGAAGACCATCGGGGTGAAGTGCCCGGAGTGCACGGAAGGCGAGGTGGTGGAGCGCCGTTCCAAGCGCGGGAAGACGTTTTACGGGTGCAACCGCTATCCGGACTGCAAGTTCGTGGCCTGGGGCAAGCCGGTGGCCGAGAAGTGCCCCAAGTGCGGCAGCCCCTACCTGGTGGAGAAGTGGCTCAAGGCGGGCGCGTTCTGGCAGTGCCCCAACGCCGAGTGCAAGCACAAGCAACCCGCGCCGCCGCCGGACGAGGCGCTAGCGCGCTGAGGCTTTTGGCCGGCTGTCGCCCAGCCCGGCAGTGGGACAGACGATCGGTTTTGGTCGTCTGTCGTGGCGCCGGCAAGCGCCTCCCTGGGCGAATGCGCACAGTTCCGAAACCGGTCATTAATCGCCATTAAGCTCTAAAACTCCGGATTGCGCTAGAATGGACTGACATTCGGAGGCAAGGCCATGCGGACGTATAACCGAAAAAACGTGAGTCCGGTCTATTTTGCGGCGTTCGACGCGGAGCACATGGAAGTCTTCGACGCCATGGAGGAATTGCGCCTGGCGGTGGCCGCGGGCGCGCCGGCGGACCGTGTGCAGGCCGCCGCCCAACAACTGGCGATGCACGTGGGCGCGCACTTCGCGCACGAGGAGCGCCTGATGCGGGCCAGCCGGTACGCCGGCTACGCCTGGCACCTGCAATCGCACGACGCGGCGCGCAAGCGGGTGCGGCTGGCCGTGCAACGGGCGGAGGCGGGCGACGCCGCCGGAGTTTCCGAGCTGGTGGATTTCTGCAAAGGCTGGCTGAGGGACCACACCGGCCTCCACGACCGCATGATGAGCGCGTACCTGCGCGATTATCAGCGGGAAGGCGGGCAGCTCCCTTCGTAGGGGCCGGGCGCGGCGGCCGTCACATCCGGACGGCGACGAAGAAGGTGCGGCCCTCGCCCAATTGCCCGGCCATGCCGAGGTCGCCCGCGTCATAGCACGAAATCTCGCCGAAGCCCGCGGCGCCCAGCGCCGAGGAGATCTCGGCGGGGGTGAAGCAGCGCTCCTCGATGGTCGCGTCCGACCGCCGCCATGCGCCTTCCAGCAGCCGGAACATGGTGACCGTGCAGCGGGCCGCGCGGCGGCGGGAATCGTAGGCCCCTCCGGTGATGGTCAAAGCGTGATCGTCGCGCACCAGCGCGAAGGATTCTCCCCAGTGGGTCCGATAGGCGTCCTCCAGCAGCATATCGAAGGCGAACGAAGCGCCCGGCTCGAGCGCGGCGGCGGTGTGGCGGAAGGCGGCTTCGAGGGCTTCCCTGGTAAGCAGGTGGTTGAGGCTGTCGAAGGTGGAGGCAGCCGCGTCGAAGCGGCCGGGAAGCTCAAATTGGCTGGCATCGGCCACGTGGAACCGGGCGGTGGGCGCGTTCAGGCGGGCGTGACGTATCATCTCCCGGGAGGCATCCACTCCGGTCACCAGATAGCCGCGCGCCCCCAGCAGCGCGGCCAGGCGTCCGGTTCCACAGCACACGTCCAGGATGCGGGCGCCAGGGGCGACCCGCGGCAGCCAGATGCGCTCCAGGATGGGGAAGGCCGCGTCGTGGAACTCCTCGTTCCAATAGCGGTCGTAGAACCAGGCGAAATCGTCGTAGGCGGCCATCCGACCCACCTACAGCATGGCATACTGGGGTATCGATGCGAAGAACGTGCGGGATGGCGCTGGGCGCGGCGGCGCTGCTGGCGCTGGCGGGGTGTTCGTCGTCGAGCGAAAGCCAGAAGGAGGCCGCGCCGGCCGCCAAGAATGAGAAGACCCCCGATGTTTTCAACGTGAGGCTGGACACTTCCAAGGGGACGGTGGTCATCGAGGCGCATCGCGACTGGGCGCCGGCGGGGGCCGACCATTTCTACTCGCTGGTCAAGACCGGGTACTACGATGGCAACCGCTTTTTCCGCGTGGTGCGCAATTTCGTGGTGCAGTTTGGCGTAAGCGGCGATGTGGGCGCCAACCGCCTGTGGTCCAACGCGTATCTGCCGGACGATCCCGTGAAGCAGAGCAACGTCAGGGGCGCGGTGACCTATGCCAAAGACGGGCCCCATTCGCGCTCCACGCAGTTGTTCATTAACCTGAGGGACAACAAAACGCTGGATAAGCAGGGATTCGCGCCGATCGGAAAGGTGGTCTCGGGGATGGACGTGGTGGAGCGGTTCTATGGCGCCTACGGCGAGATGCCGCCGCGGGGGCAAGGTCCCGACCCGTCGCGGATTGCGAGCGAGGGGAACGACTACCTGGACGCCCGATTTCCGCGCCTGGACTATATCAACAAAGCCGCAGTTCAGTGATATAGTGGAGTAGCCCCGACGAGAAGGGGACCAGGAAGTTACCAATACAGGGTCAATTTGGAACGACGTGGCCCGGCGGAAGAAACCCTTCCGCCGGGTTTTTGCGTCGTGGGTCGGGACTTTTGGCCTGCCGCCGGCGCATTGGCGGTCGCCAAGCGCTAGAAACGTCGCTCCCGGCCTCTGAGGATTGCGGCCATCACGCGGGGGCTGCGTCGTCCGTGGATGACCGCGACGACCCAGAGGGGCTTTTCTTCAGGCGCGTAGGCAATCAGGTATTCACGTGCCAGAATGAAGCGGAGAGGCCGTGAGGTGAGGTCCGGGCGGCTGTGGCCCCGATTGGGAAATGGAACCGCGGCACGAATCTTGCTCAGGATTTCCTCGCGCACGCGACGGGCGGCAAGCGGGCTATCTTCCGCGATGCGTTCCCAAATCTCGGTGATGTCCCGCGCCGCAAGCGGGTGAAGGAGGAAGCCCCGCTCCGCCGTCATTGAGGCGGATGTTTCCCGAGCGATTCGTCCTCGCGGCGGCGAAGGTTCTCAAAAAACTCCTCGCCGTCAATGGGCTTCACCCTGCCGCTCTTCAAGTCGTCGTAGCGGCTATCGAGTATTTGGCGTGTCCGGGCCATCTCGTCGAAATAACCGGCCATGGCGTCCTCGATCAGCTCGTCGGGGCCGCGTCCGGTTTCGGTTACCCAGCGGTCGACCTTGGCCTGTAGATCGGGGTTGCCGAGGTGCACATCCATGCCCTTCAAGGTACGCCAAAACCGGCAGTTCGGCAACCCGGGGAACCAAAGCGCCGGCTGAGAGGCCGTCGGCAGGCTGAAGCCTGGCCCCACCACGGTGTTACACTTGTGGCGTTTCCACCCAACGCCCGATGCGCCCTTCCAAACGTCCCACTCCCAAACGCGACGACCGGCCCGAGGACCGCCGGGCGGCCTGGCTGGTGCGCGCGGCCCTGGTCGCAATTGCGCTGCTGGCTTACTCGGATTCGTTCGGGCTGAAGCTGGCCCAGGATTCGCGGGTGATCGTGGCGCAGGACGCGCGCATTCGGGAAGCTAGCGCACGCAACCTGGCGCTCATCGTGCAAAAGGACTACTGGTGGCCACTCCCCGGCGATCGCTTGTACCGCCCCATCACTACCGCATCGCTGTTGTTCAACTACGCCGTCCTGGGCAACGGAGGGGATGCGGCGGGATATCACTGGATCAATTTCCTGCTGCACGCCGGGAACGTCCTGCTGGCCTATGAGCTGGCGCTGCTGTTGTTCCGGCGCGCCGGGCCGGCTTTTTTCGCCGCCGCGCTGTGGGCCGCGCACCCGGTGGCCACCGAGTCGGTCGCCAATATCGTCGGCCGGGCGGACCTGCTGGCCGGCATGGCCGTTCTGGGCGGGCTTCTGTATTACGTCCGGTCGACGTCGTACGGCGGCCTGCGCGCGGTTGGCCTCTTCGCGATTGCCTGCGCCGGCGTGTTTTCCAAGGAGAGCGCTGCCGTGCTGGCGGGGCTGATGCTGCTTTGGGACCTCAGTTTCCAAGCGCCGGCGGGCGTACGCCGGCGCATTCCGGCTTATGCCGCGGTGGCGGCTTCGCTGGCGGTCCTGGGGCTGGTGCGCGCGTGGGTCTTCAGCCAGGCGGCCTGGCCGCAGCTCGTGTATATCGACAACCCGCTGCAATCGGCCGGCTTCTGGACGGCGCGTTTCACCGCCGTCAAAGTGATCGGAAAGTACTTGTGGCTGCTGGTCTGCCCGCTACGCCTCTCAAGCGACTATTCCTACGCCCAAATTCCGCTGGCCGGCTGGGGGGATGGGGGCGCGTGGCTGGCGGCGGGCGTGGTGGTTGCCATTTTGGCCGCTGCCGTCGCGCGGCGGCGGAAGGACCCGCTCATGTTCTTTCTGGCCGGGCTCTTCGGAATGGCGCTGCTTCCGACGTCGAACTTGATCTTCCCCATTCGGTCGATGATGGCGGAACGGTTCTTGTATCTTCCGTCCCTGGCGTTCGCATTTGCGGTGGTGGGCCTCTTGTACCGGCCGCGGGGCGGGCGGTGGGCGCCGGTGGCGCTGGGCGTCCTGCTGGCGCTCTACGCCGGGCGCACGTTCGCGCGCAACCTGGACTGGCGGGACAATCTGACGCTGGCCTCCGCCGACGTCCCCACCAGCCCGCGCTGCGTCCGGCTGCGCGATGCCCTGGCCAAGGCGCTGTGGGAGCAGGACGGCCGCCGCAATATCGACTCCGCCATCCGGGAAGAGGAAGTCTCCTGGGCCATAGTCGAGCCGCTGCCCGTCGAGCGGTCCTCGGAGTTGCCTCCCACCTACCTGGGCATCTACTACGCCTTCAAGGCGGACCTCATGGGAGGCGCGTCCAACCCGCAAAGCCGGCCCTGGTATGAGAAGTCGGTCGCGGTGCTCTTGCGCGCGCGGGCCATCTCGCAAGCCGCGGCCAAGGGTTTCGACGCGGCGCAGCTCGCGCACGGCAAACCGCTGGGCGTGCGCATCGGCCTGCCCGAGTTGTATCTCGCTCTGGGCAGCGATTACTCGAGCCTGGGGCGTCCGGCCGAGGCCGTGGAGGCATTCCTCCAGGGAAGAAGCCTGAATCCGGGCATGCCGCTGTTCTACGACGGGTTGGCCGGGGCCTATTGGGCCATGGGCCAGTCCGGGCGGGCGGTAGCGGCGCTCGAAGCCAAAGGCATGCTCGAAGGGTTCGCGCCCGCCACTTTGACCGGCATCGCGCAAATGTACGCGAACATGCCCGACGCGGCCTGCGCGCTGGAATCGCGGGGCCGTGGGCCGCAAATCAACCTGAATTGTCCGAAGGTGAAAAGCGATCTGTGCATGGCGGCGTCGGACCTGGCGGAAGCCTTCGCCGATGCGCGGAACCCCGAGCAAGCCCACACTTTCCGCGCCGAAGCGGCGCAGCGGTACGGCTGCGTCATGTGAGGGCTCGCCGGAGCGCGGCGCTCGCGCCGGCTTTGTGGGGCAGCTTGTCAAGCTGCGCGCCGGTTGGGAACCGGCGCTCCGGGCGGGTTTTCAACCCGCCGCAGGATGTCATCCTGCCCCACAAGAAAGGAACATGTTCAGGCGGTCGAGGACCTACGCGGTGGCGCGCCGCGCAATCTCTTCCAGGCCGCGTTCCTTGATTTCCTGCTCGCGGATCAGGAATTTCTGCACCTTCTTGCTCACCGTCATCGGGAAGCCGTCCACGAAACGGATGTACTGCGGGACCTTGAAGTAGGCGATCTTGCCCCGGCAGAAGGCTTGGATTTCCTCCGCCGTGGCTTCCTGACCGGTCTTCAACTGAATCCATGCCAGCACCGTCTCGCCCAGCTTTTCATGCGGCAGTCCCACCACTTGCACATCGGCGATCTTGGGGTGGGTGTGCAGGTAATCCTCCACCTCGCGCGGATAAATATTCTCGCCTCCCCGGATAATGGTGTCCTTGGCGCGGCCCTTGAAGCTGATGTAGCCGTCGGGATGCATGATGGCCAAGTCGCCGGTGTACAGCCATCCATCGTGGTCGATGACCGCGGCGGTGGCTTTGGGGTCCCCGTCATAGCCCTTCATCACCAGGTACCCGCGGGTGCACAACTCTCCCTGTTCGCCCACCGGCAGCGTCTGGTGAGTCTTGGAATCGACGATCCGCACTTCGGTATTGGCCAGCGCCGCCCCCACGGTCATCACGCGGCGCTCGAACGGATCGTCCACGCTCGCCATGGTGATGACCGGCGACGATTCGGTTTGGCCGTAGGGTATGGTCATGCGCTCCATGTGCATGCGCTCCCCCACGCGTTTCATGAGCTCGATGGGGCACGGCGCGCCCGACATCACGCCCTTGCGGAGCGAGTGGAGGTCGAAACTCGCGAACTGCGGGTGTTCGAGCTCGGCCACGTACATGGTGGGGACCCCGTATAACGCGGTGGCCCGCTCGCGCTCGACGGCCTGCAAGGTGGCCAGGGCCTCGAACTGGGCCGAGGGCAGAATCAGCGCGGCGCCGTTCACGCAGCACACCATGGCCCCGATCACCGAGCCGAAGCAGTGGTACAGCGGAACCGGCGCGCAGATGCGGTCTTCCTCGGTGGCCTTCAGCGCCAGGCCGATGGCCATGCCGTTGTTCACCAGGTTGCGGTGCGTGAGCATCGCGCCCTTGGGCGAACCGGTGGTGCCGGAAGTGTACTGGATGTTGGCGATGTCGCCCGGCGCGCCTCTCCAGTCGACGTCCTTTCCGGCCTCGATCATCTGGTCCCAGGAACTGTCGCCGATCCACACCACGTGCTCGAGCGGGAGGTCGTCGCCGTTACGCGATTCCGCCAGGATCTCGCGATAGTTCGCGCGCGCGTCCTTTTCCTTCAGGAAGAGCGCCTTGATGTGGGACTTCTGGAGCACGTAGCGAAGCTCGTGGGAGCGGTAGGCCGGGTTGACGTTCACCAGCACCACCCCCGCCCGCGACGCGCCGTAGAACAGCAGCAGCCACTCCAGGTAGTTGCTGGCCCAGATGCCCGCGCGGTCGCCGGGTTTCAGACCCAGGCCGGCCAGCCCGCGGGCGGTTCGAGCGGCCTCCCGATCCAATTCGCTCCACGTCAGGCGGACGCCCTGGTGGCACACAATCAGGGCTTCGCGGTCGGGGAACTTCCGCGCCGTGTGGGCGAGCAACTCGGAAATCGTCTTTTCAATGAGGGGCACGTCCGCCCCCCGAGAATGGCTAAGAGCGAGCCCTTCGGCAACCAAGGTTTTAGGCACGAAGGCTCAGTGTAGTCCGCGGCGCAGCACTGGGGAAACCAGACACCGCTTATCCAGCCATTAACAGAACTGATACGGCGCCGTGGGACAGGCGCTTTCGCCGGTCAACCCTGGTTTTCCGCGCGGATGATCGCCATCGCCTCGATCTCCACCAGCAGCTCCGGCCGGCACAGAATCGCCTGAATGCCGGTCGAGGCCGGCAACGGATCGAGACCCTGCTCTTTGTAGAAGGCCGTGCGCTCCTCGTTGAAGGCCGCGTAGTCGCGCTCGATGTCCCGCAGGTAGCAGGTGGTGCGGACCACGTCCTTCCAGGTGGCGCCTTCCGATTCGAGCAGCAGGGTGATGTTCTGGTAGGTCCTCCGCGTCTGGGCCCGAAAATCGCCGATGTGAACGGTCCGGCCATGCTCGTCGATGCTCGCCGTGCCGGAGATCAGCAGCATGACCACCCCGCCCAGATCGACGCGCACGCCGCGCGAAAACGAGCTCGGCTTGGGATAATCGTACGCCTCGTTCAAAGTCCGGTGATTGGTGATGGCGCGTTTCCGAATCGGGGCGCCGGCCACCCTCCCCAGGAGACCTGTAACCTCAACCATATGTTTGTTAACCCACTCTTCAGCGAAAAGTTCCCAATGCACCGAGTGTATCACTGTGGCGGCGGGCTGGAAGGCGCCGGTGTGGGGCCAAGCCTTCGGGCTTGCCGCCGGCCTTTTGGCCGGCGCTCCTCGCGCCGGCGCCGGACGCCGGGCAAAAGCAGGATGCCGAAGCTCGGGCGCGAGCGTGCGTCCGAGCTTCGCTCGGATTGACAAGGCGGGAGCCTTATCCCACTCGACAAGGCGGGAGCCTTATCCCACTTGACAAGGCGGGAGCCTTATCCCACTGAGATTGCGGACCGCCCTTTCCACCGGCCTCGAATTCTGCGAGAATTGCAGGCAGTTGCGTCATACTCGAATATGCCCTGCCTAATGCTGATTGTGATTCTGGCCTTCCCAAGGGTTGTGCTGGCCCTCATGTTTCTGTTTTCGAACTATCTGGGGCGGGCCTACGACGGCCTGATCGTGCCAATCCTGGGTTTTGTGTTTCTTCCCATCACCACCATCGTCTACGCCTGGCTGGTGAACACCGGAAGGCCCATCCACGGAATCAACCTGCTGGTCCTGATTGTGGCCGCGCTCATCGATGCCGGCGCGCTGGGCGGCGGGGAACGGCACAGGCGCGGGCGCTGACGTCACGGAGAAACTCATGATTCAGACGCGATGCGCCGCCGGCGCGGTTATGGGCCTGCTGATTTTGGCCTCCTGTGCCCCGCCGCCGGCCGGGAAAGGAACTTCGAACGTGGAAAAGAAGGCTTACGGGACGATGCCCGATGGCGCGCCCATCGACATCTACACGCTGACCAACGCGAAAGGGATGCAGGCCGCCATTATCACCTATGGCGGAGCCGTGGCTTCGCTCACCGCGCCGGACCGCGCCGGCAAGTATGCGGACGTGGTTCTGGGCCCGGACAGCCTGGATGGCTGGATGAAGCAGACGGCCTACCTGAATGCCCTGATCGGCCGCTACGGGAACCGCATCGGCCATGGCAAGTTCAGCCTTGGCGGCAAGCAGTACACGCTGCCGAAAAACGACGCCGACAACACCCTGCACGGCGGTCCGGCGGGCTTCGATAAGCGCGTCTGGACGGCCGCGGAGGCGAAAAGCCCCGACGGCGCCGCGCTGGAGCTCACCTACGTCAGCAAGGATGGCGAGGCGGGCTTCCCGGGGACCCTCACCGCCAAAGTGGTCTACACCCTGACCGACAACAACGAGCTGAAAATCGACTATACCGCCACCACCGACAAAGAGACCGTGGTGAACCTGACCAACCACTGCTACTTCAACCTGGCGGGCCAGGGAGAAGGCGATATTCTCCAGCACCAGGTAACCATTAACGCGGACCGCTTCACGCCGGTGGATTCCGGCCTGATTCCCACCGGAGAGCTGCGCCCGGTCGCGGGCACGCCGTTCGATTTCACCAAATCCACGGCCATCGGCGCGCGGATTGGACAGGACGACCAGCAGCTCAAATTCGGCCAGGGCTATGACCACAACTGGATCCTGAACAAGGGGGCCGGAGGATTGACCAAGGCCGCCGAAGCCTACGAGCCGGGAACCGGACGCGTCCTCGAGGTATGGACCACCGAGCCGGCCATGCAGTTCTACACCGGCAATTTCCTGGACGGGACCGTCCACGGCAAGGGCGGCAAGACGTATCCGCGGCGCAGCGCGTTCTGCATGGAGACGCAGCACTATCCGGATTCGCCCAACCACCCGGCGTTCCCCACCACCACCCTGGAACCCGGGGCCACCTACCACACCACCACGATGTACAAATTCTCGGCCAGGTAGTCGACGTGGCTGGCGCCTGATCGCCTGCAGATGGTGGCGCAGACTCTCAGTCTGCCGCGTCCCCACTCTTGGGGACGCATCGTTGGCCTCCAATAGAACGTCTCCGCAAGAGTGCGGAGACGGCAGACTGAGAGTCTGCGCCACGTCGGACAGAACAAAGGCGCTGCCCGCCTGAACGGCGGAGGGTTCAGGCTGGGAGATTGAATCTACGAGGTCGCTCCACGGCCGCGCCGCCGCCATACGCCGTATCCAGCCCGTACGGCGGCCATCCAAACCACCGCGGCCGCATAGCCTGCCAGCACGTCGCTGGGGTAGTGAACCCCCATGTACACTCGCGAGAGCCCAATCAGCGCAACCAGGGCGGCGGCCAGCGCCCACACGCCGGCCTTGGCCGCCATGGGCCGCAGGCGCGCCGCCAGCACCGCCGCCAGCACTCCGTAAAAGCAGGTAGCGGTGAGGGCGTGTCCGCTGGGGAAGCTGTAGGTGGGCGGGTCCGCCAGCCCGAAGAAGGCCTCCGGCCGGGGCCGGTGAAAACATAGTTTCAGGATCTGGTCCAGGGCTTCGCCGCCAAGGGCTGCCACGGTCAGCAACACGGCCGCGTGTTTGCGCCCGGCGGCGGCCAGCCGCCAAATCGTCAGCGCCCCCACCACGAGCAGAAAAGGCGCCGACCCCAATTGCGTGGCGCATATCATGACCAGGGTGAGGCTGGGCGTGGCCCAGGCATGGACCGCGCCGCGCACCGCCGCGTCAAAGCCCGCGGTTTGCTCGCGCAGCGCGCCGTGGGCCAGCCACGCGAAGACCATCAGCGCCCCCGCCGCGGCCGGGAATCCCAAATACAGGGCTCGGTTCCGTTCCCGCACAGTTCTTACCGTACACCGGGCGGCGGCCTTACTACAATGGATCTGTGATCGCTTCCATTAACCCGGCCACCGGCGAGACCCTGCGTCTATTCGAAGAACTCGCCGAGGCGCGCATCGAAGACAAGCTGGCCCGCGCCGAGGCGGCCTACCGCGGATACCGCAAAACGCCGTTCGCGGAGCGCGCGCGCTGGCTCTCCAACCTGGCCGGCATCCTGGAATCGGAGAAAGACCGCATCGGGCGCATCATGACGAACGAAATGGGCAAGCCCATTGCCGCCGCGCGCGCCGAAGCGGCCAAGTGCGCCTGGGCCTGCCGGTATTACGCCGAATCGGGCGAGCGCCTGCTGGCCGACGAGCCCGTCGAGGCCGGCGCCGGCCGCGCCTTCATCCGCTACCAGCCCATCGGCCCGCTGCTGGGGGTGATGCCGTGGAACTTTCCGTTCTGGCAGGTGTTCCGCTTCGCCGCCCCGGCCCTGATGGCCGGCAACACGTGCCTGCTGAAGCACGCCTCCAATGTGCCGCAGTGCGCCGTCGAGATTGAGGCGCTCATCCGGCGGGCGGGCCTTCCGGAAGACGTGTTCCAGACGCTTCTTATCGGCGCGGCGCAGGTCGCGCGCGTCATCGACGACGCCCGCGTGAAAGGCGTCTCGCTGACCGGCAGCGAGCCGGCCGGCGCGCAAGTGGCCGCGCAGGCCGGGCGGCAGATCAAGAAGACCGTGCTGGAGCTGGGTGGAAGCGACCCCTTCATCGTAATGCCCAGCGCGGACCTCGATCGCGTGGCGGCGGCCGCCGCCGAAGCGCGCACCCTCAACAACGGCCAATCCTGCATCGCCGCCAAGCGTTTCATCGTGGACCGGCGCGTCGCCGGCGATTTCGAACGGCGCTTCGTGGCCGCCATGGAGGCGCTCCGGGTGGGCGACCCGATGGAGGAAAGCACGCAAATTGGCCCCCTCGCCACGCCGGATATTCTCGAAGGTCTCGACCGGCAGGTGCGCCGCAGCGTGCTGATGGGCGCGCGGCTGCTCACCGGCGGAGAGCCGCTCCCCGGGCCCGGCAACTACTACCCGCCCACCGTGCTGGCCGACCCGCCGAGCGATTCCCCGGCGTATTGCGAAGAGCTTTTCGGCCCGGTGGCCTCACTCTTCCGCGCCGATGGCATTGACGACGCCATCCGCCTGGCCAACGACACCGAATTCGGCCTGGGCGCCAGCGCCTGGACCAACGATCCCGCCGAGCAGCGGCGTCTGGCCGACGATCTCGAGGCCGGCATGGTCTTCATCAACGGCATCGTGGTATCGGACCCGCGCCTGCCTTTCGGCGGAATAAAGCGCTCCGGTTACGGCCGCGAGCTGAGCGCCTGTGGCATCCGCGAATTCGTCAACGTCAAGACCGTGCGCATGGGGTGAAGTCTCTTGCGGCACGGCTGAAGCCGACAGTGCGCCGAACCTGGGAATTCAGGGTTAGTGCTTAGCGTATTCGCCCGCCCCGGCGACGTCGAGAATCACAACAGGTTCGTTGCCGATAACCCAGGCATCATGGCCCGGAGGTATCGAACAAACCTCTCCAGGGCCGATCTCTTTTGCGGACCCGTCGTCCATCACGATGTGCATGCGGCCCGATAGCTGGTAGCCCAGATGCGACACCTGGCAACTATCGGTCTTAGCGATCGGTCTAACGCAAGTGGACCATTTCCAGCCTGGCTCAAAGGTGGCTTTACCCAGGGTCACGCCGCCAAGGGTGATTACCTCCATCCTGCCTTTCTCGAAAGACCGGATTTCGTCCGGCCGGGCGAAACTCCTCGTGCTGAGCGCCTTGCGGGCGCCTGCTCCTGATGATGGTGACATCTGCTTCCCCTCCTTCGAGGGCAGTATATTTGAGAAACGGCAATCGGGGCAAACAAGCAAGGCCGCGCTTAGTACGATTTCATCCCCCGGCAAGTTGGAATGCGCGATGCCGGCGCCCGAGCTGAAGCCGAAAGTGGATACCGAACCAGGGTCTGCCTCGCCACCAACGCAGAGAAGCCGTGAGCGCGACTTTCCCCGCCGCCGCGTGTTACACCAGTAGTTCGATGAAGCCCGTAGTCGCGTGGCTCCTGGCTGCGTCGGCGGCCTGGGGTTCCAACTGTAGCCGGACGACGGTCGGTTTCACTCCCTTTATCGATCCGTTTCCAGCGGCGTATCAGGGCCAGCAGGTTTCTCTCTATCCCGGCGGCAACGTCCGCCCGCCCGCGCACGAAACGCTCGGTATCGAGATGGCGGCCCAGGTTGCGCCACGCGATTCGGCGGGCAATCCCGATCCCAACGGCAAGATCGTTCTGCTCTCGGTGGGAATGTCCAATACCACCGACGAGTTCACCGCGTTTCTTCCTCTGGCCCAAGCCGACAAGCTCAAGGATGCGCACGTGCAGGCGGTGGATGGCGCGGTGGGCGGAGAAACGGCCTACGCCATCGCCACCCAGCCGGCGCAATACTGGTCCACCGTGGAGCAGCGCTTGCAGGCGGCCGGCGTGAGCGACGCCCAGGTGCAGGCGATCTGGCTCAAGGAAGCCGACGCCAACCCCACCGCGCCGTTTCCGCAGTACGCGCAGACGCTGCAATCCGAAATCCAGACTGTGCTCCAGCAGGCGCGGGCGCGGTTTCCCAACCTGAAGATGGCGTACCTTTCGAGCCGCATCTACGGCGGCTATGCGGACAGCACGCTGAATCCCGAACCCTATGCCTACGAAAGCGCTTTCGCCGTGAAATGGCTCATCGCGCAACAGATCGGCGGGGCGGCCGATTTGGACGCCGCCTCCGGCAGCTTCCCCTGGCTGGCCTGGGGACCGTACCTGTGGGCGGACGGCCTGAACCCGCGCATCGACGGGCTCACCTGGGCGTGCTCCGATTTGCAGGCGGCCGATGGCGCCCACCCCGCGCCGCCGGGCGCGCAAAAAGTCGCCGCCATGCTGCTCGATTTCTTCCACAGCGATTCGACGGCGCGCGCGTGGTACCTGGCCAAGCAGTCCGCGCCGGCGCCGGCCATAGGCGCGGCGGTCAACTCGGCGGGCTATGGAACATCCATGGCCACCGGATCGCTGGCCACGATTTTCGGAACCAACCTGGCGGGTGGCACGGCGCAGGCCATGACCTTCCCCCTGCCACACGAACTGGCGGGCACGCGCGTGGAGATCGATGGCGTTGCGGCCCTGCTCTACTACGTCTCACCGATGCAAATCAACTTCGTAATTCCGCCCGAAGGGGGTCTGACGTTGCAGGTGGCGAGGGGAGAAACGGCGTCGGGCCCGCTTACGCTGGGCCTGGCGTATTGGGCGCCGGGGCTGTACACGCTCGATGGCACGATCAACGGCCCGCTGGCAGCGGAGCACGGCGGCGGCGCGGTGATCGACGTTGCCGCGAAAGCGCAACGCGGCGAGACGATTCAGTCATTCGGCGCCGGCCTGGGATTTGTGAATCCCGAGCTGCTCATACCGCAGCCGGCGCCGGTCGTCTTAGTCGGCGGCGGCAAGGCCACGGTCACTTACGCAGGCCCCGCTCCGGGTCTCCCCGGGGTAACCCAGGTGAACTTCACGATTCCGAGCGACGCGCCCATAGGGGGGGCCGTGCCGGTAGTTTTTCAACTGGGAACCGCGGCGAGCAACGTTGCGACATTAGCTATCGCGGAGTGAGGGCGGGCGGATGGAGCGGAGGATCGATGGCTGGTCTCAAAGGCGCCTATAGTTACTCGAACTGCATCTGGCACAGTGAACGTTTCGTCAGCCCCCGTCTTGCCCGGAATGATCCACCGGGATGCCGCTCACGGCTCTCTCCGAGTGGGCGACGATCCGACCGGTGGCGCCGGTAAACGCCACGGCGTTAGGCAGGGCCAACGCGGTCCGCAGTGCCCGGACTCGGGCTGACGAGGCTAGCGAACCGCGAACGCTACCGTATTGCTGGCGGCCCCGTTCACCACGATCTGAAGCTGATGCGTGCCGGTGGTGAGCGTGGCAGGCGCCTGCGCGTTGACCTGATACAGGCCCACGAACCCGGGGGCGAGGCCGGCCCATGACAAGTTCGCCGGCTGGCCGTCGATCAGGACAGTGGGTTTCACCGTGGTCTGCGGGGCCGGGCTGGCGGGCACGGCGCCGGTGGTGGCGGCCGGCGTAACCGCTCCCAGTCCCGTGCAGAAGATCCCGAGATAGGCGCCGGCGGCGATGGGTTGGCTGGGTGTCACGGGCGCGTAGGTCACGGCGTCGATCACCGCCGCGTCTCCCGTGCCGGTAGCGTTGAGGGTGAAGATTCCCGGACCGGCCGCAGCGACGGCAAACTGGGTGAGCGCGATCCCGGACTTGGAAGTCGCCTCCGCGATAGCGCTGCCGGCGACCACCTCGAACGGCAATTGCGCATTGACCTGATTGGGCGAGGCGAAGTAGAGCGGCGCCGGAATGCCGTTGAAGGTCACGCTGGTGTCTCCCAGGGTAGTGGGCAGGGGAATGGCGCTGGCTTGATTGGTCCCGGCGGACAGGCTCGCGCCGAAAAGGCTGACGATGGCGCCCGGCGCGACCGCATCAGTGCGGTAGCTGGCGGCATTGGTCACCGCGTTTTGGGGATCGGGCGGCGACTGCCAGACGCGCAGCAGATCAGCCGCCGGTTTGCCGCGCGGGTTGTAATCGGTGTCGGTAGCGGAGGGCGCGGGCACCGGCCAATCCCACCAGAAGAAGCCCTGCAGCCAGGAGGACCACTGGCTCCACACCGTGAAGGCCGCGTCTATACAGTTGCGCTGCTCGGTGGGATCGTAGGCTCCCACGTGGCTGTAGTTCCAGGGCTCGGTATTTGCGCCGGCCGAGCTCTTGTAGCCGATTTCCGTGAAGATGATCGGTTTCTGGCGCGCGTTATAGAAATTGGCGACGGTGGCCACCAGGTCCAGGCCGCTGGAATTTCGCCGCCAGGCGGCCACCAGTTGGGCCAGCGTGGGGTCGGCGCGATTGGTGAGCGCAAAGTAGCCGTCGAGGCCGATCACGTCGACTCGGTCCCAGAAGGAAACGGAGGTGAACTCGTCAGCCGCCGATGTGGCGTTGGCTGCATAGGTCAGCGCGCCTTTATATACGGCCCGAATGGCGTCGATCACGCTGTACCAGCGAGCCTGGTTGGCCGCGCCGCTGACCGTCTTCAGCTCGGTGCCGATGCAGAGCATCTCGACTCCCAGGGAGTCGGCCATTTGCGCGTACTGAACCATGAATTGGGTATAGTTCGAAAACCAGATGTCAGGACTGGCGGGCTTGATGTTGCCCCGCCACGAACTGGCAGCATCGTTCACGTCGACGTGGGGCTTCAGCATCACCTTGATTCCCAGGTTGTGGAATTCCTGAATGGCTTGCCGGACCGCCGCGTCGGTCGGGGTCTGGGTGGAACTGGGAGCCATGGCGTTGGCTGTAATGCTGGGCTGGTACCAGGTGACCAGCACCCCCGCCCAATTGGCGTTGGTGGCGGCCAAACTGTTGCGCGACGCGGTGGCGGCTGCAGAGGCGTACTCGTCGAACCACCAGGAAACGTGGGTGATTCCATCGAATTGGAAGCCGCCATTACTCTGGGCGCTAGCGGGTGACAGCCAAGTCGTCGTGCACCCCCAAGCGACAAGGAAGATTGCGGGCCGGCGAAACAGGCCCTTCGGCCGGCTCACGGAATCACCCCCGTATGAGTAAGGCAGGAACTGGCCGCGGTGATTACGTCTCCGGCGTGGAGACCGCCGCTGCCGCCAACCGGCTTGCCGGCCGAACACGCCGCCATCGCGGAGCAACCGTTGGCGCACCCCACGATTTGGGTGATCCGGAGGCGATAGTCGTTCCTGTCGATGGCCTCGACCACGCCACAATAGCCGTCGCCCTTCCATGGTCGGACACAGACTGTATCTCCCACCGATCTTCCCGACGTGCGGGCGCCGGACTGGCGCAGCAGGCCCGCAAGCCCGGTGTGACCCTCGCGTTCGGCGGCTTCGAGCGCCGTTCCCGCGCCGCGCTCGCTGACGTTGAGGTCGGCGCCGGCGGAAATCAGCAGCCGCGCGATCTCCATCCGTCCGCGAATGGCCGCTTCGATCAGCGGCGTTCGCCCGCCGGCCGATGTGAGGTTGGAATCAGCGCCCGCCGCGATGAGCGCGCGCACCGCATCCAGATGCCCGGCAGCCACGGCCTCGATGAGAGGACGGTTGCCGTTGCCGTCACGCTGGTTGGGGTCGGCGCCGGAGCTCAGGAACAGACGGAGCTTCGCCAGATCGCCAACGCGCGCGGCCTCTTGGAGCGTCGTGGCCCGCGAGGTCGGAGCGCCCGGCGTTTGACCCAGGACCGCTCCTATGACGACAAGCGTCGCCAGTCCCGCCCGAATGGGGCGGATAAACGCTGGGGAAGATCTCACGGCGACAGCATACCAGTCTGCTGCCGCAGCGTCAAAGCGCCACGACAAGTGCATCGGCCGGGTCCTCCGACGAGGCAGACCGAGGGCGACGACGCGATTTACTCCTTTCTTGTCGCCCAGCGTTTACCAACTCCGACCGGATGACGCGCCACTCGGAGAATGCTCCCGCTTTGGACGGGATCATTTTGGATTCCTCCCGTGACACACCGCTCACGTCAGTTGGAGCAAAGCGGTCCGGCCGCATCTACGCGTGGTTGCCAAACGTTGGCAATGCGTTTGCCGCGGGTTCGCCCAGACCTGAGTTCCGCTCGCTTGCAGTCGAAGAATGCCGGCAAGGATGCCGGCATGGCAGCCTGGAAGGCCGCTCTACGGGGAAGACCGGAGCGCCGGCGCCCCGGAAGCCAACCCCGCCAGCGCCAGCATCGGGAAATAGTCGCGGTACATTCCGTAGGTCAGATAGAAGACGTTCGGAAAGCCGGTTCCGGTGGTGGCCTCTTCCGGCCAGGAGCCGTCGGGGTTCTGCCGGCTAAGTAGATAGTCCATGCCGCGCTTCAGCGCGGGTGTGTCGGTTTCTCCGGCCGCGCGCAGCCCGAGAATCGCCCAGGCGGTTTGCGAGGGGCAGCTTGGGGCCGGCGCGAAACAGTCTTTGTCGTAACTGGCGCAGGATTCTCCCCAGCCGCCGTCCGGATTCTGAATCGTCTTGAGCCACTGGGCGGCTTTGTCGATGGCATCCTTCACCGGCCCCGTGGGCGCGCCGGCTGCGCTGGCCGCCAAGCCGCGCATGGCCAGGAACGACCCGTAGATGTAGTTCACTCCCCAGCGCCCGTACCAGCTTCCGTCCTTTTCCTGGGCTTGCAGCAGATACGCCACCCCGCGGCGCACGGCTTCATGTCCCGCCAGACCGCGGCGGCTCAGGCACTCCAGCACCCGGCCGGTGATATCCGGGCAGGTGGGATCGAGCATGGCGTTGTGGTCGGCGAAGGGCACGCGGTTGAGCACCGCCCAGTTGTTATCGACATCGAAAGCCGCCCAGCCGCCGTCGCTCGATTGCATGGCCAGCAGCCAGTTGATGGCGCGGCGCTCGGCGGCCGCCTGCGCCTTTGGGTTGGAAGCCTTGGCGTGCAGCAGGGCCAGCAGCACCATGGCCGTATCGTCGATGTCGGGGTAAAACTCGTTGGCGAATTCGAACGCCCAACCCGAGGGTTCCGTGTCGGGGCGCTTCACCGACCAATCCCCTTTCCGGCGCACCTCCTTGCCGAGCACCCAATCGGCCCCGCGGGCCATGCGGGCATCGTCGCCGAAGCCCGCCTCGCCCAGGGCGAAGGCGGCGATGGCGGTGTCCCAGATGGGCGACATGCAGGGTTGAAAAACGAAGCGGTCCTCGGTCTCGATGAGCAGCGATTCGAAATGCCGGATGGCATCCGCCAGGTCGGGATGGTCGGCCGGGTAGTCGAGGGCGTCGAGGGCCATGATGAAGTACATCATGGCCGGATAGATGGCCCCCAGCCCCTCGGTGAAACGGGTGCGGTCCAGAATCCAATGTTCGGCTTCGCGGATGGCCGCGGCGCGGACACGCTCCGAGCCGCGCTTTTCCCAGACCTTGAAAACGCGGTCCAGATGGTGAAATAGAATGGACAGCCCCCGGCGCCTGGGGAGAGCCAGACTGACGTTGGGCAGCAACAACTCGTCCACCGTGAATCCCGCCGGCGCGCAGCGCTTCGAGCCCCGCGCCTGCACGATGGAGAGCGGCACCAGGATGGAGCGGGTCCACGAGGACATCTCGTAGAGCACGTTTCCGGGCAGCATGACGATCTCCGGCGGCACCGACGGCGCGTACTTGCGCGGGTACAGGCCGAACAGGCTGAGGTTGATCTTGACGTAGCTGTTGGCCGCCTGCAACCCGCCCAGGGCCAGCACGCGCTCGCGCGCGCGGACGAGCGGCTCGCTTTCGGCTGGGATGCCCGCCAGTTTCAGCGCGCAATACGCTTTCACCGTGGCGCTGACTTCCGAGGGCCCGCCCGCGTAGATATTGAAACCGCCGTCGGGCAATTGCCGATGCAAGACGGAATGCGCGGCGCGGGCGATGCGCGCGCGGGTGGGCGGGTTCCATCCGGCGCCCTCGGGCTGGTGCAGCCACAGTTGCAGCAGGATGTAGTCGGATTCAAGGGTGGTGTCCGCGGTCAGCTCGCCGCACCAGAAGCCCTCCGGTTTCTGCTGCCGGAACAGGCATTCGGCGGAGCGTTGGAGCGCGGAAGCCAGCCCCCGACGGTGCGCGCGCGGCTCCTGTCCCGCCTGCCGCCGCCCGGATCTTTTAGCGGGTTCCAACCATTCGTAAGGCATGGGCCGAAATCCCATGGTAACAACGTAAACTGGAAATATGGACTGGCAGTTCGATACGGCGGAAGCCCGCGTGCTTGGCGCCCTGATGGAGAAAGAGATCGCCACCCCCGACTACTACCCCCTTTCGCTGAATGCCCTGGTGAACGCGTGCAACCAGAAGTCCAACCGCGATCCGATCGTGGACTATGACGAGGGCGAGGTGGAAGAGGCGCTGGCCAGTCTCCGCAACAAGGGGCTGGCCCTGCGCATCACCGGCGGCGACATCCGCGTTCCCAAGCACGCCCAGCGCTTCACCGAGAAATTCAACCTGGGACGCCGCGAGGCGGCGCTGATGTGCGCGCTGCTGCTGCGCGGGCCGCAGACCGTGGGCGAGCTGCGCGGACGCACCGAGCGCCTCCACCACTTCGACGATCTGGAAGCCGTGGAGAGCACGCTCAACCGGCTGGCCGAAATGGAGTTCACCGAGAAACTGCCGCGCCAGCCAGGCTTCAAGGAGGCGCGCTATGGCCACTTGCTGTGCGGAAAGTTCGAGCCCGGCGAAGAGCCCGCGCCGCCGCCCGCGCCGGAACGCGGCGCCTCCGAGCGGGACCGCATCGCCGCCCTGGAAGCGGCCCTGGCCGATCTCCGCCGCGAGTTCGACGACTTTCGGCGCAGTTTCGAATAAGGATTCGTTGGAAAAGGATAGGGCAGACCGCTCCCTCACGGTCGCGGCTCTGATTCGGTCGCGGCTCCGAGCCCTTACTTCTTGCCGCTGAACAATTCGCGCCAGGACGGATCGAGGTTGGTCCAGCGGTCCGGCGCGCCTTGGGTGGATTCGGGAGCGCAAAGCGAGCCGTGCCCCAAGTCGCAGAGCAACTCCGTGGCGGCGGGGTCCAGCACGCTGGCCCAGGAACCCATGGTCACGGGCATGCTCAGCCGTTGGAGGCACACGGGGCAGCGCCGCCGCTGGTCGGCGAAGCTCCACCAGATGGCGCAGGCGCACGCCGGCAGGAATGCCAGCGCGGGCACAATCCCGGTCAGCGGCAGCCACACGCTGCCTTCCATCCGCCCGCGAAGGACGGTCGCGGCTTCCATCCACAACAGGGCCGGAATGGCGATGGCCAGGATGGTCTTGAGCGCCAGGAACGACCGATAACGCCAGCCGCGGCCGGAGGGCAGCGGCCCTCCGCGGGAGACCACCACGCCGCCAATCACCATCCCGAACAGAATCCAGAGGGCGTAGCCCCAGGGGCTCGACGGGACGGAATCGAAGGAACCCACCTGGGGCGGCCGCGGCAGCAGCGGAAAGGCGGCTCTGGCTATGTCATAGAGTTCCAGGCGCACGGCGTCCGGGGTAGCCCGCGGCTTGAGCCTGCCCACCGCGCCGATCAGGAACGGCTTGCCGGCGGCGGGTTCAAGCTCGATCTTCAAGGGCGTGAAGACCACGATGCTCCGGGAAATCGCCCAGAACGCATCGGGCAGGGCCCCGATGACCTCATACGGCCGGCCTTCGATGCGGATGGTCCGGCCGATGGCCTTGGGGTCGCGGCCGAACCGGCGCTTCCACTCCCGGCCGGCGATCACCGCCACGTCGCCATCTCCGGGAGCGAACAGGCGCCCGGTGGCCGGCCGCACGCCCATCAGCGCGAAGAAGTTCGGGGTGACCGCGGCGTGCGGCCCATAGCCCGGGTGTACAAAGCCCGCCACGTCGGAAAGGAGCTTGGATTGCGCGCGCCACAGCGGCACAAAGCTCGGTGGAACACCGTACGGCTCGTCGATCAAGCCGGTATACTTGATCGAGACCAGGGCCCCCGGATCCTCCAGCGGCAGCCGATCGAGGAGGGCGCGCGTCCCCCTGAAGCCGCCCGTGAAGGCCGCCAGGGCGAGCAGCGCCGCCGCGGCGGCTGTGAACACGAATTCGCCCGAACGAACCCATTGTCTGAATTGCTCCCGGCTGACGCGGAGCCAGAAGGCATCCACAAAACTGCCCCAACTGTGGCGCGCCAGCTCGGCGCGGTCGCGGCCGGTCAACTCCCCGCGCTCGAACAGAATCCACCAGTTCCACAGGTTGGCGTCCCACCGCGCGCGCCATCGCGCGCGCGCGTGAGCCGGTGCGATCCAGCTTGCCGCCCGGATCAACATCCGGCAGGCCAGCGGCGGGCGCGATTGCGGTTGTTTCGCCATGATCCCTTCCAGGAAATTAGACGCCGCGCGGGCCCCTAGTGTTGCCGCCTGGTAACACCCGTGTCCCGATTGGCCCGTTGCCCGGCGGCTCGCGCAATGCTATTACAATGTGAGGTATCCCATCGGGCTCCAGGGTTTAAAGGACATTCAGAACTGGATTACAAGGTTTCGACACAATGAGGGCAACGCTAGGTCTTGCTTTTATCGCGCTCTGCTGCGCCGCCGGCTGGGGACAGTCGACAGACGGATTCGGAGCGGTAACCGGCTCGGTTCGCGACACGGGGGGTGAAGGCATCCCCGATTGCACCGTATTGGTGACAAACGAATCGCTCGCGCTCCGCCGCACGCTGGTCACCACCGATGATGGCCTGTTCGACGCGCCCGCGCTGGTTCCTGGGCCCGGATACGCCATCAAAGTGGTCCGCAAGGGGTTTGTCGGTTGGGAAATCAAGGCTTTTCAGATATTTGTGGGCCGGAAGCTGGAGTTCAACATCACCCTGCGGTCCACCAGGGAGGCCCCCAACCAGTTGAGCGACTACGTGCTTCCGGCGGAGGTGGACGACAGCTACGGCGTGTCCGGCCAAGTTACGCCCGAGCAGACCATGGAGCTGCCCAATTCCAGCCACCGCTGGACGGCGTTGGCGGCCTTGGCCCCGGCCATGGGCGACGCTCCCTCCGGCCTGCTAAGCATGCAAGGCCAGTCGCTTGAGAACTCCTACCAGATGGATGGCATTGAGGTAGCCACCACGTACGTCAATTCACGAAGGGCCGTCGGCCGGCTTTTTTCCGAGGGTTCGGTGCAGGAAACCCAGGCGCTCCTGAGCGACTACGGCCCCGAGTTCAGCCATTCCATGGGTGGCGTGGTGAATGGGGTGACCCGCAGCGGAGGCAACGATTTCCATGGCGAATTCTACGATTATCTGCTCGCGCATTCGCTCGGCGCACTGGACAAATACGCGTTGGGCCGCGACCTCCGGGAGCGGCGCAATCAAGGCGGCGGCGGCATCGGCGGCCCCATTCTGAGGAACAACCTCTTCTTTTTCGCCAGCGCCGAGGTGATTGACGGCCACAACCAAGGGCTCAACCGCATTACTACTTCCCAGATCGCGGATCCCACCGGCTCTTTCGTGGCGCCTTCCAATTGCACTACGCCGAACAGCGCGGCGCAGTGCTCCGCCGTCACCAAGTTCGTGCAGTCCCAGATGAACGTGCTGGTTCCGCGCACCGACCGCGTGGTGACCGGGCTGGCCAGGCTCGATTATCGCCGCCGCGACCGGGACGCCATCACGGTGGAAGCCAATTACATGAAGTGGACCGCGCCCAACGGAGCGCGGATAGAACCGGTTTCCCCCGACGGGGCGCTGCTCGGCGACAACGGCAACTACCAGCAACTGTCGCGCTTCGCCAAAGTCGCCTGGGTGCGCGCGCTGGGGACCAACGTGGCCAACGATCTTCGCATCGGCTGGTCCAAGGACGAGGAAGCCGAGACGGCCGCGCCGCAGCTCTGGCCCTCCACCGGGGCGCTGGGCATTACGGTCGCCAACGCCACTGTGGGAGCCTCCGCTCTCGACCCCAACACGCTCCACGAGGAGCGGCGCGAGCTGGTGGAGAACTTCACCTTCTCGGGGGGCCAGCATACCGTGCGCGTGGGCTTCGATTACAACAAGTATTTCGACTACCAGAGCCAGCTCATTGCCAGCGGCGGAGAATACAACTACTCCACGCTGGGCTCGTTTGCGCAGGACCTGACGGGCATCACCAACCAACGCAAGAACTACAGCACGTTCGTCCAGTCGTTTGGCTTTCCGCAACGCGCGTTCAGCCCGAGGGTGGAGAAGATCTGCATATCGGACACCTGGAAGCTGCTGCCCGGTTTTACCTGGGACTACGCCTTTTACTGGGAGAAGCCCAAGCTGCCTCAGCCGAACTGGGTTAACAACGATTATCCCGCGACCGGCTACACCTATTCGCCGGGCCTGGATTTTGCGCCGCGCCTCGGGGCCGCCTATACCTTGGGCGAGCACAGCGTGGCTCGCCTGAGTTACGGGTGGTTCTACACCCCGTACGCGGGGGAGGCATTGGACGCGCTTTACGTGGGCAGCCAGACGCAGTCGAGCACGAATTCGACGCAGACCAGCTCGCCGATATACCCCAACATATATGCCACCGAAGCCGTCAAGGCGAAGGGTTCCGAGAACATTTTTCTTTCCGCGAGCAAGTTCCGGAACCCGTATACCATACAGGCCACGGCGGCCATCGAGCACGAGTTCGCCGCCAAGACGGTGGTCACCCTCAGCGTCCTCGACAGTCAGGCCAAAGCGCTGCTGACCGCCAGAGATCTCAATCTTCCCACCACCACCAATACCGTGACCTACACCATCGTCGACTCCGCCGGCAAAACGGTGAACAAATGGCTGTCCACGATGTACATCACCCGCGCCGACTCTAAGTACGGTCACATCTACCAGCTCGAGAACGACGGCAGGTCGTGGTACAACGCCGCCATGCTCCAGGTGAGGCAACCCCTGACGCACGGCCTCGCGCTGCAAATGAACTACACCTTTTCCCACGCCCTCGACGACGTGGGCAACACTCCGCATGGCATCGGCTTCGGATCGGACAACAACAACTTCGCCGCCGACAAGGGCAGCTCCGCGAGCGATCAGCGCCAGCGCGCCACCATCGACTTTATCTGGCGGCCCAGGCTGTCCTCCGCCTCCGCGCCCTTGCGGACGCTGCTGAACGGGTGGGAGGTCTCCGGCATGGCCACCCTGGCTTCGGCCCGCTCGGCCACCGCGCTCATACTGATGAGCGGCCAGCAGTTCAGCAGCACCACGCCGGATTACAATACCGCGCTGAACGGCTCCGGCGGCTGGGCGCGAGTTCCGTTTTATCCGGTGAACAGTCTGCGCATGTCGCCTGAAAGGAACCTGGACGCACGGCTGGCGCGCACCATCTCATTCGGCGAGCGCATCAAGCTGACCATGCTGGCTCAAGCCTTCAACGTGCTCAACAATCAGTGGACCACGGGAGTCAACACGGTGGCGTTCGTGGCCGTCAGCGGGCTCCTGAAGCCGGTGGCCGGGGCGGGCGCTCCCAACGCATCCGCGGTATACGATATCCCCACGGCCCGCCGCTGCGAGGTGGCGCTCAGGCTGGTGTTCTAGGTGGCGCCAACCGGAACAGCCTGGATGAGGCCCGCCGACTTACGGGTTTGACAGACGACAAAAACCGATCGTCTGTCCCACTTGCGCCAGTCTCAGAAGCCGCTGGGCGTGATCCAGAAGCTCTCCTGCCAGCTCTGGCCGGGCGGGATGTATTGCAGATCTTTGTACACGCCCTTCTGCGCCAGGTTCATCGAATCGGTGATTCCAGCCATCGGCTCAAAGCAGATGAAGTTCTGCGTGGGCCCCGCCGGGAACCACACTACCACCGCGTGATATTTCGGGCCGAAAGCCACCTGCACCTTTTCGGATTTGCCCTGCACCCACATGATCGCCTTGCCCGACGCGTCCCGGACGAGGTCCCCGAACCCGTCGTCGAGCTTCATGCCCTTGAGCGAACCGCCCTGGGGGTTGGGAATCACCTTCTCAATCGGCTCCGTCTGGCCGGTGGGGATGTTCTGATTGGCGATCCAATGCGTTTTGGCTCCCACCGAAAACGTCCAATCGTCGCGTGGGGCGTCGTTCACCTGATAGTAGGGATGGAAGCCGATGGCCACAGGCATGGGCGCGGCGCTCAGGTTGTTGAGCTTCACCGATACCTCCAGGGTTCCGTCCTTCAGCCGGTAGGTCATTTCGATGGTGTGGGCGAAGGGGAATTGCGCCATCCAGTCGGGCTGCCGGTAAAACTCGAGCCGGCTGGTGACCCACGCGGCCCCCTGGTCGGCTTTCACTTCCACCACATCCCACGCGGCCGTGGTCAGGAACCCGTGCATGGGGATGTTCCCCCGCACATTGCCCAGTCCCATGTTGAATGCATATTTCTTCCCATTGGCGTAGAACGCGTCTTCGTCCAGCCGGTTGGCCCACGGGGCCAGGAAGGGAACCCCGCTCAACCCTCCCCTGGCCTTGAATTCGGCGGCTGAGGCGAAGGGGAATTGCAGTACGTTCTTTCCCTTCACCTTCATATCAAAGGCCGTATTGCCGTGTGAGGGCATCACCGAAACCACCGTCTGGGTCTTGGCGTCCTCGAGGCGAACAACGTCGCCCTCCTGACGGGCCGAATATTGCCCGAACACGGGCAAGGCCAGAGTGCACAGAACGATTGCCAGTCTCATCGGACTCGGATTGTAGCAAGTAGCACGCTCCGCCGGTCTCGCCGGGCGATTTCGGAGTCCAGCCCCCCAGGTTCGTGATACCTTGTTCAGCAGGGGGGGACACATGGCGCAATTTTCAAGAAGGGATTTCCTGCGGGCCGGCCTGGCGGCGACCGCGCTGGCCGGGTCCAGCCGTTCGCTTCCGGCATTCGCTTCCGGGAGATCGGCTACCGACTGGGTCACGCTCGGCAATTCCGGCGCAAAGGTCACCCGGCTCGCCTTGGGCACCGGGACATATTCGGGGCGGGTCCAGCGGGACTTGGGGCAGGAGGGGTTCACCAGCCTGGTGCGCTATGCGTACGACCACGGCATCCGTTTCTTCGAGACCGCCGAAGGCTATTCCGGCATGCCCGAGATGCTGGGCATCGCCTTGAAGGGGCTGCCGCGCGATTCCTACCGGCTGATGACCAAATTCTCCACGCGCGGCGACCTGCAGGCCAAAATCGACCGCGCGCGCACGGCCCTCAACACCGAGTACATCGATATCCTGCTCATGCACTGCGTGCGCAGCTCTAGTTGGGCACAGGAAGGCCAAGCCATGCGCGACGGCTTCTCGGAAGCCAAATCGAAGAAGGTCATCATGGTGCACGGCGCCTCCTGCCACGGCCTCCAGGCGCTGGGATCGCTCCCCGGCGACAAGTGGCTGGATGTGGCCATGATTCGCATGAACCACAAGGGCGTCAGGATGGATACGCCGAGCATGGGCGATACCAACGAGTTGGGAGACGTTCCGCAGGTGGTGGCGCAAGCCAGGAAGCTCCGTTCCCAGGGAACCGGCATTCTGAGCATGAAGCTGGTGGGCGAGGGCCAGTTCACCAACCGCGAGGATCGCGAAGCGGCCATGAAGTTCGTCATGGGCCAGGGCCTGGCGGATTCAGTGACCGTGGGCTACAAGAGCCCCGCCGAGATCGACGAAGCCATAGCGAGCATCAACAGCGCCCTGAACGCGTAGAGGGTCGCCGGCGGCAGTCCGCGCGCATCGGCAGCCTGCCTTGCGTGCATGTGCGCTCAGGCCGGCTCCGGGTTCACCGCGGAGTCGCGGAGAAAACGCGGAGCAGGAGGAGGCGCCCGGCGATTCGCTTGCGGCGTGCTCCACCCGTCGGGTGAAAGAGGATTTGGCGACCTAAATCTCAGGAATCGTCTCCGCGTTTTCTCCGCGTCTCCGCGACTCCGCGGTGAACCGAGCTTACGGACGGATTACGGACGGGCAAGCCGGGTTGACACTGTAAACTAAATACTTTACACTAAGGAAATGGTCGGCGGCTTCGGACATAAAGGGCTTGAAGAGCTTTACCTCGCCGGCAGGACGCGCCGGATCGGCGCCGACTCTATCAGTAAGTGCGTGCGTATCCTGCAATTGCTGGAAGTGGCGGGGCGGCCGGAGGACATGAACATCGCAGGCTTTCGCTTCCACGGGCTGCAAGGCAAGCCGAAACGCCGGTCGGTTCGCGTGACCGGGAATTCACGGATCACTTTCGGTTGGTCGGGCGAAAACGCTTTGGATGTCGATTTTGAAGACTACCATTAGGGAGGAAGTTATGGCGAGAAAGAGCGGGCTGCCGCCCGTCCATCCGGGCGAGATCATCAAGGAAGACATCCTGCCGTCCGTGGGCCTGTCCGTGACGGCCGCGGCGAAGGCTCTGGGCGTATCCCGCCAGATGCTTCATGACATTCTGGCGGAGCGCAAACCCCTGTCCGCCGTCATGTGCCTGAAGGTGTCCCGCCTGTTTGGCAGTTCGCCGGAAGTATGGATGCGGTTGCAGGCCGCTTACGACTTGAAGAAGGTTGAGCAAAACAAGAAGGTCATGGAACGCGTCGCGCGGATAGTGCCTGTAAACCCGGTGGAAGAAGTTCGAGCCTGAACGTTGTGTTCCGCAGCGCCTCCAGCCGCTGGCGGAGGCGGACGACGTCGTCCACTACGAACACCGCCGCCGGGGTTATGGGGACAGGGTCGAAAAAGCACTTGAGACCCACGCTGGGCAGGCGGTTCCGCCTGCCCACTGCTCGGGTCTTCATGAAATTCCGCGGGCCGAAGGCCCATCCCGACAGGCTACGAAACCCCGAATAGGGAATTGGGGGTTCGCGGTCCGCTTCGGTCGCCGGTTTCTCGTCGTCGCTCCACCTACCGGCGTACGAGCGCTCGGCGCGCGCCATCCACGGTCATTTGAGCTTGGAGAAATCCGTGGGAGTCAGGAACACCGACTCCATCTTCAGCACCAGCGTTCCCCCGGTCTCGGATGCCGCCTTCACCTTGAGCCATTCCGGATCGGCGAAGAATGCAGCCCAGTTCTTCTTCGCCTCCGCCAGGCTGCGGTGCCTGACGATGTAGATTACCGTGTTTTTCGATTTTTCGGGATCCTGGGGAATCCAGTAGCCGATGTTTTCGATGTGGTGCTTCTGGAAGAGTTGGATCGCGTGCGTGCGGAAACGCGCCTCCAGCGCCTCCAGTTTGCCCTCTGGGCAGGTGTAAGTGCGTAGTTCGTAAACGCGGTTCTGCGCGACGGCGAAACCGGACGTCAGAAGCAGTAGAGCCAGCAGTTTGCGCATACAGCCTTTAGTGTAATGCGCCGCGAGGAGTTCCGTCGCGTGCGGCAGACCATGGGATCGCCGCATTTGAGACGCCTTACGTCCAAGTCAATTCCGGGTTGGAACTTTATTCGCGGAGTCCACTACCAGTTGATCGACGGTATCTTTTCCCGCTTCCAGCTTCAGCCCAAGTTGCTCCCGGAATCCCGTAAAAAGGAGGCTGACAGGATCCAAATCGCCGCCTTGCTCGCTTTCGCCTCCTGCGCCACTCGTGGCAGTGGGTGGGGTCAGGTAGGGGGTGATGTCGATGCGGATATCGTAGTGCCCCTTCAATTCCGTTTTGTCAATCACGGGGCGGTTCAACGGCTGCGAAATCTGCATCGCCAGATCGGACATGGACGCTCGCTCCGCCACCAATCCGTTCTTTTCCTCGCGGAAGAGCGCGGGGCCTTCAGTGGTCGATTCGTGGAACCTCGGTCCGTTCTTCATCACCGTCAGCAGGTAGACCGCGAGTTCTCTCCGTTCGTGGTGCGCCTTTAACGCGAATCGCTCTGCGAGCAGGGCGCGCAGCATGAGGCGAAGACGGTCATCGGATGCAGCATCCCCCGCCTTCGCCGCAATGTCGAACCGTGCATCTCCCAACCAGCCCGGAGCCGTGAGCTGGAACGGTTTCAAGTCGTAGGCCCACAAAATGCACGTGCGCAGGGTAACGTTTCGCATAGTGAGCATGCCGGGTTCTGTCTTGACGCCGGCCATGCTAACCTCCCCGCCTACGCTGCCGACGATCTCGATGGGGCGGATCGACGCGACGTCAAACGAAGGAACCGGCCCCGAAGGTTGAGCCAGAAGAGCGGACCAAGCGAACACGACCGACGCGGGCAAGGCGATTCTCATACCGGAGTCTTATCCACGATTTCCATTTTAGCTATCAAGGCATTCAAAGGCCCGAGCCGCTGGCGGATACTCACCACTTCGCCCACTACGAACACGGCCGGCGGCTGCACTTCTACCCGGCCTTCCGCCACGTCGCGTAGCGTCGCGGTAACTACGTGTTCGCGCGGGGTCGAGCCGTTTTCGATGAAGGCCGCTGCAGTGGCTGGCGGGCGTCCGGCGGCAATCAGCCGCGCCGCGATGGAGGCGCGGTTCTCCACGCCCATGAGGATCACCAGCGTGTCCACGGCGGCGTAGCGCGCCCAGTCGGTTTGTTGACCTTCCCGGCAATGGCCGGTGGCCACCGCGAAGGACGCCGCTACGCCCCGGAAGGTCAACGGGATTCCCGCCAGGGCGGGAACCGCTACCGCGGAGGAGACGCCGGGTACGATTTCGGTCTCAATTCCGTGCCCGGCCAGGAAAGCCCACTCCTCGGCCCCGCGCCCGAAGACCATGGGGTCGCCGCCTTTGAGGCGGACCACCCGTTTCGGCCGCCGGCCGTAGTCGAGCAGAAGCTGGAGGATGCGCTCCTGAGCCTGGCGCTGCTCGCCCTCGTGTTTCCCGGCGTAGATGCGCTCGGCCCCGGGGCGGATCAGTTCCAGCACCTCGGGGCTTACCAGGCGGTCATAAACCACCACGTCGGCCTGTTGGATCAGGCGCCAGGCCTTCACGGTCAGCAGATCGGGGTCGCCGGGACCCGCGCCGACGATGTACACTTTTCCCATTTCTCCCACCATCCATCAACGAACGCCGGTAAACGTGTGAATGCCGCACTCCAGCTTGCGTCCTCCCCAGCGGCCGGAGCGCGGGTTGGCGGCATCGAGCGGCAGCGAGGTGCAGGGCTGGCAGCCGATGCTGGTATATCCCTTCTGGTACAGCGGCAGGGCCTCGATGTCATGGGCGTCCAGGTAGCCGGCCACATCTTCCCAAATCCAATCGGCAATGGGGCTGAGTTTCCACAGCGCCTTGCCATCGGGCAACAAATGGCGCTCGATCTTGCGCAGATGGGCGCGGGTGGGGGATTGTTCGCGGCGCAGCCCGGTGAACCAGACGTCGAAGGGCGCGAGGCCCTTCATGAGCGGCTCGACTTTGCGCATTTGGCAGCAGCGCGCCGGATCGGTCTGGTTCAGAATGCCGAATTGGGCTTCCTGCTGGGCCACCGTGGAATCGGCCGAGAAATTCACCAGGTTCAGGTTCCACCTTTCGGCCATGCGGTCGCGGTAGGCGAGGGTTTCGGCAAAGTGATATCCGGTTTCCAGGAACAGGACCGGGATGCGCGGCGCGAGACGCCGCAGGTGATCGAGTACCACCATGTCCTCGGCCTGGAAACTGCACGTAAGGCAAGCCGCACCGGCGTGAAGCGCCAAGCGGATCAACTCGGCGGCGTCAAGCGACTCCTGCGCTTCCGGACTGAGTTCGAAAACAGACATGCATCCCCCTCCACGACCTTACTCTACGGCGGCCCGAGCTTCGCTCGGGTTGACAGGCGGAAGCGCCTGTCCCACCAGCGCCCGCAACTCGGTGCGCGCGGCATCCGCGTCCCCCTCGCGGATACGCTCCAGGCAATCCGAATCGACCAGCCGGCCCCACAGTTCTTTCCGGCGGCCGAAATCGGGGATGCGCTCCGCGATTTCCGCGCGAAGTTCCCCTAACATCCGCGCCATGGCCGCGTACTCGGGCCCCACTTCCCGCTCGATTTTCCGGCGGAGCCTCACTCCCAGCGCGGGGCACTTGCCGTTGGTGGAGACGGCGATGGCGATATCGCCCTGACGATGGATGGCCGGATAAGTGAACCCGCATCGAGGCGGATCGTCCACGGCGTTGAAGAGCATGTTGCGGGCCATGGACTCACGCCACGGCGCTTCGTTCCGTGACCTGTCGTCATAAGTCGCAACGGCCAAGAAGAACCCCTCCAGGTCTCCCGTTCGGTACTCGCGCCGCTCCCAACGAATGGCGCCACTGGCTGCGAGCGCTTCGATTTCCTGGGCGGCCTCCGGCGCAAGCACCGTTACTTGCGCGCCCGCGCCGAGCAGACCGCGCACCTTTTCGGGCGTGGACCATCCGCTTCCAATTATCAGGCAGCGGCGGCCTTCGAGGTTGAGACAAACGGGAAAACTCCAGGCCATGGTCATTGCTCCCGGCGCGCATGCGCGGCGATGCGCAAGCGCTCGCGCGCGTCGCCCAGGCGCTCGAGGTGGAACTCGACCTCGCCACAGACTGCCCGGAGGGCGCTCTCGATGGCGGGCTCGAGCAAGGCGAAAGCTTCGTCCGTGTTCGGCGCCAGTGCACGGTCGTTAATGATGATTTCTAGGTCGCGCCCGAACCTCAGACTGCCTTCGAACTCGGGCTCTTGTTCCAGACGGCGGCACGCCGCCAGCGCCGCGCGCAGAGCCTGCGCGACGTTCTCCTCCGCGCTGGCATCGATAGGGGCCTTGCGGTTGTAGAGAAGGCCCAGGCGGCTGGCGCCGTTATCGAGGCTGTAGTTGGCTTCGTGGCCCACCAGGACCACGCCCGGCCCGGCAGGTACGTGGCGATAATCGGCCACGTCGACGAGCAGCTCTTGGACGGCGTTCTCGCGAATCCAGCGCTGGAATACGGCTGGGGCGGCGGAAAGGATCTGTTCCGAAACGAACGCTCCCTCACGGTCGCGGCTCGGACTCGTTGCGCCAACCGCTCCCTGACGGTCGCGGCTCGGATGGGTCCGGATCGGATCGGCGAATATCTTTACATTCACGTGCTGTATCATGAGCCAACCGCTCCCTGACGGTCGCGGCTCGGATGGTCGGGGATCGGATGGGCTTCGGGAATCGCTCCCTGACGGTCGCGGCTCGGATGGTCGGGGATCGGATGGGTTTCGGGAACCGCTCCCTGACGGTCGCGGCTCGGATCGTCGCGGCTCGGATAGACGCCCGCCGCCGACATCCCGAGGTAGCAGGCGTGACAGGCCTCGATGAAAAGCTGCGCCTCCTCGATGAGCTGACGGGCGGCTTCTTCGGTATGGACGCTGGCCGCGTTCTCGTGCGCTTTGAAGAAGTAGTTACTCAGCGCGCCGCCCCGAAAGCGATCCCAAAAGAGATGCGTGTCCACCAGCTCGGTACGAAACGTCCGCACAATCTCGTCCGGCGAGCCTCCGAATGGAATTTCCCTGTGCCGAAGCAGCGCGACGGCGCCGTGCAGCATGGATTCATACGCCTGCCTGGCCGCGGATTCGATCTCCGCCTTCTCCAATTTCAATTGCGCTTCGAAAGCTTCCCGTTCGCAGGCGGCCAACTGGAACTCCACGGCCGGGACCACGGCGCCGGCGCACTCCCCGGCCGCGATGTCGCCTATGCTGAATTCGCGCGGGTCGCCCCAATCGCTGTAGAGAGACGAATCGGCCTCATGGGGCGGAACCTCCATCAGGTCTTCCAGCGTGCGCCTGCATTCGGCCTTGCCGATGCGCGCGATGAAAGCCTGGAAAGTCTCGCCGCGCCCCCGCTGGCCGACGTAGCGGCCGGTGATGCGGTCCACCACCTCGGGAATTCTCTTGGAAGGGACCGCTCCCACGGCCAAGCCATAGGACGCCGCGTTGCCGGTCCATTGGCCGCCCAGCACCACCTGGAAATGCGGCACCGCATAGTCGCCCTTCTTGCGGCTGACGCCGTAGAAACCCAGGTCGGCCACGTGATGCTGGCCGCAGGAATTGAAGCAGCCGCTGATCTTGATGCGCAGGCTTCGGACGGCCTCGTCGAGTTGGAATGCGCGGGCGGCGAGGCGCGTCCGAAGCTCGGCCGCCAGGCCGCGCGAAGAGGCGATGCCCAGCTTGCAGGTGTCGGTGCCGGGGCAGGCGGCGACATCGAGGATTGTGCCGGCGCCGGGGGCGGCGAGCCCGGCGGCATCGAGCGCCGCGTGCAGCTCCGGAAGATCGCCATCGCTCACCCAGCGCAGCACGATGTTCTGTTCCACGGTGGTGCGGATGGTGTCCTTTATGAACCGGCGCGCGATATCGGCCAGGGCGCGCAACTGATCGGCGGTGATGTCGCCCAGCGGCAGCGCCACGGTCACCGTGCTGTAGCCCGGCTGCCGCTGCGGATAAACGTTGGTGGCGGCCCAGCGCGCGTATTCCCCGGGCGTCTGGCCGATCTGAACCAGCGAGGGTGGCTTCAAACGCGGCTCCTCGGCGCGGTCTACCTGTGCCAGGTAATCGGTCCAGCGCGGGTCGAAGGGCAGGCCGGCGCGTTCCTCCGCCACCAGCTTGCGGAACTCGTCGATTCCCAGCTTGCTCACCAGGAATTTCATGCGCGCGGTATTGCGGTTTTTCTTTTCGCCCAGGCGCGCGAAGACGCGCGCGATGGCCTGCGCCACCGGCAGCAGTTCCTCTTCCGGCAGGAATTCGGTGAACCGGCGGGCCTGTTGCGGCACGGCGCCAAGGCCGCCGCCCACCCACAGCTCGAAGCCCCGTTTCCCGTCGCGCTGCACGGCGATGGCGCCGAAATCGTGCATGTGCGCCAGGCCGCAGGCTTCGTCCCGGCAGCCCGAAAAAGAAATCTTGAACTTGCGCCCGAAGGCTTGCGCGTCGGGGTGGCCGAGCAGGAAATAGGCCAGCGCTTTGGCGTAGGGGGTGACGTCGAAAGCCTGCGTCCGGCAGACTCCCGCCACGGGGCATGCGGTCACGTTGCGGACGGTGTTGCCGCACGCTTCGCGGGTGGTGATGCCCACCGCGGCCAGGCGCCGCATGATGGAAGGCGTATCGTCTATGTGGACGAAGTGAAGCTGAAAATCCTGCCGCGTGGTGACGTGCGCGATCCCGTCGGAATACTCTTCCGCCAGCTCCGCCAGGGTTTCAAGCTGCCGTGCGGTGAGGCCGCCGAAAGGGATCTTGATGCGCTGCATTCCGGGGGCATCCCACAACGTGTGCGGCCCCTTGGTGGGCTTGTCGGGAGGGAAAGCAAGCTGGCGGGTGGCGCGTCCGTCATGGCGCTGGCCGTTGTCATAGCGCTGGCCGTAGACGCCGCGGCGGAGGCGTGTCTCGGCGATGAGCGCCTCCTCCAGCTTGCCGCGCTGGCGCAGGGCCAGCTCGTTTTCGAAGACGTCGATCTCCTGGGCCAGCTCCGGGGGCATGGCCGTCCACAACCGCTCCCTCCACAAGCCGTTGCTTGCCTTCATGTCAGATGCCCTCCCGAACGCCGAACTCCGCCGACGGGCGAATGATGGCGCGCTCTTCGAGAGCCCGCATCACGCGGTCCGCGGCGGCTTCGTCGCGCGCCGGCAGCGCCTCGGGATCGAATTCCAGAAAGCGGTTTTCGCCGACGTACTCCCTGGCCCGGTCGCGTTCGCCGGCCATGCCGGCGCCGGCCGAACAGATGGCGATGGCGCCGGCGCGGTGAAGCACCTCGGCCAGCTCCGGCAGGATGCCGCTCTCCTCGCGGTCCGCCAGCACCTGCGCCAGGCAGCCGCGGTCGAAGAGCCGGCGCTCCAGAAGACTCGCCAGATCGATGCGCGCCGTGAGCCAGACGGTAGCCGGCTGATGGCCCAGCCGGGCGATGCGCTCGGCCGGGGTCACCTTCGCCGCTCCGCTCTCCGCCTCCAGCAGCGCCGTCTTGGCGATGTTCGCGGCCGCTTCGGGGTGGCGCCGCTCCAGGATCATGCCCGCTCCCGCCGTGGCGTTGGTGGCCGGGTCGATCAGAATAAAAGCCCCGGTGGACCGGTTCCGCCGGTAGCTGTCGAAGAACAGCGGGCTCCCGGTTTCAATGACTACCGCCCCGATTTCGTTCAAGCCCAGCTCATCGGCGTCCTCGCGCGCCAGGCTGTTCACATTCACGCGGTGGAGCACGCGCACCACTTTGGCCCGCACCTGTTGGGTAGTGTGCTTCACGAGGTAGGGCGCATCGCGGCGCAGCGGTTCGGCCGCCATCCAGACCACCGCCGCCTCGAACTGGCGCGATACGTGGGGCAGGCGCGCCGGGTGCGCCAGCATGTCCCCGCGGCTGATATCGATTTCGTCCTCCAGGCAAACGGTGACCGACATGGGCGCGTGCGCCGCGGCGAGGTCGCCGTCGTAGGTGACGATGCTCTTCACCCGGCTGGTCTTGCCGGAGGGAAGCGCCATCACGGCGTCGCCCCGCCGCACCTGGCCCGAGGCGATCTGCCCGGCGAAACCGCGGAAACTCAAATCGGGCCGGTTCACCCACTGCACCGGGAAGCGGAACTCGCCAAGCTGAAGGCCTGCGGCGGCGGGAACCGTTTCCAGGTATTCGAGCAATGTCTCGCCGTCATACCAGGGGCAGGCCGCGCTCGAAGAGGCGACGTTATCGCCGTGGAGCGCGCTCACGGGAATGAAAGTGGCCGCCGGCGCATCGATGCGGCGCAGATACTCGGTGAACTCGTCGCGCACGCGGGCGAAAACATCTTCCCGCCACCCTACCAGGTCCATCTTGTTCACCGCTACGGCAAGCTGCGGGATTCCCAGCAGGTTGGCAATGTAGGCGTGCCGCCGAGATTGCGGCAGGACGCCGTGGCGCGCGTCCACCAGGATCACCGCCACGTCGGCGGTGGAAGCGCCCGTAGCCATGTTGCGGGTGTACTGCTCGTGGCCGGGAGTATCGGCGATGATGAACTTGCGCCGGGGAGTGGAAAAGTGCCGGTAGGCCACGTCGATGGTGATGCCCTGCTCGCGTTCCGCGCGCAAGCCGTCGGTGAGCAGCGAAAAATCGAGCGGCCCATCGGCGCGGTTCACCTTGCTCGAGCGTATGGCCGCCAACTGGTCGTCGAACATGGCCCGCGCATCGTACAGCAAGCGGCCGATGAGGGTGCTCTTGCCGTCGTCCACGCTGCCGGCCGTGGTCAGCCGGACCAGGTCCTGCCGCTCGCTGCGCACCAGGTATTCTTCGATGGTCAGCGGCCGGACCTCGGCTTCCGTGGAGGCAACCATTAGAAGTAGCCCTCGCGTTTCTTCAGTTCCATCGAGCCTTCCTGGTCGTAGTCGATGGCGCGGTTCTCGCGTTCCGAGCGGCGCGCCGCCAGCAGTTCTTCGATGATCTTGGGGACCGTATCGGCTTCGCTGCGCACGGCGCCGGTGCAATACGTGCAACCGAGCGAGCGCATGCGGCACATCACCGTTTGCGTTTTCTCGCCCGGGAGGCGCGGCGGATCGTGTTCCAGGGGCAGCAGCGTCCCGTTGCGCACCAGGACCTCACGCGGGCGCGCGAAGTACAGCGGGACTACCGGGATTTGCTCCAGGTGGATGTAGTGCCACACGTCCAGCTCGGTCCAGTTGGAGAGCGGGAAGACGCGTATGGTTTCGCCTTTCTCAATGCGGCCGTTGTAGAGGTTCCACAGCTCGGGCCGCTGGTTTTTGGGATCCCACTGGCCCAGCGAATCACGGAAGGAATACACCCGCTCCTTGGCCCGCGACTTCTCTTCTTCGCGCCGCGCGCCGCCGAAGGCCGCGTCGAAGCCTCCCTCGGCGAGCGCGTCCAACAGGGCCTTGGTCTTGAGTTGCGCGCAGCACTTCTGGGTTCCCAGGGCGAACGGGCTGGCGCCATCGGCGATGGCCGCATGGTTGGTATGGACGATCAGCTCGGCCCCGATCTCTCGCGTATAGCGGTCGCGGAACTCGATCATTTCATGGAACTTATAGGTGGTGTCGATATGCAGCAAGGGGAACGGGAAGGCGGCCCGGGTAAAACGCCTTCTGGGCCAGGCGCAGCATCACGGAAGAATCCTTGCCGATGGAATAGAGCATCACCGGCCGGGCAAACTCGGCCACCACCTCGCGAAGAATATGGATGCTCTCCGCCTCCAGCGCCCGCAAATGTGGGATACTCCCGGCCCCCATGAAGTTTTGGATGATTCAGGGTAGCAGCGCGATTCCTATAATGTCAATAGACATTCGGGATATGGCGGTCAGGAGGGCCGGCTGCGCGATGTGCATGTGATTCATCACATGTAGGATCGGCAGCTTCGGGCGCTTCCTTCAGGCCACGCGCGGCCAGGAGGCCGGTGATGTGGACGGAGTGGCGCAGCCGTCTTCTACGCTGCTCTTCGGCAACGCTGATCGATTCCTGATATCCTGCACTTGCGTCCCCGAAATCTCTGAGTCGCGTCGGCCCAGGTGCGGCGTAGGCATCCATTCAAATGGCAAGGCTGGCTCTCAAACCAGATTCGAGCTTTTTCAGAAAGATCGTGATCGGCGCCGTCGGCGCCAGATCAGTCTCCTCTGATCTGGCTTCGCGCGGGCATAAGCTGGTCGAGCTCGAGCGCGGGTCGACCGACACCAAGCTCTGGAAGGAAGTGAAGAGAAAGCGGGTCCGCATCCCGGACCTTGTTTGTGTCCGTTGCGGCCAGCGCGTCGAGAGCCGGGCGAAGACAAATGCGGAACTGGCAATGTCGCACAGCGCCACCGATGAAGCCCGCGCCTGGGACTTCGGGATGATCGACAGCGATCTGATTGGGTTCCCGATTTGCCAAGCTGTCGAAGAGCTATACTGGAGCGCCGGCCGGCTTAACAATAGCGCCTCCTACTGGCACGAACGGAACTGGGTTCGATGGCGGCCGGCGGGAAAGATCAACTATTTTCGCGTAGGTGACTTTCGCGCGGCCAAGTTCTCGAAGAGCAGCGTGAAAGGCGTAACCGAAGGATCGGAAACAAGCATCTGCTGGGATGCCGTGTTTTCCACCAGGACGGGAACCGTCGAGGGCTGTGAGGGCCATCGGATTACGATTCGCCGCGAGCCGGACGGTCACCGACACACTCGGAGCATTCCTTCGAATCTGAGACTGCTCGTGGCGGCTGGCGAGGCCGTGGAGGTCAATCAGGTTATCGCTTCGGCGTTAACTACCATCGGCGAGGCCGAGTTGGCATGCACCGGCGCCCTTCCAGCCCGGCACATACCAGACCTGCTCGGTTCACGTGAACGGACACAGCGGTTCACCGGGATCAAATTGGCCCGCCTGCGTCACGATGTCGAACACCGTGACGCCGTAGGCGAACTTGCCGCCGACAAAGAGGAAGACATCTACATTCGGCTTGAGGGGCTGTCTTATCTGGCCGCCGTCTGCGGGCGGGCGCCCGTAGAGATCTTTTCCGGGTACCTCGACAGTCCCGACCCTCAAACACGGCTCGAAACTGTTATTGCCGTCGGCGAAGTGGGCACTCCCGAAGCCGTGGAGGCGCTTTCCGGGCTTCTCGACGATTCCACTCTGCCCTATTTCCTCCGGAGCGCGGCCGCATGGTCCCTGGGGCGCATTGGAACGGAGGCCGCGACAAGCCGGTTGGTGAAGGCGTTCGCCGATATCGACATCGGCATCCGTGAGGAGGCATTGGAGGGTATCACCTCCATCGGCGGCGCCGCCGTGCCGATTCTGCTCTCCGGCCTTCGCGGCACGGCGATGGATGTCGCAGCCGGGTGCGCGGAGGCGTTACGGCAACAGGCCAGTCTTCCATCGGAGGTGGTGTTCGAGCTATCCCAGGGCATTCAGGAATCAAGCGCTTCGGATTGGGTCGTCTGGCTTCTCGGCCATCTTCCCCGCGAGCGCATCGCTCCTGCAATTGTCGGCTTACAGGGCTCGGCGCCGCAGCTTTACTACGCCATCAGCCTGCTGTGGTCGTTCATGGAGAGCTGGATTGCCCGCCGTTGGGAGGTATATCCTGGACCTGTGAGCCCGGAAGCTGGAAACACACATGGCGCTTGAGTTTGCTCGCGGCCTACAGGTATACGGGACGCGGCGCGGCGTTCAGCTTTGCGCGGACAGCAGGGCCGTTCTCCGAACGCTGCCCTCGGATTCGGTCGATTTGATTGTCACCAGTCCGCCGTTCGCCCTTCTTCGGCAGAAGAGCTACGGTAACGAGTTGCAGTCCGAGTATGTAGCCTGGCTCGGCGAGTTTGGAGAGGCTGCCTTACGGGCGCTCAAGCCGACTGGCAGCTTCGTGTTGGATCTGGGCGGGGCGTATGAGCGCGGGCGGCCGGTGCGGTCCCTCTACAATTTTCGGGTGCTGTTGGATTGGTGCGACAGGCTTGGGTACCGGCTCGCCGAAGAGTTTTTCTGGTACAACCCCGCCAAGCTCCCGTCGCCCATCGAATGGGTGAACAAACGCAAGCTCCGCGCCAAGGACGCTGTTAACACCGTCTGGTGGTTCTCGAAGACGGACAATCCGAAGGCCGACGTCACCAGGGTTCTGGCGCCGTACTCGGAGCGCATGGAGACTCTGCTGAAGGACCCGGACAGGTTCTATACGCCTAAGGAACGTCCGTCGGGGCACGACATAGCCAAGGCCTTCGGCAAGCGGAACGCCGGCGCGATCCCCTCAAACCTCCTTCAAATCCCCAACACCGACAGCAATTCCCACTACCTGCGCACCTGCAAGATGCTCGGACGGGAAAGCCATCCGGCCCGTTACCCCGGCGATCTTCCGCGGTTCTTCATCCATTTCCTAACGGACCCGGATGACTTAGTGATAGACATCTTCTCCGGCTCCAACACGACGGGCCACGTCGCAGAGGAGACCGGACGCCGTTGGGTAAGCATCGAGTCAGACCGCCAGTTCGCGGTGCTATCCGCTGTCCGGTTCATGACAGCCTGGGATGACCGGTCAATTGCGACCGCGGTGACCGAAATGGAGAACGGTCGGGCCATCGACCTTGATGCGGGCCTCTCGCTGGGAACGAGTAGAGAAGCCCCGCGGCCGGTGGGGTCGGTGCAGAATCAGCTTTTCGAATAGCGGCAAACACCGACCTGGAGCTGTCGGAATGCGAGCGCCTGGCTGCACTGAGAGCACGCTGGCGCCGGCATGCGATATGCCGGTTTGTCTGACAAGATTGGCCAGGGCATTGACGGCCGGCCCGAAGACTATCTGGCTGGACGTAGTGGCAATTCGCCGCTGACGGTTGTTTTCGCCCCCCCTCAAATCGAATAGTCTTCCGTAAACACCCGTGCGTCTCGCAGGCCCACAAAGACGTCGTCGCCGGCCTGGATGCCGCTTTCGCGGAACTGATTGTGCGGCATCTCGACCACCACGGCTTCTCCGGTTTCGGCTTGCAGCTCGACTCTTACCTGCGGGCCGGCCGCTTGAATGCGCAAGACGCGGGCGCGCAGGCTGGGGGCGCCGCTGCCGCTGTGGCGAATGTCCAGGTCGTAGGGGCGCACGAACAGGCGCGCGGGCTGCCCCTCCACGGCGTCGCTCGAGAAGTGGTCCAGCACCAGCGGTCCGAAGACCGCCTTGCCGCTTTCGATGCGTCCGCTGAAGAGGTTCACACTGCCCATGAAGTCCATCACGAATTCCGACGCTGGGTGGTGGAAGACCTGCTCGGGCGTGCCGGTTTGCTCGATGCGGGCGTTGTTCATGACCACCACGCGGTCGGCCACTTCGAGCGCCTCCTCCTGGTCGTGGGTGACCAGTAGGCTGGTGACATGGACGGTGTCGTGCAGGCGCCGCAGCCAGCGCCGCAGCCCCTGGCGGACCTTGGCGTCGAGCGCGCCGAAGGGCTCGTCGAGGAGCAGCACCTTGGGTTCGATGGCCAGGGCGCGAGCCAGCGCCACCCTCTGCCGCTGCCCGCCGGAGAGCTGGCTGGGATAGCGGTCGGCGAAAGATTCGAGTTGGATCAGCGCCATCAGCTCCCGGACGCGCTCGCGGACGGCGCTTGCGGACGGGCGCACCTTGCGCGGGCGGACGCGCAACCCGAAAGCGATATTCTCGAATACGTTCATGTTGCGGAACAGCGCATAGTGCTGGAACACGAAACCCACGCGCCGTTGGCCGGCGCCCTCGCCGGTGACATCGCGGCCCTCGAAGAGCAAGGCGCTGGCCGGATCGGGGTCCGGCGTTTCGAGACCCGCGATGATGCGCAGCAGGGTGGTTTTGCCCGAGCCGGAAGGGCCCAGTAGGGCCAGCAGCTCGCCATCGTTGACCGTCAGGCTGACGTCGCGCAGGGCGGTGAAGCGGCCGAAGGTCTTGGTGATGTGAAGGGCTTCTATGGACAATTCATGCCTCCGGGTTGGCCTCCACCTGCAATTCCGAATAGACTCGGCGCATCTTCCATTCCAACAGGCTTTTGGCCGCCAGCGTCACCAGCGCGAGGATGGCCAACAGGCTGGCCACCGCGAAGGCGGCCGCGAAGTTGTATTCGTTGTAGAGCACTTCGACGTGCAGGGGCATGGTGTTGGTCTGGCCGCGGATATGTCCGGAGACCACCGAAACGGCGCCGAACTCGCCCATGGCGCGGGCGGTGCACAGGATGATGCCGTAGAGCAGGCTCCACTTGATATTGGGCAGGGTGATGCGGTAGAGGACCTGCCAGCCTCCGGCCCCCAGCGAAATGCCGGCTTCTTCCTCATCCGTCCCCTGGCTCTGCATCAGGGGGATCAGCTCGCGCGCCACGAAGGGAAAGGTGACGAAGATGGTGGCCAGTACGATGCCCGGCACGGCGAAGACGATGCGGATATCGTGGGCGTCGAGCCAGTCGCCAAACCATCCGCGGGCGCCGAAGACCAGCACGTAGATGAGGCCGGCGATGACGGGGGAGACGGCGAAGGGCAGATCGATCAGGGTGACCAGGACGTTCTTGCCGCGAAACTGGAACTTGGCGATGGCCCAGGCCGCGGCCAGTCCGAAGGCCAGGTTCGAAAGCACGGCGATGCCCGCGACCAGCAGGGTGAGGCGAATGGCCGACAGCGCATCCGGCTCGCGGATGGCCGCCCAGTAGGCCTGCCAGCCCTTTTCGAGCGCCTGGCCGAAGACGGCGGCCAGGGGCAAAGCCACGAACAGCCCAAGAAAGGCCAAGGCGAGAACAGTCAGTCCCCAGCGAAGCGGCGCGGGATCTGTGATATTACGGTTCATGGGTCGCTCCGCAAGCCCGGAGCAACCCAGCCGCAACCAATGAAGAACGTCGGCGGGGACGCCGGCGTGGCAGGCCGGAGGCCCGCTCTACGGGAGTGACTCACTGGGCCTCCATGAACTTCCGGCTACGAGAACCGAGTAAGTTGATGGCCAGGAGCAGGACAAAGGACGCGGCCAGCATGACTACGGCCAGGGCCGCGGCCCCGGCGTAGTCGAACTGCTCCAGCTTGGCGACGATCAGCAGTGGAGTGATCTGAGTGCGCATGGGCATGTTGCCCGAAATGAAAATCACCGAGCCGTATTCGCCCAGGGCGCGGGCGAAGGCCATGGCGAAACCCGCCAGCAAAGCCGGCCGGACTATGGGGAAGACCACCCGGCTGAATATTTGCCAGCGGTTGGCGCCCAGGCTGGCGGCGGCTTCCTCAATCTCGCGGTCGGCGCCTTCGAGCACGGGTTGGACGCTGCGCACCACGAAGGGAAGGCCGATGAAAACCAGCGCCACCAGCACCCCCAGGGGAGTGAAAGCCACACGGATCCCCCAGGGCGCCAGGAGCCGGCCCACCCAGCCGTTTTCGGAGTAGAGCGAAGTGAGGGCAATGCCCGCGACGGCCGTGGGCAGGGCAAAGGGGAGGTCCACCAGGGCGTCCACCAGCTTCTTACCGGGGAAGCGATAGCGCGCCAGAACCCAGGCCACCAGGAAACCGAAGAAGGCATTGACCAGCGCCGCTCCCAAGGACGCGCCAAAGGTCAGCTTGTACGAGGCCACCACGGCCGGCGAGGTGACGGCGCTCCAGAAGCGCGGCCAAGTCAGCGACGCGGTCTTGAGGAAAATCGCGCTTAGCGGCACAAGGACCACCAGGCTCAGGTACAGCATGGAGAGCCCCAGCGACGGCCAGAAACCCGGCAGAATGCTGTAGCGTTGGAACCAGGCGCCCCGCATGTCACCTTCCCGGCTGGTAGATCTGGTCGAACGTTCCGCCTTCGTCGAAGTGCTTCTTCTGCGCCTTTTGCCAGCCGCCGAACACCTGGTCCACGGTGAATAGGGTCAGATGGGGGAACTGGCTGTCGTACTTGGCCGCGACCTCTTTCGACCGCGGGCGGTAGTAATTCCGGGCCGCGATTTCCTGCCCCTCCGGCGAATAGAGAAAGTCCAAGTAGGCCTTGGCCACGGCGGCCGTGCCGTGGCGCGTGGCTATCTTATCGACCACGGCGACGGGTGGTTCCGCCAGAATGCTCACCGAGGGCACAACCAACTCGAGTTTGTCCTTGCCGAGCTCGTTGATGGCCAAGAACGCCTCGTTCTCCCATGCTATCAGGACATCGCCGATGCCGCGCTGCACGAAGGTGGTGGTGGCGCCGCGCGCGCCGGAGTCGAGCACCGGGACGTTCTTGTACAAGCGCGCCACGAAGTCCTTGGCCTTCGTTTCGTCGTTGTTGGACTGGCGCAAGGCGTAGCCCCAGGCCGCCAGATAGTTCCAGCGCGCGCCGCCGGAGGTTTTCGGATTGGGGGTGATGACGGAGATTCCGGGCCGCACCAGGTCGTTCCAATCCTTGATGCGCTTGGGATTGCCTTTGCGGACCAGAAAAACGATGGTCGAAGTGTAGGGAGAGCTGTTGTCGGGGAGGCGGCTTTGCCAGTTCTTGGGCAGCAGTCCGGCCTTTTCCGCGATGGCGTCGATGTCATAGGCCAGCGCCAGAGTGACCACGTCGGCCTGCAAGCCGTCGATGACGCTGCGGGCCTGGCTTCCGGATCCCCCGTGCGACTGGCTGACCACCAGATCAACTCCGGTCTTGGCCTTCCACTGCTTGACGAAGGCGGCGTTGATGTTCTGGTACAGCTCGCGGGTGGGATCGTAAGACACATTGAGCAGTTTGACTGCCCCGGCCGACGACGAAACCGCCCCGACCGCGATCATAAGTAATGCTGTGAGTTTCATGTTTAGCGCCTCCTCTTCCTGAGAGAACAGGGGCTAAAGCCCTCTGGGTGTTCCCGTTTGCGGCACGGCTGAAGCCGTGCCCTGATGCAATGCGCCGAACTTCGGGGTTCAGGCTAAATGAAGTTAATCTGGAACCGGGTAAGCAGCGCCCTTTCCGAGAGCCGGTTCCCGAGAACCGCGCCTCCTCCGAAGTTCGTATTTCCGTAATCCACCGAGATCCTGAACAGGCGGTTGAGGTACCAGTTGACGCCTCCCACCACCTCGTGCGAGTGGCGCGGCGTGGTGTTGGAACTGGCAAAACCGTAGTTGTAGATGCCCTTCTCGGCGCTGAAGTCCCCCACGCGGGCCGCCAGTTCGACCGCTCCCCACCCGTGGTTGCGCGGATCGAACGATTTCCTGGGAGTGGGGCTGGTGAAGCTCTTCTTCTCTCCGGTGAGAATCCAAGTGGCCGCCACCTGCCAGGCCCGGAACGCGACGTCCTTCTGGACCAGGCCCTTCTTGAAGCCCTCCTCGGTGAGAGTGTACTCCGACAGGAGTCCGAATGGTCCCAGGTAGTAGTAGCCTTGCGGCGAAAGACGCGTCCGGTGGCCGGCCGAGGTCACTCCCGAGGCGAAGGTGAAGAAGGTGGTTTGGCCGAAGGTCTTGTAAGCCGGCAGAGCGATGCCGTCGACGCCTCCGCCGGAGATGCCCGATCCGAAGCCAAGGCCTCTCAGCGGATTCTTGGCCGCGCCGTTGAAGGGCGTCAGAAACAGCCGGGCGGCGTAATCGCGATGGCTGCTGACGGCCGCGTCGCTCAGTCCGTTGTCCGGCACGCCGTTGAATACGCCCACGGCGTAGTTCACCAGTTTGGGAATCGCATCGCCCGAAATCTGGTAGCCGATGTCGCGGCTGGGCGCCAGCAGGGTCGGCAAGCCGCGCTCGACGAAGCTGGTATCGTCGTCCGATTGCAAGCGCTCCAGGCCCACGGGAGGCTTGAACTTGCCCACCCGGACTTTGGCCGCCGAAACGTACTTCAGCTCGAGATAGGCGTCATAGATGACCGTCGATCCCTGGCCAAAATCGGGCCGGAAGAAGTAATCGACGTACTTGTAAACCGTTCCCGAGAACGTCGGCCGGACGCGGCGCAAGAGGATGGTATCGGCGCCCGCGGCGGCCCCATCCCCCACGTAGGCGCGATTGTCCACCTGCAAGTCGGCGCCGATCTTCAGCAGGAAATCGCCATCGTTCGATTTGATGGTGAATCCACCGGTGTCGGCGGTCACCGACGCGGCGTTCTTGGCCTGGTTGGCGGCGTCCTCATCCTTCAATTCCTTGTTGCGCTGCGCAACTTTGATCTCCTGATCCAGTTGCTCCACCTTTTGTTCCAGGTCCTGAATCTTCTGGTCCGTGGACTGGGCCTGCGCCGGCATGGATGGCATACCCAAAATGAAGGCCATGCCGATGAACAGCTTCGGTCGTCGAGACATATGGTCGGATGTGCTCCTTCAGGTGAAAACGGGCGACCCTCTTGGATCGTGATTAGTCTACAAGTCCGATAGAAATATACTACGCGTGAATCGGACGGATTGTCAAGTAAATTGGTTGAGATTATATTTGGTAAGGCCGACGGGTTTGCCAGCGGCGTGCACGAGCGACAGACGACGAAAACCGATCGTCTGTCCCACTTGGCGCCCGAGGTTGACAGACGATGAAAACCGATCGTCTGTCCCACCCCACAGCATCTCAGCGCGCCAGCGCTTGGGCCAGATCCGCGATCAGGTCTTCGACGTCCTCGATGCCGACGGAAATTCGGATCAAGTCCGGGGTAATTCCCATGCTCGCGAGCACGGCCGGGTCCACGGAAGAATGGGTCATGGTCACGGGGTGCTCGATGAGCGATTCCACGCCTCCGAGGGATTCGGCCAGGGTGAAAACGCGAACGGCGTCCAGGACTTGAAACACCGCGTCCTGGCCGCCCTTCAAGCGGAATGAAAAGGTGCCGCCAAAGCCGCTCATCTGCCGCTTGGCCAGCTCGTGCTGGGGGTGCGATTCCAGGCCGGGATGCAGCGTTTGGGCGACTTGCGGCTGGGCTTGAAGCCAGCGCGCGATGGTCAAAGCGTTGCGGTTGTGCTCCTCCATGCGGAGCGCGAGCGTTTTGATGCCGCGCAGCACCAGGTAGCAATCCTGCGGGCCGGCGCACGTACCCATGGCGTTCTGGAGGAACGCTATTTTCTCCGCCAGGGCGGGCGAATTGAGCATGGCGGCGCCGCCCACCACGTCGGAGTGGCCGTTGATGTACTTGGTGGTGGAGTGCACCGCGATATCGACGCCGCAATCGAGCGGACGTTGAAAGTAGGGAGATAGAAACGTGTTGTCGCAGATCGAGACGGCCCCAAAGCGGCGCGCCAACTCGGCCACCGCCCGCAGGTCCACCAGGTTCATCAGGGGATTGGTGGGCGATTCGATCCAGACGGCTTTGGCGCCGCGCTCGAGCTCGCGCTCGGTGGCCGCAAAGTCCCGCAAATCCACATAGACGGCTTCAATGCCCTTGTTGCGAAACACCTTCTGAAACAGGCGGTACGTTCCGCCATACAGGTCGCTGTGGACCACCACCCGGTCCCCGGCCTCGAACATCATGAGAATAGTGGTTTCGGCCGCCAGTCCGGTGGCGAAGGCGAAGCCGAAAGCCCCGCCTTCCAGGGCGGCGAGGCAGGTTTCGAGCGCCTTCCTGGTGGGGTTGCCGCTGCGCGAGTATTCGAAGGGTCCAGGCCGGTTGACTCCCTGGAAGGCGAAAGTCGAGGTCTGATAAATCGGCGTCATGACGGCCCCGGCGTGGTCGCCCGGATGGTGGCCTGCATGGACGGACAGGGTCTTGAACTTCATGGTCGGAGATTCTCCCGGAGAGGCCACAAGCAGCCTACTCTATACATGGTAGATGGACAAATCGGAAATCGCAAGACCGTGCGTTCCATTCATCGCGGAGACGCGGAGGCGCGGAGGAAATTCGAGAAGAGAAAGCGGGGCTTGACGCAGAGACGCGGAGAAATTCGGGAAGAGAAAGAGAAGCACAGGGAACGCTCCAGGTCTTTCTATGCCTTTATCTTCTGTCCTCCTCTTCTCTCTCGATTTTCTCGGCGTCTCCGCGTCTCCGCGTCAAAAACGCTCGGAAGCTCCCCCGCTCCATCAGCCGCGCCCGATGAATGGCATGTTGGTGGCCATGACGGTCATGAATTGCACGTTGGCCTCCAGAGGCAGGCTGGCCATGTAAAGCACGGCCCGGGCCACGTCGCGCACATCGATTCGCGGTTCGGGCTTGAGGGAGCCGTCGGCCTGGGGAACTCCGCCCGTCATCCTCTCGGTCATCTCCGTGGCGGCATTGCCGATGTCGATCTGGCCGCAGGCGATGCCGTGCTTGCGTCCATCGAGGGAGATGCACTTGGTCAGGCCGGTGAGGGCGTGTTTGGAAGCGGTGTAGGGGGCTGAGTTGGGCCGCGGCGCGTGGGCCGAGATGGAGCCGTTGTTGATGATGCGGCCGCCGCGCGGGTCCTGCGCCTTCATCATCCGAACCGCCGCCTGCGCGCAGAGGAACGCGCCCGTGAGGTTGACGCTTACCACCGCGTTCCACCGTTCGTAGGTGAGGTCTTCCATGGGGATTGCGGGCGCGGTGGCGCCGGCGTTATTGAAGAGGAGGTCGAGGCGGCCGAACACCTCTTCGATGCGGGCGAACAGCGACGTCACCGAGTGAGGGTCGGCGACATCGGCCGGGGCCACCAGCATTTTGCCGCCGCCGGCCCGGGCCAGCGCGGCGGTCTGTTCGAGCGGCGCGGCGCGGCGGCCGGCCAGCGCCACCGACCAGCCCGCGGCATCGAGGGCCAGGCTGACGGCGCGGCCAATGCCGCTTCCGGCGCCCGTCACCAGCGCAACCTTCAAATCGTTCATGTCGATTCTCAAATTCTACCCAGCCGTGCCCGATTACTTCACGCCCGACATCAGCCTCACCGTGGGCTTGATCAATACGACCAGGGCGACCGCCGCGGCGAACGCGACAGCGGCCACCACCCCGAACAGCGTGGGCAGGGAGATGGATTCGTAGAGCGACGCCACGCGCCCGCCCATGTAATCGCCAATGCCGATGGAGACGAACCACAGGCCCATCATCATGCCAGCCATGCGCTCCGGAGCGAGCTTGGTCATGGCGCTCAAGCCCACCGGGCTGAGGCACAACTCGCCGATAGTGTGGAACAGGTAGGTGAGCGTCAGCCACCAGGGCGAAACCAGGCTGCCTTTCATAGCCATGGCGGCCGGGGGGATGAGGACAGCGAAGCCCAGGCCCGCAAACAGCAGGCCCCAGGCGAACTTGCCCGGGCTTGAAGGCTCCCGGCCGCGCAGCCTGACCCACAACCACGCGAACACCGGCGCCAGCAGCACGATGAAGAGCGGCTGAATGGACTGGAACCAGCTCGCCGGGAAGGGTTGGAGCCCGTGGAACCAGGAGGCGGGCAAGGGCCCGAAGGGCTGGATGAACCGGTCGGTATTGCGGTCGGCGAACAGGTTGAGCGAGGAGCCGGCCTGCTCGAAGGCGGACCAGAACACCGCCGCCGCCAGGAACAGCACCAGGATGGCCGCGGAGCGCTTCCGCTCCACCGGCGACCACCCTTTTCCGAACAGCAGCCACGAAAAGACGGACACCGTGATAACCACCAGAACGATGCCCAGGGCGTTGGAAATGAACTGGGCGGTGATGTCGACCTTCCCGGCGCCGGCCAGGGCGCCGGCAACGCCCAGGATCGCCAGCCCCCCAAGCGCTCCGAAGGCCGCGCGGCGTTTCTGGCGGCGGGCTTCTTCCGGATGGGCTGGAATGGCCGGGTAGAGGCCGGCCGAGCCCAGGTATTTGGCGCCCAGCACATACTGGATGACGCCGGCGATCATGCACACTCCGGCCAGGCCGAACCCCAGGCGCCAGTTGATCTTCTCCCCCACCCACCCGCAGGCCAGCGGGGAGATCAGCGCTCCCAGGTTGATGCCCATGTAGAAAATGGAAAAGCCCGCATCGCGCCGGGCGTCGCCGGGCGCGTAGATCCGGCCCACGATGGTGCTCACGTTGGGCTTCAGCAGCCCGGTGCCCAGCACCAGAACCACCAGCCCCAGGTAGAAGAAACCCGTGCCCGGCGCCACCAGGGAGAACTCTCCCAGGGCGATCAGGATGCCGCCGTAGAGCACCGCGCGCCGCTGCCCGGTGAGGCGGTCCGCCACCCAGCCGCCGGGCAGGCTCAGCAGGTAGATCATGGCGGTGTAAAGGCCGTAAACAGCGCCCGCTTTCGGCACGGGGAAGCCCAGGCCGCCGTGCTCCACGCCGGCGGTCATATACAGGATCAGGAGCGCGCGCATGCCGTAGTAGCTGAAGCGCTCCCACATTTCGGTGAAGAAGAGGGTCGCCAGACCGCGCGGGTGTCCGAAGAAGCTGCGGTCGGCGCGCGCGGTATTCAAGGATTTTTCGATGTCCGGGCCAGTCGCCATGTGGATAACGGCAGTGTATCGGGTACGGAGGGCGGAAGGCAATTGGAGATCCGTGGAGCGGGCCTCCGGCCTGCCATGCCCGCATCCTTGTGGGCATTCTTTGCCCGCGGGAACTCTAACCCGACCGCAACGACGCGGCGCACATCGCGCACCGCGGCAGGGCGGAAAACCACGCGGCGGATCACAGCCCGAGCCGGCGCCGGACTTCTTCCAAAGGGATGTCGTCGCCCGGTTCCGCACGAGCCAGATCGAGCCTGGCCGCGGTCTCGGCATCGACGATTTCCTGCTCACCCAGTTCCGCGAGAAAAGAAATCGCCACTTGCACTTCAGTGTCCGGAAGGGCATCCACAAGCGATTGAAGGCGGCTGCGATCGGCGGACATGCTCCAATTATGGCTTCCCAGGCGACCACCCGCTTCCGGCCACAGCATGACTCCAGGTGATCGACGGTTGGCAGCCGAAAGCGCCCGCCCCACGCGCCCTCAGTACTTCTTGAGCTCTTCCACCAGGGCGTTGATGCCCTTTTTCCGGTAGAGGTCGCTCAGGCGCTGCTCTTCGTTGGAAGGTGGCAGAAGGCCCAGCAGGTACTCTTTTTCCAGACTATCGCGGTCCGGCACCCACATCCTGCCGTCGGCGAACTGCACCTGGCTGACAAAGCCGGTCATGTTCCGGACGTTCAACGCCCGGCCGTCTTTGGAAAAATCGAGCGCGGCGTCCTGCAACACCCTGGCGGTCTCTCCGGGGCGCAGGAGGAGCCCCGGATCGGCGGTCGGAATGGAGGCGGCCATGTACTGCTGGCCGTTCTGGTCGCGCACCAGCCAGCCGATCTCCACATACTTCACCACCTGTTTGGAATCGTTCCGCACGTTGATGCGCGGGGCGCGAGCTTCATTGCCGGAGATCCGCGCATAACCATCCACGGGGGCCACTGGCGAATCCGGAAACTTCAGGAACGCGAACTCGGCGGTGCGCTCCGCGGCGGGGTTGGCGGCGGAAGTGATGGCCGGGCCGCCGCGAATCACGCGTACGTCGAGGCGCGGCCGCTCGGCCTGGCGGGTGAGGCTTTCGAGCATGGCGGTCTTCAGACCCGCGGGTCCGGCCTGGGCCAGGACACGCTTGAAATAGTCGCGGTCGCGCTGCGCTTCCATCTCCCTGGCCGTCATGGAGCGCCGTGAATTCAGGCGGTCCGGCCCATAGAAGGAAAGATCCTGGAACAGCACGCCATCGAGATTCACCTCCACCAGAGAGGCGGAGACGGCCTGGGTGGGCCGTACAAGCTGCATGGCGATGCGCGCCGGGAACGTCTCGCCGGGTCCCACGTGCAGGCTCGGGTAGGCTACCGAGCCATAGCCGCCCACGGTGACTTCCTGAGCCACCACGCGCAGGGTCACGCCGTGAATCTGGCGGCCGGAGACGTTGCGAAGCTGGAGCAGGAGGTCGAGATCGATCACCATGGCGGCCCCGCGCGCGGTGGCGCGGGACTGGTCCGTTACCGTGCCGGCTATCAGCAGCGGAGAGCCATCCGGCAAATTGACTTTGATGGACCCGCTCGGCAGGGGAATTTCCTGGGCCAGCAGGCTGGCGGCGCTCAGGAATGCCACTAGCACGAGCGGCCCTTGAGATCTAATCCGCATAGACGTTCGTCACGGTCATGTACCCGGTTTGAGGATCCATGTATCCGGCCCCCATGGAGCCTTGCGCGCCCGGCGTATAGGTCACCGCCGGAACATAGCGCAGGCGGCCATCGATCTGCATCCCAAAGTCCCGTGCGCCGCCATGGAGCAGGCGCAGAGTTCCGCCACCTTCACGCACCTGGATGCCATTGGCGGTGGTTTGAAACACCACGCCCTCCGCCGCGGCGGTTTCCGGCTTCGGGGCGGGATGCTGCAAGGCCAGGCCGGTGACGAGCAGAACCAGCACGCTGGCCAGAGCCACGGCGGCGCGCGCGCCGGCGAACAGGGGAGTATCGCGCAGAGGCGCCGGTTCGGCGCGAACGCATTCGCCGGCCGCCAGGCCCAGGCGGATGTTGGCTTTCATCTCGGCCGCCAGACGGTTCCAGTGAATCTCCGGAGGGGTCGAAATCTCCGGGAGAAGCTCGCGCACGGCCTGGAAGGCGGCCACCTCGTCGCGGCAACGTTCGCAACGCGCCAGGTGACGCTCCAATCTCCAGCGGGCCAGGAGCCCGAGGTCGCCGCCGGCCTGCAATGCCAGGGTTGCCTGGTTGGGGTGATTCATATTCCTACCGCTTCCTCTTCTGCACGTACCCGCGGAATTTGGCGCGAGCGTTGGCTATGTGCGACCGCACGGTGGCTTTGGAACAATTCATGTGCCGGGCCACCTCTTCCGCCGGCATCCCTTCCACATCGCGCAACATCAGCGCGGCCCGTTCGCGCGGGCTGAGAAGGCGCAAGCCGTCTTCCAAATACTCCCTCTGCTCCGACCGCAGTAGAATCTGTTCGGGGCTTTCCGACAAGCTCTCGGGGGCCTCGTCGATCTCGCAAAAAGTAGCCCGGCTGCGCCGGCGCAGGAAATCGATGGCGGTATTGGTCGCGATTCTCGAAATCCATTGCGCCGCCTTGAACTCGTCTTTGAGCTGCTCCTGGTGCTGGAGGGCCTTGATGAAGGTCTCCTGGGTCAAATCCTGGGCATCCGCGGCGTTCCCGACAATCCGATAAATGCGCACGAAGATTCCCCGTAAGTGCTCTGAAACAAAGCGGTTCTGCCGTTCCAAGAGCTCCAGACCCGGCTCGATGACTTCGCTCATGCGCCTGCAAACGGTTTCCACAGGTCCTACTACAGATGACGCGGAAACCTGAAAAACGTGGAATCAAAAGCGGCAGGGGGCCGCTTTTCGGTATTTTATCGCGTGCAGAGGAGGGGAAGGAGCGGCAATCGCTCCGGTAGGGACCGGGCCCGCCCGGCCCGCCGCCTATGGGCTAGGTGTACAGCCCCATGCGCTCCTTCACCAGCCGCACGGTGGCGTTGGCTACCGGAGCTACGCGCGCCGCGCCATCCGCCAGCACGCCGGCCAGATAGCCGGGCTCGCCGACAATTCGCCGGTAACGCTCCTGGAAGGGCTCGAGATGGGCAATCGTCATGTCGGCCACTTCTTTTTTGAGATCGTCCTGCGCGTGGGCGCACAGAGCGGCGAACAAGACGGCCGGCTATATACGATGAGCGGGCGGGTGCGCGAGCGGCGAAAGTAGCCGGCGCGGGCGCCCGTCTCCAGGTGCTACAATGTAGCATATGAAGACGGCCTCCATCCGCGACCTCCACATCCGCACATCCGAACTGGTGCGCGAAGCCGCCTCCGGCGCCCCGATTTTGATCGAGCGTCGCGGCGAGCCGGTGGCGGAGCTGCGGCCGATCTCGAAGAAGCGTGCCAGGACGCGGATGCCCGAGATGGCCGATATCTGGCGGCGCTTTCCGTCCGTAGCCACCGATAGCGGGCGCTTCCTGGAAGAAGACCGCTAAGCATGTACCTCGATTCCGCGTACATCGCCAAGTACTACGTGAACGAACCGGACGCTCCCGCCGTGCGCAAGCTGATACGCCGCGCGCCTTACGTGTGTTCGTGCTCCCTGGCATTGGCGGAGGTGACCTGCGTCTTTCACCGGCACGCGCGGGAGGGAGCGCTCACTCAAGCGCAGGGCCGTGAGTTGATCGATCTGTTCCGAGGCCATGTCGAGAAGGGCGTCTGGAATCTGATGCCGATGACCGAGGGGCTGCTGCGGAGAGCCATGATGCTGATCCGGGGACTGCCCCAGGGTGTTCCCTTGCGAGCCGGCGACGCCATTCACATGGCGGCCACGATCGAGGCCGGCGAACTGGAGATATGGACCAACGATCGCCACTTACTGGCAGCGTCGACGCACTGCGGCATCGCCGGACGCAGCGTCTGAAGGCTGAAGGCAAGCGGCGCGGACGCGACGGTCGTACCGAGTCTGCCGACTACCATGTGCTGCGCGTGAGAGTTGTATTGCCCCGTTAGGATGTCTCACAAAGGACCCATTGTGAAGCGTACGACGCACAGATGAGACTGTTCTCAGTTTCCAGTTGGAACCTTTTCGACATGGTCAACTACCAACACGTCGAAATCCTGGTTGCCTTTTTCGAGTTTCAGTCCGAGGCCTTGTTCCAGGGCGGTCTCAAGGGTAGGCAACTGAGGCTCTCCGCCGGCGGCTGGGGCGTCGCTCCACTCCAGGCTGAACGTGTACATTCCGGTTAATCCGGTCTTGTCGACCACTGCTTCATTCAATGAATGCTGCAGGGAGATGACCAGCGTTGCAACAGGTACAACTCCAGATGCGCTCAATGTCCACTGGTGGTTGCGGTAGCGCCCGCTCAGACCTCCGCTCGGGTTGGTTTTCGGCATCTCCTTCAGCTTTAGACCTCCCTGCGCTATTGTCAGGTTGTTTATGGGAAGGTTCCTGGTCTCATGATGAACCTTGAGACCGAGGCGATCTACCATCAAATTCTGCAACATCACCGCGAATTGCTCGTCGGATGTGCCGGGCGGCACCTGGGCGACGATATCGTACCTGGGGGTATCGAGTGCAGTGAGCCAGCCCGAACCGCCGAAGATCTGAAAGTTCGTTTTCCCGTAGGCCCACTCGAGCACCGAGACCAGTGTTGTGTCGAGGTAGCTGAATGCTGGATCGTTGGTTCGCGGGCCGCCGCACATCGTGCCGATACACCCACTAACCTCCTGGGGAACCGCGGGTCTGATGGATGCAACCTTGAATCGCGTCGCATCCCCGTCTGTTTGGGCAAAGGCAGACAACACAAACCCGAAGGTGACGAGAAAATGTAAGGTTCGCCGGGTACCCATGTACCGATGATATACGAAAAGGGGAGTAAGGGACGCCTGGTCGCCCGGCATTAGCTTTTCCGATCCTTGGTCGGCGTAAACCGCGGCTTCCGTCACATGTTGCTGCACAAAGGACCCTTTTCGAGACGGTCACCCAGGCTTCTCGCGAGCTTCTGTCGAGGTCGGGAACGATATGGTGGCGTTTCATGACCTCGAGTGGGGCAGTCAATCCTGGCTGCCCCACAACGAGCCCCTTCCGCGAAATACCCCTCGCCTTAACATCTCGCCGACGGCAAGACCGTCGGCGTTACGTGTACAGCCCCATGCGCTCCTTCACCAGGCGCACGGTGGCGTTGGCCACCGGAGCTACGCGCGCCGCGCCATCCGCCAGCACGCCGGCCAGGTAGCCGGGCTCGCCGACGATTCGCCGGTAGCGCTCCTGGAAGGGCTCGAGATGGGCAATCGTCATGTCCGCCACTTTTTTCTTGAGATCGCCGTAACGCATGCCGGTGAAGCGGGTTTTCATCTCCTCCTCCGTGGTCTCGCTGAACGCCTGGTAGATGGAGAGCAGGTTGCGGACGCCCGGGCCGGCGGTTTCGAGATCCACCGCCGGGTTGGAATCGGTGGTGGCGCGCATGATGGTCTTGCGGATCTTGGCGGGCGGATCGAGCAGCGCCACCGCGTGGTTGGCGGCGGTTTCGGACTTGCTCATCTTCTGCGTGGGGTCATCGAGTCCCATGATGCGGGCGCCCACGGCGGGCAGGCTGGTGCCGGGCATCACGAAGGTCTCGCCGTACAGGGAATTGAAGCGCTGGGCGATGTCGCGGGTGAGCTCCACGTGCTGGGCCTGGTCTTCGCCCACGGGAACGATGCCGGCCTGATACAGCAGGATATCGGCGGCCATCAGCACGGGGTATTGCAGTATTCCGTCGCCGATGGACTCCTGTTTGGCGGCCTTGGTCTTGTACTGCGTCATGCGCTCCAGCCAGCCGATGGGCGTCACACAGGTGAGCATCCACGCCAGCTCCGCGTGGGCGGGCACTTGCGATTGCACGGTGATGGCGCAGACTTTGGGATCGATGCCCGCGGCGAGGTATAGCGCGGCCGTCTCCAGGATCTTGGCGCGCAGCGCGGCAGGGTCCTGGTGGAGGGTGACGGCGTGCAGGTCGACAATGCAGAAGATGCACTCGTAATCGTTCTGGATGCGCACCCAGTTCTTGAGCGCGCCCAGGAAATTGCCGATGTGCAAATTGCCGGTGGGCTGCATGCCGGAGAAGACTCGTGTTTTCATGGTTAGTGACGGGGGTGAACTCTTATCGTAAGCAATTTCGAAGTAACCGTGGAAAAGCTGGTCTACGGCGGCGATGCGCTGGGGCGGGTGGACGGGCGCGTGGTGCTGGCGCCGTTCGCGCTGCCGGGCGAGCGGATACGCGTGCGGGCGGAGCAGGAGAAGCCAGGGCTGATCCGCGCCAGCATTCTCGAAACGCTTCGAGCCGGCGCCGCAGCGCGTGGCGGCGGCGTGTCCGCATTTCACGCACTGCGGCGGCTGCCATTATCAGCACGCCTCGTACGAGTACCAGGTGACGGCCAAGCGCGGCATTCTGGCGGAGGAGCTGCGCCGCGTGGGCAAAGTGGAGCCGCCCGCGGAGATCGCCGCCGTGGCGGGGGAGCCTTGGGGTTATCGCAACCGCGTCCAGTTGCACATCGAAGACGGGCGCCTGGGCTACCGCCAGATGCGCTCGCACGAGCTGTGCGCCATCGGGCGATGCCCCATCGCTTCGCCCAAGATCAATGAGATTATCGAGGCGCTGGCCGGGATGCTGCGCGACGGGCGCTGGCCGCGGTTCGTGCGGTCGCTCGAAATCTTCAGCGACGAGCGGCAGGTACAGTTGAACGTGCTCGACGCGGACCGCCCGGTGGCGCGCCGCTTCTTCGAGTGGTGCGGCGAGGTCGTACCGGGGCTGGTACAGGGGGTGCTCGATTACCAGGACCGTTTCCGGGTGAGCCGCGGCTCCTTCTTCCAGGTCAACCGGTTCCTGGCGGACCGCCTCGTCGAGACTGCGCTCGATGGGGTGGAAGGGGACACGGCGCTCGATCTCTACGCCGGCGTGGGCCCGTTCTCGCTGGCCCTGGCGCGGCGGTTTGGCACGGTGACGGCGGTGGAATCGGGCTCCGCCGCGGCGCGCGACCTGGAGTTCAACGCCGCGCGCGCGGGGATGGTTAACGTGCGCGTGGAGCGGCGCGCGGTGGAAGACTACCTCGAAGCGCTCGAACAGGCGCCCGATTTCGTATTGGCGGACCCGCCGCGGGCGGGCTTGGGCAAGTCCACCGTGAAGCGCCTGGCCGAACTGCTTCCGCCGCGCCTCACGCTGGTGGCTTGCGACCCGGCCACCATGGCTCGCGATGTGGCCGGCCTGCTGGCCGCCGGCTACCGTATCGAGAAGATGACCATGGTGGACCTGTTCCCCCAGACGTACCATCTGGAGACGGTGGTGGAATTGCGGTTGTAGCGTCGATTCGAGGAACCGAGAGGCTTGACCCCACTTTGGAGGTTTCGATATGACGGTGGCTATCTCCATGCTCCGCGGCGTCAATGTCGGCGGGCATCACAAGATCGGCATGGAGGCGCTGCGGAAGTTATATGCGTCTCTCGGTCTGCGCAACGCGCAAACCTATATACAGAGCGGCAACGTGGTCTTCACCACGGAAGAGCGGGACCTGGATCTGGTTGGCGGGCGCATCGGGACCGCGATTGAGCGCACGTTTGGTTTTCGGCCCGAGATTGTGCTTCGCACTGTCAACCAACTGAGAGAGTTGGTTGCCGGAAATCCGTTCGCGGCGCGCACGGGTCTCGATCCAAGGAAGTTCGTAGTCATGTTTCCGGCCGGCGATCCGGGCGCGGAGAACCTCCGACAGCTCCTCGCAATCGAGGCCGCTCCCGAAGAGTTGCGGGTGAAGGGGCGCCATCTTTACATCTGGTTTCCGAACGGAGTCAGTCGCGCCCAGCTTTCGCTGGCGCTGGTCGAGAAGACGCTCAAGATACCGGCCACGGGCAGAAACTGGAACACCGTGGTGAGGATGCTGGCCATGGCGGAAGCCATGGAGGCGTCCTCCACCGCGTGAACCTATCCTCTTTCCGTGGGGCAGGATGGAATCCTCCGGGCCGACTGACAATCGGCCCGCGCGCCGGTTTCCAACCGGCGCGCAGCTTGACAAGCTGCCCCACAATCGAACCCATCCAGGCAGTCGGAGACCTAGCGGGACCGCGGCGCAAATGATGCGCATTATCGAGCGCGCCGTAGAGCGGGCGTCTCGCCTGCCATGCCGGTATCCGTACCGGCATTCCTCGAAGAATGCCGGCGAGGACGCCGGCATGGCAGGCGAGACGCCCGCTCTACGGATCGAGCGCGATGATTCGCTGGCAGTGGATAATGGGCAGTTCTTACGCCGCACTGCACTAGCGGGACCGCCCCACCGATGGCGCTTGACATTTCTTGGCATACTATGGCATTTTTATGCCTAGTATGCCGAAATCGAACAATCGAGTGGACGACCTTCTTCCTCTTTCCCTCCCGGTCTTTCACATGCTGCTGGCGCTGACCGAAGGCGAGCGGCACGGGTACGCCCTGAAGCGCGAGATTCTGAAACGCACGGACGGCAAGCTGAACCTCGGTTCGGGCGCTTTGTACGGCTCCATCGATAAGATGCTGGAACAGGGTCTCATCGAAGAATCCGGCGAGCGTCCCGACGCGCATCTGGACGACGGGCGCCGCCGCTACTATCGCATCACGCCGCTGGGCCGCCGCGCCGCTCAGGCCGAAACCGTCCGGCTGCGGCAACTGGTGCGGTTGGCGGAAGACAGCCTGGGACTTCTGGAGACCGCGTGAGGCCGCCATGCCGGACCCGAAACCGATCTACCGCTGGCTATTGAAGCTCTATCCCGCGCGTTTCCGCGAAGAATACGCGGGCCCTCTGGAACGCCAGTTCCACGACGAATACCGCGAAGCCGGCGGCCGCGGCGATAAGGCGCTCCTCTGGCTGCGCGCGCTGGCCGATCTGGCCACGTCCATTCCCGCGCAGATCGCGCATGAAGTCAGGCAGGACCTGGGCTATGCCGCGCGGGTCTACCGCAACCGGAAGTTGGTCACCGGGTTGGCGTTGGGGGCGTTGGCGCTGGCTATCGGGGCGACTACGGGCGTCTTCAGCGTGCTGAATGCCGTGCTGTTGCGGAGCCTGCCGTTTCGCCAACCGGAGCGGCTGGTGGAGGCGCCGTTCACCTCCTCCTACGACCGCGCCGACTTCTACGACTGGCGCAACCACTGCGACTATCTTCAGGATGCGGCCACCTATCGCTGGAACGACTGGAACCTCGAAACAGGGCGGGAATCATTCCACGTGGGGGCCTCCCAGACTTCGGCCAATTTCTTCGCCGTGCTCGGAACAAAGATGGTCCTGGGGCGCTCCTTCTCGGCCGATGAGGACGTCCCCGGCCGGGATGACGTGGCGGTGATTGGCTACGGGCTATGGCGGCAGATGACGGGCGGCGATCCGCGCGTCCTGGGAACCACCATTCGCCTGAACGGCATTCCGCTGACGGTGATCGGCGTAGCCCCGCCGGGGTTCGATTACCCCGACAAGTCCGTGGCCTGGACGCCGTCGGTTCACGACCCCCAGCGACAGACGTTCGGGTGGATCATCATCGAGACCCTCGGCCGTCTGAAGCCTGGAATCACGCTGGCCCAGGCAGAGGTTCTGCACGAAGCCGAGTTGAGGCGCGTCAGCCCTGGGCTCTTCAAAGGGGGGCGCCCGAGAATTTCGGTTTGGTCCCCTTGCGGGACAAACTGACCGGCCCGGTCCACCAGGCGTCGTTGGCTCTCATGGGCATGGTGTGTTTCGTGTTGCTCGTCGCGTGCGCCAATGTAGCCTACCTGCTGCTTTCGCGTCTTGCGGAGCGGCGCCACGAGCTAACCATTCGCACGGCCTTAGGCGCGAGCCACGCGCGGCTGGCGCAGCAGTTGGCCACGGAAGCGCTCCTGCTGACGCTGGCCGCCGCGGCAGCCGGATTGGTTGTGGCGCACTGGGTCGCGCGCCTCGCTGGCCGCTTTCAGCCGGCCCTGTCCGAGGCGCAGAGGTATGTGATTTTCGATTGGCGCGTAATCGGTTTCGCCGCCGGCCTGGCCGTTTTGACGGGCTTGCTCTTCGGCGTGCTGCCCATACGCCTGATCGGCAGGCTGCGCCTCGGACAGGACGTTCTGCGCGGCCAGCGCGGGGCGCACGGCTCCGCCGTCACCCGCGCCCGATACGTTCTGCTTGCATTGCAGGCCGCCTTGACGCTGGCCTTGCTGGCCGGCAGCGTGACGATGGGCCGTGCTTTCCTAAGACTCCTGCGGACGGATTTGGGATTCCAGACGGAGCGAATCGTGACCATGCGCTTCTCGCTTGCGGGCAGCGGGCACAACAATGGCTCCGGAGCCGCGGAGTACTACCGTGACGCGCTGGCCCGGCTGCGAGCCGCGCCGGGCGTGGCATCGGCCGCCGCCGTGGACTACGTGCCGATGGCGGACTACCAGGCGTGGCCGAGTTTCGCGTTCCAGTTGGATTCCGGCCAGGCCGCTGGCGGGCTTAGATCGTACGTCACCCCAGATTACTTCCGCACCATGGGAATCCGCATTGTGGAAGGCCGCGACTTCACAGCCGCGGACCGGTGGGGTTCGGATCCGGTCATCATCATCAACGAGGACCTGGCCCGTGGCCTTGGCCCGATCATCGGCAAGAAGGTGGTCTCGCGGGGCCAGGACAAGAAGACCTACACCGTGGTTGGAGTGGTGCGCACGACGAGCCTCTTTGGCCCTGTGCATCCTTCCAACTTTCCGTCCCGGCAGGTTTTTCTGCCGATGGATCAGTTGCGCCAGCCTTCCGCCACATTCGTGGTCCGGGTGCGCGGGACACCGGAGGCGTATATTCCGATGCTGCGCGACCTGGTGCAACAGGTGGACCGTGGCGTCCCGATGTACGACGTCAAGACCCTGGACCAGCGGCTAAACGACAACCTGGCCGGCCCGCGCTTCTACACCACCGCCGTGCTATTTTTCGGCGGGTTCGCACTGTTGCTGGCCGTGATTGGGGTCTATGGCGTGGCGGCGCATTCCATCGCCCAGCGGAGACACGAAATCGGCGTGCGGGTGGCGGTGGGGGCGGAGCCGCGAGAGGTCCGGCTCATGCTCTTGCGGCAAAGTCTCGCACCCGTGGCCGTGGGCGCGATAGGCGGCGGGGCCGCGGCGCTCGGGCTGGGTCGCTTTCTGAACCACCTGATCGAAAGCGCACAGCCGCTGGGCCTATGGACGTGTGCGGCTGCCGGCGTGGGAATGACGGTAATCGTCGCCACCGCGGTGTGGTCCGCCACGCGCCGGGTGAGCCGGATGGACCCGATGAGCGCGCTGCGGGCGGAGTGACGCCGATGAAAGGCCTGGAACGGATCTATCGGCTGCTGCTGAAGCTCTACCCCGCGCGTTTCCGCGAAGAATACGCAGGCTCGCTGGAACGCCAGTTCCAGGACGAATACCGCGAAGCCAGCGGCCGAGGCGATAAGGCGCTCCTCTGGTTGCGCGCGCTGGCCGATCTGGCCACGTCCATCCCCGCCCAGATCGCGCGTGAGGTGCGACAGGACCTGGGCTACGCCGCGCGGGTCTATCGCCAACGCAAGCTGGTGACGGGGTTGGCGCTGGGGGCCTTGGCGCTGGCTATCGGGGCTACTACGGGCGTCTTCAGCGTGCTGAACGCGCTGTTGCTTCGCGGCCTGCCCTTCCGCGACGCGGAGCGGCTGGTGGTGGTCCAGGAATCGCCGGTGGACGATGCCAAGGGCCGGCCGGTGTTCTACGACTGGCGGGACCACAGCGCGTACTTGCAGGATGCGGCGGCGTTTCTCACCTGGGAAGCGAATCTGAGCCTGCCGCGCGCCTCCGCCCGCGCCAAGGTTTGCGAGACATCCTCGAATTTCTTCGCCGTGCTGGGAGTCGCGCCGGCCCTCGGACGGGCGTTCGGGGCCGATGAAGACGTCCCCGGGCGGGCCGGCGTCGCGGTGATCGGCTATGGCTTGTGGCGCCGACTATTCGGCGGCGACCCCAGGGCGCTCGGGTCCACCGTCCGCTTGAATGACGCGCCGCTGACGGTGGTGGGCATCGCGCCGCCGGGGTTCGATTACCCCGGTAATACGGATGTCTGGACCCCTACCGCTTTCGATCGCAGACGGTTGCCGGGGGCCGGGAAGTTCGGCGGCAACGTCATCGGGCGCCTGAAGCCGGGGCTGCCGATGGTCCAGGCCGGCGCCCTGTTCGAAGCCGACGTGCGGCGCCTGAATCCGCGCAGCCTGGAAGGCAACCCGCGCGACACGCCGCATTTGATTCCGCTCCGCGAGGAACTCGCCGGTCCGGTGGGCCGGGCCTCCCTGGTATTGATGGGCGCGGTTGTTTTCGTGCTGTTGATTGCGTGCGCCAACGTCGCCCACCTGCTGCTGTCCCGGACCGCGGAACGCCGCCAGGAGCTGACGATGCGCGCGGCGCTGGGCGCCAGCCGCGCGCGGCTGGTGCAGCAACTGGTCACCGAGAGTATGGCGCTGACGCTGGCAGCCGCGGCGGCGGGGCTGGTGGTGGCGCATTGGGCTGCGCGGATCGCGACGCTGGCCCGGCCGGTTCAGCTTTCCGCCCTGGCGGCTCCGACCGCGAGACTCTCGGCGCAGTCCTACGCCATTTTGGATTGGCGGGTCCTGGCGTTCACCGTGGGAGTGGCAGCCCTCACCGGCGTGCTTTTCGGAGTGCTGCCCGCGCGCCTCATGGGCCGCATGCTTGTGGCTGGCGACGCCATGCGGCTCCAACCCGGTTCCCACGGGTCGGGCGCCGGGCGGATGCGCAGCGCGCTCATCGCCGCGCAGGCCGCCTCCACCGTGGTCCTTCTGGCCGGCTCTCTCAGCATGGGCCGCAGCTTCCTCAAGCTCGTGGGTGTGGACCTGGGGTTCCGGACGGAACGGGTGGTGACGCTCAATGCCTCGCTCAATGGTGCGCGCTACACATCGGATGCGGCCAGGAAGCGCTATTACAGCGACGCGCTGGAGCGTCTGCGGGCTATCCCAGGCGTGGAATCCGCGGGGGCCGTGGGCAGTCTGCCCCTGATATTCAACGCCGCCTCCATTTCGGCCCGGTTCCACATCGACGCCGCCCACCAGGTGAGTGGGTCGGCCGTGCCCGCCAGTCCCGGCTATTTCCGCGCCATCGGAACCAGCGTAGTGGAAGGGCGCGAGTTCACCGACGCCGACCTCGAGAGTTCCGAGCCAGTGGCCATCGTGAACGAGGCGCTCGCCCGGGAACTTGGGGCTAAATCCGGCCTGGCGGGTAGGAAGGTGTTCTCGTTCTGGGGCAAGAAGGAGTTCACCGTTGTGGGCGTGGTCCGAACCGAGCGATCCGTGGGCCCGTCGCGTCCCGGCGGGCCACGCCTCTATTACCTGCTGGACCGGCAAGCGTGGCCCTTCGTCACCTTTGCGGCGCGCACGCGGGGAAGACCCGAGCCATACCTCGCCCTCTGCCGGAACGCGGTCCAGCAAGCCGATCCGCAGATCCCGGTCTACGACGTGAAGACCCTCGATCAGAGGTTGGATGACCTGCTGGCGGGGTCCCGTTTCTACATGGCCGCGGTCTTGTTTTTCGCTGCGCTGGCCCTATTGCTGGCGGTGATCGGAGTTTATGGAGTAGCCGCGCATTCGGTGGCGCAGCGGACCCACGAAATCGGCGTTCGTATCGCGGTTGGGGCGGCGCCTCGCGAAGTGCGCCTCATGCTTTTGCGGCAGAGTCTTTTGCCCGTCGCCGCCGGTATGCTCGCCGGCGGGGTGGCGGCCGCCGGGCTGGGCCGCTTCATCCGGCACGTGATGGAGAACGCGCAGCCCGTGGGAGCGGGGACATGCGGCGCGGCGGCTCTGGCGCTGATGGCGGCGGCAGCGATGGCGGTGTGGTCCGCCACGCGCCGTGTGAGCCGGATGGACCCAATGAGCGCGCTGCGGGCGGAGTGACGTCACCGGAACGGCGATCAGACTTCCTTCTCTTTGCCCCACACCGCCAGGATGTTGCCCTCCGGGTCGGCGAAATGGAAGCGGCGCCCGCCGGGGAACGAAAAGATTTCGCGGGTGATCCGGCCGCCCGCGGCCGTCACCTTGGCCTGAATGCCTTCGAGGTCCACGGCGTACAGAACCACCAGCGGACCGGCCGTGGTTACCTGGGCGTCGGTAGTGAATCCGCCGGCCAGACGGCCATCGAAGAAACTGGTGTAGCCGGGGCCGTAGTCCTCGAATTTCCATCCGAAGACCTGGGAGTAGAAGGCTTTCACTCGCGTGGCGTCAGTACAGGGCAGCTCGATGTAGTCGATGCAGCAGTCGGCGGAAGCTCGCATAGGGAAAGTGTACCATCGTCGCCGCGCCGGGTCCGGTGTGAGAAACATAGAAGTGGAAAAAGCCGGTCAGCTTCGTATCAGGGCTCGGCTTCAGCCGAGCCGCATCGTGTGTGAATACGGGCTTCAGCCGCTGCGCCTTCCCCGAGCCGGCACGGGCTGAAGCCCAGGAATTATCCACGTTCCAACGGCTCGGCTGAAGCCGAGCCCTGATACAAAGCGAAATCGGAGCTTCGTGTCGGATGTTATACTCATCGCCATAGTCCCTACACGTGTTACAGGAGCGAACCCCGATGGAAAAGTCTTCACGCCGCAACTTCTTGGCAGCCGGGCTGGCCTTGCCTGCCGCCGGAATGGGAGCGCCGCAGGCGCCCGCGAAAGAAGTGAAACTGACGTGGCGCACGCTGGGTAAGACCGGCCTGAAAGTAACGTCCCTCTCCTTCGGCTGCATGACCACCTCGGACGCCAGCGTGATTGAGCGCGCGGCGGACATGGGCATCGTCCATTTCGATACCGCGCGCGCCTATCAGAACGGCAACAACGAGCGCATGGTGGGGGCGGCGCTGAAGAGCCGGCGCAAGCAGGTGATCCTCTCCACCAAGACACGGGCCGTGACCAAACAGGAGGCTCTGGCCGACCTGGACACCAGCCTGAAGGAGCTGGGCACGGATTACCTGGACATCTGGTATCTCCACCAGCGCAACGATCCGGCCGATGTGAAGGACGAACTTTTGGAAGTGCAACGCGCCGCCAAGCAAGCCGGGAAGATCCGCTTTGCCGGGGTGAGCACGCACTTCAACATGGACCAGATGCTTCCCTTCCTGGTCAAGCGGGGGCAGACGGACGTGGCGCTCACCACCTATAACTTCGCCATGCGGAGCGTGGCGGAGGCCAACAATGCGAAGCAGGACGCTCCCAGGTCGGATATGACCGCGGCCATCCGGGCCGCCCGGAAATCCGGCATGGGAATCGTGGCCATGAAGGCGCTGGCCGGAGGGACCAGCCGCGTGGCGCGCGGCGACCGCGTGTACGGGGCCAACCCTGAAGCGCTCACCAAGCAGCTCAGCCAGCCAGGCGCGCCGGTGGCCGCCATCAAGTGGGTGCTGCGCAACGAATCGGTGGACACGGCCATTGTCTGCATGGCCAACCAGGAGGAGCTCGACGAGAACATCCAGGCGATGGCGCAGACCTACACGGATAAGGACGAGAAGCTGCTGAACGCGCAGCTTGCCTATATAGGCCCCACGTACTGCCGCATGTGCGGGGCCTGCAAGGGGGTCTGCGACAAAGGGGTTCCGGTTCCCGACATGCTGCGTTTTGCGAGTTATGCCGATGGTTACGGCCAATTCGCCATGGCGCGGGAGCGGTTCCTGGAGTTGCCGGAGCGCGTGCGCGCGGTGCGCTGCGGCGATTGCGCCTCCTGTTCGGTCGATTGCCCCCACGGCGTGCACGTGCGCGAGCGCGTGGGACAGGCGCAGGAGTGGTTCGCCGTGGGATAAGGCTCCGGCCTTGTCAATCCGGTGGGATAAGGCTCCAGCCTTGTCAATCCGAGCGAAGCTCGGACGGTTGCCCGAGTCAGGATGGGGTTTGGCCGCATTCGACCCGCGAGGTGGGACGAAGTTTCTGCGCTGGCAATCAAGCATGGCCCGCGTGTCCGAGCTTCGCTCGGATTGACAAGGCTGGAGCCTTATCCCACCGGATTGACAAGGCTGGAGCCTTATCCCACGGATTGACAAGGCTGGAGCCTTATCCCACTCGGGTGTGGCACAATCGGCTCTGATGATGAATTCCCGCAGCGCCGCCACCGCTTTGCATGAGAGTCTGGAGCCCCGCCATCAGCCCCGCGGCTCGACGGACAGGGGCTTTGGGCTGGTGATGGCGGCGTTTTTCGCGGTGGTGGCGCTGCTGCCGCTGCGCGCCGGGCATCCGGCGCGAGTGTGGGCGCTGGGCGCGGCGGCGTGCCTGCTGGCGGTGGCGCTGGCGCGGCCTTCGCTGCTTCACGTTCCCAACCTGATGTGGCGGCGTGTGGGGCTGCTGCTGGGCAAGATCGCTAATCCGATCATGCTGGGGCTGATGTTCTTCCTGGTATTTACGCCCGCGGCGCTGTGCCTGCGCCTGGCGGGCAAGGACCCGCTGCGGCGGAAGAAACCCAAAGGCGGCAAGAGCTATTGGATCCCCCGAGACCCGCCGGGGCCCGATCCGGAATCCATGCGCTTGCAATTCTGAGGCCTGGGCGAACCATGCGAATCCTGGGCATTTCCGCCTTCTACCACGACAGCGCCGCCGCCCTGGTGCGGGATGGAGAGATTGTGGCGGCCGCCCAGGAGGAGCGCTTCACGCGCAAGAAGCACGACCCGCGCTTTCCCGCGCACGCCGTGGAATACTGCCTGGCGGCGGGCGGCGTGGGTCTCAAGGACATGGACCGGGTGGTCTTCTACGATAAGCCGTTTCTCAAATTCGAGCGGCTGCTGGAGACCTACCTGGCGTATGCGCCGGCGGGCTTCGCGTCTTTTCGAATGGCCCTGCCGTTGTGGCTGCGGGAAAAGCTGTTCCAGAAAAATCTGCTGCGGGACGACCTGCGCCGTTTCGACGCGCGCTTCGACGCCGAGAGGCGGCTCCTGTTCACCGAGCATCACCTGAGCCACGCAGCCAGCGCGTTTTTCCCATCGCCCTTCGAAGAGGCACTGGTGCTCACCATGGACGGCGTGGGCGAATGGGCCACCACGTCGGTGGGCCTGGGGAGCGGCAACCGGCTGAGCATCGTCAAGGAGATCCACTTCCCGCATTCGCTGGGCTTGCTGTACTCGGCGCTCACCTACTACACGGGTTTCAAGGTGAACTCGGGCGAGTACAAGGTGATGGGCCTGGCGCCTTACGGCCAGCCGCGGTACGCGGGGATGATGCTGGAACACCTGGTGGACCTGCGGGAAGACGGCTCCTTCCGGCTGAACCTGGAGTACTTCAACTACCCGGCCGGCCTGACCATGACCAACGCGCGCTTCGACAGCCTGTTCGGAGGGCCGCCGCGGAGGCCCGGCGAGCCCCTCACGGAGCGGCACATGGACCTGGCGGCTTCGGTGCAGGCAGTGCTGGAAGAGGCCGTGCTGCGGATGACCCGCTGGCTGGGAAGGGAGACCGGTGCGCGCAACCTGTGCCTGGCGGGCGGCGTGGCGCTCAACTGCGTGGCCAACGGAAAGATATTGCGGGACGGCGTCTTCCGGGACCTGTGGATTCAGCCCGCGGCGGGCGACGCCGGGGGCGCGCTGGGAGCCGCGCTGGCGGCCTGGTACCTGCTTGAAGGCAACCCGCGCGCGGCGGGCCCCACCGATGCCATGCGCGGCTCCTACCTGGGGCCCGAGTTTGCCCAAGGCGATATCGAAGACCGGCTCCGCCGGGCCGGAGCGAGGTTCGAGGCGATGAGCCAGTCGGAATTACTGAATGCCTGCGTGGCGGCGCTCGAGCGCGAGCAGGCCTTGGGGTGGTTCCAGGGACGTATGGAATTCGGACCGCGAGCGCTGGGAGCGCGGTCGATCCTGGCCGATCCACGGTCCGCGCGCATGCAATCCACCTTGAACCTGAAGGTGAAGCGCCGCGAATCGTTCCGGCCGTTCGCGCCGTCGGTGTTGCAAGAGCGCGTCTCCGACTACTTCGAAATCGACCGCCCGAGCCCGTATATGCTGCTGGTGGCGGATGTAGCGCGGCGCCGGCGAATGGCCATGAGCGAGGAGCAGAAAGCGCTCTTCGGTATCGACAAGCTGAGCGTACCGCGCAGCGATATCCCCGCCGTAACGCACGTGGACTACTCGGCCCGCGTGCAAACCGTGCACGCGGAAACCAATCCCAGGTACCACGCGCTGTTGCAGGCGTGGGAAGCCCGGACGGGATGCGCGGTGCTGGTGAACACCAGCTTCAACGTACGCGGGGAGCCGATAGTCTGCACGCCCGAGGATGCGTACCGCTGTTTCATGGGTACGGGCATGGACGCGCTGGCGGTGGGGAACTGCTTTCTGCGAAAAGAGGCGCAGCCGGAAGCGGCGCGCGGGGACTGTGCAGTGGGATAAGGCTCCAGCCTTGTCGATCCGAGCGAAGCTCGGACGGGTTCCCTGGGGCCGAAAACCGGGTTGGGCCGCAGTCATCGAGCGGCGTGGAATGAGGTTCCTGCCCAATCCCCTTGCGCGTCCGAGCTTCGCTCGGATCGACAAGCCTGGAGGCTTATCCCACGGATCGACAAGCCTGGAGGCTTATCCCACTGGGGGCGGGCTGGCGTCGGGCTTATTCCATTGGGTGAGGCCGGCGGCCAGGGCCAGTTGGGTGAGACCGGCGACGTTGTTGACGCCCAGCTTCTTCATCATGGTCTTGCGATAGCTGCGCACGGTCTGCAATCCGAGGTCGAGCAGGACCGCGATGTCTTTGCTGGTCTTGCCTTGGGCCACCAGGCGCAGCACCTGCAACTCGCGGGGCGACAGCGCTTCCAGGGGGCTGCGATCATGGGTGTCGAGATCGCCGCGCTGGATACGCGCCAACAGCCGGTCGGAAACCTGAGTACTGAGATACGAACCGCCCTGGGCCACGATTCGCAAGGCGTCGAGCAGCTCCGCCGAGGAGCCCTTCTTCAGCACGAAAGCCCGTGCGCCGGACCGGATGGCGCTCACCACGGAATTCTCGTCGTCGTACATGGAGAGGATCACCACCTTGACGGCAGGGCAGTGGCGCAGCAATTCGGTGGTGGCCTCGATGCCGTTCATGCCGGGCAGGCCGATATCCATGAGCACGATATCCGGCGCGGCCTTGCGGCAGAGCGCCACGGCGTCGCCGCCGCTTTCGGCCTCGCCCACCACGCGGAACTCCGCGCCGCGCTCGAGGATGGTCCTCACGCCATCGCGCACCAGCTTGTGATCGTCCACAAGCACGATAGTGAATGGCATATTATTCGGCTCCCGGCGCCGCGGCGTGAACCACGGAGCCCGTTTCCCGGTTGCTGCGAATGGAAAAATCCAGACCGGCCTGCGCCGCGTAATGTTCCATGCTGAGAATTCCCAGGCCGCGACGCCCGCCGAGCACGTCCGCCGGATCGAAGCCTCTGCCATTATCCCGCACCTCCAGCACCGGTCCGGCCTTTGTGGACTTTACCGCGATTTCGATGACAGAGCAAGCGGAATGTTTGGCGGCGTTTTCCACGGCTTCCTGTGCGATTTGATACAAAGCGGTGGCGATCTTGGGATCGAGCTTGAGGGATGGATCGGCGTTCACCCGCACCGCGCCCGCGAAGCGGCCGCGGATGCGGGCCGTCAACCGGTCGAGCGCGCTGCGCAGGCCGGCGCGCTCCACCGTGGAAGGGTTCAGCTCATGGCTGTATTCGCGCACTTCCTCCATGACGCCCTCGAGCAGCTTCTGGATATCGGTTACGCGGGAAGCGGCGTCGGGTGACAGGCACTCCATATCCATGCGGATCAGATCCAGTTGCAGACCCACGGCGGTGAGATTCTGGCCCACTTTGTCGTGCAGGAACTTGGCCACCATGCGGCGCTCGAACTCCTGCGCCCCGAGGGCGCTCAGCACCCGGGAGCGGAAATCCTCTCCGCCGGCTCTCCAGGCGGTAATATCCTTGGCCGCCACGCCCGCGCGAGGAGGCTGGCCGGGAAGTCCGATGGGGAACAGACCGATGTACCAGGAGGCCTCGCCATGGCGCTCGAGCAGCATCAGCGTCTCCCCGGCGAGGGCGCGGGAGACGCGGTCCCGCCAGACGTCCGCTACCTGCGGTTCGAGCGCCTGCTCGGCGGTGCGCCCGACCAGGGCCTCGGCTGGCTTTCCGAAGAGCAGGCTTGGGTCGCCGTAGAAATGCTCGAAGCGTCCCCCGGCATCCACCACCCAATGACAGAAGGGGCTTTGGCGGAGGAAGGCATCGGCCAGAGCGCCCGTTTCGGACATCGGATTATCGCTTGCGCGCAACCGCCTTGCGCGCCGCGGCGGCCACGTTGGAGGCCACCAGGCCGTACTTCTCCAAAAGCTCGGCGGGCTGGCCGGATTCGGCGTAGGTATCGTGAATCCCCACGAATTCCATGGGGCATGGAACGGTCTCGGCCACCACCTGCGCCACCCGCACGCCCAAGCCGCCATCCACGAGATGCTCTTCGGCCACCACGATGGCGCCGGTTTCGGCGGCGGCGCGGCGGATGGTCTCGCGATCGAGCGGCTTGACCGTATGCATGTCGATGACGCGCACGGAAACGCCCTCGGCTTCCAAGGTCTCGGCGGCGCGAATGGCTTCGGCCACCATGAGGCCGTTGGCGATGATGGCCACGGCCGAGCCGGGGAGCAGCTCGACGGCTTTGCCGATTTCGAACTTGTGGCCGTTTTCGTAAATCACGGGAACCTTGGGACGGCCGGTGCGGATAAATACGGGTCCGACGTGCGCCGCGGCGGCGCGAACCAGGGCCTTGGTGGAGACCTCATCGGCCGGCGCGAGAACCACGAAGCCGGGCAGGGAACAGGCCAGCGCGGTTTCCTCGACGCTCATCTGGGAGGGCCCGTCTTCGCCGATGGAGATGCCGCTGTGGGTGCCCACCACCTTGAGGTTCACGTTGGGGTAGGCCGCGCCCACGCGAAGCTGCTCGAAGCCCTTGTTCATGACGAAGGCCGAGAAGCTCGATACGAAGGGGATCTTGCCCGCGTAAGCCAGGCCCGCGCCGATGCCCACCATATTGGCTTCGGCGATGCCGCAGGAAATGAAGCGGTCCGGAAACTCCTTGGCGAAATACGTGGTCATGGTGGAATGGGAGAGATCCGCGTCGCATACCACGATGTCGCGGTTCTCGCGGCCCAGCTCGACCAGCGCCCGGCCAAATGCTTCGCGGGTAGCCGCTCCGAGCTTGAGTTCGAACCTGGTTTGCGCCGGCATCAGCGTAGCTCCTGTAGCGCCAGCTCCACTTCCGCCGGCGTGGGCGCCGTGCCGTGGAACTTGGGGTTGTTCTCCATGAACGAAACGCCTTTCCCTTTGATGGTGTGGGCCACGATGCAGGAAGGCTTGCCTTTCACCGATTCGGCCTCTTCGAACGCTCTTCGAAGGGCGGAGATATCATGCCCATCGATTTCCATGGTATGCCAGCCGAAGGCGCGCCACTTGCCGGCCAACGGGGCCACTTCCATGATGTCCTTGACGAAGCCATCAAGCTGGATTCCGTTGTAATCCACCATGGCCACCACGTTATCCAGCTTGTGGAACGCGCCGGCCATGGCGGCTTCCCAGACCTGGCCTTCCTGGATTTCGCCATCGCCCAGCAGGCAGTAGGTGCGTGAGCGCCGTCCGTCCAGACGCGCCGCGATGCCCATGCCCAGGGCCAGTGAAAGACCGCCGCCGAGCGAACCGGTGGAAGCCTCGAGGCTGTGGATGAAGCGGACATCGGGGTGGCCCTGATACATCGAACCGAGATGGCGCAAGGTGTTGAGCTTGTCGAGCGGCGTATCGGGGTAGCCGGCTTCGGCCATAACGGCGTATAGCACCGGCGCGGCATGGCCCTTGGAAAGGATGAAGCGATCGCGATCAGGCCACGCCGGGTTTTTCGGATCGATCTTCATGTGATCGAAATAGAGATCAACCAGGATTTCGACGGCGGAAAGGGAGCCTCCGGGGTGTCCGGATTTGGCCGCGCCAATCATCTGCACGATCTCGCGCCGCACCTGTTTGGCCAGGGATTGCAACTCGTCTAGAGATCTCGGCATAGGAACTCTTCGATTCTAGCAGAGGGGGCGGGGATTGGGCTTCGTTGCCTTGACAGAGCGCCTACGACCTGGAGATCGCCGCCCCGGAGATTCGTCCGCGGATCGAGAGGGAGGTCCTGCCGCGAAATGCGGCGTGAAGCCGGTCCCATCGACTGGCCTTGCTATTGGTATGCACTTCAGGTTATATTACTTCCATGGAATGTGAGGTCCTGTTCACCGACGAATTCGGCGAGTGGTGGGAGGGTCTTTCCGTGGAAGAACAGGAGAGCGTCGCTCATGACGTGGAGGTTCTCCGGGCCTATGGGGTGGATTTGAAGTACCCCCGGTGCTCGGGAGTTCCGTCGAGCAAGCACGGACACATGCGGGAGTTGAGGATTCAGCACCACGGGCGGCCGTACCGTGTCCTTTACGCCTTCGATCCACGGCGTGCCGCCGTCTTGCTGATTGGCGGGGACAAGACGGGAAACGCGCGCTGGTATGGCGTTTTGGTGCCGGTCGCGGATCGCCTTTACGACGAACACCTGGTGAGGATCAAGGAGCAAAGCAATGGGTAAAGCAAGGAACTTTGACGAGCTGCGGATGAAGATGCCGCCGGAGTCCCGGGCGCGAGTGGACGAACGCGTAAGAGCCACGCTTGCGAACATGGCGCTTGACGAGCTGCGCGCGGCTCGCGAGCTAACCCAGACGCACCTGGCGGAACTTTTCGGCGTAAGCCAGGGGTCTATCTCCCGCCTGGAGCGTCGCACGGACATGTACGTGAGCACGCTGGCAAAGTTCATCGAGGCCATGGGCGGGCAACTGGAGATCCGCGCCGTGTTTCCGGATGGCAGCGTGCGTATCAATCAGTTCGGGGCGGACGCGAACCGGGCCGCATAACCGGCCCTTGCCGGAAATACAGTACATCGGGCCGCACGTGGCCGTCCTTGGTCTCCAGGCACTGCCCGCACGCCGTCTGGTACCCCGCCCACAGCTCCCGGCCCCTATACCTTCCGCAACACCAGCGCCGAGTTCTTACTCCCGAAAGCGATGCAGTTGGCCACCGCGTACTCGATCTCGAGGGGCCGGCCCGTTCCGGGGATGTAGTCCAGGTCGCAATTGGGGTCGGGCTCGTCGACGTTGAGGGTGGGGTGCACGAATCCGTCGCGCATCGAAAGCAGGATGGCGGCCACTCCCGCCGCCCCGCACGCTCCCTGCGGGTGCCCGATGAGGCTCTTGAGCGAAGACCCGGCCAGCTTGCGGGCGTGGCCGTCGAAGGCCAGCTTCACGGCCAGCGTCTCGATGCGGTCGTTCAACTCCGTGGAGGTGCCGTGATAGCTGATGTACTGCACCGCGGAAGGAGCGATGCCGGCCTCGCGCATAGCCAGGCCCATGGCGCGCGCGGGCTCCTCGCCGCACTCTTCCAGGCGGACTCTGTGGTAGGCCTCGCAGGTGGAGCCGTAGCCCGCAATCTCCCCGTATATGTGCGCGCCCCGCGCGCGCGCCTGCTCCATTTCCTCCAAAATGAAGAACCATGAGCCCTCGGCGATAACGAAGCCGTCGCGGTCGCGCGAAAAGGGGCGCGAAGCGCGGTGCGGCTCCTGGTTCCAGCGCGTGCTCATGATCCGCATGAGCTGGAAGCCGCGCAGGATCATGGGCATGATGGGCGCATCCACGCCCCCCGCCACCACCGTGTCGAGCACCCCCGCCTGAATGTTGCGGTAGGCATAGCCCAGGGCGTCGGTGGAGGATGTGCACCCGGTGGAGACGATGTGGCTCAGGCCGCGGAACCCGAAGCGCATGGAGACTTCGCTGGCCAGCGTGCCGATGGTGCTGGTAGGGATGGTGTACACGCTGCACTGCTTCATGTGGCCGGTGTAATACAGGCGGTACTGCTCTTCGGTGAAGTCCTGGCTGCCGCCGCCGGAACCCACGATCACCCCGATGCCGCGCAGCTCGTCGCGGCTCATGGCGCCGGCGTTGAGGCCGGCGTCTTCCATGGCCTCGGCCACGGCGGATGCGGCCAACGGCACGGAGCGCGACACGTGCGGCCGGTCTTTGACCTCTACCCACTTCTTCTCGTCGAACTCCGGCGGCGCTTCGCCCGCCACTTGAACCGCGTAACCCGCGGGATCGAAGCGGCTGATCCGCCGCACGCCGCTCACTCCGTTGCGAGTGGCGCTCCAAAACTGCTCCCGTCCAATCCCGTTGGGGCTGACGGCGCCGATGCCTGTGATCGCTACGCGACGCATAAGATTTGCTTTGCCTTGAGTCTTGTCGCCAGTATAGGCTGAAATGAATGGAGACCGCCACGGAGGACCGCCGGGAACGCGCGCTCCGTGCGTTTCTGGCCGGCCTCCAGGCCGGCATGTTGGGCGCCATCTGCCTGCTTGCGTGGCTGGGCGCCAGCGCCCTCCGGACGGGGCAGGGTTTCTGGGCCGCGGCCAACCTCATGGCCAGCGTTCTCTATGGCGCGGAAGCCATCGGAAGCGGTTTCTCCGGCAGCACGCTCTCCGGCGTGGCGCTGTACCTGCTCCTGTACAGCCTGCTGGGCGCGCTCTTCGCCATGGCGTTTCAATCGCGGATGTCCCGTCTGCGGCTAACGCTGGTCTCGATCCTTTTCACCATCTTCTGGTATTATCTCTCGTTCGGCGTCCTATGGAAAATCGCCGCACCGCTGTTGGCGCGCCTGCACTACGCCCGGGCTACCCTGTGGGGCCACCTGATCTACGGCGCGATGCTCTCGCGATACCCCGCGTATCTGGCCGGCCCGGCGGCGGAGCCCGCGCGGGCCGGGCAGGCGGAAGCGCCTGCCCCACAATGCGGCCCTACGCCGCCGCTTCCGCGTTGAAGCGCACCGAAACCAGGCGTGAGACGCCGGGCTCCTGCATGGTGACCCCGTAGAGCGCCGAGGCCGCTTCCATGGTCCGCTGGGAGTGGGTGATCACCACGAATTGGGTCTGCTCCGACATCTCCTGGAGCAGGCGCGTGAGGCGGCCGATATTGGCCTCGTCGAGCGGCGCGTCCACTTCGTCCAGCACGCAGAACGGGCTCGGCTGGTAACGGAAGATGGCCATCAACAGGGCCACCGCCGCCAGGGCCTTCTCGCCGCCCGAAAGCAGCAGCACGTTCTGCAAGCGCTTGCCGGGGGGCGAGCAGACGATGTCGATGCCCGATTCCGCCAGGTTCTCCTGGTCGGTGAGCCGCATTTCGCCCGTACCGCCGCCAAACAGGGCCTGGAACGCCACCCGGAAGTTGGCGTTGATGGCCTCGAAGGCTTCCGCGAATTTCTGGCGCGAAACCTGGTCGATCTCCTGAATGGCCTTCTCGGTGTCGCGAATGGAATCGATCAGGTCCTGCCGCTGCGCGCTCAGAAAATCCTGCCGCTGCTGGGCTTCCTGGAACTCCTCCATGGCCGCCGGATTCACCGGTCCCAATGCCTCGATGCGGTCGCGCACCTCGGCGGCGGCCTGTTCCGCTTCGGCGATGGCCCCGGCTTCCGGAACCGGGTCGTCGGATGCGGCCAGATCCGCCACCGGGCAGTTCAGCTCCTTGCGGCTGGCCTCATCGAGGTAGCGCAGCTCGGCCTGTTTGCGCACCAGCTCGACTTCGACCTGCGAGCGCTTCTCATGGCTCTCTTCCACGCCCGCGCGCATGGCGCGAAGGTCCTCTTCACCCGCCCGCAGGTCTTCGCGCAGGGCCGCGTCGCAAGCCGCGGCTTCCGCCACGCGCGCTTCGATGTCCGTGATTCCCATGGCCAGCGCGCCCGAGCGGCAATCCAGGTCGACGTTGTCGGCCAGCAGGCGCGCGCGCTCGGCCACCCACCGCTCAATCTCCGGCGCGATGGCCTGGCGCCGCGAGGCGGTCTCGCGACCCTGCTGTTCGAGGCGCGCCATGGCCGCGCGCTCCCCGCGCCGCCGCTCCTCGACGCCCGCCAGTTGGGCGCGAATGCTGGAGTGCTCCTCGCCGACGGCCGCGGCCTCCGCTTCCAGCTTCTCGAGATCCTGCCGCTCGGCCTCCAGGGCCTCCTCGCGGGCGGCGCGCAGTTGCTCTTTTTCGGCGACCGCCGCTTGGTTGCGCTCGCGCTGCTCGGCGGACTTGCCGGCGTCGCGCCGCAGACGTTCCAACTCCAGACGCGCCACCGACAGCCGTGAGTTGGCCCGCCCCAGGTCCTCGCCCAGCTTGCGCATTTCGTGATCCAGCGCCAGGCGGTCTTTCTCGCGCGCCTGCTGCAACGCCCGCAGCCTTTCAAGCTCCGCTTCCAGGGCGATGATCTCCTGGTTGCACGCATCCAGGCGCGCCACCATCTCGTCGAGGCCGCTTTGGCGGCCGGCCAGCGTCACCGCCAGCTCGCGCGCTTCGCGCTTCATGGCCAGCGGGCCGGCTCCGGTCTTCTTGCCGCCGGTCACGGTCAGGCCGTGGTAGCAGACCCCGTCCGAGAGCAGAAAATAGAGGTGCGGATAGCTGGTGGCGAGGCGCTGCGCCGAGGCGCGGTCCTCCGCCAAAAAACACAACGACACGCGCGGCAGCAGGTCCACCGTCCGGCCTTTGAAGCCGTTGGTGAGCCGCAGAGAATCGCTCAGACGCGCCGCGATGCCCGTCTCCGGCCCTATGGGCGGCTCCGGAAAATGCCTCTTGCCGGCGCCGTTCGGCTGGGGATGCACCAGGAAGGTGGCCCGGCCGTCCAGCTCCGCGCGGATGAAGTCCAGCCCCCGCTCGGCCTGCGGCCAGTCTTCGACCACCACGTATTCCAATTCTTCGTGCAGGAATTCCTCGGCCGGCTTCTCGAACTGCGGATCCACTTCCACGTAGTCCGCCAGCACGCCCAGCGGCTTCAGCTCGCCGGTCTTGCCTTTCTCCAGCGCCGCGAACAGCCGCTTCACCGAATCGGTGGTGTAGGTGCGGTGCGCCAGCACCTGTTCGAGCGATTCCTTGCGCGCGCGGATCTGGGAAACTTCGTTTCTGGCCGCATCGATCTCCCGGTGCAGCTCCGCGGCCCCGCCGCGCCGCACCCCCAGCTCCTCTTCGGTCCGGCGGCGTTCGCCCGTCACCGTCTCCAGTTCGAGCTGTCGCCGAGCCACCGTCTCCGACAGCTTCTTGCGGGCCGCATCGAGCCGCTCGATTTCCGAAGCCGCCACCTGTTCCTCGCGCGTGGAACGGAGGGTCTCGCGCTCGATTCCGGCCAGGTATTCTTCGATCTGCGCCAACTGGTTCTTCAGCGTGGAAGCTTCGCCCAGCAGCCGCAGAATCACCTGCCGGCCCGCCTCGATGGCCTTCTCGCGCTCCCGCACCCGGTCTTGCAGGCCCTCGCGCTGCGCGTTGATCTCGGTCAAGCGGCCGCGCGCTTCGTCGATTTGCGCCTCGAGCGCTTCCACGCCGCGCCGCTCGGCCGCGCTCTCCGCCTCCAACGCGCTCAGCCGCAAGTCCAGCTCCGCCGATTCCTTCTCGGCCTGGGCGATGCGCTGCTCGATGGCCCCGCTTTCCTTGACCTGCGATTCCAGCCGGCCCCGTACGCGCTCCGCCTCCAGGTTCTTCTCGGCAAGCTCCTGGCGCGCCTGGGTAAGCCGCTGTTCCAGTTCGAACCACGCCGCCTGCGCGCGTTCGTGGGCCTGCTCGCGCTCCGTGACGCGCTCGGTGAGGGACTTCAACTCGGCGGCCGCCAGGTTCAGGTCGATGGCCGTCTTGGCGGCATCCCGCTCGAGCAGACGGTATCGCCCCGAGAGCGCCACCCGCAGGCGCGCTTCCAGATCGGCCTTGAGCTCGCCGTAGCGCCGCGTCTTCGACGCCTGCCTTTTCAGCGAGTTCACCTGCCGGGTGACTTCCTCCAGAATGTCGTACACCCGCGCCAGGTTCTGCTTGGCGCCTTCCAGCTTGGCCTCCGAAAGGCGCTTCTTGGTCTTGAACTTGGTGATGCCGGCGGCCTCTTCGATCACCCCGCGCCGGTCCTGCGGCCGGGAGCTCAGAATCTGCCCGATGCGCCCCTGCTCGATGATGGCGTAGCTTTCCGGCCCCAGGCCGGTGCCCATGAACAGTTCCTGGATATCCCGCAAACGCGCCAGGCGGCCGTCGACGAGGTATTCGCTTTCGCCCGAGCGGAACAGGCGCCGGGTGATGGTCACCTCGCCGTTGCGGCGCTTCTCGCCATCCTCGACGGCCTGGAGCTTGTGCCCGCGGGCTTCCTGGTACAGCTCCGGGTCCACCAGCGTCATGGTCACGTAAGCCATGCCCAGCGGCTTGCGCTCGCGAGTACCCGCGAAAATCACGTCTTCCATGCGGGAGCCGCGCAGGCTCTTGGCCGATTGTTCCCCCAGCACCCAACAGATGGCATCGCTGATGTTGGACTTGCCGCAGCCGTTAGGCCCCACGATTCCGGCGATGCCGTCCCCGTTGAAGCGGAGTTCGGTGCGCTCGCAAAAGGACTTGAATCCCTGCAGTTCGACGCGTTTGAGTTTCAGCAAAGCTATATCCTCTGCTTCGGGGGAGTTGTAACTATACTAAACTCGTGGCGGGCAAAAGTAAAGCACCATCCCCACAGCATCGAGTGTACCCCGGAGGAATACCCCTATATCTTGGCGGTCGCTGCCGCGTATGGTCGTCCTATCCTGTTCCAAAGACGGGAGCTTCGCCGCCGGCGTTCCGTCGAAACCCGCATCGGTTGGAATCCTTATACCCTGTCATTTCATGTTACTAGACTGTGGAAATTCGGTTTGCCGAAATCGCCCGCCCTGGCGGTGTATACTTCCACAGGAGCCGCTCCCATGCCTGCCGCACGCTACTACCTCGCCCTATATCTGCTCATGTTCTTCCCCGGCGGCATGCTGTACTGGTTCTCCGTGCACCCCTTCATCGGGTTCTGGCGGCGCATCGGCCTGCACGCGGCCCTGGCCGTCAATGGCGCGCTCATCGCCCTGGTGGCCATCGCGGCCTTCCTGGCGCGGCGGCCGCTGCTGTCGGTCGAGTATGGCGATCATCCGCCTCTGGCCATCGCCGGCGGCGCGCTGCTGGCTGCCAGCGTGGCAATGCGCACCGTGGTTTCCTCCCGGCTGAAGAAGAAAACCCTCATGGGCATTCCGGAACTGGCCCCCGACAGCCACGGCGTCCCCCTCCTCACGGACGGCATCTATGCCCGCCTGCGGCACCCTCGGTATGTGCAAGTCGCGGTGGCGCTCCTGGGCGGGGCATTGCTCATGAACTACCTCGCCGCGTACGTGGAGTGCGCCGCGGGCCTGATAGCTCTGCGGATCGTCGTTTCGCTCGAAGAGCGGGAGCTGCGGCAACGTTTCGGCCAGGCCTACGACGAATACTGCGCGCGGACCCCGCGGTTCATTCCGAGCTTCTCCGCGAGACGCTGAAGGGGTTCCAGGCGAACCGGCTTTCCGTCTTCTCGATCAGCCGCGCCCACACGGAACCGGGGTCCGGGTCGAACACCAAACCCGCGTCCGCCGGAAAGATGAACCACGAGCCGAGCTCCGTTTCGTGGCGCAGTTGGGCCGGGCTCCAACCGGCGTAGCCCAGGAACACGCGGAATTTGCCCCCCGGCGTCCCCATCGCCTTGACCAGCGGCGCCTCGGTGCGCACCAGGTAGACGTCGTTGAAAACCCGCTCGCCGTCGGCCGGCGCCTGAGCCAACCGCGCCAGCGCCATGACGCCGGTGAGTTGCACCGGCCCGCCGACATACACCGGGTCCGCGCGGCCCTGGGCCTCTTTCAAGGCCAGCACGCGCGAGACCGGAATGGTGGTTCGCCGGTTGACCACCAGGCCCACCACGCCATCGCTTTCGTAGTCCACCAGCAGCACTACCGTACGAGCGAAGTTCGGGTCGCCCAGATCGCGGCTGGCCACCAGGAATTTGCCCAGCGCCAGGTCCGCGGTTCGCGTGGACTGAGCGCACAGCAGCGGCGCCAGCGCCAGCGCCGCCCCAAATCGCCAACCCCAACCCCTCGGCATCATGCTACTGATTTTCCTCCATTTTCGAGCGGAAATCGAGTGGAATTGGGGCGCCAGGCGCCGCGATCCGATGGGTAGTGGACCCAAAGCTGCACCGGCTGCTTGAACGGCGGGTCTTATCTTACCGTCAATTCGAAATCAATGGCCAGTACGAGGGCCTCGCCGGTCACCTGAACATCGGTGACGCGAAATCCGCGAAGCTCGCGCCGGTACCCCGGTTGCGCCCCCGCGTCTTCCAACGCCTTTTTCACCTCGGCCGCCACCGGATAGTGGAAATCGCGCGCCAGGCTGGCCGCCATGGCCGCGCACACGCGCCGGATGTAGAACCCGGTATGGCCGTCGCTCGCCACCGTCACCTCCGCCAGCCCGATATTGCCGTCCTTATACACCGGCCGGGCGGCGATGGTCATGTCAAAAGCATCGCCCAAACCCACGCACTGGCCGAACATGTTGAGCGCCGAACGCCCGGTGAAGCGGGCGCGTATGCGCAGCTTGCCCGCCTCGCCCTGCACCCGCGGCTTCTCGAGATAGGCGAAGTTGCACTTGTTGGCGCGGTCGCCATGCACGTAACGGCGGCCTTCCTGGGTGAATGCCTGCTCGGCCAGCATGCGCTCGAGCGCGCCGAACTGCAAGCGCAGATCCACCGCGCGAGCGGGCAGCGCGCAGGCCAGGGCCATCGCGGCCCCCAGCCACCGCGCCCAAGCGTGGCGCATCGGAAACTCCATGGGGTTCGATCTTCTCGAGGGCGGCCGGCGCTCTTGTGTGAGGTCAAGCCCGAAGGCTTGGCCCCACGTCGGCGCCTTGTCCGGTGCACGCATGCTCTCAGAGTCTCGTCGTCTTGCGAGTCAATCGCATCGCCATCGCCATCGCTCCCTACTCCCAGCTACAGCAGGTCGGCGGAGCTGAAGAAGAAGCGCAGCTCGACGGCAGCCGTTTCCGGCCCATCCGAACCGTGGACGCAGTTGCGCTCGATGCCGGCGGCGAAACGCTTGCGGATGGTCCCTTCGGCGGCGTTGGCGGGGTTGGTGGCGCCCATGACCTCGCGCAGCTTGCGGATGGCGTCCTCCCGCTCCAGCGCCATGACGATGATGGGCCCCTCGGTCATGAACTTCACCAGCCCGGCATAGAATGGCCGCTCGCGGTGCACCGCATAGAACTCCCGCGCCTGCCTTTCGCTGAGCCGCGTCATGCGCAGCCCGAGGATGTTAAAACCTGCCTTTTCGATGATGGCCAGAATCTCGCCGGCCTGCCCCGCGGCCACGGCGTCGGGCTTGATGATGGAAAACGTCCGTTCTACGCTCATAATCGATCTTGTACTCTTTCTCCTATTTCGGCCGGGGAAGAGCACACCGTAATGCCCGCTTCCCGCATGGCCGCGATCTTGTCGGATGCCTTGCCCGAGCCGCCCGAGATAATCGCCCCGGCATGACCCATGCGCCGGCCCGGCGGGGCCGTCTGCCCGGCCACGAAGCCGATCACCGGTTTGCGAACGTGGGCTTTCACATACGCCGCCGCGGTCTCTTCGGCGTTGCCCCCGATTTCGCCGATCATCACGATGGCGCGCGTCTCATCGTCTTTGTTGAACTGTTCCAGCGCGTCCACGAAGTTAAAGCCGATAATCGGGTCGCCGCCGATGCCGATGCACGTGGATTGTCCGATTCCCAGCTTGCTCAACTGCCCCACCGCTTCATACGTGAGCGTGCCCGAGCGCGAAACCACCCCCACCGCGCCTTCCTTGTGGATGTGCCCCGGCATGATTCCGATCTTGCACTTGCCGGGGGAAATGATGCCCGGGCAGTTGGGGCCGATCAAGCGCGCCGGCTTGCCCTGCAAAAACCGCCACACGCGCACCATGTCGAGCGTGGGGATTCCTTCGGTGATGCACACCACCAGCGGCAGGCCGGCGTCGGCCGCTTCCATGATGGCGTCGGCGGCCCACTGCGGCGGGACGAAGATGACGGTGGCGTTGGCCCCGGTGGCCTGGGCGGCCTGCGCCACCGTGTCGAATACCGGCAGTTCCAGGTGCTTCGATCCGCCCTTGCCGGGGACCACCCCGCCCACCACCGTGGTCCCATAAGCGATGGCCTGCTGCGTGTGGAAGGTTCCTTCCTTGCCCGTAATTCCCTGAACCATCAGTCGCGTGTTGCGATCGACAAGTACGCTCATCTTCTCTCCCGCCGGCTATCGCGCCGCCAGCCCAACCACTTTTTGCGCCGCGTCGCGCATATCCGCGCCCACGTTGAAATCCAGGCCGGATTCCATCAGGATCCGCCGCCCCAGCTCCACGTTGGTGCCTTCCATGCGCACCACGATGGGGACCTGAATGTTGAGGTCGCGGGCGGCCGCCACCACCCCCGTGGCCAGGGTATCGCAGCGCAGAATGCCCCCGAAGATATTGATCAGCACGGCCCGCACGTTCTTATCGGACAACAGGATGCGAAAGGCATTTTTGACCTGCTCGGCGCTGGCCCCGCCGCCCACATCGAGAAAGTTGGCCGGCGCGCCGCCGGCGTACTTGATGATGTCCATGGTGGCCATGGCCAGGCCCGCGCCGTTCACCATGCAGCCCACCGTGCCATCGAGCTTAATGTAGTTCAGGCCGTAGCGCGAAGCCTCCACTTCGAGCGGGTCCTCTTCATTGAGGTCGCGAAGATCGAGCAACTCCTTGTGACGATAGAGGGCGTTGTCGTCGAAAGTGATTTTGGCGTCGAGCGCTACGGCCTTCCCATCGGTGGTCAAGATGAAGGGGTTGATCTCGGCCAGGGAGGCGTCCAGCGCCACGTACGCTTTCGCCAGCCCTGTCATGGCGGCCACCGCGCCGCCCACGCTGGCGGGCGGGATGCCGATGCCAAAGGCCAGCTTGCGCGCCTGATAGGCCTGCAAACCGGCGCCCGGAAGAAAGGTTTCCTTGAGAATGGCCTCCGGGTTCTTGGCGGCTACCTCTTCGATTTCCATGCCGCCGGCCGCCGACGCCATGAACACCGGCAGGCCCCGCACGCGGTCGAGCACGATGCCCAGATACAACTCGCGCTCGATGGGCAGGGTTTCCTCGATCAGCAGCCGGTGCACCGTGCGGCCTTCCGGTCCGGTCTGGTGGGTGACCAGCTTCATGCCGATCATGCCTCGGGCGATTTCGGCTGCTTCGGCGGCGTCCTTGGCCATTTTGACGCCCCCGCCCTTGCCCCGGCCGCCGGCATGGATCTGGGCCTTCACCACCACCCGTCCGCCCACGCTCTTGGCCGCCGCTTCCGCCTCTTCCGCGGTGAACGCGTACTCCCCGCGCGGCACGGGAACGTTGAATTGCGCCAGGATGGCTTTGGCCTGATACTCGTGGATTTTCATGGAAACACCGCTTGTGTTAGGATGCGAGGAAAGCCCGAGACCACACTATAACATGCCTCTTCTTCCGTACTTAGCGAGAGTAACCTCACGTGAAAACCTTACTTCCGCGGAGGCTCGGGCGGCCATGCTGAGCATCCTCGGCGGCCAGGCCGGCCATGCGCAAATGGCCGGTTTTCTGGTGGCGCTGCGGATGAAAGGCGAAACCGTGGATGAGCTGGTGGGGTTCGCCCGAGCCATGCGCGAGATGGCCGCGCCGGTGGATTGCGGCTCCGGCGGAGACCCGCTGCTCGACACCTGCGGCACCGGCGGCGACGGCGCTTCCACCTTCAACATCTCCACCATCGCCGCGTTTGTGGCGGCCGGCGCCGGAGTGCGCGTGGCCAAACACGGCAACCGTTCCATTTCCAGCCGCTGCGGCAGCGCCGACTTGCTCGAAGCGTTGGGCATTACGGTCACCGTGCCGCCGGAGGAATCCGCGCGCGCCATTCGCGAAATCGGGATAGGTTTCTTCTTCGCGCCCAACGCCCACACCGCCATGAAACACGCCCAGCCGGTGCGCGTGGCCCTGGGGATACGGACCACTTTCAACCTGCTGGGGCCGCTCACCAATCCCGCCATTGCCGACGCGCAGTTGGCCGGCGCCCCTTCCGCCCACGCCGCCGGGTTGATCGCCCATGCGCTGGGGGCCCTCGGCCTGCGCCGCGGCTTCGTGGTCCACGGCTCGGACGGCCTGGATGAGATCACCACCACCGGCTACACGCTGGTTTTTTCCATCCGCGATGGCCAGGTGGAAGAGCTCGCCTGGACTCCCGAGGATTTCGGCGCGCCGCGGGCGGCGGCGGAAGCTCTGAAGGGCGGCGACGCGGCCGCCAACGCGGGAATCGCGCGAGCCGTGTTGTCGGGCTGCCAAGGCGCGCAGCGGGATATCGTGCTGGTGAACGCCGCCGCCGCCCTGGTGGCCGCGGGCAAGGCCGCCGGTTTGGCCGAAGGCATGGAGCGCGCGGCAAATTCCATCGACAGCGGCGCGGCGGCGGCCAAAGTGGCAGCGCTGGCGGGATTCACGCGCTCAGAGCCGCGACCGTAAGGGAGCGTAAAATCACCGGAGTGTCAAAGGACTTCCATCCTTGTGGGGCAGGCGCTTTCGCCTGCCAACCCTTTCTTTCTTTCACACCTTCCATGGAAGCGGTAGCCGCCCGAACTGTGCGCCTTCTCTCACAGCGCCTCTTGCGGGCCGTGCGCCGCCGTTCGAAACCGGCCAAAATGGTCTCTATCGAGGAGGGAACATGACCGGACAGCCAAAACGCATTGCCAAGCCCATACCCAAGGGCTTTCACTCCGTCACCGTCTATCTCACCGTCCCCGGCGTAGCCAGGTTGATGGACTTTCTCAAGCAGGCCTTCGGCGCCAAGGAAATCGAACGCATGCAGGAGCCGAGCGGCCGGGTTGGCCATGCGCTGATGAAGATCGGCGACACCATGGTGATGATGGGCGAGCCTCAGAGCCCGCACCAGCCCAAGCCCTGCAACTTGTACCTGTACGTGGAAAACGTGGACGCCGTCTACCGGCAGGCCATCGAGGCCGGCGGCAAATCCATATCGGAGCCTAAAGACCAGTTCTACGGCGACCGCAGCGGCGGCGTGGAAGACCCCTCCGGCAATGGCTGGTGGATCGCCACCCACATCGAAGACGTTTCGGAGGAAGAAATCGCGCGCCGGGCGCAGGCTTTGCACGGCCAGCACTAAGAGCTTGTCGTCAAACAGCAGGTCCACCTCGCCCAACCTCATCGCGGAGACGCAGAGACGCGGAGGGGGCGCGGGGAACTTCGAGATTTCAGCATCGAATTCGAGGATTGAGTTCGCAAATTAACGACTCTCCGCGCTTTCTCCGCGTCTCCGCGTCGCCGCGGTGAAGGCGAAGGCGCCCGAACGAGCCCACGCGCCGCGATTCCAGGTGTTCTCACCCCGCCCGATTTCCCACGCCGCCCTCTGATATCATTATGTGCTGCGCAAGCGCTCCTCTTCGTGGGGCCGCGTCCGCCGAACCGCCGCCCGCCACCTCCGGGCGCGGCGGAGATCGAGGTTAACAGGTGAAGCTCAACCCTATCGATATCGCGATTATTCTCACCTACCTGGCGATTTCCGTCACGGTGGGCTACTGGGTCTCGCATCGGGCCTCCCGGGACAGAAGGGCCTATTACCTGGGCGGCAACACGCTCCCCTGGTATTTCCTGGGCGTCTCCAACGCCTCCGGCATGTTCGACATCGCCGGTACCATGTGGCTGGTTTCCCTGCTTTTCATTTATGGCATGAAGAGCGTGTGGATCCCCTGGCTGTGGCCCGTCTTCAACCAGGTTTTCCTGATGGTCTATCTCTCCGCCTGGTTGCGGCGCTCCAACGTAATGACCGGGGCCGAGTGGATTCGCACCCGTTTCGGGACCGGCCGCGGGGCCCGTTTTTCGCACCTGATCGTAGTGATCTATGCGCTGGTGAGCGTCATCGGCTTTCTCACCTATGGCTTCAAGGGCATCGGCAAGTTCGCCACGGACTTCCTGCCCTGGCATCTTTCCGCCAACCAGTACGCGCTGATCCTCATGGGAATCACCACCTTCTACGTGGTGAAGGGCGGCATGTTCAGCGTGGTCATCACCGAGGTGCTGCAATTCTGCATACTCTCGGTGGCTTCGGTGGCCATCGGCATCATCGCCATTTCGCGCGTGTCGCCGGCGGCCCTCGCCAAGGTTGTGCCGGCGGGCTGGGACCAGATCTGGTTCGGCTGGCATCTGAACCTGGACTGGAGCCACCTGATTTCCTCGGTCAACGGGAAGATTATGGAGGACGGCTACGCCATTTTCGGGGCCTTCTTCATGATGATTCTGTTCAAGGGCATCCTGCTCAGCACGGCCGGACCGGCGCCCAACTACGACATGCAGCGGATTCTCTCCACGCGGACGCCACGCGAGGCCTGCATGATGAGCGCCCTGGTGAACGTGGTGCTGAACGTGCCCCGCTATTTTATGATCGCGGGACTCACCATCCTCGCCCTGGTGTTCTACAGCGACAGAATCCGCGCCATGGGAAGCGGGATGGATTTCGAGATGGTGCTGCCCGACGCGCTCACGCGGTTCGTTCCGGCGGGCCTGCTGGGCGTAACGGTGGCCGGCCTGCTGGCGGCCTTCATGTCCAATTTCGCGGCCACCGTGAACGCCGCCCCGCCTTACCTGGTCAACGACATCTACCGCCGCTTCATCAACCCGAACGCCAGCGAGAGAACCTATGTGCGGCTGAGCTACCTGGCTTCCTTCGCCGTGGTGGCGCTGGGGATTTCGGCCGGATGGTTCGTAGGCTCCATCGATTCGGTCATCCAGTGGATCGTCTCCGCGCTGTACGGCGGCTACACCGCTTCGAACGTACTCAAGTGGTACTGGTGGCGCTTCAACGGCATGGGCTACTTCTGGGGCATGGTGACCGGCATCGCCGGGGCGCTCATCCTCGCCATCCCGCGTCTGCTGCCCCACCTCACGGCCCTCAATTCCTTCCCCATCATCCTGGGCATGTCGCTGATCGGCTGCATCGTCGGCACGCTGGCCACCCCGGCCGAGGACGACGAAGTTCTCAAGGACTTCTACAAGCGGGTGCGGCCGTGGGGCTTCTGGGGACCCATCCGGGACAAGGTGATGGCGGAAGACCCGACGTTCCGGCCCAACCCGGATTTCGCCCGCGACATGTTCAACGTGGTGGTGGGCGTGGCTTGGCAGACCAGTCTCATTGCGCTGCCCATCTACGTGGTGATCCGCAGGTTCGACAACGCGGCCATCGCGCTGGCCATCGTGGCGGTGACGTCTTCGGTCCTCAAGTTCACCTGGTACAACCATCTCAAGGTGCTGGAGGACGAAGCCAACGCGCGCGCCGCGGCCGCCTGATTGTGGGGCAGGCGCTTCCGTCAGGCGGAACCGCCTGCCAACCCGAGTTCTCCGTGAAGTTCCACGGGGTGACGGCCCATCCCAACAGTCTGTCCTACAATTCCTTCATGAGCTGTTGGGCGGCGATCAACAGCGGGTCCCACACCGTCGCGAAGGGCGGTGAATAGGCCAGGTCGAGCTGCTCGAATTGGTCCACGCGCAGGCGCGCTTCAAGGGCCGTGGCGATCACATTGATGCGGCCCGCGGCGCCGTCCTCTCCGATCGCTGAGCCACCCAGCAGACGTCCGGTGGCGCGGTCGGCCACCAACTCCACGGTGGTCTTCCCGCCGCCATAGTAGCGCGGCCGCACGCCGGCTTCGATGCGCGCCGCCACCGGCGAGAAGCCCTCCGCCCTGGCCTGAGCAATGGAAAGGCCGGTAGTGGCGAATCCCATTCCGAAGAGGCCCACGATGGTCGTGCCGGCCACGCCGTTGAAACGCTCGCGCCCGCCGGCGGCGTTGGCCCCGGCCACGCGACCGGTCTTGTTGGCCGTGGTCCCCAGCGGGATCCAGGCCGGCCGCCCGGTCACCGTGTGCATCGTCTCGGCGCAGTCGCCGGCGGCGAAAACGCCGCGCAGGCTGGTCTCCATGCGGTCGTCGGTACGGATGGCTCCGCTGCGGCCCACCGCTATGCCGGCTTCCGCCGCCTGCTCCACGTTGGGCTTGAATCCCGCCGCCGCCACCACCATGTCGCAGGGCACGTCCGCCACGCGGTCCGCGGCAATGGCGCGGACCTCCACGTCGCACACCAGTTCCACGCCGTGCTGTTCCAATTGCTGGCGCACCGCCGCCGTCAAAGCCGGGTCCTCGCGCCTCAGCAGGTTCCGCGAGCGCTCGATCACCGTCACGCGCAGCCCGTTGCGCCGCAGCGCATCGGCCGCCTCCAGCCCGATATAGCCGGCCCCGATCACCACTGCGCGCTTTGGTTTCTTATCGCGCAGAAAGCCGCGCATGCGCTCCGCGTCTTCGAGCGTGTGCAGGGTGAACACGTTCGGCCGCCGCGCTCCTTCCATCCGCGACGTATCGCAGCGCGCCCCGGTGGCCACAATCAGGCGGTCGTAACGCACCCGCTCGCCCGTTGCCAGGGTCACTTCCCGCTGGGGATGTTGAATCGATATGACGCGCGCGCCGGTGCGTACGTCGATGCTTCGCTCCTGGCGGAAATACTCGGGCGTGTGGACGATCAACTGCCGCGCCTCGCGCACGCGGCCTTCCACGAAATACGGCAGCCCGCAGGCGCCGTAGGAAACCGTGGGGCCCTGCTCCAGCACCACGATTTCCAGGCTCGGGTCTATCCGCCTCGCGCGCGCCGCCGCGCTCATCCCCGCGGCCACGCCTCCCACCACCACCAGCGCCATCGGCCCCTATTCCTCTTGCGCCTTCATCTGCCGCACGAAGTCCAGAATATCGAACGCCTTGATCTTGCGGTCGGGATAGTAGCTGTTCACCGCGTCCTGCTCGTCGGTGAAGATCTCGAACACGGTGGCCAGCTTGGTCATCACCAGCAGTTCGATGTTGCGCCGGTTGAGGTGCAGCAGTTTCACGTTGCCGCCGCTTCTCCGCAGGGTGGTGGCGCACATCACCAGAGCCCCCAGGCCGGTGCTGTCGATGTAGTCGGCGGCGGCCAGGTCCAGCACCACGTTGCGCTGGTTGGCGGCGCAAAGCTCCGCCACCTTCTCCCGCAGGGCGGAGGCTTCCGGGCCCACCGTGATCCTGCCATTCAGGTCGAGTATCGTGATGCCTTCGCGTTCCCGTTGTTGAATATCGAGAGCCATGTCGTGTCCAATGCCGGCATCTTCATTCTAATCGCTGCCATGAGTAGCGGCTATGAATAGAGCCGCTGGTTCGCGCCCGTCAGAAACCAATCGATGCAGCGCCTCAGATCGTCGGTCCAGCAGTCATCCGGATTCGCCGGGACCGGTTGGAAGATCTCGATCAATCCGGGCTGTCTGGGACGCGGCAGAAGCCGACCTGCCACCGTGTACATGAATTGCGTCCAGTTCCCGCTTGAGGGGTGCATGTTGACAGCCAGGATGTCGAAGTCGCCAAACCTGTACGGGCGGGTTTTCTCCCCGTTCCTCTCACCGCTCCGCGTCTTCTGCACTTCAACTACGTACATCGTCCCGTCTGGACAATTCAGCGACGAGTGGGCACGCGCCGCATACTGTTTCGGCACGCCGCGCTCCCTCCGCTGAAGCTTTACCTGGATTCGCGCGCGCGCCTCTTCCCGCTGTAGGAGGAGGTCGTAGGTCTGGTCGCCCGCGATGGTGATCGCCTTCCAGCCATATGACGCCATCTGGGGTAGGACAGCCTCCTCGAAAGTCGCCTCCGCGAGGATGCCACGAATGCCCCGCTGCGTCAGGTCGGAGGACCGTGCGATCGCCGTCAGAATTGCTTCAGCCGTCGTGCCCCACTGATCTTCGAGCGGATGAAGCCTGGTCCGTTGTCGCAAGTAGTTCAGGACAATACGCTGTTCTTCCGGAGTTGATCCCTCGATCAGTTCGCACACTTCATTTGTCAGTGCGCTCATTTGGGAGGGCGTCCAGCCGGATCCGGCTTGAATTCTTCCACCTCTTTGCGCCGGACGAGCGGACGTCCTCCGATCTTCAGCGCTGACAAGCGACCCTTCTTCACGAGCAGCGCGATTGCCTGCCGCGACACGCCACGTAGCCTGCCGGCTTCGGCCATGGAGATCCAGTCATCCGGGTCGTTAAAATACATTGACAATGTCAATCTATTGTGTTACGATAAATCAACCGATGATTATAATCGACTAGGATGGAGTGCTGCTGTTAATGCCAAGGAGCTGCGCGGAGGCGAGCCCGGTCGCCAGTAGAGCATTCCCCGACGGGGAACCCGTCTACCGAACCGCTTATGGAGCCGCGTTCTTGGGCGATTCAAGAAGGCTGTTGGCGGGAATTCCCACCGGCAGCGTCGACCTCGTTTTCACGTCGCCGCCTTACGCACTCCATTTCAAGAAGGAGTACGGGAATGCCCACAAACGCGACTACGTACAGTGGTTCATTCCCTTCGCCACCGAGATCCTGCGCGTTCTTAAAGACGATGGAAGTTTTGTCCTGAATATCGGAGGTAGCTACAACGAAGGGACCCCTACACGCTCGCTGTACCACTTCCACCTTCTGATAGCACTGGTCGAGAAAGTCGGTTTCCATTTGGCGCAAGAGTGCTTCTGGTATAACCCGGCCAAGATGCCGATGCCGGCGGAATGGGTTACCGTGCGCCGGATCCGTGTGAAGGATTCCGTAGAATACGTCTGGTGGTTTTCGAAGACTCCATGGCCCAAGGCCAACAATCTGCGGGTCTTAAGGGAGTACAGCCCCGACATGATCCGATTGAGCCGGCGAGGAGTGCGGCCCACGGTCCGCCCGTCCGGCCATGTGATAAGAGGCTCGTTCGACAAGATCGGGGCTGGCGGCGCTATTCCCCCCAACGTTGTCGAGAACGAACTGCCGGAAGAGCTTGACGTTCCAATTCCGGAGACGATGCTGAAATTCGGCAACAACGCGGCGAATGACGAATACGCCAAGCGAACCCGGGAATCGGGGCTGAAGATGCACCCTGCGCGCTTTCCCGCTGCACTGCCCGAATTCTTCATAAAGCTGCTGACAGACGAGGGCGACCTCGTCATCGACCCTTTTGCCGGATCGAACACGACGGGCGTCGTCGCTGAAAGCCTCCGTAGGCAGTGGATAGCGATGGAGCGTGTCCCGGAGTACGTCGAAGCAAGCCGGGTCCGGTTCGAGCGCCCCACGGTCCCGAACTCTGGGGACAATGGGCAGGCGCAGGCCGAACTTTTCTGAGCCAAGACGGCCGAAGGACTCGAGTGCGACCTCCCGCGTACCGGTGCTCCCGCCGAGCGCCGTGCAAGAGGTCCCGGTCCGGCTCGGCTTAGCCTCCGCCTCAACTTTCCAGCGTGGATTCGAGCGTGATGTTGGTTTTGTAGAGCTTGGAAACCGGGCAGCCGGTCTTGGCCGCCTGCACCGCCTGGTCGAAGGCCGCCCGGGTGGCTCCGGGGACCCGCGCCTTCAACTTCAAATGGCTTTCCGTGATCGCAAAACCGTCGGGCTGCTTTTCGAGCGAAATCGCGCACGTGGTTTCGATGCTCTCCGCCACCAGGTTGGCCTGCGCGAGCTGCGCCGAAAGCGCCATGGAGAAGCAGCCGGCGTGCGCCGCCGCCAGCAGCTCCTCGGGGTTCGTGCCCTTGCCGTCCTCGAACCTGGTGTGGAAGGAATACGCGGAGTTGGAAAGCACTCCGCTGGCCGTCGAGACCGTTCCTTTGCCCGTTTTCAGATCCCCGCGCCATTGCGCACTTGCCGTACGTTGCATCTGTGAAGCCTCCGATTTGTCTTTGGATGCGGGCGGCCGCGAAAAGATGCGCGCCGGCCGCGCGTCTTGCCAATAGTATGCCAGATGGCCGAGAATCGTGAGTATGACCGTCATCAAGCTGATTGCGGCCTTCGGTTTATACGCGTCTGTCGCGCCGTGTCAGGCTCCGGCCACGCTGACCGTTCAGGGCATCGGCGGCAAGAGCGTCACGCTTTCCGCGGCGGACCTCTCGAATCTGCCGCAGCAGACCGTGAAGACCACGGATCGCGGGACCCCGGCCACATTTGGGGGAGTCCTGCTGAGGGATGTGCTCGCCAAGGTAGACCTGCCGGTTGGAGAGAAGTTTCACACCACGGCGGTTTCGTACTACCTGTTCGTGGAGGCGAAGGATGGCTACCGGGCGGTATTCGCGTATGCGGAACTGGACTTGGCGTTCATGGACAAGCCCGTGTACCTGGTCACCACCCGGGATGGCAAGCCGCTCTCGGATCACGACGGTCCGTTTCAGATAGTGGCCCCGGGCGAGAAGAGACCCTCCCGGTGGGTGCGGCAGGTGACGGCGCTACGCGTCAGACAGGCGAACTGAGGCCCCGCGCTGCCTAACCCACCTTTATGCAGGCCGCGTGCCCCGCTTCGTACGCCCCAATGGCCGCTTCCTGTTGCAGAATGTAGCCCAGCTCGTCGGTGCCTTCCACCAGGCAGTGCTTGGAGAAGGCGTCCACCGGGAACTCGATGGCCTGACCATCCGGGAGCGTGAACGTCTGGTTGGGCAGGTCCACTTTCACCGTGGCCCGCGGGTTGCGCGCGATCTCGGCGAACAAGGCCGCGTGCGCCGCCGCCGGAATCACGATCGGCAGCAGCGAATTCTTCAGCGCGTTCTGTTTGAAGATATCGGCGAAGGACGTGCTCACCACCGCGCGGAAACCGAACTGGGTGAGCGCCCAGGGGGCGTGCTCGCGCGAGCTGCCGCAGCCGAAATTGTCACCCGCCAGCAGAACCTGCGCGCCTTTGGCGCCGGGCTGGTTGAGTACGAAATCCGGCTTCGGCGCGCCCTGCGCGTCGTACCTCCAATCGCAGAAAAGCTGATCGCCCAGACCTTCCTTGGAAGTGGTCTTCAGGAACCGCGCGGGAATAATCTGATCGGTATCCACATTGTTGACCGCCAGGGCCACCACGCGGCTTTCAAAGTTGGTGAACGGCTTCATAGCATGGTCCTCACGTCGGTCACCACCCCCGTCACGGCGCAGGCGGCGGCGGTCAATGGGCTGGCCAGGAAGGTGCGCCCTCCGGCCCCCTGCCGGCCTTCGAAATTGCGATTGCTGGTGGAGACGCTGTACTGCCCGGGCGCAAGCTGATCGCCGTTCATGGCGATGCACATGGAGCACCCCGGCTCGCGCCACTCGCATCCCGCGGCGCGAAAGATCTCCGGCAGCCCCTCCGCCACCGCCTGGCGCTTCACTTCCTGCGATCCCGGAACCACCAACACGCGCACCCTGGGGTCCACCTTGCGGCCCTGGAGCACGGAGGCCGCGGCGCGCAGGTCGGCGATCCGCCCGTTGGTGCAGCTTCCGATGAATACCACGTCGATGCGCCGCCCCAGCAGCGGCTTGCCGCCCTCGAGTCCCATGTACTTCAGCGCCTTGGCTACGGATTCCCGCGCCATCGGATCGGCCACCTCCGAAGGCTCCGGCACGGCGCGGCCGATGGGCACTCCCATGCCCGGGTTGGTGCCGTAAGTGATCATCGGTTCGAGCGTGGCGGCATCCATCGTCACCGTGCGATCGTAGGCCGCGCCTTCGTCGCTGGGAAGCTGCTTCCACCGCGCCACCGCGCGGTCCCACGCCGCGTCCTTGGGCGCGTAAGGCCGCCCGTGCAGGTACTCAAAAGTCGTATCGTCGGGCGCGATCAGCCCCGCGCGCGCGCCGCCCTTCGATCGACATGTTGCACACCGTCATGCGCTCTTCCATGCCCAGCGCGCGGATGGCCCCGCCGCGGTATTCGATCACGCACCCCGTGCCGCCGCCCGCGCCGATGCGCGCGATCAGCGCCAGGATGATGTCCTTGGCCGAAACCCCCGGCCGCAATCCGCCGTCCACGCGCACCTGGAAGGTCTGCGACCGGCGCTGGAGCAGGCACTGGGTGGCCAGCACGTGCTCCACCTCGCTGGTGCCGATGCCGAATGCCAGCGCGCCGAACGCGCCGTGCGTGGCGGTGTGGCTGTCGCCGCAAACCACCGTCATGCCGGGCTGGGTGAGGCCCAGCTCGGGGCCGATCACGTGCACCACGCCCTGGCGGTCGCTGTGGATGCCCAGGCACACGATGCCGAACTCGGCGCAGTTGGCCTCCAGTTTCGCAATCTGCTTGGCGGCGATCGCGTCTGCGATGGGCAGCGTCCGGTCCGTGGTGGGGATGCTGTGGTCCACCGTGGCGATGGTGAGGCCGGGGCGCCGCACTTTCAATCCGCGCTCCCGCAGGCCCTGAAAGGCCTGCGGCGACGTCACTTCATGCACCAGGTGCAGATCGATGTAGAGCAGCGCCGGCGCGCCGGCGCGCTCGTGGACCACGTGCGAGTCCCAGAGTTTTTCGATGATCGTTCGAGGCATAGGGTTGGAGCCTGGAATTGCCGGTTACCTTTCATTGTATTCGGTATTAATTGTGGGGCAGGATGGTATCCTGCGCGCCGGTTGGCAACCGGCGCCTTTGGCCTGCTTACAGGCGGTTCCGGGCGGGTTAACAACCCGCCGCAGGTTTCCAACCTGCCCCACGGTCCATTCGCTGAGCGCGGGCCGGTAAGCCCGCGCTCAGCCCATCGCGGCGCACACCGCCGCGCCTACCTGTTCGGTAGTGGCGGGCACGCCCGAAGGTCGCAGATCCGCTGTCACCTTTCCGCTGTCGAGGACCGCTTCCACGGCCTTCTCCACGGCGGAGGCTTCTTCCTTCAATCCGAAACTGTACTCCAGCAGGGCCGCCACCGAACCGATGGCGCCCAGCGGGTTGGCCTTGTTTTGCCCCGCGATATCGGGCGCCGAGCCGTGCACCGGCTCGTACAGGCCCACCCACGCTCCCGAAGGCCGCCGGCCGCCGATCGAAGCCGAAGGCAGCATCCCGATGGACCCAGCCAGCACCGCCCCTTCGTCGCTCAGAATGTCGCCGAACAGGTTCTCCGTCAGCACGATGTCAAACCGCCGGGGATTCAGGATCAACTGCATGGCGCAGTTGTCCACCAGCAGGTGATCGAGCGCCACGTCCGGAAACTCCGCCGCCACCTCGCACACCACGCGCCGCCACAATTGCGAATTCTCGAGCACGTTGGACTTGTCCACCGAGGTGACCTTCTTGCGGCGCCCGCGCGCCAGGCGGAAGGCCACGCGGGCGACACGCTCGATCTCCGAGCGCGTGTAGGCCATGGTATTGACCGCCCGCGTCTCCGCGCCGTCTTCGAATATCCCGCGCGGAGTACCGTAATAAAGCCCGCCCGTCAGTTCGCGGACGATGATCATATCGGCGCCTTCCACCAGGTGGTTCTTCAGCGGAGAAGAATCGAGCTGCGACGCGTACGCGCGCACCGGGCGCAGGTTGGCGAAAACCCCCAGCGCCTGGCGCAGCCCCAACAATCCCTTTTCCGGCCGCTTATCGGGCGGCGCGTTATCGAATTCCGGAAGACCCACCGCGCCCATCAGCGTGGCGTCGGCCTCGAGCGCCAGCCGCCGGGTCTCTTCGGGCAGCGGCGACCCCGTTCTGTGGATGGCCATGCCGCCCAGCAGCCCTTCCGTCAAAACCAGCTCGTGCCCGTACTTCGCGGCCACGCGGCCCAGGACGCGCACCGCCTCCCGCGTCACCTCCACGCCGATTCCGTCTCCGGGCAATGTCAATATGTTCAGACGCATTGGATAATCGTATCTTCTTTCAGCCTTTGACCCTGGCCCCGGTTTTCTCCGCGTCTCCGCGTCTCCGCGTCAAAGAAAGGCCGCCGGTCCTACTTCGCCGTCACCCCTTCCGCCCGCGGCTCCTCGCCCATCCGCATCATGTCCACCAGCTCCCGGATTTCCTCGTTCATGAGGCCCTTTTTGCGGTGGTCGGCCACTCCGCAGAAGCGATCGTACAGATCGTCCAGCTCCGCGCGCGTGAGGGTGTAGCCCATGTCCTTGCAGCGCTCGTTGAGCGCGTGCCGTCCGCTGTGCTTTCCCAGCACCAGCTTGCCTTCCGGCACGCCCACCGTCCGCGGATCGATGATCTCGTAGGTGGTCTTCTCTTTCAGGTACCCGTCCTGGTGGATGCCCGCCTCGTGCGCGAAGGCGTTGCAGCCCACGATGGCCTTGTTAGGCTGCGGGCCGAAGGTGATGAGCGAGGACAGCAGCTCGCTCGCCGAATAGAGGTGTTCCGTGTTCACCGTCGTGTGGAACGGGAAAATATCGGCGCGGGTCTTGAGAATCATGACCACTTCCTCGAGCGAGCAGTTGCCCGCGCGCTCGCCGATCCCGTTGATGGTGCACTCCACCTGCCGCGCCCCGCCCTGCACCGCGGCGATGGAGTTCGCTACCGCGAGGCCCAGGTCGTCGTGGCAGTGCACGCTCACGATGGCCGAATCGCCCAGCTCCCGCACCACGGCGCCGATCAGCGCTCCGAACTCGGAAGGGATCGAGTAGCCCACCGTATCCGGAATGTTGACGGTCCGCGCGCCGGCGGCGATCACCGCCTTGGAAACCTGGGTCAGGTAGGCGAGGTCCGTGCGCGCCCCGTCTTCCGCCGAGAACTCCACGTCGTCGGCGAAGCTGCGCGCCAGCTCCACCGCCCTGGCAGCCTCCTCCAGCACCTGTTGCCGCGATTTCTTTAATTTATACTTCAGGTGAATATCGCTGGTTGCGATAAATGTGTGGATGCGCGGCCGTTTGGCGTGTTCGAGCGCCTTGGCCGCCCGCTCCACGTCCAGCTTGCAGCACCGCGCCAGGGCGGCGATCTGCGCCCATGGGTACTCGCGGCTGATGGCGTCCACGGATTCGAAGTCGCCCTCCGAAGCGATGGGAAAGCCCGCCTCGATGATATCGACCCCGAGTTCCACAAGCTTGCGGGCCATCCGCAGCTTCTCGGTGGTGTCCATGCTGCAACCCGGCGATTGTTCGCCGTCGCGCAGCGTGGTATCGAAGATGTATACGCGGTCTGTCATAGAAAGAGATCCCGTACTTGCCATTATCGCGGCCTTTTGCCTGATTTGGCAAATTTATAATATTAGACCAACACATTAACAGATGTTATAATCACGGAGAACCATGGAACTCTATTCCCTTCATGTGTTTCTGACCGTGGCGACGGAGAAGAGCTTCTCGAGGGCCGCCGAGCGCCTCCTGCGCACCCAGCCCGCGGTCTCGCTCGCCCTGCAACGGCTCGAGCAGGAGCTCGGCGAGAAGCTCATCGACCGCTCCGGAAAAGATCTGATCCTCACCGACGCCGGCCGCGCCGTGCTCGACTACGCACGGCGTTTCGAGAGCCTGCAACAGGAGCTCGAAAACTCCCTCGCCGAGCTGCGCGACAATTCCGCCGGACGCCTCGCCATCGGGGCCAACGAATCCACCACCCTCTACCTGCTGCGGCACATCGAACGCTACCGGGAACTCTATCCCAAGATCAAGGTGCAGGTGCGGCGCAGCCTTTCGAGCAAGATCCCCAACGAGCTGTTGGACGGCAACCTGGAGCTGGGCGTAATCAGCTACGACCCGGGCGATGAGCGGCTCAAGTCGAAGGTGATCTACATCGATGCCCTGGCCTTCGTGGTTTCGCCGCGCCACCGCCTGGCGCACCGCAAAACCATCTCCATCTCCGAGCTGGGCTCGGAGACTTTTATCGCCCACAACGTGATTTCGCCCTACCGCGAGGTGGTCCTGCGCGAGTTCCAGGCCCACAAGGTTCCCCTGCGCATGGAGGTGGAAATGCCCACCATCGAGAGCATCCGCAAGATGGTGCAGAACGACAACGGCGTGGCGTTCCTGCCGCGCATGTGCGTGGAGCAGGAGATCGAGGGCAAACTCCTCTGCGAAGTGCGTATCAAGGAAATGCACGTGGAGCGCAAAATCCGCCTCATCTACCCCACCCGCCGCGCCCTGAGCCACGCCGCGCGGGCGTTCCTGGAAGTCGTGGGGTAGCCTGGGGAAGCGGGTTCACCGCGGAGACGCGGAGACGCGGAAAAGGCGCGGAGAATCGTTGATTTGCGAACCCTGACATCTTGAAGTTCTCCGCGCTTCCTCCGCGTCTCCGTGTCTCCGCGGTGATCTTGGGCGAGATGGCCCTTGCCGGGGATATATACTGAATAGAAGCCGGAACTCGAAAAATGGAGATTCCGGCCGAATCCGGTCTATTTCAGACTACAAAGGATGAAATTCGATGTCCACCTCACGCCGTAACTTCTTGCATATCGCCGGCGCCGGCGCCCTGCTGGGCGCGCATGGCGTTTTTCCCGCCGCGGGACAACAACAGCCGTCGCAGCCACGGCCAACGCCGGATGCCGAGCCGTGGACCAAACTGCCTCAGCCCTATCCGTACTATCAAGGGCGGTCGGCGGTGGCGTTGGTGAAAGGCGAGAGCCGGCGCAAGAACATAACCGACGCCCTGGTGGCCATCGACGACCAGATCCGGCCGGTCCTGAAAACCAAGAAGTACGTCGTGCTCAAGCCGAATGTGGTCAACCAGACGCCGCTCGGAACTACCCACCCGGATGCGCTGCTGGGCATCCTCGACTACCTGGCGCCGCGGTTCAAGGGCCCCGTCATGATCGCCGAATCGTGTGGAAACCCGATGGCGAATTTCGAATTCCGCGGCTACCCGAAGATTGTCGATGAGCGCCGCAGCCAGAAAGTAAGCCTGGTGGACCTCAACGCGGAGGCCAAGTACCAGGTACTCTCGATATTCGATTACAACGCGCACGTGATTCCCGTGCGCCTGGCGGCCCGGCTGCTCGATCCGGATGCGTACGTCATCTGCTGCGCGGTGATGAAGACCCACAACGCCCAGATAGCCACGCTCTCGGTGAAGAACATGGTCCTGGGCGCCCCGCTTTCGGCGTCCGTCAAGGAGACCACTCGCTGGAGCGACAAGCGCAAGTTCCACGTCGGCATACGCATGATGCAGGTCAACATGATGCTGACGGCCCAAAAGCTGAAGACCAACTGGGGCGCGGCGGTGATCGACGGGTTCGAAGGCATGGAAGGCAACGGGCCGCACGCCGGCACGCCGGTGCCGCACCGCATCGCCATCGCCTCCACCGATTACATCGCCGCGGATCGCGTCGGTGTGGAGGCCATGGGCATCGATCCCAACTGGGTGGGCTCCCTGGTTTATAGCTACCAGGCGGGTCTGGGTCAATACGATCTGGAAAAGATCGACGTGCGCGGAACGAAGGTCGCGGACGTGCGCCGCACCTACCGCCTGCACCCCGACGTCGATATCGAGAAGCAGTGGATGGGGCCGATGCTGGATCTGCCGGCGCAATTGGGCTGATCGCGGACGGAGCGCCGGTTTCCAACCGGCGCGCAGCTTGACAAGCTGCCCCACAATCGCACAGTTCCACACGGTCAGAGTGCTAATTCTCCGTGGGAACCTTTTCCGCCTTGTCGATGACCACCACTTCTATCGGCTCTTTCCGCGATTCCAACTTGAGCCCGAGTTGCTGGATGGCAGTGAATATGGAAGCCTGCGGCGCGCTCTCCGGGGCCGGCCCATCGCCGCTCGCGGCGCCGCCGCCCGGCTGAGCGCCCGCCGTGGACATCAATCTCCTCAGTCCGATCAGATCCTCCATCGAGACGTCGAGGGTGATGTCGAAATTGCCCTGAATGCCCGTCATGTCGAGCACCGGGCGATCCATGAAACTCGACAGCATGTTCACCAGCGCAGCAACCGACCTGGCTTCCAGGTGGCCGCCGGTCGAAAAGGATATCCCGTCGTCGGGTTTGTCGGTTTTCTTTAGATTCGGTCCGTTCTTGCCGACTACGAGCGCGTATACTGGAAGCTCCCTGGTTTCCCGGCGCACCGTCATCTGGAATCGCTCCACCATCAGATTTTGCAGCATCAATGGGATCTGGTCCTTGGAAGCGCCCTCCGGCAGGTTGGCTACGATGTCGTAGCGTTCGGTGTCCATCCACGAAGGCCCGACGATCTGGTAGCCCTTCACGTTGTACGCCCTCATGAGGACAAGCCGGAGAGAGATGCCCGTGTAAGCGATCCTGCCTGGTTCTTCGCTGCGGGCGAGGCCCGTGGAGCCCGGAACTCGCGTGGCCACGTTCTGCTTCACCGAAGCCACCTCGAAAGCCGGCGGCTTCGGCGGCGCTTGAGCGAGTGCGGCCCCCGGCGCGAGGACCGCCAGGAGCGTCCATCCAAGGGCGTTGGTCACGTGTTCTCCTTTCAGGAGCGGAAGCCCTGGCACTGTCGCCAAGCAGCTCGGATGCCAGAGCCGAACTTCAACCGAATAACCAGATACGATCCTCTCCAATGTGAAGATCCGGCGCCAATGGGAGTTGGATGCCACAGGGCTTAGGTGGGACAGACGATCGGTTTTTGTCGTCTGTCAACGCCGGGACGCTTCTCGGCTCGACCACGAAAGACGATGGTCTGTCCCGCTACCGTTCGATTCCCAGCGCCGCTGCCACTCGCACCAGGGTGGAAATCAATTTCTCCACGTGTTTATCGGTGTGGGCGGCGGTGCAGGAAATGCGCAACAGGTTCTGCGCCGCGGCGGGGCGCAGGACCGGGTTGATGTAGATGCCCTCTTCGAGCAGCGCTTTGCACAGGCGGCAGAGGTCCAGCTCGTCCTGGATCACCACGGGGACGATGGCGGTTTCGCCGGGCAGGACGCTGAAGCCGCGCGCACGAAGTTCGTCGCGGAGCAGGTTGGCGACGCACATCAGATGCTGGCGGCGCTCGGGTTCGGTTCTCAGGATCTGCAGGGCCGCGGAGGCCGCCGCGACCGAGCCCGGAGGCAGGCTGGCGGAGAATACGAACGGCCGGGCGGTGTGCTTCAGATAATCGATGACTGAGCGCTCGGAGGCCACGAAGCCGCCTACCGATGCCAGCGACTTGCTGAAGGTGCCCATCACGATATCGACATCGTCCAGCACTCCCAGGTGCTCGGCGGCCCCGGCGCCGGTGGCCCCCAGGACGCCGATGCCGTGCGCTTCATCCACGTACACGCGCGCGCCGTAAGGCTTGGCCAGGCGGGTGATGCCGCGCAGGTCGGCTACGTCGCCCTCCATGCTGAAGACGCCCTCGGAGACCACGAAAATCTTCTCGTCGGGCGAGCAATTCTCCAGGCACCGCTCGAAATGATCCAGATCGTTGTGGCGGAAGCGAACCGTGCGGGCCGGCGAACGCAGACCGCCTTCCACCAGGCTGGCGTGCAGGTTGTGGTCGCAGATCATCACGTCGCCCTTCTCGGTGAGGGCCGAGAGGGCCGCGTAATTGGCCTGGAAGCCGGTGCCGAAGGTGATGGCGGCTTCCTTGTGCACAAAAGCGGCCAGCTCGTGCTCGAGCTTGACGTGCATATCGAGCGTGCCGTTGAGCAGGCGCGACCCACTGCATCCGCTGCCGTATTTCCGGATGGCCTGGGCGGCGGCTTCCTTCACCTTGGGATGGGTAATGAGGTCGAGGTAGTCGTTCGAGCCGAACATCAGCACTTTGCGCTTGCCGATACGGACCTCGCCCGGGCCGCAGCCCTCGCGATCGCCGAATACCTCGAAGTACATGTAGAGCCCAGCAGACTGCAGATCACTCGGACGAGTGAAGTTGCGGCACTTCTCGAACAGGTCGTTGGAGCCGCTGGCCTTCTTTTTTTTGCCGGCGATATCGCTTGTCGTCACGCGCATGGTCCTCAGTTCCAATCGTAAATTCGGTAGGTCTTGTATCGCTCCGCCCCCATCGCCACCAGAGAGCGATTCATCAGCACGTTGTCCTCTAGTATCCAGGACATTTCGCAACCGCCATACCCCAGTCGTACTGCATTGCGCCAAAGCGTGGCGTAAAAAGCCGCCGCGATCCCGGAGGCGCGATACTCCTCCACTACCCCCAATGCGATAACCCGCAGACTCTTGATTAACCGTTGATGATACAAAATTTTGACCAGCCCCGTGGGGAAAAGGCTCCCGCCCGCCGGTTTCAGCGCCTGGTTGATGTCCGGAAGCGCCAGGGCAAAGCCCACCGCCCGGCCGTCCTTTTCGCCGACCAGCACGAAATCGGGCTTAAGGATCTGCTTCATCTCCTTGCCCATGAGGAACCACTCCTCGCGGGTCATGGGGATGAAGCCCCAATTGCGCTCCCAGGCCGAATTGTAAACGTCCCATAACCGCTCCATCTCGGCCTGGAGGTTCTTGGTGTCGATGAGACGGATATGGATTCCATTGGCGGCCACCGAACGGTCCGCCACGCGTCCGATCTTCCCTCCATCCAGTTTGCTCGAATGCTGGTAGTAGGCGTACAGATCCTTGGCCTTGCGCAGGCCGACGCTCTCCAGGACGACGGGATAATAGGGCGGATTGTAGGTCATCATGACCACCGGGCTGGAGTCGAAGCCCTCTATCAGCATGCCGCATTCATAGTTGGTCGACGGGTTCATCGGACCGCGCAGGGTCTTCGCTCCGCGGTCGACAACCCACCGGCGCGCCTGCGACAGAAGGGCCCCGGCCACGGATTCGTCGTTCACCGTCTCGAAGAACCCGAAAAAGCCCATTTCCTCCGCATGAAACCGATTGTAGTTCCGATCGAGGATAGCCGCCACGCGTCCCACCACCTGGCCGTCGCGCCGGGCCAGGAAGAACTCCGCCTCGGCGTTGGCGTAAAACGGATGCTTTTCGCGGTCGAGCAGTTCCTTCACCGCTATGCGAAGCGGGGGAACCCAGTACGGGTCCCCACGATAGAGCCGGTAGGGGAGTTCGACGAACTCCTTCAATAGCTTCTTGTCATCGGCCGCGACTACCTCAATGCCTCCCAATCTTTAGCCCCCTTTTCGAAAGCTTCAGATACATAGCCGGGGCTGCCAGGATCAGGACGAACGCCAGCGCCGCCCCCGCCAACACGTCGACCGTATAGTGGTATCGAAGATAAACTGTAGCAAAAATGATGAGCGGAGTGTAGAGGAGGTAGATCCGGAACAGCCGCTTGGAGACCATCCGGCTACCCCACAGGGCCAGCAGCGTCAGCTCCGTATGGCCGCTCGGAAAGCAGTCGTAATGCGCGGATTCCAGGCGGTCGAGAGTGGATTGCATCCCGCCGAACAACCACAATCCCCGCAACGGGACGTGCTGGAGGTACGCCAGCAGAAAGCGCGGGCCGCGCGCCGGAACCAGGAGATACCCCACATAGGAGGTCAGGAAGCCCAAAGCGATTAAAAAAGCGTAATATTGAAAGTCCGCGTGGCGGCCCCGTTTCCACAGAAGGTAGGCCACAAAAAGCACGGCCGGCACGAAAAGGGTGTAAACGATCTGAAGAAGCTCGGTGAGGGCCGGCGTCTCAATCCGCTCCAGCCATACCGTGGGATTCGCGCCCCAAAAGCGGAAATCCAGGCGCGCCAGGGCCTGGTCGGCGTCCGAACCGCGTATTACGGGAATAAACAGGGCCATTTCCTTGTAGCAGGCGGCCACATAGGGCAGGGGGTACCAAAAGCGGAAGAGACGGGTGGTGACGTTGGGGACCTTGATTTCCACCAGCGCCAGGGCGACCGCGGCCAAATGCCAGACGAGCAGTCCCGGGGCCGAGGGGATGCGGCCCCACCAGACCAGGAGCGGAATAGTGGAAACCGCATAGTAGGCCAGGATGAGTTTGTCGACGGCCCAAAAGCCGGTATCCGCGGCGGACGGCGCCGCGCCGGCGCGCTCAGGGCCTGCATAGGGACTCAATACGTCAGCCAACCGGCCTCCCGATACCAGGCGAGGGTTTGCTCCAGCCCCGCCTCCAAAGTAACGCGCGCTTCGAAACCCAGTTCGGCGGAGGCCCGGCGAACATCGCAGGTCCAGGACGCGCAGCGCGCTTCCGCTATCTTATCGCGCGACACGATGCCTGGGCGACGGAAAATGCGCGCCCAGGTCTCGGCGCACCAGCCCACCGCCCAGGCCGCGGCATAAGGGACGCGGATCACGTGCGGCGGCCGGCGCCCCATGATGCGCGCGGCGGTTGTGGTCAGCTCGCCCCAGGCGAAGGGCCGCGGATGCGCCAAGTAGTAGGTGCGCCCGGCGGCCCGCGGGTTCCGCGCGGCCTCCCACAGGCCATCCACCAGGTCCTTCACGTAAATGGCGCTGAACCACCTCTCCGGTCCGGAGATCTCGACGGTGATGCCCTTGGCCACCGATTTCAGGATCTGATAGACGTCCGCATCGCGCGGACCGTAGACCACCGGCGGGCGGACGATCACGGCCTCCGGCAGGAGGGCGCGCACCACCCGCTCGGCCTCCAGCTTGGAACAGCCGTAATGGGAGACGGGGCGCGGCTCGGCATCCTCGACAAGCGCCTTTCCGGGGCCGGCGGCGGCCATCGAGCTCACGTGGACCAGGCGGATGGGACGCCCCTGAAGAGCGACGGCGAGGTTCTCGGTGGCCCGCAAATTGCCGGCGTAGTAGTCGGCCGGGCGGAGAGCCTTGGTAACGCCCGCCAGGTGGATGACTGTATCCACGCCGCGCAAGGCGGCGTCCAGGCCTTGGGGGGCCAGCAAGTCGCCGCGCACGGTTTCTACTCCCGGCGGCAGGGGCCGCCGGGGGTCGCGGCGCAGCAGGCAGCGGACCGGTTCACCGGCGCCGCCCAGCTTTTCCAGGAGATGGCCGCCGATGAACCCGGTTCCGCCGGTGACGAGAATCATTTATTGCGGAGAGCCGCGGAAAGCCACTTCCCCGAAGTAGCTTTCGGCGGTAGTGCCGGTATGTTGGGAGTTGATCTGGATGCGCACCCCTTTGACATGGGGCGCACTCCTGCCGTACGCACGCTCGTAATCGGCGGCCAGGTTATGGGTTTCGGCGATCCACTGATTCAGGCCGGCCGCGCCGGACTGGCAGACCACCGCGAACACGTGGACCAGGGGAATGAAGCTGGCGTTCTGCCAGGAACCTTTAGGAGCCGTGCTGTCCCAGATATAGGAGACGATGCGGTGATCGGCGAAAGCCACCAGGACCTGGGCGGCCTGGTCGTCCGTGGCGGCGCGGCGGAAATCGCCTCCGGCGGGTAGCTGCGCCACCTTCCAGCGCCATGCCAGCCACGGCATTTCAGCGGGGTCCACATCCACCCCGCGCTCCAGCGCGAAGGACGCGCCGATGCTCTTCAGGTGCAGGCAGGCGCCGCCAGGATCCTCGCAGACGGAGATGTCGGGCCGGCCATGATTCACCTTGATCTGCCAATTCGACGGCAGCTTGCCGGGATTCCTGGTAGAGGTATCCAGCACCACGAGAGACATAGGAGTCGTCCGCGCGTGAAAACCCAAGGTTAACAGGACCAAGACAAACAGGGGTCTCTTCAATAAAGGCTCCGGGGACCTGGACGCCGCGAAAGAACGCCCACGCCTGTAAGTCCTTCAAAAGCAACGTGGACAGCTCGATTTCTTCACAACGCCCTGACGCTGTATTCCTGTACTACTATCGCATTTCCAGCGGGCGTTTGGCCAGCGTGGGGCAGCCGCATTTCGTGGTGGGGCAGGTTGTTAACCTGCAGCGGGTTGTAAACCCGCTCCCCTCGCGCTGGTGACCAGCCGCCTGGCCGATTTCCAATCGGCCGCAGGTTGACAACCTGCCCCACCGCTACCCAACCGGAAACCGCGCCCGGACCAGCTCCAGGGCTTCGTCCCGAGTGGCGATGGCGCCCTCCAACTGGGCGTCTTCCACGGCCGCCAGAATTTCGCTGAACAGAGGCCCCGGATGGTAGCCATCGGCCATCAGATCGTCGCCCGAGATCAGGCGCGGCGGCCGCAGCCGCTCCTCGGACAATTCCTCGCGCCGGAGCTTCACCAAATCGTAGTTCTCCAGGCAACCGTTGCTTGACAGGGCGTCGAGGCGATGCAGCTCCAGGTGTTCGTCGAACCGCGGCAGGCGCAGAAATCGCTTGAGCGTGCTTTCGCGCATGTGCTGGACGTCCTTGAAGCGCATGTGGTTGGCCACCAGCGCCTCCACCTGCTCCATATCTTCCCGCGAGAAACGCAGGCGGGAGAGAATGTCGCGGGTGAGCGCTACACCCTCTTCCACGTGGCCGTCGAAGCGGATGCGCTCGGCCACGCGGAAGGTGGGCGGCTTGCCGGCGTCGTGCAGCAGGGCGCCCCATGCCAGCGTGGCGCTGGGTTGGCGGAGCTTTTCGAGCAGCAGCAGGGTGTGCACCCAGACGTCGCCCTCGGGATGGTATTCGGGCGGCTGTTCCACGCCTTTCATGGCCGCCACTTCGGGCAGCAGTACGGCCAGCAGGCCGGTGGCGTCCAGCAGCTCGAACCCGCGCCGGGCGCCGCCCTCGGTGAGGATGCGCGTCAGCTCATCGCGCACCCGCTCGGCGGAAACGCCCAGGATGGAGCGGTGATGGCGCCGGATGGCCGCGAAGGTGGCGGGCTCGATATGGAACCCCAGGCGGGCCGCGAAGCGGATGGCGCGCAGCAGGCGCAGGTGGTCTTCGCGGAAGCGCACGTCCGGGTCGCCGATGGCGCGCAGCAGGCCGCCTTCGAGGTCGGCCTGCCCGCCCACGTAGTCCAGCACCGCGCCGGACTCCGGATCGAGCATCAGGCCGTTGATGGTGAAGTCGCGGCGCAGTACGTCCTGGCGCGGATCGCTTTCGAAGCGCACCGCGGCCGGCCGTCGGCCGTCGGCGTAGTCGCGATCACTGCGAAACGTCGCGACTTCGACGCCGGCGCCCTCGCGGCGCACCAGCACCACCCCGAAATGCGCGCCCACGCACCCGGCGCCCGGAAACAGCTCCAGCAGGCGCTCGGGCGGCGCGTCGGTCGAGACGTCGAAATCCTTGGGCGCAATGCCCAGCAGCAGATCGCGCACACAACCGCCCACCAGCCAGGCCTGGTGGCCGGATTGGCGGAGCGTGGCGACGATGTGGCGAGCAAGGGCTTCCGGTGACATCACTTCCGGGTGGGACAGACCATCGCTTTTTGTGGTCTGTCGGGCGCTGCCCCCTACCATGCTAATAGGTCTAGCCAGGCCGGCGAAAGATGTTACCATGCCGCTCCGAGGATAGGCGCTCCGTGAATCTCAAGAAAGCGACTTTGGCGGCCGCCGTGTGCGCGTCGGTTGCATTCGTCTACCCGGGTCTGGCGCAGTTTATCTGGTTGGCCTACGAGAGGGCGGCCGGGACACTGCCCGGCATCCACATCCTGAGACAAGTGGGGGCGATGTGTACGCTCCTATCGAGCTTGGTTCTGGCGGCGTTCCTGATCGTCTTTTTCCGGGAGCAATGCGGACATGCCAACTCCCAAACCCGGCGCAAAGTGGCGGGCATCGGCGCGGCGCTCATGGGCGTGCACGCGGCTTTGCAAGGAGTGGCGCTGATTCAGACGATACCGAAACTGGGACTGGCATCCTTCGCCGCGAGCCATAACTCCTGGGGCGTCGTCGTGCGGCTGACGCTGTCGGGAGTCGCCGCCAGCGCGCTGTGGACGGTCCTGCTGAGCCGGTTCGCGGCCGAGGAGAGCCCGTCTCAGGGCGCCGGGACCAGACTGCTGGCGCTTATCCTGGCCGCCGATATGGCCGTCGCCGGACTGTGGTTCACGTACGGCTTCGTTCCGGTTCTGAGGCAAATGTGGGCCTCGGAATTCAATATGCGTTGGCTCTCGCTTCTGGCGATGGCGCTCGACAATATCCTGTGGATTTCGCTCTTTGTGTTCCTGCTGAGCGTGTGGCGCTACCGGGCGCGCGCCGCCGAGGTTAGCGGCCAAGACGTTCCCTAATAGCAGGATCCTCGGTCCCGTACCTGTCTGCGCGGTTCAGGCAGTCGCGATTGGCGTGCTGCGCACGCATCCGCTCCTCTGCTCAAAAGTGATTGACATTTCATGATTTCAATCAAATAATTGAATCATGAAGGCTGAAACGCAGGTCGATCTCCTGGTGGCCGACGAGGTCTGGATCGCCACCGCGCTCCTGCATCACGAGCAACCCGACAGAGAGGACTTTTCCGTTCGGGAGATCGTGGATCGCGCGGCCGCCGAGAATATTGCCGGCTCGCTGCGTCCGGGCGTCGAGGTTCACGTCCGCTTTCATTGCGTGGCGAACCGCGCCCCCAAGCCCGCGCGGCTCCGCATGTTGTACGACACGGGCGAGGGCAGGCGACTGTACCGTGAGGGCGACGCCTGTCACGCCGGACGCACCGGGAAAATCGCTCCCCAACCCGATGACATACCGGAAAAATACCGTTACTTGCTGGACTGGTATCGCCGCGAGTATGCAGCGCCGCCGCGAGACACCTGGCTGCAAGGCATTTTCGAGATGGTGGGCGCCGGAAAGGATCTGTTCGCGGGCCTCGATCCCGATGAATACGTCCGCCGGAACAGGGAGGGGTGGGAGTGAGCCGAATCTTCTGGGACACCCATCTCTTCATCTACCTTCTTGAAGGGGACGGCGAATCGTTCCAACTCGCCCGCAACCTGCTGCAGAGGATGGCCGAGCGCAGAGACGAGCTGCTGACTTCCACGCTGACGCTGGGTGAAGTACTGGTGAAGCCGCTGGAGGCAGGCCGTTCGGATATGGCCGAGCGTTACGAAAGGCTTCTCGAATCTCCCGGCGTCCGCGTGGTCCCGTTCGATCGGGAAGGCGCCCGTGTCTACGCCCAAATCCGCCAGGACCGGAGCATCCGGCCGCCGGACGCCATACAACTTTCCTGCGCCGCGGTGGCGAAGACAGACCTGTTTGTTACCAACGACGCCCGCCTCAGCCGCAAGACGGTCCCCGGAGTGCAGTTTATCGCGCCGCTGGCAAACGCATTCCTCTAGCGGCTTGTATCGAGCCGGCGAATATAGGCGGAATTCACCCCCTGCGGCCGCCGAATACGGCCACCTCGAAGAGCTTCAGATAGCAGTCGACGTCGGTGAATCCGATGTCGCGAAGCCAGGCGCACTGCTCTTCGAGGGGCGCCAGGATGTTGGCGTCTTTGTCCGGACGCTCGTGGTAGAACCGGGCCACCTCTTCGCGGCTCCCCTCCGGGCGATGGCGGTGGAGCGAGTCGATAAACGTCTCGTCCTGCAGCCAGCGGGTCCATTCGGTGGGCGAGGATACATGCTCGATGTTGACGAAAATCCCGCCCGGGCTCAGCAGTTCGAGGATCTCCCGGTACACCGCGCGCTTCCGCTCGTCCGGCTGATGATGGATGGAGAAGCCCGAGACGACGGCGTCGTACGGAGACCACTCGGCCACCGCGCGCGTCCATGACGGAACGCCATAATCGGCCAGTACATAGTGGGTCGCGGCGCCGGCGGCGGAGAAGCGCTTCCTGGCGGCTTCCAGCATCGGCTCCGAAAAGTCCGCCAGCGCTATTTCAACGCCCGGCAGGCGCTGCACGATCGCGAAAGCCAGGACGCCATCGCCGCACCCCAGGTCGAGTACCCGCCGCACCGGCCGCCCGCAGCCGGCGATGAGGCGGAGCATCACATCGATCTGCTCGAGCGCCAATGGGAAGGCCCCGCGGATGCCTTCCAGATAGGTCGCCGCCGCGGCTTGCGTTTTCCAGACGAGATCGGTGCGTTCCACCATGCTCCGGTTCCTGGCGATGAGCGCGCAGCTATCGCGCGTTCCGCCGCTTCCCATGGGGGAAGGGAAGCCATCTCCGACACGGTAGCAGGAATCCACGCTCACAAGAAAGCGTGGCGGCCGCGGGCGGCTAGGCAGCCTGGGAGCCCTCTGCGGTATCATGAATCCAGGTCTCATGATTGCTTCCAGCCTGACCGGACTCGACGAAGCGGCGGTGGTGGCGCTGGCGCGCGAAGGCGACGCGCGCGCTTTTTCCGAGCTGGTGCGCCGCTATGAGGGCAAGATCTTCCGGCTGGCCCAGCACGTCACGCAGAATCGCGAAGACGCCGAAGACGTGTTGCAGGAAACCTTCATGAAGGCCTACGAGCACCTGGACCAGTTCCAGGGCAATTCCAAGTTCTACACCTGGATCGTTCGCATCGCCGTCAACCAGGCCCTCATGAAGCTGCGGCGCAGGAAGACCGACCGGTCGGTTTCCCTCGACGAGGCCATCGATACCGGCGAGGACACCGTGGTGCGCGAGATCGCCGCTTGGGACGAGGATCCCGAGGACCGGTATTCGCGCGAAGAGCTCGGCAAGATTCTCGAGACCGCCGTGCAGAGCCTCGATCCACCGTACCGCACCGTTTTCCAGCTTCGCGACATAGACGAACTCTCGACCGAGGAGACGGCCGAAGCGCTGGGCCTCTCCGTGCCGGCCGTGAAGAGCCGTCTGCTGCGAGCCCGGCTGCAACTGCGCGAGAAGCTCACCCGCTTCTTCAAGCGCAAGGGAGACGACGCCTTTGCTTACATGTAAAGACTTCCTCAGCGAGTTGAGCGAATACCTGGACGAAGCCCTGGATACAGAGGCCCGGGCCAAGCTGGAAGAACACATCACCGAGTGCCCCAACTGCTGGGTAATCGCCGACACTACCAAGAAGACCGTCCGGATCTTCAAGGGCATGGAGCCTTATCCCATTCCTGGTGAGGTGGAATCCCGCCTCATGGCGGCGCTCGAAAAGAAAATGGCGGCCCGGCCGCGTTAGCCGCCCTGGGAACGCCAGTTTCCCGAGTGGCGCCTCTGGACGCCCGGCCCGACGCCTCTAGGTCTTCGACCGAGCGAACATGTTCCTTTCATGTGGGGCGGGATGGCATCCCGCGGCGGGTTGAAAACCCGCCCGGAGCGCCGGTTTCCAACCGGCGCGCAACTTGACAAGCTGCCCCACAATCGCACAGTTCCACACGGTCAGAGTACTTGTTTCCCGACAAGTACTAAGTGACCAAGATTGCGCCAAAGGTACCGGCGCGCTAGGGTACGTCCAAGAGTACGTTTGCCGCCCTTTCCGGTACGCCTGGATCTATACATTTTGCGGGAATCGGTCGATTCTTGAACTTGAGAGACATGTCCATCGAAGGCCTGCATGGCGATCGCCGGGTTGACCGCAGATATGAATTGGAACTGCCGATCCGCTTCGAGTACGCGGACGCGCAGAACCGCCTTCACGTGGGAAACGGCCTGACGATCGAGCTGAGCCGGGGCGGGGTCCGCTTCGATACGCCCGATCCGCTGCCGTTGCAGGCCCATGTGCAGGCGTGGATCGCCTGGCCGTTCCTTCTGCAAGGCATCTGTCCCCTGGAGTTGTTCATCCGGGGGCAGGTTATCGGGTCCACCGAACGGGGGATCGTTTTGCGGATGCGCAGCTATGAGTTCCGGACTTGTGGAGAGCGGTCCTTCTCGGAGACACCGGAACGGTCCTTGTCATCGAGGGTCGCCTGAAGCCGTGCGCTAAGGTGCGAGCAGCGATAACGGCCTCACCCAGGGAACCAGCGAAGGGACGACGCCGCTTCCCACCATCCGGAACAGGTCTTTCCGCAGGACGCAGCTTCCTTCGGGAGACCAGGCCTCCACCCGGACCGTGCTCCGCCGTCGCTCAATCCGGTATACCGCCGCGGCCCCCGTGTCGGCCGCCAGAGCCGGCAGGGACCAACCGGTCTGCTCGGTGGATACGCGAATGTCGCCGCCGCGGGAAACGCAGACCGTGCAGTCCTGGTATTGCCCGTCGGTGGCCTGCACCGCCGTTTCCAGGATGTGCTCGGCATTCCGCAAAAGGGCTTCCACCCAATTCTTATCGGCCGGCCGGGCGGGTATTCGAGTCTGTTTTCCGTCACGGCTTCACGGGCAAAACGGACAAGATGTTTCGAACGTAATTCAAGGTCTCCGGGATGTTTGGCAATCCGTTGGCGTCATTGACCTTGGTTGGACCGGCGTTGTATGCGCCTAAGGCCAGCGAAAGGTCCCCGAAGCTGGTCAGCAATTGTTTGAACAGACGCGCGCCGGCGTCCACGTTTTCCTTGGGATCGAACGGATCTTTGACGCCCAGCTCGGCGGCCGTGGCGGGCATCAACTGCATGAGCCCCATGGCCCCCTTCGAGGACACCGCGCACGGGTGAAATCCGGACTCCTGCTTGGCTATGCCGCGCAGCAGGTTGGGCTCGAGGTCTTCCCGCTTGGCGGCGTCGTCGACCAGCGCGTCGATCTCCGAATCGGGGAGAGGAGGGCAATCCATTTCCGCGGGCATTCCGGGGGTTTCCGTTGGGTGGGAAGGAGGCCCCAATAGGAAGAACGATTCCGCCGGGGCTTGGCCAACCTGCTTCGAGATGGACAGGCGCTGGCCCGCCAAGGCCGCCTGCATGGCTCCGATGGCCTGGAGTTGCCGCCCGACCGCCGCCGCCATGGCCTCCTTCGAGTCCGTGACGGCCTGTTTCGAGTCCGCCGGCCGGGGTTCGTCGGCGGCCACGCCCAAAGCCGCGGTCGTCAGGAATATCACAAATGGGGCGAGTATTCGCATAGAAATATCCTCGAATTGCAGGCGTGTCCAACCGATTTCATTATGTGGGAATAGGAAGTTCCCATATGAGGTTCCATGATGGAAATCAATCCTTTGTCTCTAGTCAATCCATTGACGCCGATCGATTCGGCCGCCGGGCTGGACGGCAACACGGAACAAACGCGGGCCGCCGTGACGGCGGTGAGGGCGCTGAACAAGTCGGAACTTTTCGGGCAGGACCGCGAACTGATGTTCGCGCGCGATAGCGCCACGCGAAAACCGGTCATCCGAATCGTCTCGCGCACCACGGGTGAGGTCTTGGACCAAATTCCTCCGGAGCGAGTGCTTAAGATCGCGGCGGAGTTGGCAAAACAAGGAAAGGACGGCTCCTCGGCGTAATGTGGAGAGATGCCTACATAGAAAGCCGGGTCCTCTCGGCAGACCCGGTAGAACTGGTTTGCCTGGTGTACGGGCACGCCATCGAATCGATCCAGGAGGCGCGGCGGCGCTTGGCGGCCGGAGATATCGCCGCGCGTTCGCGAGCCATCTCGCGGGCCATCGCCGCTGTCTCCCAACTCCAAGGCTCGTTGGACCATACCGCCGGCGGGGCTGTCAGCCGGCGACTGGAAGGGTTGTATAGCTACGTCAGGCAGCGGCTGACGGAAGGGAACATGCGGCAGAAGGATGCGCCCCTGGCGCAGGCGGAGTCGTTGCTGCAGACCCTCGCCGAAGCCTGGAGCGCCGTGCGCGCGCCGCAAGCCGGAGCCTGGAGCGCCGTGCATGCGCCGCAAGCCGAAGCTCCCGACGCGCAGACTTTTCCGGCGCCGCACGCAGGCCCCTGGATGGAATCGGACGCGGGTCGCGCGCATACCTGGAGCGCCTAGGGCTTCTGGGGTGCTTCGAGGCCCCGCATAACCAGCTTGGCTATTCCCAAGCCGCCGTTCGCCGCCAGCGACTGAGCAAACATCTCCTGGGCGTATTCCATGGCCGAAGACGACGCCTCATCGTCTCCCGTTCCCAGCCAACCGCCTTCGGAGTCCCGCATCGACTTGAGCATCTGGCCGATGAGGAGCGCTTCAAACTGGCGCGCCGCATCCGCGGTCTTCGTCTGCTCCTTAACGGAGGCCGCGGATGGATCGCCATTGCTCGCGGCTCCCCCCACAACCGGTTGAATCATAACGCCTCCTGGGCTGGATGGGCTGGCAATCCGCCGCCGGTTTCCAACCTGCCCCGCAACGCCACCCTATGCCGTTTCAGTGCCATTGATCATGTCGTTCAGGCTGGCGTCGATATAAGTCTGCGATAAGCCGTGGTCGTAGAGCCAAGCCACCTGACCGGCGTTGATCAGCGTCCCGTTGGACAGTTGCACCATCTCGTTGGGCTGCTGCTGCTGCACCGGACTGGTCGGGGCCGTGAATTCGTCGCTTTCCACCACCGTGCCGCCCAGCATGGTGGCCACTTTGGCGGCCGTCGCCGGCGTGGCGAACCAGATCGGGTTCAGACTGTAGGAAGAGCCATCGGGCAACGTCTCGACGGGGTTGTCCAGAAATGGCTGGGAGCCGAACATGGACTCCATGGTCGGGGCGGGGGTTGGCGCCGGATCCGGCGCGACCGCCCAATCGGCCGGCACTCCCGGAAAGATGGCCTTCAGGGACGAGGCGTCGGCGGTGGACGCCGTCGCGGCGGCGTCCGACGTGGCCTGGCCGAGTTCCTCGCTAAATGGGTTTGAGGCGTCGGCCGCCTGGGCCGCCACCGGCGTCGCCACCGGCTGCGCCTGCGTCGAAGAATCGAGTGTGACGATCATGCGTTTTCCTCCGGTCTTCAAAAAACTTCCACGGATGTGGGGCAGGATGCAATCCCGCGGCGGGTTGAAAACCCGCCCGGAGCGCCGGTTTCCAACCGGCGCGCAGCTTGACAACCCGCCCCACAGCCGAACAGTTCCATGCCTAAGCGCTAGATCACTTCCAGCTCCGCATCGATGGATCCCGCGCTCTTCAGGCTCTGGAGTATGGCGATGATGTCGCGCGGCGTCGATCCGATCGCGCCCAGCGCGCGAACCAGTTCCTCCACTGTGGCCCCTTCCTTGAGAACCAGGTTGCGGGCCGGGGATTCCTTCACCGCCAGAGCCACCTGAGGAACCACCTGCGTGCTCCCGGTCCCCAGGGCGTTGGGCTGGGAGACTTCCATGGTGGTCTGGACCTCCACGGTCAGGCTGCCCTGCATAACGGCCGCCGGAGCGATTCGCACATCCTTGCCCATCACCACGGTGCCGGTGCGTTCATTGACCACGATACGCTGGGGCCGGTCGGGTTCGACAGTCAGCCGCTCGATCTCCGCCACGAACTCGGTGGGTCTCTTTTGATATTCCGGCGGCAGCTCGACGGCCACCAAAGCCGCGCTTTCGGCGTGCGCCACCGCGCCAAAGCGTTTGTTCAGCGCCTCGGCGATGCGCATCGCCGTGGTGAAGTCGGCCTGCCGCAACTGCAGCCGAACGTCGCCCGCGATCTTGACCGATGGCGACGGGCGTTCCACGATGGCCCCATTGGGCAGTCTTCCCACGGTGGGATGATTGACCACCTGGGTGTTGCCCGACCCGCCGGCTGTGTAGCCGCCCACCACTGCCGGGCCTTGCGCGATGGCGTAGACCTGCCCGTCGGGAGCCTGCAATCCGGTCATCAGCAGGATTCCGCCTTGTACGCTCGAGGCGTCCCCGATGGCCGCCACCGTCGCGTCGATACGCGAGCCGGGCTGCGCATAGGGAGGCAGCGTCGCGGTAACCATTACCGCGGCCGTGTTCTTGACCTGAATCGAGGTGCCGTTCACGTCCAGCCCCATGCGTTCCAGCAGGTTCGTCAGGCTCTGGGCCGAGAAGACCGTCTGCCGGCGGTCGCCCGTGCCGTTCAGTCCCACCACCAGCCCGTACCCCATGAGCTGGTTGTCGCGGACCCCTTCGAGCGAGACCAGCTCCTTCAGCCGGGTTGGCGCCCCGCTCCGTCCAGCGCCAGGGAGATCAGCAAAACCGAAATCGCGAGAAGCCGTGCCATAGTGATTTCCTAAAAGGGAAGCAGTCCCAATAACACGCGGTACAGAATGTTGGGCCGGCGCGTCACGTCGTTGACCACGCCCTTGCCATCGATCTTCAGTTCGAGCTGGGCGATCTGGTCGGACTGAATGGTGTTGGCAATCAGATCCACCGGACGGATAATGCCGCGTACGGTGACGGTCTGGTGCTCGGAATTCACCCCTACCTCCTTGCTGCCCTCGATCACCAGATACCCATTGGGCAGCACCTGCGAGACGCGCGCGCTCAATGCCGTGGTAAGTTGCGTCGACCGGCTGGTGGTCCCTTCTCCGTCCAACTGCGTTTGGGTTGTGGCCCCGGCGAGGTTCTGCAGGGCCCCGGTGGCTTTCGGCGTTCCGCCGGCCGCCGTAATGGAGCTGTTCACGCTCGACTGCCGCTGGGTTTTGGTGGTTCCCTGCACCACCGCGGAGGCGTTTTCAGCCACCACGATGGTAATCATGTCGTCAACCTGACCGGCGCGCACGTCGCTCGCCAGCGCGGTCAGGCGCGAAGCCGGCGACCACAACGACCCGGGCGACGGCTGCAGAGCCTGCGACTTGGGACGGCTCATGGCCTCCTGGATATACCGGTCGAGCGGGGTCAACTGCGGAGCCTTGACCTTCTTGGTCTTGGCCGGCAGAATTCCCAAAGCAAGAAGCGAGATGAGCATCCAACGTATCGGGCGCATGTCAATTCCCATGGGCGCGCCCGGCATCGAGAAGCGCTTTTCCCTTGCCGACGACGCGCGCTTGAAAGAGCTTGTTGCTGGTCATGTTGCGGATCGCGATCAGGTCGCCGGAGCGCCCGCTGGATTCCGCCTTGCCCGTCAAAAGGAGACGCGCGGCGCCGCTTCGAACCTCGACATCCACCATTTCCCCGCGGCTCACATCGGGGACGGCGACAAGCTGGGCGGCCCGGATTACCGATCCCGCGGCCAGGTCGCGCGTCGGCTCCCGTCCGGCGACTTCTTCGATGGATTGGGCCGCTTCGCCGGCGGCCGGGAAGCCCTCCACCGTCTCCACGCGGATCTGGGCCGCGCCGATGGGCTTTCCGCTCTTGAGATTCTCCACGGCCACCACCCGAGGCAGGCGCGCCGAGATGGCCACCCTCGCCCAGATCGAAAAACGATAGGTATCGCCGTAAATGACGCTGCCGCGCCACACCACTGGCGTTGGCGAAGACAGCAAAGCCGGCCGCCCGAGATCCTCGCGGCGGAACTCAAGCCGGCCGTGAGGAACCGCGTCGGGGCTGCTTTCCACGATTTCGATCCGTGCCTCTTTCAGCCCCAGCGCCCGGCGCATTTCTTCCAGAACCTTGTCGCGGTCCAGGCTTTCCATCCTGCGTTCGAAACACGCGTCGCTCGGGGAGCCGGCCTCCAGGCCATAGCGCTTCGCCAGCGATGCCAGCTCGAACCAGCGGAATACCCTGCGGACCCCCGGCATCGGCGTGAGCGCGACCGGCGTCTCGGGAGCCAGCCGGCCAAAGGCGGGGAGGGATGCCGCGAGATCGCCGGCCACGATGTGTTCTCCCTCCACCGCCAGGCATTTTGGGGCTTGCGCGGGAGCAAAGCGCACAAGCCACAGCGCCGCCACTATGCACTTGAAGGTCATCTCGAGAGATTGTTGACTTGCTGATACATGTCGTCCGCGGCCTTGACCACCTTGGAATTCGCCTCGTAGGCGCGCTGCGCCACGATGAGGTTCACGAACTCTTCCACGATGCTGACGTTGGATTGCTCCTGGTAGCCCTGGAGCAGCGTGCCCAGGCCCTCCTGTCCGCCGGGGTTCGCCACCACCGGTTCCCCCGACGCATCCGTGGGGAGGTACAGATTGCGTCCGATGCTGTTCAGACCCGCCGGATTCTGAAACCCGGCAATCTGAATCTGCCCGGCGCGCTGGGCCGCCGTCTGCCCGGATAGAAGGTAGCTCACCGTGCCGTCGTTCGCGATGGTAATGGACTGAGCGCCCGCTGGAATGGTGATCTGCGGTTCCACGGGATCGCCATCGGCCGTCACCATGTTCCCCTGGGCGTCGAGTTGGAAGGAGCCGGCTCGCGTGTATGCCGTGTCGCCGGTGGCGCGCTTCACCTGGAAGAAGCCGTTTCCCTGAATCACCAGATCCAGGGGGTTGTCCGTTTGCGTGAAGTTGCCTTGCGTGAAAATGATTTCGTTGGAGGAGGCCCGCGTACCGAGACCGAGCTGCAACCCGGTCGGCACGGTGGTCTGTTGCCCGGCGGAGGCGCCTGGCTGCACGATGCTCTGGTAGAGCAGATCCTGAAACTGCGCCCGGCGCGTCTTGTAACCGGCGGTGTTGGCGTTGGCCAGGTTGTTCGCGATGTTATCCACGTTGAGCTGCTGAGCGGTCATCCCGCTGGCGGCGCTGTAAAGCGCTCGGATCATATCGATACCCCCTTAATCCTTCGGCCCGAAATGCATGGCTACGAGCCTACTTTCGCCACCTCTTCAATGGCCTTCCGATTCATATCCACGCCCATCAATACGGCCTTTTGCAGCATCTCGAACTGCCGCATGACGCCCACCAGCCGCATGGCGGCTTCGGGCACCGCCACGTTCGAGCCCTCGGTCTGCCCTTGTTCCACCTGGACGTTCCGCGCGGCGATCGGCGGGTTCTTTGCATCGTCGTTCAGAAAGCAGGCCCCGGCCTGCTTCTTCAACGCGTCGGTGGACTTGAAATCCACCACTTCCAATTGGCCCACGGGGCGCCGCCCTGCTGCACAGTCCCGTCCTTGGTGATCTCCACGGTCTTCCCGGGGGTCACCACCAGCGGGCCGCCGCCGGTCGCGCGAATCGGGTATCCCTCGCCGGTGACCAGCTCGCCGGTCTTCGAAACGTGCAAGCTGCCATTGCGCGTGTAGAGGACGCCGCCCGGGCCGTTGACCGCCAGAAAGCCGCGGCCGGAGAGAGCTACGTCCAACGGGTTGCCGGTTGGTTGCAGCGGCCCTTGCGAGAAATCGGTCCACTGGCGTTCGATGTTCGGCGACGTGGAGGCCGATCCGTCTTCCTCCGAACCGGATGCATCCGAGGAAACGTAGAGGCCGTAGAACTCACTGTCGCTCTTGTATCCGCTGGTGCCCGCGTTCGCCAGATTGTTGGCCAGCAGATCGAGCGATTGCATTCGCGATCGCAGGCCACTCGCAGCCGCCATGCCTAACGGGTCCATAGTTGGTTCCGGCGGAAACGGTGCAAGTTGATGGCCAAGAGTTTTTGGGAAATGTCTCGAAAAACGGGCGGGTTTCGCCGATATTTGCGATTAGGAGTCGATTATCTTATGTCAAGATCTTGACGATGGCGGTTGACAGTCAAAACCGCAACACCCCTTGGACTCCCTCATACCATTGAAATGATGCGGGCCGCGCTTTGGCGAGTGATCTGCAATTCCCGGCGGCGTGACCTCGACAAGCCCGGTGACCGCTCCGCGCTGCTTTGCCGCCCAAGCTGCGAGCGTCTATCAACCGGGCGCATCGGCCGAAAGCGGCCAACCGCCTTTTGGGGACTACCTGTCGAGGGGCATCGACGATTCGGAGGAGTCGGCGCCCCAGACCGGAAAAACGCCTCGTCCAAGGAGTTCGTCGAGAGGCGCCCAGACGGATTCCGCGGAGCGGAAACCGGACGACGGGACCGGGGCCGCCGGTTTGGCGTCGCCTGGCCAGACGCCCGCAAACCGGCAAACGCCGTTCTCCCTCGCGGCGCAGTTCTTCCATGGCGGGCTTCTGGCGGACGGCGATGCGCCGTCGCCCCAGGCCGCCGCCAAAGACAACGCCGAGGCCACCGAGCCGGCGGCCGCGCGGCCGGGTCATCCGTCAGGGCGGCTGGCAACCTTGCGGGCGCCGCTTTCTCGCGGCGACTCCACGACCGGCCTGGAATTCCTGCAAGCGGCTCTGGCCGGTCCTCTCACCGGCGCCGGCCTATATGGAAACGTCCGCCCGGCCGCTTCCGGATCGGCGCCCTCTGCCACGGCGGCTCCGGGCGGCAGTGGCGGCGCGGTTGCCGGGATAGATCGGAATTCGCTGCCGTCGCCTCAGGCGTCGAGTGACTCCGGCGTTCAGCCGGCGGCGCGGGACGCCGCGCCGGCGTCGGACGACCTGGCGGTTGCCATCAAGGTCGAACCGCGGACCGACGCGCACGCCGGCCGCCCGAACCAGGACGCTTCCGGCGAACATTTCCAGCTTCCCAGGGAAATCCAGCCGGTCGATCCGCCCGACCCCGCGGACCAGGCCCCGGCTCAAAACGCTTCGGCCAGGGCGGGCCTGTGGGCGCTGCGAGAGGTCTCCTCGCAAAGCGCATCCCCACAAACCGCGGAAGCGTCCGGTGCGCCCGTCAAGGATCTCGCGCCTCCGGCCCTTCGCGCCGACTCCAGTCCGCAAAAAGCGCCCGGGCCCCTGAAAGACATTTCGATCCAGCTTGGACAGACGCCGCAAGAAAAGGTGGACCTCCACCTCACTGAGCGCGCCGGGGAAATGCGTATGGCCGTCCGGGCCGCGGACCCCGAGATGGCCCATTCCCTGCGCCAGGCCCTTCCCGAGCTGGTGAACCGGCTGCAGGAGAACGGCTTCCGCGCGGAGGCCTGGCGTCCCGCCGGAATCGTGAGCGGAACGGGTCCCCTGAGAGAGACGCGGGAGAGTCCGTCCAATTCCCGCGGCGGCGATCCGCAACAGCAGTCCGGCTGGTCGCAGCACCCAGGCGGACAGCGCAACCAAAGCCAATCCGACCGGCCCAGGTGGGTCGCGGAACTCGAAAGCAGCTTTGACGGCAGCGAAGAAAGATAGGGAGGAAAGTATTATGGCTTCAGCGATTAGTTCCATCGTCGGTTCCACTCCAACGGCCGGCGCAACTTCCAGTGCGGCCGCCGCATCGAGCGCCTCGGCTCCCACCGAGCAGATGTTCCTGCAGTTGCTGGTCGCTCAGATCCAGAACCAGGACCCCCTGAATCCCGCGGACAGCATGCAATTCGTCACGCAACTTGCGCAGTTCAGCGAGCTGGAGCAGGTCATGGGAATCCGGCAGGATATCGAAACGGATTTCAGTCCCGCCAGCGGCGCCGCGGCCGCCACATCGGCTTCCACAACGGGTTCCACATCGGCTTCAACGCCGGCTGCCACGACGGCCGCCGCCACGCCTGCCACGACGGCAAGTTCCAACAACTAAGAAACGAGGGCTAACATCATGATGACCGCATTATCCACCGCGCTCACCGGGCTTGACGCCGCCTCGACGGCCGTGAGCATTGTCGGCAACAATCTCGCGAACCTGAACACCACCGGTTACAAGAACGAATCGGTACAGTTCTCCGACATCATGAGCCAGGCGCTCGGATCGGGCTCCACGGCTACGCAAATTGGCCTGGGAGTCGGCCCGGCGCAAGCCGTCACGTCATACAGCCAGGGATCCATCCAACAGACCAGCGGAGCCTATGACGCCGCCATCGATGGCGGCGGGTTCTTTGTCGTCCAGGATCAGAACAATCAACAACTCTTCACGCGCGACGGCGCCTTCTCCCTCAATTCCGCCGGGGACCTGGTTACGGCCAGCGGCGACGCCGTGCAGGGCTGGAATATGACGGGCGGGACGGTGAATACGAATTCGCCAACCACAAGCATCGTCGTGCCGGAGGGTGGAACCATGGCTCCCGTGCCCACGGCGAACATGTCCTTGACCGTAAATCTGGACTCCGCGGCCACGGTCGGAGATTCATCCGGCACATACTCCACGCCCATTCAGGTGGTCGACAGCCAGGGGGGCACGCATACTTTGACCGCCACCTTCACCATGACGGCCGCTAATGCGTGGAGCTACGCCATCACTGTCCCGGCCGCGGACCTGAAGACCGGCGGCACGACCAGCCTGGCCACCGGGACCCTCACATTCGACGGCACGGGCCAATTGACGAGTCCCGACGCCAAGACCTCGCCCATCGCCGTCAAATTGGGGGGATTGGCGGACGGCGCATCCGACATGACCGTCAACTGGAACCTGTACAACGGAACCCAGGGTCTGCTGACCCAGTTCAGTCAAGCCAGCAGCGTTTCCGCCGCCACTCAGGACGGCATCCAAGCCGGGCAGGTCGACAGCGTGACCCTCGCCAACGGCGGACTGATCGTCGCGAAATACTCCAACGGGCAGCAAATCACCGTGGGGCAGGTCGCATTGGCCGGCATCGCAAACCCGGAAACCCTGGTCGGGGTCGGCGGCAACAACCTGCAGGCGACGGCCGCAACCGCCGTCCCCGCCATTGGAGCAGCCGGCACGGGCGGCCGGGGCCAGATCATGGGAGGGTCTCTCGAGTCCTCCACCGTCGATGTCGCCACCCAGTTCACCAACCTGATTTCCTTTGAGCGAACCTATCAGGCCAATTCCCGCATGATCACCACCTCGGACCAGATGTTACAGGACCTGATCGGCCTCATCCGTTGATGCTGGCGATGATGAAGCACAAACAACCGCGGTCGGGAGTGACACAGACCACCGTTATCAGTGGTCTGTCGGCCCCCGGAAGAACAGGGTCGGGAGTGGGACAGACCATCGCTTTATGTGGTCTGTCAGCCCCCGGAAGAACAGGGTCGGGAGTGGGACAGACCATCGTTTTTCGTGGTCTGTCGGCCCCCGGAAGAACAGGGTCGGGAGTGGGACAGACCATCGTTTTTCGTGGTCTGTCGGCCCCCGGAAGAACAGGGTCGGGAGTGGGACAGACCATCGTTTTTCGTGGTCTGTCGGCCCCCGGAAGAACAGGGTCGGGAGTGGGACAGACCATCGTTTTTCGTGGTCTGTCGGCCCCCGGAAGAATTGCCGGAAGAACGCTGGCGTGGCAGGCCGGAGGCCCGCTCCACGGCGGGAGCAGATACTGATGGAAGAGATTCGGCAGGCCCTTGGCGTGCTCATCGCGCTGGGAGTTCTCGGCGGCGCACTGTGGTGGCTGCGGCGGAAAGGGATCGCCCAGTTCGCGCCGGTGACCCGTGGCGGAGGAAAAACCAGGAGCATGAAGGTGGTCGAGCGTCTCTCGCTCACTCCCCAGCATTCCCTGCATCTGGTGCAGGTTGGGGAACGGACCATCCTGGTGGCGGCCTTTCCGGGAGGCTGTGCGCGGGTGGATGCCAGTCCGGAGCGCGCGGAAGAAAGGCTGGCCGGCCGATGATCCGCGCCATGCGGGCCATCCCCGCGCTCCTGCTCGCCGCGTCGGCTCCCCTGAGCGCCGCGGCTTCGCCCGGCAACTCCCTTTTCGGCATCAACATGAGCAAGAGCGGCGACTCCGTCAGCGTCCCGATTCAGATCGTAATTCTGCTGACCGTGCTGACGCTCCTGCCGGCCGTGGTCATGTCGATCACTCCTTTTCTGCGGATTTCGATCGTCTTGCACTTTCTCCGGCAGGCCCTGGGGACCCAGACCGTGCCCTCGAACCAGGTGCTCCTGGGACTTTCCCTCTTCCTGACCATCGTGATCATGCAACCCGTAGCCACCGAGATGTATCAACAGGGCTGGGAGCCGCTCCAGAAGAACGAGATCACCTCCTCCCAGGCCTTTGACGCCGCCGCCAAGCCGCTGAAAGTCTTCATGACGCGGTTCGCCCGGGAGAAGGACGTGGCGCTTTTCCTCGGGCTTTCCCATCTCCCGGCTCCCCGAAGCGCGGAGGACGTGCCGCTTCAGGCCCTCATCCCGGCCTACATCCTCTCCGAATTGAAGGCGGGGTTCCAGATCGGCGCGGTTCTGTTCCTTCCCTTCCTGATCATCGACATCGTGGTGGCTTCGGTGACTCTCTCCATCGGCATGATTCAGTTGCCGCCGGTGATGATCTCCGCTCCATTCAAGATCCTGCTGTTCGTGCTGGCCGACGGTTGGAACCTGGTGCTCGGTTCGTTGATGAAGGGATTCTACCCATGACCCCCGAGTTCGTCATTCAGATTCTGCGCGAGACGCTCATGACGGCGTTCTGGCTGGCGGCTCCGCTGCTGGCCGTGGGATTTGTCGCGGGCATCGTTATGAGCCTCATTCAGATCGTCACCTCCATCCAGGACAGCGGGTTCAGCACCATTCCCCGCCTGTGCGCTTTCCTGACCACTCTAATTGTGGCCATGCCTTGGATGCTGCATAAGCTCACCACCTATACCACAGCGATCCTGGGGGACCTCAGCCGCTATGCACGGTGAGTTGGCGCTATCCACGGCCGGTCTTCTCGGGTTCCTGGTCACCCTGGCGCGGGTTGCCGGCGTGTTCGTGTTCGTCCCCATACCCGGCTTGAGATCCGGATTCGAAGTGGCGCGGGTGGTCTTGTCTTTCACCGTCACCCTGGCCCTGTTTCCGTACTGGCCCCAGGTGGATGCCGGGCTTTCCGCGGGCCTGCTGGCGGTTTGGATGATCTCCGAAGCCGCCCTGGGGATCGGCATCGGCCTGGCCGTGGCCTTCGCCGTGGAGGCCATTAATGTGGCCGCTCAAGTGATGGGACTCCAGGCCGGCTACGCCTACGCCCAAACCATCGATCCGGGGACCCAGGCCGATTCCGCCGTCCTGGTGGTGTTCTCGCAACTCGCCGCGGGACTCGCCTTCTTCGCCACCGGCCTGGATCGGGACGTGCTTCGCGTTTTCGCGGGCAGCCTCATTACCGTCCCGGCGGGATCTTTCACCGTTTCGCGGGCCGCCGCCGAGCCCCTGCTGGCGGCGGCGGGCGTCATGTTCTCCACCGGGGTAAGGCTGGCTCTGCCGGTGATCGCCGTCCTCGTCATGGTGGACATCTCGCTGGCCCTCCTGGGCCGTATCAACGCCCAGTTGCAGCTTCTCACCATCGCATTTCCCATCAAGATGATGCTGGCATTGACCATCTTCGGGTGGATACTGCTCCTGCTTCCGGGCATCTTCCGGAACACCATGGGCGTTACTTTTTCGGCGACGAGAGGATTGCTTTCGCGATAGTCATGGCGCGCAAGGACCCCACCACCGGCGTACGCGGGCGCCTGGAATCGGCCGGCTGATATGGCGGAGAAAGACCAGAAAACCGAGCAACCGACGCTGCGGCGAATGAAAAAAGCCCGCGAGGAAGGCAACTTCCCCTCGGCGCGTGTTTTTGTCGGCGCGCTCCAGTTTCTGGCTTTCGTGGCCATGCTGGGCTCCTGGGGCGTCGCCATGGTCGGCGCCATCCACCGATGCATGGCCACCCTGTTGCGCCATGCCCTGGGGGCCAGTCTCGATCCGGCTTTCATCCTCGGTCTGGGCCTTCAGTTCGGCAAGCAAACCCTCCTGCCGCTGGCCATCATGGGCGGCGTCCTCCTGGCCGTCACACTGGCGGCGCAGCTCATGGTCACGCGCATGGGCTTCAGCGTGAAGAAGCTCGCCCCCGACTTCAAGCGCCTAAACCCCGTCACCCGCCTTCGCGAACTGTTCCGGCAGAACGTGCCCGCGCTGCTTCAGGCCGTCGTCATGCTGCCCGTTTTCGCATGGACCGTGTACGTGTTGTTGCGGGACGACTTCGAGGGCTTCCTTTCCCTGCCGCTGAAGAGCGTGTCGGTGGGCGCCGCCCAGGTCGGCGGTTCGATTCAGACCCTCCTCTGGAAGGCCTCTTTCGTGTTCCTGATCTTCGGGGCCGTGGACCTGTTCCGGCAGAAGCGCCTCTACCGGCAGGACATGAGGATGAGCAAACAGGAGATCCGCGACGAATTCAAGGAGATTGAAGGCAACCCCCTGATGAAATCCCGCATCCGGCGCCTGCGGCGCGATATGGCGCGCCGGCGCATGATGCACGAGGTGGCCACCGCCACCGCCGTAGTGGTGAACCCCACCCATTACGCGGTCGCGCTCAAGTACGCCATGCACACGCAAGGCGCGCCCGTGGTGGTCGCCAAAGGGAAGAACTACCTGGCGCTGCGGATCAGGCAGAGGGCCGTTGAGAACCAGGTGCCGTTGATCGAGAACCCGCCGCTGGCCCAGGGCTTGTACAAATCCGTCGAGGTGGGGCAGGAGATACCCGCCCAGTTCTACCGCGCCGTCGCCGAGGTTCTGGCATATATTTACCGGTTGATGAACGGCAGGGCGACGGCATAGAGAGAGCGAAAGGAGCATAGACTTTGGCGCAGAGCAAGGCAGTGGCGTTGCATCGGTTCCCCAGGCTGGAAGCCGCCACGTGGCGGGAAATCGGCGTGCCGCTGGCGGTCCTGGGCATCGTGATCGCCCTCATCACCCCTGTCCCCAGCCCCTTGCTGGACGTCCTCATCGTTACCGACATCATGATGTCCGTGGTGGTGATGATGGTGGCCATCTACATTCGGAAGCCCGTGGAGTTCAGCGTTTTTCCCACCATGCTGCTGTTGCTCACGCTCTTCCGCCTGTCGCTCAATATCTCTTCCACCAGGCTGATCCTGATGAACGGAAACACCGGAACATCCGCGGCCGGCCAGGTGATTCAGGCCTTCGGCAATTTCGTGGTGGGCGGGAACTACATCATCGGCGCGGTCATTTTTCTGGTCTTGATCGCCATCCAGTACGTGGTCATCAACCACGGCGCGGTCCGCATATCGGAAGTCACCGCGCGATTCACGTTGGATGCCCTGCCCGGCAAACAGATGTCCATCGATTCGGACCTCAGCTCCGGCCTGATCGACGACAATGAAGCGCGCCGCCGCCGCAAGCAACTCGCCAACGAGGCCGAATTCTACGGCGCCATGGACGGCGCCTCGCGTTTCACCCAGAGAGACGCCATCGCCAGCATCATCATTACTTCCATCAACATCGTCGCCGGTTTTCTGATCGGGGTCCTGCAGCATGGCATGGACCTGACGCACGCCATACAAACCTATACCGTGCTCACCATCGGAGACGGCCTGGTTACGGTCATTCCGGCCCTGATGATCTCCATATCCGGGGCCCTGATCGTGACCCGCGCCAGCTCCGACGAGCGGCTCGGCACGGACGTCCAAAAGCAGCTCTTCGGCAGCGCCCAGCCGCTCTTCTTCTCGAGCGGCGTGCTGCTGGTGCTGTCTGTGTTTCCCGGGCTGCCCATGTTCCCGTTCCTGGCGCTGGGCGCCGGATTGGGGGCCTTCGCCTGGAACATTCAGAAGAAAAAGGGCGCCGTCCAGATGGCCGAAGCCAAGGCCAAGCCCGCCTCGGCATCCGACAATCTGGAGAGCCTTCTGCGCGTCGAGCCCCTGGCGGTCGAGGTTGGGCTGGGGCTGGTGAGGTTCGTCGCCGGCGGCCAGGAGTCTCCGCTCATCAAGCGGATCGGCGGAATCCGGCGGCAACTCGCCGGCGAGCTCGGTTTTCTGCTCGGTCCGGTGCGCATCGTCGACAACACCAGCCTGAAGTCCCACGAGTACGCCATTTCCATCAAGGGAGCCGAGGTGGCCCGTTATGAGCTGCCGGCGGGATGCGATCTCGCCATTCCGGTGGGCAAGGCCGATCCGCCTCCGGCCGGCCGCCAGACCCGCGAACCGGCTTTCGGCATGACCGGATGGTGGGTCCCCACCGACCAGGCCGAGCGCGCCAGGCGAAGCGGCTTCACCGTGGTGGATTCCGTCAGCATCGTCGGAACCCACCTGGCCGAAATCGTCCGGCGGTATGCCTACGAGCTGCTCAGCCGCCAGGATGCCAAGAAGATTCTGGACCGCGTGGCCGCCGAACATCCAAAAGTGGTCGAGGATTTGGTCCCCAAACTGCTCCCGCTATCGGTTGTGCAACGCGTCCTTCAGAATCTCCTCCGGGAGCGAGTCTCCATCCGCGACGCGGTGACCATTCTGGAAGCCCTCGGCGAGTCCGCTCCATCCACCCGAAACCCGATCCTGCTGACCGAGTTTGTGCGGCAGGCCATGCGGCGGCTGGTGGTGAAACCCTATTTGAACGCCAACGGCGAGCTTCCCGCCTACGTCTTGGACGCATCCACCGAACAAACCGTGGAGAGCGCCATCGAGCACGGCGAACAGAACAGCCATTTGAACCTGAGCCCGGCCGTCATCCGCGATGTTCTGCGCCGGATCGGCCAGAAGACCGGCAACCCCGAGACCCCGGTGGCCGTGATCTCCAGCTCCGGTTCGCGCTATTTCTTCCGCCAGATCGTGGAGCCCACCATGAGAAACGTCTTCTTCCTGTCGCACAATGAGATACCGATCGAAACCAAAGTTCTGTCCCTGGGGGTGATCCAATAACATGGCAACCGTCGCAAACAATTCTCAACTCTACGTCAAGTCCTATTTCGCCGCTTCCATCGAAGAGGCCATGGAACAAGCCCGCGTGGAACTGGGGCCTGACGCGCTCCTGCTGAATATGCGGGATGCGCCGCCCGAGGGCCGTCATTTGGGACAATGCGAAGCCGTTTTCGGAACCCGGCCCGCGCCGGCGCTCGTGAAATGCGTCCCGGAAGCCCCCGTCGATCCGGTGGCCGATCTCCGCCAGCGCGTCGAGGAGTTGCGGCAGATCGTGACTCGCGCGGTTCCCTCCGCCCAGCGCGAATTGGGCCGGGTGGAGCTGGCCGGCAGCCTTTGCTCGGCCGGCCTTGCCCGCGCCCAGGCCGATGAGATCGAAGCCGCCGTTCAACAGCGCCTCCGCAGACGGGACGTGGTCGAAATCGGCCGGCCCGGTTGCGCGGCGGGCTGGAGCGCCGAGGTGGTGGTCCGCGAGACCGTCGAGGAGCTGGAAAGCCGCTTCGAGGTGGCGCCCGAGATCGGCAGGATCACGGTCGCGGTGGGACCCGCCGGCGCCGGGAAGACCAGCGCCCTGGTGAAACTGGCGGTCACCCGCGGGCTGATGGCGCGCCGTCCGGTGCGCTTGCTCTCGATTGACTACTACCGCATCGCCGCCGCCGACCAGTTGAGGACCTACGCGGCCATCCTCGGCGTGCCCTTCACCTTGGCCGAAACCACCCTGGCCCTGGCGCAAGCCATCGATTCGGCGCCCCCGGAGACACTGCTCCTCATCGATACTCCGGGTTATGCGCCGGCCTCCATGGCGGATTCCGGACGGGACCTCGCCTCGTTCCTCCGGGACCGTCGGGATATTGACACCCATCTGGTTTTGACGGCGTCCATGCGGCAGGCCGACCTGGATCGCTCCGTCGACCTGTTCCGGGCGTTCCACCCGGCTAAGCTGCTCTTCACCCGCCTCGACGAAACAGACTCGACCGCCGCCATGTTTTGCGAGGCAACCAGGACCGGCTTGCCCCTTTCCTTCTTTTCCACGGGCCAGGTGATACCCGAGGATCTGGAGGCGGCCACCAAGGACCGCATCACCGCCAGCCTGGTACTAGGATTGCCTGAGGCTTTTGATGCAGTAGCCTGAAAGACCCATGACGGCTGCGTCCGCGCAATATCAATACGAGCTTGGCGACGAGGCGTCGCAGCGGGACGCCCTGGTCCTGCAATACCTTCCGCTCGTGCGCATGATCGCCAAGCGCATCCACGACCGGTGTCCGCCCAATGTCAGTCTCGACGACCTGGTCTCCACCGGGGTCATCGGCCTGATGGAGGCCATCGACAACTTCGATCCGTCGCTGAAGGTCCAGCTCAAGACCTACGCGGAACGGCGCATCCGCGGCGCCATTATCGACGGCCTGCGCGAGATGGACTGGGTTCCCCGCGAAACGCGCCGCAAAGCCAAACTGATCGAAGCCGCCATTCGCGCCGCCAAACAACGCCTTGGCCGGGAGCCGTCGGAAGAGGAGATAGCCGCCGAGCTGGGCATTTCCCCCAGCGATTACTGGGTCTGGCTGAACGGCATTCAGGCCATCGACCTGAAGCGCCTGGAGCACGTCGGCGCCGATGGCGAGGAGTGCAGTCTCCTGAAGTTCGTCTCCGACGACGAAGAGAACTGGCCTTCGCATCTTCTGGAACGCACGGAGCTCGAGCGCGTCCTGGCTCTGGCCATCGAGAGGATGCCCAAGCTGGAACGCGCCATTCTGAATTTCTACTACTACGAAGAGCTCAGCTTGAGCGAAATCGCTCAGATTGTGGGACTGCATCTCTCCCGCATCGCGCAGTTGCGCGTGCAGGCGGTTCTGAGGCTGCGGGCGCATTTGCAGAGAGTGTGGAACGTCCCTCCAAAGAGAAAACAATGACCCCATCGCAACCCAATCCGGATCCCGCGGAGCAGCCGCGGGCGCCGTCCTCGGAGGAAGCCGGTGTTCGAGGGAATGTCGGCGCGCTGGACTTGCTGCTGGACATGGAGCTGCCTTTGACGGTGCGGTTCGGGAGCGCCCGGATGCCGCTTAGCGACATCCTGAAACTCACCGCGGGCTCCCTCATCGATCTGGACCGCGCTTCCGAGAACGCGCTGGAGCTTCTGGTGAATGGGAAAGTGATCGCACGCGGCGCCGCGGTCACTGTGCGGGGCAACTACGGCATCCAAATTACGGAAGTCGCCGCCGTTCGCGAGGGGGGCGACTCCGGCCCCGTTCTTGGCGCCGCGGCTGTGCGAAATGGGGGCGAAAGCTCGTGAAAATAGCCTGGATTCTGAATCCGCTGACGCTTGGCGCGCTGGCTGCCACGCTGGCCGTCGCGCTGATCGCGTGTTTCGCGCTGTACTACGCTGTAAAAGCCGGGATCGAGATCCGCGCTCTGCGCCGCCGCTTCGAGGAATCGGGGAGCGCGGCCGCCGTCCGCCTGGGAGACGCCGAACTGGCCATCGCGCGCCTGCGCGCGGAAATGGCTAAAGCCGGGGAGCAGCCCCCGGCCCTCTTGCCCGGCCTGAATCTTACCAGACGCGCGCAGGCGGTCCGCATGCACCAGCGCGGAGAACCTGCCGCCACCATTGCGGCCGCCTTGAGAGCGCCCCGCAACGAGGTCGAGCTGCTCATCCGGCTCCAGGATATGCAAAAGTACCGGGCCAAGTGACAGGGTGGGACCGACCATCGTTCTTCGTGGTCTGTCGGGCCTTTCGCTTGAGTGGAACCCAAGAAATGGCGCGCTACGACACCATCTCCAACTGCGTTTCCTTCGGCCGCATGCCTCGCAGTTTCATGATCAGGGTCGTGCGCTTCATGCCCAGCAGCTCGGCGGCGGCCGTCTTGTTTCCGCCGGTCTGCGCCAGCGCCATGTTCAGGATCGACCGCTCATAGTCGCTGACCGCGGTCTCGAACTTCATCGGCTTGTGGAAAACGGCGGACAAATCCGCCGAGCTCTCCACCGGGGTATTCTGGAGATTCGCCGGAAACAGCCCGAAATCCGCCGACGCCAGCGTATCGCGATCGCTGCACATCGCGATCGCCATCTCCACCAGGTTCTCCAGTTGGCGCACATTTCCCGGCCATGAGAGACGGCTGAGCCGCTCCTTCGCTTCCGGCGTCACGCGCTTGATGGGAAGGTCCTCGTTCCCGCAGACCTTGGCCACGAAATGGTCGATCAGCAGCGGAACGTCGCTGCGTCTCTCGCGCAGCGGCGGCATTCTCAAGGGCACTACGTTCAGCCGGTAATAGAGATCCTCGCGGAATCTGCCCTGACGAATCCTGTCCTGCAGATCGGCGTTGGAGGCCGCGATTACGCGCACATCCACGTGAATAGTCTCCGAACTGCCGAGCCGCTGCAATTCGCGCTCCTGGAGGACGCGCAGCAGCTTGGCCTGCAGCTCGAGCGGCATCTCGCCGATCTCATCGAGGAAGATGGTGCTCTTGTTGGCCTGTTCGAATCGCCCCGTGCGATGGTTCGCGGCCCCCGTGAATGCGCCCTTCACATGGCCAAACAGTTCGGCCTCGAGGAGATTGTCCGGCAGGGCGCAACAGTTCACCGCCACCATGGGCAGGCGTCCCCTGGGACTGGCCGCGTGGAGCGCGCGCGCCGCCATCTCCTTGCCGGTTCCCGTTTCGCCGGTGATCAGCACCGTGCAGCGGCGCGGCCCGATGATCTCCACCGTGTTCAGAACGTCCTGCATGGCCCGGCTTTCGCCCACCAGCGGCTGACCGCACGGCCCGGTTCCCCGCACTGGCTTCCGCTTTCTTTTGCGAAGGCTCTCTTCGCACGCTTCCCGCACGCACCTCAATAGGTCGTTCGGGCTGTCCCTGAATCCGAGACACTGGTAGGCCCCGTTGCGCACCAGTTGCGCGGCCTCGAACGCGGTGAGCCGGGGATCCGAAAAGACGATCGGCGCCGAGGCGTTCACCCCGTGGACGGCCTCCAGTATGTCGAGCCGGCCGCAGTCCGGCAAACATCCGCTTGCCAGCACGCAGTCGAAATCCTCGGACTGCAGGATTTGGGTCGCGTGAGCCAGGCTCGTAACCCGACTTATGGCGAACCCGGACTCGGGTCCGTTCCAATCGCTTTCCTCGGGAGCATGTGTTTCGTGAGCAATCCACAGCAATTTGGGCGATGGCATTCCAGTAATTCATACCGGAAAACCCGATTCGATTTCAATACGGCGCTTGGTAGTATCGAGACTCGCCGGCGGGATATACGGCAAAACCCCACCAAAGTTATCAGCGGGGTAGTCATCCTTTTCGGTATTGCCTCGGCGGGCGCGGCGTGGGAACATCTCCCCAGGAGCGGCGCTGGTGCGCCGCGGAGTTGTCAATCGATATGAGGGTTACAAGCAACGCGCTCGAAGGCGCACTTGCCCCGCAGACATCGCGCACGCAGGAAACGGCGCGAACCTACGGCAGCGAGCCAAAAGGCGGAGCGGCCGTGGTGGGCGGCGGCGGCGATTCCGTTCAGATCTCCGATCTGTCGGTCCGCATAATGGACGCGGCTTCCCTGGACCAGAGCCACGTGGCGGGTCGCATTTCCTCTCTCGCCGCGGCCTACGCCCGCGGAGACTACGGCGTCGATTCCACGGCGCTGAGCCATGCGCTGGTGTCCCACGCCCTGGGCGGCGCCGTCGATGGAGAGTCGTAGTGCCGCACGGTCGCGCTCTCGAGGAACGCGTGGCGCGCGCGGAGGCCCATGTTCAGGCGGCGCTCCGTCTCTGGCGCGCCGGCCAGCCCAGCCGCTGCGATGAGTGCTGCCTGTCGCTCCGGACCGCGATCGCGGAACTCCAGGACGTTCAACGGGACCCGCCGCGGGGCGCGGCCATCCCCGTGGCATCCCTCGCGAACCGCCTGAAAAAACTCAAAGCCGACATCGACCGGCTGACCCGGCTGGTCGATTCCGCCGCCGCGTTTTGCCGGGGCATGGCGCTGACCATGGGTCGCGACCTGGACGCCTCGGCCCCTTCCGGCCTGGATGCGCTTCCGCGAATCGAAGGCGTCGCCTGATGGCCACTCTCCTTTCCACTCTGGCCACCGCGGGACAAGCGCTGGATGTGTACCAGCGGGCGCTGACCGTCGTCCAGAACAATATCACCAACTCCACCACCCCGGGGTTCGCCACCCAGACGTTGAACCTCGAGGCGCAGCCATTCGATTCGGCCGGCGGCCTGGCCGGCGGCGTGGCCGCGCGCGGCGTCTCGAGCGCTCGCGACGAGTATGCCGAAGAGGAAGTCCGCCGCCAGGCGCAGTCCCTGGGATACTTCCAGGCGCAAGCCCAGGGGACCTCCTCCATCGACAACCTGTTCGATGTCTCCGGCTCTAGCGGCGTTCCCGCGGATCTCAGCGCGCTATTCCAGAGCTTCTCGGCCTGGAGCGTGTCGCCGTCGAGCGCGACCGCGCGCCAATCCGTCATTTCAAGCGCCGGCACTCTGGCCGGCGACGTGCAAAGTCTGGCCACTTCTCTGGCCAGCGTGTCCGGGGACATCCAGGGTCAGATCGGTTCCACCGTGAGCCAGATCAACCAGCTCACCGCCACCATCCAACAGATCAACGCCCAAACCAGTCAGGGAGTTTCCGGCCCCAGTTCGGACGCCCTCCTTACCTCCAGCCTTCAGCAACTCTCCACGCTGGTGAATATCGATACCGTCAGCCAGGCCGGCGGAACCGTCAGCGTCCTTTTGCAGGGTGGTTCGCCTTTGGTGGTGGGCGATACGCAGTATTCGATTTCCAGCGGTCTCGCCGGCGCCGCCGGCTCCTCGGCGCCTCCCTCCAGCCAGATCCTGGACTCGCAAGGCCATGACATCACCAGCCAGATTCAGGGCGGCGCTCTCGGTGGGCTTCTGAACGTGAGTAACAGCATCCTGCCTTCGCTGATAGGAAACGGCCAGCAGGTCGGGTCTTTGAACCAGTTTGCCCAGACCTTCGCCGACGCCGTGAACGGCATCCTGGAATCCGGGACTACGGGGCCGCAAGCCGGCGCCGCCAAGGGCGCCGCCTTGTTCGTCTACGATTCCTCCGATCCCACGTCGGCAGCCGGCACATTCGCGGTGAACCCCAATATCACCGCCGCCGGCCTGGCTCCCGTGGATGCGTCCGGAAACGCCAACGGCAACGCCAATCAACTGGCCGCCCTAGCCGACACCCCCGTGGCCGGCGCCGGCAACCGGAGTTTTACCGATTTCTTCGGCCAGATTGCGGCGGCGGTGGGACAGGCCAGCGCCACGGCCCAGGAAAACCAGCAGGCCCAACAGCAGGTTCTGACCCAGACGGAAACTCTCCGCGACCAGTCCTCCGGCGTCTCTTTGGACGATCAGGCGTCTCTGTTGCTTCAGTATCAAAGGAGCTATCAGGCCGCCGCCCACTTGCTGACAACCCTGAACACCATGATGGACGCCATATTCGAGGCGGTGCTGACGTAGAAAGGGAAGCCATGATATTGCCGGTCAACGGTTCCACTCAGAGTTACCTGGACAGTCTCGACAGGATTCAATCCACGCTGGACTCCGTAACGCAGCAGGTAAGTTCGGGCACTCGCGTCAGCCAGCCGTCGGACGATCCCTCGGCCGTGCCGGGAATCCTCGAAACCCTCTCTCAAATCGCTCGGGACACGCAGACGAAAACCAACCTGAACGAGGTGAATTCGGAACTGGGCGCCGGGGACTCCGCCCTGCAAAGCGCCAGCACGGCCCTGGAACAGGCCATCAGTCTGGCCAGCGAGGCCGCCAGCCCGCAAACCGGGTCGCAAGACGCCGATCTCCTGCAACAGGCGCAAGCCATCCAACAACAACTGGTGGACTTGAGCGGGACGACGTTCAACGGGCGCTACATTTTCAGCGGCGACCTCGACGACCAGCCTCTTTACGCCCTGGACGCCTCTCAGCCCGAGGGCGTGACCCAGCTTGCCGCCGCCACTTCCACGCGGACCATTACCGATGGCGCGGGAACCACCCTCTGGGTTCCCCGCACGGCGCAGCAGATCTTCGACCCGAAAAACGCCGATGGTTCGGCCGCCTCCGGCAACGCCTTCGCCGCCATAAACAGCCTCGTCCAGGCGCTGCAAAACAACGACCAGGCCGGGGCCGCCACGGCCGTCAATTCGTTGAAGGCGGCCGACGACTACATGAGCCAGCAGTTGGGACTCTACGGAATCGCCGAGAATCGGGTGGCGGATACCTTGACTGGTTTGAGCAGCTCGCTGGCAACCGCCAACCAGAGCCTGAGCAACCAGCGCGACACGGACATGGCCGGCGCCGCTATCGAGCTGACCCAGGTCCAGACTCAACAGCAGGCTGCCCTGAGCGTCGGCTCGAAGCTCTCGCAACTGAACCTGTTCAGTTACCTCGCGTAACGCTTCGCGGCGCGGCGGCGAACCGATTCGCCCCCCATTCCGACCGAGTGGCGAGGTGCAACAGCAGAGTGATGCACAACCTGACCACGGGATCCGCGGACTTCGCCCTGACTCCGCCCGGGTGGCCGTCCAGTTTCGCCACCACCGCGTGGAGCAGATCGACCTGCTCTTCCTCGTCGCCGGGAGCCCCCGGGGCGGCGCACATGCTCAGCCCCTTTGCAAACTCCGCGCGCAGCGCCGCGGTGTCCCGCCGGCGCCAGGCTCGCAGGATATTCTCGGCTTGCCGCGCGGGAGCCGTCATGCGACTCGGTAGCGTCTCAACCATGGAGTTCTTGTCGTCAGGTTCGACTTTGAATTCTATGAAATCCTCGCCACAAAACTGCCCGGAAGGATCTCAATAATACCGTAGAAAACGCCGGCCCGTCAGCCGACATTCTAAGAGTAGGCCCGCGATGATCTACGTGACCCGTCTAAATCACGCGTCCGTCGTGCTGAATTGTGAGCTTATCGAACATATTGAAACTACGCCGGATACCGTGATCAGTCTGACCACCGGCCAGAAGCTCATGGTGCTTGAACCGGCCGACGAGATCGTGGCCCGGGTGGTGCAATACCGGCGGTCGATTCAAGCCGGCATAGGCCCTGGATCGCCGGCGCAGCCACCGGCGGGCGACGTGGCAGGTGCTGCAACGGGAGCCGATACCCATGGCGGACGCTAAACTCGCGACACCGCGCAAAACCGGCCAGCGGCCGGACCTGGCGAGCCTGGGCGGTCTGGTGGTCGCCGTCGGGGGCATCCTGACGGGACTGGTTCTCGATGGCGGCAAGGTGCTCGAACTCGGTCAGCGCAGCGCCGCTCTGATCGTGTTCGGAGGCACCATCGGCGCCGTCATGCTGACCAATTCCATGGACGTGCTGATCCGCGCCGTGCGTCGCATTGGGTCGATCTTCTTCGAACAGACTCAGTCTCCCGAAACGGTCATCGATGAGATCATCGGCTACGCTACCCAGGCGCGCAAGCAGGGAATCGTATCGCTTGAACAGCAGGCCGCCGCGGCCCGCGATCCGTTCTTGCGAAAGGCGCTCAACCTGGCCGTGGATGGCATCGACATGAGTCAGATCCGGAGCATCATGGAGCTGGAAATCACTCTCCTCGAGCAAAAAGGCGAAGCCGAGTCCAAGGTGTTCGAGGCCGCCGGTGGCTATGCTCCCACCGTTGGCATCGTGGGGGCCGTGCTCGGCCTCATGCAGGTGATGAAGAACCTGGCCAATATCGACGAGGTTGGCCGGGGGATTGCGGCCGCCTTCGTGGCCACCGTATACGGCGTCGGGTCGGCCAACATCTTCTTCCTGCCGGCCGCCAACAAGCTGCGCGTCCGCATGCGCGACGCGGTGCAGATTCGCGAAGTGATGCTGGAGGGCGTTCTCGCGATTGTGGAGGGACTCAACCCGAAACTGATCCGCACCAGGCTCGAAGCCTACGAACAGCCATCCGCGGACGCCGCCGGGAAGCCCAAGCCCAAGGCCAAGGCCCAAGCCAAGGCCAAGCCCGGGCCCGCCGGCGCGCCGGTTTCGGCGGAGGGCTGAGATGGCGCGGAAGAAGCTTGGCGCGGCCCACGAGAACCACGAACGCTGGCTGGTTTCCTACGCCGATTTCATCACCTTGCTGTTCGCCTTCTTCGTGGTCATGTTTGCGTCGTCCCAGACCGATAAGGCGCGCGCCCAGCGGGTGTCCGACTCCGTAAAGGAAGCCCTGGGCGCCGGCGGGGTCCCGGCGGTCGCCCACGAGATTCTCGGAGGCACGGTCGACGACCGCGGCAAAGGCAACGCCCAGATGAAAGGCCCCGGCGGCTCTCAACCCCAAAACCAGCCGCCATCCGAGAAGGTCGAGTTGCTCCCCTCCATGCAGTATCTCTCCAAGCAGCTCGAAACCGAGATTAAGCAGGGCAAGATCGAAGTCCACCTCGAGGCGCGCGGATTGGTGGTGAGCCTTCGGCAGGCCACATTCTTCCCGTCCGGAACGGACTCCATCGATCCCAAGACCCTTTCCAGCGTCGAGAAGATCGCCAATACATTACGCGAGCTGCCCAACCCCATCCGGCTCGAGGGTCACACCGATTCCGTTCCCATCCACACCGCCCGTTTCCGCAGCAACTGGGATCTGTCCGCCGCCCGGAGTATCGCCATGATGGAGGTGCTCAGCGACCGCTTTGGCATTTCCCGCCAGCGCCTGGCCATCGCGGGTTACGCGGATACGGCGCCCGTGGAATCCAACGAGACCGAAGAGGGCCGCGCCCACAACCGCCGCGTGGATATGGTGATCCTGAACCAGCAGGCCCTCATCAACGAGCCGGCGCCTCTACCCAAGAACGCCCCCGCGAGCGGCGCCAAGCCCGCCGGCAAAGACGAGCCCAAGCCCGCCGGCAAAGACGAGCCTAAGCCCGGCGCGAAATAGGCCGTCAAATTGCTCTGTTTCGTTTGCCAGCATGTCGCGACTACCGAGCAGGTACTTCGGAGAGTTGGAGTATTCCCCCGAGACGGTGTTCCAGTTCGCCGCCGGCATCCCCGGCTTCGACGACCAGGCCGCCTTCGTTTTCCTGGAGCAGCCCAAAAACCATCCGCTGGTATTCATGCAGAGCCTCGCCCGGCAGGATCTGTGTTTCATCGCGGTTCCCGTGTTCGCCGCCGACCCTCGCTACAAGCTGCACCTGTCGCCTGAAGACCGCGAATTGTTGGAGCTGCCTTTTCCTCCCGAGCCCCAGATCGGGGCGGACCTCATCTGCCTGGCGCTCGTGACTCTCAGCGAGGGCGCCGATCCAACCATCAACCTGGCCTCCCCAATCGTGTTGAACCTGAAGAATCACAAAGGCGTCCAGTCCATTCAGGAGTGCTCCGGGTACTCTATGCAGCACCCCCTTTCGTCCGCCGCGGAGAGGCCCCCATGCTCGTAATGCGAAGGCGCGCCGGCGAGAGCTTCCTCATTGGGAAGGATATCGAACTGGAAATCCTCGAAGTGGGCCCCACCCGCGTCAAGATTGGCATCACGGCCCCCGCCTCTCTTCCCATCTTGCGAAAGGAAGTCGCCCTCACGCGCGCTCAGAACTTGTCCGCCGCCCAGCCGGCGCCGCCCAATACCATCGCCTGGCTCAGCGAGAAGCTCTCCGCGTCGCGCGACCCGTCCGAGCCGCCACCGTAGCCGGGCCGTAGGGAAGCGGTTGCCCCCTCCGGCCGTTCTTATTCTCGTAACGTCTTTCTCCGCGTCTCCGCGTCTCCGCGTCAAGAGTTCCCAGGATCCCTTGTCAAGAATTTGACGTCGCTCCTTACCGTCAGCTCGGTAATACTCAAAAAGCGCCGCGCAAAAACATTAGAAAATCCGTAAGCCCTTTCCGATATCACTACTGAACGGCAGATACTTCGGGCATCCAACTAACGGAGAACCCGAGCCCGGGCATGATGCCCGAGTCGTATCCCGAAACAGGACGTTTACGATGCTCACCATTCAAACGAACTATGCTTCTCTCGTAGCCCAGAATAATCTGCAGGTCAACAGCAACTTCCAGACCAAGACCATCGAACAGATTACTTCCGGCTACCGGATCAACTCCGCCGGCGACGATGCCGCCGGGTTGGCCGTCGCCAACGGATACCGCGACCAGATTTCGGAACTGACGCAGGGCGTGCAAAACGCCAACGACGGCATCAGCAGCCTGCAAATCATCGACGGCGGGCTGAACAACATCTCCACCATGCTCGACCGCATGCAGACGCTCGCCACGGAATCCGCCAGCAGCACCTTCACCGGGAACCGCAACACCCTCAACAACGAGTATCAGCAGCTCATCGGAGAAATCACGCGCCAGGCCAGCGACATCGGGTTGGTGACCGGCGGCGCGAACAGCGCCAACATGTCGGTGTTTATCGGCGGCGGCCCGACAAACGGCGCGCTGGCCTTGAGCCAGGTCGGAATCGCTCTCGGTGGCGTCTCCGTCGATTCCACCGGCCTGGGCCTCACCAACACTTCCGTGGCTGGCGCGGACCAGGGCGTTACCTTCACCGGGGCGGGGGACGTGCGCACAGGCACTTTTCTGGCGACTACGGCGGCCAGTGTACGCGGTCCACACGGCCAACGGGACGTACACGGCCGTCATCGGCGGCACCGGAACCGCGCAATCGGGCACTGCGCTGGTCGCTTCGCTGAACCAGCAGCTCCAGGGGAGCGGCGTGGCGGCGGACATCAACTCCACGAACGGCGAAGTCGAGTTCAGTGGAAGCGGCTTCTCCATCACCAGCACGGGCGGCGCGGGTTTCACCGGGACGGGGGACGGGACCATAACCAACAGCACGATGTACAACCAGAACGGCCTCGTATGGGCGGGCACCGTCGCTACCGCGTCTCAGAACCTGACCTTCACCATAGGCGGCAACCAGACCGCCGTGGCCCTCGGTGTCGGCGTCACCATAGGCGGTGCGGTCAACGCCATCAACCAGGCCATGAACTCCCAGGGCATCTATGCTTTCCAGGATAGCGCCGGCCAATATCGACATCCAGGGCAACGTGGCCTTCACCACGGCGACCGACGCCGTCACCGGCGGAGGCGGTTTCCTGGGCGCGGCCGTGGGCGCCGCGACGGCCCCCACCTTGACCGGCAGCGGCACCACTGCGGCTACCAACGCCATCACCTCCATCGCCTCGGCTTTGGCCACTCTCGGCTCGGTTCAGGGCACCGTCGGAGCCGGCGAGAACAAGCTGGGCTATGCCACCCAGTTGGCCGAATCGCAGATCACCAACTATTCTTCCGCGGAGTCGCAACTGCGCGACGCCGACATGGCCACCGAGGCCGCTAACCTAACCAAGGCCCAGGTGCTCCAGCAGGCGTCCCTGGCCGCCATGGCGCAGGCGAACGCCACCCCGCAGGCCGTGCTCACCCTGCTGAAGGGCTAACCCCCGACAGCGTTGCTGCTTTAACCCGTTGGGCCGAAGCTCCGGCTTCGGCCCTTCTTTTGCATTAGGGAATTGACATGGGCGCCACAACGGCTACTTCGGCGGCAACGTACTTCACGGGTGTCAGCACCTATTCCAGCGACTTTCAACAAGTGATTACCCGGGCGGTCAACATCGCCTCCATGCCGTTGCAGTTGATGCAGAGCCAGCAGCAGGAGCTCACCGACGAGGGCACTGCCCTGGACGGCCTCAACAGCCAGTTTTCCTCGCTCCAAGCCGCCATTAAGAACATCGACTCCGCTTTGGGGCCGTCGTCCTATTCGGCCATGTCATCCGACTCCACCGCCGTCAGCGCCTCCGCGGCGGCGGGAGCCATGGCTGGTACATACTCGATTACGGTGAACGACCCCGGTTCCTCGGCCGAGGTGGTCAGCAGCTCCTCGCTGCCCGCCGTGACGGACCCGTCTTCCTCCTCCATCAGCTCCGCCACCGCCTTCACCCTGACCGTGGGTAGCAATACCTTCTCTATCCAGCCGGCCGATACCAGCCTCATAGGCCTTGCCACGGCTATCAATGAAGCTTCCGCCGGAGTCCAGGCTTCCATCGTGAATGCGGGCGGCCCCAGCTCTCCCAACTATCTCCTGGTGCTCCAGGCCACCAGCCTGGGCCCCACCTCGATCGACCTCACGGAGGGCCCGCCGGGGCAAACGCCTCCCGGAGCGGATCTGATCGATTCGACCCCGTTGAACGCGGGCAAGGACGCCAGCTACACCATCGGCGGACTGAATCAGACCATCCAATCCACCTCGAGCTCGGTCACCCTGGCCCCGGGCCTCACCATCAACCTTCTTCAGAAGACCACGGCGCCGGTTACCGTGACCGTCTCCCAGAACATGAATTCGGTCAGCAGCGCCGTATCCGCCTTCGTCAGCGCCTATAATTCGACGGTCAATCAACTGAATCAGCAGGTGGGACAGTCCGGCGGGGCGCTGGCCGGGCAATCCATTGTGCAGTCGCTGTTTGGATCTTTGCGCCAGGTCACCCAATACACCCCCACCTCCGGCGCCATCGGCTCCCTGGCCCAGATGGGACTGAGCCTCGACGACAAGGGTCAAATGTCGTTCGATGCCGCCACCTTCGGTTCGCAGAGCGCCGAAGCCATCCAGGGATTTCTGGGCGGCCTGACCACCGGCGGGTTTCTGGAAACCGCCAACAACGCGCTAAACAGCGTTGAAGACGCCACCTCCGGCACGCTCAAGACAGCCATCAGTTCGAATACCACGGAGATCAACCACGAAAACACCCTGATCACCGCGGAACAGCAGAAAATCACCACTCTTCAGGGCAACCTGACCAAACAGATGGCCGCCGCCGACGCTCTCCTGGCCTCGCTCGAAAGCCAAAAGACCTACATGACCGGCCTGTTCACGAACATGATGAACCAATACGTCAGCAACAACAATTCGACCTCGAGTTCGGGTTAGAGGCGCCCTTGGAAGCCGCACTGACTGCCATCGAGACCGCTGTCCGGGATGCCATCGTTTCGGATTCCTTCGCCCAAGCGGACGTTCTGCTCGGCCGTTACGTGGCCGCTGTCGAAGGGCTGCTGCGCTCCCTGCCGCCGGGGTCGGAAGAGGTGCGCGCATTACAGGTCCGCACTCTCGATTTGTTCGACTGGACCAAGGTCATGACGCTGGCTGCCCGCGAGTATGCCGTCGTCGAGCTGGATCGCCTGCAATCCGTCTCCCGCTATCACCATCCCAGGATCTCCTTTCCCCTCTTTCGCGCCAATGCCTGAGCGTCAACCCGCTGACGCGTCATCGATTTGACGGCCGCCCCCCGCGCAAAACATCCGGAATTTCGAAGCTTTTTTTCCGCTTTCCGGTTGGCAAGCGACTTGCTCATTGCAGTTCGCCATGTCCGATCGCATCGCCAACTCGGAGACCAAGTTGGGTGGCGAGATCACGGGCGTAAAGGTGGCCGGCCATCACGGACCTGATTCGGCATTCCATCTACCCGTTACGGTAAGGAGACATTTACGATGCTAACCATTCAAACGAACTACGCTTCTCTCGTAGCCCAGAATAATCTGCAGGTCAACAGCAACTTCCAGACCAAGACCATCGAACAGATCACCTCCGGCTACCGGATCAACTCCGCCGGCGACGATGCCGCCGGGTTGGCCGTCGCCAACGGATACCGCGACCAGATTTCGGAACTGACGCAGGGCGTGCAAAACGCCAACGACGGCGTCAGCAGCCTGCAAATCATCGACGGTGGGCTGAACAACATCTCCACCATGCTCGACCGCATGCAGACGCTCGCGACGGAATCCGCCAGCAGCACCTTCAGTGGGAACCGCAACACCCTCAACAACGAGTATCAGCAGCTCGTCGGAGAAATCACGCGCCAGGCGAGCGACATCGGTCTGGTCAGCGGCGGCTCGAACAGTACCAACATGTCGGTGTTCATCGGCGGCGGCCCCACGGGAGGCGCCCTGAGCTTGAGCCAGGTCGGAATCAATCTCGGCGGCGTCTCCGTCGATTCCACCGGCCTGGGCCTCACCAATACCTCCGTGGCCGGCGCGGACCAGGGCATCCGCTTCGCCGCGGCGCCTGACGTGCGCACAGGCACGTTCCTGGCGGCAACCACGGCCGTGTACACGGTCGACACGGCCAACGGGACGTACGTGGCCACCGTCGGCGGCACCGGAACCGCGCAATCGGGCGCCGCGCTGGTCGCTGCGCTCAACCAGCAGCTCCAGGGGAGCGGCGTGGCGGCGGACATCAACTCCACCGATGGCAAAGTCGAGTTCACCGGAGGCGGCTTCTCCATCAAAAGCGTCGGCGGCGCAACCCTGACCGGGACGGATGCCACGGTGACCAACTCTACTATGAACAACCAGGCCCTCGCATGGGCGGGCACCGTCGCTACCGCGTCGCAGAACCTGACCTTCACCGTGGGCGGCAACCAGACCGCCGTGGCCCTCGGCGTCGGCGTCACCGAAGCCGGCGCGGTCAACGCCATCAACCAGGCCATGAACTCGCAGGGCATCTATGCCTTCATTGATAGTGGTACGGCTGGCAATATCGACATCCAGGGCAACGTGGCCTTCAGCACGGCGACCAACGCCGCCGCCAACGGAGCCGGTTTCCTGGGCGCGGCCGTGGGCGCCGCGACGGCCCCCACCTTGACCGGCAGCGGCACCACCGCGGCTACCAACGCCATCACCGCCATCGCCGCGGCGCTGGCCACTCTCGGCCAGGTTCAGGGTACCGTTGGAGCCGGCGAGAACAAGCTGGGCTATGCCACCCAGTTGGCCGAATCGCAGATCACCAACTATTCTTCCGCCGAGTCGCAACTGCGCGACGCCGACATGGCCACCGAGGCCGCCAACCTAACCAAGGCCCAGGTGCTCCAGCAGGCGTCCCTGGCCGCCATGGCGCAGGCCAACCAGGTGCCCCAGGCCGTGCTCACCCTGCTGAAGGGTTAGTACCCGACAACGTTCCTCCGCTGGCGTCTTGGGTCGCGGCTCCGGCCACGATAGGAGCGCGACAGCGGCAACCGCGGCGGCCACAACGGCGCCGCCGGTCTTCATTGGCGTCGCCATCCACGCCGGCGGCCTGCCGCCGATGATCGCCCGGGCGGTCAGCCGCGCTGTTTGGTTCTTCGCGTCGTATCGCCCGATGCTCCGCGATATCCGGCGCCACCGCCTCCCTGTCCCTGACGGGAGCGGATCTCGACGGCCAGAGTCAAGTGTCGTTCGACGCTTCCACCCTGCATTCGCGGAGCGCCCAGGCCATCCAGGGGTTTACTGGGCGGCCTTACCTCCGGCCGGTTTCTGGAAACCGCCAACGACGCGCCGACCAGCGCGGAAGATCCCGCTTCCGGCGCGCTGACCGCGGCCATCGGTTCGAATACCTCGAAGATCGACATCGAAAACACCCTCATCACCGCCCAACAGCGGAAAACCTCCCTTCTTCAAACCAACCTGACGCGGCGGATGGCTCTATCCCAGGATTTTCTTTCCCCGCCTTCGCGCCCATGCCTCAGCGTCAACCCCCTGACGCGTCATCGATTTGACGGCCTCGCTTCGGCAAAATATCCGGAATTTCGAAGCTTTTTTTCGCTTTCCGGTTGGCAAGCCACGTGCTCCCCCCAATGCGCCATGCTGGACAGCCTCACCAACAGCCTCGAGCGTTACATGGATCTGCTCAGCGCGCGGCAGAAGGTGGTGGCGTCCAACATCGCCAATGCCGATACGCCCGGCTTCAAGACCAGGGACCTGGACTTCCAGTCCGAGTTCCAGTCGGTCATGTCCAGCGGCTCGCCGCGGGCCGCCGAAGTCGCGGGCCTGCCCGCCAAGAACGACGGCAATAACGTGGATCTCGACCGCGAAGCCCGCCTGCTGGCGGAGAACGCCATGCGGTTCAACCTGGCCTCCGGTCTGATGCGTACCCAGATTCGGATGGTCAAGGAAGCCATTCAGGAAGGAAAGAGCGGATGAGTCTCTTCTCGGTCTTGTCGGTCAGCGCTTCGGGGATGGCCGCGCAACGCACCCGCGCCCAGTTGCTGGTCGAGAATATCGCCAACTCGGAAACCACTCGAACCGCCGAGGGCGGCCCCTACCGGCGCAAGGACGCCATCTTCTCCAGCGACTCCACGCCTTCCCCGTTCGCCTCCGAGCTCGACGCCCAACTGGGCGGCGAGATGACCGGCGTAAAAGTGACCGGCATCACCGTGGACACTCAGGCCCCCGAGCAGCGTTACATGCCCGGGCATCCCGACGCCGACGCCAACGGCTATGTGTCCATGCCGCGCGTGAATCCGGCCGAAGACATGGTCGACCTCATGAGCGCGACCCGGAGCTATCAGGCCAACGTCTCCGCCATGTCGGCCATCAAGGACATGATTCAGCATTCCATCGACCTGTTACGGTAAGGAGCCAACCGATGCCGAATCCCATCTCCGCGATTACTCCCCTCCCCGGTCTCGATCCGTCCCGGCCTCTCCAACCCGTGGGAGCGCCGGGCCAGTTTCAGAGCGTACTCGAAGGGACCATCAAGGGCCTGCAATCGATTCAGGACGATTCCACCGAAGCCGTGCAGAAGTTTCTGACCGGCGAGAACGAGGAGTTGCACACCACCGTGCTGGCCGCCGAAAAGGCGGAGCTCGCCTTCGACCTCGGCCTTCAGGTGCGCAACAAAGTGGTCTCCGCGTACCAGGAAATCATGCGCATGCAAATGTAGACTGACCGTTGTCCCATGGACCAACTCATCAAGCTCTTCTCCGGACTTTCGATGCGCCAGCGGATCTCCATCGCGCTGGCCGCGCTTCTGACCGCCGCCGGCATTTTCGCATTCACCGCATGGAAGCGTGAAAGCGACTTCCGGCCGTTGTACACGGCCATGGCCCCCGAGGATGCCGCCGCCGTCGTTCAGAAACTGAAGGAAACCGGTATCGAATATCGTCTGGACGATGGCGGCGCCTCCGTGCTGGCGCCTTCTTCCAAAATCGCCGAATCGAGGCTTGCCCTGGCCGCCGCCGGTCTTCCCAAGACCGGCCGCATCGGCTTCGAACTGTTCGACAAGAGCGCCTTCGGGGCCACCGAGTTCGTGGAGCACGTCAACTACAAGCGCGCACTCGAAGGCGAGCTGGAGCGCACCGTGATGTCGCTGGCCGAGGTCGAACAGGCGCGCGTTCACCTCACCCTTCCCAAGGAATCCATCTTCCTCGACAAACAGCAGCCCGCCAAGGCCAGCGTCGTGTTGAAGCTGCGCTCCGCCGCGCGGATCGCGCCCCAGAACGTTCAGGCCATCACCAATCTGGTGGCCAGCGCCGTGGAAGGGCTTGCGCCCGAGTCCGTATCGATCGTGGACGCCGACGGGAACCTGCTGAACCGCCCCAAACGGACGGGGGATAACGACGCCTCCGAGATTACCGCCGAGGCCCTCGAAGTCCGTCAGCAACTGGAGCGCGACCTGGTGGCCAAGGTGGTTTCGACAGTGGAGCCCCTGCTCGGCCAGGACCGCTTCCGCGCCGGCGCCTCGGTGGAGTGCGACCTCACCAGCGGGGAACAGCAGGAAGAAACCTACGATCCCACCCATTCCGTCATGGCCAGCTCGCAGAAAACCGAGGATGTGAGCGACCGCGCATCCGCCTCCGGAGTTCCCGGGACCGCGTCGAACCTGCCCGGCGGCGCCGGACACCCGGCCGGCTCGGGCAACGGGACGTCGCGCCGCACCGAGAACGTGACGTTTCAGTCCAGCCGCATCGTCCGCCAGACCCACATCCCCCAGGGCGTCATCAAGCGCATGTCGCTTTCCGTGCTGGTCGATAATACCGTTCGATGGGAAGGCGCCGGCGCCGCCAGACGCCGGATTCTCGAGCCTCCCGCGCCCGAGACCTTGAAAACCATCAAGGATCTGGTGGCGGCCGCCACCGGGTTCAACGCCGAGCGCGGCGACCAGCTTATTGTGGAGAGCCTTCCGTTCGAATCCAGCCTCAATTCCGAGCCGCCCAGGATCGACGGCCCCGCGCCCAAGCCCAAAAAGGAGCCCGCCGGCCCCGCATGGCTGGATCTGTTCCAGAAGAACCGCGATTTGCTTCTGCCCATCGTGCTGGGCATCGGCGTGCTCCTCTTCTTGATACGCACCGTAATGGCGCTGGTGACCGGCTCCGGGAGCCGGCCCCGCGGTGAGTCGCCTCTGGAGTTGCCGGAAGGGGACGCCGTTCCGCGTTCCCAGTTAGGAAGAGCGCCGGAGCAAATCGCCGGCGAGGATGAGGATGCCGCATCCCAGGACCGAAGGAGTAATCTTCCCGGCAGGGTGCAAGCGCTTGCGCAACAGGATCTGGACCTCGCCGCCAACGTAGTCAAGCTTTGGCTCCAGGAAAGCGACACGCGAACCAGATGACCCCTTCCACCCGCATCCCGTCTTCCGGCCGGTCCGGCTTGGCTCTCCCGGACCCGCCAGTCCGGCGGAATTGGTGGGGCGGAGTGTGAAACATGTTGTCTAGGCTGATCGCCGAAACGGAGCCCGGCGTTGCGCCGGTAGTCTGGCGGGCCGCCGCCCCGCTGCGCGCCTCCGCCGGCGCCGGGCATGACACCCCCGCGGTCCAGCAGCAACTCCGTCAAGCTTACGAATCCGGCCTCAAAGAGGGCGAAGCGGCCGGCCGGCGGGGCGCCGAGGACGAAATCCGCAAGGCCGTCGAAAAGCTCGCCGCCACCGTGGCCGGCATCGCCGGAGCGCGCACCGAGGTGGTCCGCCGGGCCGAAGCCGACCTCGTGCGGTTGTCCATCGAAATCGCCCGCCGCATCCTGCACCGCGAGCTCTCGGTGGACGCATCCGCGCTCGAAGCCCTGGTCCACGCGGCCCTCGAAAAGCTCAGTTCGCAGGAGGTCTATCGCGTGCGGGTTCACCCGGACCAGGAGCCCATGGTGCGCGCCTGCCTCCAGCGCATGGGGCGCCAGGCCGGACTCGAAGTGGTCGGCGATCCCTCCCAGGAGCGCGGTGGCGCCATCTTCGAAATCGCCCACGGCTCCCTCGACGCCTCGGTCGATACCCAGCTCCGCGAAATCGAACGCGGCCTGGCCGATCGTTTGGGAGACCGCCCATGACCGCTCCGCCGGCCCTCGACTTGGGTCCCCTCATTTCCTACGTGCGCGGCGCGGAACTCCTGCCGTGGACCGGGGAAGTCGTCGAAGTGGTCGGCATGTTGGTCGCCTCGCGGGGTCCCGCCGTCGCCGTCGGTGACTTCTGCGAAGTCTCCACTTCTTCGGGAAGGCGCGTCCGCACCCAGGTCATCGGATTCCGCAATGGCCACGTGCTCTCCATGCCGCTCGAGGAAATCGACGGCATACAACTCCACGACCGCATCGTCGCCCGCCAGGATGAAGCGCGCGTGGCGGTGGGGCCGGAGCTCATCGGACGCGTCCTGGACGGCTTTGGCCGCGCCATCGACCCGGGACCCAGAATCAAACCCGCCGGGCAGTACCGTCTCTACCAGCCGCCGGGAAGCCCGCTCGACCGCGAGCACATCACCGATCCGCTCATCACCGGCATTCGGGCCATCGATGCGCTCACCCTCTGCGGCCGCGGCCAGCGCATCGGCATCTTCGGCGGCAGCGGCGTCGGCAAGAGCACCCTGCTCGGCTCCATGGCCAGACACAACTCCGCCGACGTGACCGTCATCGCTTTGGTCGGCGAGCGCAACCGGGAAGTTCGCGCCTTCCTCGAACACGATATGGGGCCCGAGGGCCAGAAGCGTTCCATCGTGGTTTGCGCCACCTCCGACCAGCCCGCCCCCCTCCGCGTCCGCGCCTCTTTTGTGGCCCTCGCGGTGGCCGAGTACTTTCGCGATCAGGGCGCCGATGTGCTGCTGATTATGGACTCCGTGACCCGCCTGGCGATGGCCCAGCGGGAGATCGGCCTCGCCGCCGGCGAGCCTCCCAGCCAGAAGGGGTACCCGCCCTCGGTTTTTAACCTCCTTCCCAAGGTCCTGGAACGCGCCGGACGGTTCCGCAAGGGCTCCATCACCGGGTTCTTCACGGTTCTGGTGGAAGGCGACGATTTCAACGAGCCGATTTGCGACTCCACCCGCGCCATCCTCGACGGCCACATCATTCTCTCGCGGCGCCTGGCCTCCGCCGGGCATTATCCGGCTATTGACATCTTAAACTCCGTAAGCCGGCTTTTCCGGCAGCTCGCCGCTCCGGAGCACGTTTCCGCCGCCACCAAGGTCCGCCAGGCCATCTCCACCCTCGAAAACTCCCGCGACCTCATCGACCTCGGCGCCTACGCCTCCGGCAAGAACCTCAAGCTCGACGCCGCCATCCAGGCCGAACCGGAAATTGAGGCTCTCCTGTGCCAGGGCACCGCCGTCAACGCCTCCTTCGACGAGACCAATCGCCAGCTTCGCGCGCTGGCGGAGAAGCTCTGATCCATGCAGCGATTCCGGTTTCGTCTGGAGCGCGTGCTGCAATGGCAGACGAAGGTCTGTGAGTCGAAGGAAAACGATGTCCGCCTGACCCTTCTGGCCATTTCCGACGCCGGCCAGCGCATCGCGCAACTGCGTGAGGAGAGCCTGGCCGCCGAACACGACGCGCTGGACCATCCCGCGCTGACCTCCTCGGATCTGGTCGCTCTGGCGCGGTTTCGCATCCGCGTGATACGGGATCATGAGGCCCTGGCGGCGCTCAAGTTGGAGCTCGCGCGGACTCTGAAGCAGCAGCGGGAAATCCTGACCGCCGAGCGGCGGCGCCTGCGGCTTCTGGAGAAACTCCGCGCCCGCTCGCTCGAGGAATACGCCTGCGAGGCCAATCGCGAATCCGAGGAATTGGCCACCGAATGCCATCTTTCCAAGTGGGTCTCCCAGGCCTTCCTGGAGCAATCCGCTACCGGGGGTCGCCACCGGCAGGCGCCTCCGCGTCCGTAGAGCGGGCCTCCCGGCCTGCCAGTGGGATAAGGCTCCAGCCTTGTCAATCCGAGCGAAGCTCGGACACGCGTCGGAGGGGAACTAACGGCGGCCTTTCCGCTCGTGTCCCGGCGTAGGATCGAGACTCACCAGCCAGATTCCGCCGCCCTTCAAGATAAGCTCGCCGCCCACCGGCTCACTATCGAGCCATTCCCGCTCTTCCTTGGCGCGAGCGGCCTGTGGACCGCATTGCGCGAGCAACTCGTCCAGGGTTTAGCGGCGACGCTGCCGGGGCGCCCCCGATTCGTCGTAACCCAGAATCTCATCGGCGCTGAGTGGCGATATGACCGGCCGCCCCGCGCAGCGCAGAGCGATCGCATTCAGATCGGCGGCCGGGGATCGTCCCGAGCGGGCGTGGCGGAGCCGTTCGAACCTCTCCACCACCGCCGCCCGCACCGCTTCGGTCAGCGTTTCCCCGGTCAACTCCGCCAGCTTGCGGGCCAGCAGTTCGGTTTCGTCGTTCTTGATGCTGATCGGCATCGCGAATCTACGACGCCGTCTTGCTCTGGTTCAGCAGTAGATCGATCAAACGGGACGCCAACTCGCTGGGGCAGATGCAATCGGCTTCCGCAATGACGTTCTGGCGGCCATGCCGCTGCCAGGCGAACTCGATCTGGACCGGCCCCAGGTCCTCCGACCGCCAGGCGCCGTCCACCGAGACGAGCTCGGCTACATCATCCGAACCTTTTATGGCCACGCGCATGGCGTTCTCCGTGCGCGTGAGTATCACCGCCTCGGACGTTCTCCCGTCGGCGTATCGGATGGTCATGTCGTCCGCCTCCTGGATCAGGATGCAACACGCGGCCAGCCGGCGCCAGTTCCGCGCGTACTACCACTGTACCAGGACCGCTCCGCTCGGGATTCGCCGGAGTCACCTGACAAAATGCTGCCGGGTGTCAAGAACCCGACGCCGGCGCTGGGCCGAGATCCGATTGAAAACAAACGATTCCAGACGTGGCCACACAAGTGCAATTCCCCACCCCTGGAGACGGACAACAATATGAAACTTGAAGCGTTCTCGGCGCTTGGCGCGACGGTATCGCTGGAGTGCGCCATTCTGCTTCTGGGAGCGGCGCTGTTTCTGGATTACCGAAAGACAGTGCGCCGGCAGTGGTTACTCGGGCACTTGCAGAGAATTCTCCAGAGCGATCCTGAACCGGTAGTCGCTGAGCAAGCCAAAGCGGCATAACCGACGCCGATGACGTGGCGCACGCACTCGTGCGCAACGTCGCTTAGTCTTCCCGAGCCCCCGCATCCAACGGATACGCCAACCAGGGGGCCGCCCCGCCATTTCGCACTGTTCCGCCATCATTTAAGCTCTAAAACTCCTCTTTCGCGGCCGACAAGAAACCCTAGGGGGTAGGGCGAAGGTTTATTGTGCCGGCCTTGGCGGTTCCGGCTGGACCGGCAACCGCTAAGAGGGAGCCCCCGGTGAACACTGCCACAGTGCCGGAAACCACCGATCTCGAGGCCCTGGTGCGGGCCCGAACCGCGGAACTGCGGGAGAGCCGCGAGCGGTTGTCCCTCATCCTCAATACGGTCCCGGCCGGGATTTTGCTCATCGACGAGCAGACCCACGTCATTTGCGATCTGAATCCGGCCGCGGCGAAGATGATCGGAAGGCCCTACGACGAAATCGTCGACCGAGTCTGCCACTGCTTCATATGTCCCGCCGAGAAGGGTCGATGCCCCATCACCGACCTCGGCCAGACGCTCGATAACTCCGAGCGGGTAGTCCTCTCCAGCCAGGGGGGAGAACTGCCGATCCTCAAGACCGTCGCTCGGGCCATGGTCGGCGGCCGGCCGCATCTTATCGAGAGCCTGGTCGACATTTCGGAACTCAAACGCGCCCAGGAAAGCATCCAAAAGAGCCGGGAACAGTACATGCTGGCCGTCAACGGCAGCAACGACGGCATCTGGGACTGGGACATGCGGACCAACGAGAAGTTCCTTTCGCCTCAATGGAAACGCATGATCGGCTACCAGGACCACGAGTTGCCGAACACGTTTTCGACCTTCGAGAAGCATCTGCACCCGGACGACAAACCGCGCGTGATGGAACACCTGCAACGCTATTTGAAAGGAGAGGAATCGCAGTATCGGATTGAGTTCCGGTTCCGGCACAAGGACGGTTCGTACCTGTGGATTCTGGCCAGGGGCGAGGCCCTCCGCGACCGGAACGGGACGGCCTACCGGATGGCGGGTTCTCACACCGACATTACCGATAGGAAGCGCGCGGAGGAATTGTCCCGCCTTTCCGGCATGGCCGAGGTCGCCACCGGCGTGCTCCACAACGTGGGAAACGTCCTCAACAGCGTCAACGTCACGGCCACCTTCATCGCCGCCAAAACCAGGGAATTGCGGATCGATAACCTGGTAGCCACCATTGAGTTGCTGCAGCGGCGCTCCGCCGATCTGCCGGATTTTCTCGCTCGCGACCCCAAAGGACGGCGCGTGCTCCCCTATCTGGCGAAGCTCGGGAACCACTTCCAGGAACAACGCCGGAGCATGCAAATCGAGCTCGATCTGTTGCGGGAACACATCGAACATATCCGCCGGATCGTGGCCACCCAGCAGAACTACGCGAAGGCCTCGGGGCAGCCCGAGGAGATCGCCCTGTCCGCCCTCGTGGAGGACGCCTTCCGCATGATCCAGCCCGGATTCGAGCGTAACAGGATACGTCTCGAGCGGGAGTATGAGAGCCTGCCGCCGGTGCTCGCGGACAAGCACAGCGTCCTCCAGATCCTCTTGAACCTGCTGCGCAACGCCAAGGACGCCGTCACCGCCGGAAACAATCCCGAAAGGGCCGTTCGAGTCCGCATCGGCCCGTACGGCGGCGATCGCGTCCGCGTCGAAGTGAAGGATTCCGGAGTGGGCTTGGCCTCCGAGAACCTGACGCGCGTCTTCGCCCACGGATTCACCACCAAGCAGAACGGCCACGGATTTGGCCTGCACTCCGGAGCGCTGGCTGCCCGGCACATGGGCGGCTCGCTGTGGGCGGAAAGCCCGGGTCTGGGTTTTGGCGCCACATTCACTCTCGAGCTTCCCATCTCCGGGAACGCCAGGACGCCATCGGGGAGCGTGTCATGACGCCGGTGGATCTCATCGCGCCCAACCATCGCATCCTGATCGTCGACGATAACCGCGCCATTCACGACGACTTCCGGAAGATCCTCTGCGGCGAACACGAAGCCGGCCTGGAGCTGCGGGATGACGAGGCGGTCCTGTTCGACGCGGCGCCCGCGCCCCTCACGCGCTTCGAGATCGATTCCGCCTATCAGGGCGAGCAGGGCCTCGAGATGGCCGCCCTCGCCACGGCGCACGGACGCCCCTACGCACTGGCCTTCGTCGACCTGCGTATGCCTCCCGGTTGGGACGGCGTGGAGACCATCTCCCGCCTTCGCGCGGTCGATGCGAACCTGCAAATCGTCATCTGCACCGCCTACTCGGACTACTGCTGGAAGGATATCTACGAGCGCCTCGGTCATTCCGACAGCCTCTTGATTCTGAAAAAACCCTTCGACAACATCGAAGTCGTCCAGTTAGCCTACGCGCTCGCGCGAAAATGGCTCCTCACCCGCCAGGCGGAAGCCAAAATGGCGGACCTGAACCGCATGGTGGCCGAGCGTACCGCCGAATTGGAGGCTGCCCATCGGCGAATCGAGCGGGAGTTCGGCGAAAGATCCAGGGCGCAAGAGGCGTTCCGCACCATCTTCGAGGAAAGCGCGGTCGGAATTAGCCTGACGGACATGGACGGCCGGTTCGTGGCGGTGAACCGGGCCTTTGAAAAACAGGTAGGCCTCGACGAGAGCCGGCTCTTGGGGAAGAACGCGCTGGAAGTGGGGTCGGTGAGCCCCGAGACATTCCAGGCCATGCGCCGGGAGTTGGCCGCGCGGGGCTTTTTCGACGCCACCGAAATGGTCTACCGGCAGCCCGCCAACGGCCTGCGCACCGCCTTGTTGTGGTCCCGCATGGTGCAGATTCAAGGTTCGCAGCGCCTGCTGGGCTTCTCGCTCGACATCAGCGACCGGAAGCGGATGGAGGACGATCTGCAGCGGGCTCGCGTGGCCGCCGAGAGTGCGGCCAACGCCAAGAGCGAGTTTCTGGCGAACATGAGTCACGAAATCCGCACCCCTCTGAATGGGATCATCGGATTCACCCAGCTCGCTCTCGGCACGGACCTGACCCCCGATCAGCGCGACTACCTGGACACCGCCGAAAGCTCCGCCAACGCCCTGTTGCGAATCATCAACGACATTCTGGATTTTTCCAAGATCGAGGCCGGCCACCTGGATCTGGAGCGCACCGCGTTTTCGCTGCGCGAATGCGTGGAAGGCGCGGTCGCGATTATCCTTCCCGCCGCCGCCGAGAAGGCCCTGCGGTTCTCCTCGCGCGTCGCCCCGGATGTTCCGGACGCCCTGCTGGGCGACCCCATCCGCCTCCGCCAGGTGTTGCTGAACCTGCTCGGGAATGCCGTCAAGTTCACCTCCGCCGGGTCCATATCGGTCGAGGTGAGCGCGACCTCGTTGCCGGAACACTCCGCCGAGGTGCGCTTCACCGTGCGCGACACGGGGATAGGCATCCCGTCGGATAAACAGGAATGCATCTTCCAGCCGTTCCGCCAGGCCGATGGCTCGACCACTCGAAGGTACGGCGGCACCGGCTTGGGTCTGGCCATCGCCACCCGTCTGGTGGAGATTGCGGGCGGCCGGCTTTGGCTGGAAAGCCAGGAAGGCGCCGGCAGCGCATTCCACTTCACCATGCCGTTCCCGCTGGCCGAGCCGCCCCAACAACCGGAGCCCGTCTTCCACGAATCCGGTCGCCCCGCCGGCGCCCCTCTCTCGATCCTGTTGGTGGAGGACGATGCGGTAAGCCGGGCGTTCGTCTCGGCCCTGCTGACCCAGCACGGCCATTCGGTCTCGCCCGCCGGCAGCGGCTTCGAAGCGCTGGCGCTGTTCGAGGGCGGCTCCTTCGACCTGGCGCTCATGGACGTTCAAATGCCGGGCATGGACGGAATGCGGGCCGCCGCCGAGATTCGCAGAATCGAGAGCGCCGCGGGCGGCCACCTCCCCATCGTCGCTCTCACCGCCTATGCCATGAAAGGGGATCGGGAGCGCTGCCTGGAAGCCGGAATGGACGACTACCTCTCGAAACCCTTTCAAGCCAACGACCTGTTCGCCTGTATCGACAAACTCAAGATATGCGGCCGCGAGACCGCGAACCTAAGGCCATCTTATGACCACCACTGCCACTGCGACGCGCTGCCGGCTGGAAACTGAAATCCCGCCATTCCGCCACGTTGCCGTCCAACTGCTGCGGAAAGCCGGAGACTCGACCGCCTCCTTCGCGGAGATCGCGAATCTGCTGAAGACCGATTCGGTTCTGACGCTGGAGCTGTTGCGCGTGGCCAATTCGCCCTTGTTCTGCTGCCGGCGGGAGATCACCAACGTCTTTCAGGCCATCGCCTTCCTCGGCCTGGACCTGGTCCGCTCGCTCGCCGTGACGGCCGCCCTGCGCGGCCTGGTCGGCCAGCGGAGCGAGATTGTTCATGCCTGCTGGCGGCACAGCCTGGCAACCGCTTTGGTGTGCAAGCGCTGGTCGGACCTGATGGGCCTGGAGGACGAGCGTTGCTACACCGCCGGTCTCATCCACGATGTTGGCCAGCTCGCCTTGATGCATGTATTCAAGGAATATGGCAGCGCCATGACCGCCGCGCTGGAGCGCGGCGAACAGCTTCCGGATGCTGAGACGGGAGTCTTCGGGATGAGCCACAACGAGGCCGGAAGGTACCTCCTGTCGCGCTGGCAATGCCCGTTCGAGCTTCAGAATGTCGCCGCGCTGCACGAGGATCCGCCGTCTACTCCCACTTATGACGGAGACTTGATTCGCCTGGTGCAGGCCGCGTCCCGGTTCGCCAACATGGTCCACATGTCGGTCCTCCCGGGTCTTTCGGAAACCGATCCACAACAGATTGTGGCTGCGTTTCCCGAGGCCCATCGGCCAGCCCTGGAAGAGAGCCTCCCGGAAGTCGCCGAGTGGCTGCTCGTCGGCGTGAACGGCGTCGAAGCCAACTTCGTCTGAAGCAGACGCGGCGCACGCACTCGTGCGTGCCGCGTCGGCACTCAAGCCGACGCCTGCCCACGGCGGCCATTAATCGCCCGTTTCCTTTTCCCTTCGCTCAGGGCAGGTATTGGCCGGCCCATTCGAGCATTTGAATCAGGCTTCCGAGCCGGTTCCCGTCGGGGCCCGCCGAGGGTTGCCCAGGCGCTTCCCGCAGAGGGCTGGGCACGTCCGGCGGGTTCACTTGGGTGAACTCGGTCGGGAACGCCTGCGCCCCGCCCCGGCCGCCTTGCTGGCGGGTTTGCCAGACGCGCTTGCCGAGCTCCGGATTCTTCGTCACCCAGGCGGCGTACGCCAGCAGCCGCCCGTCGCCGGTGGCCGCATAGTTGTGAAATGCCTCCCAATACTTGGGATACTCGATCCACAGCTCCAGCTCGGACATGATCTCGGTCGTGCCGAAAAGCAGGTCGAACCCGGTGGGGCCTCCGCCACGGCCGCCCGGCATGAACTTGCCCGTGGCCGGATCGTACGGTCCCGCGCCCAGCAACTCACCCGGCTTGGCCGCCAAGTCGAGCTGCGTCTGCATGCCGGCCTTGATCTTGTCCAGCCATTTGACGTCGCCCGTGCGCTGGTACTCGGTGGCCCAGTTGATGCAGTAAGCCGCCCAATCGGTCCCGAAGCTGGCGCTCGCGTACTCGCCGTGCTCGGGCATGCGCGGGTCCATCTTCTTGACCGCCGCGTAAGTGGCGTCCGCCGTGAGTTGCTCGCGCATCAGGTCGCCGATGCGGTCGTCTGCCGTCAGAAAGTAGTAGAACCGCTTCAAACCAGCCTGGCTCACGCGCGGCTGCTTGGCCCCATCGCCCAGATGATTGACGTTGTGACGGGAACCTAGGGGAGCGAACTTGCCGATGTGGTGGACGTCCACCTCGCTGGTGTGCCGGGTCATGGCTTCGGCCAGGCGGAAGGCATCGGCCCGGCCGGTGCGCAGGAAGGTGTACCACAGCCAGTAATCGGGCAGTAACTCGGTGTTGTTCCAGGCCCACCCGCCGATGTCGTATTTCCACTGATGGCGCACCTCGTCGTACTGCCGCATCATGTCGCCGTAGTCCCAGAATCCATACCAGCCGCGCTGGTCCACCTCCTTGTTATAGAAATCGAAGGCGCTGTCCAGTTGGTCCTCGATCGCCCGCTTGGAGGGCGTCGAACGGTCCGGAAGGCTCCAGAAACCGAAGGCCCGATTGGCGTGGTAGTACTCCGGCGCGGCCACCAGCAGCGCCGGCTCCGCGGCGGTCTTGGCCATGCCCGCGAGCTGGGCGTTGGAGGGGACGCCGGCCAGCGCCCAGAGCGTCAACTCCGAGGTGTTCGCGCCGCCCAGCGGGCTGTCCCAACCTTCCTTCCAGTCCTCGTAAGCCATCTCCAGCCCGTGCCCGATGGTGTCGTAATGCCGCAGATCCATAGCCGGGGCTTGGGGCGACCAGAACCACACCTTCATTTCGCCCGACGCCGTCCTGGCCCCTTCGATCTCGAGCGACGCCGGGTACTTCTGCCAGAACTTCTTCACCCCCACCGCGACCCCGCCTGTAACGTCGCCCAGGAACGCCATCCCCAGCGAGCGTTTTCCATCGGCGGCGTGCAGCCAGGAGCTCTGCTCGTTGGTGCGCTTCTCGATGGTGAATCCGTTGGCGGTCAATTGCGTCAGCCGGTAACCGTTCCAATCCGCGGCGTCCTTGATGTAGCCCTGCTCGCGGGCGGCGAACTCGGCCAGGTTGGGTATGCGCTTGCCGGAAAGTTGATCGGGGAATATGTCCCCGCGCTGGCCGAAGGTCACCACCCGCCGGCCCACCAGCGGCTTCACCGGCTCCGCCCACATTCCCACGTCCCCGCCCAAACGGACGTGCCGGTTCTGCACTTCCTCCCGCAGCGGCACGGAGAACGAGAGGCCCAGACCTTTGATGAAGTCCCTGTTCGCGTCGCCATCGAAAACGAAAGAGTGAACCACGCGGATGGCCTCACTGCCCGCGTAGAAGTAGAAGCGCACGGTGAACGGCAGCCACGTTCGCGACGACGTAGTGGACTTATAGACGCCTTCGATCTTCACCACCGCCCGGATGGGGCCGCCCTGTTCGAGCGTGACGGAGCGGACCTGGCTGACGAAATCTTCCTCGCGCAGCGTCTTCCTGGCCGCGTACTCCGAGCGGTCTTCGAGCGTGGCGATGAGCTTGCCGTTCTCCGCCACCCGCCGGCCGGCGACGTTCAGCCACTCAAACAGGTTCGACCCCTGCTTGAGGATGCTGCAGCGCAAGGAGCCGGTATCGATCTCGATCAGGAAGCCGGTCTCGATCGCGATCACGGAGGCGTCCGAGCTGGCGGGCGCCGCCGCGGCGCCGGGCGCCAGTTCCAGCGGCCCGGCCGTATCCGGCGCGGCGGTGATGGCATGGCCGGTCCACATCAGCGAGCCATCCGGCCAGTAGGCCAAAGGCCAGGTCTGGACCGGAACCGGCTTGCCTGCGGCGGTCAGAGTGAATGTGGCGCCCTTGGCGACCTTTCCTTTGGGCCACGGAACGCCCCAGGTGACTCCCTGCTTGGAAGGCGGAGGCGCCTTGTCGAGCCAGTTCAAGGAAACCGGCTGCGCGGCCGCCAGCGCGGGCAGCATCGCGGCCAGCCCCAGTCGCAGAACGGATGACGGTTTTCGGGTCATAACTTCCCTCGGTGGAAGCACGGAGTATATCAGGATTTCCGTTTTGGCCGCGCGGTTTCCCGGGCTTCCTACGCCAGCTCGGGCGCCAGCGGGATGCCGGCGGCGGCCAGGGCCTGTTCCACTTCCGCCGGGTTCAGGCGGGTGGCATCGTACTCCACGGTGAGGCTGTCGAGCCCCGGCGAGGGGATCACCCGCTCAATGCCGTAGAGCGCATTCACCTGCGCGATGCGCGGCAGCAGAACGCTGTCGAGCGGTCTCCGCAGGCGGAAGCGGATCTGCACCTTGGTCATAGGATTCCAGAATACCCGATCATAGGACTTCCGCGTGGTGGTTGACCGGCCCCGAGCCTTGTCCCAGCCCGGGGTTGGTTTGAATGGCCGCATGGATGAAAAGCTTGGCGCGCGCCACCGCGTCGCCCAGGGCCAGGCCGTGCGCCAGGCCGGCCGTAATGGCCGCCGAATACGTGCATCCGGTGCCGTGAGTGTGGCGCGTGGGGATGCGCGGGGCGGGGAACTCGCGCCAGTTGGCGCCGTCCCAAAGCAGGTCGATGGCGTCGGTCTCCAGGTGGCCGCCCTTGATGAGCACGGCGCGGGCCCCCATTTCGCAAATGCGGAGGGCCGCGGCGCGCATATCCTCGATGCCGCGGATGGCGATTCCGGTGAGGGCTTCGGCCTCCGGCAGGTTGGGGGTGACCAGCGTGGCGCGCGGCAGCAGCAGCTCGCCCACCGCGCGGGCGGCCGCTTCGGGTAGCAGGGGCTGCCCGTGTTTGCTCACCATCACCGGGTCCACCACCAGCGGAAAGCGGAAAGTTTCCGCCGCGCGCGCCACCGCTTCCACCATTTCCGCGGACCCCAGCGCGCCGGTCTTGGCGGCGGCGGGCGGGATGTCTTCGAGCACCGCCTCGAGCTGCTCCAGAACCAGCGCCGGCGGCATCACCACCACGCGCGACACGCGCACGGTGTTCTGCACGGTGATCAGGGTGACCACCGCCTCGCCGTACGCGCCGAACTGGTGGAAAGTTTTGAGATCGGCCTGCAGACCGGCGCCTCCGCTGGGGTCCGATCCGGCGATGGTCAGGGCGACAGGCGGCATTCCGCTCCAGGATAGCAGCGCGGCGACCGCGTTTTTGACGCAGAGACGCGGAGACGCGGAGAAATTCGAAAAGAAAAGAGAAGAAGGAGAAGAAAAGAGAGGACGGCCAGGTCGAAATCCAATCGCGGAAGGGGCGCGGCGGGAATTGCCATGGACTCGCCCCTCCGCTGCCCCCAACGCCGTCCTCACTGTAGGTAGTTACTCAGCTCTTTCTCCTCTTCTTCTTCTCTTCTCTTCTCTTCTCTTCTCTTCTCTCCTTTCGGTTTTCTCCGCGTCTCTGCGTCTCCGCGTCAAACCCCGCGTCAAACCCCGCGTCAAACCCCGCGTCAAAACGTCTCCGCGTCAAAAAAGGCGTGTCAAAAAAAGGTCGACGCCAAGAATGTCCCGCGCACCCCGGCAAGGGATTCAACGAGAGGTACTAGAATGGCTTTTAGGCTTTCCATGGCCAATCTAGACACGCTGGCATCCAGGCCGGGGCTGCTACGCCAACTGGGCTTCTATAGCGCGACCGCGCTGGTGATCTCGAACATGATCGGCACCGGCATCTTCGCCACCACCGGATACATGGCCGGCGACCTGGGCAGCGCGGGCTTGATTCTGGCGTGCTGGGGCGTGGGCGCGCTCTTCGCCGTGGCCGGCGCCCTCAGCTATTCCGAGCTGGGAATCAACTTCCCCAGCTCCGGGGGCGAGTACGTCTACCTCACTCACGCCTTCGGGCCGGAGTGGGGGTTCATGACCGGCTGGGTGTCTTTCTTCGCCGGGTTCTCGGCCCCCATCGCGGCCGCCGCCCTGGCTTTTTCCGACTATCTGGGCCATTTCTTTCCGAGCCTGCAACTGGCCAGCGCCACCACCACTGTGGGGTCGGGAATCTTCTCCCTGCGCCTGGGCCACGGGCAAGTGCTGGCTTCGTGTCTCATCGCGGGGTTCACCATCCTCAACTGCTTCGGGCTGGGCCGCACCGCCAAGGTGCAGAACGCCCTCACCTCCACCAAGCTCATCGTGCTGGCGGGCTTTCTGCTGCTGGGCTTCACGGTGGGATCGGGGAGCTGGGGCCACTTCACGCAGGCGGCCGTGCGCACCTCCACGGTGGGCCTGCCGACGCAGTTCTTCGTCAGCCTGTTGTGGGTGATGGTGGGATACAGCGGTTGGAACGCGGCCACCTACGTGGCCGAGGAGATCCGGCGGCCGGAGCGCACCCTGCCCCTGGCCTTGGGCGCCGGAACCGCCATCGTGGCGGTGCTCTACCTGGGGCTGAACGTGATCTATATTTACTCGACGCCGCTCGAACAGCTCAAGGGCAAGACGGCCGTGGGCGCGCTCTCCGCATCCAATCTGTTCGGCCCCGGGGTGGCGGGCGCGTTCGCGGCTCTGATGGCCCTCTGCATCGTCTCCACGGTGAGCGCGGAGGTGACCATCGGCCCGCGCGTCTACTATGCCATGGCCAAGAACAAGGCGTTTTTCAGCGCGGCCGCGAATGTGCATCCGCGCTGGCACACCCCGGTAGTGGCCATCCTGAGCCAGGGGCTGTGCGCCATGGTCATGACGCTCACCTCGTTCCGCGACCTGCTCACCTATATCGGCATGAGCCTGACCCTGTTCACCGCGCTCTCGGCGGCGGCGCTGATCAAGTTTCGCCGCACGCGGCCGGGCTGGCAGCGCCTGCGCGCGCTCGATTTCGCCTGGCCGCTGATTCCCGTTTCGTACATCCTGGTCGGCGCGGCCATGGTGGTCTACGGCGTGATTCAGGAGCCAGTGGTCTCCCTGGCCGCCTTCGGCACGGTGGGGATCGGCGCCCTGGTCTATCGCTTCGGCGTGCGCGCGCCAAATGCGCCCAAGGCCTAGTCGGCCCTATCCCACCGGCACTGCCTGGCGCGCTCCGCGCATCTCTATGGGCACGTAATCGCGCTGCTCGGGCCCGGTGTAGATCTGCCGCGGCCGGGCGATTTTCTGCTCGGAATCCTGCAGCATTTCCTCCCACTGCGCCAGCCACCCTACCGTCCGCGGAATGCCGAAAAGCACGGTGAACTGCTCCGGCTTGAAACCCATCGCCTGGTAGATGATGCCGGAGTAGAAGTCCACGTTGGGGTAGAGTTTGCGCTTGATGAAATACTCGTCGGAGAGGGCGATGCGCTCCAGCTCCAGGGCGGTGTCCAGCTTGGGGTTGCGGCCGGTGACCTCGAAGACTTCCTCGGCCACCTGCTTGATGATGCGGGCGCGCGGGTCGTAGTTCTTGTAGACCCGGTGGCCGAAGCCCATCAGCTTGCGCTTGCCTTCCTTCACCTGGGCGATGAAACCGGGGATGTTGTCCTTGGACCCGATCTCGTCCAACATGCGCAGCACCTCTTCGTTGGCCCCCCCGTGCAGCGGGCCGGAGAGGGCCGCGATGGCCGCCGCGGCGGTGGCGTACGGGTCGGCCCCGGAGCTGCCCACCGCGCGCATGGTGCTGGTGCTGCAATTCTGCTCGTGGTCGGCGTGCAGGATGAACAATACCTCCAGCGCGCGCGCCAGCACCGGGTTGGCGGCGTACTTGGGCTCGGCGCGTTTCCACAGCATGTTCATGTAGTTCTTGGTGTACCCCAGCTCCGGATCGGGGTAGATGTAGGGCATCCCCAACCGGTGCCGGTACGCGTAGGCGGCCAGGGTGGGCATCTTGCCGACCAGCCGGACGATCTGCTTCCGGCGGCACTTGGGGTCGGCGATGTTGCGCGCCTCGGGATAGAAGGTGGAAAGCGCCGCCACGGTGCTCATCAGAATGCCCATCGGGTGGGCATCGTAGTGGAATCCCTCCATGAATTTCTTCACGTTTTCGTGGATCAGGGAGTGGTGCATCACATGGCAGTCCCACAGCGCGAGCTGCTCGGCGGTGGGCAGGTCCCCGTACAGCAGCAGGTAGGCCACCTCCAGGAAAGTGCAATTCTCGGCAAGCTGCTCGATGGGGTATCCCCGGTAGCGGAGCACGCCCTTGTCACCGTCCAGATAGGTGACCGCGCTCTGGCACGAGGCCGTGTTCATGAAGGCCGGATCGTAGGTCATCAACCCGAAATCGTCGGCGTTGGTCTTGATCTGGCGCAAATCCATGGCGCGAATCGTGCCACGGTACAGCGGAATCGTGTAGGTTCGCTGCGTCCGGTTGTCTGTAATGGTGAGGGTTTGGTTGTCCATGGGGCTTTCTCCCGCTTCGCACTCGCACTGGTATTTTACCCTACTCCTGCAATGCTGCTTCCACCTCTAGTTGTCGTATAATTCACCACTTTGTGCATGATGCGGAGCTATTTGCGATAATTTAGGTACAGGACCGGGGGATTTCACCCGAGTTATTGGGTGCGAAAACCCACAGGAGCTGCGAAAGCAGCGGAGGAGGGGGCATGCTGTCTGCGAAACTGGTGCAGTTAATCGAAAGGAATTGGGAGGAGATCGCCGCTCGTCTGATCCAGGCCGTCCGAAAGCATCCGGACATGCAACACCTGGCTCAGAGGCCCGATTCCGAGCTTCGGGACTGGTGCCGCGAACTGGTGGCGGACCTGGGGCGCCGGCTATCGACCTCCAAGGACGAGGAGGCGAAGCGCCGGTTCCAGGTTCAGGGGCGGATGCGCTTTGAGGAAGACGTGCCCTTGCACGAGGCGGTCCTGAGGCTGCATATTCTCAAGGACACGATCATCGCCTTCCTCCACGAGCGGGGCCTTCCCATGACCGCGCTCGATCTCTACGGGAACGAAGAACTGGAACTGCGGATGGGCCGTTTCTTCGACGCCATGACCTACCATATCGTCCGCGGGTACGAAGACGCCCAGAGAGTGGCTGCACGGGTGGCCTGAGCGCCCCGGGAACGCCGCCGATTGTCCGCGGACTCGTCACGGAGCGCCCCACCGTGACAGAATCGCCTTAAGCGCGTCCAACCTGATAGACAGGTGGATGCGGTTCCGATAAAGCGCTGCCGTAGCGGAGTTTATGGCCCAGGATGCAGTCGGAGCGGTGGCCGCCCGGGTGAATCCTCAGATCGATTCAACCATTCGGGCGGCCCAGAACGGCGACCACGGCGCATTTGAGCAACTGGTGCGCGCGTACGACCAAAGTGTGCTTCGGCTTGCCCTGAACCTGCTGGGTTCGCCGGAGGACGCGCGCGATGTCTATCAGGAAGCGTTCCTCAGGGTCCACCGGAGCCTGCACGCGTTCCGGTTCGATTGCAGCTTTCACACCTGGCTGTACCGGATCGTGACCAACATCTGCCTGGACCAGTTGCGCAAACGCAAGGTGCGCAAGGAAGAGCCGGCGGTGGTGGAGACCTCCGAGGGACCGGTGGACCGCATGGATTCCTGCGCGGAAGAAACGGCCCAGGCGGATCCGGAGCGGAGTATGTGGAACCAGCAGTTGCGGGAGCGGATTGAAGGCGCGCTGGGGGACCTGACGCCGCGCGAGCGCATGGTTTTCGAGTTGCGGCATTACCAGGGATTGCGGCTGCGAAACATCGGCGAAATGCTCGGCACAACCGAGGAGGCGGCCAAGAATTGCCTCTTCCGAGCCACCCGGAAGATGCGCTCCGAATTGGGAGATTTCGTATGAGCTGTGAATGGGTTGCGAAGCGGATTCCACTGTACTTCTATGGCGAATTGCCGCCCGCAGAAGAAGAGCTGCTGGAGGAGCACATGCACGAGTGCGCCGCCTGCGGCCATGAGATGGAGCGGCAGCGGCGGCTGGCGGCGGCGTTGGACCAGCGGATGGTGGAGACTCCGCCGAGGCTGCTCGAGGAGTGCCGCGCGGACTTGATGGCGGCCATCGAAAGCGGGGCGCCGGCAGGGGTGAGGCGCCCCGCGGCCGCCGGCCCATGGACCTTGTTCCTGGAAGCCATGAGAGCCGCATTCGCGGGGGCCAACCGGCTCCGGCTTCCAGTGGGCGCGGTGGCGCTGGTGGCGCTGGGGTTCTTCGCCGCGCGGTTCACGGCCGGCAACCCCGGCGGGCCGGCGCCATCGGAACAGGCGTACTCCACCGTGCGCTCGGTGCGGGCGGACGACCCCAACCGCGTGGAAATCGTGGTCGATGAAACCCGGCGGAGGGTGGTGACGGGCCGCATGGACGACCGCAATATCCAGCAGTTGCTGCTGGCCGCGGCGCACGAGGACGATCCCGCGGTGCGCGTGACATCGGTGGGTCTGTTGAAAGGCCGCGCCGGCGTGGGCGAGGTCCGCGACGCGCTTCTCGATGCCTTCGCCCACGATTCCAATCCGGGCGTGCGGCGGGAGGCCCTGGAAGGGCTCAAGCCGTTCGCCGCCGATCCCACGGTTCGCAGAATCTTCCAACAGGCTCTCCAGGCGGACGACAATCCGGCCGTGCGGATCGGGGTGGTGGACCTGCTGTTGGCGCATCCCGACGATTCCATGGTGGGGGTCATGCAAGGAATGGTGCAGAGTGAGAACAACGATTACGTGCGCCTAAAGCTGGAGAAGGCGCTGAAGGACATGAATGCGTCGATCGGAACTTTCTAGTCTGCTGGTCTTCGCCGCCCTGGTTCCGCTGGCCGCCTACGCCCAGCAGGCGCTCACTTGCGCGCGCGGGCAGTGCGTGCAGGTGATCGGCGGCTCGGCGCGCGTGGGGCCGCAACTGCGGGTGACGGCGCACGGGCCGGTGACTCTCGAGGGCGGGGTTGGCGACGAGCTGGTCTACACCGCGCGCGTTACCGTGCGGGCGGCCAACGAGAGCGAAGCGCGCCGCATACTGGAGCGCTTCGCGGTGCGCGTGGGCGCCGAGGGCGGATGGTCGGTGCTGAGCGCGCCGGCCGGGTTCGCGGCGGTTTTGGCGCTGCGCGCCCCGAAGCTGGGCGCCGTCTCCATCGGGACCTCCGACGGTTCCGTGGAAGCCAGCGGCATCGATGGCGGGCTGGAGGTGGATTCGGGCGCGGGTCCGCTGGCGGCCGATCGCATCCGCGGGAACTGCCGCTTGAACACCCGCGGCGGCGACATCCGCGCCGGCGACATCGGCGGAACGCTGAGCGCCACCACCGGCGAGGGGGCCATCACGGTGCACTCCTCGGGCGGCGAATCGGTTCTGCGCACCATGTGGGGCGACATCGTAGTGGGGAACGCGGTGGGGCCGGTACGCGCGGAGACCGGCGCCGGCACGGTGCGCATCGAGAAGGCCGGCGGCGCGGTGGCCGCCGCTAGCGGAGGCGGCCAGATCTGGATCGGCAGCGCCCAAGGCATGGTCACCGCGCGCAACGTAGCGGGCATGGTCCACGTGGGGTCGGCCGCGGGCGTTACCTGCAACTCGGGAGCCGGCGGAGTGAGCCTGGGGAACATTTCCGGCGCCATCGCGGTGGCCACCCTGATGGGCAGCATCACTACCATGCTGGCCGCCGCCCCGTCCGATTCGTATCTCGCCACCGGCAGTGGTGACATCACGGTTTCCATTCCGTCTAACGTGGGTGTGACGATTCTGGCCGAGAGCGACATGGCGGACACGCCGCGGCGCATCGTTTCCGAGTTTCCTCAGGTTCCCGTGCTCCGTCAGGGAACGCGGCTGGTGGCTCGGGGAGCGGTGAATGGCGGAGGGCCGGTGCTGCGGATTTCGGCCGCGACGGGAACCATATTCATCAGACGGCAAAGATAGGGGATGAGCCATGAGAACGACGATGGTTTGGGGAATTCTGGCCTGTGCGGCGGCCGGCGCGATGGGGCCCGCCGCATCGGCCCAGGCTGCGCCGCCGCGCGCGCGCATTGCCATTACGACGCCCGACGCTCCCGCCAGCTACTTGGGAATCGGCGTGGCCGACATCGATGCGGAGCGCGCCAAGGCGCTCAAGCTGAAGGAAGAGCGGGGCGCGGAGATCACCCACGTATATGAGGACAGTCCGGCTGCCAAAGCGGGGATCAAGGAGAAGGACGTGGTGCTGGAATTCGGCGGCCAGGCGGTGCAGGGCATGGAACATTTGAAGCGCCTGGTGGCGGAGACTCCCGTGGGGCGCCAGGTGAAGATGGTGGTGTGGCGCGACGGCGCCTCGCAAACGCTCAGCGCCGTCATCGGAACTAAGAGCGCGCCGGCAACGGGCCCGGGTGTCGGAATCTGGAGCATGTCCCCGGGAGCGCCGGCCATAGGCCCCGGACTAGGTTCGGGAAACTGGAGCTTTTCCTCTCTGCCCGGGTTTACCATTCCGCCGATGAACATTCCGGAATTCGCGATGACCTGGCAGAACCCGCGGCTCGGCATTCTCGGCGAGCCTCTGGGCAAGGAGGAGCAGTTCGCCGAGTTCTTCGGAGTGAAAGACGGCGTGCTGGTGAAATCCGTGGTGAATGGCTCGCCCGCGGAGAAGGCCGGAATCAAAACCGGCGACGTGATTGTGAAGGTGGACGATGCCAAAATCGCGAACGCGGAGGATATCACAAGGGCGCTGCGATCGGTCGGGAACGGCAAGACCACCTGCCTGGTGACGGTGGTCCGCGGCAAGAAGGAAACCCCCATCACGGTGACCCTGGAAGCGCGGACGGGCGGCCCGGTCCGCGCGGCGGTCAGATCCGAAGATTGCTGAGGTTCCTTTCATGTGGGGCAGGATGGCATCCTGCGGCGGGTTGAAAACCCGCCCGGAGCGCCGGTTTCCAACCGGTGCGCAGCTTGACAAGCTGCCCCACAATCGCACAGTTCCACACGGTCGGAGCGCCAGCCGCCGCGCGCTCTCGCTGCCTCAGAACTCATACCGCAATTCCAGGCGCACGAAGCGCGGCGGCTGAATCGCCACCGGCAGGCGTAAGTTGAAAGACGGGCCGCTGAGGTCGCTTTCCTGGAGTCTGTGCCCGGCATTGGTCGCATTGAGAAGATCGGCCGCCACGGTAATCCCGCCCACGGGAAGCGCGAACCGCCGGCTCAGGCGGAGATTCCAATTGGTTACATGCTCGGCGCGGTTGCCGCCGTTTGGGCTGCCGCGCACCGTTGTCGCCACGACGAACGGGCCTTGCGGAAGGCCGGTGACCAGTAACTGGCGCGCAAACGGAAGCCCGTCCATGTAATCGGCCACACTCGCCAGCTCGATTCCGCCCCAGGCCGCGGGGAGACGGTAGGTGGCTTGGGTTTTTCCCACGTAGGCCCGGTCGAAAAAGCTCCGGCCGGCGGCGTGGATGGCGGTGTTGGGGTCGAGATACAGTGCGCCGATGACTCCCGGATCGTTTTCATAGAGCGAGTCGCCCGGATTGGTAGGTCCGTATGACTTCTCCGCCACAAAGGAGGCGTGCAGGGTCAGCCGCCGCCACTCGGTTCCAGCCTCCGCCAGGACGCCGGCATGGAGCATCCGCAGCCCGGCCGGATTGGTCAACAGATACCGGTCCTGGCCGAGAGTGGCGGGGTTCTGCGCATAGACGGTCAGTTGTTGGTCGTCGAACGTGCCTGGGATTCCGTCAGGCCCCGGATCGAGGATGGTGACGGGCGTGAACGCCTGGGCGGGCACGCCGGTATCGATGGCGGCGATCCGATTCTTGTCGTCGCGGCGGAATAATTGAAGGCTCGCGACGCTTCGCCGCGCGAAAGGAAGTTCCGCGCCGATATCGAATTCATCCGAGTAAGGCCGGCGTAGGGTTGGCGAGATGGATGAGTAGGGTCCGCCGAAGCGCGCCAGCAGGTTGCCTTGCTGGCTGGCTTGAAACGGGCCGTCGGGATTGGCCGAGATCCATTGATAGACGCTCCCGCCGAGGCTGTTCGGATTCTTGAAGTCGAGATACCTGCCCGCCAGCGGGGCATAGAGACGGAAGTAAGTCCCGCGAAAGACCAAGCCATGCGAATGAGGAACCTGAAAGGCGAAACCGGCGCGCGGCGACAGGCTGTTCCAAGCGATCAGATCCGGCTGCGCGGCGAAGGTTCTGGCCGGGCTCGATTGGACCGGAAGAGAGCCGCGGGAGAAATCGGCCAAAGCGCCCAGATCGAGTGAGAGGGAAGGCGTCAGGCTCACGTGGTCCGCGATAAAGCCGGAGAACGACCGCACGATTTCACGGGAATCGAGCGGCGTGTCGAACTCCATGACCAACGCGGGGGCTCCATTGGCAGTGATCAAATTCATGTTGGAAGGAGTGGTGAAGCGGTTGCGCGGCGCGGACGTTTTCCATCCTCCACCGGCGACTATCCGATGGCGCGCGCCGAAGGCGCGCAGCGCCGCCGGCTGCCACGCCGCGGCAATTTCCTGGCGCGGGCGAACGGCCAGGTTGGCGAGCGGCGGCGCTCCCGAGACCGCGCCGCCCAGAAGCTCGATGCGGCTCTGCCCGGCCGGCGGAGTGCTTGTGTCGAGGCTCGCCGACGAATACCCGTAGCGGACCTCGATAACGCCCGCAAGAGAGGCCGCGGGCCACAGGTGGGTCCAGCCCAGTTGCAGAAAATCGAAACGGTCGGTCTCGGGCTCGCCGGGGAATCCGCCCGGAAGAACGAAAGACGGCGCTATGCGGCTGCCGGTCAATGCTTCGAGGCCCGCGGGCATGCCGCCATCCGAGAGACGGATCCGCGAGCCGCTGTAGGCCACATCGAATTGGTCTCTGTCGCCGGCCCGCGCGCGGCCCCAGGCGTTCCCGAACAACAAGCGGCTGCGTTGATCGGTTCCGGCGGCGGCCAGCGGCTCGGTTTGGGAGGCCCATTGCCCGCTTCCGGAGGCATAAAAGTCGGCCCACTTGGCGAGCGGGCCGCCGGCTTCCAAGCGATCTCGCGTGAACCAGCGAAACTGGTCGGCTTGCTGCACCAATCCGCGAGCGGCGGGAGGCGGCAGGTTGGTCGAAAAGAGCCCGGCGCCGGTATTGGCCGTCGAAATCCCCCCATGCCAGGATGCGCCCGGCTCGGTTAAGAAAAACGCCGACCTCGGCGCCGCTGCCCGACGAAGCCGTCTGGGAGAACGCGCTGCGCACCACCACCGCATCGAGAGATTCGACGTCGGGGAAAATCGCTGGAAGTCCGGGCTGATAGGAGTCGGTGGCATCCAGGCCCTGTAACTTGTATTGCGTGTCGGTCCAGGAGATTCCCCGCTGCGATTCCACCGCCAGCCGGTGGTCGCCGAGGCCGGTGAAATCGAGCGGCTCGGTGACACTGGAGGGATCCCGGCTGAGCAGCAGCCCCGGCAAGCTGAACGCCTCGGGATACGTACGCATGCTCGGGGGGAATCCGCTCCGGCGATGGTAGGTTGCGCATGGCTCCCGATGCGTCCATGACCAGATGAACGCGCGCGATTTGCAAGGGAGCGACGAAGACGGTTGCGCCGGAGCACGCGGCGCCGCGCTGGAGATCCGCGGACAAGCAGTATCGCCCGTAGGGCAGTGTCACGGCGAACCTGCCGTTCGATGTCGAATGAACCACGGCGCGGAAGCCGGTCCCACCGGTGATGAAAATGGGCGATCCGGCCACCGGGCGGCCATCCGAAGCGCGGAGAATCCCCTCGATGGCGCCGGTGTTCAACTGCGCCGAGAGAGAAGCCGCGGCCGCCAGCAGAAGACCGAGCCGGGCCGCCGCCAGACTGCGGCTACTGCCGCAGCACGACGAAGCGGCTGATCGAGTACCCAAGCGCGCCCCCCATGAAGACGTCCGATGAAAAGTGAGACAACAAGGAAAGCCTCGAAAATCCGACCAGGGCCGCCATGCCGTACGCCGCGTAGGGAACCCAGCGGTGATTTCCATAGCGGCGGGCGATGACCGTGGCCACCGAGAATGCCGCGATGGTGTGGCCGGATGGGAAGCTGCCGCTTCCCCGAAACAGTGAGCCGCCGCTCTCAAACCAGGTGTCGGAATAGTTACCGCCGGCCGGAATGCCGGCCGGCCGCAGCCGCCTGGTGGCGTCTTTCAAGACCGTCGTCACAACTTCGGCGTCGCCGACGGCTTCACCGGCGAGCAGCGCCGTTCGCTGCATTTTCGAGTTTCTCCGGACCAGCCCGGTGGCGTACAGCGAAGCCGGAGCGGCGAACGTGCCCAGGGAGGTGGCATTGCCGGTGAAGATGTTGTTGAACCCATGAAATGTCCGAGTGCGGCGGAAATAGGCGGCTTCAGTGGGGTCCAGCGCCAACAGCGCAGCGGTAGTTCCCAGGACGGCGGCGGTGGGAATCCACCAGTGCCCGTGGGCAAGCCTGGCCGGAGAAGACCAGATGCGCCCTTGATCCTGGACCAGGTTGGGAACCATCCGTCTCCAGGAGACCGGCCGGTCGAAAGGCGGCGGCGTGCTGCTTTGACCCGATGCCCGGGACGGAATCGCAAGCGTGGACAGCGCCATCAACGCAACAGCAAGCTTCATAAAGTAGCCGGTTGCCGGCAGTCTCTAAGGTAGCAATACCGGAAGGCAGGGGGCCAGAGGGTGAGTTGTGGGGCAGCTTGTCAAGCTGCGCGCCGGTTGGCAATCGGCGCTCAAAGTGGGTTGACAACCCGCCGCGGGATTTCATGTTCGGGCGGGCGGGGACCTAGTAGAATAGGCTCTTACATTCATGTCCAGACAGCTCGTGGAATGCGTGCCGAACTTTTCCGAAGGGCGCGACATCGCCAAGATCGATGCCATCGCGCGAAGCGTCGCCGCGGTTCCCGGCGTGGTGGTGTTGGACCGCCAGTCGGACGCCGACCACAACCGCAGCGTGCTCACGTTTGTGGGGCCGCCGGAGGCGGTCGCCGAGGCCGCGCTCCGGGCGGTGGAAACGGCCGCCGCGCTGATCGATTTGACCAAACACCAGGGCGCGCACCCGCGCGTTGGCGCGACGGACGTGGTCCCCTTCATTCCCATCGAGGGCGTCACGCTGGCCGATTGCGTGGAGCTGGCCCATCGCGTGGGCCATGAAATCTGGAACCGGATGCGCATTCCGGTGTACTTCTATGAGGCGGCGGCCAAGCGGCCCGAGCGGGTGAACCTGGAGAACATCCGCCGCGGGCAATTCGAGGCGCTGCTGGCGGAGATGCGCGCTATCCCCGAACGGCGGCCGGATGTGGGCGAAGCGGCGTGCCACCCCACGGCCGGCGCCATCGTGGTGGGTGCGCGCAAGTTTCTCATCGCCTATAACATCAACCTGGGGACCGCGGACGTCGCCATTGCCAGGCGCATCGCCAAGACCATTCGTACCTCCTCGGGCGGATTCCCCTGCGTGAAAGCCATGGGCGTGCCGCTGGCCTCGCGCAACTTGGCGCAGGTTTCGATGAACCTCACCGATTTCGAGCAAACGCCGATGCACGTGGTCTTCGAGGCGGTGCGCCAAGAAGCCGAGCGCTACGGCGTCGCAAGTGGTGGGCAGCGAGATAGTGGGCCTGGTTCCGAAGAAAGCCCTGGAGATGGCGGCCGGGTACTTTTTGCAAATCGAGAACTTCAGGCCGGAGCTGGTGCTGGAAAACAGAATGGCCGAGGCGACGGACGAGCCGCGCCACCAATCCGAGCCGCGACCGTAAGGGAGCGGGCGCAAGTTCAAAGCCCACCCGTAGCTCGATTGTGCTACGCTGAAGTGGCGTGAAGCGGAGCGTGGAATTCACGGGTTCGGCATTGAGAGCCCTGGCCGTCATGGGTAAGGTCCATCGGAAGTTCGTGTTGGATGGGATTAGAGTCCACGTCATGGAGAACGACCCGCTGGAGAATACCCGAAACAAGTTTCCGCTGAAGCGCCCTTCGGAGTATGCGGAAAGGGAACTGCGACTTGAAGATTGGCGGGTGTTTTATACGGTCATTGACGATGGCGGTCTGGTGCTTGTCAATTTGATCGGTGAGAAGCGTGGCAACAAACTGTTCATCGAAGGCGAGGAGTTCGAGTTATGAAGATCGAGAGTCTGCGGGAAGTCAAGAACAACTTCAGCCAAGTGATCGAAGGCCTGTCCAAGACCGGTCCGGTGGTGGTCACGAAGAACGGCAGGAGTGCGGCGGTGTTGCTCCCGATTGACGAGGATACGGATCTTGAGACACTGATTCTCGGTAACAGCCAGCGCTTTTGGAAGTTGTTTGACCGTGCCGCCGCCGGGAAAAGAACGCCGCTGGAGGCATTGCCCGGTTTTGACGACGATAAGCTGTGGAAGCGACTGGCCGGCCGGAAACGTGAACCGAAATGAAAGGGAAGCCTATGCCAGCCACGCCTGAGTTTCGATCCGAGGACAGCGAGCGCCAGTTCTGGGCCGAACACGATTCGACGGAATTCATCGATTGGCAGTCCGCCCAGCGCCGCAAGTTTCCGAATTTGAAGGCCACGCTGCGGGGCCTCGGGGGGCTTCGGGGACGGGACACGCCCCCGCCAGGTTCCTAATTCGGGGTTTCGTAGCCTGTCGCCGTAACCCCTGTCGCCGTAACCCCGTAACCCCCGTAACCCCCAACCATCCGGCTGTAGCGGCGTGCTAGGATCGCCAGCGGAGCCTCACAAATGGAACAGACAGCACCCGGTCTTCTTGTGATTGGTTGGAAACTGGCTTTGGCCGTTATCGCCGGAATTCCAATCCTGACTACCATTGGCGTGTACCTGTTGGCCCGGTTCACGAACGTCTTCGATGCCTACGCCGGTGAACGGGCAAAACTCCTGGCACAGTTTCACAATCTTGACAAGCTGGTGGAGCAGACGGCAAGACTCACGGAGACCACGACGTTGATTGAAAGCCGGGTCTCCTACGGCCTGTGGGACCGACAGATGCGATGGGGCTTCAAGCGTGATATCTATATCCGCCTGATGGAAGCGCTTGGAGAGCGATTGGATGTTGAAGGCCACAACAAGCTCTTAGAGCAAATCCGTCGCCGTGGTTCCACTGATCGTGCCTTGTTTGGCGCTGAACGGGACAAAGCCATGACCCGGGCACAGGACGTTCAAGCCCGGTTGGTTCGTGCGGCCTGTGTGGGGCCGCTCGTCATCAGCGCTGATTCCCATCAAGTGTTGATCGAAACAAACGCAGCCATCAAGAAGGTCAACTATGATCTGCCCGATTTCGAGACGGTCAGCGATTACAATCTCAAAGTCCTGCAAGATGGGCTGAACCGGCTGCTCGTATCTGCCCGAAAGGATCTTGGAATCGAAGTCGCTGCTGGCGGCGTAGCGACGGTCTCGTGAGACGGCTTCGGTTCAAATCACGTCCCACGGAGCCTGGACGCCACGGCCACACAGGGCATTCCGCATGGCGGCGCTGGCGGTCTCCCGTGCTGAACGGGGGAACTGGGGGGAACTTGGGGAACTGGGGAACTGGGGACAGTAACCAATTACCCGTTTGCCGCTGACCGTCGACCTGCCGGGAAAACCGAGGAGGTGTTCAGAGTTCTGGTGCGGATGATAGGACTTGAACCTACACTCCCTTGCGGGAACTGGAACCTAAATCCAGCGCGTCTGCCAGTTTCGCCACATCCGCACGCGGGGGTTTGGGGCGCCCTAGGAAAATTATAGCCTGGAACCGGGCCGAGGGCTGAAGAACGCCGTGCGAAGAACGCCGTCCGAAGAACGCCGGCTTGAAAGCCGGCGGCAAGCCAAAAGGCTTGCCCCACATGGCGCCGGCTTGGGTTTTCAGCCGGTGACGATCGTCATTGCGCCGCTCGATAGCAATACGCAGAATCTCAGAAGGTGTGAAAAAATCGGGGGGGCCTCCGGATTGACAGACGAAAGCGTCTGTCCCACAATGCTATCGAAGGACCTCCATCCTTGTGGGGCAGGCGCTTCCGCCTGCCAACCAATTATTCACGGCTTCTCACGCTCGCGGCTCGGATGCCCTACCGCCGGCCTTCGGTTTCCAGGGGATTGGGGAGATGACGCTGGGCGTAGTAGCCGGGCTGCACGCGCTCGACTATGCGCGCCACCGGGCGCTCCAGCACGCGGAAATAGGGCTGCGGGTTGAGGCCGATCCAGAAGGCCCAGGCGATGAGCGGGGTGAAGACCGCTATTTCGCGCCAGGAGAGGTCCTTGAGGGTTCGGTTCTCTTCCTTGACTTCGCCCAGCACGGTGCGCTGGAAGAGCCATAATAGGTAGGCCGCGCCGAGCGCAATTCCCACCGCCGCCCAGAAGGCCCAGTTCAACGACACCTGGTAGGCTCCGGCCAGGATGGCGATTTCGCCGATGAAGCCATTCAACGGCGGCATCCCCATGGAGCTGAGCGCGGCGATGCCGAACACCACGGTGAAGATGGGCATGATACGCATCAGGCCGCCGTACTCGGCGATATCGCGCGTGTGGCGGCGCTCATAGACAATCCCCACGATCAGGAAGAGCATGCCGGTGGAAATGCCATGGTTGATCTGCTGGATCATGGACCCCGAAATGCCCGCCGGATTGAGGGCGAAGATGCCCAGCGTGCAGAAACCCAGGTGGCTCACCGAGGAGTAGGCCACCAGCTTCTTCCAATCCTTCTGCATGAGCGAAGCCAGCGCCCCGTACACGATGCCGATCATGGAAAGGATGGCCATGACGGTGACGATGGTGTGGTTGCGGGCGGCATCCGGCAGCAGCGGCAGGGAGAAACGCAGGAAGCCATAGGTGCCCATCTTCAGCAGAACGCTGGCCAGGATCACCGACCCGGCCGTGGGCGCCTCGACATGGGCGTCGGGCAGCCAGGTGTGGAAGGGGAACATGGGCACCTTCACGGCGAAGCCCAGGAAGAAGGCCCAGAACACCCACCATTGGATAGCCGGGGAAAGCTGGAGCCGCATGAGGTCGGCGATATCGAAGCTGAGGGTCTGGAACTGGATGGAGTGCTGGTAGTAGAGGGTCAGAATGCCGAGGAACATGAGCACGCTGCCGATGAGGGTGTAAATCACGAACTTGATAGCGGCGTATGCCTTCCGGGGGCCACCCCAGATGGCGATGATGAAATACATGGGCACCAACACGAGTTCCCAGAACACGAAAAACAGCAGGAAATCGAGGGCCATGAAGACGCCCAGCATGGCGGTCTGGAGGATCAGGAAGCAGGCGTAGTATTCCTTCAGCCTTTCGTTGACGGCGTTCCAGCTCGCCAGGACGGCGATGAACCCGAGCAGGGTGGTGAGCATGACCAGCAGCAGCCCGAAGCCGTCGATGCCGATGTGGTAGGTGGCCCCGATGGAGGGAATCCACGAGGCCTTTTCCACGAATTGAAAGTCCTTGGCGTGGTCGAAATTGAAGACCAGCGGCAAGGAAACCAGAAAGCCCGCAAAGGAGGCTGCGTTGGCCCATAGTTTGATGGCGCGCGCATTCGACGAGGGAATGAATAGCAACACCAGAAGGCCAACCAGAGGCGCGAACAAGACGATCGAGAGCATAGATTTCGAGCGGCCGCTTGCCAGAGCAGTTCCTCATGGTATCACCAACGCATTCGAGGGGGATTCGTTGGGGAGGGGGAAGGGCAGTCGGGAGATTGAGGTTGTCAGGGGCGGGCCCGGGGTTGGCGGACGGAAGCGTCTGCCCCACAAGGTGGGGAAGTGGCAAAAGAGAGGGAACTTGGGCTTGGCGTTGCTGGCGGCCGGGGCTTCGCGGACTTATCACCGTGCGTTTCCGGCCGCCACTGGATTGAGCGGCACTTCGGGGGCATTAGGATCGCTGGCTGGCAACCCAGTACCCTCCGATTCGTGCATAGGCCGACGAGCGTACCCGCCGCTCCTACTGAATCACCATGCTCTTCGATACCCGACTATCCCGGCCCTGAAGAACCGAACGGGAAACCGGTCCCGTCCGGTCCTAGAGACCGGGGAGGATCACACTCGCGTGGGGTGTTATGAAGCTAGCTCCAAAGTCTCCCGTCGGGGTCATCTGTCAGTGACCTCCGTAAGGCTTCATGGCTCCGGGAGTTCGATACCAACGTAATGCAACGCATCTTGGCCAAGATGAGGGTTGCGGCCGGGCTTGCGCACGACCACTACCTGATTCGAAGCTAGCACGGGGGCAAGCGGCTGGTTGGGGGTGGATTGGGTTAAGGCTTTTGGAATCAGCGCGAAATAATTTTGGTCTTGCTGTGAACGAAAACCGGCCAAGGGGCCTGCCCCACTCGCGGGCGCCGGATAATTGCAGATGGAGGCGCCGGCGCCAATGCGATTGCACCTGAAGGTGATCAACGACGAACTGGCGCGTCTGGGCCACACGGCGCGCCTGGAGAAGGGCGCCGGCTACTTCTATTTCCACTCAGGCGAAGCCGCCGGGTGGGTGGACGGCGCGGTGAGGGTGCGGAAAATCAACAGCCGGACGCTGAAGCAGTGGATTGGGGAGTTCCGCAGGCTCAAAGCCCTCAACGAACAGATTCTGCGGACGGTAAAGCCGGACGGGGCGGGGCCAGCGGTGGGCTAGCATTCCGACCGTGTGGAACTGTGCGATTGTGGGGCAGCTTGTCAAGCGGCTGCGCGCCGGTTGGAAACCGGCGATCGAGGAGGGTTTTCAACCCGCAGGAGTTTCTAAATTTTTCGGCGATATCTCCGGTCTTCCGCGCACTGTATTGTGGGACAGACGCTTTCGTCTGTCAACCTCGCATGTACTACCGACGAAAGCTCCCGCATTATCATCCGGATCTCAACGAGGCCAACTTCCTCTTCCTTACCTGGCGTCTGGCTGGCTCGATCCCGGCGGCTCGCCGTCCTCTGCCACCGCTCGCCACGCCCGCATCCGCGGGCCGAACCTTCCTCGCCTTCGACCGCGAAGCCGACAGAGCTGCTTTCGGGCCGGTGTGGTTGCAGGATGCTCGGGTGGCTGCCCTGGTAGCCGACGCCCTGCGATACGGCGAGACCGAACGGCATTTCTATCTCTTGCCCGCCTGGGTGATTATGCCCAACCACGTGCATGCGGTTCTGCAACCCAAGACCCCGTTACCCGTGATTACCCGTTGGCTGAAAGGCTCCACGGCGCGGAAGGCCAATCTGATCCTGGGCCGCACGGGAACAGCTTTCTGGCAGGATGAATCCTTCGATCACCGGGTACGCGATGAAGCGGAATTGGACCGGATCATTCGCTACATCGAGCAAAACCCCGTCAGCGCCGGTCTGGTAGCCAATGCAAGCGAGTGGTTTTGGTCGAGTGCGTGGTTGGCAGGCGAAAGCGCCTGCCCCACAATTCCGGAAACCCGCCGCCAAATGTAGAAACTCCAGTGGTTGGCAGGCGGAAGCGCCTGCCCCACAATTCCGGAAGCCCGCCGCAGGATATCATCCTGCCCCGCATGAAAGGAACATGTTCACGCGGCCGAAGACCTAGCCGAGGAAGCCGGCCGGCAAAACGGGCCGGGCGTGCGCGGCCCCTACAGCATTTCGAGCGACCGCTTGCGCGTGGGCGGGGGGAAGGCGCGGTCCAGTTCCTGGAGGTCCTCGGGTGTCAGGGTCAGCTCGAGGGCGGCGCGGTTTTCGCGTACGTGTTGGGGGGTGGCGGCCTTGGGAATCACCATCAGGTCGGGATGGCGCAGCAGCCAGGCGAGGGCGATCTGGGCGGGAGTGGCCGCATGGCGGGCGGCGATGGCGCGCAGCTCCGGGCGGCGCAGGATGCGGCCCTGCTCGATGGGGGAATAGGCCATCAGCGGGATGGATCGCCGGCGGCACCAGGGCAGCAGGTCCCATTCGACGCCCCGGCGGGAGAGGTTGTAGAGAACCTGGTCGCTGGCGATGGCGCCGCCGCCGGGGAGGGCGCAGATTTCCTCCATGTCGTCCTGGTCGAGGTTGCTCACGCCGTACTCCCGGATCTTGCCGGAAGCTTGCAGCGCCAGCAGCGCCTCGAGGGTCTCGCGAAAGGGGACGGAGCCGCGCCAATGGAGCAGGTAGAGATCGAGACGATCGGTCCGCAACCTCCGCAGGCTGGCCTCGCAGGCCTGGGCGACGCCCTTCCGGGAGGCGTGGTGCGGGTAAAACTTGCTCACCAGGAAGACCTCCGCGCGGCGGCCGGCTATGGCATCGGCCACCACCTCCTCGGCCCCGCCTTCGCCGTACATCTCGGCGGTGTCGATGAGGGTGAGGCCCAGGTCGAGCCCCAGGCGCAGGGCGGCGGCCTCGTCACGGCGGGCGGCGGGGTTCTCGCCCATATACCAGGTTCCTTGTCCCAGCGCCGGGACGGGAACTCCGGATGGCAGGTTCAGAGTACGTGGGGTCATGGCATTCCCATAATAATAGGAAGCGCTACAGTTTCGGATTCGGTACGCTAAAATACAGATACCATGCCGGGCGAGCCCATCCTGATCGTCGATGACACTCCGGTGAATTTAAAACTCACGCGGATACTGCTAGTCAATGAGGGCTACAAGGCGCTGACCGCGGCGAGCGCGGAAGAAGCGCTGGAACTGCTGCGCAGCTATCACCCGCACCTGATTCTGGCGGACATCCAATTGCCGGGGATGGACGGCCTGGAGATGACGCGCCGCGTCAAGCAGGACGAAAAGACGCGGGACATCATGGTGGTGGCCCTCACCGCGTTCGCCAATCCCGGCGACGAGCAGAAAGCCATTTCGGCCGGGTGCGACGGTTATATCACCAAGCCGATCGACACGCGCTCCCTGGGCGCGCGCATCCGCGGCTTTCTGGACCGCAGGGCGGCCACCGGATCGGCCCCCGTGGCGGCGCCGGCGGGATCGGGCGGATCTCCCCTGCCGGCCGCCGAGATGCACGCCCTGCGGCAGCGCTTCCTCAATGAAGGGCTGGAGCGCGCCCGCCAATTGCTGCTCGACCTGGACGGCCACTTTCAGCCGGCCGAGGCGGCGCGCGCGGTGCACCAGTGGGTGGGGACCGGAGGGCTGCTGGGGTATTCGGCCATCTCGCGCCTGGCCCGTGAAGTGGAGGCGGTGCTGAACGAACCTCCATCCGACAACTCGGCGCTGCGGGAAGCGCTGGCCAACCTGGTGATGGCCTTCAGCAGCCCGCGGGAGGCCCGTGACATGCCGGTGCCGCAGTCCATCCTGGAGACGCTGGCCGGCAAACGGGTGGCGCTGGTGGGTCTGCCGCCGGTGGAGGCGCAACGGCTGTGCGCCGCTCTGGAACGCGCGCGGGGGGTGCCCTCGTTCTTCGAACACTCCCAGGCGCCGGATGCGGAGGGCCCCCTGGCGTGCAGCCTGGCGGTGGTGCACGTGGGGCCGGATACGGGGGGTTCGAAGTGGTTCGATCCGGCGTCGGCGGTTCCGGGCCGGCCATTGGTGTTTGTGGGCAGCCGGGACCACGTGCTGGCGCTGGAGCCGGCGGTGCAGTCTCTGGCGGACGAGGTTCTGATGGGTTCCTGGGAGCCGGACGAGGCGCTGGTACGGCTCAGCCTGGCGCTCTCCCGGCAGGCGGAAGCCGGCCCGCCCACGCCGGCGGACGCGGCCGCCAAGCCCCGGCGGAGCGCGGTGGTTATCGCGGACGACGATTCCACGGTGGTCGCCCTGGTTTCCGCCACCCTCCGCAATTTCGGTATGGATTGCCAAGGCGCCGCCAACGGGCCGCAAGCGCTCGAACAGATTCGCGCAAGCGCGCCGCAAGCCGCGGTCCTGGACGTCAACATGCCGGGGATGGACGGCTACCAGGTGCTGGCCGCCATCCGGGCGGAAAAGCTGCCGGTGCGGGTGGTGCTGCTCACCGCCCGCCAGCAGGAAACCGATATCATTCGCGGTTTCACGCTGGGCGCCGACGACTACATCGTGAAGCCGTTCAACCCGCTGGAACTGGCGGCGCGTCTCAAGCGCCTGTTGCGGAAATGACGCGCGTCGCGTTTTCGGTGGGGGCTCTGCTGATGGGCTCCTACGTCCTGCTGCTCACCTCGCTGTTCGCGACGGCGTGGTGGCGCGGGCTGGCATGGCGGCGGCGGAAGAAAGCGGCGGATGCGGTGCGGCCGGCCATGAGCGAGGCCCTGGTGCTGTATCTGGCCGGAAGCAACGAGACGGCGGAGCTTCGCCGGATGGCCCGCACGCACCGCCAGGACCTCACCGAGGCCGTTATCGCCTTCCAGAACACGGTGGGCGGAGCGACCCGCGACCGGCTTTGCAACCTGGCCCTCGACCTGGCTCTGGTGCACGACTGGTGCGAGGAAACGCGATCCTACGACCCCATCCGCCGCCGCACGGCCTACGCGCGCCTGGCGTTTGCCTGCGGCTACGAGCCGTGCTACCGGGTGGCCGGCGAACTGCTGTCGCTGGGGCTCCAGGATTCGGACCGTGAAGTGCGCCTGGCGGCTTGCCGGGCCCTGCTACAGGCGGGCGAGATGCCCAACGTGGAAAAGGTATTCGAGTTCGCCGTCACGCACAGCCTGCTGGTGCGCATCCTGCTGGCGGAAGACCTGCGCCGTCACGCCATCCCGCTGTGCCAGCGCGCCATACCGAAAGCTTTGCAGTCCCCCGATCCGCGCCGCACGCTGGCCACGCTGGAGATGTTGGTGGCCTGGGAACGCGCCATGCCCCTGGGCGATCTCGACGAGCTGTTGCTTCACCGCGACCGTGAGAATTCGCATTTGCGCGCTGCGCCTGGCCGCGGTAACGCCCGCCACGGCCGCCAACCGGGCGGCCATCGTGCGCCTGCTGGGGGAGGATGACACGGAGCTGTGCACGGGGGCGGCGTTGGCGGCCGGCCTGCTCAAAATCGAAGAAGCGGCGCCGCTGCTGGCGGTATGCGTGCGGCGCGGCCCGGCGGAACTGGCGCGAACCGCCGCCGACGCCCTGGCGGGAATCCCCCCCGGCGGTTGGGATGTGTTGCGGGATTTGAGCTGCTGCGCGGAGCCGGCGGCCGCCGGCGCGGCAGCGGATGCCTTGGCCCGCGTTCAGGCGCAAGGAGATATGTTCTGACCTACCGGGACGCACTGGCGGTGGTATTGACGCTGCTGGCGCTGGCGCTTTTCGCGCTGGGCGGAGCGGCTTTCGCGGCTCTGTTGACCGGCTGCTTCGCGCTGCGGCGCATGGCGCGCGAGAACTGGCGCAACCTCAGCCGGGCGCTGCTGAAATCGCCTTTGGTTCCGGCGGTGGCGGTGATCACGGCGCCGCCCGACTCCTCGGCCGAGTCCCGCCGCCTGGCCCGCCATCTGCTGGACCTCGAATTCGGAAAGCACGAGTTGATCGTGGCGCTCGACGGCCCCTCGGAAGCCGATCTGGACGGTTGGATTGGCGAGTTCCGGCTGTACCGTTCCGGCCGCGCGCCGGGCGAGGCTTTGGCCACCGCCGCGGTGCGCGGAATCTACGAATCGCGCGATCCCATCCGCATGGCCGTGGTGGACAAGGAGCGCGGCGGCGAAGACGATTCGCTCAACGCCGCCATCAACGTAGCCACGGCGCCGTTGATCGCCTGGTTCGATCCAGGGGCCGAGTTCACCACCGACGCGCTGCTGCGCCTGGTGGCCCCCATGCTGGAAGAAGGCCAACCGACCCTCGCCGCGTGCGCCTTCGCTCCGCCTCCCGCCGCCGCCGGCCTGGCGGGTCTCATCGGCGGTCTGGAATCGCTGCGGCTTTGGCTGGGCCGCTGCGCCGCGTTCGCCAAATGGAATTGTCTGGTCCCGGTTCCCGGCGCGGCCACCATTCTCGATCGGGAGGCGGCCGTCTCGGCGGGCGGCTTCCGAGCGGGGATCCTGGAGCTGGTGGTGAGGCTCCATGAGCGGGCGCGCGCCGCCGGAGAACCGTACCGCGTGGCGCTGGTCCGCCAGGTCATCAGCCAGCCGCGGGCGGCGCGGTCTTTGGCGGATTTGCGCCAGGCCGCGCTGGGCGACCAGCGGGAAATCGCGCGCGCGGCCCGGTTCGGCTGGTCGAATCCCATAGCCGACCTGATCGCGCAACGGGTGGCGAGGCCGATCATGGAAACCGCGGCCCTGGTTCTGACGGCCGTGGGCGCGGCGCTGGGATGGGTGGATCCGGCGCTGGCCGGCCTCACGCTGCTGGCGACGGTGGCCATGGGGATCGTGATTTCCATGGCGGCCGTGGCGCTGCGGGAATTGGCGGAGCAGGATGGCTCCGACCCCGGCCGGCTGGCGGGCTCGTTCTTCGCGGCGATTCCGGAAAACCTGGGGTACCGGCAGTTGCGGAATCTGTGGTTGATCGCGGGGTACTTCAGGCGGTGAGGCGAGGGTGGAGAGTGGGGGTTCAGGGACCTTCCTGACGCGGAGACGCGGAGACGCGGAGAAATTCGGAGGAGAAGATTCGGAGGAGAAGAGGAGGATGGTCGGGTCTTCTTCGGATCAATCGGTTCGGACCAGAGGACGGTTCGGGGACCTTTTGAGAGAGTGGAGGTGGTTCGGGGGCTTTTTTGACGCGGAGACGCGGAGACGCGGAGAAATTCAGTGGAGAAGATTCGGAGGAGAAGAGGAGGATGGTCGGGTCTTCTTCGGATCAATCGGTTCGGACCAGAGGACGGTTCGGGGACCTTTTGAGAGAGTGGAGGTGGTTCGGGGACTTTTTTGACGCGGAGACGCTGAGACGCGGAGAAATTCAAAACCAAGTAAGAGGAAAACCCCCACTATTGATCGGAAAAAGACCCGACCATCCTCTTCTTCTCCTCCGAATTTCTCCTCTGAATTTCTCCGCGTCTCTGCGTCTCCGCGTCAAGAAGGTCTCCGAACCTCCTCCACTCCCTCAAGAAGGTCTCCGAAGCCCCTCCACTCTCCCGAAAGGCGCGTCTCCCCGTCAAAGAGGGCCTGCGCGACCCACTTCACCCACATTACCAACGTTATATTGACTTCTCATTTATTCGGGCGCATATTGATCTTGGAGACGGGATGAAAGGCCGTCTGCCGAGCCCCTCTTCGAGGAGGCAGGTAGTTGCTAGTCGATCCCCTCTTGCAGGGGAGCCACTTCAAGGAGGCAGTTGCAATAGAACCAGTCCACTATGAGGGCGGTTTCCGACTTCCTCGGCTGACCGGTGGCGAGTCATGACGCGCCGTGAGCGATAACGCATTGGCGCCGCGGTTTTGACCGCAATCCCAACGGCTCGCGATTTGGCAAAGACGGGAGGAACCGGTGGCCGCCCTTTTGATGTCCGCGCCTGCCTACGTCCCCCCTGTCACAACCTTGAGAGCGTGGTGAGAGGAGTCTCGGAACTCCCGATATCGTGGAACCGGAGTTGATCCCCAGTGGAGGCGGGCAAGCTAAAGCATGCCCCACGACGGAGGACATCAGCCCGCGTGGTGGGGCATGCTTTAGCGTGCCCGCCGCCACGCCGGCGGCAAGCCGAAGGCTTGACCCCACAAGCGTGCGATCTGGCGTCCCACCACCTCATTCCTACTTCCGTTACACTGGTTTTTCCTTTAAACCGTGACCGTTGTCGAGTTTCAGGCAGTTTCCAAGAGTTACGCGATCTATGACGCGCCGGGCGACCGGCTGAAGGAGTTGCTGTCGCTCAACCGCATCAAGCGGAGGCGCGATTTCCTGGCTTTGGAGGACGTCAGCTTCACCGTGGAGCGCGGGCAGACCTTTTGCATCGTGGGCCAGAACGGGTCGGGCAAGAGCACGCTGCTGCAGATGGTGGCGGGTATTTTGCAGCCCAGCGCGGGGGTGGTGACGGTGAACGGCCGGGTGTCGGCCCTGCTGGAGCTGGGGGCCGGGTTCAATCCGGAGTTCACCGGGCGGGACAACGTCTATCTGAACGGCTCGATCCTGGGGCTGACCACGCGGCAGATCGACGAGCGCTATCGCGAGATCGAAAATTTCGCGGAGATCGGCGAGTTCATCAATCAGCCGGTGAAGACGTACTCGAGCGGGATGGTGGTGCGCCTGGCCTTCGCGGTGGCGATCAACGTGGACCCGGAGATTCTGCTGGTGGATGAAGCGCTGGCGGTGGGCGACATCTACTTCCGGCAGCGCTGCATGCGCAAGGTGCACGAGCTGCGCTCGCGCGGCGTGACCATCCTGTTCGTATCGCACGCGGTGTCCGATGTGAAAGCCATCGGCGACCGCGCGCTGTGGCTGGATCATGGCCGGGTGGTGGATTTGGGCGACCCGGACCGGGTGGTGGCCAAATACCTGGCCGCCATGGTGGAGAAGGATTCCACGTACCTGATCCGGCGCGCGGGCGCCAAGGAGCGGCGTGAAGGGGTGGGCGCGGTGCACGCGCCCGAGGTGATGGACACGCTTCCCAACATCGACCATCGTTTCGGCGATGGACGCGCCGAGGTGCTGGGGCTGGGGGTCTTCGACGAACAGGGCCGGCCGCTGCACCTGCTGGAGCCCTGCTCGCGCATCCTGCTGCGCATCAGCGTGCGGGCCAGGGAAGAGGTGCCGCTGCCCATCGTGGGCTTCATGCTGCGCAACCAGTTGGGAATGGATTTCTCGGGGACCAACACGGCGCGCGAAGGCTACCAACTGGCGCCCATGTCGCCCGGCGACGTGTACACGGTGGATTTCTACATCGACTTGCCGGAGCTATACCCGGCGGCGTTCGCGTTCTCGCCGGCCATCGCGGACGGGACGTTGATGGGCTACGCCATGTGCGACTGGATCGATAACGCGCTGGCGCTGCAAATGGGCCGCTCCGAGGGGCAGATCTACGGGTATATTCACCTGCCGTGCCGGGTGGAAGTGAATGCGCGTGTGCGGGGCGGGCGGGACAACGCCGCGGCCCCGGTGGAGAAACCAATTGGCTGAGTTCACGGGGGAGCGGGTGATTCCCGGGCGGGTGGACGTCGATCTGCTCAACGAACACCTGGCGCGTTACGCGTTCGCCGCCCGCCTGGCGCGCGGCAAGCGGGTGCTGGACGCCGGCTGCGGCGCGGGCTACGGGTCCGCCGAGCTGGCCCAGTCGGCGTTGTCGGTGGTGGGCGTGGACCGCGCGGCGGAGGCCATCGATTTCGCGCGCGCCGCCTACCAGTTTCCCAATCTCGCTTTCGAGCGGGCCTCCTGCGCGGCCCTGCCCCATCGGGCGGAGACTTTCGACCTGGTGGTGGCCTTCGAGGTAATCGAGCACATGGAGAACTGGCGCGAGTTCCTGGAAGAAGCGCGGCGCGTGCTGGCGCCCAACGGCCAGTTCATGGTTTCCACTCCCAACCGCCTGTACTATACCGAGTCGCGCGGGCCCGGGGGCGCCAATCCGTTCCACGTCCACGAGTTCGGCTTCGAGGAGTTCCGCGCCGAGCTGCAATCCGTCTTCCCGCACGTTTCCCTGTTCCTGGAGAACCACGTGGAAGGCGTGACGTTCCAGCCGCACGAGCCCGGCTACACGGTGGAGGCGCGGATCGACGCGGGCGAGCCGGCGCCCGACGAATCGCATTTCTTCGTGGCGGTTTGCGCGCACCGCAGGCAGATGGGCAACCCCACGTTTGTTTACGTGCCGCGCACGGCCAACGTGCTGCGCGAGCGCGAAAAGCACATCGCCCTGCTGGAGGGCGAGCTGGCCGCCAAGGACGGCTGGCTGGAAAAGGCCCAGGCGGACCTGGCGGAGTTCGACCGCCAGCACCAGAAGCTGCTGGTCATGTTCCGCGCCCAGACCGAGGAGCTGGAAAGCCGCAACCAGTGGGCGGAGGATCTGGACCGGGAACTCGCCCAAAGGCGCGCGCGGGTGGTGGAGCTGCAGGAAGAGCTGAAACGGGACCAGGAGAACGCCCGCCGCGTGGCCGACGGTTATGCGGCCAAGGTGGCCTCTCTCGAAGAAGAAAATCGCGAGAAGACCCAGTGGGCGCTCGATACCGAGGCGCGGCTCACGGCCGAAATACGAACCTGGAGCGAACGCCTGGCGCGCTCCGAGGAAGAGCTGCGCCGCACGGAGAAAGAGCTGGAAGAGCGAAGCGCATGGGCGCGGCGGTTGCAGAAAGATATCGGCGATCTGGAAGCGCTGCTGGCCGTGTTCCGGGCCTCGCGATGGGTGAGGCTGGGCCGCCAGGTGGGTCTGGGGCCGGCCGTCTGACATGGCCCTGCTGAAGCGCATCCTGCGGGCGCTCCCCATGCTGGCGGCGTCGCCGTTTCTGGTGGCCCTGGCGGCGATGACGCTGGCCGCCACGGACCTGGCGTGGCTGCTGTTCGGACGGCGCAAGGCGTGGGCGGCGGAGGCGCGCCCGGTTCCCACGGCCGCCTCCGATCGTCATCCCCAACTGGAACGGCAAAGACCTGCTCGAAAAATACCTGCCTTCGGTAGTTGAGGCCCTGGCCGCCAACCCCGCCAATGAAATCGTGGTGGTGGATAACGGCTCGACGGATGGCAGCGCCGAGTTCGTACGGTCGGCACTCCCCCAGGCGACCGTGCTGGCGCTGCCGGCGAATCTGGGCTTCGGCGGCGGCTCGAACGCCGGCATCCGCGCGGCGCGGAACGATGTGGTGGTGCTGCTGAACAGCGACATGCGCGTGGCCCCGGACTTCCTCGCCCCGCTGCTCGAAGGCTTCGCCGACGCGGGCGTCTTCGCGGTATCGTGCCAGATATTTCTCAGCGACCCCCGCCGCGCGCGCGAGGAAACCGGGCTGACGCAGGGCTGGTGGCAGGACGGCTGCCTGAGGGTGCGCCACCGCGCGGACCCGGCGGTGGACGATTTGTTTCCCTGCTTCTACGGCGGCGGCGGGTCATGCGCCTTCGACCGCGCGAAATTCCTCGAATTGGGCGGCTTCGACGGGCTGTTCGCGCCGTTCTACCTGGAGGACACGGATCTCGGTTTCCGGGCGTGGAAGCGCGGGTGGAAGACGCTCTATCAGCCGCGCAGCGTGGTTTATCACGAGCACCGCGGCACCATCGGGAAGCGCTTCAGCGAAGAACGCATCGAAGCGGTTCTGAAGAAGAACTACCTGCTGTTCTCGTGGAAGAACATCCATGAGTGGAGACGGCTTTCCGAGCACTTCGTGTTCGCGTGGGCCGGCGCCGTACTGGCGGTGATCTTCGGCGACGTTCCGCTGCGTCCCAACCTGGCGGCCCTATGGCGCGCCTTCCGGCAGGCGCCGGGCGCGGCGCGGTCGCGCTGGCGCGCGCGCAGCCTGGCGCGCTTCTCCGATACGGAAGCCTTCCGGCGCCCCATGGGCGGCTATTTTCGAGACCGTTTCGCGGCCATGGAGCCGGCCCCGGAGCGGGTGCGCGTGCTGTTCGTTTCGCCCTACCCGATCTGCCCCCCCGTGCACGGCGGCGGCGTGTTCATGTTCCAGACCCTGCGCGAGATGGCCAAGCTGGCCGAGACGCACGTGGTGGAGCTGCTCGACTGGGCCTGGCAGGCGGAGGCCAACCGGGAGTTGCGCGAGTTCTGCGCCTCGGCGGAATGGACGGTGCGTCCCAGCGGTCCCACCAGGGGCATGGGATCGATTGTTCCGCACGCGGTGCGCGAGGTGGCCAACGAGGATCTGGAGTGGCTGATTCACCGGCAGATTTACCTTAAGCGAATCGACGCGCTGCAACTCGAGTACACGCACATGGCGCAATACCGCGGCGAGTACCGGCGCATCGCCACGGCGCTGTTCGAGCACGACGTGTATTTCCAATCGATCGGGCGCGGCCTGGGGAGGTCGCCGGGCATTCTCGACGGATTGAAGGCCCGCTTCGAATACTTGCGGGCGCTGCGCTACGAGCTGCGGGCGCTGCCGCTATTCGACCAGGTGCAGGCCTGCACGCCGGCCAATCGCGACTACCTGCTTTCCTTCCTGCCCGGCCTGGGGCCCAAACTGAAGGCCGGGCTGCGGGCCGGCATCGACACGTCGCACTACCAGTTCCGCACCGCCGGCCGGGAGCCGTACACCATGCTGTTTCTGGGCAGCTTTCGTCACGACCCCAACCGCGTGGCCCTGGACTGGCTCGTGCGGCACGCCCTGCCGCGGATCCTCGAACGGGCGCCGCGGGCGCGGCTGATGGTGGCCGGCTCGGACCCGCCTCCGGCCCACGCCTATGCCGATCGCGCGGACCATGTGGAGATGCTCGGCTTTGTAGAGGATGCGCGCGAGCCGCTGGCGCGGTGCGCCGTCTTCGTCTGCCCGATCCTGAGCGGATCGGGCGTCAGGGTCAAGCTGCTGGAGGCCTTCGCGGCGGGAATCCCGGTGGTCTCGACGTGGGTGGGGGCCGAAGGGCTGGCGCGCAAGGATGGCGAATTCTGCGCCCTGGCGGACGATCCGGCGGGGTTCGCGGAGCGCGTGGCGTTTCTGTTCGAGAACCCCGAAGAGGCCGCCCAGATGGCCGCCCGCGCGCGCGCCGAAGTGGAGGCCCACTGGGACATGGCGGCGATCACCGGCAAGCTGGTGGAAAGCTACCGGGAGTTGGTGAAGGAGAAGCGGAAATGATGGGGGCCTTCCGAGCCGCGACCGTAAGGGAGCGGTTGCCTGGCAGGCGAAAGCGCCTGCCCCACCCCTATTTCTGCCCCATGTCTTTCTTGAGCTGGAGTACAATGTCGGTCGCCGTGCGATCCAACTCCTTGGGATTGGAGCCCACGGCCGGCTCGAAAGTGGACCACACCACGGCGCGCGACTTGGCGTTCACCAGAAAGAACGTGCCCTTGCCGCGGCCGAATGCGGAGTTGAGTGCGGGATTGCCGCGCTCTTCCTCGGACTTGGCTTTCTTGTCGTCTTTGTCCGCCTCCGCTTTAGCGTCCGCGTCCTTGGCTTCGGCGGGGGGCTTGGGGGTGGGTGAGATCTTCTCGAGCGCCACCTGGAAGGCATCGCCGATGCGATCGGTGAAGATGCCGTCCGCCAGTTTGGGGTCGGCCACCACCTGGAACAGCCCGCTGCCGGTCAGCCGGTTGGCCAGGAACTGGTCCACGCCGTGGGACATGGGCATGACGTACACCGCGCGCACGCCGGCGAGCTCCGCCCCGCACAGCAGCGCGGCGGAAAAGGCAAGGAGGGAAGATAGCCGCTTCATCGGTTTCATGATAGCAACGGTGGCTTACCATGGAATGACGCGGCGGGGCGGGGAAAAGTCTGAATTGCTTTTCCCGGCCAAGAAGCGTTTTCTCCGATGAGCATAAGCGCCATCGTACCGGTGTGGAACGGCCGCCATCTTCTGGGGCGGCTGCTGGCCACGCTGGAGGCCCAGACCGAGCCCGCGGGGGAAGTGCTGGCGGTGGACAACGGCTCGACGGACGGGGCCCCCGAGGTGGCCCGAGCGCACGGCGCGCGGGTGATTCCGATGGGGCGCAACGCCGGTTTCGCGCCGGCTGTGAATCGCGGCATTCGGGAGAGCCGGGGCGATTGGATCGCCGTGTTCAATACCGACGTGGAGCTGGCCCCGGACTACCTGGCCACCCTGCTGGCCTCGGCCCAGGCGGGTGGCGCGTGGTTCGCCACGGGCAAGATTCTGGCCGCCGGCCGGAAAGGCGTAATGGACGGCGCGTTCGACCTTGTGTGCCGCGGCGGCGCGGCGTGGCGCGCGGGCCACGGGCGCGCGGACGGCCCGCTGTATTCGAGCGAGCGGCGCATCTGGTCGGCCCCCTGGACCGCGGCGCTGTTTCGCGCCGAGCTGTTTCAGCGCATCGGGCTGCTGGAAGAGAGTTTCGAATCGTACCTGGAAGACGTGGATTTCGGGTTGCGCTGCGCGCTGGCGGAATATTCGGGTCTTTATATCCCGCAAGCGGTGGCGTGGCATTGGGGCAGCGCCGCGCTGGGCCGCTGGAGCGCGGAAACGGTCCGCCGCATGGCCCGCAACCAGGTCTGGCTGCTGGCGCGGCACTATCCGGGCCCCCTGCCGCGGAGGAACTGGCGTTCAGTGCTGGCGGCGCACGGTTTGTGGGGCGCGCTGGCCCTGCGGCACGGCGCTCCCATCGCCTGGCTGCGCGGCGCATGGCAGGGGTGGCGCGGCTGGCGGCGCGCCCGCGCGGCGCGAGTTCCCTGGACCGAGCCGCGTCTCAACGCGCTGTTGCGCGAAAATGAACGCGCCATTTACGAATTGCAGGCGCCGGACGGCTTCGACCGGTATTGGAAAATGTACTTTCTTCTGGCCGGCGCTGGGGCAAAGTGACACATGGCGGAGACTGGAATCGTCATCGTCACCTATTTTTCGGAAGCGGAAATCGGCCCGTGCCTGGACGCCGTTTTGCGCGAGGACGCGGAAATCGTGGTGGTGGATAACGGATCGTCGGACGGGGCCATCGCGGAGGTGGCCCATCGCGGCGTGCGGCTGATTGCCAATTCGTCGAATCGCGGTTTCGCGGCGGCGGTGAATCAGGGGTTCGCGGCTCTCGATGCAACGTATGTGCTGGTATTGAACCCGGATGCCGTTCTCCGCCAGGGATTGGACGCGCTGCGGGCCGCCTGCGACCTGCCGGGCGCGGCCGGGGCGGGCGGCCTGCTGCTCGGCGCCGATGGGCGTCCGCAGGTGGGCTTCATGGTCCGTTCGCTGCCCACGCCGGCCGCGCTCATTTTGGAAGTATTATTGCTGAACCGTATTTGGCCCGCGAATCCGGTGAACCGGCGCTACCGCGGCTTGGGGCTGGACTACGCGCATCGCATGAAGGTGGAACAGCCGGCGGGGGCGTTCCTGATGATTCGCCGCGCGGTGTGGGAAGAGCTGGGCGGGTTCGACGAGCGCTTTTACCCGCTGTGGTTCGAGGATGTGGATTTCTGCCGCCGGGCGACGGACAAGGGCTATTCCTGGTACTATGAGCCCCAGTCCCTTGCGGTGCATACGGGCGCGCATTCCATCGCCAAGATAACAGTGGAGATGCGTCGCGTTTATTGGTATCGTAGTTTACTTAGGTATTCAGCCGCGCATTTTCGACCAGCCGCATTCCGGGTGGTGTGCCTGGCGGTGTTGGCGGGCTCTGGAGTGAGGATGTTTGCCGAATCGGCTTTCAGTCGCAGCCTGGAGCCGGTAAAGGCTTACGGCAAGATTGCAGGGCTCGCCGGCCGATGCCTGCTGTTCGGCTGGAGAGACGAAGTGGTTGTTTCGAGCCTCGCAAGCTAGGTTGTTCGCGTATTGATGGAATAGGGTTCTCGGGTCTCGGTTCATGGCGCAAAACGATTTCGTCTCGGTCACGATCGTGACGTATAACAGCGGGCGCTTCATCAAGCGTTGCCTGGAATCGGTGCTCGCCCAACGGTACCGGCTGAAGGAGATCGTGGTGGTGGATAACGCGTCCACCGACGGCACCATCGATATCCTGGAACAGTTCGAGGACCGCTGCCAGGTTTATTACAACGACCGGAACGTGGGTTTCGCCGCGGCGCAGAACCAGGCTATCAAGCTCTCGAATGGGGATTGGGCGCTCACGTTGAACCCGGACGTGCTGCTGCTGCCGAACTTCATCCAGTCCTTGGTGGATGCCGGCCAGTTCGATTCTTCCATCGGGGCGGTGTGCGGCAAGCTGCTGACCATGTCGCAGCATTTCGAGATTCCCGCGCGTCCGGTGGTGGATTCCACGGGCATTTACTTCAATCCGATGCTGCGGCACCTGGACCGCGGGAGCCAGGAAGTGGATAACGGCCACTACCTGCAGTACGAATACGTATTCGGGGCCACCGCCGCCGCGGCGCTGTACCGGCGCGCCATGATCGAGGACGTCTCCATCGACGGAGAGTTCTTCGACAGCGATTTCTTCGCCTACCGGGAAGACGCCGACGTGGCGTGGCGGGCGCAGTTGATGGGCTGGAAGTGCCTGTACGTTCCCTATGCGCGGGGATACCACGTGCGCAAGGCGCTGCCCGGAAACCGGCGCGCCCTGCCCGCCGAGATCAACATGCACTCGGTAAAGAACCGGTTCCTGATGCGCATCAAGAACATCTCGCCGAACCTCTACCGGCGCAACTGGTTCTCCATCACTACGCGGGACGTCGTGGTGTTGGCGTGGTGCCTGCTGTGGGAGCACACTTCGCTCAAGGCCTACTGGTACCTGGCCCGCAACCTGGGGCGGGTGGTGAACAAGCGGCGCCAGATCCAGGCCCGCCGGAGGGTGGACGATAACTACATCGCCGCCTGGTTCCAGTACGCGCCGGTGAGCCATAAGGCGTCCCGCAAGATGGTGCGCCTGCTTTCGCGTTCCGAGACCGCGAAGACGTAGGCCGCGCGGCGCCTATGCGCATCGCCATTCTGGGCACGCGCGGCATTCCAGCCCACTACGGCGGATTCGAAACCTTCGCCGAGGAACTCTCCATTCGCCTGGCGGCGCGGGGGCACGAGGTCACGGTCTACTGCCGCGAGAGGCATTCGGAAAGCCGCTACCGCGGAGTCCGGCTGCGCTATCTCCCCACCATCCGGCACAAGTACTTCGACACCCTGGCGCACGCCTTCCTTTCCACCTTGAGCGTGCTGGCGCATCGCGTGGATGCGGCGCTCTACTGCAATGGCGCCAACGCCATCTTCACGCTCTGGCCGCGCTTGTTCGGAATGCCGGTGGCGCTCAACGTGGACGGGCTGGAGCGCAAACGCAAGAAGTGGAACCGCCTGGCCCGGGCGTGGTACCTGGTCTCGGAGCGCCTGGCTACCTTCTGCCCCACCGCCGTGATCACCGATGCGCTGGCCATCCAGAGCTACTACCGCGGGCGCTACCACAAGGAGACCGTGTTTATTCCCTACGGGGCGGAGATCGGCAAGACGGCCGGCGCGGGCGTGCTCGGGGAGTTGGGCCTGGAGGCGGGCGCCTACTTCCTCTACGTCAGCCGCATGGAGCCGGAGAACCATCCGCTCGAAGTGCGGCAGGCCTTCGAGCGCGTGGACACATCCATGAAGCTGGCGCTCATCGGGGATGCGCCCTACGCGCCGGAGTACATCAGCCGCGTGCGCGACACGCGCGATGCACGCATCGTGATGCCCGGGGCGATCTATGGCGAGCGGTATGGCGAGCTGGGCTCGCACTGCTTCGCGTACATCCACGCCACGGAGGTGGGCGGCACGCACCCGGCGTTGATCGAGGCCATGGGCCGCGGCGCGCTGACCCTGTATCGCAACACGCCGGAAAACGCGGAGGTGGCGGCCGGGGCCGGCATCCCCTTCGAGCCGGAAGAGCTGACCGCGAAGATCGAGTTGGCGCTGGCCATGCCTGAGGAAGAGCGAGTCCGGTTACGCGAGGCGGCCATGGCCAGGGTGCGGGAGCGGTATTCGTGGGAAGCGGTGACGGACGCGTATGAGGGGCTGCTGAAGAGGATCGCGGGGGAGCGAGGGTAAGCGAGCGGTTATGGCGCAAACCGCCCGGCCGTCGCGGCCGCGAGGACCGGCCACGTCCAATAAGAAATCACGATTCTGATTATTATTAAAATTCAATTAAAACTATTGCCCCCCCCAAATGTAGGTGTACTGTAGCCCTCAGATACCCCCAGTACAAAAGGAGGCATGGCGGGCATGTTTTCGCGTGTTCTTGCTGTATCTTTGCTGGTCGCCGCCGGTTTCCCGGCGCTTTGCCAGGACCCTCAAGTCCAGCCCCTCGCACCGGTTCCGTACTACGTCCTCTACGACGAGTTCCTCTTCCGGGTGACGTGGCTGGAACAGGTCGCCAACCAGTTGGTCGCCCAAGGCAAGGACGACACCTGGGCGCGATCCTCGATCCGAAGGGGGGCGCAGCTTACGAGCGAAGAGGAGGCCGCCCTCAAGGCCGTCGCGGCGGACTGGCGCCAGAAGAGCGACGCCATGACCGCCGCCAACCGCGCGTTGCTCGCAGCGCATGCGTTGGACAGCAGCCCCCAGGCGCAACAGGATCGGGCAAACCTGCGTCAACAGAATGTGCTCGACCACGTCGCTCAGTTGCAAACCGCTTTTGGGCCGGCCCGGTTTAAGTTGTTCGACGTCTTCGTTCGCCGGACCGCCAAGGTGCGGCCGCCGGGGGTGGCGCCGCCGGCGCCGGGGGTGACCGCGAAATGACCGGGCGGAGGAAATCAGCCAATATGACTCGCACCTGCCTCGTGGCGTTTCTCGCATGTCTGGCGGCCCTGCTCCTGCCTGGGAACGCCCGGGCTCAGAGCTGTTATGTCGCTTATTGTTCGTCGGATATTGAGTATGACCCGTACTGGAACGAAATATACGGATACTCGCGCAGTTAGGACTATTACGGTGGGGTTGCGTTAGAAATAGATTCGAACTTGTGGGAGTGGGGTTCCGAGGAGTGGTATTCCGACGAGCCTGAGACCTCAGTCGAGAACGACGGGTGGGACGACGTAACCGCTTACGTCAACTGGTATGCATCTCCAGGACAGGAATATTATATAGACGCCGAGCATTATTATTCCTTCGAGTACTATGAGGCGGGCTGGTCCTATGACGGCTATAGCCAAAGCGAAGACGTGGTGGCGCAAGACTGGGGCTATCCTAGTGGTGACACAGCGACCTTCTATTCCGACAAACCTGACGGAGTTAACGGCGGCGTCTGGGGCGCCGTTTTCGAGATGTTTCTTGATCCTGAAAGTGTGACTGCGTACGAGGGCGGAAGGATCGACGAATATCTGGATCTAGATAATACCTTCGACGACTCCTGCCATGACCAAGTTGTTGGTTACTATGTGGTCCTGCCTCCTTACAAGGAGGTTCACGTAGCCATGGGTGTGTACGGCGACGAGATTTATACCGGCGACGATTGGGTGAGGTATTATAGCGGTCTCGAACGCACAGGGAAATTAATCTGCCCCTGTGGATGGACAGTTTACCAGAGCGTGTATTTCCAGGATTACCCACTCGATTTTAACTGGCAAGGCATCAATGTGGACGGATCCACTGTGACCACATACCGTGGTCTCCCCCCTAGTGGCGTGCCGCGTACGGTGTCTGGGCCGTGAAAAGGGGCAGGACAGGCTGGCGTTACAAGGCAAGGGAAGGGCGTGGACGAGCCCCGATTCGGTTCGTCCCGTCAAGTAGGGAGGGAATTCTATGGACCGCAGGAAGGCAATAGCTCGTTCACTGAAAATGCCGAAGGGCGCTCTCGCGCTAGCGGGGATCCTGTTGGCCGGGTCGGGCCCCCGGCCCGCACTCGCGCAAGACGTTTTCACATGGATGATGCCCCTGGAGAAGGCCGCGGGACGGCTCGAACAGCTCTACGCGAAGCCTGTTACGTACGAGGACCCACAGCGGCTCGCGCGCAGTGAGATTGAGTTCCTCGTGCCGACGCCCGGCGCCCAGGCGCCGACGCCCGACGGCCAGCGGTATTTCAGGGTGCTGCGGCACACGCTCGTGATGCCGCCGGGAATCACTCCGGCGGAGGCTCCTACCTTGAACGCCGAGCTGGTGAACAAAGTGGTGGAAGCGTATCACCAGCAGAATCCCAGCCAAGCCCGCTACCGCGTGCTGGAGTCCCGGTTGGGCGTCCACATTGTCCCCTTACAAGTACACGATGAAACCGGCGCCTTGGTGGCGGCATCCAGCCCGCTTGACACAGTGGTCAGCGTGCCCAAGGCCCGGCGCACGGCCTCCGAGCACTTGACCGCCGTGTTTCAGGCGGTGACCGCGGCAAGCGGCATTCCCGTGAATATAACCACGACTTGGTTCGACGATTATTATGCGGCTAACGGATATCTCCTTCCGATTCCGAGCAAGATGACTGGGGCCGAGAGACCGTACATGCTATTCGAGTGGGGCGTGGACAAGATGGCGGCGCGCGACGCGCTGATCGACCTTATGGACGGCTCCTCATCGACGATGTCGTGGCGGCTTGAGTGCGGACCTATCTGGCAGGACAAGACGTGTTACTTCGCTATGATGCCGCTGGCGGTTGGGCCAACCAGGAGGGTCGTGTCGTACGACCGCTGCACCAATTGCCAGCGCATTCCCACGAAGTAGGCGCGATCCGGCGGGGTTCCCGCGGATCCCGCTCGCTCGGGAAGTCCGGCCCCCCGCCAATAGGACGTCTCTCCGCGTGAACCTCGCAGCGCTACGGGCCAAAGCTGTGGCGCGCGCTCTCCCGTGCGCCGCGCCGGCGCTCGCGCCGACGCTTGGTTACGGGGCTATGTCACAACCGCGAAGACGTGTCGAGAAGAGTCTTCGAACTCCTGATGTCACCTTGGGATCGCTGCGCCAGGCGGCCATGGCCCGCGTGCGGGAGCGGTATTCGTGGGAAGCGGTAACGGACGCGTATGAGGGGCTGCTGAAGAGGATCGCGCGACGGTAAGAAGCCGCGAAATGATCGGGCGGAGTGAGGATCGAAGAACCACGGCGCTTATCAGGGAATCCCCTTGCCCTGAAGAACAGCTATGCCCTACTTGCGGAGAGATAATGTAACCGGCTTTTAATTGGTGAGCCATGGAGGCGACGAAGATGAAGAGGATGGTCGAAGGACCCGCAATTGCGGCAGGGATGGTCTTGGCCGCCGCCATTCTGGGATGGCCCACGGCGACCGCGCAGGACGTTGGATCCGCCAACCCGCAGGCTATAACGGATGCGTCTCGCCCGCTCTCGGAGGTCGCGAGGATGCTGGAGTCGGCATACTCCAGGCCGGTAACGTACGAGGAATCGATTCTGTCGTGGCCAGGCGACATCGAGGTCAACCCGAATATCAGAACCGCAAAGCCCGAGCTCGCCTTAGTGCCGAAACACCGCAGTTTTCAATTACCCTTCCGGGTGGGCGGAGCCGACGCCCCTGCCCTGGACGCCGCGCTGGTCGGCCGCATCCTGGACGCATACCACGTCCAAAACGACGGCCCCAAGTTCCGGGTGGCCAACTCCAGCTATGGGCTGCACATTGTTCCTGCCTTGGCCAACGATGCAGGGGGAAGGCTGGCACCGGCTGTATCCCTGCTCGACATGATCGTCGCCGTTCCAGCCGCGAGGCGTTCTCCATCGGGGCATTTGCAGGCACTGTGCGATGCGGTCAGCGCTGGATCGGGAACGAAAATGCTGTGCGGGCCGAGCATGCAGTTCAATCAGCACTTCGCGCACGCTGGAGCCGCCTGTCCGGGAGGATTCTCAGTGAACATCGGTGCGCCCGTGCCCAGCGACTGCCAATTCGAGTGGGGCGCGACGCCGGGTCCGGCGCGCGCGGCCCTGATCGGCCTGCTCGAACAATCCTCGACCACCATGACTTGGCAACTTCTTTGCGGCCCCCAAGCCTCGGGCCGGCCCTGCGTTCTAAGCGCGGGGCCGCTGATCGTAACCGCTGCCGGCGCCGATGGGCAGCCGCGGCGGAATTATCTCCTATATGACCGCTGCACGGTCTGCCCGCCGTCCGGCCGTCATCTCGCGCCGCTGCAGAATTGACCGCGTGCGCCGGCTCTGCGGCGGGCGCTATTCGCGGAGCTTGGGAAACAGGGCGCGGTCCAGGGCGCGCCGCGCGACATCCTCGACGCTGAGGAATTTCTCGCGATGCTTGTAGAAGAGCTTGTCTCCGGCCAGAATGCCTACTTCGACGGGGAGCGGTTCGCCGGCTCCCTCCACCTGAAAACCGGGCAGCTTGGGAGCCAGTGAGATTTCCACCCTGGCGGTTTCTTCCCAGCTTTCCTGGCGCTGTTCGCGGACGGTCACCACGATGCGGGCATTCTCGAAACGGATTTGAGCGGCGTCCGGACCGAAGGCCCCGGCGTAGGCTTCAATGCAGGCGGCCAGGTTGGCATGCACCTCCTCGAGAGCGCTCGGCAGCCGCTCCAAAATACGGGCCTCGCGTTCGCGACGGTCCTTCTCTTCGGTAATACGTGTCTGCAGCCAGTCGAGACTCATGGGGACGCCTCCATGGTAGCAGGGGGTGGGACAGACCATCGCCTTGTGTGGTCTGTCATGTTCGTGGACAATGGAGGCACGTCCCGACAGACGACGAAAACCGATCGTCTGTCCCACGGGGCTTCGACAGGGCTTCGACAGACGACGAAAACCGATCGTCTGTCCCACGGGGCTTCGACAGGGCTTCGACAGACGACGAAAACCGATCGTCTGTCCCACCGCGCGGCGCTCGGGGAATTGCTGGGCAATCGCGGCTAACCGATTCGATAGACTCCGTCGAAATCCGCGAAGTAGCATTCCACGGGCATGTCCGGCTCCGCGGCGCGCAGCGCCTCGGCGGCGCGCAGCACATCGCCGGCTATGGTCTCCGCGGACCCGCCGGGGTAGGCCCCGCAGTCGTTATGAGCGATGAGCAGGAGGCGCGGCGAGCGGTGCAGGTCGCGCGACATGCGCACCATGCGCAGCACGAAGTCGCGGTCCGCGTCGCACGCCGGGGCGGCCAGCGCCTTGACCGAGCCGGGAATCTTGACGTGATCGAAGACCATCACCCCGCGCCGCTTGAGAAACTTCCGCATGGCGGGCTCGAAGCGCGCGTCGAAGCAGGAGATCACGCAGGCATCGGCGGTGTAGACCTCGCGCGGGGAATCGAAGTGGAAGAGCTTTTCCATGGCGGCCTTCAGGCGTAGCCCAGCACCAGGTCGTGCCCGCGCCGGGTGAGCTGCGGAGCGCGGCTGGCCATGTCGGCCAGGAAGGCGCGGTAGTCGGCGGGGGAAATCAGCAGCCCGGCGTTCGAGCCATACCGCACGCTGACGCGGTCGAGCGAGAGAGCGAAGCCGAAGCTCGCTTCCTCACTGGGCCCGATAAAGGTGATGGCTTCGTAAGGGATCACGCGGCGGATGAGGCCGGCGTGGATGGCGAGACCCCGTTCGGTGGTTTCATAATGCTGCGGGTAGCCGCAGATACCGACAGCCAGGAACAGGGGGATGGTGATCCAGAGCTTGGCCCCGGCCAGGGGGGCGAGCACGCCCAGGAGCAGGGCGACAGGAATCCACCAATCGATCTTGGCTTTGTGGTTCATGATGTCTCCAGTGGCGCGGGTCTCGCGGGCGGGCGACTCCCGCCCGCGAGGGAACGGTTCAGGCGGGCTTGCGTTTGGCTTTCAGCTCATTGAGCAGGCGGTCTATCTCCTGCTGTTTCTCGAGCGAGGCGAAGCGGTCCTCCACGTCGTCGGAGAGCAGCTCGCTGCGCGCCTGGGCGGTGGCTTCTCCGTGGCGCACCTTATCCTTCATGCGGTCGAAGGCCGCGGACTTGGAGTCGTCGCCCATGGTCAGGCCGGCTTCGGTGGCTTTGCCGAGCGCCCGCGAGCGGCGATGCTGCGCGATCAGCATATCGCTCTTGGCTTCGGCCTCCGCCAGCTTCTGTTGCAGCTTGAGGAGGGCGGATTTGAGATTCTCCACCTGGGTCTTCTGGTCGTCCACTTGCTGCTGGAAGCTGGCGGCGGTGGTCTGGTGGCTCATGGCGCGCTCCAGGGCGGCGCGCGCCAATTGGTCGTCGCCCTTATCCACGGCCAGCTCCGCGCGGCGCCGCCACTGCCGCTCGTTCTCCTCGTTCTCCTGAAACCGTTTCTCCAGGACATGCTGATCGGCGATGGAAATGGCCACCTGTGTTTTCACCTGGAGCAGTTGATTCTGCATGTCCAGGATGACCTGCTTGATCATTTTTTCCGGGTCCTCGGCCTTGTCCACCAGGTCGTTGATATTGGCCCGGATCAGTGTCGATACCCTCTCTAAGAGCGCCATGGGATTCTCCTTTCCTTACTTACTGCCTGACTTACTGCGCCGCGCCGGGCGCGACGCCCTTGGTCTTGTCTTCCGGCTTGGGGGGATTGTCCCCGATCAACCGCACCTTGGCGAACAGATCGCTCAGCGGCATGCCGGAGAGCGTTTCGAAGAGCGCGGGGATCTGGGCCGCCATCTTGGTCATATCGCCGGTGATCTTGCTCATGCCGGCGGTGTCGCCGTTGCCGGTGGAAATTATGGTGATCTTGTCCACGTTGGCCAGCGGCGCGGCCAGGGCCTTGACCACCTCGGGCAAGCCGGTGATGAGCTTGTCGACGATGGCCGCCTGGTTGAATTGCTGGTAGGCCTCGGCCTTCACGTTCATGGCCTTGGCCTCGGCTTCGCCTTTCTTGAAAATGATCTCGGCCTCGGCTTCGCCCTGCGCGCGAATGGAAGACGCGCGGCCCTCCGCCTCCATGATGAGGCGGCTCTTTTCGGCTTCGGCCAGGGTCTCGATGCGCCGCCGCTCGAACTCGGCGGCCTTCAGCACGGTGGCGGTGAGCTCGCGGTCGCGGCGCGTGATTTCGGCGTCCTGCACCTTGACCTCGTGCTCCTTCTCGATCTGGTGGATGGTGACCTCTTCGGCGCGCACCTGCTGCTGCATGATGTTGCCCTGGATCTCGTAAGCCTTGTCGGCCTGCGCCTGCTGCTTCTTCACCATCTCCAGGTACTGGGCTTTCTTCACTTCCAGGTCGCGCTGGGCTTCGGCCTGCTTGGTCTGGGAAAGGGTCTCGGCGAGCACCCGCTCCTGGTCGGCCTGGGCCTTGGCGACGGCCGCTTCGCGCGAGGCCACGGCGCGCTTGATGGCGGTATCGCGCTCGGCTTCGGCGGTGGCCATCTCGGCGTCGCGCTTGATGCGCGCAACGTCCGGCCGGCCCATGTTGGTGATGTACTCGTTCTTGTCGCGGACCTCCTTGATGGTGAAGGAAATGACCTCCAGGCCCATCTTGTTCATGTCGTCCGCGCAGGTGGAGCGCATACGGTCGCCCACCATCTCCGGCTGCTTGACGATCTCCTCCACGGTGAGCTGGCCGATGATGCCGCGCAGGTGGCCTTCCATGACCAGGCGGATGAGGCCCTCGCGTTCCTCGGGCGTCTTGGTGAGGAACTGCTCGGCGGCGGTGAGGATGCTTTCGGGGTCGGATTTGACCTTGATCTGGGCCACCGCTTCCACCGTTACGGCCACGCCCTGGCGGGTGTAGAGATCCTGCTTGGGCGCGACGTCGAACGACATCAATTCGAGCGAGAGTCCCCTGCAATTCTCCACCATCGGAAAGATCACCGTGCCGCGGCCTTTGACCACGCGGGTGCCGCGGAATCCGTAAACGATGATGGCTTCGTGCGGCCCGGCCTTGCGAAACAGCTTGGCGAACAGGGCCATCAGGAAGACGATGGCCAGCAGCATGAGGCCGGCGATGACAAACGACGGGTTCTCCATAAAAATGCGTCTCTCCTTCGGGCGAGAATGGCCTCGCCCATCGAAATCAGCTCTTAGGCTCCAACTCGCCCATAAGCTCGTCCCACGGGCGAACGTAGGCAATGCCCTTTTCGTAGCGCGTGACAACCACTTCCGCGCCCTTGGGAATGGCGGCGCCATTCTCGCTGCGCGCGCCGGCGACGCGGCGCGTGCCTTCCTGCGAATAAATCAGTTCCCCGGTGCCGCCGGGGCGAATGCGAATGCTCAGCCGGCCCAGCACGCCGACCATATCGTAGTCGGCGGGGTCGAGCGAGGCCTCGCGGCGCATCAGGACCTTGGCGATGAACAGAAAAACGATGGACGCCCCGCCCAGGCCGCTGAGCGTGGCGATGCCCAGCGACAACACGATCCACACCCCGTAGTAGCGGTCGAGCAGATATCCCGTGCCGCCGAACCAGGCCAGGAAGCCGGCCATGGTTCCGAAATTGAACCAGGGCAATTCCGCCCCGTGAACGCCGGCCCGCGGCATGTGGATTCCGTGGTGGATGTGCAGGTGCGGAAGATGCAAGTGCACCGAACCCACCAGCAGCGCCAGGGCGCTGAGCCCGAATCCCAGAAGGAAGCAGACCAGATAGAAATCGGACCAGTTCATGAACGCCTCCTCGTCTTGCGATTGGCCGGCGCGGCCTGCCCGCGCAGCACCTCCATCAGGCGGTCCGCGAGGCCGGGGTTCTCGAGAATCTCGCCCAGCAGGACCACGCACATGCGCGAATCGGAATGGCGCGCCACGGCTAAGAGGGCTTGGTGCAGCTCCGCATCGCGCGAGAAGCGCTCGGCCCCCTGTACCAGCCACAGATCCAGCTTGTCCTCGCGCGCGCCGACGTCGGAGACCAGCTCGTTGTGGTAGCCTTCCGGATCGTCCACCAGGTAGCCCGGTTGTACCTTGAAAAAGCGCGCCAGCAACATGCGCGTGGAGTTGGACATGTGCGGCCGCGCGCCGCTTTCAATCTGCGAGAGATAGCTCTGGCTGATGGATTTGCCTAACTCCTTCTGCACCAGCCGGGCCACCTCCTGCTGGGAGAGTTCGCGGTCCACGCCGCGCAGGGCGCCCTCGACTTCCCGCAGGTATCGAAGTTTTTCACCGAGCTTCATATCGCAATCTGTGATTAGTGTATTGCAAATTGCGATTGTTTGTCAAGAGGGAAATTCGGGATATTTTCAGGGCGAACGGCGCTCGGCGTGCAGCCTGGCCCCCAGGGTCACGGCGGGGGCGGCCAGGAGCACCGCCAGGGCGCCCCACCACAGCGGCAGACCGGCAGGCATGCGAACGAAATTGAAGATGGTGAAGGCGACGATCACGGCGGCCAGCACGAGGGCCGCGAGCTGTGCTCGGGCGCGGGCCACCGCCCCGGCCACCCAACCGCCGAGCGCGCAGCCAAGCAGGGTGTAGAGCAGCATGGCGGCGAGCATGCCGGCGCCATGGACCTGGCCGGCGGGGCTGAACTGAGCGGGGAAGAGGCGCACGGCCAAGGCATCCGCCGCCACGGCGAACAGCGCCGTGGCAAGCAAACCGGCCAGGACGGCCAGGGAGGCTCGGATCATCTGGAGTATTATGACATGGCGGCGAAGCCACTTTCAGCGACATGAGCGGCTTACTTCAGAGCGATGCTCAGGTGGCGTCCCGGCCACGAAGAGCGGTATCGTGTGGTCATGGGGATGAGCGACATGCCTAACCCGCGTTACGACCAGGCGAAGAGATCGGTCGAAGCCCTAGGTCCGGCCGACCAGTTGCGCCTAATCGCCGACATCGTGGGGCGGCTGAGCGACGAGTTGGACCGCCAACCGCGCCGCAGCCTGCTGGAGCTTCAGGGCTTGGGCAAGGGTGTCTGGCAAGGCGTCGACGTCGATGAGTACTTGCGCCGGGAACGCTCGTCGTGGAATGGATGATGTGGGACAGACGATCGGGTTGTGTCGTCTGTCATCCAGCCGGCGCTCGACCATCGCCATTGCTCTTTAGCTCCGACCAAGCCGGCCTCCAGCGGATTGTCTTCCACGTACTCGATCAGATACTGGAGTTCCTCCGCTGACCGTACCCAATGGTCGAAGGACTCGTCTTGCCAGAAGGGCGTCCCGGCGCGGCCCAGAATCCGGTTAGCCACGCGGCCAGTTCTCCCTTTGAGCCATCGCATGATTGCAGGCATCGCCGCATGCGGTTGGAAGATCGCGTGGACATGGTTGGGCATGACCACCCACGCGTGGAGTTGGTAGAACCGGCGAACCGCCTCGCCATACAGGAGGGCGTTCCCAACCACAGAGGCGACTCGCGGTTCCCGCAGCCAGGCGGGACCGGATGGCGCCTGGTCGAGTCGCTCCTGTTTGGCAAGGCATGACCGACCACGAGAGGCGATGGTCTGTCCCACCCGAAGAGGATTTCGGTCACACCGGTCCACGGCCTCCGATTGAGGTGGGAGGGAGCCAGCTAAGCGCCATGTCACAAAGACGACGGTTTCCTCCGGAATCCAGTGGGGAAGGTGTCGGCGAGTGAAGGCCATAGCGTTTTGGCAAAGCGCGACAGACCACGAAAAACGATGGTCTGTCCCACTGAAGGAGTAGTGTGCCGTCGGGCCTCGGTTTCTCCAGGAAATGTGAGAGTTCACGAGGATTGACAGACCACGAAAAGACGATGGTCTGTCCCACTGGAGGAGTAGTGTGCCGTCGGGCCTCGGTTTCTCCAGGAAATGTGAGAGTTCACGAGGCATTGACAGACCACAAAAAACGATGGTCTGTCCCACTGGAGGCTGACAGACCACGAAAGACGATGGTCTGTCCCACTGGAGGCCGTGACAGACCACAAAAAACGATGGTCTGGCCCACTGGAGGGATTAGCGTTCCCGATAGCAGAACTCGGTGGCCCCCGCCTGATGGCTTCGGCTTCGCTCCAGACCAGGATGGACGGCGGCCGGCCGGCGCCGAGTTGCACGGCGGTCTGGGCGATGTAGGCGTTGCGGGGAAAGCAGCGGACCCAGATGGGGCCGGTTGTGCGCCGGGCCAGGGCGATGAGTTGCTCGGTGGGCGCGGCCCGCTCGAGGAACTGGGCGCGTTTTCGAGTCCACAGATACCCCACGTTGGCCAGCAGCGCGACGGCCGCCGCGGCCGCCGCGAGCCTGGGTCCGGAGGGTTTCCAGGCGGAGAGCCGCGCCAGGGCCAGGCCGGCAAGGAATGCGAGTCCGGCGCTGGCGAGGTAGGTCTGGCGGCTGGGTATCTGGGTGGAGTAGGTAAGGAAGCTGTAGGGAAGCAGGCCGAGCGCCATCCAGGCGAGGGCCAGCCAAGCCGGCTTGGCGCTGTAGGTGGGGCCGGCGGTTCCGCCTGCCAAGACCGGTTTTCCCACATCGCGCGCGCGAAGGGCGGCCAGGGTGGCCAGGGAGAGCCATCCCCAGACCCATAGCAGGCGCGCGGCGGAGCGGGGCCAGGTGATCCAGAAAGGCGCGGCGAGCGAAAAGCTGCCATCGGAAAAGCGGAACGAATTGGCTGCGGGAGGCCAGCACCGAGGCGATGGCCAGGCCGGCCAGCGCGATGTGCGGCGCCAGGCGCAGCACCGCGCGGCGGAGCGGCGCGGGGGATGCCAGCGGGAACAGCGGCAGCAGAATCACCGCCGATTCTTTCGAAAGCAGGGCCAGCGCGAACAGGGCCGCGGAGCCCAGGCGCGGCAGCCAGGGGCGGCGCGCGCGGTCCGCGCGAACCCAGCACAGCAGGGACGCCGCGCCGAAGAAGAACAGGAGCAGCTCGTTGATAGCGGAGAACCAGATCACGGCTTCCTGATGGCCCTCGGCGACGGCGAAAAAGGCGGCGGCCCAGAAGGCGGCGGGCCGCGTAGACTGCCACGAAGCGGCCAGCGCATACACCAGCCAGGCGTTGGCAATGTGCAGGATCAGACTGGCCAGGTGATAGCCCCAAGGCGTAAGATGAAAGGCCCGCCAGAGCAGCCACATAGCCCAGTAACTGGTGGCGCGCAGGCGGAAGACGGCGTCGTGCATCAATTGCGGAAGGCCGGCGGGGGGTCCATAAACCTGGGCCTGAATGAGATTGCCGTAGTCGTCCTCAAACAATGGCAGGGAGAGGCTGGGCGCGTACGCCAGGAGACAGAGCAGGGCAATGGCGAGCAGGGCGAATCGCATGGAGCGTTTAGCTATAGGCTATAAGGTATCAGCTTTCCGCTAGGAGGAGATCTTGACCAAAGGCGATCGAAAGGTCCAAAACCGCGGATGGCCGGATCGGACCCGGCGGCGGGGTGTATACTGGCTCGTGGCCGGGAGGCAAAGATGACGATTTCATTTAGGCGACTTGTCGCGGTTTCCTTAGCTTCCGTCGTACTGACTGTTGCGGCTTTTTCTCAAACGCTGCCCCGAGGCGTCCAGAAGGTGACCTCCGTTGAGGGCATCACGGAGTACGCTTTTGCGAATGGCCTTCACGTTTTACTCTTCCCGGACAACTCGAAACCTAAAATAACGGTCGATGTGGTTTACCTGGTGGGCTCGCGCAACGAAGGATACGGCGAGACCGGCATGGCGCACCTGCTGGAACATATGACCTTCAAGTCCACGAAATCCGGCAGGGAGATCTTCAAGGAACTGACCGACCGCACGGGCGGTAATTTCAACGGCGAGACTTCCTACGACCAGACGATGTACTACGAGACGTTGAACGCCGGCGACGAGAATCTGCGCTGGGCCTTGGGCCTGGAGGCTGACCGCATGGTCGCCATGACCATGGCGAAAAAGGACCTGGACACCGAGATGACGGTGGTGCGGAACGAAATGGAGGCCGGCGAGAACAGCCCGCTCGAAGTTCTGGAGGAACGCACGCTGGCGGCGGCTTACAACTTCCACAACTACGGCAAGACCGTCATCGGCAACCGCACGGATGTGGAAAGGGTTCCCATCGACAACCTGGCGGTTTTTTACCGCAAGTACTACCAGCCCGACGATGCGGTCCTTATCATTGCCGGACAGTTCGACGAATCGAAGGTTCTGGGCTACGTGGCGGAAACCATGGGCGCGATCCCCAAGCCGCAGCGCGCGCTGCCACAGCCATACACCGTGGAGCCGACGCAGGAAGGCGAACGTTCCGTGACCCTGCGCCGGGTTGGCGATATCCAGGCGATCATGGCGGTGTACCACGTTCCGGCGGCGCTGCACCCCGATCTGGCGCCCCTCGAGGTGATGGCGCAGGTACTGGGCGCCACCCAGACGGGCCGGCTGTACAAGGCCCTGGTGGACGGCAAGAAGGCCGTTTCCGCCAGCATGGGGGCCGACGGCATGCACGATCCGGGCTACATATTGGCGTACGCCCAGCTCAAGCCGGATCAGTCGATCGAGGATGCCCAGCGAGTTTTGCTGAGCGTTGTGGAGGACTTTGCCAACCAACCGCCCACTCAAGAGGAGGTGGATCGCGCCAAAGCCCGGATACTGAAAAACATCGAGCTCGCTTTGACGAATTCGGCCTCGGTGGCGATGTCACTGGGTGAGTACGCCGGCGATGGCGACTGGCGCGATTTTTTCCTCAGGCGCGACGAAGTCAAGAACGTCACGCCCGCCGATGTTGCCCGCGTGGCGAAGGCTTACCTGAAATCTTCCAACCGCACCTTGGGCGAGTTTATTCCGACCAAGACGCCGGATCGGGCTGAAATTCCGGCCGCGCCGGACCCGGCGGCGCTGTTCAAGGACTACAAAGGCGGTGAGACCATTTCGACCGGCGAGGCCTTCGATCCGACGCCCGCCAATATCGAGGCCCGGGTGATCCGCAGGACGCTGCCCAATGGATTGAAGCTGCTCATGTTCCCCAAGAAGACGCGCGGCGGAACCGTGGTGGCGTTGATGAGCGTCCGGTTCGGCGACGAAAGATCGCTCTTCGGCAAATCCGCCGCCGGGTCGATGGCGGGGTTGCTGCTGATGCGCGGGACGAAGAACAAAACCCGCCAGCAGATTCAGGACGAGACCGACCGTCTAAAGGCGCAGATCAGGGTATCCGGCGGCGTGACCGGCGCCTCGGCGAGCATCCGGACGCTCGAAGCCAACCTGGCCGATTCCCTGCGATTCGCCCGGGAGCTGTTGCGCGAGCCGGCGTTCCCCGAAGCGGAACTCGAGCAGATCCGGCAGCAGCGAATCGCCAGCTACGAGAGCATGAGAAGCGAGCCAAGTTCCCTGGCCTCGCTCGATTTGAGCCGGCACATGAACGCCAGGTATGCGCGCGGCGACGTGCGTTATACCGGCACAATCGATGAAGACATCGAGGATGTGAAGAAGGTCACGCTCGACGACGTGCGCCAGTTCTACGCGCAGTTCTATGGCGTGGGAGAGGGCGAGATCGCGATCTCCGGCCAGTTCGATCCGGCGCAGGTGGAAAAGCTCGTGACGGAGCTTTTCGGCGATTGGAAGAGCGCCAGCCGCTACCAGCGGATCCTCAACCCGTACGCCAAAGTGGAGCCGATCAATCATAAGATCGAGACGCCGGATAAGCAGAATGCGTACTTCCTCGCCGCGGCGTCAATGAAGATGACGGACGAAGATCCGGATCTGGCGGCGGTCACCATTGCGGGCGTGGTCTTCGGCGGCTCGCCCAACTCACGGGTGTTTCAGCGCATTCGCGTCAAGGACGGCCTGAGCTACGGCGCGTCAGCGGGGTTCTCCGTCCCCACCAAGGACGATGGAGGCAGGTTCTCGGCGTCGGCCATCGCGGCGCCGCAGAACATGCCGAAAGTGGAAGCCGCGTTCAACGAGGAACTCGCCAGGGCGCTAAAGGACGGCTTTACGGCCGACGAAGTGGAGAAGGCCAAGAAGACGTGGCTGGACGAGCGAGCGGTGAACCGCTCGGAGGAAGCATCCATCGCCAGCCTGCTGGTGGACCGCGAGCGCTGGGGCCGTACCCTGGACTGGGATGCGAAACTGGACGCGGCGGTGGCCGCGCTGACGCCACAGCAGGTGAACGACGCCTTCCGGCGGCACGCGGACCCGGCGGTCTTGAGTTTTGTCAAGAGCGGAGACTTCAAGAAGGCGGGAGTGTTCCAGTAGAGCGCCACTTTTGCAGGCGGTTTAGTTGAAAGCCGATGGGTGAAAGCTGTCCCCGCGCTACACTGAGCGTTTCCCGGGGAGGCCGGTTTGAACCGAATGGGGTCAATCGTCGCGATCTGCGCGTCCACCGCGCTTCTGGCCGGCGCGCAGGAGGCGCCGGCGGGGCGGAGGGCCGCCCAGACCATGAAAACCCTGGCGCGCGGAGTCGACCATGCCGCCGCGTCCATGCATCCGCTGGCCACGCAAACCGCGGAGCGCATGCTGGCCGCGGGAGGCAATGCGTTCGACGCCATCGTGGCGGGCCAGGCGGTGCTGGGCCTGGCGCAGCCCTGGCTGAACGGGGTGGGCAGCGACGCTACGCTGCTCATTTACGACGCCAAAGCCAGGAAGGTATTCTCTCTGAACGCGGAAGGGACCGCGCCCAAGCTGGCCACCATCGAATGGTACAAGACCAACAACGGCGGCAAGATCCCGGTGGACGATTCCCTGCTTTCGGCCACTGTGCCCGGGGTGGTGGACGCCTGGTACATCCTGCTATCGCGCTGGGGAACCCGGAGGTTCGCCGACGTGCTGGCTCCGGCCATCGAGCTGGCCGAGCGCGGCGTTCCCATGGGAACCACGCTCAACGCCCAAGCGCTTAGGAAGTACCCCACCAGCGTGCGCCTGTTCGCGCCGCCGGACGGCCGGCAGTGGCGCGAGGGCCAAATTTGGAAGAATCCCGACCTGGCGCGCACGTTGCGCCGGCTGGTGGAAGCCGAAAAAAAAGCGTCTTCCAAAGGCCGCCAGGCCGGGCTCAAGGCCGCGCGCGACCGTTTCTACAAGGGCGACATCGCTCGCGAAATGGCCAAGTTCTGCGAAGAAAACGGCGGTCTCTTCCGTTACCAGGATTTCGCCGGCTACACCGCCAAGGTGGAGGAGCCTGTCTTCATCGACTACCGCGGCTACACAGTCTACAAGAACCCCTCCGCCAGCCAGGGACCCGCCGAGCTGTTCGCGCTGAACATCCTGGAAGGGTACGACCTGAAGATAATGGGTCTCAATTCCGCCGACTACATCCATACTTCGGCGGAAGCCATGAAACTGGCCATGGCCGATCGCGACGCTTACCTGGGTGACATGGATTTCATCGGGATTCCGTACAGGGGTTTGCTGTCGAAGGAGTACGCCGCCGGGCGGCGCAAGCTGATCGACCCGGCCAAGGCGTCGGGGGAGTTCCGGCCCGGGGACGTGACGCCCTTCGCCGGCCCGGATTACAAGCCCGTCGAGCGCCCGCGCGACGTGGATATGCGCGGCCAGGCGGACCACGTGGGAGACACCAGCTACATCGCCGCGGTGGACCGCGACCGCAACCTGATCTCGTTCACTCCCAGCCTGCACAGCAGCTTCGGCAGCAAGGTGGTAATCGGGAACCTGGGGTTCATCTTCAATTGCCGCGGCGACTACTTTTCGCTGGTTGCGGGGCACGCCAACGCGCTCGAGCCGGGCAAGCGGCCGCGCAGCACGCTGCAAGGCACGCTGGTGATGAAGGACGGCCGGCCGCTGCTGGTTACCGGGAGCCCGGGCGGCGACGACCAATGCATGCGCACCATGCAGACGCTGCTGAACATGCTGGAATTCGGCATGAACATCCAGCAGGCCATCGAAGCCCCGCGCTGGACCACGCGCAGTTTCCCGGCTTCGCCTTTCCCGCACACCATGTACCCGGCCGACCTCTCGATGGAGGGCCGCATCCCCGACGCCGTGCGAGGGGAACTGGCCAGGCGCGGCCATAAAGTGACGGTGAGCGGCTCGTGGTCGCTGAACGACAGCGCGGGAATTGTGGTGGAAGCCGAAACCGGCACGGTCAGCGCCGGGGCCGATCCGCGAACCACGGCCCTGGCGCTGGCCTGGTAGCCACCCGAGGTCCGACAGACCACAAAAAGCGATGGTCTGTGCCACCCGACACAAAAAACGATGGTCTGTGGCGCCCGAGGTCTGACAGACCACAAAAAGCGATGGTCTGTGGCACCCGACAGAAGCGATGGTCTGTGCCACTGGGAGCCATGACAGACCACAAAAAACGATGGTCTGTCCCACCCGACACAAAAAGCGATGGTCTGTGGCACTGCGCATGGGGATGCGCCGGACGGTGAAAGGATATAGGATAAGTTCACTCGGAACTTTATTCTCATGAAACTGCATCGACCCAACATCTGTCTGGCAGTGCTGCTCTCAGCCTGCGCGACGCGGGCGCTCCCGGCCGCCGAGCCTTTCCGCGACCCCAATCTTCCGCTCGAACAGAGAGTGGACAACCTGGTTTCCCTTTTGACCCTGGATGAGAAGATCGCCATGCTGGCCCAGCGGCAACCGGCGATTGAGCGGCTGAATATCAAGGCGTTTACCAACTTCACCGAAGGTCTGCACGGCTTGGGCTGGGCGGGTGGCGGCGGCATCACGTCCACCCAGTTCCCGCAGTCGGTGGGATTGGGCGAAACCTGGGATACCGAACTCCTGCGGCAGGTGGGCGCGGTGGAGGGATATGAAGCCCGGGTTTACTTCGTCAAGCTCAACGGCGCAAGGGTGGGGCTGGCCATCCGGGCCCCCAACGTGGACCTGACGCGCGACCCGCGCTGGGGCCGGTCCGAAGAGTCGTTTGGCGAAGATCCCTTCCACGTGGGATCGATGTCGGTGGGCATGATCAAAGGCATGCAGGGGGACGATTCGAAGTACATGCTATCGGCCTCCACCATGAAGCACTTCCTGGCCAACAGCAACGAGGCGGGGCGGAGCCATTCGTCATCCGATTTCGACGAGCGCAATTTGCGTGAGTACTACCTGGTCCCGTTCCAGATGGGCGTCGAGCAGGCGCACGCCCAGTCGTATATGGCGTCTTACAACGCGGTCAACAAGATTCCCAACACGGTGTCCCCGTTCATCCGGGACATCACGGTGAAGGACTGGGGATTCGACGGGATGGTCTCGACCGACGCGGGCTCACTGGGGAACCTGGTGCGGGCGTTCCACTACTATGAGGACAACGCGACGGCGACGGCGGCCTGCGTCAAGGCGGGCATCTCGGTCTTTTTGGACCAACCCTACGTGGCGGGGCTCAAGGAAGCGCTGGACAAGAAACTGGTCACCGTGGAGGACATCGAGCGGGACATCAAGGGCAACCTCCGTATGCGCATGCGGCTGGGCGAGTTCGACCCGCCCGAGATGGTTCCGTACAACAAGATCGCGGGCACGGAGGAACCCTGGTACGGCGAGAAGAACAAGGCTATCGCGCGTAAAGCGACCCAGGAATCCATCGTGCTGCTCAAGAACGCGAACAACCTGCTGCCGCTCGACAAGGCCAGCGTGAAATCGATCGCCGTAGTCGGGGCGCTGGGCAACGACGTGTTGGTCGACTGGTACGGCGGGATTCCGCCTTACACGGTGACGCCGCTCGAAGGCATCAAGGCCAAGGTGGGGCCGGGCGTGCGGGTGCGGTACATCGTAGACAACAGCAACAATTCCGACGCGGCGAACATCGCCCGGGAATCCGACGTAGCCATCGTCTTCATAGGGAACAAACCGACCTGCCTGGGGCCGTTCGGCGGACAATGCCCGCCCAGCGAAGGCAAGGAAGCGGTGGATCGGCAGGCCATCGAACTGGAGCAGGCGCAGAATCAACTGGTGCAGGGCATGCTGCGAGCGAATCCCAAGACCATCGTGGTTCTGAAATCCAGCTTCCCGTATTCCATGAGCGCCGTTATACAGAACGCGCCCGCCATTCTTCACATGGCGCACTCCAGCCAGGAGGAAGGCAACGCGCTGGCGGACGTGCTGTTCGGCGACTATAACCCGGCCGGGCGGCTGTCGGTGACCTGGCCCAAGTCGCTGAACGACCTGCCGCCCATGATGGACTACGACATACGCAAGGGCCGCACGTACATGTACTCGAAGGCGGAGCCGGAGTACCCGTTCGGGTACGGGCTGAGCTATACCACGTTCGAGTACTCGAACCTGAAGACTTCGGCCGAAACGGTTCCGGGAAAGGGCGAGATCTCGGTGAGCGTGGATGTGAAGAACACGGGAAAGCGCGCCGGGGACGAAGTGGTGCAGTTGTACGTGAAGTATGAGGGATCGGCGGTGGAACGGCCCATCAAGCAACTGAGGGGTTTCCAGCGCGTCACGATAGGGCCGAACGAGACGCGAACGGTGAAGATCCCGCTCAAGGGGAGCGACCTGGCCTACTGGAACGCGGATAAGCATAGCTTCGTGGTGGAGGCTGGGAAAATCGACCTGCTCATTGGGGGGTCCTCGGCCGATGTCAAGGCGCAGAAGACGGTCGGCGTCACGCCGTAAAGTGGGGCAGAGAGATTCGGTGTTCGTGTGGCGCGCGCACTCGTGCCGACGCTTGGTTTTCTGTGCGCGAGCGGGTGTCGAGAGGAGTCTCGACACGGCACGCAAGAGTGCGTGCGCCACGTTGTGTAGCGGAGGTGTTTTCGCGTGCCGTCCAAAAGAATTCTGGTTACCGGCGGGGCCGGTTTCCTGGGCAGCCATCTATGCGACCGGCTGATCGAGGCCGGCGCCGAGGTGATTTGCCTGGACAATTTCTTCACCGGCTCGAAGGGCAACATCGCCCATCTTGTTTCGCATCCCCATTTTGAAATCGTCCGGCACGACGTGGTGCACCCGATTCTGCTGGAAGTGGACCAGATCTACAATTTCGCGTGCCCGGCTTCTCCGGTCCACTACCAGTACAACCCGGTGAAGACGGTCAAGACCAACGTGATGGGCACCATCAACATGCTGGGGCTGGCCAAGCGGCTGCGGGCGCGCGTGCTGCAGGCGTCGACTTCGGAAGTGTATGGCGACCCGAAGGAGCACCCGCAAAAGGAATCGTACTGGGGGCACGTGAACCCCATCGGCCTGCGCAGTTGTTACGACGAAGGCAAGCGCGTGGCCGAAACCCTCATGATGGACTATCACCGCCAGAACGGCGTGGAAATTCGCATTGTGCGCATCTTCAACACCTACGGCCCGCGGATGGCGGTGGACGACGGCCGGGTGGTGAGCAACTTCATCGTGCAGGCCCTCCGCAACCGGCCCATTACGATTTACGGGGACGGCCGGCAAACGCGATCATTCTGTTATGTTTCGGATCTGATCGAAGGCATCTGGCGTCTGATGAACGCGGATGGTCTCACCGGGCCGGTGAACATCGGCAACCCGAACGAGTTCACCATTCGCGAATTGGCGGAGCTGGTGATTTCCTCGACGGGATCGCGATCCGAAATCGTCAGCCTGCCGCTTCCCCAGGACGACCCGACGCAGCGCCAGCCGGATATATCGCTCGCCAGGCGGCAGCTCGGCTGGGAGCCGAAGGTGGAGCTGAGGGAAGGCCTGAAGTCCACCATCGAGTACTTCGAGCGGCGTTTATCGGAAAGCGGGTGAGCGGCCGTGAAGGCCGCGGTTGACAGGCGAAAGCGCCGGCGCCTTCGCCTGCCAACCAGCTTCAGCCAGCGGCGCCCGAGCTTCGCTGGGGTTGACAGGCGAAAGCGCGTGTCCCACCTTGCGGGCTCAGACGTACTTCAGCCCGGCCGCGTCCATGATTCCCTTCATGTAGCCGAAGGCCAGCACCTTGCCGCCGATGGTGTAGCCGGAGGCCCTGCCGTTCTGCGCTTCGCCCGCCAGCGCCGGCGCATGGTCGGGCCGGATGGGACCCACGAAGCCGGCCTTGCTGTAGACCTCCAGTATGCGGATCATGTCGGTCGGCCCGTTGTCGTGGAAGGTCTCGTGGAAGTGGCGGGTGTCTCCCTCCACGTCGCGGTAGTGCACGAAGAAGATCTTCTTCCTTTCGCACCACTCCTTGGCGAGAGAGTAGATGTCTTCCTTCATCAGCACGAAATTGGCCTGGCAGAACGTGATGCCGTTGTACGGGCTGGGGTACATGGCCATGATGCGCTCGTAGTTCCGCTTGCTGACGACGATGCGCGCGACGCCGCGCAGCGGATTGATGGGCGGATCGTCGGGGTGGAGCGCCATCTTGACCTTGAACTTGTCGGCCACCGGCATCACCGCCTTGATGAAGTACTCGATGTTCTTCCACATCTTCTCTTCGCTGATCTCGCCCGCGGCAGTGAGACCCTGGGCCTTGGCGGCTTCGAGATCGAACTCGCTGGTGAGCGCCCCGCCGCGCTCCTTCACCGCCTGGTTGGTGCGCGTCCACCCCAGGCCCGCCATGAAGTTGTAGCAGATCATGTCGATGCCGTTCTTCGAGAGCGCCTCGATGGCCCACTTGGTGTTCTCGATCTCCTGGTCGCGCCCTTCGGTGCCCTGCTTGATGTGTTCGAACCCCACGGGGTGGCCTTCCACGCCGGCGATCTTGTAGCCGACCGCCTTATAGGCCTCCACCTGTTTCGCGCAGTTGGCGGCGTACTCTTCCTTGCGGCCGCGGCACCCGCCATTGGCGATGACGTATTTCAGCCCAACCTGGCTGCAGATGGTCAGGTCGTTGTTCGGAGGAGGGGGACCGCCCGCCGCGTTGCCGCGTCCGCGGCCTCCGGGGGCGGCGGCGGCGGGAGGGGCGCCGGCGGGAGGCGTGGCAGGCGCGGCATCCCCGGCGGCGCGCGGCTCGCCGAGCAATTCGGTGAGATAGAAGCAGCCCTTGTTGTTGGACTTCTTGGTTGTCTTGCCGGACGCCGGCAACGCCGTGCCCGCGCCAGCTCCGACCAGTGTGGCAACCGATCCCTGAAGGTACTTGCGACGAGAATTCCATATTTCCACCTCGGAAAATCTTGTTCAGCGGGGAGAAACGCTTCTTCCCGCAAAGAGATCCAGACAAAATGCTAACACCCGGACGGGTGGCCGGGGGCGGCCTGCACCAGAGAAGGCGCCCATGTGGGGCCAAGCCTTCGGGCTTGCCGCCGCCCTTTTGGGCGGCATTTTGGGGCCGTCGTGCGAAACGCCGGGCAGAAGCCCGTCGGCAAGCCGAAGGCTTGACCCCGCACACGCGCCGGCTGTTCCCTTTTCACGCGTCCTGGCGTAACGGGCGACGCGGATGCAGGACGTCCCCGACGCTCACGTGTGGGACAATGGGTTCCTTCTCAGGAGAACCAAATGAGATGCCGAATTTGCGAAGGTCCGCTGGAAGCGCGGATCACGGACTTGCCCTTCAAGATCGGCGATTCCTCGATCGTGATCCTCAAGTCGCTCCCGGCGCTTCAGTGCCGGCAGTGCGGTGAGACGGAGTTGGAGCAGGCCACGATGTCCCGAGTGGATCAGATCCTCGGCGCCGTCGACGGATCCGCCGAACTGCAAGTCATCCGCTACGCCGCCTGAGGGCGGAATAGTGCGGTGACCGTCCGATCGATTCCCCCACGCGGGCCGGGCGTGCCCGGCCCGCAACGTTGAGGAAGAAATCACACGGTCAAAGACCTAATCGGCCCGAGGCTCGGCCGCACGCGTGCGAGGCTTCTGGAGGAAACCGCCAATCAGCGTGCATGCCAGCATGAAACAGACCAGTCCAAGACAGACGATGCCCGGATGATTCGGCGGGTCCGCTCGTTCGATGGCGGCGTAGTTCACGCCGATGTATCCAATTTCCCAGACCATTTCCGATGCCGCAAAGGCCAGCACCATGGCGGCCTGTTGAGCGCGGTGCGTCCGAGCCACGCCCCAGCCCACCAGAGCGGGAAGCAGCGAAATAGTGAAGAGCGCAATTACGTCAAAGAGCGCAGACCAATGCCGCTCATTACAGAAGATCTCCGCCGCGCGCGCGATTCGCCCCCCAGCCACGTTGAGCAGCCATCCCACGGCAATGGCCCTCAGGGCGAGCAGTTTGTGACTGCGGATGTCGCGAGCCACCGTCATGGCTATTGCGACCGCCGTCTGCCGCCAGAACCAGAGAACGGATCTGCCGGAGCCATACTCTTCCACGAGGTCGCCCATGAGCGATTCGTTTCGCTGTGGAATGCCAAACCGCTTCAGCAGCCACCCCGCCATCGCGGGCGTCTTCGGGTTCATGCCGTGCCTCCATCCAATTGCGGAACACCCTGCCACATCCCGATCAAAGCCTGGCGGGTGGAGCGCACCTCGCGCAGTCCTTTCGCCGTAATCTGGAAATACCGTTTGGCCCTGCCTCCGCGTTCCTCGGTGGCCTCGCCCAGCTCGGACTTCACCAGTCCTCTTTCCGCCAGCCGCTCCAGGGCCGCGTACACGCTGCCGAGGGCCACGGATCGCTTTCCGCGCGCTTCGATCTCGCGGGCGATGGGGACGCCGTAGGCTTCCGGCGCAAGGCGTATGAGCGCCAGCAAAACCAGGAGTTCGAGATCGCCAAGGGAGTGTCGCCGCGGCATTTCTTCAACTATAAAGAATAAATGAAGATTTGTCAAGGCCGGCCGCCCCGTGACCCGACCTTCAACTTATGTTTTTGTGGCGCACGCTTCAGCGTGCCGGGGCGCCCCTGGGCCGGAGCTTCAGCTCGCCGTCAGCGCTGATCGTGGGCTGAAGCCCACGACGGCACGCTGAAGCGTGCGCCACAGGGCACGGCGCCTAAGTGAACCGTATTGCGCTTACCGCGCCGCGCCCTTCACCGCCGCGTCGAACGAGATGTGATTTTCGTCCAGTATGCCGCCGGTGGCCCGCGCCAGCGCGGCGCGGGCCTTCACGTAGGAGCTTCGCGCGGCTACTTCCGTCGATCGCGCCTGCGCCAACAGGCTCTCATACTGGATCACGAAGAAGCTGGTGGATGCGCCGGCTTCGAATTTGGCCTGCTCGGCGGCCAGCGATTCCTCCTGCAGCTTGCGCGCCTCTTCGGCGGCCTCGAAAGAGCTGCGCGCGCGCCGCATGGCTATCAATGCATCCTCCACTTCCAACCGCGCCTGGTTCTCGAATTGTTGAAGCCGAATCTGCGATTGCTTCACCTGGATTTCGTCCCGCGCCAGGTCCGCTTCCGCAATCCGGTTGTGAATCGGAACGGTCACTTGCAGGCCCACCCCATAGGTGGGATACTCGCGCGAGAGAATCTGGCCGAGCGCGCCGCCATAGCCGTTCAGGAAGGCCCCTCCAGGGGGCGCCGCGAAGGGGTTGACCTCGCCGGCCCCGCCGTTGTTCTGCATCACGCCGACCAGATCCACCTGCGGCAGGGTGGCGTTGCGCGCGCCGGCCAGCCCGATCCGCGAGTCTTCGATCTGGAGCCGCGCCTGGCCCAGGTCCGGGCGATTGGCCAGCGCTTCTTGGACCAGGTCCTGCATGGGCCGCACTTCCTCCTTGTCCGGGATGGAAAGCGTGTCGGTCGGAATGATGCGCGCGGAGCGCGCCTCGAGGTCCTGGTTGCCCCGCATCATCACGTTCTTCAGGATGGCTTCCTGCTCTTCGCGCAAGCCGCGCGCATTGATGGCGTCCTGCCGGGTGGAGAATACCTGGGCGGTGGCCCGCGTCCTCTCCACCTGCGCCAGGGTGCCCTCATCCACCTGCGCGGTCACGTCCCGCAGCAACTTCTCGGCCAGGGCGGTGGTCTCTTCCTTCACTTTTTCGTCCTCCACCAGCGCCACGTAATCGGTGTAGAGGCGGATCACCCCGTACACCGTGGCGATGAGCTGCTGCCGGAACAGCAGGCCGGCGATCCTGCGCTGGTTGCCCGCGATGCGGATGAAGCGCCGGTTGAGACTGGCGCCGAAGCCGCGCAGCAGCGGTTGCGTGACGGTCAGCCCCAGGCTAGAGGCGGTGAAGGGATTGTACTGCGTGACGATCGAATTGACCCACTGGCGGTTGTTGTTGAAGCTCAGACCCACCTGAGCGCCGGTGGCGAAGCCCTGCTGGATCCCGGCATTGGCCAGGGTCATGTCGCTCACCAGCCCGGCCGCGCCGGCGGAGGTGGGGCTCGCCTGCGGCGTGGTCTGGTGGGTCCAGTTCAACTGCCCGGTTATGGCGCGATCATAGCTGGGAACCGCCGGACCGTTCGACTGGGGAACGGTTCCCTGCACCGAGAGGTTGGTCTGCGGCGATCCCAGCACGCCCAGTTCCAGCGCGTTGGTGGCCACGGTGCTGCCCGCGGTGGCGCGCCCCACCGCCGCGGCGCTGGTTTCCACCGGGCTGAGCGGGCCCCCTACGCCGGTGGGAACCTCCGCCAGCGTGTAATTGAGCCCGCGCACCACCCCGCCGCCCTTGGCGCGAAGCAGGTCCGCATCGGCGCCCGGCAGGGTGTAGCGCTGCAACTCGATGTCCAGGTTGTTCTCGATCGCCAATCCCAGCGCATCGGAGAGCGACAGATACAGATTGCCCGCGCGCATCAGCTCGTGCACGCGCGGGGAATCCTGGAAAGAGACGGGCGGCCCGGAGCCGCGCGCTCCGTTCTGCGAAAACAGGGGGCCGGCGCAGAAACACGCCGCGATAAGTATGCCGGTGAGTGACTTCATTGCAGTTATGGATTTGGGCGGCCCGCTCGCCGCCCGGCTATCGAAGCATTACTGGCTTCACTTGGACGCCCTCGCGCACCGCGTCGCTGGGGTTTACGACAATCTGCTGGCCTTCCTCCAGGCCGGACAGCGCTTCCAGCCGGTCCCCATAGTCGCGGCCCAGTTGAATGCGCGTAAAATGAACCTTCCCGCCGGGTCCCACCACGGCCACCTGCGGTCCGTCCGCGCGCACCACCAGGGTGTCGCCGCGGATCAGCAGCGATGGATGGCTGCGCGGCTCCGAGAGATCCACCTGGGCGTACATGCCCGGCAGCAGGGCGCCATCCGGATTGGGAACCTGCACCTCCACCAGAAGGGTGCGGGTGGCGGGGTCGAGCGCGCCCGATGTCCGCGTCACGGTTCCGGCGAACTTGCGGCCGGGTAGCTCGGGAACGCTCAGCCAGGCGCGCTGTCCCGTGAGGACCGCGGCCGCGTCGGACTGCGGCACGTTGACATAAGTTCGCAGTTGTCCCGCCTGCGCCACCCGAAACAGCAGAGTGGCGCCTTCGCTCACCAGCGCTCCCGTATCCACGTTCCGGACCGTGATCACGCCGTCGAAGGGGGCGCGCACAATCTGGTAGTTCTTCAGCTCGGCCAGGCGGTCCAGGTTCGCCTGCACGGCGCCGGCGTTGCTGCGGGCCACGCTGACGGCTTTCTCCAGCGCCTCCACGTTGGCCTGCTGGGCCTTCCATTGGGCCTGGTAGTTGTCGTTGTCCTGGCGCGCCACCACGCCCTTATCGAACAGGTTCTTGAAACGCTCCTGGGTCACGCGCGCCAGATTCTCGTTGGCCTGGCCCTGCTTGAGCGCGGCATCGGCCTGCCCGGCGGCGTTGTTGGCCTGCTCCAGGGCGGCCCGCGCCTGGCGGATCTGCTGGTCCAGTTCCGGCGCTTCGATCTCCGCCAGCGGCTGGTCCTGCTTCACGCGGTCGCCGATGTCCACCAGCCGGCGCTTCAGGTAGCCGCTGGTCCGCGCCAGCACCGGCCCCTCCGTCACCGCCTGAATATTGCCCGGCAGAATCAGCTCGCTGCGCGAATCCGAACGCGTCACCTTCACCACGTTCACCACCGGCAGCGTCTGCGCGCCGGCCTTCGATTCCGCCGCCAGCACCTGCTCCCGGCGCTGCCGCGGCACGTAGCCGGCGAACAAGCCGGCCACAATCGTCACGGCGATCAGCACCCCGATCGCCGCCAGCACCCACGCGGAAGGGCGGGTTCGCTTCCGCTCCCGGCCGGCCAGCAGCTCATTCTGCTCTTCGAGGCGCCGCTTCAGATCGTCGATTTCCGAGCGCAGGCGGCCCTCAGTGTTGGTATCGTTCATGTCAAATCCCTAAGACAAAAGAAGACAAGACTAGCGCGCGGCCTTTCGTGGCGCAGGCTCTCAGCCTGCCGGCTCGACACTGGCGTCGAGTCTTGCGCCCGGCCCGCCGCCAAGCGTCGAGACGAGTCTCGACGCGGCAGCCTGAGAGGCTGCGCCACGATTTCATTCCAACCCCTCGCTCGCCGCGGCATTGTCCAAGTACGAGCTCTCCTCCTCGGCGATCCTCACATCGTAGTCCACCGGCGGCTTGCGGCGGAGCAGGCTGTATACCAGCGGCACGATGAACAGCGTCGTGACGGTGGCCAGCGCCAGGCCGCCAATCACCGCCCGGCCGAGGGGCGCGTTCTGCTCGCCGCCCTCGCCCATGCCCAGCGCCATGGGCGTCATGCCGATCAGCATGGCCGCGGCGGTCATCAGCACCGGGCGAATGCGGGTGCGGCCGGCCGACAGCGCCGCCGTGCGCGCGTCCATGCCCTCCAGGCGCTGGTCGTTGGCGAACACCACCACCAGGATGCTGTTGGCCACCGCCACGCCGATGCACATGATGGAGCCCATCAGCGACGGCACGCTGAGCGTGGTCTGGGTCACGAACAGGATCCACACAATGCCCGCCAGCGCGCCCGGCAGCGCCATCAGGATAATGAAGGGATCCAGCCACGACTGGAAATTCACCGCCATCAGGAGATACACCAGCATCACCGCGAAGATCATCCCCAGGCCCAGCCGGTAGAACGACGTCTGCATGGTGCTGATCTGCCCCCGCACTTCGATGGAGCTGCCCTTGGGAAGCGAGGGCTCCACTTGGCTCACGATCTTCTCCACCGCCGAGCCCACGCTGCCCAGGTCGCGGCGGTCCACGTTGGCGTACACGTCGAACACCGGTTGCACGTTGTAGTGGTTCACGATTTCCGGACCGACGCCGCGCCCCACCCCCGCCAGGTTGGACAGCAGCTCCGGCCCGCTCGCCACCGCGCCGGGGTTGCCGTAAGCCATGCTGCTCTGGCTGGGACCCGCGCCCACCCCGGATGTCCCCGCGTTGGCCGTGCCCGCCAGCGAAGTGGCCGTGCTGGCGGTCACGGTGCTGAATGGCGCGCCGATGGGCGTCCGCAGCAGCGCGTCGAGCGAGTTCATGCGGTACTGCGGCGTCTGCACCGAGACCGAATAGTTGATTCCGGTGTTCCAGTCCATCCACTGGGTCGGCGCAACCTGGCCGCTCGAGCTCAGCGAAATCAGCAGGCTGCTCGATACGTCGCGTTGCGTCAGGCCCAACTGCCCCGCCTTGCCGCGGTCCACGTCGATGTGGATTTCCGGCCAGTCCACCACCTGGTGGATATGCACGTCCGCCGCGCCCGGGATGCGCGCAATCATACCCGCCAGCCGCTGGGTGATGGCGTAGTTGGCCGCCTGGTTGCGCCCCACCACCTGCACGTCTATGGGCGCGGGCAGGCCGAAGTTCAGAATCTGGTTGGTGATGTTGGCCGGCTCGAAGAAGAACACCACGTCCGGGAACCGCTCCCGCAGGCGCCGGCGCACGCGGTCGGTGTACTCGGCGGTGGGGCCGTGCTCGGGCTTGAGCGAAATCAGGATGTCGCCATCGGCCGGCCCGATGGTGGGGGCGTCGCCGTAGGCCAGGTTGGTGCTGCCAAACGGAAGCCCCATATTGTCGAGGATGGTGTCGATTTCTCCCGGGGGCAGGGTCTGGCGGATCTCGTCTTCGATCCTGCGCGAAATACTGTTCGGTCTGCTCCACCCGCGTGCCCGAAGGCGCGCGCGCGTGCAGCCGCATCTGCCCCGAATCCACGGTGGGGAAGAAATCCCGGCCGATCAGCGTCACCAGGCTGAGGGAACCGGCGACGAACACCACGAAAGCCGTCAAAATGGGCGCCGGGTGATCCAGCACCCAATGGAGCAGCAGCGCGTAGGAGGAGCGCATCGCCTCGAATCCGCGATTGAAGCCGCCGTGAATGCGGCGGAAAGGTCCCCCGCGCCGGGCCCCGTTATCCAGTTCCGCGTGATGGCTCATCTCGCTCCCCGAGCATGTGGTGCGCCATGGTGCACACCAGGGTGCGCGACAGAAAGTAGGAAGCCAGCATGGCGAACACCACCGCCAGGGCCATGGGCGTGAACAGGTAGCGGGCCGCCCCGGTCAGCAGCAGCACCGGCACGAACACGATGCAGATGGAAAGCGTGGCCACGAAGGCCGGCGCGGCGATCTGCTGCGCGCCGTCCAGCACCGCCCGTACCAGCGGCTTGCGCATCGCCATGTTGCGGTGGATATTCTCCACCGCCACGGTGGCGTCGTCCACCAGGATGCCCACCGCCAGCGCCAGCCCCCCCAGGGTCATCACGTTGATGGTCAGGCCCAGCAGGCTCAGAATCATCAGCGAGCTCAGGATGGAAAGCGGAATCGAGATGCACACGATCACCGTGCTGCGCCAGCTTCCCAGGAACAGCAGGATCATCAGGCCGGTCAGACAGGCCGCCATCACCGCCTCGCGAACCACGCCGTTGATGGCCGCCCGCACGAACAGCGATTGATCGGCCAACTGGCGCACGTGCAATTCCGAGGTGAGGCCGGCCAGGATCTTCGGCAGCGTCTTTTTCACGCCGTTCACCACCGCCAGCGTGGAAGCCTTGCCGTTGCGCATCACCGTCAGCAGCGCGCCGCGCGTGCCGTTGACGCGCACGATGCTGCTCTGCACCGCGTAACCGTCGCGCACCTGGGCCACGTCGCGCATGTATACGGTGGCCCCGTTCACCACCCGCACGGGCAGGTAGTTCAGATCGTTCAACACGCGCGGGCTGCTGTTGAGCTTGATCTGGTAGTCCTTATCGCCGATCTTCGCCGTGCCCGCCGGGTAAATGAGATTCTGCAACCCCAGGGCGTTCGATACGTCCGCCGGTGAGAGCTGGTGGGCATAGAGCTGGTCCGGATTCAGGTCCACCATCACCTGGCGGTACCTGCCGCCGAAAGGCAGCGGCACCGCCGCGCCCTGAATGGTGGCCAACTGCGTCCGGATGAAGTTCTGGCCCAGGTCGAACAGTTCCTGTTCGCTGAGCGTTTCGCTGGACAGGCCAAGCTGGAGGATGGGCACCGCCGAGGCGTCGTATTTCAAGACGTTGGGCGGAAACGTCCCGGGCGGAAAGATCCGCAGCAGGGTCTGCGAGATGGCCGTGATCTGCGCCAGCGCCAGTTCCACCTTGGCGTTGGGTTGAAAATATACGCGCACCACCGAAACACCGCTGTAGGATTGCGATTCGATGTGCTCGATATCGTTCACCGTGGTGGTCATGGACCGCTCGAAGACGGTCACCAGGCGCTTTTCCATCTCCTCGGCCGACAGGCCGGTATAGCTCCACACCACGCTCACCACCGGAATATCGATATAGGGAAAGATATCCACCGGCATGGTAAGAATCGCGGTTATGCCCAGGATGGCGATGAAAACCGACACCACCACGAAGGTGTAGGGGCGGCGCAAAGCTAGACGAACAATCCACATAAGGTCACGCGGAAGGAGACGCCTCCTCTAAGGATATCCGAAATTCCTGGGCGTTCGCCGGACCCTCCGGGAGCCGGAATAGCCCTTTCGAGCCAATGGGTCATGCCGGTGGGACAGACGATCGGCATCCGTCGTCTGTCAACGCAGAGCCCGGTGGGACAGACGATCGGCATCCGTCGTCTGTCAACGCAGGGCCTGGTGGGACAGACGATCGGCATCCGTCGTCTGTCAACGCAGGACCCATGGCAGGCCCTGGTCCGTCCCACTCCGTTATCGCGCCGCCACATGGACGCCCGGACGCAGCCACCCGGTTGCCTCCAGCGGCGCAATCCCCAGCACGATGGGGCTCACTTCGTCGCTCGCGCCGAAGACCGGATGCTGTTTCCATCCATTGGCCTCGGCTTCCCTGGCCACCTGCGCCGCCACCCATTGATAGATCTTGTCGAGCGGCTCATCCTTCCGCTCTTTGAGCCCTTCGAGCAGATAGTAAGTGAAGAGGCCGTGAGAATATTTGGCCAGCTCGTAAGAACTTTCTTCCGTGCGGCTGGCCGCCAGAATCACCCGGCCGGTCCCTTCCTTGATATGATCGAGCGTCTGCGCGGATACCGACTGCGGAATAGTCACGGTCTGCGCCAGGGCCCCCTGGCTGTGGCAGGTGTCCAGGATCACGGCCACTTTCAGGGCTTTGATCCGCGTGCGCACCACGGTGGTGATCTCCACCATGGGAATGGCGGTGGAGTACAGGCCGTCGAGGGAATCGACGTCGGTGTCGTAGGCCACCACGTAGCTGGCGCCGGCCGCGTCCTGCTCCCGCGCGGTGCCGTGAGTGGCAATGTAGATCACCGCCAGGTCGTCTTCGGTGGCATTGCGCACCAGCCAGTTGAGGCCGGCGCGGATGTTCACCGCGGTAGCTTCCGCATCGGCGATCAGGCGCACGCGGTCGGCGCGGAACCGGCCGCAGGCGGGATCGCGCAGCAGCTCGGCCACCGACTGGGCGTCGTTGCGCGTGTATTTCAGATTCAGGCGCGGGTTGTGGAATTGGCCGACGCCCGCGACCAGCGCCCATTTGTGCGAAACCGCGGGCTGGCGGGGGTCGCGGGTAGCGCGCGATGCGGCGCCGGGAGCCGGGTTGTCATGCGCCACCACGGCCACGCCGCGCGCCGGAGTGGCCAGCGTGAAGGGATCTTCGGCGCTTTTGAGGGCTGGGGCGTTGCGTTCCCGCGCCTTCCCGAGAGAGTATTGCGGATTGCCCTGACCGAGTTTGCGCTCAAACAGCGACCGGTAATACCAGGCGTCGCCATTTTCGTCGCAGGCCTCTTCCGCCTGCTTCAGCAGCAGCAGGCCGCTCGACAGATCGTCTCTGGAGGGCGAGGCGGAAACCAGCTCCAGCGCCCGTACCACCAGGTCCTTGGACACCGCGCAACCCTGCTGCGCGTGGCCGGCGGCCGCCAGCGCCAATATCGCCGCGCACAGTCTCAATTGCTCTTCCCCTTCTTGGCCGGCGTCTTGGACGGCGTCGCGGGAGCCTCCGCCGGGGCGGACAGTTGCTTGTAGTGCTCCAGCGCGATTTCGATGCGGTTTACCGGCTCGATGAAATACTTCTCCTGGGGATTGGCTTCGCCCGCCTTGCGGTATTGCATCACGGCCTGCTCGAAGTAACGCCTGGCGCTGGCCGGGCTGTCCGCCTTGTAACCCAGCGCTTCGTCTCCCACGCCGATGTTATACAGGCGGTAGGCATCCTCCGCCAAGTGAGGGAGCGGCGGCATGGTCTCCAATGTCTCGACGAATTTGGTCCATTGGCCGGCGTCGGCGTTCCGGTTGTTTTGATCGAGGGCTCCGCGCGCCAGCATGACTTCCACCCGTTCGTTGGTATTCACCAGGCGGGCCGCCACGCGCTGAGCCGTCCGGTCCACCAGAATCTCGATGACATCCTCCATGGTGTGCGGTTCGTCTTCGCCCTGTTCATCCTTGCGCCTGGCGCCCGGATGGGGGATCTTGTCGAGGACCTTCTTGGCGTCGGAAATGGCGCCGCTCACCTGGTCGAACTGGTGGTCGTACCTGACTTCGATCGGCTCGGCGTCCACGAACTTGCCGGCGTGCGTCCTGGCCTGATACGTCACGTGCAGGCGCCCGTTCACTTTCACGCCGGAGGGTTGCCGCTGCCCCTTGTTCTTACCGGAAAGCAGGGTGTTGTACTGCGGCGTGGCCACCGCGTTGCAGATCAGCACCTTGACGACAATCAGCGTATCCGGCTTGTCGGGATTGAGCTCGAGCTGGCTGTTGAAGCGGATAAGGTCGGTTTCGATCATGGACTGCAGCTTGTCGGCAGCCAGCTTCTCGCACGGGTCCTGCGGCTTTTCCGCCGAGGTCTTGACGTCGAATGCGTTACCCGGCAATTTGGCCGCGGCGGGCAGTTTCCGTTCCAGAACGATGGTCTTCTTCAGCGTTCCGAAGCCTTGGCCGGACAGCCAAGCCGGGCACAAGACGATCAAGCAGATGGCCGGTAACCTGAGCATTCCCGGGGACTCGATAATGGCTAAGTCTAGCATCCGGGGCGGCCTCATGGAAATGCCTCGGGGAGAATCGCCCTGAAGCGGCGCCCCGAAGATGTGGCGCACGCACTCATGCGCGCCGTGTCGAGACACGTTCGGGGGCGGCGCCGACAGTCCGATCCCGCCAGGCTATGGGTGGTTCAGCAGAATCCTGCCGATCTTGTCGGACAGGTCGACTTTGATCTTCGGAGGGCCGGGTTCGCGCCACTTCCGGCATCGATAAACCCGAATGTCCTCCCCTGGCGTTCCCCGCGACGCAGGCCGCCGGTAACCGTCTATCTGTTCCCAATCCCGCGGATATTCCTCCACCATGCGCCGCAAGAGGAGATGATGCGGGGCCGGCGGGCCGGAATCAATCGTATCCAGGATCAGGATGGTCACCGGCACGGCGTCCAACACTTCCTCGACTTCGGCGGGAGTATCGTAGAGCAGCTCATAGTACGATCCGTCCCATGAGGTGCGGGCAAACGTCTTGGTCGCGCGGAGCACGAAATGGCCGGGGCGGCGCTCGCGTTCCGCGACGGCTGCCACGAAGGCGCCCTCGCGGGTGGACGAGACCAGAAAGACCGCGTCCTTCAGGTCGGGCCTGGCAAGCAACCGCCCAGCGAGGTCTCCGAACCCTCGGGAATTTCTCGCCGGAACATAAAAGGTGAACAAGGCAAAGGCGGCCGCGACTGTTAGCGCCGCCAGCGCGGCGCGAGACGCCGGAGTGAGTCCGCGCAGGCCGCGCCAGGAAAGCGCCCACCGTATGCCGGCCATGACGAACAGGATCATGGCGGGCAGCGCCAACAGAAGGTGCCTCGTTTCCGTCAGACCGTGTAACACCAGAGCGTGGAACAGGAATGGCGCCAGAAAGAGGGCGGCCATCGAGGCCCAGTAACTGGTGACGGAGACAGTCCTTAACGGGCGCACGATTTGATACGCGAATCCGCAAACCATCGGAATGAACAGAGGCCAGCCCACCATGCCGACCAGCAATCTCCAGAACTGCGGGAGGCCCTCAATGGTAGCGCGGAAGTCGCCCAGATTCTCCGGCACGCCATGGTGCATCATGGACCAGGTGAGCGCGTAGTAGGGAGCGCAGAGAAGGCATACCACCGCGGCCGGCAGCCAGAAGCGGAGCGTGGCGAAACGCCGGAGCCGGCCGGTCAGAACAACGGCTAAAGGAGCCGCCAGGGCCAGCGACCAGCCGGCGGGCTTGGTCAGGATGGCCAGTGCGGCCCAGATTCCAAACCAGCAGCCGTCCTGCCAGCGGTCGCGGTCCAGAAAACGGATCCAGCGCAGCGCCGCCATCAAGCCGAACGCGAGAACTGGCGCATCCGCCATCACCCTGGAAGTTGAATCCTGGACGGAGGGGAGCAGGACGAACAGCATGCCGGCGGCGATGGCGTAGATTTCGCCAAACTCCAACCGCGCGGCTTTGTACAGCAGAAACGCCACCAGGGCCGTGAGCGTGGCCATCAGCAGCATCAGGGAAGAGCGCGAGACGCCGAAACAAAGCGTCCAAATCGCCTGAGCAATGTAAAACCCGGGAGGCCAATGCCCAAAGGCGACCTGCGGATAGTGGATGTAATAATTCTCCGCATACTTCATCGGCGAAGCCGGGAACCGGCCGGCCACGTAATCCCGCACCATGAGCCCGGTGACATACTGGGCCGGCTCGTCCGGATAGGCGCTGAAATCGCTTTGAAAGGCGCCGCCGACCGCTTCCAAACAAGTGGCCGTCACAAGAAAAAGGCACAGCGGGAGGAGCGAGAAAACCACTAAGGATCGGATGCCGGAGCGGGGATTACTGGAAGACGGCGCTCCCAGGCTGACGCCGCCCCTGGCATCGGCGCTGGTCATGGACCGGAAACTCCCATCGCGGGTTCTCAGGTGGAAACAGAAGCGTCAACGCAGCCGAAATTCCCGTTCTTGGTCTCCCGGCGTTCTAACCCGAATGGCCCGTTTTGGACTTCCGGGCTCCATTCAGTATAAACCAAACCGCCCTGCTTGGGCCCAAACGCCGCCTTGAAAGATCAAAATCCGGCGGCTGGATGTACACTAAACAGGAGCGGGCGGCCAAATCCGCGCGCTCCGGCCGCCCCCTCGGTGAGAGGCTTGACAGGGTCCCCGCGACCCGACGCGGCCGTCCGACGATGAAGGGGCCTCACGGCGCTGACACAACCTCGATGAAAATACAATCCTTGCTGCAATCGCCCGCGGGTATACTCGAACGCTTCACAAACGGAACCCCTCGCTTCCGCCGCTGGGTACTTCTGTCGTGCGCATTCTACTACCTGCTCGCGACTATCGGAATCGCTCTGACAAAGGATGCCTCTCCGGATGAAGGCCTGTTCGCGGGAATAACCTACAACCTGGCGGCGACCGGGCGTTTGGGATCGCCGACTCTGGTCCCCTGGGGGTTTTGGCACGGCTGGATGCGCGAGATTTCCCGCCATGCGTATTTGGAGGTCCCTGGCTATTCTCTTGTTTTGGCGCCATGGCTCAAGGTAGCGGGCTGCACGCTGTTTACCGCCCGCTCCTTCTCGATTGTCTGCGGCCTGCTCGCGATCCTGGCGTGGTATCGCGTGATCCTGATTCTCACGCGACGGCAGGACATTGCCCTCCTGTCCGCGCTGCTCGCCTCAGTCGACTTGATGACTTTGGTGCGCTGTACCGCGGCGCGGCCGGACGCATTATCGCTTCTCACTACACTCTCCGCTTTTCTGGTCTATCTTACACAACGCGAGAGATCGCTTACTCGCGCCCTGTTCTTGAGCAATCTGGTGGCCGCGTTCGGGATGATCGTTCACCCGAACGGCGTGATTGGCGTCGCGGGTATCGTGCTGCTCTTTGTCTTTTTCGACCGGCGTTCGTTCCGCTTTCAAAGCGCGATCTGGTTCGCTCTGCCGTACGCCATGGTGGGATGCGCTTACGGGCTTTACGTGTTGCAGGCCCCCGGCGTTTGGTTTCAGCAACTGAGCACTAACGCGGCGGGCCGGGCCAGTGGGCTTTGGCGCCCCCTTGCCGCGCTGGCCGGCGAGTTCCAGAGCCGGTATGTGACCTCCTTCGGCTTCAGTCCGAACGCGAACGCCGCGCGAAAGCTCCTGGCGCTGACGCTGGTTCCGTACTTTGTGGCTCCCGTGGCCTGTCTATTTGTCGGCCGCATTCGCAGGAGCGCCGGCGTACTGTTCTTGTTGACCCTGTTCGGCGTAATGCAGTTTTGGTTCACATTTCTTGAAAGCACGAAACAGTTTGCTTATCTGGTGCATGTCATGCCCTATTACACTTGTTTTGTGGCCATCGCCGCACTGCATGTGTTTCGCGGCGGGACGCGTTGGCGGACGGCGCTGTCTTGCGGACTTGCCGGCCTGATCGTGTTCCAGGCCGGGGGCGCGCTCGTCACTATGCGGCAGAACCTCACAACCGGCGTCACAAAGGAGGTCGCCCGCCACATCGATGTGGGTTTGCTCGCATCCCGCCGGGAAACGGTTCTGGCTTCAAGCGAATTCGGTTTCTATTTTGGGTTCGATCACGTCAGGGACGATCGCACGTCGCGCTGCCTCGTCACGGACCGGCCGCTCTACGCGATCATCCCTACTTTTGCGGTCGCCCGGTTGGACGATGTGGCCGCCGTATGGGCGCCGGCCGTCAGTGCCACGCTGCGAGACTGTTACACGCCTCCGGAATTGGTTGGAACATATAGGATTTATGTGCGGAAGGAAAGCTGCAGTGCGGACCAAAGCCCCGCGGAGCGGAATCAGGACGGCCCTTTGACGGATTCCGTGGGACGGCGATCGCCGTGAGCCGCGCTGGTGCGACGAGCCATGAACCTATGGGGAAAGCACGGTCCAGGCCGCTTGCGGCTCGAATGTCCAGGGTCGCGCCTCAAAGTCAAACCGGACCGCGAAGTGATACAATCCGGACGTGATACAGCCTGTGCCTGTGCTGAGACTGCTGGAGCGCTGGCGTTGTAAGCTCGATGCGGCCACGCCGTGGAAGTTAGCGTTGTGCATTTTTCTCGTGGCTTTTCTGCTGCGGTCCGGCATGGTTCTGGCCCTTGAGAAGTACCGGATCATCGAGAGTCCCGAGCCCGTCCAGGTCGCCGAGACTCTGGCGCGTACAAACGTCTTTGGGAACCCCTTCGCCGGTGAGACTGGCCCAACCGCATTTCTCGCGCCTGGCCACCCGTTTGTCCTCAGCCTGATGTACCGGGTCTTTGGTTTTGGCCCCAAGGCCGAATTGGTGAAGGAGCTATTCAGCGGCGCCATGAGCGCCCTGCAGTATGGTATGCTGCCTTTGCTCGCGGCCGAGCTTGGCCTTCCCCTGGCCGCCGGCGCAATAGCGGGGGCGTGCGGCGCCGTATTCCCTTTGTTTTTCTGGATTGAGACGAAAGGGACCTGGGAACTTCCCGAAAGCATGGCGTTGTTGCTTGTGGCGCTCTGTCTTTCGGCCGCATTGATCCGAAAGTCCCGGACCTCGGCTTCGCCCATGTTCGGCATGGTCTGGGGAGTCGCATTCCTGTTCGCTCCCTCCTTCGTGTCGGTTTTTTGCGGCATCCTGGCGCTTTGGCTTTGGAGGATACGGCCGAAGTTCTGGCGGCCCTTGCTCACCGCCCTGGTTCCCCTGCTTTTGGTGGTCGCGCCATGGATCTTACGGAATTATGCCGAATTAGGGAGCATCTTTTGGATTCGCGATAACATGGGTTATAACTTTGGCCTAAGCAACAGTCCCGTTGCTTCACCGCTCTTCGACGTTAACTCGCGGGCGGAGTGGTTTTGGCGCACCAACCCCTTCCTGAGTCCGGTTGAAAGAGCGAAAGTGAAGTCGCTGGGAGAGATAGCGTACCTCGACGGAAGATATGCCGAGGGAAAGGCATGGGTTCGGACCCACCCGGTCGAGTTCTTGCGCCTCACTTTGCAGCGCATTTGGTTTTTCTGGTTTCCTCCGTTGAACCATCCGCTGAAGTCCATCTTTAATGGAGCTGTTGTTATAGCCGGTTTCTTCGGCCTTCTGTTCATGGTCCGGAGACACGCATACGCGGCGGCGATACTGGGCCTTCTCTGGGCGGTCTACCCCCTCCCGTATTATCTGGTTGAAGTGGATCCGCGATACCGCTATCCGCTCCATGTGTTTTCCCTCTTGGCATCGGCTTGCCTGCTCATTTGGGTCCTGGATTGGCTCCTGCGCACCGTTCGCGGGCAGTCCTGCCGGTGTGAAACGGAAGGCGCCGCGATGGAGCGGCCATAGACCACGGCTCCAGCCGGATTCTCACCGGACCGCGTACGGCGTCCGGATCCGCTTGCTCATGGCGTCGTCGATACCGCCCGCTCCAGACGGAGATAGACCTCGTAAACATCGTTTCTGTAGGCGAGCTTGTATAAGGAAAGCCGCGCGTTTGTCTGCTTCAACGCATCGGGCCGCCTGGTTTCCCAGCCTTGGTAGAACTCCCTGTACAGAGGTTCGATGACGATCGCATCGGGCTCCCTTCCGCTCCTGAGGCCGAGATACGGGTCGTCGCGCAGTCGCGGATCGAAGTGTAGCTCATAGATCAGGGCCGCCGTACCCACTATACGGTCGCGCGGGCCGGTGTGCGCCAGGAGAAACGCCATGGCGGGCCGCTGAGTCGCCATATAGGAGCGCTTGTAGGCTCTCAGAAAGATGCCTCCGACTTCGACTCCCACGAGCAACAGCACGCCCGCGACCACTACCCGGCGGTAGCCTGGGTGCGCCGTCCAGAGCCACGAGACCCAGACGGCCAGCAGCGCCAGATAGAACGGAACGATGTGAATCAGGTAATAGTTGAGCTTCTGGTTAAAGACCGACATCGCCATGAAATAGGTTGCCAGCAGCGCCAGGAGCAGACGAACCGCCGGCTGCCGCCTCAGGCCGGGAATCGCCGCGCAGCCGGCGGCGGCCGCCACGTAGGCGCAGAGCGTCAACGCTTTTGCCAGCGCCCAGCCCCGCGTGACGAAACCGAAAGCCACCAGGTAGCGGCCGTGAATTTCGTTCCAGAGAATGAGCGCCGGGTTCAGCGTCGCGGTCCACCTTTCGTTGCCGGCGCCGTTGGCCCCCACCTGATCGACGAACGCGTGGTAGTCCTGCGCGATGTACCACCCCCAGCCCAGGCCGAAAAGCGCATACGGCAGGCATCCCATCGCCATTGCGCCCACACCCAGGCGGCGGCGGTCGAACCAGAGGATGACAACCAACAGACCGGCGGCGTGAAAAAGGCCGTTGGGATGGGTAAGGCCGCTCGCCGCGATAAAGGCGTTCGATAGAAACAAGGCGCCCTTCAGATGGCGTTCGCGCAGCGCCACGTATCCGGCGAGACCGCTCAATCCCAACGCACAGCACATGAGATCCGGCCGGGCGAATCCGGCATTGTCGATGAAGATATAGCTGAGAGCGAGAAGGCACGTAGCCAGGGCCGGCGCGCGGCTCCCGGGGAGCAACCTGGCGAGAAACACATAGAAAGCGAACAGGGCGGCCGGCGCCCAGACAATCGTGAAAGCGCGCGTCGAAAACACGTCGCTCGGCAGAAACCTATACCACAGCGCCTGGCCCAACAGGTAAAGCGGCATGACCCAATAAGTGCGCTGTTCGATCCGCGTCAAACCCGTCCCCGCGGACTCCAGGACCGTAGTGCCCATGAAACCGTGCCTGGCCAGGTTAAAGGAGGCGCTGGAAAACCATCCCTCGTCGCTCCAGGGCGTGCGATTCCTGGCGGCAATGCCCGCCGCCAGAACGCACGCGAGAACGGAGACTGGCAGAGCCACGCGCCAAAACAGAACGACCCGCGCCGGGCGCCGCGGACTGGAAGGCTGGGGTGCTGCATCTGACGCGGGCATTCGGCGAAACCACCTCCTGAGCCAGCTTAACAGGGTACGGCGGCCTCAACGGGATAACTCCCAACGGCGGGCCGCGGCTCGCGCGCCGCCGCCGGCCTCCGGAGGACCCGATGGCGCCCGGCATCTCTCCGACGAGGCGGAAGCTAGCGGCTCTCCGCGCGGTATACGGGCCGGGAACCGGCAAGCAGCGGCCAGCGCCCGGGCCCGGCCCACGCCACCGAAGCCGCCCCGGCTTCAGCCATCTCGCGCTCGGCCAGGGCCAGTTCCGGCTGGGCTGCCGCGAAGAAACCCAAAGTCAGGCCCGCGATCAGCGGCAGCGTCGTGGAATACGCCACATAAGAGAAAAGCGTGGCGATGGCGTATGCCCACAACGCCGTACGCAACGCATACGCAATATTGGCGATGTCGCGAGCTCGCGTCGACGGAATTCGCCTGGCTCGCCGGTAGCACGCTCCCACGCCGCGGAAACAGCTCACCAGCAGCGCCATGTACACGATCAAGGCCGGAATACCCGCCTCGGAGGATACCTGCGTGTAGGTGTTATGAGTGCCTTGCCAGCCCGCGCGCTTCCCCGCATCGGTGTCCAGTCCGGCGGTATATGCCCCGAACTGGCCAATGCCGCAGCCCGTTATCGGGTGCTCCATCGTCACCTGCAGGCTTCTCAGAAACAGCGCCTTTCTCGCCAAGGTGGAGCCGACCGCGTCTCCCAGAGCCGCGGCTTCCGGGGCCCCGAGACGGTTGTCGCTGGTGGCCTCGGCGCTCGAGAAGATGGTCGCGTAGCGGATTTCCAGTTCGCCCGGCAGCAGCGCCGCGGCGGCCACGACGAGAACCCCCACCGCGAGAACCATCAGGACTTTCCCCGGCAGCGAGACCCTGCGAAACACGGAAACAGCGATAGCGGCGAGACCAATGAGGCCCCCGCGAGAACCAGTTCGAAGCAGTATCACCAGCACGCCAACGATCGCCGCGCCAAGGAGCAGCTTTCGAACCTTGCCGGCGCGGGAGTCCACGAACATCAGGCCCAGACACGGCAAACCCAACAGCAGCCCGTTTGCGATTTCGTTCGGATTAGCCAAGGATCCCTGCGTCAGCACCAGCCGTCCTTCATGGACCGTGCCGAGCCCGCCGATTACGGCGGTCTCCAGAACCGCGCCCATCGCGATGGAATACAGCGCCCAGCGGCAGCGGCGGAGAGTGGTTGCCACCAACCCCGCGATCAGGAACACAAGCGCCGATTTTAGCCACGTTCCCGTAAACGTACTTAGGCTGCCGGCGCGCCAGAAACTGAATGGCACGTTCGCGGCGTACAACACCGTCAACGCGATCATCAAGATTCCGATCGTCGAACGAAAAATGCGTCCAAGGCCGCCCCCCAGCACCGCGAACACGGCCGCTGCCGCGCCCAAGACGAGAGGGATGTGGAGGCCGGCGAATTCAAGCTCCAGAATGCGGCTGCTGTTCACCAGGTTGAAAGCCCAGAAGCAACCGAAGGCGAGACCTTGCAGCGGCGTGGGCGTGGGGAGCGCCTCCGTCGTGGAATGCTCGCTGCTGGGTGTCGCCATCATGGCGGTTGGCGCCGTCACCTTCATTCTATCTTGGCCCGCGCGCTCCGAACGGGACCGGCTTCCGCGCTTGACCGGGCCCGGCCTCTTCTCCGGCTTGTCCCTCTGCTGGTATCATGGAAACTTCCCCGGATGATCATTGAAACTCGCGCGGTACGCTTCGATTCCATCACCCTCGACAACGGCGCCACGCTGGCCCCGGTGGACGTGGCCTACGAAACCTACGGCCAACTGAACGCCGCGCGGACCAACGCCGTTCTCATCCTGCACGCGTTCTCCGGCGACGCCCACGCGGCCGGCATCAGCCCCGAAACCGGAAAGCCGGGCTGGTGGGACAATTGCATCGGCCCCGGCAAGGCCTTCGATACCAACCAGTACTTCGTCATCTGCTCGAACGTGTTGGGCGGCTGCCGCGGAACCACCGGGCCTGGGTCCATCAACCCCGCCACCGGCAGACCCTACGCCATGTCGTTTCCCGTGATCACCATCGGCGACATGGTGCGGGTGCAGAGAATGCTGATCGATTCGCTGGGCATCGAGCGCCTGCTTTCGGTTTCGGGCGGATCGATGGGCGGCATGCAGGCGCTGGAGTGGGCCGTAGCGCATCCCGATCGCGTGGTCTCCGCCATCCCCATCGCCTGCACCACCCGGCACAGCGCCCAGCAGATCGCCTTCAACGAGGTGGGCCGCCAGGCCATCATGGTCGATCCCGATTGGAACGGCGGCGACTATTACGGCAAGCAGCCGCCGGCGCGCGGCCTGGCGGTGGCGCGCATGGTGGGCCACATCACCTACATGAGCGACGATTCCATGCGCGAGAAGTTCGGCCGGCGCCTGCGCGGAAAAGAGAGCTTCGGGTACGATTTCGAAGTGGATTTCGAAGTGGAAAGCTACCTGCGCTATCGCGGCAGCCAGTTCGTGAATCGCTTCGACGCCAACTCGTATCTCTATATCACCAAGGCCATGGATTATTTCGACCTGACCAATGGTCAAAGCACCCTGACGGCGGCGTTCGAGCCGGCCCGCGCCCGCTTCCTGGTCATCAGCTTCAGCTCGGACTGGCTCTATCCCAGCTACCAATCGCAGGAGATTGTGCGCGCGCTGCGGGCCCGCAACTGCGACGTGGCCTACATCGAGCTGCAATCCAACTACGGTCACGATTCGTTTCTGGTGGACGTGGCCGAACAGACCGAGCTGATCCGGGGATTCCTGGCGAGCACCTTCGAGAAGGCGCAATGACCACGCCCCGGAAACAGGCGTTCGTCCGCGAGCTGCTGGGCCGCAGCGACTACGCCATCATCGGTGAAATCGTCGAGCCCGCCTCCAAGGTGCTGGACCTGGGATGCGGCGACGGCGAGCTGTTGCAGTGGCTGGCGGAGAACAAGGGAGTCGAGGCCCGCGGGGTCGAGATCTCCGGCGAGCGCGTGCATCGCGCCATCGCCCGGGGCGTCTCCGTTTACCAGGGCGATATCGACCAGGGTCTGGCCGACTACCCGGACCAGGCCTTCGACTACGTGATTTTGAGCCAGACTTTGCAGGAGACCCGCGAGCCTCGAAAAGTGCTGTGCGAGATGCTGCGCGTGGGACGGGCGGCGATCGTCGCCTTCCCCAACTTCGGGCACTGGCGCATGCGGCTTTCCATGCTCACCAGCGGCCGCTCCCCGCGGACCAAGATCTTCCCGTATCACTGGTATAACTCGCCGAACATCCATTTCCTGACGGTGCACGATTTCGAAGACCTGGCGGCCATGGAGGGGCTGCTCGTGGAGCGGCGCTATTTTCTTTCGGGCCGCAGGAAGGTGAGAGCGCTTCCCAACCTGCGGGCGGAGGTGGCGGTTTACCTGGTGCGGCGCGGGTAACGCCCGTTTGACAACGCAATCAGGCGATTCGTCCGACGTGCGCACCTCTCCTGACCCGCTTTTGGGCAAGCTGCCCAAAACTGGTTCGTAACTGCTTGAAATACAAGAGGTTATTTTTTGGGGCCGAAGGGTTTTGGGCAAAATGCCCAAGAATCCCCTCTTCGAAGGCTGGGCGATGAGCCAGAGGGGCGAGCTACCATCTTTACTTATGCCGCCGCTTCGCTCCCTCGCCTGGCGCGTGCTTCCCCTCCTGCTGCTCCTCGTTCTCTATTGGCCCAGCCTCACCACGTGGTTTTTCGCCGACGATTTCGGCTGGCTGAACCTGCGCCACGACGTGGCCTCCGTCGGCGATCTTCCCTCCGCCCTGTTCGCTCCCAAGGCGCACGGCAACATGCGGCCTTTGGGCGAGAATCTCTACTGGCTGGGGCTTTCTTCCGTCTTTGGCGTGGACCCGCTGCCGTTTCATGTCTGCGCCTTCCTGACGCAGACCGCCAGCCTCGTGCTGCTCGGCGCCATCGTGGGACGCCTGGCCGCGTCGCGCGCAGCGGCCCTCGCCGCCCAACTGCTTTGGCTGGTGAACTGCGGCCTGGCGCCGGCGCTGGGCTGGAGTTCCATCTATAACCAGATTCTCAGCGCCTTCTGTCTGCTGCTGGCGTTTTACCTGCTGTTGCTGTATGCCGAGACCGGCCGCCGCGCATTTTGGATCGGACAATGGGTTGCCTTCGCGCTGGGCCTGGGAGCTTTGGAGACCAACGTCGTGTATCCCGCGCTGGCCGCCGTCTATGCGCTCCTGTTCGCGCGCGGGCTTCTGAAGAAGGTCATCCCCATGTTCGCCGTGTCCGCGCTGGCGGCATGGCTGCATTTCCATTTTGCGCCGGCCCCTGCCGGCGGGGCATACGCGCCACGCGTGGACGCCCGCATTTTCGATACGGCTTGGACGTACTGGAAGTGGGCCCTGGGCCCGCTGCGCTTCGTCTCCTTCGGTTGGACGCCGTCTGGGTTCGCCGCCGCGCTTACGGCGCTGATAACCGTGGGAGTGGTAGCCCTGCTTGTGTGCGGCCTGCGGCGCCGCGAATATGTCGGACCATTCGGCCTGGCGTGGTTCGCCATCGTGCTGACGCCCTACCTTGCCCTGCCCGATCACAAGATGGACTACTACCTGGCGGTCCCTTCGATCGGTCTCGCCATAGCCGGCGCGTGGGCGGTGGAGCGCCTGCGCCGGTCGGGCCCCGTTTGGAAGATCGCCGCCGCGCTGCCGCTGGTCGCATATCTCGGAACCAGCCTGCCCGCTTCGGCTTCCATCGCTCGTTGGACGCACAATCGCGCCGAAAAGGTGGAAGCCTTGGCGCTCGGAGTGCAAGAGATTCACGCATCGCAGCCGGGCAAGATCATCCTGCTCGATGGCGTCGATACCGACCTCTTTTGGGCGGGCATCGTGGACCTGCCATTTCGGGCCATGGGAATTCCCAGCGTCTATCTGGCCCCCGGTTCCGAAGCCCGCATACAGGCGCCGCCCGACCTGCTCTCGAAGTACGTGCTTCCGGAGGCGGTGGCGCGCCGGTCTCTTGACGCAGGCGGCGCGGTGGCGTACCGCTTCGACGGCCAGACGCTGCACAACGCGACCGCGCGCTTCCGCGCGCTGGCCGATTCCACCTGGCGGGAGGAAACGCCGCATTTCGTCAACCTGGGCGACCCCGTCTTCGCCGCGTATCTGGGTCCCGGCTGGCCGCCGGCCGCGCGCGGCTACCGCACCATGACCGGCGCCGCCCGGCTCATCATCGGCGCCCCCCGCAATGCCGCCGAGGCCCTGTACATAGGAGTGTTCGGCGCCGACCCACTCCACCTGAGCGTACGCGTGAACGAAGCCGCTCGCCCGGCCGAGTTAGCGCGCAGAGACAACGACCTATCCGAGTATCGGATCGCGCTGCCGCCCGAAGCCGCGGGGTGGAAACAGATGGAGGTGACCCTGTCGAGCGCCGGGGCGCCGCGGTTCGGGTTTGCGGAGGTGCGGTGAGGGGGCCTTTCCCCGTTTCCCCTACTTAAGCCAAGCTTCGGGTGTCCAGCCTGCCTGTCCTTGGGCCTTTCCTTCGAGGATTTCTATCCGGGCGTAGGGCGATTGTCGGGAGCGCACAAAGCCGTGTACGGGCGCGTCAAATAGAACCCCGCATTTGTACATCACAAGCTCGGCAAGGCGTTTCCTACCCTCTAGTCCCTCAGCCTTGCGCGCAACCTCGAAATCATGATGTCCGCTGCAAGAAATCCGGCGGCGGTCCCAGGACTGACCATAACAGATTGCGCAGCTTCGGGCGCAAGTGAGACGTGAAAGCTGCCAACTGTGACTGGCTTCGAGATCCCCCTCGCGCGGTTGATTGTGAAGACCTTCTCTTGTTCAGAGCGTATCGACGTATCGATTTTGAACGTATGAGGAGCCGCCTCTGCGCCTACTCGCGTGCCGTCAGGCTCAAACAGATCCACGTTGAGCGGAACGTTGGACCAATCCTCACCCGTCTCATTGCGTAGTGTCACGGTGATATCGAACGAGCCGATCAGGCCCGAGCCCAATCTAGTCGCTTGTCGCTGAATTATCTTCACGTCCTGAACCACAAACTTCCCCGAACGGCAAGGGAACTCCTCCGCAGCATTCAGGAGAGATGCCGCCGCTAATACCAACACGTACCAACCGTGGCACATAGTCGAGCCGAAGGACCTCCAAGTCCGATATTCTATCGCCCTTCAGATCGCTGTGGGGCAAGCGGATGGGGGGAAAGGAGCGAACGGCGGTTCCGTGTCTTGAAGCGAAGCGCCGGCGCGCCGCGGGCGATTTCCGTCATCTCGCGCGGAGCCTGATCCAATTTCCCCGTCACGTGGATGTCATGGCGCCTCATGCGCCCGTCTCCATGAGATCTCGCAGGAACCGAACGATGCGGTCACGGTTGCCCATCAGGCTTGAGTACTGCTTCTCGCAGACGTCCGTGAACCGGGCCAGCACTTTGCGGTTGACCTCCTCCTGATCTTCGAAAACGCCCAAGGACTGGTGGGCCATCCCCCACTTCTCGAGTTGCAGCAGCGCAATCGTGGCGTCGCGAGTGCGGTCGTCGTTGGGCAGGGCGAACACCATCAGGGGCCGGCGTACGCCGTTGATCCGGCAATCGACGGCGTAGCTGGCTTGGGGGTCGCGGTCGGGGTCGTGCCAGTCGAAGATCCGCCGCGCGTCTGGAACGGTTTCTTCAATGAGCGAATGGAAGTCCTCCATGAAAGTGGACCTGACTCGCTCACGCGTCAGGAAGCTGACGTCCGTCACTTTGAGGAGAGCTTGCACGAAGCTGAAAAGCGCGTCTCCGAACCGTTCCTCCACAACAGGGGCGATCAACTCGCCGTCCCGGTCCGTAACGCGGAACGTGGAGAGTGCGCCGCTGATGATTTTCTGACGGGTCCCTTTCTGGAGGTCCCTTTCATCCAGATCGTAGGTCAGGTGCATGTAGGTGTGGCCCTCATCCGAGAGGAACCACGTGTTCTCCTGCTTTTTCAATACGATGGCGAGGTGATCCCCATCTTCGAAGAGGAATGGAGTGAAGACACGGAACCGCTCATCGCCCTCCAGGACGATCCTGACTTTGGCGCAGACCTTTTCGCGGAACGACTTTTCAACGAAGGCTGTATTCATGGCTCGTCCTCATTGAAGAAATTGAGATTGGGGCCGGGCCGCCTCTCAAACCCGCAATCGTCCACCAGGCAGCGGAGCGCACTGTCAAAGTCCCAAAAACGGTCTGTCGCTTCGGCGTAGGCGTCCTCGCGCATTCCGAGTTCCTGATACCGTTCGGTGGCCATGTGAATGTGGAAGTTGTAAAACGTGCCGGCTTCAATCTGGTTGGTGTGTTCATGGCTTTTCCCATTGTGGCGGCGCAACCGGAATAGCTGGTTGCTGCCTGCGGGGCATACCGCCAGAATGATCGAGAAGTCCAGGACGTTCAGACTGTTTTGCCGCGCAATCAGCCGGAATTCGACGCCGGTGACGCACGCAATGGAGAGATCCGCTTCGCGGTGGCCCCGCTTCTCGCGAAGCTTCAGCTTCTTACGATACTCATCCGGCAACCGCTTGCGTTCGGCGAGCAGTTGCTGGATATCCGAATCTGTGTAGCGAGCGGCCATGATTGTCAACGAAACTTCAGTATACGGCTGCGAGCCCTTCGGGAGGCGCACGGGCAATCATCCCAGGGAACCGGGGGACGGGACGCCGCCGCGATTGCCCGGGTTGGTATCCTGAAGTTCGAAAGGATCGCACGCCATGAACCCGCTGTTGAGCAGGATCTCAGTTGACCCCAACGTCTGCTTCGGCAAGCCCTGTGTTCGCGGTACGCGAATCTGGGTCTCCTTGCTGCTGGACTTCCTGGCTTCAGGAACCACCGTGGAGCAGATCCTGGAAGAGTACCCGCAACTGAACCGCGATGACATCCTAGCGGCCATCGCCTATGGCGCCGAGATGAGCCGCGGTCGGTTTGTGGATCTGCCCGGACAAAGCGCGGCATGAAGTTCAAGCTCGATGAGAACCTCGGCTCCCGGACTGCGTGGCTAATTGCCGAATCCGGGCACGATGTGGAGACCGTGGCTGAGGAGAAGCTGACCGGATCGAGCGACGAGCGCCTGTTCGAAATCTGCATCGCGGAGGGCCGCTGCCTGATTACCCTGGACCTCGACTTCGCCGACGTGCTTCGGTTTCCACCGCCCAAGACACCCGGCATAGCTGTGTTGCGCCTGCCGCGCGTGGCCTCTCTGAGCCTGTTGACAGGGTTGGTTCGGAGCCTCTTGGTGGCGCTTCAAACCGAGTCGATTGCCGGCCGGCTTTGGGTCGTCGAAGCGGGCCGCATTCGCGTGCATGAGCAGGCGAGGTCGTCCGACGGACAACAGTGAACCCTGCGGAAGCGCTCGAGCCGGCCTCACGCCGCTTTCTAGATCTTCAAATCGACGCGCAGGCCCGCGGCGGCGAGCAAGATGACGAGGTTATCAGTGGAAAATAGGTGGATCTTGCCACGCATCAGGTCCGAAATCCCTGCGCCCGCCGTATCCGCCCCTTCATATGAATGGCGTTTCGCCGCGCTACCCGAAGTTAACGGCGGACGGGCGCCTAATTGGTTATTGACCGCCGCGGGCCGCGGGATCTAGGCTGAACGTGCGGCCCCACCGGGCTCACGGAGAGAATCTACGTGCTCAAGAAACTGCTTCTGACCCTTGCCTGTCTTCTGCTGACCGGGTTCATCCTTTTCCGGACCCCAACCGGCCAACTGCTGGTCTTCACCGTGCAAGGGAAAACGCAGTGTCCCTTTGCCAAGACCATGGGCAGCGTAGACAGCGTCAAGGCCATCCGGGCGTCGATGGCGCGCATCCGGAAAGCCAGCCGCCTGCTTCGGGAAGACGGGAATTTGCAGCAGTGGGACACCCCCCGCGGACGCTTCTGGATGCCGCGCGGCAGCGCGGCGATGGAGCCCCTGGTGCTGGCCGAGCAAGAGAACGAGATTTATGGCAAGGGCCCGCGCGCGGTGCAGGCCGGCGATGTGGTTCTCGATTGCGGGGCCGACATCGGCACATTCACGCGGACCGCGCTGGGGCACGGAGCGGCGACCGTGGTGGCCATCGAGCCCAGCCCGGAGAAAGAGCCCTGCCTGCGGCGGAACTTCGAGCAGGAGATCGCCGCCGGCCGGGTGATCGTGGTCGCCAAAGGCGTGTGGAACCAGGAGAGCACGCTCAGGCTCTATGACGATACCGGCAGCGTGGTGGACCGGCGCGGAACCGGGCGTGGCGTGGACGTCCCACTGACCACCATCGACAAGCTGGTGGCCGACCTCAAGCTGCCCAGGGTGGATTTCATCAAAATGGACATCGAAGGAGCGGAGAAGCAGGCGCTCGCCGGGGCCCGCGAGACCATCCTCAAGTTCCACCCGCGGATGTCCATCGCCACCGAACATCTCTTCGACGACGCGGTGGCGATTCCGCGCACCGTGCGCGAAATATCGCCCGGCTACATGCTGGCGTGCGGTCCGTGCGAGTGGGCGGAAGGGCACATCCGGCCGCAGACGGTCTACCTGTTCTGAAACGGACCGCCGCGATCCGACCGTAAGCTCCGGCCACCGCGGAGGCGCTGAGCCGCGGAGGCAGCGCGGAGGATTCCCGAGATGGGCGAGCAACACGTTGTACTCCGCGCTCCGCTCGCCTCCGGCGCCCTTCCACGTGCTAGAATGCTTCGCTTCCATGAAACGCGACACGGGGCGGCTGGTGGTGCTGGACGAGAGTCCCAGCCTGCGAACGGCCGCGGTGCGCGCGCTGCGGGACGCCGGATTCGACGCGCGGGCCTGCGGGACAATCGACGAAGCGCTGAACGCGACGGACGGCCCGCCGGTTTCTCTGGTGCTGGCGTCGTCCACGCTCATCGCCGCGTCGGCCCAGTCTTTCGATCGGCTCCTGAGCTTGAGCCGCCGCCCCGCGGTCCTGTTTTCGTGCCCGCAGACGCGGCGCTGCCCGCTCGACCCGGAGGTTTCCTGCCAGTATCTTGGCTGCCTTCTGAAGCCCAACGATTTCGCTCCGGAAACCCTGGTGGGCAAGGTGAGGGCCGCGCTGGCCTGAGAGTGCAGGGCTCCGACCGTGTGGAACGGTTCGATTGTGGGGCAGCTTGTCAAGCTGCGCGCCGGTTGGAAACCGGCGCTCCGGGCTGGTCTTCATCCCGCCCCGCATGAAAGGAACATGTTCACGCGGTCGAAGACGTAGCCGATCCCGCCCATCACGCGGAACCGCGGCGCGCGACGATTTCGAAATTGCTTCCCCGCCGCCGCAGCGGCGGCGCGCGCAGAATCCAGTCATCCAGCGCGCGCGCGGCGCGATAGCCGCTCCGCCAGCCGGGGAACAGTCCGGCCAGAGGTGTTGACCCGAAATCGTACACCTCCACGCGCGTCTCGAACCCCGCGCGGCGGAAGAGAGCGGCGGTGTCTTCGGCATCCAGTTCCCGTTCACCGGGGCTCTGGTAGCGCGCCATCAGCCCTGGCGCAACCAGCCGCCCCACGGCTCCGGAAAGCCTTTTGCGGCTGGGATCGAGTGAGTAGAAAACACCGCCCGGCGCCAGCCAATCCCAGACGCGGGCGGGCAGAGCGGCCAGTTCGGCCGGGGCCAGGTGGTGCAGGAAGAAGATGGCGATCGCCGCGTCGTAACGGCCCGCCGGAGCATCGAACGCGCCGGTCTCCGCGAATCGCGCGTTGCCCGCTCCCAGGCGCACGGCGTCGGCGCGCGCCTGCCGGATGGCGGCCGGGGAGATGTCCACGCCCATCACCTCCGCCACCCTTGGGGCCAGCAGCAGTTCCGTATCGCCGATGCCGCAACCCAGGCTCAGCAGGCGCGAGCGCGGCCCGGCGCCGGTCATGTTCAAGATTCGTTCGGCCATGTGCCGGCGCAAGGCCCGCACGGCCGGCCGCGCAAAGTGCGATTGCGCGAAACCGCTATAGAGCGTTTCGTGGTATTCCAGTTCCCCGCGCGCCTGGGAGTCCCGGCCGTCCACTCAGGCCGCTTTCCGCCGGCGCGCGTAGCTCATCCAGGTCACCAGCAGCGAGAGACCCAGCAGCGAGCCGTCCCGCAGCAGGGTCCTCCAGGAAATGGGGTCGCCGGTGGGACCGAAGCAGCCGCAACTGATATCCATGTGCCGCGCGAACGCCCACACCAACAGGGTGAAGAAGCCCGCCAGCAGGAGCGAGATCGCGGTAGCGGCCGTGCGCACCCAGCGGCCCACAATCAGCAGCGCCCCCAGCAGCAGCTCCACCCACGGCAGGGTGCGCGCCAACGGGGCCACCGCCCAATACGGCAGCACTCCGTAATCGCCAATGGCGCCGGCGAACAACTGCCAGGGAACCCTCAGCTTGAGCCAGGCCGCGTAGGCGAACACGGCCCCCAGCGCGATCCGCAAAACCAGCGCGATCGCGCGCCAGGTCCTACTTGAGAAGGTCATCGAGGAACGTCTTCAGCAGATCGTACTTCAGCGCATAGCCCGACAGCGGGTACTGTTTGGAACCGCGCCTCACAATAGCGGTGGGCGTCTGGTTTATGCCCGCGGCCTGCGCCCGGGCAACGTCTGCCTGCACCTCACTCGTCACGCCCGGGTCCTTGACCAGCGCCTGGACCTTTTTCTGATCGGCGGCGGTGAGCACGCCCGCCACGGTTTCCCATACCTTGCCGCTGACCTCCCACGATTCCTGCGCTTTGAATAGAGCGTCGGCCACGGCGTTGTACTGGCCCACGCGCGCGGCGGCGGTAGCATAGTTGGCCGCCTCGTGGGAGTACTTGTGGATTGAATCGAGCGGGAACTCGCGCGAGATGATGCAGACCTTGCCTGGCACGACATAGTTCTTCATAAGCTGCGGAAGCGTCTCCACATGAAAGCTTTTGCACATGGGGCATTCGAAATCGCTATAGATCTCGATGGTGACGGGCGCGTTGGGACTCCCCATGATCTTACTCTTGTCGGCATCCGGGGATGCCGCCAGAACGGGCAGTGCGGCGGCGAGGGCGAGAGCGACGAGCTTCATGATTCCATTCTACAAACATGTGGGGCTGGCCTCTGGGCCTGCCGCCGGCTTTTTAGCCGGCGTTGTTCGCGCTAACCACCTCGGAACCCTGGGCAGAAGCCCGGCGGCAGGCCAAAAGGCCTGGCCCCACATAGTCACCCCAGGCTGGCTTCCAGTTCGGCCCACCGCGCGTAGAGCGCTTCGACGCGGGCTTCGGCCGCCTGGAGCTTCTCACAACAGGCGGCCAGGCGTGGTCCATCGGAGACGGCTTGCGGGGATTGCATCTCCTGGCGAATAGCCTCGGCTTCGGCTTCGGCTTCGAGTATGCGCGCTTCCATGCGCTCCCATTCGCGCGATTCCAGATACGAGAGCTTCTTCTTCGCCGTTGCCGCGGGGGTTGCCTTGGGGGCCGCCGCCGGCTTCTCCGGGCGGGCCTGTTTTTGGGCCAGTTGGGCCTGCTCCCACTGCCAGTAGTCGGCGTACACCCGCGCGCCGCCCTGGCCGTCCAACGCCAGCACCGCGGTCGAAATGCGATCCAGCAGGTAGCGGTCGTGGGTCACCATCACCAGCCCGCCGGGGAAGTCCATGAGACTCTCCTCGAGGACTTCGAGGGTGGGGATGTCCAGGTCGTTGGTCGGCTCGTCCAGCAGCAGAACGTCGGCCGGCTCGAGCATCAGGCGCGCAATCAGCACGCGCGCCTGCTCCCCGCCGGAGAGGCTCGAAATCGGGCGGTCGAGCTGCCCGGAATCGAACAGGAAGCGCTTGGCCCAGCCCGCCACATGGATGGGGCGGTCCCGGAAGAGCACCGTCTCTCCATGCGCGCCCAGCCCCTGGCGCAGAGTCTGCGCGGGGTCCAGATGCTCGCGCGCCTGGTCGAAGTACACCGTGCGCAGGGCGGCGGCGCGCTCGATGCGCCCGGAATCGGCGCCCATCTCACCCGCCAGCATGCGCAGCAGCGTGGTCTTTCCGGTTCCATTCAGGCCCACCAGCCCCAGCCGTGCTCCGGGCGTCAGCGCGAAGCTCAGATCGCCAAACAACGTGCGGCCGCCCAGCGTCTTTGAGATCCCTTCCACCGAGATCAACCGCTTGGCGCCCCGGCCGGTGGCCGTGAAGTCGATCTGGGCCACGCCTTTGGGGCCGCGCGCTTCCAGGTCCGAAAGCTCCTGGATCAGCCGGCCGGCCTGGTCGATGCGCGCGCGGGATTTTCCGGTGCGCGCTTTGGGGCCGCGGCGCAGCCACTCGAGCTCGCGGCGGACCTGGTTCGAGAGCGACTCCTGACGGCTGGCGCGCGCCGTAAGGAACTCGTCCTTCTTCTCCAGGAATTGGCTGTAACTGCCTTCCACCCGGAAAATGCCGTCCGGGTAGGCGCGGTCCAGATCGGCCATGTCGTTCACCACGTTGTCCAGAAAGTAGCGGTCGTGGCTCACTACCACGCTGGCGAAGCTGGCCGTGGTGAGCAGCTTCTCGAGCCACAGGATGCCCTCGATATCCAGGTGGTTGGTGGGTTCGTCGAGGAACAGCAAGTCGGGCTGCAAGGCCAGCTCGCGGGCAATCGCCAGCCGCCTGCGCCAGCCTCCGGAAAGCGACTCGACGCGCGCGGCCCCGTCGGAGAATCCCGCGCGGCCCAGGGCCACGTTGACCCGCGCGGCCCGCTCCAGTTCCTCCAGCCTTTCCCCGGCGATGGCCTCCGCCACGACGCCGGCGGCCGTCCGGCCCTCCGGAAAAACCGTTTCCTGCGGTACGTAGCCGATCCGCGCGTCGCGCCGCAGGGAGATTTCCCCGGAGTCGGATTCCAGTTGGCCGGAGAGGATCTTGAGCAGCGTGGTTTTTCCCGAACCGTTGCGGCCGATCAGGCCCAGACGCTCGCCTTCGGAAATGCCCAGGGAGATGTTCTCAAACAGCGTACGCGAGCCAAAGCTCTTGGAGAGGGAGGAGCAGCTTTCAAGAAGGGGCATCGCTATCGGTTCGAGGGCCCGGCCGCCATACCGGGACGGTTTGGGACATCCGTACCCAGGATAGCGTAAGATGAAAAATCGAAACACGATGCCCATCCTTCGCCTGGCCTATGTGGCCCTGTTCCTCATCGCGCTAGTGGCGGTTTTCACGCTGTGGAGCCAGGTGGGAGGGCAGGATCACCTGGACCTGATCTCCTGGTACTGGAAGCTCGGCCTGGGGGTGGGCGCCGCCTTCGCCATCACCCAGGGCGCGGCGGCCGCGGTCTCGGGCGCGACGGCATGGAACCCGCGCAGCGTCAAATGGCTCCTCGTGGCGCTCGTGCTTCTGGTTGGCTGCGGCCTGGCCACCTGGTACGCGCACGTCTATTATGAGGACGACGACCAGGATAACGCGGCCGCCCCGGCCGTGGCCTTGACGCACAGATACCGGGCGCCGCGATCGAATCCCCTGGAGGCGGGCAAGCTAAAGCATGCCCCACCAAGCGGGCCGATCGCCTCCCTCGTGGGGCATGCTTTAGTTAGCCCGCCTTCACCGGGGCTGGCGCGTTGACCTTCGAGTTTTACCGGTTTCGTTTTCATTTCCGCGCGGCCGGCTTGCTGTTTTTCCCTCCGTACCAATCGGGCAACATCCTGCGCGGAGCCTTCGGCGGCATCTTCCGGAAGCTGGTGTGCGCGCCGGAGTGCCGCGAGGTGAAGACGTGCCCGGCGCGGATGACCTGCCCGTACGCGCGCGTGTTCGAGCCCGGCCCCAACAGCGGCCAAGGTCCCAGCGGGCTGGCCAACTGGCCGCGGCCATTCGTTTTCCGCGCTGCGCATCTGGACGGGCGCACTATCCGGCAGGGCGAAGCGTTCCACTTCGACGTCCACATCTTCGACCTGCGCGACCCGGCCCTGCCGTACTTCGTGCTGGCTTTCGCGCAACTGGCGCGCGAGGGACTGGGGCCCGGACGGGGCCTCGCGGAACTGACCGCCGTGGACCAACTCGACCTGGAGGGAGCCCTGGCGTTGCGGGTCTTCCATGGCGAAGGCTCCCAGACCGGCGCGGCGGCCTTGCCTTGCTCGGTGGATCTGGCGCCGCCGCCGCGGCGCGCGGGGCGCGTTCGGGCGCGCTTCGTGACCCCCACGGAACTGAAGGGCGATGGGCAACTGGTGGAGCGGCCGGAGTTTGGCATTCTGTTCGGGCGGCTGCGGGACCGCATCGGGGCCCTGCGGGCGCTCTACGGCGTGGGGCCGCTGGAAGTGGATTTTCGCGCCATGGGCGAGCGCGCCGCGGCGGTGCGCATGACGCGCTGCGATTTGCAATGGGTGGAGGCGCGCCGCCGCTCGTCGCGAACCGGCCAGCGCCACCCCCTGGGCGGCTTCGTCGGCCAGGCGGAGTACCAGGGCGACCTGGGCGAGTTCTTGCCGTATCTCGAGTTGGCTAAGTGGGTTGGAGTGGGGCGGCAGACGGTTTGGGGCAAGGGAGAGATGCTGGCTGCCGCCGGGTAACGTATCGAATCCGACATAAAGCGCAGTAGTTCTTTAGGACCGTGTCGAGACTCCGAACTCCCGATCTCACCCCGCGACTTTGGGCGGTCGAGGAAAATGGGGTGACCCACAATCGGCGCGTGGCGGAGGCGGGCAAGCTGAAGCATGCCCCACCACGCGTTAGAGCGGATCGCCCGGCGGCCGGGCATCCGCGCCTGGCAGCCCTCCGGCGGCTTCGGCTTGAGCGTCCAATTCCTCTTCGGAAACGTGCGAATCGAGGATCGCGCGCGCCCTCTCCACTTGCGAGGCGGGGACCAGCAACCGGTATCCACCGAGGAGATTGGACAGGAACCAGTCGACGTCCAGGGTGCGCTCGTTGTCCAGGAAGCAGTATATGTTCTCCGCTTCCAGTTCAGCGCGGGCGAACTTGGCTTCATGCGGGAAAACAAACGTGGCCACCTGTACCAGGTCGTCTATGGGCTCTTGCTCCCGCGCAACAGCCCGGGATTCGGGTTTGACCTGGGGCTTGAGGCCCCTGCGGTCCATCTCACGGTCGTAAGTGAGCCTGGCAAGGTCGGTCAGTTCTTCCCGGTCGATGGACAGAAGACCGGCGTCGGAGCGCTCCTCGTAATACCGTCTGAGATCCTCGCCGCTGAAGTCCAAGATCGATCTCCCGACGCTTCCGACAAACAGGCGTCTGGGACCATGATACATCGGGACCGGCGCCTTCACGCGCCGCGGGGCCAATCGGGCCTTCGGCGTTCCCAGGTAGACTGGTGACGTATGGCCAATCCGCTCTCTTTCCTCCATGATCGGCTCGAACAATGGCGCCAGGAGGGCACGTACCAGCGCCTCCGCGTGCTCGAATCGGAGAGCGCCGCCGAGGCGCGCTTCGACGGCCGGGATGTCATCAACCTGGCCTCCAATAACTACCTCGGCCTGACCACCCATCCCAAACTGCGGGAGGCGGCGCTCGAAGCCACCAGGCGTTATGGCGTGGGCTCCGGCGCGGTGCGCACCATTTCCGGCACCATGCGCATTCATATGCTACTCGAAGAGCGCATCGCCGCGTTCAAGAACGTGGAAGCGTGCGTGGTGTTCCAGTCGGGCTTCGCCGCCAACGCCGGAACCGTGGCGGCCGTCCTGGGGCCGGAAGACCATATCGTCTCCGACGAGCTGAACCACGCCAGCATCATCGACGGGTGCCGGCTCTCCCGGGCCAGGATCCACGTCTTCCCGCACAAGGACGTGGCCGCGGCCGACGGCATCTTGGCCGATCTCGAGGGCGCGCCGGGCCGCAAGCTGCTGATCACCGACGGCGTGTTCTCGATGGATGGCGATATCGGCCCGCTGCCCGGCCTGGTCGAGGCGGCCGAGAAGCACGGCGCCATCATGATGGTGGACGACGCGCACGCCTCGGGCGTTCTGGGACGCAACGGCCGCGGCACGGTGGACCACTTCAACCTGCACGGCCGCGTGCACATCCAGGTAGGCACCCTCTCCAAGGCCATCGGCGTTCTGGGCGGCTATGTGTGCGGCAGCCGGGACCTGATCGAGTTCCTCTACCACCGCGCGCGTCCCTTCCTGTTTTCCACGTCCCACCCGCCAGCCGTGGCGGCGTCCTGCATGGCCGCGTTCGACGTGCTGGAGCAGGAGCCCGAGCGCATCGCGCGGTTATGGGACAACGCCAGGTATTTCAAAGCGGGCCTGGTCTCCGCCGGCTTCAACACGGGCATCAGCGAAACGCCCATTACCCCGGTAATTGTGGGCGAAGCCGCCCTGGCCCACCAACTCTCGCGCGAGCTGTTCCAGGAAGGCGTGCTGGCTACCGGCATCGGCTTCCCCACGGTAGCCAAAGGCAAAGCCAGGGTGCGCACCATCGTGGCCGCCACCCACACAAGGGAGGATTTGGATAAGGCGCTGGAGGCGTTTCGCAAAGTGGGGCGGAAGCTGAGGCTGATTGGGGTTGATATAGGCGCGTCTGGGTAACGTCCGCAGACCCACGGCGCCGCGTTCAATCGACTTTTCTGCCTGCGGCTACGGCACGGATGGCATGAATGAGGTGGCGGAAGCTACGGGATCCAGGGGTTTCCAGGTCGAGATGCGGCGCAATCGCCCGTGAGCCGGCCACCTTCTGGTATCGTCCGTCGGTCAGCTTATCCAATTCCAGCGACGGGAACTGCAATCGATCAGGATCGCGGAATTTTGCCTTGTTCCGTTTGGGAAGAAGGCCCCCAACACGGAGCCCCAGTTCCACGGCGCGCAGATCTCCCAGATAGAACGCCTCCAACTCGCGGCAAGCTATACGGACAACCGCATCTGGACGGCCGGCGCGCTCGCAGCGGGTGACCAGCGCACGCTTCACCTTCCGGCAATCGGCTCGGTCCTGATCGCGCAAGACAATGAATCTGGCTCGCCGGTTGAGATACCCCCTCAGCTTGCGTTCGAGTTCTCTGTCCAGATCCTGCTTCCCCTCAAACACGATGAACCGGACTGCGATAGGACTGGTCGCGGGAATGAGGCGGGGGCACAAGCCCACCAATAGCGCCCTGGCCGATTCCTCCTCAAGGAAAAAGACCAACTCCGTCATGCCGGATTCGCCCCGATAAAGAGCCCCTGCTTCCAGAGAGATCCCATCTTGTCCCCCTGCTCCATGTACTGTCTGACCTGGGGGTCGTCCGCCGCGCGGAGTATCTGGGAGACCCCGTTGCTCTTGACAAGCCAATAAACCTCCTCCAGCCGGATAGCATTGAGGAGATCGGGGGAGTGCGTGCACACCATTACCTGACCGCCGCGACGGGAGTAGTCGCGGAACTCCTCCGCGAGTTCGCTCATCAGCGTGGGGTATAGCTGGTTCTCAGGCTCCTCGATACATAGAAGGGGATGGGGCTTGGGATCGTGGAGAAGGACCAGATACGCGAACATCTTTATGGTGCCGTCGGAAACATAGCGATCCAGGAACGGCGTCTTGAACGTTCCATCGCGGAACCGAAGGATAAGGTAGCCGTCCTGGGTGAGTTCCGGCTCGACACCGCTGATACCCGGTACGCGCTGCCGCATCCGGTTCAGTATCTCATTGAACACGTCACGGTGGCTTTCGTACAGGTATTGGGCGACCCGGGGGAGGTTCTCTCCTGTTTCCGAGAGATGCTCCATCACCCCGGTGGCTTCCTTGCGACCGCGCGCGGCGCTGATGTGAAAGTCCGAGACATGCCAGTTCTCGAGAAGTTGACGCAGAGCGCTGGCCGCCTTGAAGCGTTGGAACTGCCCCAGACCCTTGATCGCCAGAATATCCGAAGATTCCAGCACCTGATTTTCCCGATTCAACTCCTCGTCGGGCGTGCGGAAGTCTTCCTCGTTCGTGATGGCAAACCCCGAGCCACGATTGAAGTCGAGAAAGTAGTAGGGCGCGCCGTAGCGACCGCGCTTGTAGCGCAGGAACTCCCGGACCACAACCGGCCGGCCTTGTTCCAGGCCGATCTCCAAATGGTAAGTGACGAGTCGGGAGACCTCGGCGATGGGCATGCGGACTTGGAGCTCCACCAGAATGGGCTCGCTCTCATGACCTCTAGTCACGACCTCCGGGAACCTGCCTCGAGCGTCCAGGGCCTGCCGAACGTTGCCGGTGAGCGCATCCCGCAAGAACCCGAATACGTCGAATAGGGTTGACTTACCCGTGCCATTGGCGCCAACCAGGACCATGAAGCTCGGGATGTCCTTAAGCTGAACAGCCTGAAGCGCCCTGAAATTGCGAATTGTGACGGATTTCAGTTCCATGAAGCGGCGTCTTCTCCGTGCCGAATGCAACGTCCATGATGGCAACTCGCAGAAGCGAAAGCCCAATCACCAGTAGATCGCTTCGGCGGGCGATTCGCAATCCCACCCCGAGCTCCCGACGAAATGATATCGTACTCCCCTTATCGGCCTCCGAAGAAGGTCAGCGAACTCTTGCTACCCCAACAACCCCCGCAGCACGCTATCCCACGGCTTGCGGTAAGGCCGTTCCAGCTTTGCGGCGGCTTCCTTATCGCCCACGATGGTCTCTTTCTCCGCGTCCCACTGGAGCTTGCGGCCCAGTTGCAGGGAGAGGTTGGCCAGATGATACGCCGTACTTACCTCAAAGCCTTCTTCCACGTCGGAAATGGGGCGCTGGCGGCTTTTGATGCAATCCACGAAATTGCGGGCGTGATCGGCGAACTGATCGTCGCTCGATCCGGGCTCTTTCAGCTCCTTGATCCACGGCTCGGAGGGCACGTTGGCCGGCACGCTCGGGCCACCGATGGGGTGCGTTCCCTGGCGGACTCCGGGCACCGTCACCAGCGGATCGGTCTTGGTGTCGGAGACGATTTCGAACCCGCTGCGGTTGATGGTGAGCGCCCCTTTGTCGCCGAAGAACTGCAGACCGCCGCCTTGCGTGCGCGGTCCCGCGGCGGCCTCGCGGATGGAGTAATTGGCCGTGCAGAGGGGGTATTCCCAAATGGCGTCCTGGGTGTCGGGAGTCTCGCAGCCGTCCTTGAGAACCAGCCGGCCGCCGGCGGAATACGCGGTCTTGGGACCTTTGGCCTGGAGCACCCACTGCACGATGTCCAGCTCGTGCGCGCCCAGGTTGGTCATCTGGCCGCCGGCGTAATCCCAGAACCAGCGGAAGTGGTAAATGCCGCGCATCTTGTTATAGGGGCGCTGAGGGGCCGGTCCGAGCCACATGTCGTAGTCGAAGTAGGCGGGGGCCTGCGAATCCGGCGGGACCATGAAGCCCGGCGAAATGTTGCGCGAGGAGGCGAACCGCACGCTCATGATTCTGCCGATGTAGCCCGATTGCATCAGCGCGCGCGCATGTTGATAGTGCTTGCCGGAGCGCTGCTGGGTGCCCACCTGGACCACGCGCTTGTGCTTGCGCGCCACTTGCGTCATCCAGCGGCCCTCTCTAACGAAGAGGGTCATGGGCTTCTCGACGTAGACGTCCTTTCCCGCGGCGCACGACATCATGGTAAGCAGCGCGTGCCAGTGGTCGGGCGTACAGACCACAATGGCCTGGAGGTCCTTGTTGTCGAGCATCTTGCGGAAGTCGCTGTAAGACTTGGGACTTCCGCCCATGGCCGCGAGGCCGGCCTCCATCCGCGGCTGGTAGACTTCGGCCAGCGCGGCGCAATCCACGTCCTTGAGGTTCTTGAAATCCTTGACGTGCTGAACGCCGATCAGGCCATAGCCGATGAAGCCGACCTGCACGCGGTCGTTGGCGCCCAACAATCTCTTGTAGGACGCCGCGGCCAATGCTCCGATTGCGCCGCGACGCGTGATGCCCTGCGAAAAGGTCCCTGGCTGAACCCGCGGGCCGCGAGAAGAGTCCATAAGATCACACAGAATAGCGCAAATCGATGTGGCGCACGCACTCATGCGTAATGCCGCATAGTTTTCATAACAAGAACAAAACACGAGGCTTATGTTTTCGTGGCGCACGCTTCAGCGTGCAGCGGCGAGCTTCAGCTCGCCGTCAGCGCTGATCGTGGGCTGAAGCCCACGACGGCACGCTGAAGCGTGCGCCACGTAAAATCAATAGCTTACAGGCCAATTATGAAAACTATGTGGCATTGCGCACTCATGCGTGCCGTGTCGAGACTCCTCCGGCCGGGTGCGGACGGTCTGTCGGGACCGAGCGTCGGCAGGAGTGCCGACGCGGCACGCACGAGTGCGTGCGCCACATGCGCCCCTAACTCACCTCCACCGCGCGTACGATGATGCCGCGCTCGCGGCCGTCCCGCGCGGTGGGCTCGAGCGCCTTATCGAGCTCGAATTCCACGGTTCCGGCTTCCGCCTGGAAGGTGAAATCGTGATCCCCGGAATGCGGAAAGACGCGGCGCGGGATCGGGACGCCGTTGCACGCCGCGGAGAGCGCCACCGGGGCCGGCAGGAAATCCGGCGCGGTGAGGCGCAGGGTCACGGTTCCGGCTTCTTCGAGGGCGATGGAGAAGCGGCGCGCGGTCCAGCGCCATGCCTGGTTTTCGAGCTTGTGCCAGCCGGCCAGCAGTTGCGTGCGCCGCAGCTCGGGAAAAGCCCGGCTGCGCAGCAGGCAGAAAACGCGCCGGTCGGGTTCGGCCCCCCACAACGTTTCGCCGGAATCGCCCGTCACCATCCAGTCGCACACATCCCATCCGGCGCGGTCCACCAGCGTGCGCAATCCGGTCTCGGAGAAGATCCAGTAATTGGTTTCGTCACCCTTTAGGCCGTCGCGGCCGGCCAGCCAGGCGAGCGGCGCATCCCGCATGTCGAGTCGCCGGTCGGGGGTGAAGCGCGCGATGGCCGTGCTCAGCAGGCAGTAGCGCGCGCCCGCCGCCAGGGTTTCGAGCGCGCCGAAGGGGTTCTTCAGGTGATAGAGAATGCCGAAGAAAAGCGCCAGGCCGCAGCGGCGCGCGGGGAGCCGGAAGCGCCGGTCCAGATCCGCCTCGGCGATGCGCACCGAGGATCCCAGCGCTTCGCGCAGCGCGCGCACGCCCCGCATGCCGTTGAAGTTGGTGGGCGGGTGGTCGATGGCGTCCACTCTATAGCCCAGCGATTCGAAGAAGAAAGCCAGCGCGCCATCGCCGCAGCCCACGTCCAGGATGGGTGCTTCGCCGGCGATGGCGCGCAGGAAGCGCGCGCGGCCGGTGAGCAGGGGGTCGAGATTCGAAAGCGTCCCGAAACTATCCCAGGGGTACCAATCGAAGCCCGGCGGGCGGATGCGCGCTTTCACCCGCGCTAAGGTGGATTCGAATGCGAGGGCGCGGTCCATGACGTCGCGGATCTCCAGGTCGAGAACCGGATTTCGCGCGCCGAATTTCCTTTTTAGCGTCTCGATGGATCGCACCCGATCCATTATGACAGAGGCGCCCCTCGACCGGCCTCTGTAGAATAGGTAGCTTATGGAGACAACGCGGCGGACCGCGCTGGTCACCGGCGCATCGTCCGGCATTGGCGCCACGTTTGCGCGCCGGCTGGCGCGCGACGGGTATCGTCTGATCCTGGTGGCGCGGCGGCGCGAACGGCTGGAGGAACTGGCCCGCGAGCTGGGCGGGGCCGATGTCCTGGTGGCCGATCTCACCAGGGACGACGAATTGAAGCTGGTGGAAGAACGCATCCTGGCCGAGCCCAACCTGGAACTGGTGGTGAACAACGCCGGCTTCGGCGTGTCCGGGCGATTCTACGATCTCCCGGTGGAGGCCAGCGCCCGCATGCACCAACTGCACGTGATGGCCGCCATGCGCCTGGCGCATGCCGCGCTGCGGGCCATGACGGCGCGCCACCGGGGCGCTCTTATCAACGTGTCCTCTGTGGCGGGGTTCGGCCAATCCCCCGGCAGCGTCAGCTACTGCGCCACCAAGGCATGGATGAACAGCTTCACCGAGGGACTGTACCTCGAACTGAAGAGCGCGGGCTCGGCCGTCAAGGTGCAGGCGCTGTGCCCGGGCTTCACGTACTCGGAGTTCCACGATGTGATGGGGATGGATCGCGGCCGCATTCCGGCGTTCCTGTGGCTGCGCGCGGAAGACGTGGTGGAGATGTCGCTCGCCGGACTGGCCCGCGGCAAGCTGTTCGTGGTGACGGGGGGAGCCTACAAAGCCATCGTGACGATGGAGCGGTTGATGCCCCGCTTCCTGCGGGCAGGCTTGGCGATCCGCTACGCCCGAAAGGTGAAGCGCGACGGGGCGACGCGATAGAACCAGACCGCCGGCGCGCCCGATTCGTGGGGTCAAGCCTTCGGGCTTGCCGCCGGGCTTCTGCCCGGCGTCTTAGCCCCGCATGGGCGCCCTGTCCTGGAGCGTATATTGGAGTTATGACCGAGGACGGCAAGGAAAAGGTGCAAGCGGCCGCCGTGGCCGGCGTTGGCGCGGGCGTTGGCGGCGCCGGCGGAGCCTCGGTTGGCGTTCTGGAACTGGCGGCGCAAGGGGTGGCGACCGGACTCCTGGCTGGCGTGGTCATCGGAGTGGGAGCCGCTGCCGGAGCGGGGATTGCCTATGGCATCTACCGCTTGTTGAAGAAACGGAAAGCTCCCGCCGAGCCGAAAGCTCAGCCCGGCCGGGACCAAGGGTAAGGTACAGCTTCGCGTTATTGCACAATGGCGTACAGAGGCGCCATGGCGACCAGCGTGAGACCGGCCGCGAACAGCACGAACATGAGCGCGGCCAGCGACCTCACCTTGAAATCGGCCTCTTTGAGTTCCTTCCAGGCCAGGATGCCCCAAAGGGCGGCGATGAGCGCGGCGCACGGTCCTATGGCGCGACTCAGGGCCGGTCCTACGGGCGGCGCGGCCGCCGCGCCGGCCATTCCCGCCGGCATATCCGCATTCCCAGCGGCTGCCACCAGGGCCGCCGCGGCGCCGGTGCACCAGATGGCGCCGCCCAGTATGCCGAGCAGATGCTGCTTCCGAAGGCCCTTGAAGTAATCGAAGATTTCCACCGGCTCGCCCTCTACCGGAAGGTTCATGAAGAACAGATTGAACACGAGGGTGGAGACGAAGATGCCGCCGGCGAACATCACGCAGATGGCATAGGGGCCCAGGCCTAAATCGCCCTCCCGGCCCATTTCCACCAGCGGGAGAAACGTTCCCATGAGCAGGCCGCTCACCAGCGCCAGGACCACCCCTTTGATGGGCGCCCTGCGGCGGGTGCTCTTGGCCGTGCCGGCCTTGGCGGCTTGCTCGTGCCGAAGCATGCCCAGGCCGCGGTACGCCAGCGCATCCACCACGATGGCGCTTGCAATCAGCGCACAGCCGCCGAGGAGAAAGGCCGGGTGACCGGCGGGCTTGATGAGGTAGTTCAAGCCCACCCCGACGATCAGGGCCAGCCCGACGCAGATCGGAAACGCCACCGCCAGACCCGCCACCGAAATGGCCGCCACCAACAGCATGTTGGCGAAGTTGAAGACCGCGCCGCCCATAAAGCCGAACAGCCAATGGTGTTTGTCGGCGTGCATCAGATCGTCCCAGAAGCTGAAACCGTCGGGCCCGCTGGAGAGGTTTATGCCCAGGCTTCCAAACGTGTAGGCAAACACCAGGGCGGCCAGCATTGCTCCAATGGCGAAGTCGAAGTAGAACAGCTCGAATCGCCACTTCCCGGTTTGTTTGTAAGTGTTGGCCCAGGAACCCCAGGCCAGCATGCTGAGGATCATCAGCCCCAGAATGGCAGGGTAACTATGTGGCAGGATCATTTCGATTATTTCCGGTAAGGTGAGGGTACAACGCCGGGAGACGCCAGGTCAACCGGTCTCTCCGGGGCCGGGACGAGACGGGGCGGCTGCCCGGGATCGTTCTGGATCACCCACAGCGCCCTCGGCTGGGCCGTGCATTCCGGGAGAGGCGCGATGGAGTAGTAGTTGAGGCCGTAGCGCCAATCGCGCTCGATCCTGTCCACGCAGACCTCGCCGGCGCGATAGGAGATCTGGCGCCACAGCGTCCGGGCGGAGGCCATGTGCTCCACTTGGGGCGGGGCAATCTGTTTCACGTAGAGCACCCCCGCGGTGGCCCCAACGGCGATGGAAACCACGGCGGCCAGACGCCGGCCGTGGGATTCCCAGGCCCAGGCCGCCGCCGCAATGGGCGCCGGGGCCAGCCAGATCCACTGAAAAGCCGGCCGGGGCGCCCTCAGAAGACCGGACTCCAGAGCCGCGGCAAGCACCTGAGCGGCCACCGGGAACGCCACCAGCAAAAGCGCGCAGGCCGCCAGCCAAGGCCGCGCGTCGGCGGCTTCGTCGAGCGCCACGGCGGCCAGCAGGGCGGCCGCCGGAAGCAGCGGGAGAACATAGCCGGGCAGCTTGTTGACAGCCACCGAAAACACCAGCAGGCCGAACAGAACCCACGCCGCCAGCAGCACGCGCCGGGGATCGCGCCAGGCGCCGCGGCGCACGCGCAGGAACAGCAGCGGCGTCCATGGCAGAAAAGCGGCCGCGAAGACCGGCAGGTAGTACCACCAATGCTGCGTGTGCATCAGTGCGCCGGAGGTGATGCGCTCCAGGTGATGCTTAACAAAGAAGTCCTTCAGAAAAACAGGCCCATTTCGCAGAAAACACAATAGATACCAGGGAAGGCAGATGGCTAGAAAGGGGACGCCGGCGCGGAACATGACAGACGACAAAAACCGATCGTCTGTCCCACGTGGCCGGGCCCACCAGGCCACCGGCGCGAGTGGCGCCGCCAGGACCAGGGGAACCAGCCCCTTCGCCAACACCGCCAAACCCAGCAGCGCGCCCGCCGCCGGCAGGAATCGCCCATCCCCGCGGGTCACCCATGGCAGCGCCAGCAGCATGGCCGCCGAGAACGTGGCCGTCATCGGCAGGTCCGTTACGCCCACCTGGCTGAAGGCCAGCCACTCGCCGCCGGTAGCCAGAATCAGAACTGCGAACCAGGCGGCGCGGCTCCCGAACTCGCGCCGCGCGAACCACCAGAAGAAGACCAGGAAGGCCAGCGCCGTGGCGGCCACGGGCAGCCGCGGAGACAGGTCCGGACCGAGGCCCAGCCGGAAGGCCCCCCCGATCATCCAGTACAACAGGGCGGGCTTCTCAAACCATGCCCCTCCCCACAATCGCGGCGTGATCCAATCGCCGGAGCGGGCCATCTCACGGCCGATGGAGGCGTAGCGAGGCTCGTCGGGCCCGATCATCCCCACCGCGCTCAGGTGATAGAAATAGAGTAGGAATGCCAGCGGGACGGCCAGCCACAGCAGGCGCGGGATTTTCCGTGGCATTTCTCCCATTCTAAGGGAAAAGGGGACGCATTTTCCCCCCGTAGAGCGGGCCTCCGGCCTGCAACGTCGGCGTCCCCGCCGACGTTCTTCTGCCCGATGCGCTAATAACGGTCGGATTTGCAGTCACAGCCCCCGCAAAATAATTTGCCTATCCTTTTTAAGCACTTGCCCCTCCCGTCCCAATAGCCGTCCCACCCCGCCTGCTACTCTGAAATCGAAAAAAGGCTGCTCGCTCGCCGAGAGGCAGCTCGTTTCGGGACCACGTCCGGCGCCCAATACCGCGCGGGGGCTGCAAAGTCGGATTCATACGTGGCGCAACGTTCGTAAGGCGGCCATAGTGGCTTGTTCTCCTCCTTGCGAGGAGAAAGGAACCGGTTCCTACAGCCCCGGCAAGGCCCCAAAAGCCAAGCCGGCAAGCAAAACAGAGATGCGATCCCATCCCCACCAACGCCCCGCTCCGAGCGGATAGTTCCGCCCAATTGGCTTCGTTCCGCAACTTCGTCCGAGCCCCAATTGGCTTCGTTCCGCAATCTCCCGTATGCCCTACCCGTCCCATCGGCCGCGGGCTCGCAGTTTCCGCACTTCTTCCGCCGCCCATTGCTGCAGGCGCACGATATCCACTTTGGCGGTGCGGTTCAGGGGCATCGCGCCCGGCTCCAGGATTACGTAGTGCAGAGGACGCATGTAGGAGGTGATCGCGCGCGCGTGGCGGCGCAATACGGGTTCGGAAAGGTCCGCGCCGGGGCGCTTTTCGACGAACGCGACCAGGGCCTCGCCCCATCTGGCGTGCGGTTGCCCCACCACGCCCACATTGGCCACCTGGTCGGCCAGCATGGCGATGTGGGCCTCCACATCGCCGGGGTACACCAGGTAGCCGGCAGTCTTGACCACCCACTTCGCGCGGCCGGCCAGGCGGAGGCCGTGCTCGCCGATGCCGCCCATGTCGCCGGTGTAAAGCCAGCCGTCCGACGACAGGGCTTCGGCGGTGGCGGTCGGGTCGTTGAGATAGCCCAGGAAGTTCTGCGGGCCGCGGAAGCAGACGTGGCCGGTCTCGCCCTCGGGCAACTCGGGGCCTGCCGAGCCATCGGCTTGCATGGGCGCGCGGATCGACATCGGATAGGCCGGCATGGACCACCCCACCCCGCCCGCCACCGAATCCGCGTCCGCGGTGAGCGGCGTATAGGTGCAAAAGCCCGAGGCTTCGGTGAGCCCCAGGCCGGTGGCGATGCGCGGGGCCATGCGCAGCATCTGCTCGAGAAACGCGCGCGGCGCCGCCTGGCCGCCATAGACCGCGTGCCGCAGGCTGCCCAGTTGGCGGCGCGCGTAATCGCCGGTGCGCCATTCCATTTGGAACATGGCGGGAATTTGTCCGATCAGCGTGACGCCGTGCCGCTCGATGGCGTCGAGCGATTTCACCGGGTCGAAGACCTCGAGGGTGATTGCGGTGGCGCCCCAGTATAGGGTGGTCAGCAGGATTTCCGCCTGCCCGCCCACGTGCGAGGCGGGCAGGTTGCAGAGCACTTTGCCGCCGGCGAATTCGAAAGCGCGGCCCAGGCACAGGTTCTGGCAGAGGATGCCACGGTGCGAAAGCAAAGCCGGCTTGGGCGATCCCGTGGAGCCGGTGGTGAAGATCACCTGCGCGGGGTCGTGCTCGGAGACGCCGGCGTGGACCGGCGCGGGGTTGGAGGCCGCGCGCGCCATCAGGGCCGCGAAGCTCTCGGCGCGCGGGATGCAGTCGGCGGGCGCCGAAAACTGGATCAGGCGCTCGATGGAAGGGCAGCTTTGGCGCGCGGCCTCGCCGAGGGCGGCGAAATCGGCTCCGGCCAGCTTGCCGGGGAAGGCGTACGCCCGGGCGCGCGACAGACCGAGGCAGCGCAAGACCTCGGCCGGCTGCAGCCGCAGGTCGAGCGGCGCGTGGATCACGCCCAGGCGAAAACAGGCGAATTCGAGCAGGATGTGCTCGTCGAGCAGGGGCAGGGAGGCCGCCAGCACATCGCCCTGGCGCAGCCCCATGCGCTCCAGTTCGGCCGCCAGGGCGAGCGAGCCGCGCTGCAGTTCGCTCCAGGTGACCCGGCTGCCGCGGGTGGCGTTGACGATAGCGGGGTCGTTCGGCCGCACCCAGGCCCAGTGATCCACCGCGGCGTGGATGAGTCGCGGCGCGCGGCGCTCGAAATCCGCGAGCGTCACCCGGGGGATGGGCGGGGCTGGCAGCGTGTCTTCCAAGAGCCAAGCATAACCCGAATCCGGGCAACGCCTTGGTGTGGGGTCAAGCCTTCTGGTTTGCCGCCGGCGCCCTCTGCCTGTGGGGTCAAGCCTTCTGGCTTGCCGCCGGCCTTCTGGCCGGTGATCCGGCCACATTTAATCTGTCCGCAACGGTTGAGTCATCCCTTCGTAACATCAGGTTGTTACCCTCAACCTCAATCTATAAGAACTTCTCACATCGCGGGAAGGTCCTCGCGCGTTTCTGCCGAAGCCGTCCATCGAGTCAGGACGGAGCTGTGGCTGGCGCGCGCGGATCTGTTCCCGCTTGGGCCGAGTTGTAACTTTCGACATCTTATCCAAACAAAGGAGTGTGGTAATGAACAGAGTGCTGTATGGAGTAGCTGTCCTGGCGCTGGCCGCGGGCCCTGTATTCGGCGCCGACACGGACAATGAAAACAGTGAGGCCGCCGCGCCGCAGGCGCCCGCCGCCGCCGCCCCCGCCGCCGCGGCCGCGCCGGCTTCGTCGCCCCTCCAACTCAAGATTGGCGACACGACCATCATGCCGGTGGGCTTCATGGATCTCACCTCCGAGTGGAAAGACAAAAACGCGGGCGGGTCTATCGGCAGCAGTTTCGGGAGTATTCCCTATAACAACGCCGCCACCGCCAAGCTTTCCGAATTCCGCTTCAGCCCGCAGAACTCGCGTCTGGGCTTTCGCGTGGACGGCAACTGGAAGGACTGGCATTTCATCGGCTATAACGAATTCGACTTCCTGGGCACCAACGGCGCAAACAACGTCAGCGTCAGCAACGGCGCTTTCGTTCCCCGCCTCCGCCTCTTCTGGCTGGACGTCCGCAAGGGCCAGTTCGAGTTCCTCGCCGGCCAGAGCTGGAGCATGCTGACCCCCAACCGCAAAGGCATCTCGGCATTGCCGAGCGACCTCTTTTATAGCCAGGTGATCGACGTGAATTACGTGATCGGCCTGCCCTGGACCCGCCAGCCGGGCGTCCGTGTCCTCTATCACCCGAGCAATAAGGTCACCATGGGGCTCTCCCTCGAAAACCCCGATCAGTATATGGGCGGCTCTTCAGGCGGTTCCACCATCACGCTTCCGTCCGCTCTTTCGGGTCTGGCGGCCACGCAGTTGGACAACCAGACCAACGTCCAGACCATACCGAACCTTCATCCCGACATCATTGCCAAGATGGCCTTCGACCCCAGCTCCCGCGTGCACTTCGAGTTCGCCGGGATCGAGCGGACCTTCAAAACCTGGAATACCACCACGGGGCAGGCCGCCTCTGGGCAGTACTCCACCAAAGCGGGCGCCGGCGGATCGTTCAACGCCAACTTCGAAATGGTGAAAAACTTCCGCCTGGTCACCAACAACTTCTGGAGCGATGGCGGCGGCCGCTACATTTTCGGCCAAGCCCCCGACCTGGTGGTGCGTTCCGATGCCAGCGTGAGCCCCCTCCATTCCGGCGGGTTCGTGGAGGGATTCGAGGCCACCATCAACAAGGTCCTCCTCTACGCTTACTATAGCGCCCTCTACGTCGGCCGCGATGTGGCTCTCGATCTCAATGGCACAACCCTGGTCGGTTATGGGTTCAAAGGTTCCGCGAACAGCCAGAACCGCACCATTCAGGAACTCACCTTCGGCTTCAACCAGACCATCTGGAAAGACGCCAAGTACGGCGCCGTCAACTTCATGGGCCAGTATGAGTACCTCATGCGCAGACCGTGGTACGTAGCCCTGAACGCCCCTAAGGCCACTCACGACAACACCATCTACTTCAACGTCCGGTACACTCTTCCGGGCGGCGCGCCGGCGGCCAAGTAGGGCGGCAATGTCAACAGTCGGTAACACATCGGTAACAGAATTGTCATATTCGAATAGGAAAATAGAGGAGAAGCAGCATATGAAAACGTGGTCATTGGCCCTCGCGGGCCTGCTCCTGGCGCTGACCGCCCCGTTGGCGACGGCGCAACAGATCAACGCCGCCGGAGCGACCTTTCCGGCGGTGATCTATCAAAAGTGGTTTGACGAATATCACAAACTTCACGCGGACGTGCAGATCAACTACCAATCGATCGGTTCGGGAGGCGGCATCGCACAACTGACGGCCGGAACCGTGGAGTTCGGCGCGTCCGATATGCCTATGACGGACGAGCAGATTTCCAAATTATCGGTGAAGCCTCTCCATTTTCCGAGCGTGCTGGGCGGCGTAGTGCCGACTTACAATATCGCCGGCATTACTCAGGATCTGAAATTCACAGGCGAGACGCTCTCCGGGATCTTCCTGGGCGCCATCACGAAATGGAACGATCCCCGCCTGGTGAAGGACAACCCCGGCGTCAAGCTACCGAACGCGGACATCCAGGTTGTACATCGTTCGGACGGTAGCGGGACGACCTTCGTCTGGACCGATTACCTTTCCAAAGTGAGCCCCGATTGGAAAAGCAAAGTGGGATCGAACACTTCCGTGAACTGGCCCGTGGGTCTCGGGGGCAAGGGCAACGAAGGCGTTGCCGGCACGGTGAAGCAGACGCCAAACTCGATAGGCTACGTCGAACTGATCTATGCCGTTCAGAACAAGATGGCCTACGGCAGCGTGAAGAACGCATCCGGCGCCTTCGTCAAAGCCGACTTCAACACTGTGACTGAAGCGGCCGCGGCGGCAGCCAAGAATATGCCGGACGATTTTCGCGTTTCGATCACCAACGCCGCGGGGAAGAACGCGTACCCCATCTCTACTTTCACATGGCTCCTGATTCCCAGCCATATTCCGGATGCGGCCAAAGCCAAGACGATCAAGGCATTCTTGCAGTGGATGCTGGCCGATGGTCAAAAGTATGCAGCCGGTCTGTCCTATGCTTCGCTGCCCAAAGAAGTGCTTGCCAAGGAAGTCAAGCAGATCGCGAAGATTCAGTAATCGTGGACCCGACGTGGGAATATGACTCCGGCAGCTACGGACACACCAGCCACCCCGCAGCGCACGGCTCAGGCGGGCGACATTGTCGCCCGTCTGATCACGTTCACGTTTGCGGCGAGTATCATTCTGATCACCTTCCTGCTGGTGTGGCAGTTGTGGTTCCAATCCGCGCCGACGCGCCATAAGTTCGGCTTCGCTTTCCTGTTTACGACCACATGGGACCCGGTCACGGAACAATTCGGCGCTCTTCCATTTGTATATGGCACCGTCATCACGTCGGTCCTCGCGCTTCTGATCTCCGTGCCTTTGGGGTTGGGCTCCGCAATCTTCCTCTCGGAATTGGCGCCCGCCCGCATCTCCAACATGCTGACCTTTCTGATCGAGCTTCTGGCCGCGATTCCAAGCGTCATCTACGGCCTGCTGGCTCTTTTCACCATAGTTCCGCTGATGCGGGAGTACGGTGAGCCGTTCCTAAAGTCGACACTCGGGTTTCTGCCGTGGTTCAAGGGTCCCGTTTATGGCTTCGGGCTTCTCACCGCCGGCATGGTTCTGTCGGTCATGACCGTGCCCTTCATCATTTCCGTATCGCGAGAGGCCCTTCTGGCTGTGCCGCGAGAGCAAAGAGAAGCCGCGCTCGCGTTGGGCGCCACCCGTTGGGAGAGTACCTGGCAGATCGTCGTTCCGTACGCCAAGCTGGGGATTCTGGGATCCATCTTCCTCGGTCTGGCACGCGCTTTGGGCGAGACGATGGCGGTCACCATGGTGATCGGCAACGACCCCAAGATCGCCGCCTCCCTCTTCGCTCCGGGTTATTCGATTGCGGCCGTGATCGCCAACGAGTTCTCCGAGGCAACCGGGCGAGTCTATCAGTCCGCTCTGATTGAGCTCGGACTCGTTCTTTTTCTGATCACGATCATCATCAACGGCTTCGCGCGGCTGATGATCGTGGCGACTACCAAGAAGGGCTCCAAGAGATGATGAGCGGGAACCTAGCGTGGCGCAAATCCGTCAACGGCGTGATGCTCAGCGTGACCGCCCTATTTACTGCGCTCGCTGTCTCCAGTCTCTTCCTCATACTCGGATACCTGGTCTATTACGGCGGCCGCTCGCTCGATTGGAATTTCTTCACCAAGCTGCCGCTTCCGCCGGGCGAAATCGGCGGCGGCATGGCCAACGCCATTGTCGGAAGCGTGGAAATCGTTGGCGTGGCAGCCTTAATTGGGCTTCCGGTCGGGTTTCTCGCGGGCATCTACCTGTCTGAGTTCGAGGACAAGATGTTCTGTCCGCTGGTCCGTTACGTTGCCGATCTGCTGAACGGAATTCCGTCCATCGTAGTAGGACTGCTGGCGTGGGGTCTGGTGGTGGTCCCGACGAGGTCGTTCTCCGGTTTGGCCGGGTCGATCGCCCTCTCCGTAATGCTGATCCCTATCGTGACCCGCCAGACAGAGCAGTTTCTGAGAGAGGTCCCGCTTTCGCTGCGCGAGGCTGCGCTGGCGTTAGGAGCGAATAAGTGGAAGACTATCGCCACGGTGGTAGTGCCCGCCGGCAGCAAGGGGATTATGACCGGCATGATCCTGGGCGTCGCACGCATCGCCGGCGAGTCCGCTCCGCTGCTCTTTACGGCGTTCAACAATCAGTTCTGGGGCGGTGGAATCACCCAGCCCACGGCTTCCTTGCCGGTCATGATTTACAGCCATGCGATTGCCCCTTACGACGATTGGCATCGCCAGGCCTGGGCGGCGGGACTGGTGCTGATCGGCATGGTCTTGATCGCCAATATTGCAGCTCGCCTGGTGCTGGCGCGAGGCATCTCCGTTCCCCGAGGCTAGCAGCGAGAACCCCATGAACACCGCACCCGAATTCGCGTCGGAAGACGAGGCAATCCAGAGGCAAAAGGGGGCAAAATTGCCGACTCCCGTTCCCCAGCCTGGCCCCAAGTTGCGGGCCAGCAACGTCAATTTCTACTACGGTTCCTCGCAAGCGTTGTACGACATTTCGCTCGACATGCAGACCAGCCGGATCACGGCGCTGATCGGTCCCTCGGGTTGCGGCAAGTCGACCTTCCTGAGAAACCTGAACCGCATCAACGACACCATCCGCAGCGGCCGCATGGAAGGAAAAGTCCTGCTGGACGACGAAGATGTTCGCACCCTGGACGTCACCAATCTGCGGCGGCGCGTCGGCATGGTCTTTCAGCGGCCCAATCCGTTTCCCAAGTCGATTGCGGATAACATCGCCTATGGGCTCCGCATCAACGGCATGGCGTCCCACAGCGAGATGCGAGACCGAGTGGAGCACAGTCTGAAGCGGGCCGCGCTTTGGGAGGAAGTGAAGGACAAGCTGCACGAATCGGCCTACGCGCTTTCCGGCGGCCAGCAGCAGCGTCTGTGCATCGCCCGGGCGCTGGCCGTGGATCCGGAAGTGCTGCTCCTCGACGAGCCCTGTTCCGCCCTCGACCCCATCGCTACTGCTAAGATCGAAGAGCTCATGTTCGGGCTGAAGGATCAATGCACCATGGTCATCGTCACCCACAACATGCAGCAGGCGGCGCGCGTGGCCGATTTCACGGGGTTCTTCCTGCTGGGCCGCCTGATCGAATTCGACAAGACCGACGTAATTTTCAAGAACCCCGCGCGCAAGGAAACGGAAGATTACATCACCGGAAGATTTGGGTAGCGCGGAACGGATTCTAGATGCGGCCGGCCCCAAGAGCGCGGCCAGTCCGGGAAGGAAGGCAGAATTGTTGCGCCATTTTACCGCTGAACTCGAAGAACTGAATGCCAAGCTGCTGGAGATGGCCGGGCTGGTGGAATCGGCCATCAGCCGCAGCGTCCGCTCCCTGGTGGATCAGAACAAGGAACTCGCCGAGCAGGTGATTCGGGACGAGCCGACTATCAACCGGATGGAGATGGAAATCGACGGCATGGCGACGCGGCTCCTGGCCCTCCGGCAGCCGGTGGCCAGGGATCTGCGCTTCCTGACTTCCGCTCTCAAGATCAACACCGATCTGGAGCGCATCGGAGATCTGGCCCAGCACATCGCCGAGCGGTCCTTATCCCTCATGCATCACCCGTTGGTCCAGCCCATGGTGGACATTCCCAGCATGGCTTCCATGGTCCAATCCATGCTCCTCAAGTGCCTGGACGCATTTGTGAACGGGGATGAGACGCTGGCCCGCTCGGTGCTTCTGGCGGACAACGAGGTGGATCGTCTGCGCGACGCCGTTTACGCGGAGTTACTGGGGACCATGCAGCGCGATCCGGGGGTGGTGCCGGCGGCGGTGGATTTGATTTTCGTGGCCCGCAACCTGGAGCGCATCGGCGACCACTGTACCAATATCGCCGAGGACGTCGTCTTCCTGATTAAGGGAATCGATGTCCGGCATCACGCCGAAGAGGCCGAAGGGAACTGACCGGCAGTATCAGGCGCTCGCAGTTTGCGGCTGCGCCATCATATCGAGAACCTGTCCCAGAAACTGACATCGCCGGAAGGGCTGCCGCAAGGACTGGCGCGTTTGCCCCAGCGATTTCGGAATCATCTCGGCGTTGTCATCGGACAGGAATAACACGCGGACGCTCGGGGACATCTCGTGCAACTGCTCCTCCACCTCCAGCGGTTCGATTCCCGCCGCTGCTGTATCGATTACGGCTAGGTCCACCGGTCGATGCTGCTCGCGGCAGAGATCCAGCGCCGCTTGACCGCTCGGCGCCGTTACCACTACGAATCCGACCTTCTCCAGCGTGGCCGAAACTTCTTGCAGGACGGCTCCGCGATCATCGCCGACAACTACTGCGGTGTTGAGCGAATCGTCTGTGTCCATGCTTTCATGATACCGCCTGACGCGTCCGGCTCAGCGCGCCTCATGTTACAGCGCAGTTACAGTTCAGTTAGGATTGAGCGATATCTCACCCTGGTTATCTGCTGTAACCGAAACGTAACACGCGGACCGGCCGGGTCTGTAGGGGCCGGGCACGCCCGGCCGAGCCCTCGGGATGCGCTTTGCCTCAGCCCGCGCCCGTTTCGCCGCGCTCCATGCGCGCCAATTCGGCGGCGTAGCGCCCCAGGTCCTCGGGGGAGACCGTAACCAAATCCTTCTCCATGTCTTCGCCGCTCCGGACCAGGCGCTGCAAATGCAGCTCCGCCAGGCGCGCGCACCACGCATCGTCCACCGCGCGGCCAATTTCGGCGGCGGCGCGGCTTACGCCGGGGTGGGGCAGGGCCACCGTCTTTTCGGTTCGGGCCCCGGTTTCGTCCACCAGCAGGAACTTCACGTCGATCGAGTCCGCATGACGCAGGGAGATGGCGGTTTGCAGCCATTGGAACATCACCTGGAACTTCCGGCCGAACGGATCGGGGCCGGCTTCGAACTCGCGGAAATGGAGCATCTAAGGGTTATCTTACAATGGTCTGGTATGCTCGTCGCCGAACTCATCGCCCCGCGTGAATTCCGATTCGTGGAACGTCCCCTGCCGGACCTTCAGCCGGGAGAAGTTCGCGTGCGCGTGCGGGCCGTGGGAATCTGCGGCTCGGACCTGCATTCCTACTCCGAAGGGGCGGTGGGCGACACGCCTTGCCAGTACCCCATGGTGCTGGGACACGAGCCGGCCGGCGTGGTGGCGGCCGTGGGCGCGGGGGTCACCGGCTGGTCGCTGGGCGACCGCGCGGCCCTGGAGCCCGCGTTGTACTGCTACCACTGCGAATCCTGCCGCTCCGGTCGCCACAACATTTGCGCCAACATCCGTTTTCTGAGCACCCCCGGCCACGCCGGCTTTTTCCGCGAATACGTGGACCTGCCGGCGGCCAACCTGCTGGGCATTCCTCGCGCCATGTCCATGGAAGCCGCAACCGTGATCGAGCCGCTGGCGGTGGCGCTGCATTCCATGCAGTTCGCCGCTATCGGGATAGGCGAAACGGCGGTGGTGTTCGGGGCCGGGCCTATCGGCCTGCTCACCGTCGCCTGCTTGAAGCTGGCGGGCGCGAGCCGCATCTGGGCGGTAGAGCCGGTGGCTCACCGCCGCGAGCTGGCCCGGCTGATGGGCGCCCACGAAACGCTGGACCCGGGCGAGACGGATGCCGCCCGCCAGATTCGCGCCGATACGGGCGGCCGCGGCGTGGATTGCGCCATCGACTGCGCGGCCCGCGCCCAGACCACCAACCAGGCCATCCACTGCGTGCGGAACGGCGGGCGCGTGGTGCTCACCGGCATTCACTCGGAAGTGATGGTTCCCATCGATACCTCGCCCCTGCGCCGCAAGGAGGTGGCCTTGTTCTCGGTGCGCCGCTCCAACCATGAGCCCGAGGCCGCGCTCCACTTGCTGACCGAACACGCCGCGATGTTCGCTCCCCTGGTGACGCACACCCGCCCGCTCAAGAAGATCGCGGAGGCGTTCCACATCGCCGAGCGCTACATGGATGGCGTGGGCAAGATGGTGGTGGCGTAGCGCCTTCAATCTGCCTTTGCCCACGCGCGCTAAACGGAGTATCCTGAGTCTGAAACTCCCAGTTCTCCGCCACGGAAGGATTCGTCAATGAAGCGAAGATCGTTTCTGAAGTCGCTCGCGGCCGCGCCCGCCGCCTGCCTGGCCCTCCCACGGCTCGCCGAAGCCGCCCTGCCGAAAACCAGGATCACGCGGGTCCGCATTTACAAACCGTCCAATCTCAATCAGCTTTTCAACCAGAGCAATATGCTGGTGACGGTGGAGACCGAGGCCGGCATCACCGGCATCGGCGAGGGCGGCTCCAAGGACACCCTCGAGCAATGCGCCGGCTCGCTCATCGGCAAGGATCCGTTCAAGATTGAAGCCATCTGGCAGGAAGAGTACATGGCCTGGTTCTATCCTCCGGGGCGCGAGAAGCAGGATGCCATGGGCGCATTGGACCTGGCGCTTTGGGACATCAAAGGCAAGGCCCTCGGCCTGCCCATCCACCAGATTCTGGGCGGGGCCGTGCGCAACTACTGCGAAACGTATAACACCGGCAATGTTCGCTCCCCGGCCGCGCCGGGCGGCGCGCAGCCCACCCTGAAGGACCGCGTGAAGGCGACTCTGGACGCGGGCTACAAGGTCTATCGAATCGGCGCGGCCGATACCGGCGCCGGCGCCTGGGATGTGCGCGCCCGCCTCCTGCAGCTCGCCAGGGACGCCAAGGAAATTCGCGAGGCCCTCGGCTCAACCGGCGATTGGAGCGTCGACTTTCACCAGCGCTTCGAGTACGCCGACGCTCTCCGCGGCTGCCGGCTGATTGAGGAGTACGCGCCCTACCTGGTGGAAGATCCGGTGCGCGACGAGCATTTCCTGGAAGACATTCCCAAGCTCCGCCAGATGACCACTGTCCCCATCGCGGCGGGCGAGGAGTGGGGTTGGCGCTGGGATTTCAACAAGCTCGTCGAGAACCACGATATCGATTTCAACCGCTGCACCCTGCCCAACGTCGGCGGCATCACCGAGTACCTCAAGATCATGGCCCTGTGCGAAACCCACGCCGTGGGCATGGTCCCGCACTTCACCGGGCCGGTGGCCACCGCCGCCCTGGTGCACTGCCTGGCCACCTATCCCGGCTCGGTGATGTTCGAATACAATTACGGCGACAGTAAGATCCCTTATCTTCCCGAGTACACGGATTTCAAGGCCGGGAAGCTCTACCCCAACGAGCGCCCGGGCCTGGGCGTCACCCTGGACACCAAGCCGCTAACCCAGATAGGAGAAGTGACCGAGCCGGTGCGCCGGCAAATTTACAACCGCCCCGACGGATCGCTTACCCACTGGTAGATTCTGTTCGCCTGTCCGGTGACGATTACCGATACCGGTACACCCGGACTCGCTGGATGGCGCGCTCGCCGGCCGACAGGCGAACGCCGCTGCCGGACTGGCCCGCATCGGCGGCGGCGCCGAGATCGTAGCGCAGCACCGAATCGTCGCCGGCCAGATAACGCGTGAGCACCCACTTGCCATTCTGGAAGCGTCCGGCTTCCTGGCGGGCGATCCCCGCAAACGCCGGCCCGGGCGTGCTCGGAGTGAAGGTGACTTGCAGATTGTTCCCGGCCATGAGGTATTCGTCCGGCCCCGTGGCCATGAAGATGCCGTAGCCGGTGGTGTCGGGGATGGCGGTGGGATTGCGGCGATTGCGCACCAGGCCGGCGTTCAGCGTGTAGTCGCCGAGCTTGACCGTCTGGTCCGGTTTCTGCGGATTCACCACCACGGAGGCAATGGTGTCCTTACTCTGGTGTTCCAGAATGAGCGGCGCCAGTTGCGAGAGCATCTCATAGGCTACCGAAAGCGGAAGCGCCTCGACTGCCTGCGATGCGGCCCCGGGCTGCGGCGGGTTTGGTCCGGCCGCGCTGCGCGCGATGGAATCGATGCCAAACTGCGAGTATCCCATGCCATGGCGCTGCCCCACGGTGTAGAAAGCGTTGCCGGCGCCGCGCAGGTCCCCAGCCGATTCGGGAACGTAAAGCGGGTTGCCGGAGCGGCTGTAGCGGTCGACAATCTCCTCGAAGTTCGGCAGGTACACGTCGGGACAAAGCATGTCCAGCGCCGGGGCGCCCGCGCGCCAGACGTCGTGCATGTGGTCTTGCGGACCGCCGCTCGGATAATCTCCGGGACCCTTGTCCTCCGGCTGCACGATCCACGCATTCACGAACATGGGCAGCGGGTATTCCTTCTTGCCGGCCTGCGCCACCTTGTTGATGTAAGTGGAGTAGTTCCAGGCCATGAAGATCTCGTCCGCCTTGCCGGGGCCTCGGCCAAATACCTCTTCCCAGGTTCCGGAGGTCTTGAACCCGGCGGCTTCCCATATCTTCCGGAACTCCGGCAAGAGGGCGTCCTTGTGTTTTTGAAGATAATCCATCAGCTCCGTGGGAACGCGCCTGGTGAAGGCCGCTTCCGCCAGGGGAGACCGGTCGCGGGAGTCGCCCAGAATGCCGACCTCGTTTTCCACCTGGACCATAATCGAGCGGCGCGTCTTATCCACTTCGCGAAGGTGGCGCATGAGGGCCGCGAACACGCGCGCGTCCGCCTGCACGTTGTTTTCGCTCAGTGTGGAGAGGACCTCGATGGTCTTGCCGTTGCGAATCTGGGCGCGCGGGAAGCGCTCCTGGTTAGCTTTGACCCAGACGGGAGCGAAACTCGAGATCCCGTTCTTCCAGCTTGCGAAATAGATCCAGCCAATGCGGACGTTGTAGCGTTGGGCATTGGCGATGGCTTCATCCACAAAGCGGAAGTCGTACTTTCCCTCTTCCGGCTCGATCCAGTCCCAGGAAACGCCCGTCAAGACCGTGTTCAGGTGCGCTTTGTCGGCGAGCGTCGGCCACACGACTTTCATGAACTCGCTGTTGGAGGACGCGGTGTTGGCCAGTTCGCCGGAGAGCGCCAGGAAGGGCTTGCCGTCAACGATCAGTTGGGTGGCCGCCCCGCGTTTCTCCAGGCGGGCGATGGGGGGAGCCGCCGGCTTTGCCGGGGGCGTCTGCGCAAACAAGACGGAAGCCGCGAAAGCGAAACCGGCCGTAAGGATCATGTTCTTCATAATGGATTCCTCCGATGAAAGGCTCGCGAGCCACTGCAAAGTTTCTCATATTTCACGGAAGTCTGGCAGGCGCCGCGTTGCGTCGGTGGCAAGAGAGCCTGAGCGCTGGCAGTTGAGTTTTGGGGTTGAGTAGCCTATCCCTGAAACTTGGCGCGACGCGACGAACGAGACGTTTCCGAGAGGTGGAGGGCCTCTCAGCCGTTGCGAACCAGGCGCGCCGCTCTGGGCATGCTCAGCCCGAGGGCTTGCACGACTTTCAGAATACGGGCGAAGCTGGCGCTTTCGTACTCGGTCGCCTCATAGCGCTGCACCTGTTGCGGCTTGACCCCGAGGCGGCGCGCCAGGCCCTCCTGCGTCAATCCCGCCGCTATCCGTGCGCGGATCAGGGCCTTGGGCAAATCCTCGACGGCTTCCAGGACCACTTCTTTGCTCCGGCCCGCGTTGAGCCGCTCATAGGCTTCAACCTGCTCTTGCAACTCCTCCATCTGGCTTCGGGCCGCCTCGCGCTGAGCTTCCCATAATCGTGCGCTGACGTTCGATGGGCGGTCCTGAGCGGCCAACTCGGCGATGGCGTCCTGAAACCGCCGGACTTGCGCCTTTGTGATTCGGTATTGCTTTTCGTTCTTGATCACTTTCGCCCGCTCCTTGTATCAATACTACATGATCGTTGTATAGCCTTGGAGTTTCCCGCGGGTGCGCGACGCAAGAAGCGGAACCGCCGGGATCTGAACGTATATGTACGCAAGGCAAGCTGCCACAAGAGCGCGGGATGTTCAACTTTTATGTCGAGGACCTAGCCCGACCTTCTCACAGACACTCGGCCGTGACAACGTGGCGCACGCACTCGTGCGTGCCGCGTCGGCACTCATGCCGACGCCCCGGCTCGACGGAGTGTCCGCACCCTCGAACGTGTCGAGAAGAGTCTCGACACGGCACGCACGAGTGCGTGCGCCACATCTTCGGGCCACCCGTGAGAAATGCAGGCTAGCGATGGCGGTAGAGTCTCACTCTCTGGATGGCGCCGTTGGGGAGCACGCCGCCGAGAGGCGAACGTACTTACCCGAGCCGTTTTCGTCGCCGTTCAGTCTCCTCCCGGGAACCCAGCGCCCATCCACAAACGTGCCCTCATCGATGGAGAGAATGCCAACTCGGGGATCTCCGGGCGAGTTCGGGGAGAAGGTGACGTCCACCGGTCCGCTGCCGGCGATGACGTACTCATCCGGTCCGACGGCGATGAAGATAGCGCCGGCGCGATCCGGGTATTCGGCCGGCTCGGGCGCCGGCGCAGGCGCGGCAGGCGCGCCGGGGGCGGGCTTGGCGCGCGTGTACGTCACCTGCCCAAAGCCGTTGTCTTGCTGAATGACCTGGCTTTTCTGCGGCATTCGGTTTAAGCGGGGACGAGTGTAACTCACCTCCAGGACGTAGTTGCCCAACGCGACCTTCTGCGGCGGCTCTTCGGCGATGACGATCACGCCGGCCATTTTGCCTTTGCCCTGGTTCTCCAGAATCAGGGGGGAGAGTTGGTCGATGATGGCGTAGCTCCGCGCCAGCGGCAGGTCAGCCGGCGCCTTCCTGGTCCCGGTAGGAGCGGTGAAAAAGAAATCGTCCGCATCGGGGGCGAAACGGCGTCTGACCTCTTCGAGAACGCCGGGCTCGAGAGTGAAAAGCAAGCTATCGATTCCGAAGGGGCTGAAGCCCATGGCATCGTGCTGCCCCACGGCGTAGAAGATGTTGTGCGCGCCCATGCGGTGGAAGGCCTCGGGGATGAACAGGGGATTGCCCGGAGTATGGTACCAGTTGACCGTGTCGCGGATATCCACCGTGCCGCCCATGTCCGGCGAGCGGAAGTCGATGGCCGGAGCGCCCACTTTCCACAGGTCCCCCACGTGAGGCTCCGGGCAGCCGCTGGGATACGTCCCCGGCATGCGGTCTCCCCTGGCGAGCCAGGTGTTCACGAACATGGGTATGGGGTATTGGGCCTTGCCGGCGGCCGCCACCCGGCCAATGTAGCGCGCATAATTCCAGGCCATGAAGATCTCGTCGGTGTAGGGGGCCTTTCCGAAAACCTCTTCCCAGGTCCCGGAGGTCTTGGCCCCGGCCTTCTCCCAGGCCTCGCGGAATTCCGGATACAGGGCGTCCTTCTGGCCGGTCATATAGTCCAGCAACTCTTTCGGCACGGGTTCGGCGAAAGCCTTATTGGCCGCCTCGCTCCGGTCCCGCGTATCGCCCAGCACGCCCACTTCGTTCTCCACCTGGATGAGGATGACGCGGCGGCGCCCGTCCACCTCCTTGACGTGCCGCATGAGGGCGGCGAAGGCGCGGCTATCGGCCTCGAGGTTGGCCGCGCTCAATGTGGACAGTATTTCGAGAGTGTTGCCATCCTTGTCCTGAGCCGGGGGGAAGCGGTTCTGGTTGGTCTTGACCCACTCGGGAACATAGCTGGACATGCCGTTCTTCCAGCTTCCGAACCACACGAACGCGAGGCGCAGATGGCTGGCTTCCGCGGCCCGGATCTGGCCGTCCACCAGGGTGAAATCGAATTGGCCCTCCTTGGGCTCCATCAGTTCCCAATAGACCGGGGCGAGAACGGTGTTGAGGTGCATGGCCGCAAGCTGGGACCATTGCGTCTTCACGAAATCGAGATTGGAGGTGGTGGAGTTGTGCAGTTCTCCCGCCAGCATCAGAAAGGGCTTGCCGTCCACCACCATGTGGGCGGCGCCGCCCTGCTTCTGAAGGTAGGGAATGGGGGTGGTGGCGCGGCACCCTGCCAGCGCGGCGAGTGAGCATAGGGCCACGAAGCCACGGAAACTACGCATTTTCATTGCTTGCCTCCTGGGCACATTGTCCGAGCAATTGTAGCACCGGGAATTCGCACATTGGCTGCCCTGCGCCGCGCCATGCCCGGCCTGCGGCAAACCCTTCTGCCGGGCGTGCCAGGCGCGGTGCAAGTGCGGCGGGGGGTGAAGCGGCGAGGCGGGCTTCGCCAGAGGCGTCCCGCGCCGCCCGATCCGCCGGGGCGGTACAACCTGGCGCTGGAAGAGCAGGCTTTCTTCCCCAGAGGGCGCTACAATCCGGATATGCCCCGGCGAGTGAGAGAGTTTGCTACCTTGGCGGCAAACGTCCCGACTGGAATCGTGCAGATCCGCGGTCAACGCCGAAGGTTCTACCTTCGGAAGCCGATCGACTTGAAGATCCACCCGGAGGCGGGACGGTGGGTGATTGAATATGAACCCCTGAACCTGGCTGTCTACGAAGCCAATGAAGACGCTGCGTACTCCGCTTTCGCCGAGGAGTTTGAGGCTGTCTGGGAGCATATCGTCGATTCGCCGGACCGTTCGCTAACGCGCGATGCCCGTGAATTGAAAGCCGCGTTTAGAGATCTCGTGGAAGATGTCGAGGCAACGGCTGCGTGAGCGAGTTGCGGGTAGAGCCGATCATTGGGGCCTTGCTTGCCAAGGGATTCTTTGAAGCCAAGAAGCGCGACCATCGGTATTTCTTCTTCCACTAAAAAGGGCAGAAGACCTCGGTGTACACCAAGATCAGCCACGGTCAATCGACGGTCGATGACTGGCTACTCGGCAGGATGGCTCATCAGGTCCGGCTTTCCAAACGCGAGTTCCTTGCGCTGATCGAATGCTCCCTCGGCGGCGATGGCTACGCCCGGCAGATGGTAGAGCGCGGGGCCATCGGATGAAACGGCGGCTCCAGGACCCGAAGCGCCGGCGGACTTCGCGGCGGATCGCAGCCCGAGCCGACGCACAGGCGACGGATTACGCCCCGTCTGTCCCGTTGTTTCTCCGGGCACATTGTCCGAGCAATCGTAGCACCGGGAATTCGCACATTGGCTGCCCGGAACTCTGTTGCGCCCCGGTTCGCCGCGGGGGGTGGCTCGTAAGGCCTGTTATGAAACGACATGCCCGGCGGCGCCCGCGGAGAGACTTCAACGCGAAAAACCATGCTTCTTCCGAAGTTCCCTCTCCGCTTCGTCAAGCGCAATGCCTTCGCCGCGGTCGAACTGCTCCAGACCCTTTTGGATCGCTGCGAGCGTCTCGGCGCGTTCCAGGCGGTCCAGCATTTCCTGATAGCTTTCCGCATCCTGAACGACGAGTTCCGCACGGCCGTTTACGGTGAGCACAAGCGGGGTCTTCCGCCGTTTCAGCCGGCCGACATAGTCCTTGATGTTGCGTTGGAATTCCGTCACGGAGCGTACATTTCGCAGGTCGATCATCGCCTCCCCTTGTCGTGCTTAAAGCAGATAATTCCATGCTGTCACGGCGGCGCGGATCCGGACCGGGAAACAAAATCGCTTGAGGACGGAAGTGATCCGCTGAAGGCGCTTTCTGACCCGCTGGTTAACAACACCGGACATCGGTCAAGCGCTATTGATTGCCAGTCTGTCCGGTACGAAGTATACTTGTATTCGGGAGGTTCGATGAAGCCGAGGCGCGCGTGGGGACGGTAGAGGTGGTTGTCCTGGAAGGCTTGGATCTCTGGTTCAACTCCTCGGACCATCTGCCTCCGCATCTTCACGCGCGGCGTCGCGGCGAGTGGGAGATCCGGGTCTACTTTCTCCTTTGCACGGATGACGAATTGATATTCGATCGCAAGTGGGGCAAGAAGGACCCGTCGGCGAAGCTGCTCGCACGAATTCGCAAAAGCCGTCGTGGAGCATCGGGCCGAGTTACTCGGGGAATGGGAGCGGAAAGTATGCAGGGAAACGTGAACGGAACGAACACTAGCGCGCAGGAATTGATTTTGCTGGCACATGATCGTGGCGTTGAAGAGGCGGTCCCCGACAGGCGGCGTTTCCGAGTCCTTCACCGGCCAAACCGACAGACCGCCGAACGCGGCCGAAATATCTTCGTAATCGTCCCGGCCAGTGAGCTTCCTAATGTCGCTGAGTTCGTCTCAATTGCCAATCGCCGGCATCAACTCCGGGCGCTGCTGATCGGAGACGACGTACAGCCGAGTTCCATTCCTCAGATGTTTGAACGGGCCGGTCTCAGGATGATGCGCAACACAGTCGTATACTCGGATTCCAGCGTTCCGCGGAGAGTACTTTCTGCGTGGGCTCAGAATGCGCAAGAAGATCTCATTGCGAAGGCGAGCGTCTCGAAGGATCGCCTGTTTGTGCTTTCCTGTGCGCTGCAGCCGTATGAGGTCGCGTTCGACAGCATGCCATCGCTGAAGCGCATTCCCGTAGCCGAACGCGCGAGCCTTAGGGTGGACGAAGATGGCAGTTACATCTACTGGGCTGGTCCAGATATCCACCTCGACCTTGACGCTATTCGAGCGGCAATCGATCCGGGGGCACGTACCAGAGCCGAAGCAGCAAAGGCCCTGCATGATAGCCGGTACGGGGCGGCCATTGCAGAATTGCGTTTGAGAATGGGGCTGAAGCAGTCGCAAATCGAAGGCCTTTCTGAAAGGCAGGTGCGCCGGATCGAGAAGGGCGAGGGAACAACGTATGAGGCGCTCCGCCGACTGGCCTCAGCGCACCGAATGGACCTGAAGTCGTACTTGCGGGAACTCGCGGTCAGCGCCTCCGAGCGGGCGCTTGAGAAAGCCATCGCGTAATTCCGATTCGAGGATGCTTGGAGATGCTGTCTGGTCTTTAACAACCGAAACCCACAGCCAGTCCGTTTCGACGGGAATCGAAACGGTTGGTAGCCCATGGTATTGGCCCGAAACCTGTTTCGCTTAGAAAGGTTTGGGATTGGGGTTTGCCCCCGTTGTTGGCGTAGAAGCCGAGGATTTGGTTGCGGGGGAAGGATTTGAACCTTCGACCTTTGGGTTATGAGCCCAACGAGCTACCAGACTGCTCCACCCCGCATTTCCATGGTATCGTACAGCCCGTTCGCGGTCAATGGCTGGGGTGGAATCTTTTTTCCGGCGGCAGGTACGCGGGTTGGGCGCTCCTTCGCAAAATGGAGGCGGGCGTCCGCTGCCCGCCTCCGCCCGGCTACGCGATGCCTTCGAAGAGCACTGAGGTCAGGTAGCGCTCGCCCGAATCCGGAAGAACCACCACAATGGTCTTCCCGGCGAACTCGGGCAGCTTGGCCAGGCGCGCGGCCACCGCCGCCGCGGCCCCGCTCGAAATGCCGCTCAGAATGCCCTCTTCGCGCGCCAGCCGGCGGGCCGTATCGACGGATTCGTCGTTGCTCACCGTCTCCACCCGGTCGATTATGGAAAGATCGAGCGTTTCCGGGATGATGCCGGCGCCGAGGCCTTGGATCTTGTGCGGCCCCGGCTTGAGGGGCTGGCCATTGCGGGTCTGGGTGATCACCGGGCTGGCCTCCGGCTCGACGGCCACCGAGACGATCTTCTTGCCCTTGGAGTTCTTGATGAAGCGCGAAACGCCGGTGATGGTGCCGCCGGTCCCCACGCCGCTCACCAGAACATCCACCTCGCCCTTCGTGTCTTCCCAGATCTCGGGACCGGTGGTACTGAAATGGATGGCGGGGTTGGCCGGGTTCTTGAACTGCTGCAACAGCAGGTAGCGCTTGGGGTCGGAGGCGAGGATCTCCTCGGCCTTGGCGATGGCCCCGGGCATGCCCTTGGCGCCCTCGGTGAGCACCAGGTTGGCGCCGAATGCCTTGAGCACCTTGCGCCGCTCCAGGGACATGGTTTCGGGCATGGTCAAGGTGATCGCGTACCCGCGCGACGCCGCCACGAACGCCAGCGCGATCCCGGTATTGCCGCTGGTGGGCTCCACCAGCTCCACACCGGGCTTCAGCAGCCCGCGCTGCTCGGCGTCCCAAATCATGGAAGCGCCAATCCGGCACTTCACCGAGTAGGCCGGGTTGCGGCCTTCGATCTTGGCGTACACCTTGGTTTGCGGGCCGTTCACAATGCGATTGAGCTTGATGAGCGGCGTATTTCCGATGCTGAGTGAGTTGTCTGCGAACGATGGCATATGCTTTTACTCCTGGGAAACTCGCAAGGCCTGGTCCAGATCGGCCTCGATGTCTTCGATGTCTTCGATCCCCACCGAGACGCGAATATAATCCGGCGTGACTCCGGTCTCGGTCTGTTCTTTCTCGGTGAGCTGGGAATGGGTGGTGGACGCCGGATGAATCACCAGCGTCTTGGCGTCCCCCACGTTGGCCAGATGGCTGGCCAGCTTGACGCTGTTGATGAACTTGACGCCGGCCTCTTTTCCGCCGCGCACGCCGAACCCCAAAATGGCTCCGGGCCCCTGGGGCAGGTACTTTTTGGCGTTCTTATAGTGCGGATGGTTCGGAAGGCCGGGGTAGTTCACCCAGGTGACCGCGGGATGCTTCAGCAGCCACTCCGCCAGGGCCTGCGCATTGCGCACATGGCGTTCGATGCGCAGGTGCAGGGTCTCGATGCCCAGCAACAGCAGGAACGACGCGAAGGGGCTCTGCGCGGCGCCCGTGTCGCGCAGCCAGTGGGTGCGGATGTGGATGATGTAGGCCAGGTTGCCCAGCGGCTTGAGCGCCTCGGTGAAAACCACGCCGTGGTAGGACTCGCTCGGTTCGGTGAATTCCGGCCACTTCTTGGGATTCTCCGCCCATAGGAATTTGCCGCTGTCCACGATGGCGCCGCCGACGTGGACGCCGTGACCGCCCAGGAATTTGGTGGTGGAGTAGACCGCGATATCGATGCCGTGCTCGAAAGGCCGGAACAGGGCCGGGGTCAGCACCGTGTTATCCACGATCACCGGCAGGCCGTGCTTATGGGCCGTGCCGGCGATGGCCCGGAAATCGGGCACGTCGTTCTTGGGATTGCCCACCGATTCCAGGTACACCAGGCGGGTGTTCGCATCCACCAGCTTGTCGATTTCCTCGGGATGATCGGGATTGAAGAACCGCACCTCGATGCCCAGCTTCTTCAAGGTCTGGGTGAAGAGCGTCCAGGTGCCTCCGTACAAGCTGGTGGCGGAAATGAAATTCTGCCCGGCGTGGGTGATGGTGAGGATGGCGGCGGTGATGGCCGCCTGGCCCGAAGCGAAGGCCAGGGCCCCGATGCCGCCATCGAGCGCCGCGAGGCGCTTCTCGAGCACATCGTTGGTGGGGTTCATCAGGCGCGAGTAGATATATCCGAACTCGCGCAACCCGAAAAGATTCGCCGCCGTCTCGGCGTCCTTGAAAACGTAGCTCGTGGTAGCGTAAATCGGGACGGCCCGCGCCGTGGTGGTGGGGTCCGGCTCCTGGCCGGCATGCAAGGCGAGCGTGCCGAGTCCGAGTTTCTTTTGTGCGTCTGCCATAATCGATTCTCTCCGATGTTGCTCCTACAGTCCGTATGATACTCCCAGGGCAAACTGATGCCGCGCTTTCAGGTTCACGCCGGGCTCGATGGTCCCGGCCGCCTGGGCCACGCCGAAATCGATATTGAACTTCTGCTTCTCCAAGGGTACAATCCGCGCGGCGTAGGTGATGGTGGTGGGCACATCCGCGCCCGGCAGGTTTTGCACCTGGCGCGGCTCCTGTGAAAACTCCGACCCGAGGATCAGGGCGCTCTTGGCCGGTCCTTTGAACACGAACGCTGCCGCCCCGAAGAGCCGGCCGGTGTATTTCGGCGCATTCCCGGCAAGCCCATAGACGGAAGCGTTGGTCTCCTTGTATCCCAGGTTCAATACGATGGGAACAACCTTGGTTTGCGTTATGGTCTTGCTTGCCACCACGTATAAATCGGCGTTGGCGTAGTTCCTATTGGGCGTAGCGAGCAGCCCGCTGACGTTGCGATCCTGGGTACGCGCCACACCGCCAACGGAAATGGCGGGCAGCCAGGACTGCTTTCCCGCGTTTTCCTTCACTATGTTCACTTTGGCGTGTACCAGATTAAAGCCCGAGTCCCACAGCGGGCTGAGCCCGGTGGTGCTGCCTTGCTGGTGCAAATCGCGGGTGTATCCGAATTCCACCACTCCGCCGATGCCTTCGGTGACGGAGATGGTGTGAAAATTCCCCAGCACGGGGCCGGCGTTCAAGAAGTGATACGCCACAATCGGATGCCCGAAGCCGGTGGCGGGGGATGCCGCCGTGTAGGCGAGGGGGGTGATGAAGACGCCGGTTTGGCCGTCCCAATTGAGGCTCTGAGCGGCCGCTGCGCCGGCGCCCAGGAACCCGGCGAGCAGCAGGGCAGCCGCCCCGTTGACTCGCCCGACTGGAAAATGAAAGCTTTTCGATGTATTGTCCATGATGTCTATAGAGTATATAGACATGGTGGACGAAATGGCAAGCGGGATTTACCAGAGAGCGTGCAGATGTTCGCTCATCTATTTGATTCTATGGATAATATTTTTGCGAAAAAAACATCTTAAACTCTATATACATCGCGGTGATTGGCTCATCCGCAGCGCGATACGCTTGCTTTGCACGCTCCGCAGGCGGTATAAGGAGTGAGGAGACGCCGTGCCGCTGACCCTCGCCGATTTGACCGAGCGCCTGATGGAGTCGTACGTTGGCGCGGGCGGGATCAACCATGTGGACGGCAAGAACCTGCCCTCCAAGCATGCCATCGCGGACATCACCGCCGATCTGCTGCGCCTGCTGTTTCCCGGGTTCTTCGACGAAGAGCCGATCCACTCCTCGGACCTCGAAGCGGTGACCACGGCGCTGCTCGACAGCGTGCTGGGACGTCTGGAAAAGGAGATTGGGAAGAGCCTGGAATACGCCCCGCCCGCGGTACTGGGAGACGCGGACCTGCCCGCTGTGGCGCGCGCCCTGACGCTCAAGTTTCTGGGCAACCTGCCGCGCGTGCGAGCTCTGCTGAAGACCGACACCGAGGCGGCCTTCGATGGGGACCCCGCCGCGTTCAGCAAGGATGAAGTGATTGTGGCGTATCCATTCATCGAAGCGATCGCCGTACAGCGGCTGGCGCACGAGCTCTATCTGGACGGCATTCCGCTCATTCCGCGCATCATGACCGAATGGGCGCACACTCGAACCGGGATGGACCTCCATCCGGGGGCGCGAATCGGAACGCACTTCTTCGTGGATCACTGCACCGGAACGGTGGTGGGCGAGACAACCGTCATCGGCAACCACGTCAAGATGTATCAGGGCGTCGGTCTGGTGGCCAGATCGCTGGCCGCGGGGCAGGCGTTGCGCGGCCGGAAACGTCATCCGACCATCGAAGATCGGGTGACCATTTATGCCGGGGCCACCATCATCGGGGGCGACACGGTTATCGGAGAGGGCAGCACCATCGGCGCCAGCGTCTCCCTGATGACCAGCGTTCCCCCGAATTCGCTGGTCGTAGTGGGGGCCACGAACGTGAAGATCATTCCCAGGGTATCGCGTGAAGACAACGTGCCGGATTATCAGATCTAAGGCCGCTACTCTCAGATGTGATACATGAGCGCGTCGGGGGTTTTGCCGGCGCGGGCGGCATCCGAGCGGCGAATCAAATCGGCCAGCGTGGTCCGGTCGAGTACGCCGGCCATGGCGTCCCGCACCTGGCGCATGATGATCCGGGTCCCGCAGGATTCCACATCCCCGCACTCTTCGCAAGGTTGGTAGGCCAGCTCACTGGCGCAGGGCAGCGGCGCCAGCGGGCCTTCCAACATGCGGACCAACGAGCCCACGGTGATGGTGGAAGGCGGCCGGCTGAGCTGATATCCGCCGTGTTTGCCCTTCTTGCTTTCAAGCAATCCCCGCCCCTTCAGGGCGAGCAGGATGACTTCCAGAAACTTCAGCGGGATCCGCTCGGTGTCCGCCAGCGTGGCGATGAGCACGGGGCCCTCCCCGTAGCGTCTGCCCAGCGCCAAAACGGCCTTCAGCCCGTATTGCGTTCGCTTGGAAATGGTCCGCATCTTCCCTGTCTCCAGGGTACTCTGAAGCGGTTGGAAGGGGGAAGGTCTTCGACCGCTTGATTTGGTGCCCGGGGCGGGACTTGAACCCGCACTTCCGTTGCCGGAAAAAGGATTTTAAGTCCTTTGCGTCTGCCAGTTTCGCCACCCGGGCCAGGTGGGACGGAGGGCTGTTGTCCGCCTTCTCGTATCTTACTGCGAAACTGGATGGGGCCGCTGCCGCGGGTCGGCCGTCCTAGCGTGCTACATTCGGAAGGCGCGCATGCAGAGTTTTTCCTGGGTCGAAAAAACGCTCTTGATTGTGCTGCTGGCCGCTTCCGGGGCGTTGTTCGGGGTGAGATTGCACAAGGTCCTGGGCGCGATTCGCGGCGCACGTCCCACGCCGGATTTCGAGATCTTCCCGGTATGGTGGCGCGTGCGGCGGTTTCTGCGGGAGGTGGTGGGGCAGACCAAGGTCGTCCGTCAGCGCCCCCTGCCGGGACTCGCCCACGCCTTCGTGCTGTGGGGTTTTTGCGCGTTCGCGCCCATCACCGTCAATCACATCGCGGCCGGGTTGGGGGCCGGATTCCTGAGCCGGGCGGGCGGCTTCGGGCATTTCTACTTCGGCTTCGTGGCCGTGTGGGCCGCCCTGGTGGCGGTCTCGATCGCCGGACTTTTTGTGCGCCGGTTCGTGGCGCGGCCGGTCTGGCTGGGACCGGTATCGGTGGAATCCGGCGTCATCGCCGGGTTGATCTTCCTGCTGATGGCGACTTACCTGGCCGGCCTGCGGCTCGAAGAGACCGGCATCGCGGGACGCGCCAACTGGTGGCTGCACACCCTTGTTCTGGCGGCCTTCCTGCCGTTGATTCCGCATTCCAAACACCTGCACCTGGCGCTCAGCCCCTTCACCGTCTTCCTCGCGCGCCGCGGTTTCGGCCGCATTCCGCCGCTCGAGGGCGATGAGGATTTCGGGCTCGACGCGGGCAAAGACGTCACCCGAATCGACGCCTTGCAGGCCTATACCTGCGTGGAATGCGGGCGCTGCACGGAGCACTGCCCGGCGTACAACACGGGCAAAGTTTTGAACCCCAAGGAAATTATTCTGGGGCTGCGGGCCTACTTAAACGACGCCGGTCCCGGAGGCCAGACGCCGCTCCTGGGCGCGCACATTTCCGAAGAAGCCACGTTTCAATGCACCACCTGCGGCGCTTGCGAGTTTCAGTGCCCGGTGGGCATCCAGCACCTGCCCATCATCGTGGGACTGCGGCGCGGCGCGGTGAATACGGGCCGGTGGGAGGACGACCATGGCGCCAGGCTGTTCCGCAACCTGGAGCGCAGCGGGAATGCCCTGGGTTTCTCCGCCTCCGAGCGCCAGAACTTCATCGAGAAAAACAATCTTCCGTACTACGACGGCTCGCAGGAATACTGCCTATGGCTGGGCTGCATGGGCGCGTTCGATCCCCAGGGACGCGAGACGGTGCTGGCGCTGGCGCGCGTGCTGCGCCACCTGGGAGTGAGCTTCGGCGTGCTGCGCAAGGAGAAGTGCACCGGCGACCCGGCGCGGAGGCTGGGCAACGATCTGGCGGCGTCCCAGGCGGCGGAAGAGAACATCGAAACGCTGCGCGCGGCCAAGGTTGGCAAGCTGGTCTCTATTTGCCCGCACTGCGTACACGCCATAGGGACCGAGTGGCGCTTCGAAATCGAGCATCACAGCGAGCTGCTGGCGCGGCTCGCCGGGCGCCTGCCGGTGCGCACGGGGCGGCCGGAGAAGGTGGTCTTCCACGATCCCTGCTACCTGGGGCGATATCGCAACATATACGACGAACCGCGCGCGGCGATGGCCCGCTCGGCCGAAGTGGTGGAACCGGCCAGAGCCCGCGAGCGGTCCTTCTGCTGCGGGGCCGGCGGCGGGCAGATGTTCCTGGGAGAAGAAAAGGGCCAACGCATCAATGTGGAGCGCGCCAAAGAGCTGGCCGGCGCCGGCGCGGGGACCATCGCCACGGCGTGCCCCTTCTGCCAGAGCATGTTCCGCGACGCCCTGGGCGCGCTGGGCGGGACTCCGCCCGCGCTGCTCGACATCGCGCAGATTGCGGCCCGTTCGCTGCCGCCCGAAAACGAAGCGTGACATCCGGCTCCGGGATGCTATAATCTGGACTTGGCGCAGCAGTTCCGCGCCGGCTTCCGGGAACCCCTCGAGCAAACGGGCGCGTAGCTCAATTGGCAGAGCAAGTGACTCTTAATCACTAGGTTGAAGGTTCGATTCCTTCCGCGCTCACCACCACATTCAGGCAACAGGGCCGCTTGCGGCCGGGCCGGATGCGCGCGCTTTCTGCACGGCTCGACCCGCCAGGCAAACCAGGAATGCCACGCCGTACGCCCTCAGCAGCCATGGACATGACCAGTTATCCAAACCCCACAGGTACTTGCCGGGCAAGCGAAAGACCGTCGCCAGCCCGGCCAGCAGGGCGCACACGCCAACCCAGTCGATTCCGCGCACCAATTCCACCCGCCTCCCACTCACGAAGTCGGCGGTAAGAACGGCGCTCGCGACGGTCAGCCATGTGGCGGCTACTTCGGAGGCAGTATCGATGGCTGGGGCAAAGGGGTGAAGAGACAACCAGGCAATGACGGCGATGAGACCCGCGGGCAGGACCCAACTCAGCCGTCCGGGAGGACGGAGGATGGAACTTGAATCCATGAGCGCCCTCGCCCCGAAACGTATGGCGCCGAACGTCGTGACGGTGGCCACCAGCATACGCCCCCCTAGCGCACTGGCCGCGGCGTGCGACCACAGAGCCATGGCGACGCTGGGATTCATGCTGGGTACGTAGAACCGGGAGCGGAGAGTCGCCATGCCAATTACGGCGGTGAATAAAAGGGCGCCGAAAAGCGGCAAAGCCACTCCCGTTAAGCCGGCCAGCGCGACCTGCTTCCGTCCCGGGGCGCGGAAACCAAAGTCGCTTGCGAGCAAGCCCAGGGGAGCCACATAGAAGGCGAGGTGCGATACGCCGTACCACAGGTGTGGAACCATTGGCTCATGGCCCGAGGTTGGGAAGCCTGGCGGAACAGCCGTCCACCCCTCGTTGACGCGAATGAAGGCTGCCACGAGGATGGCGATGCCGAGCTTGTTGGTGAACAGGGCCAGCCTGGCGTTGGTTCGCATGCTCTGGAGGCCGGTGAGGAACAGGAACGCCAGCAGCGCGGCGGCGGCCAGTCCCGCCTCGGTTGAGGAGAGATCGCGCCGGGCCTCACGCGAGAGGGCCCACAATGCCGGCACGGCAACCAGATTCGCCATCCACAGCGCCAGAAACACCACCGAGCAGAGGCGCAAACCGATGGCTGGAATGGACCCGAGCGAGTTCTCAATCAACCCAAAAACCGGACGCCTGGCCGTGTGCGCCGCCATGGCCGGCCCAATGAAAAAGAGAACCGTGACCAGCAGCGCCGCGGCGCCAAAAACGCCGGCGTCGACAGGCAGCGGGCCGAACAGCGCCAGACCGAGGCCATGGTCCTGCTGCCAGAACGAGAGATTGAGAAACAGGGTCGCGGTTATCAACGCCGCCGAGCGCCAGGGGACTGGCGACTGCCGGTCGTCCGGTTGCGGGTCGGACCAGCGAAGCCGGGGGACTGGCAGGCGCATTTCAGGACGCTCCTTGGGGGTCTGCTTCCCACTCGTACCGCCGGGC
>CAVYEK010000024.1:0-278485 GCA_963767595.1 Terriglobia bacterium
CTTCGTGCAGGGGACACGGCGGGGCACTGACTGACTCTTAACGGAGGAGACCGTCCCGTTTGACCGTTTCCCGGATTACCTGACCCCGGTTTCCTGACCCCGGTTTCCCCGGCGGGCCTGGCGGTCAGGCGGCCGACCGGCGATGCAGCGTGATATCGTCATTTCAGAATCCAAAGCTGAATTAGATGCCTCCGGCCAGTAAGGAAGAGCCAGTTTCACCGGGACGCTGGAGATCGCGCGCCGCGATCTTCTCGATCTCGGCTTACGCAACACCCTGCTCAATTACCGCCCCTTTCGCTCCAAGGGCATCGAGGTGATCGATGAAAAGCCGGTCGAGGTTTTCCAACTCCTGGTAAAGGAAGAGAAGAGCCTGACGTTCCTGTCCGGGGACGCGGTGGACTGCACTCCAACGGCTCCGCCGCGGATATTCAACTCGCGCAACCCGAGGACGAAGGCAACGGCGCCGCCCGCCATAGGGATTCGCGCCTTCAGACCGCCTATCCGTCGACACAACTGCAGTCAAGACTCCTGGCCACGTATCATGCGGCGCGAACTTCCATGGAGGAGCAGGGCGTAAACACCTTGTATCTCGCGCTGGGCATGCTTTCCTGGAAAGAGGAAGATACCAGCGAGAAGTTCTGCCGCGCCCCGTTGATTTTGATCCCGGTGGAACTGGGGCGATCGGATGCCCGCGACCGGTTTCACCTCAAATACACGGGCGACGAGTTGGGCGAGAACGTTTCTCTCGCCGAAAAACTCAAGCAGAGCTTCGGTATCCGAAAGTTCCCGGAACTGCCGGACCCCGACGATCTGGATGTTGGCGCCTACTTTAAGAATGTGCAGCGCGCCGTGAGTGGCCAGAGCGGTTGGAGCGTGGACACGGACGCGATCGCTCTGGGTTTTTTCTCCTTTGCTAAATTCCTGATGTACCGCGACTTGGACCCGACAACGTGGCCCTCGGCGGACGCGATCCTCGGGCATGGGGTTCTCCAAGCCCTACTTGCCGAGCAAGGCTTTCAATCATCCTCATCGATCTATCGCGAAGACTGCCTGCTCGATGACCAGCTTCAGAATCGCGATATCGTCCAGGTGGTTGATTCCGACAGTTCGCAGACTATCGCGATCCTGGATTGCCTGGATGGCCACACCATGGTCATCCAGGGTCCGCCCGGGACGGGCAAGTCGCAGACCATTGTCAACCTCATTGCGGGCGCAGTCGCAATGGGCAAACGGGTTCTGTTCGTTTCCGAGAAAATGGCTGCGCTGGACGTTGTCAAACGCCGATTGGACCACGTACGCCTTGGCGCGGCCTGTCTGGAGCTGCACAGTAACCGCACAAACAAGAAAACCATCATTGAGGAGCTACGCCGGACGGCCCTGGGTGATCGCCAGGCAATCCCGCAAGCTCGAGGCGAACTCAGCCTGCTCGCCGACGCCCGGGATCGCCTGAACGCCTACTGCCAGGCGGTCAACGAACCGATCGGCGCCAGCGGAGAGAACCCTTGCACGTGCGTACGGAAGGCTCCTGAACGCGCAGACGTCCCTCAACGGTCTGGATTTGCCCGCCCTTCCACTGGAAGGGGCAGTCGACTGGACCGGGGAAGATGTCGCCCGCCGCGCACAGTTGGTGGCGCAGTTGCAGGAACGCGTGATAAGGTCGGGTGTACCTATCCGGCACCCGTTCTGGGGTAGCCAATTGAAGATTCTGCTGCCGACAGACCGGGATGAGATCCGGAAGCTGGCAACGACCGCCGCGATCCGCCTGTGCGGACCTTGAGAAGCGGCGAGCTCACTGGCGCAGACGTTTTCTGCCGAACCTCCAACCACGGAGCGAGCAGTCGAGACGCTGTGCCAATCGGCGCAATATGTAATCGACGCTCCGGATCTTGCCGGAGTTGCTCTGAGTTCCCCGGGGTGGCTTTCCCGGGAGCAACAGATCCGGCAGGCATTAGAGTCCGGCGAGCGGCATCGCGACCTCCATCGTCAGTACGGGACGCATTTGCGGCCAGAAGCCTGGGGCACGGACACGTCGGAACTCCGGCGTAGCGTAGTCGAGCTGGGGCGGTCGTTGGTGGCGATTGCTTTCGGCCCGCTGGTGGAGAGCAAAGAAGACCCTGGCAGCAATGTGCACAACCGAAGCCCCGCCCGACCAGGTGTCACAACTCGCCCTACTCGACGCCATTGCAGAATCGGCCCAATGCGTCGACATTATCGCGCGTGCCGGCGACTTCATGCCGGGCTTGCTCGCGTCGTCGTGGAGAGGCATAGACTCTGAGTGGGATCTTATCGAGAGCCAAGCCGACTGGGTTATCGGCGCACAAAAGGGCATCTATCAAGGCAAGCTCGTTGCGTGGTGTGTAGAGCCATCCCAAATCGCTGTTGATAGGCCTGTTGCCTCCGTTCGGATCGCCGAGTTCGACCGTGCGCGTCAAGCCTACCAGTCGACGGTTCGAACATGGGCTGACCGCCTTCAGATCGATGAATCAAGCTTTCCCGACGGACCGCTTCCTAACCAGCCATTCTCGACTCTGGCATCCCGTTGGACCTCGCAGAACAGCCGCATTGATGAACTTCATTCCTTGGTCGCTTTCAACCAGATATCGGCGGAGTGCGCAAAGGAGCGTCTCGGAGCCATTGCCTCTGTCGCAACCAGTTGGGAGTCAGCAGGTGAACTGCTGGTTCCGCTCTACGAACGTGTTCGTCTCTCTTCGCTATTGGAGCGGGCATTCAACGAGCGTGCGGCGCTCGCCACTTTCGATGGTGTCCGGCACGCAAGCACTGTTGCGGAGTTCCGCAGGCTGGATCTCCTTCAACTTGAGTACAACCGGGCTTTGCTGGCCGCAAAGCATGTCCAATCCTTGCCATTGGGTGGTGGAGCCGGCGAGATCGGAATTCTGTGGCGCGAATTTGAAAAGCGCGCCAGGTTCCTACCGATCCGTAGCTTGATGCTAAAGGCCGGTCACGCGATCCAATCGATCAAGCCCGTGTTCATGATGAGTCCGCTGTCCATTGCCAATTATCTTCCGCCCGGCGCGCTTACTTTCGACTTGGTCATCTTCGACGAGGCAAGTCAGGTCAAGCCCGTCGACGCACTCGGGGCGATCGCCCGCGGTCAACAGGTGGTGGTTGTCGGTGACAGCAAGCAGCTACCGCCCACTAGTTTCTTCGATTCGCTCGTCGGCACTGACGACGCGGAGCCAGAGGATGAAGCCACGACAGCCTCCGACATCGAGAGCGTGCTTGGAATGTTCTGCTCGCGAGGCGCGCATCAGCGCATGCTCCGGTGGCATTATCGCAGCCGTCACGAATCGTTGATCACGGTATCCAACCACCTGTTCTACCAAGACGGATTGGTACTCTTTCCGAGTCCGGATCGGGATAGAAAGAGACTCGGGTTGGTGTATCGGCGTCTGGGGAATGCTCCGTACGACCGGAGCCGGACGCGGACAAACCCCGTTGAGGCGAAGACTGTTGCCGAGGCTGTGATGGCGCATGCCAGATGCCAACTAGGTTTCCCGAAGGAGCAGCGAGAAACACTGGGAGTGGCCGCTTTCAGCGTCGCTCAAATGGATGCCATTCTGAACCAGGTGGAACTCCAGCGCCGTCAGGATCCTTCATGCGAGGAGTTCTTTTCGTACCCGCCGCACGAACCGTTTTTTGTGAAGAACCTCGAAAATGTGCAAGGCGACGAGCGCGATGTGATATTCATTAGCGTTGGCTACGGGCGTACGGTCGAGGGATACCTGACCATGAGTTTCGGCCCCCTGAATCGTACGGGAGGGGAACGCCGGATGAACGTCCTCATCAGTCGTGCCCGGAAGCGCTGCGAGGTATTCACGACCCTATGCGCAGACGATATCGATCTCTCCAAAACGAGTTCGGTGGGCGTGGCGGCGCTGAAAACATTCTTGAACTACGCACAGACTGGGCAAATGGATGTGCCCACCCAAACAGAGCGTTCGCCGGACTCTGATTTCGAGGAGCAGGTTCTTCGGCGGTTAACAGCCTGCGGCCAGACGGTCCATACGCAGGTCGGCAGCGCCGGCTTCTTCCTTGATTTGGCGGTGGTGGACCCTGCTAATCCGGGCAGATACCTGCTGGGCATTGAGTGCGACGGCGCGCACTACCACAGCGCCCGATCCGCCAGGGACCGAGACCGCCTTCGGCAGTCAGTATTGGAGGGATTGGGATGGCGGATTCACCGCATTTGGTCTACGGACTGGTTCCACAATCCCGACGAGGAATTGCGCAGAGTGTTGCAGGCGATCGAAACCGCACGGACGGTTGGCCCGCCGCCGGCGCCGCCGGCAGCCCGTGTTGAAGTAGCTGGGCTGCCGGTACCGTCCCAGCCTACCGCTGCAGATCCCCGGCATCAGAGCCTGTCGGCGCCTCCCTACGAATGTGCACAAGTTAGCCTCCGGCTCGGTAACGTCGAGATGCACTCGGTCGGCCGCAGGCACCTGGCAGATCTTCTCAAAAAGGTGGTCAGCGTGGAAAGCCCCGTGCATTGGATGGAAGCGGCTCGACGCATTCTAGACGGAGCCGGCATCCAACGCTTCGGGAACCGGATTCAGCAGGCATTCGAAGAGGCCGTACGGCTGGGCGTTTCCCGTGGACTATTCAGCAAGCGTAAGGAGTTTCTTTGGGCCGTGGCAATGCAACTGCCGCCAGTCCGGGACAGAAGCGAACTTCCTGCGGCGTCGCGCAAACTCGAATTTGTGGCCCCCGAGGAAATCCGCCAGGCGATTCTCATCGTGGTGGAAGAGTCCTACGGCATCGTTCCGGTGGAGTTGCCGAATGCAGTATGCCGGCTCTTTGGCTTTTCCCGCGTGAGCGACGACATGAGCGCAGCGGTGGAGCCGCACCGGGATGCGTTGCTTCGCGAAGGCTACTTGGCCCTGCGAGGGGTCAACCTAGTACTGGTCTCGCCGGATCGAGAGAGTTGAGCGCGAACTTGGGAAAACCGGGCCAGACGGGACGTTCTCCTCCGGTCGAGATTGAGTCAGTGGCCAGCTCGTGTCCCCGGCTTCATTGCGAGCGCGGCCGGCAGGACCGCGGTGCCCGGAGCGCTGACGGGCAAGGGCAGGCCGGGCAAGATAACGTCCCGTCTGACCCCGGTTTTCAGTCGGCCACGTTGAACGGCAAGCCGCTGAACAAGCCCTGGTTCAGCCATGCGGACATCGCCAACGGCGGAAAGCTGGTGTTCCAGATGGGGCCGGCGCCGAATAAGAGCTGGGGCAGCGCGCCGGACGCCGCGCCTCCGTCTATGTCGGCGGCGCGGTAGGCGTTTGGGAATCCGGGAGCCCGCCATCAACCTCGACGATGGACCCGGTGACGGTGGGCTCCCGTGATCCGCTGCCGCCGAGTGTTTCGATGACTTCTGCTTCGGCCTTGCAGCCGCCCAGCGCGTTGGCAACCCATTAACTGAGGAGGAAATCACGCACTGTATCGAGATTTCCCTCTGAAATGAAGGTGAGCGCTACGTAAACCACAGGGCCTATTTCCCGGAGGAATCGCCCGCCAGGATGCGGCGCACGGAGGTGCGGCCGATCTGAAGCCGTCGGGCGATCTCGGATTTGCTGACGTCGGCGGGGAAGTGACCGCACTGCTGGCCGAGCTGAAGCTGGGCCGGAAAGATTAACCGCCGTGCCAACATGGGTGAGACAGTTCTCCGGTCACAATTACGGAGCAGGGCGCCAGGGCCCGAATCGAGCCGCTACCGCAGGTCAACGGTCTTCGATCCCTCGGACTTCGACAGGGCGACCACGGTCTCCTTGCCGTTCACCGTCACCTTGTGCTTGCCGTAGAATGCCTTGACCTCGGCCCGCCCCCGCGCGTCGGCCGTCCCGGACCAGCGCGTCCACCACTTCTTGAGCACCAGGTCTTCGTACGCCGCCGCCGCGGGCTTCGGAGTCCAGTCCCTGCGCCAGAGCGCGGACTGCGGAATCCAGTCGGCCCCCTCCCAGAAGCCCCACATCAGGATGCCGGCCACGGCCGGGTGCGCGAAGACTGATGCGGTAGAAGCGGGTGAGGGTCTCTGCCTTGCGCCTGCTCCTCCTCGGGCGTCATGCGCAGGCCGCGCCCGTCGGAGGCGTAGAACTGCGAGCGTTGCCCGGGGAAGTTGAACTCGGTGATGCGGATGGGCAGCTTGAACTGGGCCAGCGTGTCCAGCGCGTTCTGGAGTTTGTCCCAATCCACCGAATCGCCGTGCAGGTGGCCCTGTACGCCGATGCCGGACAGCGGCACGCCGATATCGAGCAGGCTGCGGATGTGCTTGACGTAGTCGTCCAGCTTGACGCCGGTGGTGATGTCGTAGTCGTTCACGAACAGCTTCGCGTTCGGGTCGCCCTCCTTCACCCACAACGCCATCTGCTTGACGAACTCCAGGCCGAAACGCTGCTCGTAGTAGTTGCCGTGGATCATCTCGTTGTTCAGGTCGTACTCCGCGAAGCGGTCGCGGTAGCGCTCGCCGATCCCGCGGCCGCGCGCCCGGAGTGCCTGGCGGAATTCATCGTCGCTGAAAGCCTTCAGCCAGGGCTGCACGTGGTTCGGTATGCCCCAGAAGATGCAGTGGCCGCGCAGTGGAATGCCCTCCTGGTCGGCCCACGCGAGCATGGAATCCACCACGGCGTAGTTCACCACGCCCTGCTGGCGCTCCATGACGTCCCACTTGAAGTCGCCTTCCGGCACGCCGGCGTTGTAGTGCGTTCGGAAGGTTTCTTTCCACTTGGCGATGTCGGCCTCGGGGGTGCGCCCCGTGAATACTCCGCTGGGAAGGGTGGCGCCGAACCAGAACTCGTGGCGCGTCTGCTCCACCGTCACCTTCGCGCCGGGGGCGGAGCGGATGACGAGCGTTCCCATACGGTTCCTGGCGATCGAGGCGTCCAGGTCGGAGTCCGCCGCCGCCGCGGCGGAAGCTCCCAGAAGAACCAATGCGGCAAAAGACGTGAATCGCATGACGGCTCCAGTCTAACAATACGGTCTATTCAGTGTCTGGCCTTACGCAGGGGAAGATCCCTGGGATTCAGCGCACGGGAACGAACTCGAAGTACGCCAGGTTGAAGCCGCAGCGCGTATTCGGCGACGACGGCGTTCTTGGACTTACAGAGGATGACGCCGATGCTCGGCTGGTCGGCGGGGTGGCGCAGTAAGTCGTCTACCGCCGAGAGGTAGAAGTTCATCTTCCCCGCGTACTCCGGCTGGAAGGCTCCCATCTTGAGATCGATGACCACGAAGCAGCGGAGCTTGAGATGGTAGAAGAGCAGATCGATCCTGAAATCCTCGCCGCCCACCTCCAGCGGGTATTGGCTTCCGACGAAGGCGAAACCTACGCCGAGTTCGAGAAGAAACTTCCGCAGGTGTTCCAGGAGCCCGGACTCCATCTCTCGCTCGCGGGCGTCCGCCGCGAGCATGAGGAAGTCGAAGTTGTACGGGTCCTTGAGAACCTGCTGCGCCAGGTCCGATTGCGGCGCCGGCAGGGTAGCGGTGAAGTTCGTTTGCGCTTTCCCTTGCCGGCGGTAGAGGCCGGATTCGATCTGCAGAACGAGCACGTTGCGGCTCCAGCCGTTCTGAACCGTCTGGCGGATGTACCATTCGCGCTCCGGCCGCGTCTTGACCAAGTCAAGAATGCGGACCCGCGATCTCGGCCGTGGCGTCGGTTACCGGGTGTACCGGGACATGCTTCTTCAGCTCATCTATAAAGGCGCGACGGCGGTCCCGGATCGCAGGAGTGCCGGCGCGAACCACGCCGTGCACAAGTTCGGCGACGGTGACCGCCGAGATGGCAACCTCGATCTCGCCGAAGGTCTGCCGGATGAGCGTCAGCAATTCTTCCACAGTCTGGCGCTTCCGTTCCGCCGCGATGATTGCGCTCGAATCGAGGATCAGTCCCAGGAGGGGGGATTCCATGGCTGGCTGCGTCCTTTAACCCCTTCTTCCACGTCCTTGCCGAAGCCATCGTCGAGCGTTACCTTCGAGCCGCTGGCCTTGGCGGAAGCGATGCATGCCGAAATCGGCCGCCCCGAACGCACGGGCGGCTTGATGGTCGCCACGGTGCGGTGGTCCTGCTCCACGACCACCTCAACGCCTGTCTGGACCTTGGCCAGCACGGCGTGGACGTCGCGCGCGAGTTCGGCTTCGGTAATGCGAAGGGTCCCCATACCCATGATCATAGCGGGATTTCCACCTTTGCGGTGTCGGCATCGAGCGCGGGCAGCGGGACGCCGGCGCCCGGAGTGCTGACGGGCAAGGGCAGGCCTGGCAAAAAAACGTCCCGTCTGACCCCGGTTTTCTCCGTCTGACCCCGGTTTTCTCCAATCCGCCGGGCTCGAACTGCAACTCGGTTGTCCGGCTCTCCACGACATTCAAAGCGCCCAGGCGGCATGGAACGCGCCGTGGGATGCCCCTCGCCTGGCGCGCCGCTTCCAGCGATCGATCCGAGAAATTTACGGGCAGTAAGATGGCCTTTCGATCGAACACAACAAGCTCCTCCTTGCTTCGAGAACCCGTACCACAAACCGTAGCGGCCACCAGGGGAGGACAGCTCCGGGTTCATGCCCTTTTCCCGTCGTGCCAGATGGAGATCAGCAGCCAAATTCCTCCGATCCCAGCGCCAGCGAATCCTAGCAGTCCAAACCAGTGCAAACCCGAGGCCTTGGCAACCTCTCCGGCGGCCAGGACGATGGAGGAGCCGATGACCAGAGACGCGGTGACTATGCCTACCGTGAGCCGGCTCGCGGCGCGATCAACCTGGTTTCCCAAGTGATTGAGCGATGCAACCTCAATCTGCGCCTGCAACTTCCCCTGACGTGCGACGCTCAGCAGGCCGTTCAAACCCTTTGGGAGATCTTCGAGCAGATGCATAGTACTGCTTAGAGCGCGGCCGCTTCGTTCCATTACTGCGCGAGGCGAGTAGTGGGCCAGCATCACGCGCTCGAGGAACGGAGCGCACTCGGCGGCTATGTCAAACTCCGGGTCGAGTTGGCGGCCCGTGCCCTCGACTGTGATGAAGGCTTTGACGACCAACGCCAGATCCACCGGCAAAGCAAGGCCGTGGTTCCGCAGTATGCCGACTAGGTCGGAGAGGATGGCGCCAAGGTCGAATTGCCTCAACGGGACGCCGTGGTATTGATCAAGAAAGTCTTCTATCTCGGCAGTCAGGTGTTCGACGTCCACTGGACCCTCTGCCCAATCCAGAAGTATGCCGGCGGCGGACCCGGAATCCCGGTCCGCGAGGTAATGCAGGAGCAGCGCCAGTTGATGGCGGCGCTTTTCGGACAGCCGCCCCACCATCCCGAAATCAATAAAGGCGATGCGGTTGTCCGGCAGATAAAGGAAGTTTCCGGGGTGTGGATCGGCATGGAAGAAACCGTCTTCCAGGATCATCTTCAGGACGGCGTTTGCTCCTCGGCGGGCCAGCAGTTTGCGATCCAGGCCGGCAGCATCCACCGCGGCGAGATCGCGTCCGGGAATCCCGCGGATGCAGTCCTGCACGTTAAGCCGCTCGCCACTCCACTGCCAGTAAATATGCGGCACAACAATCTCGGGGCAGGCGGCAAGGTTCGCCGCGATTCGCTCGGCACTACGGCACTCGTACGAGAAATTCAGTTCGCGGCGCATTGACAGGGTGAACCCGGCAATCACTTCGCACGGGCGGTAGCGGCGTAGTTCGGGGGCTTCGGCTTCGACGATTTCGGACAGATGGTTGAGCAGGCGCAAGTCCGCTTCGACAACCGGTCGAATGCCAGGCCTCCGCACCTTGAGGACGACCTCCGTGCCGTCCGTCAGCCGGGCACGATGCACTTGTGCCAGCGAGGCGGCCGCCATGGGCTGTGTTTCCACCTCGGCAAAGACGGCCTCGGGAGGGGCGCCCAGGTCCTCTTCAAGCTGCGCCCAGATCTCCGCCGGCGGGACGGCGGGTGCGGCATCCTGCAATTTACCGAGCTCGGCGGTCCATTCCGCAGGAAGGAGATCGACGCGGGTTGCCAGAACCTGGCCGAGCTTGACGAAGGTCGGGCCCAGTTCCTCCAGGGCGCAGCGTACTCGAGCGGGCGTACTGAGCCGCGTCGGTTCCCTTGAAACTCCCCGGTCGAGGAACTTGCCTGCTCGTTCCAGAGCCGCGGCTATGCCGATGCGCTGGACGACGTCGCCAAAACCGTGGCGGATCAGAACGGCCGCGATATCTCGTAGCCGGCCCAGCTCACCCGGAGTATCGAGCGCTTCCCACGCCATCACAGCCAATCCGTCTCCGGATCATCAATGCGGCCGGAGGGAACAGCGTCTCCTCTGCCGCGGCGACAGCGGAACAGGCAACGTTGACCGGGGGCCGGTCGAACATCGACAGGACAAGGCAGCCTCCGACAAGCGCCATCAGAACAATCCACATCGTTTCTAGTCTCCAATCCTGCTTCGGTGTTGCAACAGGGTCGCCAACCGGAAGCCCCAACTGTTTCTGGGAGTTCGCGCCCGTGTGTCGTCAAGTGTCGAGGCAGGTGTCGGGACACGTGTCGAGATCGACTCCGCCCTGCAGAAACGGATGCCCTGTTGCAACTCACGCACGGGGCGGTGATTCAACCTGCTTGTACTTCAACTCCGAGTTGCCGGCCGCTTGGAGATCAAAGTGCATTCACCCGTTGCTGTTAGGAGAAAGGAGACGAACGATGGCAACAACTTCTACAGAACTATCTCGGGAAGTCAAAGTTGGCGGCGCACTGAAAGGGCCCGCCGTCCTGCTTGGACGAGTCCTCTTCGGGCTAATTTTCATATTGTCGGGGCTCAATCACTTTTCGAAGCACACGATTGAGTTCGCCGCTTCTCAAGGCGTGCCTCTGGCGTCCTTGGCGGTTCCGGCTTCCGGAATCATCGCGTTGGTGGGAGGCTTGAGCATCCTGCTGGGGTATCGGGCCAGGATTGGCGCATGGATGATCGTGCTGTTTCTGGCGCCGGTCACGTTCGCGATGCATCGGTTCTGGGGTATCGCCGATCCGGCGACCGCCCAGAATCAGATGGTTCATTTCATGAAGAACCTGTCGATGCTTGGTGGCGCGCTGCTAATGACGCAGTTTGGATCCGGCCCCCTGAGTCTGGACAGCCGCAGGCCGCGTTAAGCGAGACTTCGCCATGCCTCAAACCAATGTGAGTATTGATCGCGGCCCCTTGGCCAAAAGGTCCGTTTCGCGCAACTGGACCGCCAAGGTGCTCGCCGAAGTGAAAGCGAAAGAAGCGGTAAGACCAAGGATCGGCCTGGCGTTGGGCAGCGGCGGCGCTAGGGGACTGGCCCACATTGGCGCCATTAAGGTGTTGGAAGAGCACGGCGTCCCCATCGATTTGATTGCCGGAACCAGCATCGGCGCCATGATCGGCGGACTTTATGCTGCCGGTTTGAGCGCAAAAGAAATAGAAGAGATCGCGCTGAGCAACGACTGGCGCACAGTATTGAACGTGTTCTTGGAGCCGCCCCTGAAGCAAGGGTTGATCAAGGGAGAAAAGACCAGGGCTTTTATTGAGAGGTATCTCGGCAACAAGACCTTCGATGATTGCCGTTTTCCTTTCGCGGCGGTGGCTACGAATCTGAAGACCGGGGACACTGTAGTCCTCGACAAAGGAAGGCTCGTGCCTGCCATCAGGGCCAGCGTATCCATTCCTCTGGTTTACTGCCCCGTGGAAATTGCCGGTAATGTTCTGGCAGATGGCGCGTTGTCCGCTCCGGTACCGGTGCAGATTGTCAGGAACATGGGGGCCGAACTGGTCATTGCCGTGAATTTGGGCAAGCATCATTACGACGAAACACGGAAACCTGGTCTCTACGACATCGCCAACGACTCGCTCAGCATTATGCAGCATCATCTAGCGCTGCGTGACACCGCCAGCGCCGACGTGGTCATCGATGTCAACGTCGCAGCGGACTCGTGGTATGACTTTGCCAATGCCCGGTCTAAGATTCAGGCCGGAGAAGAGGCGGCCAGAGGGCTAGTGCCCCTGATAAGGGAAAAGATATCCGAAAAGAGTAAGAGCGGTCACAAGGAATACTTGAAGTCCTTCGAAGAGAGTATCCGAACCGATCTCCTTCGGCATCTCGCGGCGCGGCTGCCATGACCCAGACACACGATCTCGCTCTCCGGCCTCGGGTTCCGCAGCTCTCGCCGTATGTCGAACTGCAGGGGTCTCTCGCGAGCCGGGTCGCGGATATTTCGTCTTTTGTGGATCGGCTCACGAGGTTCCTCAAGCCGCTCGTCGGCGAGTTCCCCAAAGGGGATGGGAGTGACGCACAGCTGTCCGGTTAAATTTTGGTCCGTCGGGATAAGCGGCAGCTTTTCAATGGGTTGCAGCGAAAGCGGCGAAAAACGATTTGAAATCGTCTTGGAGCCCTGGAGTGACGTCGAAATCGAAATAGCCGTGCGAGAGCTATTGCGAACGCCGTGATCCACGGCAATCATGAGAATCCCCGGAAGCGCGTATATGTCACTTGCCGTTACAGCACGGAGGGCGAAGTCCTAATCACCGTACGGGATGAGGGACAGGGCTTTGATAGTCGTGCAGTACCGGATCCAACGGCCGAGACCAACCTGTTGCTGACCCGCGGGCGCGGACTTTTCCCCATGCAAGCACTAATGGATGAGGTCGGCTTGCAGGAACATGGCACAGTCGTGCGCATGCGAAAGTTGCTGCGGCGGCCCAATTGCTCCTCCTGATGGTTGCCGCCCCGAGAGAAGCGCGTGGTACAACGTCGCTACGATCGGCGGCCGCCGCGCGCGGCCATGGATGGCCCAGCGATCCGCCCAGGCGCTGTCCGAGATCCGAGATCGCCACAACCGGGCAGGCCGCCAGACGCGCTAGCGTGAAGGGCAGGCTGTGCACACGCGCGATCTCGTCCGTCGACCGGCTGCGGCCCATCACTATTAGGTCCAATTTCAGGCCTGCGGAAGCGGCGGTGAGCGCGCTGGCAACATCACCGGCGGCCAGGATGAGCTGGCCGCCGCCGTCCAACTTCTTCTTGACAGCATCGAGCGTTTCGCGTTCCGGGCGGGTCAGCCAATCCTCTGTTATCCGTCGCTGCTCTTCGCCGTCCGAGTTAGCAGCGACGTGGATCACATCGCACGCAGCATCGAAGGCACGGGCGAATTGCATGGCCCAATCCAAAGTTGCGCCCGTGGAATCCGACCGCCCAACCGAACAGAGGATTCTTCTGAAGATTGGGGCCGGCCCCCTCTCCTCGTGAAGCGACACCCATACCGGGCACGGGGCCGAGCACAGGACGTCGGCTGCCACTGAACCCAGCGCGAAGGCCTCGAACGGTCCCCGATTGTGGCCGGCGATTACGATCACGTCGGCTCCTTTTTCTCTGGCAACTTGGTCAATGACTTCCGCCGGGTCTCCCGGTTCCATCAAGTACTCGACGGGCGTACCTCTGAACTCTCGGTTAAGATACGCCTGCAACTCTTGCACGGACGATCCGCCGGGCTCGAATTGCACGTCGCTTCCCGTGCCTGCCATGATGACGTTGAGAACGATCAGACGGCATCGAACGCGGCAAGCGATGCTTTTCGCGTGCCGCGCCGCCTCCATCGACCTATCCGAGAAATCGACGGGCAATAGAACTGTCTTCGTATCGAACATGCAACCTCCCCTCTGGACAGCAGAGTCTCCGCCGGCCAGGACACATTAGCCGCGGTCACAAGGCCGCTGCCGCAACCGACGCACGGGGGCTATGCCGGAGCGCCGACGATAAAGCCCACTTCAATTCGTCACGGTCGAACGGCAGTGCCAAGACGTCAAAGCCTCCGAGGTTAAGGACTTCCGCCCAGAGCCGTTCATCCGCGTGCCGTGAGACGACGAGCATCAACGACTGGGCTGCTTGCGCTTCCTCCAAAACCTCCTGCCAGTTCCCGCTCTCCCGCACCTGTGCCTCGCATACCACGATTTTGGGAGCGTGCAACCGGATCGCCCTGCGCGCCTGCTGCACGTCGGCACAGGAAACGACGGATTGGGACACCGAACCTGCCACTTCCCGCAGCGTGCGGCAGTCGGCTTCGCTTTTCGAAACAAACGCAATCACCGCATGCCTCCTCGAACGGACATCGCCAGCCGCAAGCCTCGAATCTCTTGAGGCTGTAAGTCCGTCTCGTCAACTGTCGAGGCAAGTGTCGAGACAGGTGTCGAAGCCGGCTCGGCCCTGCGGCGCCGTGCCTCTGATTTCCCGGAGCGATACTTCAACCTGCTGTCACCTCGACGCGTCGACATTGCTCTCACCCACAACGGAGTGTCCTCGGCAGAGGGTCGGGCTGAATCGACTGAACGATGTAGGACGTATACATCCCCGAAGCTTTCAGGCGGACACCTTTCGCGGCGAGGCGGCGCAGCAGTGCTTGGCCATCTTCGCCGATTGCCGAGACATCCCGCAAAAACAGCCAGATTGGTTTGCCCTTCGAGCGTGCCTGATCACAGCTCGTCTCCACTACCTGGATACAGTCCCCCGCGAGATGTCCATCAACAGTAATCATCGTGATCGCGGGCTCATCAGCCGTCATAATCCGAATCATTTTGCTGATCACCTCTAGCAACTCTCGACTGCACGCTGGTGTCCAACCCGCGCCAGCATGTTGCTACGACCGAGGCGCCGGATTGGTGTGCCGAATGCATTCACTGTATGTGTTCGTTCATCGGGGTTGATCGGGGGCCGCGGGCGCCGATGGCGCCGGCGGGCTCAGTCGATCTCCGGGGAGAGACTCATGTATTCGCGTGATCTTGCGGCCCGGGCAGGCCCAGAAAAAGTGGAGGCCGGAATGGCTGTTCGGGTCCAACGTCAGCCGGCAAGAACAGACTGGCGATCGGAAATCCTGTTTCTGTTGCTTACGGTCGGACCCTGGATCGTGCTGGCGTGGCTGCTATGGCCACGACACTAGCGGTTCGCGCCGGGGGGCGTCCCACGCGAGGGCAGCACAGAGCCATGTGCGAATGCCGGGACCGATGCGCGCCGAAGGGACGGAAAAGAAAACTGTTATGATTGCTCCTGTGAGTGCCTCATCGAGCGACGTCTATGAGGCGGTCCTGGCGTTGTCCCGATCGATTTCCGGCCGCGACGATCTTGGCAGTCTCCTGTCCGGGGTGGCCGAATGCCTACAGCGAATCGTCGCTTTCGATTTCGCGGCGTTGATCCTCCATGATCGCGAGTCAGAGAGCATGCGGTATTACGTGCTCGATGCCGCAGCGCCGTCGGACGTCGACCCCACCAGGTGCCTTCCCGTAGAACAAGACCCTGCCGGCTGGGTTTGGGTCAATCAGCAACCGGCAGTCATTCCGCGGCTGGAAGCCGAGTCGCGCTGGCCGGAGTTCACGGAGTGGGTAAGGACTGCCGGCCTGCGCTCGCTTACGTTGGTGCCTTTGACCGCCGGCGAGAATCGCCTGGGGGCATTTGGCTTTGGCTGCCTTGCGCCGTTTGCTCCAAGCCCGGAGGAGCTCACATTCCTGGAGCGAGTCGCCAGCGAATTCGCTGTTGCCGTCGAGTCTTTCCTGGCCAAGCGGGACTTGGTACGGGAGCGCGACCGGCTACGCACGCTGTTTGACATCACCAAAGCCCTTGTCTCAAAACTTTCGCGGAACGAGTTGTTCGCTGCGATTTCCGCCCAGCTCTCCAAGGTGATCCGGCACGATTTCGCGGTGCTGACCTTGTGGAATGAGGACACAAGAGAACTGGATGCTTTTGCGCTTCATTTTACCGGCCCGCCGGTGTTCGACAGAGAGCTGCGCGTGGCCTCGGAGGGGATGCCGTCGGCCGAGGCGCTCGCGACCGGAAAGCCGGTGGTGGCATACGACACCGATACTGGACCGGTATCCGTCTCCGTACTATCGCCGGTTTGTGGCAATGGGGTGCAAGTCCGGAGTGTTCAGTTCCACTGATCACAGGCAACGGCACCCTCGGGACCCTCGAGATCGTTCGGACCACCGATGATGCCTGGACGGACAGCGATGTCGAGTTCCTCGTGGAGGTCGCCGGCCAGGTTGCCATCGCGGTGGAAAACGCGCTTTCTTATCGGGAGCTGTCCGAGATGAAGGAGCGCCTCGCTGCCGAGAAGCTATATCTTGAAGACGAGATTCGCCTCGACCACAACATCGGAAACATGGTCGGCGAAGGACCGGCTTTCCAGTCCGTACTGAAGGGCGTTCAGACCGTGGCGCCGAGCGATGCCACGGTACTCATTCTGGGCGAGACGGGAACGGGAAAGGAACTGGTCGCCCGTGCGATTCACGACCTGGGCCAGCGCAGCAAGGGCAGTTTCGTAAAAGTCAACTGCGCTGCCATCCCCGCCACCCTTCTGGAAAGCGAGTTGTTCGGCCATGAGAAGGGCGCATTCACCGGGGCGGCGGGGCAGAGGATCGGACGATTCGAACTGGCGCATCAAGGCACGCTCTTCCTCGATGAAATCGGAGAAATGCCGCTCGAATTGCAGCCCAAATTGCTTCGGGCTATCCAGGACCACGAGTTCGAGAGGGTGGGCGGCAATCGCACGATCCGCACTGACGCCCGGTTCGTGGCCGCCACCAATCGCGACCTGAAGCAGATGGTGGAGGAGAATCGATTCCGCGCCGACCTCTACTACCGGTTGCACGTCTTTCCAATCAATGTCCCGCCCCTTCGCGAACGGCCCGAAGATATTCCGCTGCTCACCCGATTCTTCGTGCAAAAGTACGCCAGCCACATGAATCGCAGGATTGAGAGCATTCCTGCCGCAGTTATGGAGGCGCTTGCCGGCTACCATTGGCCGGGCAATATTCGGGAACTGCAGAATGTCATCGAAAGGTCGGTGCTCCTGACAACGGGGAGCGCATTGAGTTTGGCCATGCCGGAAGTGGTCAGCAAACACCAGCCTCCGGCCCCGCCCGCGAGTGGGGCTGAGCGGTCCGAGGCGGCTGAGCGGGAAGCGATCATCCGTGCGTTGCAGGAGGCCCACGGTATCGTTGGAGGACCGAACGGCGCAGCAGCCCGGCTCGGGCTCAAACGAACGACTCTGTATTCACGGATGCAGAAACTCAACGTTTCCCGGCAGTATCAGTATCGCTGACGGCAGCCGCCTCTTCCCCTTCGAGACTCCTTCGTCACGTGTCAGACGGCTGACGAGACACGTGTCGAAGTCGCCATAACCGTGGAACTGCCCTGCCTGTCCGCCCGGAGCAATGCCGGGCGGGCTTTCCCTCGAGACTGCCCTGGTGCGGCATGTCCGAACCGCGTCGCGGCATTCGCGCGAGAGCTATCCTTTCACAGCAGTTGTCATTCGCCATCGTATCCGACCCGTAGTAAGTGCCCCGTTCTAACCGTTCCCTCAACCAAGCGCACGTCCTTCTCGTTCCGCACTGGTCCGCGATGCTGCCCGGTTGGCGATCGACTTGCATTCGCTGTTCGTGTTCGCTCGTTGCAAAGGCTTGATCGCCGCAGACCGGGCAGAAGCCGCGAACCGCGCTTTGCCGGAAGTATCGCGACCTGTCGAACTCAGAAGGGATCTGAAAATGTCGGAACTCACCTACGATCCGGCGGGCGCCGGAATCGAGAAGATCCGCGAATCCTGGGGCTGGTTTCTGGTTCTGGGAATTGCGCTCGCCGTGCTCGGCGTCTGCTGCGTGGCATTCGACGTCACTGCAACCTTTGCCACGGTGTTAGTCTTCGGATGGCTACTGCTCATCAGCGCCGTCTTCCAGTTGGTCCACGCATTCCGAACAGGAACATGGAGCGGGACCCTCCTCAATCTGCTGAGCGCGTTGTTTCGAGGCTTCACCGGGTTCCTGCTGATTCGTCATCCGGTTATGGGCGCGGAGGCGCTCGCGGTCGTGCTTGCCTCGTTTTTCATCGTGGCCGGCCTGTTCCGCGTGATCGCCTCCGCGATGGTGAGGTTCCCGCGCTGGGGCTGGGTCGTTTTCTCCGGCGTGATTACCGCCGTGTTGGGGTTCATCGTGCTGGCGCAGATGCCCATTTCCGGCATCTGGTTCATCGGGTTTGCCATTGGCGTGGATCTGATTTTCGATGGCATCGCGACGATCGCGTTCGCGGCTGCCATACACCGTCTTCCCAAACCCGCCGCCTTCGCGGCGGCGTAAATTCAGACATCAATTAAGGAGAAATGAAATGGAAAAAATGCTAGTGGTGGTTTTCGACAGTGAGCCGAAGGCCTATCAGGGATCGCGTGCTCTCGCGCAACTCGACGCGGAAGGAAGCATCGCGATTCATGCTGAGTCGGTCATCAGGAAGAACGACGACGGAACGGTTACCGTAAAGCAGTTCGACGGCGACTTCCCCGTCCGCACGGTGGGCGGCACCGCGATTGGGAGTCTGGTTGGACTTCTCGGGGGACCGGTCGGCTTGGGCGTGGGCGCGGCTGCCGGAGCGCTTGCGGGCAGCATCGGAGATCTGCACGTTGCCGGGGTGGACGCGGAATTCCTGGATCAGGTGACCGCTGCGCTCGCACCGGGCAAGTGCGCGGTGCTGGCGGACATCAGCGAGGAGTGGGTTACGCCCATCGACACCAGAATGGAGCCGCTGGGCGGCGCCGTGTTCCGCACGCCGAGGAAGAGTTTCGAGGATGAGCAGCGGGCCAGGGATGTCGCGGTGCTTCGCGCCGAAATCGACGAGCTCAAGGCCGAGCATGCGCGTTCTCGCGCCGACCGGAAAGCCAAAATCCAGGCCCGCATCGACAAACTCACCGCCAAGCTGCAGGGCAAGTTCGACGAAGCGAAGCTGAGAGCGGACCAGATCAGGAGCGAAGCCGAAGCCAAGATCAAAGCGCTTCAGAAGAAAGCCGAACAGTCGCAGGCGGAAATGAAGGCCACGCTGGATGCCCGCGCCGCTCAAATCCGGAAAGACTACGAGCAAACGGAGGCCAGGCTGAAGCACTTGGTCGCCGAACAACTGAAGGAGGCGGCCGCGCGGCTCGGGAAGTGAAGGCGTGACGGTCGTGGTTCCACGGGATGCCGTCTTGGACCAGCGGGCATCCCACGGGCCCCGCGCGAAAGCGCAAGCGGCCAGGCTCGCCACTAAGCACGATTGCCGCGATCCAATGGAATTCGCCCGACATGAATATCAAGGAGAACGCCTCAATGACCCTGCCGATCGGATGCACGGTGCTGCTGACGGCCACTGTCTTGTTGTCCGGTTGCCGGCCTGCTGTCAGGAACGCCGATACGGACGCGGCCCCCATCCCGATTCGCGTGCGCACACCCACACTTGTGGAGCGTCCGGACTAGGTCTCCGCGAGCGGTTCGGTAGAGGCCGCGCGATCTGTAGATGCCGCTTTCGAGATCGGCGGCAAGATCGCACGGGTTTGCGTCGAAGAAGGGCAGGCGGTGCACAAGGGACAGCTACTGGCCGAACTCGATGGCGCGGATTACGGCCACGCACTGGAGGCCGCCAGCGCACAGGCAGACGCTGCACGAGCCGGTTTGCGGAAAGCAGACGCCGGACCGCGTCCGCAGGAACTTGAACAGGCTCGCCTCGAGTTCGATCGCTGGCAGGACGAATACAACCGCATGCGGTTTCTGTACGAACGCAAGAGCCTGCCTCCGAACGACTACAAAAAGGTGGAAGCGGCGTATCGCGCTTCGAGCGAACGGTATGAGATGGCGCGTCAGGGCACTCGCAGCGAAGACAAAGCGGCCGCGGAAGCGCAGTTTCGCGCCGCGTCGGCGCAGGCCAGTGAGGCCCGCAAGCGGCTGGACGACACGCGTCTGGCGGCGCCTATCTCCGGCTTCATCGGCATGCGTCGCATGGAGCCGGGACAGACGGTGGCGGCGGGAATCCCCGTGGTCTCGGTGCTCGACCTCAATCCCATGAAGGTTCGTGTGGGCATCCCAGAGGCCGAGATCGGTAAGGTCCGGCAGGGCGCCCGCGCGGAGATCGTCATTCCGTCGTTCGACAACCGCCGTTTTCACGGCGCCGTGGAGATGAGGAAACCGGGGCCAGACGAGGAAACCGGGGCCAGACGGGACGTTCCCTTGACTTCCAGCTTTCAGGCCTATAGGAGCCGCCGCGGACTGGTAAGGTAAGCCAAGCAAGACCCTTCCGGCACGCCGGCGGCAAGACCGTCGGCGCTACCTCAGTTCTTGTTCGAGTGCAGGCCCCCGGCGCCGGCCCGGAAGGTGATGTTGCCGCGCGCCGGATCGTCGTCGAACTGCGTGGGGCGGCTCCACAGGCAGGCGCCGCAGTGCACACACTTCTCGCGGTCGAACACGGGGGCGCCGGCGGCGGGCGCCCGGTTGCCGCCTGTCGATCCCCATTGAACCCGCTGCCTGCGTTCTTGGTCTGCCGCGGTACAATGAAGGCGCCATGAAGCTGGCGATCGAGCTTGAGATTCCCGACGGCGCCGTTGACAAGTGCTCCGAGGCCGAACTCATTCGTTCGGTCAAGGAGCAAACTGCCCTCAATCTCTACTCCGATGATCGCGTCACTACTGGCGAAGCGGCCCGGATGCTCGGTTTGACCCGCATCCAGTTTCTCGATCTTCTACAACGTTCGGGCGTCGGGTTCCGGGTCGAGCTGGACGACGAAGACTTCGCACAGATCCGGCGCTGGCGCGAGGATCACACCCGGCGGATCGGCCGGTGAGCGCGGTCGTTTCCGACAGTAGCCCGCTGAACTATCTGGCGTTGCTGCGGGATTTCGATCTTCTGCGCCAGATCTACGGTACGATCGTTATCCCTCCGGCGGTGTATCGCGAGGTCGTGGAAAGCGGCGCGGACTATCCGGTCCGGAGAGCCGTGCAAACGGCGCTAGGAGACTGGATCTCCGTCGCCCAGCCTCCCGATCCCGCGCGGGTGGCTGCATTTTGCAGTTCTTTCCATCTGGACCTTGGCGAAGGCGAGGCGATTCTGGTCGCGGAAGCGCTCGGGAATACCCCCGTCCTCATGGACGAGCGGCGCGGCGTCCGGTGTGCGCGCTCGCGCGGCATCGTGGTAATTCGGACTCCCCTGATCTACGCGGACGCAAAAATTCTTGGCCTTATCGATAGCGTTCAAGAGAAGCTCGACGAACTGCGCTCTCACGGGTTCCGGCTTTCGAACCATCACTATGAGCGGATTCTTAAGGAGCTGGGCGAATTATAGCCCCACTTCCCGATTTCATGCAGGCGGCAAATGACGGTGTTGTCATTTGGATAATCAGGAGGCCAGCCGGACAAGCTGCTCGAAAACCGGGGCCAGACAAGACGTTCTCCTCCCGTCAGGAAAACCGGGGCCAGGAAAACCGGGGCCAGACGGGACGTTCTCCTCCCGTCAAGATTGAGTTAGTGCCCAGCCGTGTCCCCTGCTTCATTTCGTTTCAGTTCCGCTTCCAGCTCTTCGACGGTGGGGAGGCTGCCCTTCAGATCCGCGGGCAGCTTCACCGTAGCAAGGTATTTCGAAATTCCGATGGGTTTCGCCGTGTCGCGCAGCGCGTATTCGGCGACCACCGCGTTCTTGGACTTACAGAGGATGACGCCGATGCTCGGCTGGTCGGCGGGGTGGCGCAGTAAGTCGTCTACCGCCGAGAGGTAGAAGTTCATCTTCCCCGCGTACTCCGGCTGGAAGGCTCCCATCTTGAGATCGATGACCACGAAGCAGCGGAGCTTGAGATGGTAGAAGAGCAGATCGATCCTGAAATCCTCGCCGCCCACCTCCAGCGGGTATTGGCTTCCGACGAAGGCGAAACCTACGCCGAGTTCGAGGAGAAACCTCCGCAAGTGGTCGAGGAGCCCGGACTCCATCTCTCGCTCGCGGGCGTCCTCTGCGAGCATGAGGAAGTCGAAGTTGTACGGGTCCTTGAGAACCTGCTGCGCCAGGTCCGATTGCGGCGCCGGCAGGGTAGCGGTGAAGTTCGTTTGCGCTTTCCCTTGCCGGCGGTAGAGGCCGGACTCGATCTGCAGAACCAGCACGTTGCGGCTCCAGCCGTTCTGGACCGTCTGCCGGGCATACCAAAGCCGCTCCTCCGCTGATTTTGTCTTCTCAAGGAGCGCTATGTTGTGGTACCAGGTGATTTGTGCAAGCGCCGCTTGCACCATCGACAGATCCGGCCAGGTCTCGGCGAAAGCCTTCATGGACTTGAGGTTCCGGGGCGAAAAGCCCTGCATCTCCGGGAATGCCGCCCGCAGATCCGCAGAGAGGTTCTCGATGATCTTGGCTCCCCACCCCTGCTTGTCCTGGCGTTCAAGGATCTCCCGGCCGAGGCCAGGAAAAATGCCGGCAAGGACGCCGGCATGGCAGGCTGGAAGCCCGCTCTACGGGGACCGCCGCAGCGCGTAAAAGCTCAGCGCATTATCCCCCTGCCTGACGATCCTGACGCGCGCCAGCGGGCCATAGGTATCGGCCGGTGCGAAGCGTATGGAATGCTGCGCCACCACCAACTCCGGCGGCGCTTCGCCCAGTGCTTCCAGCGCGGCGGCGTACTCGCGTTCCAGGCTATAGGGCGGATCCAAAAACACGATTCCGGCTTGGTGGCGCGGCAGGGTCAGCAGCACGGGGCCGGCTACCACCGTCGCGCGGGCCTCGATGCCCAGCTCAGCCAGATTTTCGCGGATGGTATTCAAGGCGTGGCGGTTGCGCTCCAGGAAGTAGGCGTGATGCGCTCCGCGGCTAAGCGCCTCGATTCCCACCGCGCCGGTGCCGGCGTAGGCATCGAGGAAGATGGCGCCCTCGGTGCGCGGACCCAGGATGTCGAAGAGGGTTTCGCGCAGGCGGTCCGGCGTGGGACGGGTGGCATCGCCCGGGATGCTCTTCAGGCGGCGGGAACGAAACTCTCCGGCGATGACACGCATCAGCCCACCGTCACCAGGCCGTAGCGGCGCTGCCAATGGTCGCGGATGTAAGCCACCGCGCGGACCAGATCCTCGCGGTCCGGCGGGTTGGCCACGAAATCCACCGCTTCGCGGCGGGCCACCTCCAGGATCTCGCCGTATCGCGCAGGATATTGGCCAGGCGCAGCGACGGCAAGCCCGATTGCTTGGTCCCGAAGAACTCGCCGGGGCCGCGCAGCTTGAGATCCATCTCGGAAATGTAGAAGCCGTCGGTGGATTCCACCAGCGTGCGGATGCGCTGGCGCGGGCCGTATCGTTCATCTTCTCGGTAACCAGCAGGCAATAGCTCTGCGCGGCCCCGCGGCCCACGCGCCCGCGAAGCTGGTGCAGTTGCGCCAAGCCGTAACGCTCGGCCTGCTCGATGACCATGACGCTGGCGTTGGGTACATCGACTCCCACCTCGATCACGGTGGTCGAAACCAGAATCTTGATGGCGCCGTCCTTGAAGCGCCGCATGACCTCCTCTTTTTCGGCGGCGCCGAGGCGCCCGTGCAGCAGGCCCACGGGAATGTCCGGGAAGACCTGGCTCGAAAGGTGGGCATACATCTTCTCGGCGGCCTTCATGGCCTGCGTCTCGGATTCCTCGATCACGGGGTAGACCACGTAGGCTTGGCGGCCCTGGTCGATCTGCCGCTTCACAAAGCTGTAGACCTGCTCCACCTGGTCGGCGGTGGCGTGTTTGGTCTTGATGGGCTTGCGGCCGGGCGGCAGCTCGTCGATCACGGAGACGTCCAGGTCGCCGTAGAGCGTCATGGCCAGGGTGCGCGGGATGGGCGTGGCGGTCATCACCAGCACGTCGGGGTGCACGCCTTTTTGCAGCAGCCCGAGGCGCTGCATCACGCCGAAGCGGTGCTGCTCGTCGATGATGGCGAGCCCCAGCTTGTGGAATTCGACGTCCTTTTCGAGCAGCGCGTGGGTGCCAATGGCCACGTGGACCAGCCCCTCCGCCACCAGTTTCTTGAGCTGTCCCTTTTCGCGGCTGGTGAAAGAGCCGGTGAGCAGCGCCACCACGTAGCCCAGCTTGGAAAGAATCTGTTTGAAATAGATGGCGTGCTGGGTGGCCAGGATTTCAGTGGGCGCAAGCACCGCCACCTGAAAGCCGTTTTCGATGGCGATGACCGCCGCTTCGGCGGCCACGATGGTCTTGCCGCTGCCTACGTCCCCCTGCAACAGGCGGTTCATGGGACGCGGCTCTTTCATGTCGTCGGCGATCTCTTTGATGACGCGCTTCTGCGCCCCGGTGGGTTTGAAGGGCAGCATGGCTTTGACCTGTGCGCGCACGCGGTCGTCGATGGCGAAAGCGATGCCCGGCAGGCTGCGCGCCCTGGCGCGCTTGAGCGCCACGCCGCACTCCAGCCAGAAGAACTCGTCGAAAATCAAGCGGAATTGAGCCGGCGAGCGGAAGTTGTTAAACAGGCGGAGATCCGAATCCGGCGGCGGAAAGTGCGCCTGGCGCACGGCTTCCCAGAGATCGGGCATCTTATAGCGCCGGCGCAGGAAGGCGGGCAGGTTATCATCGAGCGGCGCGATGGCGCCGATCACCCGGTTGGTGAGGATTCGCAGAATCTTGGTGGTGAGCTTGGAGGCCGCTTCATATATGGGAACGATGCGGCCCACGTGCAGCGTGGCTTCGCCATCCTCGTCGTCGCCGGAGAGGATTTCGAACTCCGGGTGCAGAATGTTGAGATCGCCCGTGAAGCTATCGAACTCCACCTTGCCGTACAAGGCCACCTTCATGCCCTCGGAGAAGACGTTGGCCAGATAGCCGCCGTGGAACCACTTGCACACCAGGATGGCGCCGGAGGAATCCGAAAACCGCGCTTCGAAGAGGCCCAGATTGCGGCGGCGGAAGCCGGAAGCCCTGGAAGAGCGCACTTCCGCCAGCACCGTGGCCATCTCGCCCGGAGCGAGCTGGGCGATGGTCTTCATGTTGCTACGGTCTTCGTAGCGGAAGGGGAAATAGCCGAGCAGATCCTCGACCGTGGTCAGGCCCTTGGCTTCGAGCATGGCCGCGCGGGCGGGGCCGACTCCTTTGACGTACGTGAGCGGGGTGGTGAGGTCCATGCGGGCCAGGCGCGGTGGCGGCCTCTGAAGTCAGTGTACAATGCGGCGCGCCGGCTGGCCCCCCGCGCCGCCGATGGGTTACCCTGGACGATTAAGGAAAACAAAACGTTGCCCAAAGTGAAAATCACCGCGGTGGGGTGCTACGCGCCGCCCCGCGTCCTTACCAACCAAGACCTCGAGAAGCTAGTGGAGACCAGCGACCAGTGGATTCTGGAGCGCACCGGCATCCGCGAGCGCCACATCGCGGCCCCCGACGTGGCCACCTCCGACATGGCCGTGGAGGCCGCCCGCGGCGCCCTGCTCCAGCGCGGCGTAGAGGCCTCGGAGGTGAACGCGATCATCGTTTGCACGGTCACCCCGGACCATATGTTTCCCTCCACCGCCTGCCTGGTGCAGAATCGTCTGGGCGCGCGGGGAGCTTGGGGCTTCGACCTCATTGCGGCCTGCTCGGGGTTCCTTTATGGGCTCAACGTTGGGGCGCATTTGGTGGCGGCCGGCTCGCACCGGAAGGTGCTGGTGATCGGCGCGGACACCATGAGCCGCATTATCGATTACACCGACCGGGCCACCTGCGTCCTGTTCGGCGACGGCGCCGGCGCCATGCTGCTCGAGCCGGCGGAAGAGGGCGAGGATCTCGGGTTCATCGATTTCCTGGGCGAAGTGGACGGGGCGGGCGGCGAGTACCTCGTGATGCCCGCCGGCGGCAGCCGCATGCCCCCCTCGCATGAGACGGTGGAGCAGCGCCTGCACTACGTCCACCAGGACGGGCAACAGGTTTTCAAGTACGCCGTGCGGAAGATGTACGAAGCGTGCCGCGAGTTGCTGTCACGCAACGGCCTCACCGGCGACGATGTGGCGCTGATGGTTCCGCACCAGGCGAACATTCGCATCATCAACGCCGCCTCCAGCCGGCTGGGGATCGCACCGGAAAAGGTGATGATCAACATCCAGGGTTACGGCAACACCACCGCCGGAACCATTCCTCTGGCCACCCGCGACGCGATGACGCAGGGCCGGTTGAAGAAGGGCGACCTGGTCTTGTTCGCCGCCGTCGGGGCGGGCTGGACCGTGGGGACCAGCCTGTGGCGCTGGGCGTATTGAAACGGGGTCATCCGGCGTACTGCTCCAAATCCAGTCACAAACGATTGAAATTTTCCCAAGTGCCTTTGAAAACAGCCACTTAGGTGGTTCCGCGCCGCTTTGCGAAGGCCTTGCGCCGAGGCTCTCCCGCTAGACTGAAGTCGGTAGGGGAGTTTCCGGCCCTTTAACCGCGCCCGTCCGGGCGCGGTTTTTCGTTTCCATGGAGGTTTCATGATTCGCCGTTCGCTTTTGCTTTTGCCGGTGGCGCTGCTGGCTTCGTCCGCTCTGGCCGGGCCGCCGCTCACCACCATTCAGGACGTGCTCTACAAAGCCGATGGCACGCCCTTCAGCGGCACGTTGACCATCGGTTGGAGCAGTTTTGAAGCCATAGACGCTTCCGACATCGCTATGCAGAGCCTCACCGTCCAGGTGGTGAATGGCAATTTGCGGGTTCAACTCGTGCCCACAACCAGCGCCACTCCGGCCGTGTTTTACACGGTCACCTACAACAGCGATGGGCGGATTCAATTTCAAGAGACCTGGGCGGTGCCTTCGAGCGCGCAACCGCTGCGGGTGAGCGACGTACGGATCTCGGCGCCGGCCGCGTCGTCGGGCGCGCCGCCAGCCGATACCGGGACCACCGGCGCAACACAGGAAAGCGACGTGCTGGGGTTAGTGGCGGACCTGGCTGTGCGGCCGCTGAAAGGGCCCGGCTACGCCGCCGGGCGTGTCGCCGTGGTGAACTCGCTGGGCGCGTTGGAATCCGCGATCGGCACGCCCAGCGACTGCGTGAGGGTAGACGGTTCATCGGGGGCGTGCGGCGCCGCGCCGCCGGCCTTCGTGGATGGCGAAGCGCCTTCCGGGACCGTGGACGGGGCCAACGCGGCCTTCAGCCTGTCGGCGATTCCCCATCCATCGAGCAGCCTGGCAGTGTATCGCAACGGCGTACTACAAGAGGCCGGGGTGGATTACGCGGTTACCGCGCAGAACATCCAGTTCGCGCCGGACGCCGTGCCGCAGCCCGGCGATACGCTGTTGGCCTCTTACCGGCTATCGGGCGGAACGGGCGGGACCGGCCAACTGTTCCCCTCACCGCAAGTACTGTGCAGCGGCCTCGGCGCGACCACCAACGGAACGGCCCTCACCAGCATCGGAAGCTGCAACATACCAGCCAGCCTGCTGGCGGCCGGCGATCGCCTCGAGATACGCCTCGACCTGGAGCACCAGGGCGCCACTTCGGGCTTCACATTCGACGTTTACTGGGGCGGCGCCAGCATCGTGAGCCGCACCGGCTCGGCGGCGGACACGCTGGTGGCGGTGCGTGCGGATGCGTCCCTCCTGGCCGCGGGCGCGCAGATGAGCTACCAGTCCTGGGGGAACTCGCTCCCATTCGCGGCAGGCGTGGCGGCCGCGGCGGATGCCTACGCCGGCGGGATTACCATCGACTTCCGCGGCAGTGTGGGGCAGGCGGGCGAGACGCTCACGCTCGGCGGGTATACGGTGGTAAGGCTGCCGTAGGGTAAGTTGTGGGGCAGACGCTTTCGTCTGCCAACAGTGGAGCCCGAGTTGCGCGCGGGTTGACAGGCGGAAGCGCCTGTCCCACCTTACCGGTGGAACTGGTCGCCGGGGCGCCAATCGGGGAGTTTCTCCTGGTTGGCGACATCCATGCCCAGCAGGAAGCCGAAATCGGCGGCCTGTTTCAGAGCCGTAAAATCCCAGTCCTCCTGGAACTCGTCGGAGGGCTGGTGGTAGTGTTTGGCGTTGTACTCCTCGTAGGCCTTTTCGCCCCAATCGGCGGGCTTTCCGGCGAACCTGGTGGTGGGGCCGATGGAAAACGCCGGAATGCCGGCGTGGGCGAACGAAAAATGGTCCGAGCGGAAATAGTGGCCCTGTTCGGGTTGGGCGTCCGGCGCAATGGCCAGGTTCAACCGGCGAGCCACCTGTTCGGCCAGGGGGAGGACCGTGGTGCGCTCGGCGCCGCTCAACTCGATGTCCAGCGCGCGCCCCCAGGGGAAGATGGCGTCATAGTTCAGGTCCAGCGCCGTCTTGGCGGGCGGGTAGATGGGGTGCGCGGCGTAGTACTCGGAGCCGCGAAGCCCGCCTTCCTCCGCCGTCACCGAGAGGAATAACGCCGTGCGCCGGGGTTTCTGAGCGAGCCCCGCCCAGACGCGGGCCAGTTCCATGAGGATGGCGCAGCCGGTGGCGTTGTCGATCGCGCCGTTGTAGATGGAGTCGCCGTCGACCGGCGCGCCAATGCCCAGGTGGTCCCAATGCGCGGTGAAAACCACCACTTCATCCTTCAGCTTGGGATCGCTTCCGGGGACGATTCCAGCCACGTTGCGCGTATCGAGATGGCGCACCTTGGAGGGCATGGTTCCGCGGAGCCGAACTCCCAGCGGGATGGGCCGAAAATCGCGCTTTTCGGACGCGGCCAGCAGCTCGTCGACCGTCCTCCCAGCCAGTCCCAGCAGTTTCTCCCCGGCTTCCCGCGTCACCCAGCCCTGAAAAGCCAGGGCCGGCTCGCCCGGCCCCAGCTTCACGAACGGCTCTTCGCGCCCCCAGGAATTCCGCACCACTTCCCAGCTATAACCGGCGGTGGGAGTGGTGTGTACGATGATGGCTCCAGCGGCCCCGCGGCGAAGCGCCTCCTCATACTTGTACGTCCATCGTCCGTAATAGGTGAGGGCGCGGCCATCGAAGAATTTCGGGTCGGTGGACGCCGGCTCGTTGGTGAACAGGACCAGCACCTTGCCCTTCACGTCCACCCCCTTGAAGTCGTCCCAGTTCCATTCCGGCGCGGAGATGCCGTGGCCCACAAAAACGGCCTCGCCCTCGAAGCGGGTTTCGGTTTCCTGCTTCTGGCTCACCCCCACGAATTCCTCCAGCCAGCGAAAATCCACTTCCTTCCCGCCGGCCGCGGCGGAAAGTTGGGCGCCGGCCTGAGTTTCCACGCCCACCAGCGGAACCTTCTGGAAGAACGCGCCGCCATCGCCGGCGCCTTTGAGGCCGGCCAGAGCGAATTGGGTGGCGATGTACTCGGTGGCCAAGTCGCCGCCGCGCACGCCGACGCCGCGGCCCTCCAGCAGATCGCTGGAGAGAAAGCGCGTGTGCTCGCGGATTCGCAAGGCGGAAGTATTCTGGGCCGTCAGGGGAAGCGCGGCGAGGGCCAGTAATGCCAGGGGCTTGAACATGGTGGTGTCCACCTGCGACCATAACACACCGGCGTCGGCCCGGACTCCCGCGACCCCTCAAATGAGGGTGGCGTTTACCCGCAAGTGATTTGCAGACCCCCTCCTCCGCAAAGGCGCCCGCACGTGATACGCTTACAGTCTATGCGGCTTGCGGATACCTACCTGGACCTTGGGCAGGACGCTTTCGGACAACTCGTGCGGGGCATTTCCATCGGGAAGCTGAAGACCTACCAAATTTACGAGGGGTTCAAAGTCCGATCGCACCTTGTCAAGGTCAATACGGAGGCGTTACGGAAGGCCGTTCCGCGGCTTTGGGCGCGTGTTTCCGAAGGCGATGAGGATCTCGCCAAGGAGCTGGCGCAGGCGGTCCTGGTTTCGCACCTGGACCTGGTCACGGCCGTCCTCGATTTTCTGGGCGTTCCCCACGAGAACGGCTTTTTCGCGAAAAACATGGACCCCAAACCCTACTTCACCGAGGGTTGGGAGGTCCGGGTCCACGAGAAGCTTCGAGGCGCATTTTCGGACCCGCTTCTCGTTTTTTATATCAACCACCTGCGGTGGGAATTGCTGGGCGCGGAGGAATCCTGGCGTCCGGCGGCTCCCTACGCGGCGTGAGTTCGGATGGCAGCGTGCAGATAGATGTTACAACCATGACAGTTTCCGGACGGAACCGGATCTCCGATTTGCGGGGCGCGCCTTTCGCTCCGCATGCAACTCCTTACCAGAGAAAGAGATGCGATTGATGTTCCAAATACTGCCCGGAGAGCGCGCATGAATTGGGATTGTGGGGTTCCGAGGCGTTTGGAAGCCCACATGCGCAATAAAACCCAATCCCCCACCCCCCATCCTGGAACTGGCTGGTTTCCCGACTACCCGAGGTGCCGGAAATGAATCATTGCGACTTCCATTATTCCCATCTGTTACCCAAGAAACCGGGGATTCTCCCTCTGGAGGAGACCATGACGAAGCAGTGCCGCCGGTGCGGCGCCGAATTCATCACCCGGTCGCGAATCCGGAAGCGTTGCGACGCTTGCCAGACGGTGGTCTCCGCGGAGAAGCAGAAGAAGGCCAATGAGCGTTTGAAGGCGCGCCGCGCCGCCCGGCGCATGTGCTTGCTCAAAGCCAGCTAAGCCCGCGGGTCCGCGGTTTCATGCCACGGGCCCGTGCCTACTCGCTGCAGAGTGACGACGGCCTGCGCCTCGGCTGACCGGCCTTCCCCGACCGGCCCCAACTGCTCCGCCGTCTTGAACTTGACGGAGATTCTGTCCCCTTCGAGGCCCAACGCTTCCGCCAGGCGCGCGCAAATCGCCTCGCGGAAGTCCTTCAACCTGGGCCGTTCCAGGATTACAGTGGAATCCACGTTCATGATCCGGTAGCCGCGCTCTCCGGCCAGGGCCCGGGCGCGCCGCAGAAACACCAGGCTGTCGCAGCCCTTCCATTGCGGGTCGGAATCGGGGAAATGCATGCCGATATCGCCCAGTGCGGCGGCGCCCAGAATGGCGTCTGTAATGGCGTGGGACAGAACATCCGAGTCCGAATGTCCTTCCAGGCCCAATTCGAAAGGCACCGTCACGCCGCCCAGCACAAGCGGCCTGCCGGCGGTGAGACGATGCGCGTCCCACCCCAGCCCGGTCCGGATCTCGCTCACGGTTCGGCGACGGCGTCCGCGGGCAGCCGCTCCCGTCGCTCCTGAAGAAAGAAGAGGCGCGCCAGATCCATGTCGCTCGGTTTGGTGATCTTGATGTTCCGGTCGCTTCCCAGCACCACCGTCACGTCCACATCCAGGCGCTCCACCAGGCTGGCTTCGTCGGTTCCGATGAAGCCGTCCCGCCGGGCGGCTTCGAAAGCCCGCGCCAGCAGATGGTAGCGGAACACCTGGGGCGTTTGCGCCAGCACCAGCTTGTCGCGCGGCAGGGTGGCCCGGATGCGCGCCCGGCCGGTGGAACGGCTCACCTGCTTGACGGTGTCCACTGGCACCACGCCCACAATGGCCGCGCCGGTCTCGAAGGCCTCGTCGAGCGCTTTGTGAATGGTCTCCAGGTCGATAAACGGCCGTACGGCGTCGTGCACGGCCACCAGGTCCACATCCGGGCTGATGGTGAGCAGGGCGTTCTCGACGGACTGCTGGCGGCTGGGGCCGCCCGCCACCACGCGCGCCCGGCCATCCGGGAATTCGCGCGCCAGCAACTCGCCGGTCCATTCGACCTCGGCGGCCGGAGCCGCCACCACGATCTCGCGCACGCGTTCGGAGGCGGCGAACTTGCGCACGGTATGCAGCAGAATCGGCGAGCCTTCCAGAAGTTGGAACTGCTTGCGGCCGGTTCCCGTTCTCTCGGCGGAACCGCGACCCATGCGAGTCCCCTGGCCCGCTGCGGGCAATATTACGGCGACGTTCATGTGCTCTACGATTCTATCGTGGTTTTCTCGGTTCCGACGTTCGTCATCGGCTGCGGGTCGGTGCGCCGCTGCGGGCGGTCGTGCTGCCTTTCAGCGCCGGCGACAGCGTGTATCCGCTCGTCGTACTTGCCGAAGATCATCTTCCCCGCGGTGGTTTGCAGAACGCTGGTGACGGCGATATCGATGGTCTTGGAAATCAGCCTCTTGGCGTTATCCACCACCACCATGGTGCCGTCGTCCAGGTAAGCCACGCCCTGATTGTATTCCTTGCCTTCCTTGAGAATGAATACGCGCATGGTCTCGCCGGGCAGCACGATGGGTTTCAAGGAGTTCGCCAGCTCGTTGATATTGAGCACTTCAACGCCGTGCAACTGCGCCACTTTATTGAGGTTGAAGTCGTTGGTGATGATCTTGCAGTCGTATACCTTGGCCAGCTCGATGAGCTTCATGTCCACCTCGCGGACGTGCGGAAAATCCTCCTCCACGATCTGCACGTTCAAGTGGGCCATCTTCTGGACCCGCTGGAGAATATCGAGGCCGCGGCGGCCGCGGTTGCGCTTCATCGAATCGGCCGAGTCGGCCACCAGTTGCAGCTCGCGCAGCACAAACTGGGGTATCACCAGGACGCCGTCCAGGAATCCGGTTTCGGCGATATCGGCGATGCGTCCGTCGATAATCACGCTGGTATCCAGGATCTTGTAAGACTTTTTCGACGATTTCTCGCCCCCGAAAACGCCGCCCAGAGCCGACAGATTGAGCATGTCGCCCTTCTTGGCGCCCACGATCAATCCCACGTAGCTCATCCATAACAGCAGGCACACGTGTAGAAAGGGCTCGTTGGGAGCGGCCTTTTGCAACACCAGCGAGACCAGGAAAGCGCCCAGAATCCCGAGCACGGAGCCGAATGCCGCTCCGATCAGGCGTTTCAGGCTGACCCGTTCCAGCCGGATCTCAAAGAGAACGATGCCGCCCCCCAAAAGCAGGCCGCCGGCGGCGCATTGCCAGGCCGGCAACCCCCAGGGTTTGAGGAACGCGGCGCATGCGGTGAGAACCAAAATGAAAACGGCGCGAACGATGAGTAGATCCAACAAGGGAATACCCCCTCAGGGTGAGTACAAGGTCCGGAGAAGTAGGACGACCGGCGCTTGAACGCGCAATATGAGCGATAAGCATCGCGCAAAAAGTATAGCACCCATGGCGCCCGCCGGCCTTGGCCGGCTGCGCGCAACCATACGTGACGCGCGCGCCAAACTCTATTGCGATGAGTTGGGCTTGACCGTGGAGCCCAGGATATCCTTGGTAGATCCGCCAACCACCAGCGTATCTATGGCTTTCCAGGTTGTCCCGGGATCCTGCAGCTTCAGCAGGCCTAACTGGCCAATGGCCCACAGCGAATCGCCGACGCGGACGAAATCGCGCAGGAAGAGCAAGTCCGCGGTGGGCGTAGCGGTCCAATTCTGGCCATCCGCGCTCATCAGAAGCTGATCGTCGGCGGCCACCCACAGCCGGTTGGACCGGTCGGGAGTGATGCCCTTGAACCATACCCGAATCGGTTCGCCCTTGGCATCCTTGGGCGACTGCGCTTTCCAGGTAGTCCCGCCATCGTCTGAGCGCATCAGTTGACCTTGAAATCCGACCACCCAGCCGACCTTCAAGTCCTTGAAATACACCCCGGAAAGGGACCAGGAAGCCGCGCTGGTCTTAATAGTTTCCCAAGTCTTCCCACCGTCGGCGGTGCGGAGAATGGTCCCCGCCCAGCCCACCGCCCAACCGTGGGCGGCATCCAGGAAATAGATGCTATCGATAGCCAGCCCGGTGGGCTGAGTCTGCGCCTGCCAGGTGCGCCCAGCGTCGGCCGAATGGAGAATGATTCCGTCGTACCCGCCGGCCCAGACATCGTTGCCGACGGAGGCCAGCGTCAGGAGGTGTTTGTCGGTGCCGGACTTGCGCGCCTGCCAGGTCTTGCCGGCGTCGTCCGAGCCGAGAATGGTGCCCCTGTCACCGACGATCAGACCGTGCGTGGCATCCGTAAAAGCCAGGGAACGGAGCGTCACGTCAGCCTTCGTTTCGCCGGCAGTCCAGGTGGCGCCGCCGTCCATAGTGGTATACAGACGGCCTTGCTCGCACAAGGCGAAGACGATCATGGGCGTCGGCGACACCGCATCGCGCAGCCAGCAGGCGCGCGAGACCTCCGCGGCGAAGGCGACCGGGGAAAGCGCCAGCACCCCGATCAATCCGGTCAACGCAGCCAGAGTTCTACCTTTAGACATGAATCTCTCCCCGTGGACTTCAAAGAGAATACGATCTCGCCGTCCTAAAGGTTACTCCGGCGGGGCGCCGGAGCGGCGAAATCTGATCGAGACGCCTCGAAAGAACAGGCTTTGTACCGGGGCACGGCTTGAGCGGCCCCGAACCACCAGGCTCCCAACTTCAGAATCCGGCATTAAATGTAGTGTTTTCAGCGCGTTGAGCCTGTCTCCCCCGCTGCGATGTTCTCCCGCCAATAAACGGGACGCCGACGGCCAGACCGCCGGCGTTACAGCCTGACGATCTTGTTCGAGTCCACGCCCTTGAGCGCGTTGCGGGTGTCCACGATCAGCCGGGAGCGGGCTACCATCCCCTGGTAATCAAAGGCCGAATGGTCCGTGACGATGGCCACGCAGTCGGCTTCGGCGGCGGCCTCCTCGGGGGAGGATGCCAGATCCAAGCCGTCCAGATGCAGGGTGGGCACGTGGGGATCGCTGTAGGCGATGGCGGCGCCGAGCCTTTCGAGCAGCAGAATGACGTCCAGGGCCGGGGATTCGCGCATGTCGTCGATGTCGCGCTTGTAAGCCACCCCCATCACGTGAATGAGCGATCCTTTGACCGGCTTGCCGGCGTCGTTGAGGGCATTCTGGATCTTATCCACCACGAAATGGGGCATCTGGCCGTTGATGTACCCCGCCAGCTCGATGAAGCGCGCTTCGATGCCCGCCTGCCTGGTTTTCCACGAGAGATAGAACGGATCGATGGGGATGCAGTGCCCGCCCAGGCCGGGTCCGGGGTAGAAGGGCATGAAGCCGAAGGGCTTAGTGGCGGCGGCGTCGATGACTTCCCAGACGTCTATGCCCATGCGGCCGCACATCATGGCGATTTCGTTGACCAGCCCTATATTGATCATGCGGAACGTGTTCTCGAGCAGCTTGACCATCTCGGCCACCTGCGTGGAGCCCACCGGCACCACGCGCTCGAGCGCCTGCGCATAAAACAGCCGCCCCATTTCCGTGCAGGCCGGCGTGCAGCCGCCCACCACCTTGGGAATATTCACGGTCTGGTACTTGGGATTGCCCGGGTCCACGCGCTCGGGCGAGAAGCACAGGAAGAAATCGGAGCCCGCCTGGAGGCCCGACTTGGCCAGCATGGGCAGCACCAGCTCGTCGGTGGTTCCGGGATAGGTGGTGGATTCCAGAATCACCAGCATGCCCGCGTGGAAATGACGCGCGATCTCCTGGCAGGAGGAGACGATGAAGCTCATGTCCGGGTCTTTGGTCTTGCGCAGCGGCGTGGGGACGCAGATGTTGATGGTGTCCAGCTCCAGCACCGCGGCAAAATCGGTGGTGGCGCGCAGCCTGCCCGATTCCACCAGGGGGGCGAGCGTGGAGCTGGGGATGTCGCCCACGTAGGAATCGCCGGCGTTGACGCGCTGGGTTTTCCGCTCGCTGACATCGATTCCTGTCACCTGGAAGCCGGCCTTGGCGAACTCCACGGCCAAGGGAAGCCCGACGTATCCCAGGCCGACAATTCCGACGCGGGCGGTGCGCGAGCGGATTTTCTCCGCCAACATCTGAGCGGTGGCGCGCGGCGGCGCAATGGGTTGCAGTTCGGGCATAGATTATTACCTTACACCCAAAACACGCCTTCCGCGACCAGGATGGCCGGGCCGGTGAGGAAGAAGGCGCCGTCGCAGCGGACCGAGAGCGGCCCCGCGGGCGTGAGCACCGTGACCGGAGACTCCACCCAGCCGCGCGCCACGGCCATGGCGGCGGCGCCGGTGGAGCCGGTGCCCGAGCTCATGGTCTCACCCGCGCCGCGCTCCCAGAAGCGCACGTCGATGGTATGGCCATCGACGGGCTTCACGAAGGAGACGTTGGTGCGGTTGGGAAAGCGCGCGTGACTCTCGATTTCGGCGCCCATGGCGCGCCAGTCGAAATCGAAACCGGTCACGGGAACGGCGCACTGGGGGTTGCCCACCGCCAGGAGCGTGACGTCGCGCGGCCCGCTGGAAAGCGGCAGGTCGAGCCGTTGGGCCATAATCGACGGGCGTCCCATATCCATTTCGAACTGGAACTCGCGGCCGTTGCGTTCGAGCAGGCGCAGAGTCTTGACGCCCGCGCCGGTGCGGATGCGGACCACGGCGCCGGCCAGGCCGTAGGTGAAGAGGAAGGCCGCCGCGCAACGCGTGCCGTTGCCCGAAAGCTCCGGCGCGCTGCCATCCGAGTTGTAGAGTTGGATAGCGGCATCGCACTCGGGGCCGGCCGGCGGGGAGACCAGCATCCAGCCATCGGCGCCCACGCCGGCGCGGCGGTCGCAGATGGCGCGGGCCAGCGCGTCGCGGCCGGATTCGGGCGCGTCCTTCTCCCAGGTGAGCAGGAAATCGTTCTGGGCGCCGTGCGCCTTGGTGAATGGAATGTTCATAAGGCGCCCGTGCGTTGCGCCGCGGATGTTCGACTACAACGGCCCATGCGGCCCTCCGCGTGCGCCGGTAGATCTCGATCACCGGCTCGTATTTCTTCACGATGGTCAACTCCAGGGTGTAAGTCAAGCCGGCGCGGGCGGCGCGTTCCAGGGCGATTTGCGCCGCATCGCCGCGCCTTACCACGGCCCACTGCTGCCACAGGAACAACTCGGGCCGGCGGATGGCGGCTTCCCAGGGCAGGCCATTGCAGATGCCGAAGGTCTCGCGCAGCGGGATGCCCATTTCGCGGTAGATGCCGGCGAAATCGTCGCCGCCCGAAGTCAGGATTCCGGAACCGCTCACGAAGCGCGGCTGGAGATACGCGGCGGCTTCGTGGAGCCAGGCCCGGCGGTTCTCGGAATTGGCGCGGGATTCGGACCAGGTGATCCAGTTCTCCGGGCTGGGGTGCAGTATCCACCAGGAAGCCCCGGCGGCCACCACCACCACGGCGGCCAGGCGCTGGACGCCCGGCGGCGCGATGGCCACCAGAGCGGCGCCGGCCAACGCCATGAGCGGCAGAGCGGCCAGTCCGTAACGGGTGTTGTACCAGGAATGCGGCCACAATTCCGGCACGTGAATGGGCGTGCCGGAGGAGTGCAGGCTCCAGACGTAGAAGACCACCGGAAGCGCCAGCAGAACCAGCGGCCAGAAGGCGCGCTTGAAGAGCAAGGCGGCCGCTCCGGCGACGGCCATGATCGCCAGCACCGGGCCGGCGCACAGGCGCGCTGCGACGCCATAGTAGAGCCCGGCGAGGGGCCAATCGCCCTGGCCGGGATAGGGCCGGCCGGACTGAATGGCCTTGGCGGAATAGGGCCCGCGGAAAAAGTCCAGCGCGTCCCCGGTAAGCCACCAGTTGTGGAAGAGCCAATAGAGCGGCCCGGAGCCGGCTATAGCGCAGAACAGAGCGGCCACGCCCACGCGGTTGCGCTTGGCGGTAAAGAAGAAATACGCCGCCGCGAAGGGCAGCAGGAACCAGCCTTCATAGCGCGTGAGCGTTCCGGCGCAGGCGGCCAGCGCGGCCCCCAGCACAGAGCCCCATCCCTGGGTGTCGCGGAAACGCACGCTGAAGTAGAGCAGCCCGGCCAGAGCGGCGGCAAAAGCCGCCTCCGTCATGGCGATGGACTGCAAATACAGCATGTTGGGGTTGAGCGCGAACAAGGCGGCGGCGGCCACCGCGGCCGGCGCGGAGCCGAAGATCCGGCGCGCGGCCGCCAGCAGGAACAAGCCCGCCAGCACAAAGCAGAAGGCCGATGGGATGGAACCCGCCAGTCCGCTGCGCCAGAACGCGTCGACGCGCACAAAAGGCAGCATCAGCACGTGCGGCAGGGGCAGCCACACGGCCCCGATCTGGTCATACCCCGGGGTGGTGGAATCGAAGATCCGGCGCGCAATATTCAGGTGCGCCTCGGCGTCCCCGTAATAGAGCAGCCAGCCGCGAGCCTCGAAGAACCACACCGCGGCGGCGCTCCAGAGCGGCAGAAGAAGCGCCACCCAGAGGGCCGCGCGGTTCGACGATGGCGGAGCGGAGGTCATGTGGGACAAGAGCGCGCCGGACTGCGCGGCGTATACGCCTGTGGCCTTAATTCTAGCCGACTCAAGACGCTATTTCGCGATGACGACAACGTTGTCGTTGCGCGGCGCAAGGGCGAGCGATGCCTCGCCCCTACAACGCCCCAACCGGGATTGTAGGGGCCGGGCATGACCGGCCCGCGGCTACTTCATTCCATCCGGGATGGGCAGCGTCACGTTGCCCGTGGCGGCCCACTCGGCGCCGCGCGTAAACGTGGTCACGAAAGTCAGGGTATTCACCGCCGCGGCGTCATGGCCCAGCGCGGTAGCGAACACCCGGCCCTGCCCATATTGCACCGTCCATAGCATCGGCTCGTTCTTGCCGGGGCCGGTGATCGGCTGGCGCGCTTTGCCCTGATAGAGAGAGTGGTCGTCATAGGCCGTCGCCAGCACGTGAAACGATCCCTCGGGCTGCCATTTCAGGTTGGAGTACAATTCGTCTTTCGGCTGTGGGAAAGACTTCTTGAGGCCGCGCGTAATGGGGTGGTCGGGATCGGTGATGTCCACGGTGAAGTCGTGGGCCGTGGAGTGCTGGCCCTGGTTCTGCCGCCAGTTCCCGCCCGACAGCTTTTCGTACTCATCCCAGCCGACGAAAGCCGCCGTCGAGAAGTGATACATCACCAGGCCCTTGCCGGAGCGAACCCAATCGAGCAGGGTCTTATCGGCCCGGTCGCCCCAGCGCTGATCGGGCCGCCGGTCCTGGTAGTTCAGCACGACCACATCGTAGGTGGCCAGGGTCTCCGGTCCGGCGCCGCGAAACTCCTCCGTCACCCGAACGTCGAAGCGGCCCGTAGCCTCCAGATCCTTGCGCAGCTCCGGGGTGACGGAACGCCAGTCGTGGGAGTTTTCACCGGTGATGATCAGGGCCCGCAATTTCGCCGGCGCCGCCGTTGGCTGCGCCAGAAGGGGTAGGGAAAGAACCAGAGATAGCAGAACCAGTGCCAGCTTTTTCATGCGATCCTCCAAAGACCGTCGATTATACTTTCATTCCGCCCCGTCCGCAAATTTCGTGGCGAGGCTTCCGAATCCCAAGGCCGAAAATCGGCGGCGCGAAGACAGGCCCGTTCGCGGGCCGGCGATTCTCTGTTCCGATGCGCTACTTCGGCGGCGTGGACCCAATCGGGAGATCGAGGCCGGCAGCGTCGGCGAAGGCCCGGAAATCCCGGTCTCGCGTAAGGAGAGGGATCCCGTGATCGATACAGCTCTGGGCGATCAGGGCATCGCCTAGGCGAGCCTTGCGGCGCTTGGCCAGCACCTTCGCTCGCAGCTCGCCTGCCCGTTGCCAATAGCCGGGCATAACCTCGATGAGAGGCAGCTCCGAAAGAGCCTGTGAAACCTCGGAAGGGAGCTTCGGGTCACTCAACAGTTCGGTGAGCACAACGGGCGCCATGAGCGCCTGCCGGTCCTGGAGCGCCCGGTCGAGCAGCTCCGCGTCCTCACCGGCATCTCCTTCGAGGAAGGCGATCCAGGTGCTGGTGTCGACTGCGATCATCGGTCGGCCTTCAGTTCGGCCAACGTGCGCGTGAAACGAACCCTGCCGCGAAGTTGGCGCAGCCGCGCGTAGGCCTGCGATGCCGCCACCAGTTGCAGGCCGGTGCGAACGGTCTGGGTGATGCCGCTGCTGGTGGCTCGTTGCGCCTTTTCGAGAAGCTCCGGCGGTACCTCGACGGTGATCTTGCGCGAAGCGCCCATGACGCTTCAGGTTACCATACCTGATACCAGCATCGAATATGGCATCGCTGCCAACAGGCGGGCGCCGGAAAATCAGAACTATGTCGGAAACCTCCGCGGGCCTACCGGAACCCAAATGCTCCGATGGCAATACCCAGCTTGCGGGGATCGCCGGGGGCTTGGAAACCGGGGGTTACCCGGAACGTTACTTGCACCGGGCCGGGCGGAGCGGCCGGGAGGTCCCACTGCGCCTCCTGCCATCCCGGTTCCTGGAAGTTTCGGGGCTCCAGGTCCTGGCCGTTCAGCGAGATTCGTACGGTGGGCGGTCCGGCCTGGCGCAGCATTTCTTGCCCTACGTTCACGCGCAGCTCGAAACGGCGCGCGCCCTCGGGGCGGTTGAGCCGGGCCGCGGCCGCGGGGGCGATCCAGCGGTAGGCGCCCTCCAGCCCGTACCAGCCCTCGCCGAGCTGCCACGGTTGGATCGCGCCATCGATTCGGATGTAGGGGAGGTCGCCCGTTTCCGGCGTGAGGAAGGCGGAGTGGACCTGGCGCTCGCCGGGGTCCCAAGTCAGCACGGCGACGCGCTCGCCCGCGAGCGGTTTTTGGTCTCCGGCATCGTCCAGGAAGCGGACTTCGAGGTTGGGGCGGATGAGGTAGTGCAGGGCGCCTGCGGCCCCCCATCGATGAAAACCGGCGGGCAGGCTGGCGCAGAATACGGCGTCGATGCGCGCCGCGGCGGCGGCCAGGCGGGCGGCGCCGCCGACCCATTGGCGGGCGTCGTCGTCCGCCGCCAGGGTGGCCCGCCGCTCGGTGCGCCATTCGCGGTATTCGATGGGCGCAAACAGAAGCAGGAACGCCGCTAGCGCCGCCGGGTGGACCGCATCGGCCATGCCGGCGAACGCCAGCGCCAACCCCGTGAAAGGCAGGTAGCAGTAGGCGCTGAAAAGACGCCCCGGCAGGAACAGCAGCGGGAAAAAGAAGGCCGCCATCATGGCCAGGCCCAGCCATGTTCGGCGGCTGCGCCACACCAGCGCGGCCGCGGGCAGCGCGAAGCCGAGCCACGGAACCAGAAACACGCGCGACGCATAAAATGCGCTGGTCGTGGCCAGGGCGGCGGGTGTGAAGCGAAACGTGTACTCGTTGTCCCGGTTCGCGTGGGACAGCATGCCCTGGAGCCCGAAGGACAGTGAAACCAGGAAGAACGGCGCCAGGCGAAGCCAGCGCCGCTGGCCGAACCATAGCTCGTAGCAGGCCAGGGCCAACGGCAGCATCACGGCCAGCTCTTTCGATTTATAAGCCAGCCAGAAGGCCACCAAGCTCAAGACCCATCGCCCATGCGCGTAGGCCAGCAGGCTGAGCAGGCAAAAGGTGGCGCACAGGACGTCGAAGACATACATGGGTTTCCAGACGGCGTCGAACAGCGCCATGTGGAAGGCGAAGAAGACGCAGGCCGCGGCGGCGGCGAAGGGTTTCGCGCCCAGACGCCGGGCCAGCAGCCAGATCAACCAGACATTGAACAGGTGCAGCAGTTGAATCGCCGCGACGTAGCCGGGAAACTCCAGGTGGAAGGCGCGTCCGGCGGCGTAGAAATAGAAGTGGCCCACGGGACGGAAGTTGTTTTTCTGGAAAAGGGGCGACAGCGCGGCTTCCAGGTAATCCACGGCGGGAAGGCTGGGAGCCCAGCTCAGGTTATCGATCTCGTCGTCCTGGAAGTAGCCTTGGTACGCGCCCCGGTTGACCAAGAGAAACAACGCCGCGAGCAGCAGAAACAGGAAAACGCCGGCGCGCTTCGACATTGCAGAGACCATTGTAAGCGCGTGAAAGGAACCGCCGCCTGGCGGCATTTCGCGGATGGAGGTTCCGCAACATGCTGTCCACGCATTCTTTGAAACGCCTGATTCCGGCCGCCGCGCTATTCTCGGTCTGCCCGCTGGCTTTGCTTTCCGCCGCGCCCGCCCACGTGACCTGCGGGTCGCTCACCACGCCCAAGGGCATCTGCCCGCTCAAGCACACCAGCGTGCAGGCGCGCATCAGCGGACCGCTGGCGCGGGTGACCGTCACCCAGGAGTTCGAGAACCCCTTCCAGGAAAAAATAGAGGCGGTCTACGCCTTCCCGCTGCCGCCCGATTCCGCCGTGGACGACATGACCATGCTGGTGGGCGACCGCACCATCCGCGGGCTCATCAAGCCGCGCGAGGAGGCCCGCAAGATCTACGACGACGCGCGGCGCTCGGGGAAGGTAGCCGGCCTGCTGGACCAGGAGCGCCCCAACATTTTCACTCAGGCGGTGGCCAACATCATGCCCGGCGCGCAAGTGAAGATCGTGATCAGCTACGTGGAGACCGTGCCCTACGAGGAGGGAGCGTACGCGTTCAACTTCCCCATGGTGGTGGCCCCGCGCTACATTCCCGGCGTGCCCGCGGGGAAGCAGGCGGGCGGATGGGCCCCGGACACCGACCAGGTTCCCGACGCTTCGCGCATCACCCCCCAGGTGACCCCGGAAGGGACGCGCGCGGGGCACGACATTTCCGTCGAAGTGTCGATTGACGCCGGCGTGCCCATCGATTCGCTGGCCTCGAAGACGCACGACGTCATTATCGAGCGCCCCGATTCCCGCCGCGCCGAGGTGCGCCTGCGCGACCAGGCGGCGATCCCCAACAAGGACTTCATTCTGAAGTACGCCGTGGCCGGCCAGAGCGTGGCGGACGCCGTGCTGACGCACCGGAAGGGCGCCGACGGCTTCTTCACCCTGCTGCTCGCGCCGCCTCCGCGGGTGACCGCCGGGGAGATCACGCCCAAGGAGTTGGTGTTTCTTCTCGATACCTCGGGCTCCATGTCCGGCGCGCCCATCACCAAGGCCAAGGAGGCCATGCAGGCGGCGCTCGACACGCTGAACCCGCGCGACACCTTCAACCTGATTACCTTTTCCGGGGCCACCCAGATTCTGTTTCCCAAACCCGTGCCGGCCACGGCCGAGAACATGCGGGTGGCGCGGGAATTTCTGGCTTCGCGGTATGGCAGCGGCGGTACCGAGATGATGCAGGCCATTCGCGCGGCGCTCGACCCTTCCGACGATCAGGGCCACATGCGCGTGGTGTGCTTCATGACCGACGGAGAAGTGGGCAACGATCACGAGATCATCGCCGAGGTGCAAAAACACGTGAACGCGCGCGTGTTCGCCTTTGGAATCGGCAGCTCGGTGAACCACTATCTGCTGGACAACGTGGCCCAATACGGCCGCGGCGAGGTGGAGTACGTGGGCCTCAAAGACGACGGGTCCGCCGCCGCGCGCCGGTTCGCCGAACGGGTGCGCAGTCCCCTGCTTACCGACATCTCGATTGACTGGGGCGGCCTGCCCGTCACTGAGCTTTACCCCAGCCGCATTCCGGACGTCTTCGCGGCCAAGCCGATCGCCATTGCGGGGCGCTACACAGCGCCTGGCGCGGGCGTAATCCGGCTGCGAGGGAAGATCGGCGGGCGCGATTTCTCGCGCGAGATCCGCGTGACGCTGCCGGCCGCGCAGGCGGACAACGACGTGCTGGCCACTCTGTGGGCGCGCAGAAAAGTGGACGACCTGACGAGTCAGGACCTGAACGGGCTTCAGTACGGGACGCCGCGCAGCGACCTGAAAGACCAGATCGTGAAGCTCGGCCTGACGTACCGGCTGATGACGCCGTTCACTTCCTTTGTGGCAATGGAAGAGAGAGTAGTGACCGAAGGCGGAGCGCCGAAGCGAGTGGAAGTGCCGGTCGAGATGCCCGAAGGGATGAGCTACGAGGGCGTATTTGGGAGCGAAAACCGGCTCGATGCGGTGGTGGCGCCAGCGGCGGCGCGCGGGGGTGGCGGCGGCGGCGGAACGGGCGGATTTCTGGGCGGCATGATGGGCTCCAGGTCGGCAGCGCCTCCACTGCCCTCGCTGCTTCCCCGGCAGACAACCCCGGCCGAGCCGCCGGCCAAGCTCGATGCGCCGGTGGCGGCTCTGATTCAACGCGTGGCGGCCGGCGTTCGCCCCAGCGTGGAGGAAGCGCGCTTCGTGTTCGGCGGCGAAGCATACCTGCGCATCACCCTGAGCGATGCTTCCGCCAGCGCGCTCGAACAACTGCGTAAGGCGGGGTTCACCATCATGCGCCAGGAGGGCGGCGTGGTTATCGGTCACGCGCCGGTGGCCAAGGTCGAAGCGATTTCCAAGCTGGCCTTTGTGACGTGGATCGCGCCGAGGTAGGCGCCCCTGGGAACGTTCCTGCGAACGCCAATCTCCTGATTGGCGGGCGGCTGGGAAAAAACGCCAATCGGGAGATTGGCGTTCCCAGGGGCCGTCGTGGAACATTATCCTCGCCGCCGGAGTCACTACACTATGCACACACACCGGCTGACAAAATCGGCTCTTTTGATCGTAGTTGTGGCCGCGGTCGCTTCCGCCGCCGACATCACGGGCAACTGGAAGGCCGATTTAGATACTCCGCAAGGCAAGGTCCAGGTCTCCTACTCCCTTAGGCAGGATGGCGAGACGCTGACCGGAACCTGGCAGACGGCCCAAAGCCCAACCATCCAGATCAGCGAAGGCAAGGTCGCGGGGGACAAGGTTACCTTTGTCGTCAAAATAGATGCGGCCGGTATCGCGTTCGTCCACGAGGGAAAGATCAACGGCGATGAGATTCAGCTCACGATGAAGCCCAGCGGTGAGTTTCCGGGCGCCACCGTGATCGCGAAGAAGGTGAAGTGAAGCACCTCCGGCGGTGATCGAGCTTCCGCTAAAGTCGGCAGAAGAGACGTGGAACGCCGGCGGCAAAGACCGCCGGCGCTACCGAATGGCCCAGGCGGTCAGTTCTCCGAGGGCGTCTTCTCTACGTGATCGACCACCAGCACGTCGAGCGGCCCCTTGCGCGCGTCGAGCTTGAGCCCCAGAGTCTCCACGGCGGCGAACAGCGAATCTCCGGACGCCCCCTCCATCACCGCCCGCATGGTTTCGGGCGGGAGCGACACCGACACGCCGGCGGCAATGGCCGCCCGGAGGCGCATGGCGCGGAAATCCTCGGGCGTGAACTGGAGCGAGAAATCGTAGGCGCCCTTGAGATCCGTCATGTCCAACACCGGGCGGTCGGCGAATCGGGCCAGCATGTCGGCGAAGGAGGGCATCGTCAGCTTCACGGCGTCGAACCCATTCTCCCCCATCGTGAAGGAGGAGCCATTCCCCAGGTCGGCCCCGCTTCCCCCGCGGCCGCCGCCGGCGGTGATATCGATATTGCCCCGGCCGGCGCCGGCGGAGCCCGGATCCTGGGGCGACTCTTTCATCTTGGGGCCGCCCTTGGCGACCACCAGGGCATACACCGGGAATTCCTTCTTGTCGCGGTGCGCCTTCAGTTGAAACCTGTTGAGGAGCAGCGCTTGCACCATGTCCCGAATCTGTTCGCGGGCGGCGCCGGCGGGCAGCTTGGCGGCGATATCGAACCTCTCCGAGGCGATCCAGTCTGGACCCGAGATCTGATAGCTCTTCAGGTTGTAGGCCAGCGCGAGGTAATCCTTCAACGAGAGGCTGGCGCAGCGGACCTGCGCCCCATCGATGTGGATGCCCACGGCCAAAGAGTCCGCGCCCGGCGGCGCGGAGGGTCTGACGGACGCCACCTCGAATTCCGGCAGCGGAGGCGGAGACTGAGCGAAAGCCGCAAGGGAAAGAAGGAGCGCCGGAATGAGGCCGGAAGTCGCGTTCATATTCGACATTGTATTCCACGGCGGAAGCATCGCCGGTCTCTCAAATACCGGCGATGGACGTTACAATCGGAGCGGTGAAGGAAGATCTGGTCGGCGTCGAAACTGTTCTCGGCGCCCCGTCCCCCGGCATTTCCCGCGCTATTCGCGCGGCTGTATCCGCGGTGGATGGCGTCCATAACGTTCGGCGCCTAGCCTTTACGGTTCCGGTGGTAGGCGACGCTGCGATGCTGGAGGGTGGCAAGTACCGATGGGACATGGTCACTGGCAAGCCTATAGACATTCGCTTGAATCCGAGGGGCGATCATCCGGAACTGACAGCCGTTTTGGAAATAGGGCATCTGCTGGACCACCAGGCGATTGGCGTAGCAGGAGAGTTTGCGTCGATCGCACATCCCCGGCTGGCGGGTTGGCGAAAAGCCGTCGATTCGACCCGCGTGGTGCGGAGGCTGGAAGACTTGCGTGACGCCGGGTCGATTCCATACCATTTCGCGGATGGAGTCGTACGCCAAGTCAAAGTCGAACGCATCGCCGGGTATATGCTCGAACAGCCCGAGTTGTTCTCCAGAAGTTACGCGCAGTTCATTTCCACGTCTTCAGGGGATGTTCGGATCAGATCTCAGATCGAGGGTTTCCTTAGACCCGAGAACCCAAGCTCGGTCGTCCCCTGTTTTTGGGAGGAAGGCGATTTTGATCATGTTTCGAAGGCCCTTGAGAGCCTTATAATTGGATTGGGATGGAAGAAATGAGCCACCTGACCAGCGAGCAGGAAATCGAGGCGATTATGGGTATTTTCGGGGTAGACCGGATGACAGCCCAAGCCCTCGCCGCTCGCGAGCGCGGCGAGACGGCGGGAACTTGCGTCGCGGTGGACCAGAACGGCAAAGAGATCCCAGCCTCCACGCCAGCCCGCAAGAAAAAGCCCGCGGCTTAGGCTTGGCCCTACTTGATCTCGGGCATGGGCATCCGCACGCGCCCGCTGAAAATCTCCGCCAGGAAGGCCAATAGCTCTTCGTGCAGCAGGCCGTTGTCCACCAGAAGCGTGGTGGAGTCGGTGACGCTGTGCGCGGCGCCTTGCATATCGGAAACGCGCCCGCCGGCTTCCTTCACCAGCAGCGTGCCGCCGGCCATGTCCCACGGCTTGAGGCCGAATTCCCAGAACAGGTCCAGACGGCCGCAGGAGACGTAAGCCAGGTCGATGGCCGCCGAACCGGTGCGCCGCACGCCGTGGGAGGCCATGGCTATCTGGTAATAGAAATGGATGTTGACGTCGTTGTGGCGCTTGATGCTGGGGAAGCCCGTGGAGCCCAGGCTGTCCCTCAGCCTGGCGGCTTGGGAGACGTGGATGCGCCGCCCGTTGAGGTACGCCCCGGCGCCGCGCTCGGCGGAGAACATCTCCTGCCGCACGGGGTCGTACACCACGCCGGCCACCTGCTCGCCCGAGCGCAGCAGGCCCAGGGTGACATTGAACATGGGGAAGCCGTGGGCGAAGTTGGTGGTGCCGTCGAGGGGGTCCACGTACCAGCAAAACTCGGAGGAACTCTTATGGCCGCCGCCTTCTTCGGCCACGATTCCGTGGGAGGGGAAATGCGTTCGCAGACGCTCCACCACCAGCTTCTCGGAAGCGCGGTCGGCTTCCGTCACCAGGTCGAACTCGCCTTTCAGCTCGAATCCGATGCGCCGCTCGTAGTAGTGGGCCAGCAGCGCGCCGGCTTCGCGCGCGATATCGACGGCTGTTTCCAGATAGTTCATGAGTGGGAGCGAAAAACCGCGTGCGGAGCCCTAGCCGCCCGTGGGGCCACCGGCGATTTGGGCAGCTTGCCCAAAATCGTCCGAATTCAGGCCAAAAACAAAGGACTTAGCCACTGATTTTGGGCACTTTTCCCAAAACTACGTCTCTTCCATCAGGTACTTGATGTCGTGTTTGAAAATGAACAAATTGGCCTCGCCCTTGCGCGTCAGGCGGATGAAGGAGTGGTCGTAGTACTCGATAGTCCCCACCACCTCTTCCCCATCGGCCAGCTTCACACGAACCGGCGTGGCGCCCTCAATCAGGCGCTTGAGGTACTTGGTTTCTTCGAACGTCTGTTCCGGCGCGCGCCCGGATTTCCCACCCTGCTGTGTCGTATCGACCTCTCTCACCGCTTCTTGGTTTTCTCGGGAAGCGTCCTAACGTTGTCGGGGACCACCGCGGTTCGGGCGTCGGCCATACCGGTTGCGCCCTCCGAATCACCATAATAGCCGTTGCGCGAGGAGACCTGCAATTGCGGCCGGTTCACCTTGACCTGGAGCTTGTGGAAGCGGTCCTTGGTGAGCGGTACATTCCGCGGATAGAAACCGAGCAGGTACTGGGTACGCAGCTCGGAAACGATGTCGGCGAAGGCCTTATCCATCTCCGGCCCCAGGGTGGGCATGAAGACGCGGCCGCCGGTGCCCTCCGCCATGTACATGAGCGCATGCTCGCCGCCAATCATGCGCCCGGCCGGGTTGGTGATCGGAACCACCACCACCGAATAGACGATGGCGTCGGCCAATTGGGCGGCTTCGAGGGCCTGGGGAGCGGAAATGCGGGAGTAGGTATCGTCGCCGTCGGTCACCAGCAAAATGACCTTGCGCCCGTCGCGCTTTTCGAGCGCCTGGGAGGCCCAGGCAATGGACTGGAACAGCGCCGTGGCGCCTTCGGAGTGCAGCAGCCGGAACGGCTGGACCAATTGCGCGTAGCTGTGGGTGAAGTCGCACAGCACTCTTACGTCGGCGTTCACGCTGTAAAGCTGCACGGCGTCGCGTGGGCTGCCCTCGGTAAGCAGGGCGCGCAGGAAGCGGCTGGCGGAATCGGTCTCGTACTTGAGGTCCTTGCCGGTGGTTCCGCTGGTGTCGATCAACAGGGCGACGGAGATGGGCTGTTCGGTCACGCGTTCGAAAACCGCCACCTCCTGCCGCACGCCGTTGTCGGCGAGCTCGAAATCCTCCTTCTTGAGGCTTCCCACAAGCTCGCCGGCCTGGTTCCTCACGGTGGTGACGACGTGCACCAGGTTGACGTTCGCGCGAAAGACGGGTTGCTGCTGGGAACTCGCGAGGCCGGCGGCCAGGCAGGCCGCGAGAGCCGCTTTCAGGCTTGCGGTTGACAGGCGGAAACGCCTGCTCCACGAATCAGAGCGCCAATGGAACATCGCGGTCCCACTCCCCTTCCACCCAAACCTCGCCATCGGCGAAATGCTCCTTCTTCCAGATGGGAACGGTCTTCTTGATGCGGTCGATGGCTTCGAGCGCCGCCTCGAACGCGGGCCGCCGGTGCGGCGCCGTAACCACTACCGCGACGCTGGTCTCCCCCACCAGCATCCTTCCCAGGCGGTGGACCATGGCGACGCGGCCGATTTCCCGGCCGGCGGCGATTTCCCGGCCGATCCGCGCCATCAGCTTGAGCGCCATGGGTTCATAGCACTCATAGCTCAGAAACCGGGTGGCGCGGCCGCCGGTGTTGTTGCGAACAGTGCCTTCGAAGGTGACTACGGCCCCCTCGGAGCCGGTGAGCAGCCGCGCCGCCAGGGCGCCGGCGTCGATGGGCCGGTCGCTGAGGGCGTAGTAATTGCCGTTCTCGGAGACCTCCGGCAGGGCGGCGGCGCATCCGCCGCTCACGGGCGGCATGAGAGCCACCTCGTCGCCCTCTTCGAGGCTGGCGGAAAGCCGTGCAAACTCCCGATTTCGCGCTAGCACGATGCTTCCGGCCATCTCCTTGAGGCGCGGATACCGCACCGCGTAGGTTTCGAGAACCGCGCCCAGGTCGGCGCCGTCGGCAAACTCGGCTTCCTCCGACGAGCGCCCCACCAGGTCTCTCAGAACACCGAAAAAGAGCACTCGCGCGCGCATGCTTCGAGGTAGCCTCCAGTCTATCAGACGACGCTCGAAGCCCTGCCGTTGCGCCGGGTTACAATGCTCTTTCCGCATGACAATCGCCCACGAGACCACCCTCCGCGTGCGTTACGCCGAAACCGACCGCATGGGCGTGGTCTATTACGCCAACTACCTGGTCTGGATGGAGGTGGGGCGGGTGGATCTGTGCAAGGCGCTGGGCTTCAACTACCGCGACATGGAGGACCAGGACGGCGTGTTCCTGGCGGTGGCCGAATCCTGCTGCCGATACCGCTCCCCGGCGCGTTTCGACGACCAGGTGGTGGTCAAGACCTGGGTGGAGGCGGCGCACTCGCGCATGGTGACCTTCGCCTATGAGATGCGCCTGGCGGAAGGCGGCCGGCCGCTGGCCTCCGGCCACACGCGCCACATCTTCGTGGACCGCCGGATGGCGCGCGCACGCCTGCCCGAAAAGTACTTCACCCTGTTCGGGATCGAGCGGCGGAACGAGGTGTGACATGTTCCGAAGTCCGCGACCGCGCTACTACACCGCGGCCGCCACCGCCTTGCTGGCCTTCCTGTTTCTCTTCACGCTTTACAAAGCGTGGACCCAGTCGATTCTGCTCGACGAAGCCTTCACGTACAAGACCTGGGTGGCGGCCCCGTTCTCGTCGTTCTACACCGTGGCCGGGTACAACAACCACCCGCTGAACACGCTGTTGTGCCGCCTGGCGGTTTGGATGTTCGGCCTTTCGGAGATCACCCTCCGGCTGCCCGCCGTGCTGCTCGGTCTGGTTTACCTGGTGGCGACGTACCGGGCGGCCAGGATTTTATTCGGACCGTCGTTCTGGATGCTCCTCACGGTAGCGCTGAACTGCGCCAACCCGCTGGTGCTCGATCACTTCGCCACGGCGCGCGGCTATGGAATGGGGCTGGCGTTCTGGGCCTTGGGGACGTGCCTGGCGCTGCGCTGCGTCTCCGAGCCCTCGGGGGCGCGGCGCTGGTTCACGGCCGGGGCGGCCTTCGGGTTGGCGGCGGCTTCCTACATGACCGAGGTCTTCGCGGTGACGGCCATCATCCTGGTTCTAGCGGCGCTCTACCCGCGGCGGGCCCTCGCCCTAGCCGGGGGAGCGCTGGCCGCGGCGGTTCCGATCCTGTACGGGCCTCTTAGGCTCGCCCATGCGGCCCGGATCGATGGCGAAAGCAGCTTCGGCATGGCCGTGAAAAGGTTCCTGGGCGCGCTGGTCAACTACCGGATCACCCCGGCGGCCAGGTGGAGGTTCGTCTGGCACATGCTCGACCGCTGGCCGTATGGCCTGTTCCTCGGCCTTCTGGGACTCCTGCTGATCGCCACGGCGGCGCTGGCCGTCCGATGGGCCCGGGCGAAGGCGCTCGTGAAACTGGATCCGGCGGACCGTTGGCTGCTCGTCCTGGCGCCCACGGTTCTGGGGACGTTCGCGATGCTGCGCGTGGAGCCCATAGTGATGGGCCACGTTTTCTTCGCCGAGCGGAGGCTGCTGTTCACCACGCCGCTTTTGCTGACGGCGGCGCCGCTGTTCTTCTATTGGCTGGTACGCCAGGGTCGCGCGGCGCGGGCAGCCGGCCGGATGGGGGCGGCCGCGCTGGCGCTGCTGGCCCTGCATTTCGCATCGATGTTCACGCTCCAATCCATCTGGGGTTGGGAGTACGACGCCGGATCGAAGACCATCGCCGGAGTGTTGCGCCAGCGGAAGCCGGCGGAATCCCAGGCGCGGGTACGCGTGGGCGCAAGCTGGTTTCTGTCGGATAGTCTGAACTTCTACCGTACGCTCTACGGTATGGATTGGATCGAGCCGATAACGCGCGCCAACCCGGGGTGCTTTTACGATTACTATGCGGTTGCGGAGGACGGACTGCCCGGCCTGAGGCGCTTCGCGCCCGTCGTGCTGTACAGAAGCTCGGTGGCGAAGACCGCGCTGGCCGAACTGGGGCCTTCCGTGCGGGAGCGCCTGGCGGAGCTGGCGCGGGCGGGTTTTCAGGGGCCGCCGGACTGCGAGGCGGATCTCACCCGCCGCGAGCCGTTCGCCACGGCCGGGAAGCCCGGCGTGAACGGCCACTTCTTGCGCGACATCATGGGCGGCGCCGAAAGCGAGGCCTGGCGCTGGACTTTCGAGCGGCCCACGTTTCTATTCGACGTGAAGGAGCTTTCGAACCTGAAGTTCCGTCTCAACTTCAAGCTGCCCGCGGTCACCTACCGGGAAACCGGCCCAGTCCGGCTGACGGTGTGGATCAACGGGCATCCGCTGCCCTCCGAGTTGTACTCCGGCGCCGAGGACCACGCCTTCGAACGTCCTGCGCCTCCACAATGGCTCGCGCCGGACGGAATGGCGATCGTTCAAACCACCCTCGACAAGTACTACATCGCGCCGGAAGATAAGCAGAAACTCGGCTATATGTTCGTGAGCGGCGGCTTTGTGAACTGAGCCGGCGCAGCCTATTTCAGCCACCGGTCGAAGAACTCCAGCATGGTGGCGTCTCTTTGCCGCGCGGCCGGGCCGGTCACCCCGTGCGTCTTCTGCGGGTAGAGCATCAAATCGAACATCTTCCCGGCCCGCTGTAACGCATCGGTGAGCTGGAGCGTGTTCTGAAACAGCACGTTGTCGTCTTCGTAGTTGTGCAGGATCATCAGCCGCCCCTTCAGGTTGGCGGCCTTGGGAGCGAGCGCGGCGCCGCGGTAGCCATCGGTATTCTCCTTGGGCAGGCCCATGTAGCGCTCGGTGTAGATGGTGTCGTAGTTGAGCCAGTTGGTGACGGGGGCGCCGGCGACCCCGCACCGGAACACGTCCGGCGCGTTCAACAGCGCGTTGACCGTCATGAACCCGCCGTAGCTCCAGCCGTGAATGCCGATGCGCTCCGGGTCCACGAATCCGAGCGAGATCAGGTACTTTACCCCGGCCACCTGGTCGGCCAGTTCCCGCACGCCGAGCTGGTGATAAACGGGCGTCTCGAAGGCGTGGCCGCGCCCCAGGCCGCCGCGGTTTTCCGATTCCCAGACCACGTAGCCATGGTGCGCGTATACCTGGTCCATGTTCACGCCCTGCCACCCATTGCGAATGGGCAGTTCCACGCCCGGCCCGCCGTATACGGTCATCACCACCGGATATTTCCTGCCCTCCTGGAAGCCGGCGGGCTTGATCAACCGGGCGTAAAGCTGCACGCCGTCGGGCGTCTTGTAGGAAACGATCTCGGTGGGCAGAATTTCGAACTCCTCCGGCGCGCTTCGGTCGGCCTCGCGGTATATGCCCAACTCCGCGCCATCGCCCGCGTGGAGCACGGTGCGGGGCGGCGATTGCAGGCTTGACCAAGTGTCCAGGAAGTAGGCGCCGGTGGGGCCCATGGCGATATTGTGGACGCCGGCCTCCGGGGTGAGCTGGCGTTTGTCGGAGCCATCCAGCTTGACGCTGTAGAGGCGCGGCTCCAGGCGCGAGGACTCGCTCGACGTATAGTACACCCGCCCGGCGGCCTCGTCCACGCCGTGGATGGCGGTCACTTCCCAATCGCCCTTGGTCACCTGCTTCACTTTCTTACCGTCGATCGAGTAGAGGTAGATATGGCGGAAGCCGTCCCGCTCGCTCGACCACAGCAGGCGCTTGCCATCCTTGAGAAAGCGGACGTCGCCGGAGACGTTGATCCAGAAGCGGTCGGACTCGCGGAAGAGAACCGTGTGCGCGCCCGTTTCCACGTCGATCGAGATCAATTCCAGCTTGTTCTGGAGCCGGTTCAGGCGCACGATATAGGCGCTCCGCGAATCGGGCATCCATCCGGCGCGGGCAATCAGGTAGGAATCGCGCGTATCGCCGACGTCGAGCCATTTGGTGGGGCCGCCGGAGGCCGCCAGGATGCCCAGCCGCACATCCGCATTGTTCTCGCCCGCCTGCGGAAAACGCTCGGGTTCGTAGAGCGCCCGAAGGCGCAGCAGATCTTCGTGCGGGTACGCCGGCTCCCGGCTGCTGTCGAACTGCAAATAGGCGATGGATTTCGAATCCGGCGACCACCAGAAGCCCGTGCCCAGGTCCAGTTCCTCGGGATACACCCAGTCGGGCGCGCCGTTGCGCAGCGTGTCCGTGCCGCCGCGGGTCAGGCGCGTCTCCTGGCCGGCGGCGTCCACGGCGTAGAGGTCCCAGCCCCGGCGGAACGCCACCATCTTGCCATCCGGCGAGAGCTTGGGGTCCAACTCGGCCACCGGAGTCTTGGTCAACTGGTCCCACTTCCCGGTATCCACGTGGATCAGGAACAGGTCGCCGCCGGCGGGGTAGAGCAGTTCCTTGCCGGAATCCGAAAACTGGAGATCCCCGGAGCGCGCGCGGCGGTTGATCCACTCCTCGGGCCCATCCTCGCTGGGAACGGCGACGGCGGCGGAATCCAAGGGATAGGTAGGAACCAGCTCTTTGGTGGACTTGGTGGCCGGATCGTAGATCGCCAACCGGCCGTCCTGGCGCAGGAGAAAGGTCTTGCCGTCGGGCGCCCAAACCACCGGACTGCCCACCCCGGCTCCGGCTGCCGTGCGGCGCGGGGACTCATACAGCGTCTCCAGCGTGATGGGCTTCTTCTGAGCCGTCGCCAGAGCCGGCCAGAGCGCCAGCAGGAGGACCGCGGACTTCAACATGTTCACCGTGATTGTAATCCAGCGCCGTAGCGGGAATTGCGATGCGTCCGAGAGATCGATTCACCACGGAGACACGGAGACGCGGAGCCAGCGCGGAGGATTAAGCCTGAATTACGAAGTTAACTTCGGATAAACCGAATTCCTACAGGCTATTACCGTGAAAGACCAGGCTTTGTATCAGGGCACGGCTTGAGCCGTGCCGGTCAGGCAGCATTCTCTGGGCTTCAGCCCCTGGTTTGGCAACCCCGCGCAAATCCTTCTCATCTTCCCAAAGAACGGGGGCTAAAGCCCCCTGGATGTTCCCGTTTGCGGCACGGCTGAAGCCGTGCCCTGATACAATGCGCCAACTTCGGGATTCAGATTAGTAAAATCCGCTCCGCGTTTTCTCCGCGACCTCCGCGGCTCCGCGGTAAATCGTATTCTGGAGTTTCAGGGGGAATTATGCAGAATTTCGAGTTCTGGAATCCGGTGAAGATACTTTTCGGGAAAGGGCAGATCGCCCGGCTGCGTTACGAGGTTCCGCGCGACGCGCGCGTGCTGCTGACCTATGGCGGCGGCAGCATCAAGCGCAACGGCGTTTATGAGCAGGTGATCGCGGCGCTCGAGGACCGCGTGGTGTTCGAGTTCGGCGGCATCGAACCGAATCCCGTTTACGAGACGCTCATGCGGGCGGTGGAAGTGGTGAAGCGCGAAGGGATCGATTTTCTACTGGCGGTGGGCGGCGGCTCCACGCTCGACGGCACGAAGTTCATCGCCGCGGCGGCGCGGTTCGAAGGCGAGCCCTGGGACATCCTGGCGCGGGCGGCGCCCGTTAAGACCGCAGTTCCGTTGGGCGCCGTGCTGACCCTGCCGGCCACCGGGTCCGAGATGAACACGTTCGCCGTGATCTCGAGGCGCGAGGGCCGCGAAAAGCTGGCGTTTTCGACGCCCAAGGTATATCCGAAATTCTCCATCGTGGACCCGCAGACCACCTTCTCGCTGCCCCCGCGGCAGGTGGCCAATGGCATCGTGGACGCCTTCGCGCACGTGCTGGAGCAGTACCTGACGTTTCCCGCAAGCGCCCCTTTGCAGGACCGCTACGCGGAATCCATTTTGCTGACGCTGATCGAGGAGGGGCCCAAGACCCTGGCTAATCCCACCGACTATGACGCGCGCGCGAACCTCTGCTGGTGCGCCACCATGGCCCTGAACGGGCTGATCGCGCTGGGCGTTCCCCAGGATTGGAGCACCCACATGATCGGCCACGAACTGACCGCGTTTCACGGACTGGATCACGGCCAGAGCCTGGCCGTGGTGTACCCCGGAACCATGGCGGCGCGGCGCGGAGGCAAACGCGCCAAGCTGCTGCAATACGCCGAGCGCATCTGGAGCATCCGCGAGGGAAGCGAAGACGCCAGAATCGACCAGGCCATCGCCCGAACGCGCGCCTTCTTCGAATCGCTGGGGGTCAAGACCCGCCTGCGGGACTATGGTGTGCCGCCGGAGACGGTCCAGAAGATCTCGGCGCGCTTCGCCGAGCGCGGCTGGAACGGCGCGGGCGAGCGGCAGGACGTGGGTCCGAAGGTGGTCGAGGAGGTTCTGGCGTTCTGTGGATGACATTATGATGGCAACGATGCTATCATGATGGCATGGTACGGATGCAGATACAGCTTACCGAAGAGCAGGCGGACCGGTTGCGCCGACTGGCCACCGAATCGGGCCAGTCCATTGCGGAATTGGTGCGGGTGGGAGTGGACCTGTATCTCAGTTCGCGCCATCAGCCGACCCAAAACGAGAGGATCGAGCGTGCGATGGCTCTCGCGGGCAGGTTTGCTTCCGGTTTGAAAGACGTCAGCGCGGACCACGACCGCTATCTCGCCGAGGCGTACACTACGTGACGGTCTTCGTCGACACGTCGGCGTTTTACGCGGTGCTCGATCGCGACGACGACAACCACGACTCCGCCATGGCGATTTGGGGGCGGTTGCTGAGCAGCCGGGCGGGGTTGTTTACGAACAATTACGTGTTGCTGGAAACCTACGCTCTCCTCCAGAATCGGCTGGGCGTCGCCGCGTTGAGGGCCTTCCAGCAGGACGCCGTTCCCTTGCTGGAAGTGGACTGGATTTCCGCGCAGAGGCACTACGGCGCGGTCGAGGCGGCGCTGGCGGCCCAGCGCAGGAAGTTGAGCGTCGTCGACTGCGCCAGCTTCCAGAGCATGAGAGAGCATGGCGTGAATGTCGCGTTCTGCTTCGATGAGCATTTCCGGGAGCAGGGCTTCACCATGGCCAAGCAGGCTCTGGAGGTCTCTTCGACGCAGAGACGCTGAGACGCAGAGAGTCTTGGAGAGAAAGAAAGAAGAACCAAGAAGACGGGAAGCGCGTCTTCAATCCTGGAATTTCTCCGCGTCTCTGCGTCTCCGCGACAAAGGCTTGTCAAAGTAACTCCTCAACCCCGCGATATACTGTGATCTAGGACCCAGAGTGTCCGCATTCCCCCATGGCTGAAATGAGCGTCATCTGGTTACGCGTAGCGGCGGGGCTGTATTCGCTTGGCCTGCTGCACGCCATCCTCACTTTGGTCCGCCGCAAGGAACATCTTTTCCGGGTGGCTCTGGGCGCCTTCACTCTGGGGGCCGTATTTCATTTCGTCTCCATAGTGGAAGAGGGGATTCTCAACCACCGCTGCCCCATCGCGAATTTTTACGAAACGCTTTCCATGTGCGCGTTTCTGATTGCGGTGCTGTACCTCTTCGTGCACTGGCGGTACAAGCTGGCCAGCCTGAGCGTGTTCATCTTCCCGCTGATTTTTGTGATGGCCCTGGTGGCCACCTTGGGGAACCCGGTGAGCGCGTGGTCCAGCCCGGTGGTCCGGAACGCGTGGTTGACGGTGCATATTGTGCTGGTGCTGTTGGGGTACGCCGCGCTGGCGTTCTCCTGCGTGGGCTCGGTACTCTACCTGTTCCAGGAGCGGGAGTTGAAAACCCGGAAGCCGCGCAGTTTCTACTTTCGCCTGCCGGCGCTGGGGGCCCTGGACGACCTGGTGTCGAAATCCATGGCCCTGGGCTTCGTGCTGATTACGCTTGCCGTGATCGCCGGAAGCACCTGGGCTTTCATCGAGGTGAAGAGCGATTGGATCCGCCAGCCGAAGATCGCGATTTCCTTTTTCACCTGGGGCGTCTACCTGGCGCTGGTGTTCCTGAGGGTAACGGCGGGGTGGCGCGGGCGAAAGGCGGCCATCCTGACAGTGGTGGTGGTGGGCTGCTCGGCCTTGACCTGGGCCGCGCACGCGCGGCTCGGCGCCCTCCTGTTCCAGCCATGAAGCTCCTGATAACCGGCGTGAGCCACAAGACGGCGCCCGTGGAAGTGCGCGAGAGGCTCGCCTTCCGCGAGGAAGCCCTGGCGGAGGCGCTGGCCGACCTGCGCTCGCGCGACGGCATTGAGGAAGCCCTGATTCTTTCCACCTGCAACCGCGTGGAAATCGCCGTAGCGGCCGCCGACGGCTATGACCCGCGGGAAATCGTAGGCGGGTTTCTGAGCGGCCGGGACGCCGGGAGCGCCGCGGCGGTGGCGTCGCACCTCTACTACCGCGAGGGCCGCGAGGCCATCCATCACCTGTTCCGCGTGGCCGCCAGCCTGGATTCCATGGTGGTGGGCGAGCCGCAGATTCTGGGACAGCTCAAGGCCGCCTACGCCGTGGCGAAGGCTTGCGGGACGGTTTCCGGGACGCTCGACGCGGTGCTCGCGCGCGCCTTCAACGTGGCCAAGCGCGTACGCTCCGAAACGGGCATCGGACAGATGGCCGTTTCCGTGAGCTACGCGGCGGTGGAGTTGGCGCGCAAGATTTTTGGATCGCTCGACCGGCGCACCATCATGATCGTGGGGGCCGGGAAGATGTCGGAGCTGGCCGCGCGCCACCTGCGGCGGTCGGGCGCTTCGGAGGTGTACGTCACCAACCGGACCCCCGAGCGCGCCCAGGAGATGGCCAGGCTTTTCGAGGGCACGGCCGTGGATTACAGCCAGTTCCTGGCGACGCTTCCCAAGGCCGACATTCTGATTGCCTCCTCGGGCGCGCCGCACTACATCCTGCGCAAGGAGGAGATGCAGCGGGTCATCGCCGCGCGGCGCAACCGGCCGGTGTTTCTGATCGACATCGCCGTGCCGCGCAACATCGAGCCTTCGGTCAACCAGATCGATAACGTCTTCCTGTACGATATCGACGATTTGCAGGAGGTGGTGAACGCCAATCTCCGCGAGCGCATGAAAGAGGCGGACCACGCCGAGGCCCTGGTGGCCGAAGAAGTGGAACGCACCATGGCGCGGCTCAAGGCGGCGGAAGTGACGCCCACCATCGTGGGGCTGCAAGAGCAACTCGAGCAGATCCGCGCCGGGGAGTTGGAGAAGATCAAGCGCAAGTACGGGCCGTTCACGGAAAAGCAGGAGGAGGCGCTCGAGGCGCTGACGCGCGGCATCGTGAACAAGATTGCGCATGGCCCCATCTCCGAGCTGCGCAACCACGCCGGGCGGCCGGACGGCGCGCACGTGATCGCGGCCTTCCGGAAAGCGTTTCATCTTCAGGATTGAAATGCCGACAATCGCATCGCGCGGCTCGCGGCTGGCCTTGTGGCAGGCCCATTGGGTGGAAGCCCGGCTGGGCGCGCTGGGGTACCAGTGCCGCATCGAAATCATCAAGACCACGGGCGACAAGATTACCGACGTGCCGCTGGCCAGGATCGGGAGCAAGGGTCTCTTTACCAAGGAAATCGAAGAGGCGCTGCTCGATGGCCGGGCCGACCTGGCGGTGCACAGCCTGAAGGACCTGCCCACCGAACTGCCCGAGGGACTCGCGCTGGCGGCCGTGCCCGCGCGCGAGGACCCCCGCGACGCCCTGGTGGGCAAGCGCATGGCGGACTTGGGCCCCGGCGCCAAGGTGGGGGCCAGCTCGCTGCGGCGCGCGGCGCAGTTGCGCCGGCTGCGTCCCGGCGTGGTGGTGGAGCCGGTGCGCGGCAACCTGGATACCCGTCTGCGCAAACTGGACGAGGGGCGCTATGACGCCATTCTGCTGGCCGCCGCGGGCCTGAAGCGGCTGGGATGGGGCGGCCGCATCAGCGAGATTCTGGAACCCGAGACCATGTGCCCGGCCGTGGGCCAGGGCGCGCTGGCCGTGGAAACGGGCGCATCGGGCGCGGGCTTCGATGCGTGCCGCGCGCTGGACGATCCCACAACCCACGCCGCCGTGGCGGCCGAGCGCAGCGTGTTGCGGGCCTTGGGAGGCGGATGCCAGACGCCTATAGGCGCCCACGCCACGGTCCACAATGGAGTATTGCGAATGCTGGCCATGGTGGCCTCGCCGGACGGGGCCGAGCTGGTGCGCGGCGAAACCGAAGGGCCGGCTGCGGACGCCGAGCGCTTAGGGCGCGAATTGGCGCATAGTCTGCTGGAGCGCGGCGCGCGCAAGATTCTGGAGGCGGTGTACGGCTAACCTGCATTTCTCACAGGTGGCCCGAAGATGTGGCGCACGCACTCGTGCGTGCCGTGTCGAGACTCTTCTCGACACGTTCGGGGTGTGGACAGTCCGTCGAGCCGGGGCGTCGGCATGAGTGCCGACGCGGCACGCACGGGTGCGTGCGCCACGTTGTCACGGCCGAGTGTCTGTGAGAAGGCCGGGCTAATCGGAGGAGTGACAGGCGCTCGTGGAGCCAAGTCGAGTCATCCATCTTTCCGCGTTGTACGAAGAAAGAATGCCGGCAAGGATGCCGGCATGGCAGGCTGGAAGCCCGCTCCACGGCAGTGGCGCATTCTTCCGGCATCCTCCCAGGAGGCTTAACTTACGATGGTCTACCTTGTTGCACCCGGGCCCGGCGACGCGGAGCTGATTACCTGCAAAGGGCGGCGCGCGCTGGAAGAGGCCGAGGTAGTGGTCTTCGAGCCGGGCGTCAACCCCGCGGTGGTCGATTTCGCGCCGGCGGCCGCGGAACGGATTGCGGACGGCGGAGTGGAAACCCTGATCGCCCGTGCGCGCCGGGGGCTGCACGTGGTGTGGCTGGGCGGCCACCAGCCGGCGGCGGACCTGGCGGCGGCCGGCGTCCCATTTGAGATCATACCGGGCGCGCCGGCGCCGCCGGATCTTGCGCGCCTGCCGCTGTTCGGCAAACGCATCGTGGTTACCCGCGCCCAGGCGCAGGCGGACGCGCTGGCCGGGCGGCTCGGCGCGTTGGGCGCGGCCGTCATTGAGATTCCCACCATCGAGATCCGCCCGGCGGCCGATTACGGGCCCCTCGACCGCGCCATCGCCGAGCTGGGCTGCTACCACTGGCTGATCTTCACCAGCGTCAACGGCGTGCGCTTCTTCCTGGAGCGGCTGGACCGCTCGGCCGTGGATCTGCGTGCGCTGCGGGCCAGGATCTGCGCCATCGGGCCGGCCACCCGCGCCGCGGTGGAGGCGTTGCACCTCAAAGTCGACTTGATGGGCCAGGAGTACGTGGCCGAGGGCTTGCTCGAAGCCTTCGCCGCTCACGACATGGCAAGAAAGCGCGTGCTGCTGCCGCGGGCGGCGCTGGCGCGCGACCTGGTCCCCGTGGAACTGGCCAAACGCGGGGCGCGAGTGGACGTGGTGGAGGCCTATCGCACGGTGGTCCCCGAGGGCGCCGAGGCGCTCGCTCGCGCCACCTTCGGGGCCTTTCGCAAGCCGGATTTCATCACCTTCACCAGCTCTTCCACCGTGCGGAACTTCGTGGACGTGGCCGGCGCGGAAACCCTGCGCGGCGTCAAAGTGGTTTCCATCGGTCCGGTGACCACCAGGACCGCGCGCGGCCTGGGGATCGAGGTGGCCGCCGAAGCGCGGGTGTACACCATCGAGGGGCTGGTGGAAGCCCTAGTGGGATAAGGCTCCCGCCTTGTCGATCCGAGCGAAGCTCGGAAGGCGGGATTCGCTCGGGCAACCGTCCGAGCTTCGCTCGGATCGACAAGGCGGGAGCCTTATCCCACTCGTGTTACACTGCGGAGCACGGCGCCCATGAGCAACGCGGCCTTTTTGACGCGGGCGGTAGTCAAGAACTACAAGAGCATCGCGGCCTGCGACGTGGATCTTCGTCCGCTCACTTTTCTGGTGGGTCCCAATGGGGCGGGAAAGAGCAATTTTCTGGATGCCCTGCGCTTTGTGGCGGACGGCCTGAGAACCTCGCTCGATCACGCCTTCCGCGAGCGCGGCGGGATCGGCGAAGTGCGCCGCCGCTCAGGCGGGCATCCCACCCATTTCGGCGCGCGGTTGGAGTTCGCCCTGCCCAACGGCGGCGTCGGCGGCTACGGCTTCCGCATCGGCGCCAAACCGAATGGCTTCGAGGTGCTGAGCGAGGAGTGCGTGCTGCGCCCGCCCGAGGCGCTGGCCGGCGAGTCGCGCTTCACGGTGACCGCGGGCCAGGTTTCGAGCACAGTTCCGGGGCCCGCCGCGGCGTCCGACCGTCTCTACCTGGTGAGCGCCTCCGGCCTGCCCGAGTTCCGCCCGGCCTACGATTCGCTCTCCAACATGGGGTTCTATAACCTGAGCACCGAGCGCATCAGGGACTTGCAGATGCCCGACGCGGGCGAGCTGCTGGCGCGCGACGGCGGCAACCTGGCGGCCGTGCTGGACCTGATCGGCAAGCGCCGGCCCGAGCTGAAGGCGCGGATCGAGGAATACCTTGCCAAGGTGGCGCCGGGCATCCAAGGGGTGGATGCGATTGCGCTGGGCCCCCGCGAAACCCTGCAGTTCCGGCAGGAAGCCGCCGCCGGCGACGCCCCCTGGCGGTTTCTGGCGGCCAACATGTCGGATGGCACGCTGCGCGCGCTGGGCGTGCTGGTGGCGTTGTTCCAGACCGGGCCCGCGCCTTTGGTGGGGTTGGAAGAGCCCGAGGCCGGTCTGCACCCCGCCGCGGTGAGCGTGCTGCTCGACGCCATGTTCGCGGCCGGCGAAACTCGCCAGGTGCTGGTGACCAGCCACAGCCCCGACCTGCTCGATAGCTCCCGCCTGGAGACCGATTCGATTCTGGCCGTGGTAGCCGAAGCGGGGAACACGTACGTGGGCCCGCTCGATGCGGTGGGCCGCGAAGCGCTACGCAAACGGCTCTACACCGCGGGGGAGTTATTGCGCCTGGATCAGCTTCGGCCGGAGCGGGGCAAGGCGGAGAATCCGTCATCGCAACTGCGCCTGCTGGGCGATGACTCCCCGGACGCCACGTAGGGGCCGCGGTGGGATAAGGCTCCAGCCTTGTCAATCCGAGCGAAGCTCGGACGCACTGCATTCGCTCGGGCGCACCTCCGAGCTTCGCTCGGATTGACAAGGCAGGAGCCTTATCCCACCGTGCTCGGATTGACAAGGCAGGAGCCTTATCCCACATGAAGCCGTGACTGTTTTTTCACAGTGCTGGGGCTAAACTAATCCGACGGCGCGTAGTAGCCGCGGCGCCAGAAAGCCTTTAAGGGCGGCAGGCCGCGCGGGGGAACCACCTTGACCTGCACGGGATGGTAGCGGCCGTCCCGCTGCTGGTTGGCGGGCGAGTATCCCAGAATGTACCGGTTTCGCAGCTCGATGCCGATCTTCGCGGTGATATCCGGAAGATCGTTGGCGGCCGCCGGCAGCATCCGGCCTCCGGACTGTTCCACCATCCCGGCCATGTACTGCGGGCCCGCACGTTCCTCCGGCGTCGATCCTCCTCCAAAGACGCCGATGGCGTACAGCAGGACGTCGCTCTCACGAACCAGGTCGCGCAGCTCGTGATCGTTGTAGCGGCTGCTGTTCTCGCCTCCGTCGGAAATAATCAACAGCGCCTTGCGGGTCAGCTTGGATTTCTTCAGCTCGTGCAAACCCAAAACCACGGCATCCACCAGGGCGGTACTGCCCTTGGACTTGGTAAACGCGATCTGGCTCTGAAGCTCACCGGTATCCTGTGTCAGGGGCGTCACCAGGTGCGGCCGGTCGTCGAACAGGATGAGGAGAAACTGGTCCTCGGGATTGGCCAGGCGGAAGAACTCCCGGGCCGCCCTGCGCGACATGCCCAGCTTGGAGCCCATGCTCCCGCTTACGTCGAAAGCCAGGCCCACGGCCACCGGTTCGTCATCCATGGCGAAGTGCGTGATGGTCTGCTCGACATTGTTTTCGAGGACGCGGAAGTTCTCCTTTTCGAGGCCGGTCACCGGGCGGTTCAGGGGATCGCACACGGTGACGGGCACCAGCACCAGGTTGGCATCCACGCGCAGATTGGGCTGCCGGCGCTCCTCGGGGGTGGCGGGAGGCTTCTTGCGAGGTTCGACGGGCGCCTGTCCGCCGCCAAAGGGCGCGGTCAGGACGAAGCACAACGCCAACCCGGCCAAATGCCGCACAAGCCGCATGAATTACCCCGCAGAGGTATTGTACCTGGGCTCAAGAAGCAGACGTGCGCCGCGGCGGGCGCGTTGCGAGGAAACGTCCAGTGCAGTCCGAGGCGCCGAGCCGCGCCTGTAACCGAACAGTCACATCGCGCCCCTGCCTTCGCGAATCGGGCGGCGCGGCGTTCGCATCGCGCAAAATCGGGTACAATCGAATTTAGCGGAGGTGGGTCTTCTCGAGTAGCGGGGCCGTCGCGAAATTCGGTCCTTTGGCGGTGAGATCGGCCTCCCGCGCCCTTTTCTCCCTCTTTTTCCCCGACGAGTGCCGCATCTGCGGGCAACCTCTGCGCGAAATCGCGCGCTTCCCCGTGTGCCGGAGTTGCCTGAGCGAGGCGCAGCCCCTGAGCGCCGAGTACTTCTGCGTAAGCTGCCGGACGCCGTTCCGGAACCATTTCCCGCTCGATTTCGAAGGCCGCTGCGCGCTTTGCCGCGGCGGCCTTCGCGGTTTTGACGCGGCCTACTGCTACGGGGCCTACGAAGGGTTGCTGCGGGATTTGATCCATCTCTACAAATACGGACGGATCAAGACGCTGGCGCGGCCGCTCGCGGATCTGCTGGCGGCGGCGCTGCCGCTCGACGAGCGATTCGATCTGATTGCGCCCGCGCCGCTGCACTGGATCAGGCAGTGGCGGAGGGGCTTCAACCAGTCCGATCTGCTGGCGCGGGAAATGGCGCGGCGCACCGGGATTCCGCTGGCGCGGCCGCTCGCGCGCGTGCGCCACACGCCCGCCCAGGCGGGGCTGAGCAATACCGCCCGCCGCCAGAACGTGGCCGGAGCCTTCCGCTGCCGGCGCGGCGCGCGGCTGGTGGCCGGAAAGCGCATTCTGCTCATCGACGACGTGATGACCACCGGCTCCACGGGGGCCGCTTGCGCGCTGACCCTGAAACGCGCCGGCGCGGAGAGGGTGGCGCTGCTGACTATCGCCCGCGTGGACCGGCGCATGAGTGCGCCGCGCGTTACCGAGACGGGGGGACGCCGCTGAATGGCCGCCGATCGCCTGCAAAGACCGGTCCTGGTGCTGAATGCCAGTTATGAGCCTATCAACATCTGTGCGGCCCGGCGCGCGCTGGTGCTGGTGTTAAAGGGCGTGGCGTCGGCGGAGGAGGAATCCTCGAGCGCGGTGCATTCCGCCCGCGCGGCCGTGCGGCTGCCCTCCGTGATCCGTCTGCTCGAGTACCGCCGCATTCCGCACCAGACGCGCGCCCTCTCGCGCAAGAACATCCTGATGCGCGATCGTTACACCTGCCAGTATTGCCACCGCACTTTGCCTTCGGGCGAGCTGACCCTGGATCACGTGATCCCGCGCTCGCGCGCCGGCGAATCCGCTTGGGAGAACCTGGTAGCCTGCTGCCACGTCTGCAACAACCGCAAGGGCGGCCGCACCCCCGAAGAGGCGGGCATGAAGCTGGCGCGCCAGCCTCGCCCATTCAGCCTGCACACCAGCCGGCACCTCATGCGCATACTGGGCAAGAGCGACGCCCAGTGGCGCAAGTACCTGTTCTATTAGCCGAAGGAGAACCGGTTGGCGGGCGGACGCGCCGGCCCCACCATTGGTTTCCTCTCAGCCCTTCTTCAGCGCCGCCAAAACCCGCTCCGGGGTCATCGGCAATTGCAGCACGCGCGCGCCCACGGCATCGTAAATCGCGTTGGCCAGCACCGCCCCAATGTTGATGATGGGCGGCTCGCCGCAGCTCTGCGCCGCCAGGTCCGGGTTGTCGATCAGCACCGTCTCGATCTTCGGCAGCCAGGAAAATCGCGGCAGCGCGTAGCTGTCGAAGTTTTTGTGAAGCACCGCGCCGTCCTTGAAGCGCACCTCTTCGGAGAGCGCGTACCCCAGCCCCATGGTGATGCTGCCTTCCATCTGCTGGCGCGTGCCCTCCGGGCTCACCGTCACGCCCTGGTCCTGCGCCAGCAGCACGCGTTTCACCTGCACGCTCCCGCTGGTCTTGTTCACCGCCACTTCGGCGCACATGGCGGTGTAGGTTCCGGAGTAAGACCCGCAGGATACGCCCACGCCGCGGCCGCTGGGCGTTTTGCCGGGCTTCCAGCCAAACTTATCCGCCGCCGTCTGCAGCACGCCGATCATGCGCTTGTCGCTCAGGTGCTTCAGGCGGAACTGGACCGGGTCCACGCCGGCCTTGGCGGCCAGCGCGTCGAGATGCGATTCGCGCGCGAAGGTATTGCTGTTGACCGATGGCGCGCGCCACGGCCCCACGTCGAACGGATGCATGCCGGGAGGGTTGCCGCCCATCCAGCCGCCGGCCGAAGTGGTGCGATGGTGCGGAATGTCGTAGAAGTGGGCGGCGCCGCGGTCGCCCGCGCCGGTAACCTGGAAGCTCCAGAAGGCAATCTTGCCCTCGGCGGTCAACCCCGCGCGGATTTTCATCACCGCCGCCGGACGGAACGGATCGTAGAAGAACTCCTCCGCGCGGTCCCAGACCACCTGCACGGGCTTTCCCGTGATCTTCGCCAGGCGCGCCGCCTCGACGGCCTGCGGAGCCGCCGTCTTGCCCCCGAAACCGCCGCCTACGTAGGGCGTGATCACGCGCACGTTTTCCTGCGGGAAGCCCAGGGCCGCCGCCACCGCCGGCTTCACCTGGAAGGGAGCCTGCGTGCTGGCCCATACCGTGACCTTGCCGTTTTCGATGTTGACCGTGGCCGAATGCGTCTCCATGGCCGCGTGCGCCACGTAACTGTTGAGGTAGGTGGCTTCCACCACGCTGACGGCGGTCTTTTCGCCCTCCGCCAGGTTGCCCCCTTGGCCCACCACCTGCGGCGGCGGACCGCTCTGCAACAGGTGCTCGAAGATGGTCTTATCGTCCGGACCGGCGGGGGCCGCGTTGAACTGCGCCTTAATCAGGCCGAGCGCCTGATCGGCCACGTCGCGCCGTTCATGCAGCACGGCCACCATGTCGCGGTCCTTCACCACCCGTACGCCCGGAAGCTTCTCCGCGGCGCTCGAATCCACGTCCTTCAAAGTGGCGCCGTGAGCCGGTGGCCGCACAATCCGCGCGTGCAGCACCCCGGGCAGCAGGATATCGCCCGAGTATTTCCCTTTCCCGGAGACTTTGTCGCGCCCGTCCTTGCGCAGCGGGGATTGCCCGATTACCGAAAACGCTCCCGCGTTCTTCTGCGGGAAGTTGGGCAGATGGCGTTCGATGCGCTTGCCTTCCACAAGCTGCGCGTAGGTCACTCGTTTGGCTGGCGCCGCCGGGTCCGTCACCACGCCGTCCTTGGTGCGCAGCCGGTCGGCCGGAACCCCCAGGCGCTCGGCGGCCATTTGCACCAGCACCGCCCGGGCTTCCGCGGCCGCCCGGCGCAGCACCGGGCCGGACTGCCAGATGTTCATCGAGCCGAAGGTCCCCATGTCGTACGGGCACACGTCGGTATCGCCCAGGATCATGTCGACGCGGTCGAAAGCTACGTCGAGCTCTTCGGCCACCAGTTGGGCCAGCGACGTCATGGCGCCCTGCCCCAGCTCCGCCTTTCCGGACATGCCGGTTACGCGGCCGTCCGCGCCGATCCTCAGGTAAGCGTTGAAATCCGTGGCGGCTCCGCGGCCGCCTCCGCGGCCGGGCATGGGCAGGCGCCCCGGTTCCTGCGCGTCAAGCGAGAAGAACACGGTCAGTCCCGCGCCCGCCGCCGATAGAAACTCGCGCCGGCTGGGGACTATCCCCGCGGCCTCGGTTGGCTTGGCTTGGTCCGGTCGCATTATGCGCCTCCCGTTCTGGCGCCGGCGGCTTCCTGGATAGCGTCCACGATGCGCGTCTGGGAGCCGCACCGGCACAGGTTGTCCTCCATGTGTTTGAGAATCTGCGCGCGCGTGGGCCGCGCCGTGCGCAGCAGCAGCGCGTGCGCATTCATGATCATGCCCGGCGTGCAGTAACCGCACTGGAAAGCGCTGTGTTTGAGGAAGGCGTCCTGGAGCGGGCTCAGCTTCCCGCCCTGGCTCAGGCCTTCAATGGTGGTGACCGATTTTCCGGCCACCTCCTTGACCGGCGTCACGCAGGACCGCACCGCCTGCCGGTCCACAATCACGGTGCAGGCGCCGCACAGCGCCTCGCCGCAGCCGAACTTCGTGCCCGTGAGGCCCAAGTCCTCGCGCAGCACCCACAAGAGCATGCGCTCGTCGTCCACTGTGGCGTGCGCGGGTTTGCCGTTGAGCGTAAAGGAAACGGTTCGCTCCATCGAAACCTCCCGAATGGAATCCGATTACCGTTATAGCTCGTTTCGGCGGGGTAGACCCCCCGGTCCGCGATCCAAGACGATCCACCGCGGAGACGCGGAGACGAAGTTCACCGCGAGACCGGAGGAACGCGAGAACTGAGTTCGGAATCAATGATTCTCCGCGTTTCCGCGTCTCGGCGTCTCCGCGGTGAAGGCCCCGGCGTGCCCCGGCCCTATTGGCCCTCTTCCTGCTCCGGTTTCTTGTGCTTCGGCTTGGCCCGGCGGACTTTCGGCTGGATGGGTTTCGAGGCGGGAATGCGGCCCACTCTTTCCCTGGCGATGGCCTTCACCTCGGTCGCCAGGTCAAACGGTTTCTTCTTTCGGGCCAAGCATCCTCCGCACCAAGTCGGCCAGCATCTCGGGGGTAAAGGGTTTCGGCAGGAACGCGACCCGCCCCAGCCCGGCGGCTTGTATTTCGCTCATATCCACCGGATACCCGCTGGCGGCGATCACGTGCAAATCCGGCGCGGCGCGCAAGGCCCGCAACGCCAGTTCATTGAGGCTCAATCCCGGCATGGTAGCGTCGAGAACCGCCACCGCGAAGCCTCCCGGGTCGGCTTCAATCCGCGCCCAGGCGCCCTCCGTGCCGCTGGCGGTCTCCACCTCATACCCCAGGCGGCGCAAATAGACGCTCATCATCTTCAGCAGGGCCGGTTCATCGTCCACGATGAGGATTCGTCCTGGTCCCATGGCCGCTGGTTGTATGATCGCCGTATGAGATTCTACACCGAATATCTGACCTTTAAGACCGCTAAGCATCGGGAGTACATCAATATAACGCCGCAAGTGGAGGCAATGTTACACAAGAGCGGCATCCAGGACGGTATAGTACTGGTCTCCGCCATGCACATCACCGCCGGAATCTGGGTCAACGACGCCGAAGACGGCCTGATCGCCGATATCGACGAGTGGCTCGAGAAACTCGCCCCCTTCCGCCAGGATTACCGCCATCACCGGACCGGGGAAACCAACGGCGATTCGCACCTGAAAAGCCTGTTGGTGCACCACGAAGTCATCATCCCGGTGACCAAGGGCCGCCTCGATTTCGGCCCCTGGCAGCAGGTTTATTACGCCGAATTCGATGGCCGGCGCCCCAAGCGCGTCATTATGAAAGCGATGGGCGAATAGTCTTTGAAAGGGAATCGCCCACCGTGACATTCCCAGGATGACTTGGCGGAAACCCGCGTGACTGTCCGCCGTCAAAGGAAACTATGAAGCGCATTCTAGTACTATTTCTTCCGGCCGTAATGGCCTTCAGCGCGGATTTGCCTGTCAAACAGGTGGTCCTCTACAAACACGGCGTGGGGTTTTTCGAACGCTCCGGGAGACTGGCCGCCGGCGAATCCGTCCGCCTCGATTTTGACGCGGCGGAGATGAACGACGTGCTCAAATCGCTTACTATTTCCGAGCAGGGCGGCGGCCGGATCTCGGGCCTGCGCTACGATTCCCTGGACCCGCTCAGCCACAAACTATCCGAGTTCCCGTTTCAGATCGGCGTGGCTCAGCCGCTGAGCGGCATGTTGGACCAGCTCAAGGGCGCCCGCCTGGAAATGAAGTTCGGCGCCGAGACCGTGGCCGGCGCCATCGTCACCGGCCGCATGGTTCAGGGAACCGACAAGCAGGCCGAGCGCGAGCAGTTGACCCTGCTGCTCGATGACGGCGAAATGCACACTTTCGACCTGGGCGCGGCCACCGGCCTGCATTTCTCCGACGCCAAGCTCCAGGAGCAGTTCAAGGAATACCTGGCGGCGCTTTCCGCCGCGCGCTCCAAGGAAAAGCGCAGCGTCTATATCGATTCCACCGACGCCCGCGCGCGCGACGTCACGGCCAGCTACATGATTCCGGCGGCGGTGTGGAAATCGAGCTACCGCCTGATTTTCGGCGCGAGCGGCGCGCCCACCCTCGAAGGCTGGGCCATCGTGGACAACACCACCGGCGAGGATTGGACCAACGTAGCGCTGGCGCTGGTTTCCGGACGGCCCATTTCGTTCGTCAGCCAGCTTTACGCGCCCCGCTATGTCGATCGGCCGGCGGCCGAGCTGGCCGACGACCGGGCGGCCCGGCCGGTGGTGCATGAAGGAAGCTTCAGCGCTACGCGGCGGACTCTGGCGGCGGAATTGGCGCGGGAAGGGGCGGCGGAGTTGGTTCGGGGGCGTGGTGGACGCGGCGGTGGTCGCCGGCAGCGCGGGCTTTGGCGATGCCCGCTGCCCCGCCGAAAGCCTCGGCGACCGGCGGCGCCGCGGCGGGCGATCGGCGATCAACGTCAACGGCGGTCGAACCTGGCAGATCCCGCGGCCATGGCCCCCAGCACCATCGTCGCCAGCGCCTCGGCCGGCGAGCTCGGCGAGCTCTTCGAGTACCGCATCGCCCAGCCGGTCACCATCCGCAAGAGCGAATCCGCCATGCTGCCGTTCCTCCAGCAGCCCATCGAAGGCCGCAAGCTGCTCATCTACTCGGACCATTCCTCGCAGCATCCCACCAACGCCGCCGAGCTGACCAACAACAGCGGCAAGACCCTCGATGGCGGCCCCATCACGGTCTACGACGGCGGGGCCTACGGCGGCGAAGCCCTCATGGAGACCCTCAAGGCCGGCGACAAGCGGCTCATCAGCTACGCGGTGGACCTGGGAACGCGCATCACCGAGGCATTCGGAAGCAAGGCCGCGCTAGTGCGCGAGTTCCACGCCAACCGCGGCATCCTCACCACCAAAATGGCCGCCGAAGAGACCCGCACTTACACCATTCGCAACGTCGATCAAAAGGCCAAGACCCTGATCCTCGAGCACCCGCTGCGGCCCCAGTACAGTTTGCTCAATCAGAAACCGGCCGAAAAGACCGCTTCGGCCTACCGTTTCGAAATCCCGCTCGCGGCCGGCGCCTCGCAGGAGTTCGCGGTCTCCGAGGAGCGCGTTTACGATCAAACCTACGCGGTGACCAACCTGACCCCCGACGTCCTGCTGGAATACGTGCGCAACCGCAGTCTCAGCGACGCCGGGCGCCGCGAGTTACAGCGCATCGCCGACCAGAAATCGCAGATCGCCGGGACCGACCGATCGCTCGCCGATATCGCCGGCCAGATTTCCAATTTGACCTCCGACGAAGATCGCATCCGCCGCAACATCGAGAGCCTGAACAACGTCAGCGGCCAGCAGCAGCAGGTGCAGAACTACGCCCGCCAGCTCGACGCCCACGAACAGCAGCTCGCCGCCCTGCGCGACAGCCAGGCGGAGACCGAAAAGAAGAGAGCCGCCCTGCAAGCCGAGCTATCCAAGTTAATCGAGGCCCTGACGTTCTGATCGGTGTGGGGTCAAGCCTTTTGGCTTGGCCCCACAGCAAGCTACCATGAATTTCATGATGAGGAGACTGCTGGCCTCCGGGCTCTTTGTCCTGTTCGCCATGGCCCAACCCACCCAAAACGTCGCCCAGCGCCTGGCCCGCTGGAAGCGCGTGGATATGCCGTTCCCCAGCGCCGCGGACTTTCCTCCCGCGAGGTTCGCATGGTGGGCAAGCTGGTGGAGGCCTGCCGCCTGCTCGATAGCGTCTTCTGGCGGCAGAGCGACATGGCCGGGCTCCATCTCTACCAGACCACGCGCGAGCCCGCCTTGAAACAGCTTCTGGGCATCATGGGCGGCCGCTGGGATTTGCTCGATGAGAACCGGCCGTTCGTGGGCGGCGATGCCATGCCGCCGGGCCACGAGCTGTACCCGCGCGACCTGACCCGCGAGCAGGTGGAGCAGTATGTCGCGCGGCATCCCCAAGACCGCGCGGCGATTTACAGCCCGTATACGGTCGTCAGGAGGCAAGCCGATCGCCTGGCCGGCGCGCCGTACCACCAGTTGTATCGCTCGTTGTTGGAGCCCATGGCCGCCGCGCTGCGAGAGGCCGGCGCGCTGAGCGACGACGCGGCCTTCGCCAACTTCCTGCGCCTGCGCGCCGCCGCCCTGCTCACCGACGACTATTTCGCCAGCGATCTCGCCTGGCTCGACTTGCAAAACCCCAAGTTCGACCTCATCTTCGCGCCCTACGAGACGTACCTGGACAATCTTCTGGCGGTGAAGACCTCCTACGGCGCCGCCGTGCTGGTGCGCAACGAAGCCGAGAGCCGCAAGCTGGCGGTGTATGAAAAGTACGTGCCGGATATCCAGGACGCCTTGCCGCTCGACGCCGCCGACCGCCCCTCCAAGCGCGGCCACGCCACTCCCATGGAGGTGATGGACGCCCCCTACCGCGCCGGCGACCTGCGCTATGGCTACCAGGCGGTGGCCGACAACCTGCCCAACGATCCGCGCATCCACCAGCGCAAGGGGAGCAAGAAGATCTTCTTCAAGAACTTCATGGAGGCGCGCGTGAATTATGTCATTTTGCCCGTGGCGCAGCGGCTCATGTTGCCCGAGCAGGCGGACCAAGCCACCTCGGAAGGCTACATGGCCGGCACGCTGCTGCACGAAATCGCGCATGAGCTGGGCCCGGAATTCGCGCGCGTCAGGGGCAAGCAGGTGAATATCAACGAAGCCATCGGTCCGGTGTATTCGGGGTTGGAGGAGGCTAAAGCCGATGTGGTGGGATTGTTCGGCCTGAAGTGGCTGGTGGATCGCGGCGCGCTGCCGGCCGGTCGCCTGGAGGAATACTACGCTTCCTACGTCGCGGGCCTGTTCCGCACGCTGCGTTTCGGCGCGGGGGAAGCGCACGGGCGCGCGGAGACCATGGAGTTCAACTTCCTGCTCGAAAGCGGCGCGGTGACGAGGGCGGGCGATCGCTACGCCGTCGATTACGCCCGCATGCCCGCCGCGGTGACGCGGCTGGCCACCGAGTTGCTGGCCATCGAAGCCACCGGCGATCGCGCGCGCGCCGAAGCGTGGTTCGCCAAGTACGACAAGATCCCGCCCGAGCTCGCCGCCGCGCTGGCCGGCGCCAATGACATCCCGGTGGATATCGAGCCGGTGTTCTCGTTCCAGGATGAAGTGCGCTAAGCGCCGACCACGGTCACCTTCGCGAAGCCCTCTTCCCGCGTGGGCGGCTTGAGCTTCGCGGCCATTCTGCCCAGGGCATCGTCCGGAACCGCGCGCTGGCGGCGCGCGTTGCGCGCGCGGCAGACTTCCAGCGGGACGTCGAAGAACACGGCTTCCACTTTGCACTCGTGGGCCTTTCCGATGCGGATATACGGCGCCCGCTCGGCCGGCGTCAGATTGGTGGCGTCGATGTAGGTGACCGGGCGGCCGATGGCCAGCCGCTTCACCAGCAGGTAACGCAGCGTCTGAAAGACGCGCGCGTGGATGGTCTGATCGCCTTCGTCGTCGGCCAGCAGCTTGCGTATGGCGTCCGAGGAGAGGCCGGTAGCGCCCATCCGCTCCAGCCAGGTGGACTTGCCGGAGCCGGGCAGGCCGATCAGAACCACGATGCGCATTCAGGAAACATGATAGCGTGCGGGCCGGGTTTTTGACCTGGCGCCGGGGCGAGGAACGCCGGCCGGAAGGCCGGCGGCAAGCCGGAAGGCTTGCCCCACATGTCTAGACTATTGCTAGACTGTAGCAAGGAGGATCCAATGCCCACCCTCTATGTCGAGAATGTCCCGGACGACCTGTACGAGGCCCTGCGGGAGCGGGCGCGGGCGGGCCGCAGCTCCATTTCAGCCGAGGTGCTGGCCATTCTTGGGCAATGCGCGCCCACCGCCCAGGAACTGGCCCGGCGGAAGGAACTGCTGGCCCGCGCGCTGCGCATTAGCGCCAGAAGGCCGCCCTCGCCGGGTCCCTTCCCAAGTTCCGAAGAGATGCTGCGCGAGGACCGCGACCGTTGACCATGTACGTGCTGGATTCGAGCGTCGCGGCCAAATGGTTCTTCTCGCCGGCGGAGGAAACGCTGGTCATCGAGGCAAGGCGCCTGCTCGCGGATTACGCCGGAGGGAAACTGCATCTCCTGGTTCCGGACCTGTTCTGGACGGAGATGGGCAATCTTCTCTGGAAATCGGCGCGGCGCGGGCGGATCTCGCCGAAATCCGCCGGGGAGGCCATGGACACGCTGCTCGAAACGAACATCCCGACCATTCGCTCCCAACCGCTGTTGAAGGACGCTTTGGCTATCGCCACGAGATTCGACCGGACAGTCTACGACGCCCTGTACGTGGCGCTGGCTTTCACCCAGGAGGCGCCTTTGGTGACGGCCGACGAGCGTCTGGCGAACGCCCTGGCGGCGCGCGCCCCGGTGCGCTGGCTGGGTGCGCTGTAGGCGCGCGGAAGGCGCCAGTCCAAACTCATCGCGCGCTGGGCGCCTGCTTTTCCTCCGGGACGATGACGAATTGTTCAAAGCGCCGGTCGAAGGCGCGGCCGATGAAGTAGCCGCCGGGCCCGCCGAGGCCCGCAGTGAGACCTCCGGCAGCCAGCAACTCATAGAGTGGCCCCTCGACGGACCGCGCCAGCGCCCCGCCCACCATGCCGGCGCCGAGGCCAATAGGAACAAGCGTGCCGATCAGCCGGCCTTTCCAGCGCCGGGCGCGGATCTCGACCAGCGTCACGGTCGCGCGCGGGATGGTGATGAGGCCCTTGGGATGGGCCCGCCGGTTGGAAGTCTTATACACGCGCAGATCCAGGCCCTCGGGCCGAAAGACACCCGGTTTGCCCTCGATCAGCGTACCGTCCGGAAGCACGATGCGGATCGCGGATCCAACATCGAGACGGGCGGCGAATGCGTCCCAGGTGAGTTGTTTGGGGCTCTCCGCGGCAGCCGTTGCCGGAAGCAGGCATAAGGCGCCAAGCAGCACCGGAACCCAGGGTTTCATCACATTCATTCCTGTTCCGAGAATACGCCGGAAGCGAACGCGCTATGTCACGACGATGTCACGCGGGCGCACATTTTACGCAAATTCGGCGTTCCGGCGCCTTCGCTATCGGCGGAGCGCTGTAAGCGCGCGGGGCCCAGGCGCCCTACGAGAACGCTCCCGCGATCGTCGCGCCCAGCAGCAGGAAGAACGCCCACGGCAGAGCCACCGCGAACAGCGCGCCCCCGAACGACAACCTCTTCCCGGCGGCGGCCTTGAGCCCGATAGCGGTCAGCAGCATGCCCCAGAAAATGAACAGGTCGCAACCGCTGGCGATGGTGTACAGGAATTTGGAGGTGGTCTTGGGGTCCATGAAGGCGGCCGGATTGAAAGCCAGCGGGTTCATCAGATTGAACTGCTCCGGACTCTTCAGGAAGATCACCACAATGCCCAGAATCTTCGCGACCACGGCCGTCAGCCCGGCATAGCACTCGATCGCAAAAATCTGCTTGAACTTCACCCCCGCCGACATGATCCCGCTGGCCACCCCCAGCAGGATGAGAGACCCGAACAGGTATGCCAGTGGCATGCCGAACACCGGGCCCACGTAATACATGATGGGCATGACCTTCAGTTGCAGGTTCATGGACCGCTCCCGCTGCTCGGGCGACAACTGGCTCATCTGCTGTTGCATGCGGGCGTTGCTCTGCATCTGCTCTTCTGCGAAGCTTCGCCAGCCGTCGTGCTGCCCATAGGTGACGTAGAAAGCCACCGTCGCCAGAATCACCAGCAGCAGCGGCACGAACCAGCGCGGCCGCTCGGCGATGTCCGTGAAAGCTTTCGTAGGTTCGAAGAAGACCCCGGTCAGCCGCGAGATCTCGCTCAGCGGTTGAGGTCCCTGCTCGGCATCGATAGCGTTTTCGGGCATTTCAGGTGTCATATCAGGCTGATTGTACCCCAGTACCCCAATACGCGCTCGGCTATCATGAAGTTCATGCCTTTTTCGGCATCCCCGGACGCCCAATCGCTCTCCGTCAAGCGCGCGGAAGTGGAGTTCCACAGCTTCGCCTCCCTGGGCGACCCGGAACGCGCCATCGCCGCCTACCTGGAGGAGAACCGGCGGCGCGCCGGGGTGCTGCGCGAACACCTGCCCTTCATCGGCTCGCTCACCCCGTTTCTCGAGATCGGGGCCAACGCCGGCCATACCAGTTACATGCTGGCGAACGAGTTCGGCGCGGAGGGTTTCGCGCTCGACCTTTCCGCCGACGCCCTGCGCCACGGCATCGCCCTCATGGAACGCTGGGGCCTCACGCGCGCGCCGGTGCGGATGGCGGGCGATGCGCTGCACCTGCCCTTCCGCGATGGCTGCCTGCGCTTCGTCATAGCCTGCCAGACGCTCAGCCAATTCATGGATATCGAAGCCGTGTTCCTGGAAGTGAAGCGGGTCCTGGCGCCCGGCGGCGTGTTCTTCTTCGCCGAGGAACCCCTGCGGCGGTTGCTTTCGCTGCGCCTCTACCGCTGCAACTACCAGGAGCGCATGAGGCCCTGGGAGAAGCGTCTGTTCGAATGGGGCCTGCTGGGGTACCTGGTGCGCGACGTAATCGGGGCCGAGCAGGAGGAGAGCTTCGGCATCCGCCAGAACCACAGCATGTACCTCAACGACTGGAATCGGCTGATTGGCAAGCACTTCGCCGGCCACCGTTACCATATCGTGGTTCCCGAACGCGGCTGGGGCGAGCGCGCCATGAAGCGGCTGGCGGTGCGCCTGGACCCGCGGCGCAGCCTGTGGCGCGCGGCGCACCTGCTGGGCGGCGCCCTGGCGGCTTCCTGCAAGAAGGAGGGGCAAGACTCCGCCCTGCCGGGGCTCGATCGCTTCGAAAGCTTCCTGCGCTGCCCGGACTGCCACGCGGCGCTCGGCCGCCAGGCCGGCGCCCTGCTCTGCGCGTCATGCGGATACCGCGCGCCGGAAGAGGGCGGCGTCTTCAACCTGCTCCCTTCAGCCGAGCGGACCGCGCTCTACCCCGGCGACTGCGATGCCGCCGTCGATTTTGGGCTGCCCGGGCACGCGGAACGGCTGCTCGAAGGGTGGTACGAGAGGGAAGGCGCTTTCGGCAACTACTACCGCTGGATGGGCGGTCGCGCCAGTGTTCGTCTGCGCCGGGCGGACGGCGCGCCGCGCCGGCTGCGGCTGCGCGGGTACGCTCCCGAGGCCGCCTTCCGCCAGGGGAAGCCGGTGCGCATCGAAGTAGCCGCGAACGGGCGGCGCGCGGCCTCCCGGAAACTCGATCGCCCAGGACTGTTCCTCATCGAAACCGACCTCGAGCAAGCCTCCGGCTACCTGGTTGAGATCGCCGCCTCGCCCACCTGGACGGTTCCCGAGGATGGCCGCGTCCTCAGCGTGAACTTCAGCATGATCCAGCTTATTCCGCGGCGGTAGCGGCTGTTGACAAGCCCGGCTTATCCCACATGACAAGCCCGGAGGCTTATCCCACATGACAAGCCCGGAGGCTTATCCCACATGACAAGCCCGGAGGCTTATCCCACATGACAAGCCCGGAGGCTTATCCCACGTGACAAGCCCGGAGGCTTATCCCACATTGCTTTTCGCCAGGCCGTCCCGCTCGAAGGGCCGGCCTTCGAGATCCGCGATGGCCTTGCGGATTTCCGCCGGCACCGGAACCGGCTTGTGGTATCTGTAGTCGAGCAGCACCAGCGTCGAATCCACCCGCGCCACCACGCGGCCCTGGTTTTGGCTCACAAGCAGGTGTTCCATCTGCATGCTGCTGGTGCCAATCCGCGTCACCCGCGCTCCCACCAGAATCGTGTCGGGATACTTCACCGGCGCTTCGTAATCGCACTTGACGCTGGCCAGGATGGGCGCGATCCCGGAAGGCGGAAGCGGCGGGAGCGACGCCACGCGGAGGAGATAGGCGATGCGCACGGTCTCGGCCCACCGCAGGTAGGTCACATTGTTGACGTGCCCGAAGGCGTCCTGCTCTCCCCACATTACGGGGATGGTGTTCACGACCGGATATCCGGTCAACAGAGTATGGCAGTCTGGCATACGAAAACCGCATTATAGCTTGAACAACTCCCGCAGCCGCCGCGTCTGCACCCGGCTCACCGGGATCTCGGTGTGTTTGCGGTCGTCCATGCGAAGCTGGTAGCTCGACTTGAACCACGGCACCACTTCCTTGATCCGGTTTATGTTCACCAGGTAGGACCGGTGGACGCGCCAGAACATGTCGCGGTCCAGGTTGGCTTGCAGGTCTTCTATGGTGCGGTAGTTGGAGTTCCCTTCCAGGTTGGTGGCCACCAGGGTAATGGTCCCGTCGTCGATGGTGGCGTAAATCACATCGCTGGCGTCCACGATGAAGTTGCGGTTCTGGGCCCGCACCAGCAGCTTGGTACGGGGCGCCGCGCGCCCATCCGGCGCTGGGACGGCCGGCGGCTGGGCTTCGGCCGGCTTCTTCTCCTGCACCACCCGCAGGGCCCTCTCGATGGTCTCCGCCAGGCGGGCCTTGTCCACCGGCTTCAGCAGGTAGTCCATGGCCTGCAGCCGGAACGCCTCCACGGCATATTGGTCATATGCCGTGACGAAGACGACATGCGGCAGCTCGATCTCCCGCTCCTGCAGGCGGCGCACCACCCCCACGCCGTCCAGGCCCGGCATCTGCACGTCCAGAAAAACCAGGTCCGGCTCCAGTTTCCGGATCAATTCCACAGCCTCCAGACCGTTGGCGCCGCTGGCAACCACCTCTATCTCCGGGAAATCCTTGAGGAGGTAGGATAGCTCGTCGCAGGCCAATTTCTCGTCGTCCACGACAATTGTCGTGAGTGTGGCCGTGGCACCGTCCCGCATGGAAGCGTTATTATATCAGTTCGGTCTAAAGGAGAACGTATTGGCCAATCACGATAACGTCCAGATTGCGCCCGCCGACGGCAAACTGGGCGTTCTCATACCAGGCATAGGAGCGGTAACCACCACGTTTATCGCCGGTTTGGAAGCCATGAAGCGCGGGCTCGGCAAACCCATCGGCTCATTGACTCAACTGGGCACGGTCCGCCTGGGCAAGCGCACCGAGGGGCGAAGCCCAGCCATCAAGGACTTCGTCCCGCTGGCCGGCGTCGAGGACCTGGTGGTCGGCGGCTGGGATCTTTTTGAGGACAACGCTTACGAAGCGGCGGTCAAGGCCGGAGTGCTGGAAACGTCGCTGCTGGACCAGGTGAAGGCCCCGCTTTCCGCCATCAAGCCCATGACGGCGGTGTTCGACAAGGACTACGTCCGGCGCCTGCACGGCCCCCACGTCAAAAAAGCCGCTTCCAAGATGGAATACGCCGAGATGCTGATGGACGACATCCGGCAATTCAAGGAGAAGACCGGCGTTTCGCGGATGACCATGATCTGGTGCGGATCCACCGAGGTCTTCCACCAGCCGGCCGCGGTGCACGCCTCGCTCAAGGTTTTCGAGGAAGGGTTGCGCAAGAACGACCCGGAGATCTCGCCCAGCCAGATCTACGCCTACGCCGCCCTGAAATCCGGCGTCCCTTACGCCAACGGCGCTCCGCATATGACCACCGACATGCCGGCCCTGATCGAGATGGCGCGCGAGCGCAATCTGCCCATATCGGGGAAGGACTACAAGAGCGGCCAGACTTTCATGAAAACCCTGCTGGCGCCCGGCCTCAAGTCCCGTCTGCTGGGGCTCAACGGCTGGTTTTCCACCAATATCCTGGGCAACCGGGATGGTGAAGTGCTGGACGACCCCGACGCATTCCGCTCCAAGGAAGTCACCAAGAGCTCGGTGCTCGAGTACATCCTGCAGGGCGACATCTACCCGGACTTGTACAAGAATTACTACCACAAGGTCCGCATCGAGTACTATCCGCCCCGCGGCGACGCCAAGGAAGGCTGGGACAACATCGACATCTTCGGATGGCTCGGCTATCCCATGCAGATTAAGGTCAACTTCCTTTGCCGCGATTCCATTTTGGCCGCTCCCCTGGTCCTCGATCTCGTTCTTTTCATGGATCTTGCGCAACGCGCCGGGATGAGGGGCATCCAGGAATGGCTGTCGTTTTATTTCAAAGGGCCGATGCATGCGCCTGAAGTTTACCCCGAGCACGACATCTTCATCCAACTCATGAAACTGAAAAATACGCTGCGTTGGATGCGGGGCGAAGACCTCATTACGCACTTGGGCCTGGAATATTACGATTAGCTGCTGTATCGTTAAGGACACGGTGGGCGCGTGGCGAAATGTTTCCGCGCGCTCGCGCGTCTCATTACCCAGGAGCCTATGAAAGTACTGGTGATAGGAGGGACCCTTTTTATTGGCCGCCTCCTCGTCGAGGAGCTGGTCAAAAGGGGACACGATGTCGCGATTCTCCACCGCGAGCCGAAACACGACTTCGGACGGCGGGTGGAGAACCTGGTGGCCGACCGCAACGACGCCGATTCCATGGCCGAGGCCCTTTCCGGCCGCCGCTTTGAGATAGTCTACGACAACGCCTACGATTGGGAGCGCGGCACCACGGCGGCCCAGGTGGGGGCCACCGTGCGCCTGTTCGGCGACCGCCTGAGCCGCTACATCTTCATGTCCAGCGTGGCGGCCTACGGCGACGGGCTGAACCACAAGGAAAGCGACCCGCTGGCGCCCGATTACCACTCCGATCCGTACGTCGGCAACAAGGCCACCACCGAGCGGCTGCTCTTTCGTATGCACGCCCAGAAGGGCCTGCCGCTGGTGACATTCCGCCCGCCTTTCGTGTACGGCCCCGGCAACCCCTTTTATCGCGAGCAGTTCTTCTGGGACCGTCTGCGCGCCGGCCGGCCCATCATCATCCCCGGCGACGGCCACCGCCTCATGCAGTTCGTCTACGTGCGCGACCTGGTGGATGCCATGGTAGCCGCCATGACCGAACCGCGGGCGGAGGGTGAGGCGTTCAATATCGGCGATTCCAAGCCGCTGACCCAGGTGGAGCTGGCGGAAAGGCTGGCCGCGGTAGCCAACGCCGACCCCGTCCTGGTCCGCATTCCGCGCGACGCCATCCAGGCCGCCGGCGGGAACGCCATGACCGAGCCCTTCTACTTCGGCGAATACCTGGACGTGCCGCCCATCACCGAGAACATGGGCAAGACCACGCGGGTGTTGAAGGTCAAGATGACTCCCTTCGACGTGGGCCTCAAGGAAACCTGGCGCTGGTATCTCCGCAACCACAAGCCCCGTACGGCCGGTTTCGAGTTTGACGACCGTCTCATGGGGATGGCCAGAACCAGCTCGCCGGCCAGCGTGTAGGGGCCCGGGCACGCCCGGCCCAGATTGTCTCCTTACAGCACCGCCGTGAGCCGGATCTCGCCCGCCAGCGGAGTGATCCACTTCTGTCTGCCGTGCCCCGCCAGCGGCTTCTCCGTGACTTGAATCACGCCGCAGCGCTCCAGAAGCTGTACATCGCGGGTCACCGCGCTCCTGTCCCGCTTCAGTTTCCTGGCCAGGGCGCCGATCGAGGTGGGCGTCTCCTTGACCTGCTTGAGCAGAAGCACCCGCTTCTCCGTCAGGACGTGGAGCAGAGATGCGGCGTCCTCGAAGGCCACCACTCTGCTGAACGGAATGGCATCGCCCTTGTCCGCCGTCCTGGCGAGTTCGCGCCCCCGTTCGAAGAACGCGTCCACGCGCTCCACCCGAATTTCAGTCTTGCGCACGTACGGCCTCCTTCGCCAGCCGGCTCCATTCTCTTTGTAAGCGCGCTTCGATCTGTCCGAAGCTCGCCAGCCCGACAGTGGTCACCTGGCCCCTGCAGTGACGGTGATGCCGCCCGTGGGCCGAGTCATAGCCCAGCACGCGGCCCTGGTCGCCCGCATAGATCGAGTGATTGATGTATGCGAGATTGTACCGGACCACCCGGCCGCCCCGATCGACCCAAATCTCCCGGCGCAATACGCCGCCTCCCTTTGCGCTGGACACGTAAAACCGTTCATCGACGGCGTTCCGAAGCACCCCAGCCATGATTTACAATATCATGGCTGATTCCCCTTCCACAACCCGCCTCGCCCGCTTTCCAGCTCCAGCAGCCGCTTCTTCAGAGCCAGTCCGCCGCCGTAACCCACCAGCTTGCCGCTCGATCCGATCACTCGGTGGCATGGGACCACGATGGCGATCGGGTTGGCCCCGTTGGCTGCCCCGACCGCCCGCACCGCCGGTGGAGAGCCTATGGCCGCGGCCACCTGCGCATAGGTGCGGGTCTCGCCGTAGGGTATCGTCGCGAGTTGGTCCCATACGCGCTTCTGAAACGGGGAGCCCACGGCGTCGAGCGGAAGCTCGAAATCGCGCCGGCGGGAGGCAAAGTAGTCCCGCAGTTGCGAAATGGCTTCCGCCAGCAGCGGGTTGCGATCGTTCCGCTGGGCCGCCGGGGCCGCCAGGGGGTTGAATGTGATGGCCCGGATCCCCACGGTTGAAGCCTCCAGCCGCAGCGTCAGGCCGTCAAAGTCCCCGTCGGTCCACTCGGTCATTACCGACAGTCTGGCACATCTGGTGGTCCGCGGCGCAAATGATGGGCATTATCGAGCGCGCCGTAGAGCGGGCGTCTCGCCTGCCATGCCGGTATCCGTACCGGCATTCCTCGAAGAATGCCGGCGAGGACGCCGGCATGGCAGGCTGGAAGCCCGCTCTACGGGTCGAGCGCGACGATTGGCTGGCAATGGATAATCGGCCGTTCTTACGCCGCACTACACCAGCGGCAGGGTCCGCGAGCGCGGCCTCTTCGAGCCTGGCAGCCAGGCGTTGCTCCCGGCGGCGGATGGCGGGCGTATCTTCGAGCGCCCGCGCCGCGCGCGTCATCTCCAGCGCCATGGCGTAATTGCGCTCGCGGCGTTCGTAATGCCGGGCCAGCTCCTCCAACGCGCGCACGCGATAGGGATTGCGCGAGCCGGCCAGATCCGCTGCCGCCGCCACGGCGGCGTCGTGCCGCCCCAGGCGTTTTTCGGCGCACGCGATGTCCCACATCGCGCGGAACAGCAGGGAGTCGGGCAACCCCAACTCGATGGCGCGGCGATAGAGACGGAGGGCCTCCTCGCGCCGGCCGGCCTGCTCCAGCCAGCGCGCCAGCCCAATGAGATCCGCGCCGTGGCGCAGAGGGGCCTCCCCCGGCGAGCGGAAGGCGAACGGCACGATGGCCGTGAGACAGGCGAGGGACAGAATATCGATGGCGTTGTGGTGGAAAATGGGGACCACGCGGAAGGCTTCCTGGGTGCGCAGAAACTCGAAGTAGCAGTACGGGATCATCTCACCCGGCAGGTCGCCTTCGCGCTCCACGCCCAGGATGCGGCGCTCCAGTTCCACCAGACGGCAGCTTTCCAGGCGCAGCTTCCACAGACGCCGCGCGCCGAACAGGAGGTCGAGGTGCTCCATGCGGTCGAAGGGGCGCAGGCGCCCCGCGTGGGCCCGCACCATGCGGAAGCGCGTTTCGAGCAGCGGCTGGTCGTAGGATTTGCCGTTGTACGTGACCAGCACATCGAACCCCTCCAGATACTCGGCCAGCCGCCAGAGCAGAGAGGGTTCCTCGCCATAGTCGCGCATGAAAAACTGGCGCAGCCGGAAGCCCGCGGGCTCTATGGAACCGATGCCGATCAGGAATGCGTAGGTGCCCGCGCCGCCGGCCAGGCCCGTGGTTTCGGTATCGAGGAAGGCCCACCGCGCGGGGGGCGAGCCGGCGGCGGCGCCGGCCGTGAGCGGACCCAGCAGGTCCTCCGGCAGCTCCGCCAGATCCGCGATATCCACGCTGCCATGGCGGCGGTGGCGCTCCCAGAGCCGCTCGGTTTCGAAGTGCTCCCCGTGCGCCGTGCGGACCACTTCGCCGCTCATGAGCTGTTCGATGTGGAGCGGCAGGTCCTGCGGCGTCAGGCGGGTTGTAAGAGCGGGCTCGGCCCGGCTGGAGCTTCCCGCGCTCTCCCGCCCGGCCCATTTCCGGTCTATGCGGGCCATCGTCCGCCGCAACTGCGCGAGCTGTTCCTGGATATCCTCCATTCGCCTTTTCTTTGCCTATGATAGTCCGCCGTGGCGGCGATATCAAGTTTGTAGTCAGGGGCGCGGCCTTTTCCGATGCGGTTTGACGCGGAGACGCAGTTTCTTGAATTTCTCCGCGTCTCTGCGTCTCCGCCTCAAAGCAGTGGGGCGCGTCAAAGTAGTGGACGCGTCAAAACAGCGGCCTCCGATGCGGTTTGACGCGGAGACGCAGAGACGCGGAGAAATTCAAGAAGAGAAGGAAAGAGATAGAGAAGAGAAGTGGACCGAGAGAGTCAATTGCTCCCTCGGCGCTCGGATCTGGCTGTCCTTCCCTCCATTCCTTCCTTCTCTTTCTTTCTTGAATTTCTCCGCGTCTCCGCGTCTCCGCGTCTCCGCGTCAAATCCGCGTCAAAGTGGTGGACCCGTCAAAACTGCGGCCCCTCACGCTGCTATATTCGAGTAAATGATCCAGAGCGCGGTAATTCCCGTCGCGGGTCTTGGGACGCGGCTGTTGCCGGCCACCAAGTCGCAGCCCAAGGAAATGCTCCCGGTGGCGCGCAAGCCGATCGTCCAATACGTGGTGGAGGAGCTGGTTTCCAACGGCATTCAGCAGATTCTGTTCGTGACCGGGCGCAGCAAGGCGTCCATTGAGAACCATTTCGACCACGACCCCGAAATGGTCCGGGCGCTGAGCGAGGCCAACCGCACGGACCTGATGAAGGATGTGGATTTCGAAGCCCTGAAGGCCAACTTTTTTTACACCCGCCAGCGCCTGCAAAAGGGCCTGGGAGACGCCGTTCTGTGCGCCGAGAATTTCGCCGGCGAGGAGCCGTTCGTGGTGGCGCTGGGCGATTCCATCATCGGGTTGAACGCGGTTTCAAGCGCGGTGAGCCGCATGATGGAGGTGTTCGATTCCCGGCGGGCCAGTTGCGTGATCGCGGTGGAAGAGGTGCCCCCGGAAGAGACGCGGCACTACGGCATTGTGCAGCCCGCCGACGGACCGGGCGACGTGTTCCGGGTGGCGAATCTGGTGGAAAAGCCCGCCCCGCGCAACGCGCCCAGCAACTTCGCCATCGCCGGCCGTTATGTGTTTTCGCCGGTGATTTTCGACATGATCCGCCGTGTGAAGCCCGACGCGCGGGGGGAAATCCAGCTCACCGACGCCATCCAGTTTCTGTGCGACGAAGGCCGCCGCGTGGTGGCGGTGAGGCTGGCGCGCGAGGAGAAGCGCTACGATATCGGCAATTTCCCCAGCTACTTTGAGAGCTTCGTGGAGTTTGCGCTGGCGGACCCGGTCTACGGCGAAGGTTTCCGGCGCACCCTCGAGCGCCTGCTGGAGAGGACCGCGGCGACCGGTGCATCCGCTCCCTAAGAGGTTGTGAGAATTCAGGCCGCCGATGAACGCCGATAAATGCGAATTGAAAACAAAAACTGCATCGGCGTTAATCGGCGTTCCTCCGCGGCTCGAGATACTCTTCTTCGCCCTGCTGTTCGCCCTGCTGTTGGCCGCTCGCATGTGCCACACCGGAATCCTGTGGGAAGGCGACGCGCTGCCCCTGGCGGCGGCCGGCCAGATGCTCCACGGCAAGTTTCTGTACCGCGACATCTGGTACGACAAGCCGCCGCTTGTGCCCGTGTTCCAACTGCTTTCCGGCGCGGCGGCCGGGTGGCTTCTGCGCTTCGCGGGCGCGCTGTACGCATTCCTGTGCTGCCTGATCGGGTATGGGTTCGCGCGCGATTTGTGGTCCCGGCGCGAGGGTCTGTGGGCCGCCGCGCTGCTGGCCATCTATCTCACCTTTTACATCCCTTCGGCGGTGATTCCGGTGGCCTCCGACCTGCTCCTGCTGGCCCCCCACGCCGCCGCCGTGTGGATGGCTCACAAGCGCCGTCCGTTCTGGAGCGGCGTGCTGGCGGGGGTGGCGTTCTGGATCAGCCCCAAGGCGGTGTTCGTGGCCGCGGCGTGCGTCCTGTGGTATCCCGCCGGAGCGCCTCTGATGGCGGCCGGTTTCGCGGCCGTGAGCGGGGTCGCGGCGGGGTGGCTGTGGGCCGGCGGCGCCCTGGGCGCGTATTGGCGCGAGGTTTGGGAATGGGGCAGGCTCTACGCCGGCGGCCCCTTCGTGGCGGAGCCGTGGAAGAACGGCCTGGCGCGCACGCTGAACTGGATGGGGTTTCACGCGGCGGCGGTGACGGCGGCGGCATGGTTCCTGGTCGGGATCGCGCGGGCGGGCGATCGGCGCGCGATCTGGCGCTGGGGTGGATGGCTGGCGCTGGCCCTCATCGGGGTGGCCGCGGGCCTGCGCTTTTTCCCGCGCTACTACTTTCTGCCGCTGCCCGTGGTGGCGCTGATGGCGGCGAGGGGCTTTGCCACGCTGGGGCGGGCGCGCCTGGCGGTGGGGCTGCTGCTCATCGTTCCCGTCGTCCGTTTTGGGCCCTCCTACGTGGCGGCGGCGTCCAACCCGCGGTGGCGCGACGCCGCCATGGACCGCGACAGCCGGGACGCCGCCGCCATCATCCGCCAGACAGCCCGGCCCGGCGATACGCTCTTCGTGTGGGGATACCGGCCCGAGCTGTTCGTGTACACCGGACTGCCAGCCGGGACGATGTACCTCGATTCGCAGCCGCTCACGGGCGTCCCGGCCGACCGGCACTTGACCCAATCCATTCCCCTGGAGACTACCGAAGCACGCCGCCGTCGCGCCGAGCTGGTCGAGCTCTCCCCGCCGGACATCGTGGCTGACGGGTTGAGCGCCTACAATCCCGCCCTGGCCATGACGCGCTACCCCGAGCTGGCGGCCTGGATGGAGCACTATGCTCTGGCCGGCCGAACCGGCGAAACCGCGATCTACCGCCGGATCCGGTGAGCTTCGCGGCCGCCAGGTCGCTCGTTATTTCGGTACCGGTACTTTCGGCCCTGTTTCCCCTGCATCAGACAGCATAGACTACACCCGGATGAAGTCATGGCGGTGGGGTGTGTTCGCGTGGTTGGCCGCGCTGCCGGTGTGCGCCTCCACAATTGATGTCACCCGCCAAACCCAGGTTGCTTTGGGCCCCGGCGATGCGCTGGCATTCACGTTTTCCGCCGGCAGCTACCTGGCGCACGCGGCGCAATACCAGGCCCCCGCGTATCCAACCTGGATCGACTTCATGTTTGCCACCACGGACCTGACCTCGCCCGGCGACCTTACGGCGGAACTGCAATCCGGAGACGGCTCGATTTCGGTTCCTTTTGATGACGTGGTGGCGTCGGACGGATCGTTCCAGGGCGCGTTGTACGGCGGGGCGGCTGCCACCGTGTCGGGCTCGCTGGAGCTGGCGCCGGATATGGCCGCCGAGATCTTCTCGGGTCCCGCGATTCTGGTCCTGAGCAACGCCGGCTCCAGCGTCACCGTGGGCCTGCCGCCCTATCTGCTGGCGCAAACCATGGTGGTGAGCCTGTCGGGGGGCGGACTGAGCGTGGGCGGAGTTTTGTACCGGGTGTCCCTCGAAGCGCCTGCTATGCCCGGCGCGGCCGGGCTGTTGCCGGACGCCACGGAAGACCTCCTCTCGGCTGGTCCGCGGGACGTTCCCGAAGCCAACTCCGGCGTGCTGCTGCTGGGCGGCGGCGCGCTCCTGATCGCGCTGGGGGTGGCGGCGCGCTGCTACTCGCGCTGGGGACGGCGCTGATGCCCTGGAGGCGCTGCGAATACACTTGTTTGCAATCGGCTTCGCCACTCTGATACTATCTAGATGGCAGATCGGAATCCTCTCCTTGAAGTGCCTCAAATCCAACCAACGGAGTAAGAAAATCAACTGAATGAGCTTTACAGTATTCCTTGGCAACCTCCCCACCTGGGTCACTGCCGACGACATCAAGCAATGGCTGGCCGCTGAAGACCTGGTGGCCGACGCCGTCAAAGTGATTCGCAACCACGAAACACAGGAATCGAAGGGATTCGCGTTTGTCGAAGCCCCCACGGCGGACGAGATGCAATCGATCATCCGCAGATTCGACCGTGCGCCGCTCGAAGACCGGCTTTTGCGAGCCAACCCGGCTCAGCCGCCCAAAGGGCAAGGAAATGCGCGGGGCGCCGCCGGCCGCATCGGCCCCCGGAGTCAGGACCGTCGCGGGGCCGCCGCGGCAGGACCGGCCGGATCGCCGGAAGCGCGGCGGAAAACAGCGGGATCAGACGCCGCGAAGCGCATTCGCCGCCGAACTGGCAAAGGTTCTGTAGGGCCGGCACGCCGCGGGTGGGTTCACCCGGCCACCGGCACTCCTCCACACCTGTGAATCGCAGTCACAGCGAACATTCCATCATCCTCTTATATATCAAATACTTACGATTGGCTTGCAGCGTGCATCCGGGGCTCTCATGAGATACGCCTGGCTTGGCTGTCTATTCCTGGGCAGCCTGCTGTTCGCCGGAACGCAGGATTCCGACAACGTCAACACCCGTTACAAAGTGGAAACCGTGATCGTCTCCGGCGACGGCTGGACCACGAACTTCGCCTCGCGAAAGCAATGAGAAACTCAGCTCGAGCTTGCGAAGGCGGATTTCGGCGCTCATCGGAGGCGCCCTGAACCCTTCCGCGCTGGATGACATCGCCACGCGGCTGCGCCGGGAACTGGACGCCACTACCGTAACGCGGCACGTCACGAGAGGCGGACACTCCGGCTTGCGTCAAGGTGGTTTTCGAGGTGGAGGATAAGGGCTCGCGGTTCGATCTGTCGGTCCACAAGTTTCTTTGGGACGGCAAAGAGGGCGGAAGCGGAGCCCTGGAGGGCACGGCCAAGGTGAAACACAACTCGTTGGCCGTCGGGTTGGTGACCGATGGCGACGAACTCGTGGAGCGTTATACCGGCCTGACGGCGCGGTACGAGAACACCAGGCTGGGAAGCGACCGCGTGCATCTCCAGCTCGAATTCGACAGTTTCCACGTGCAGTGGCATGACATGTTGGAACAAACGGGTTCCGGGTTCACGTCCGTGCCGGCGCGCCTCCGAGACGTACCGGACCCGCCAGAATTTCGAGCCGGCCGTAACCTTCGTCCTCGCCGAACCCGTCACCCTGACGGTGGGCGCCAGTTTCGAGCGTCTCCAGAACCAGTTCCCCGGTCCGCACGCCGACGCGGCCGACGCGGCCACTGCCAGCCTGCGTTTTCACGAGCAATTCGAGGAATCCGACTACCCGCGGAATGTGGAGGCGGCCTACAGCCTGCGCGCGGGCATGCCCGCCCTGGGCAGCGATTTTGGGTATACCCGTCACCGCTGGAGCTTCCGCTATCGAATGAACCACGGCAAACATGTGGTGACAGACGACGCTACCGCCGGCGTACTCACCGGGAACGCCCCGCTCTTCGAGCGATTTGTACTGGGGAACAGCAGTACCCTCAGAGGTTGGAACAAGTTCGATCTGGACCCGACCGGCGGAAACCGGATGGTTCACAACTCCGTCGACTATAGATACGGGTGTTTTGAGGCTTTCTACGATGCGGGCGCGATTTGGGACAGCGGCGTGGAGCCGGCCGTGGCCCGCCAAGGCGTCGGCGTGGGGCTGCGCCAGGGATGGTTGTCGGTGGCCGTGGCGTTCCCCATTCGGCACGGGAGAGCCGATCCGATCTTCATGATGGGCATGAACTATTAGATGCCGCCGTCGCACGCACGGGACACGGGGCTTAGCCGGAGAAGCTGGCTGCTGGCCGGCCTTGCCCTACCCCTGTTTTCGGCGCGCGCGGCCAGCCCGCTTACCATCGTGTACGAAGGCGACGACCTCCGCCCGGTAGTCCCGAATCTGCACTTTCTGACCGGCAAGCCTCTGGAACGGCTCCACGACGCCGAGAAAGTGGTGTTCGGCTCCTGGCTGTCGCTCTACACCATCGACCAAAGCGTCCCGTTCAAGCAGGCGCAGGTGTGGTTCGTGGTGAGCTACGACATTTGGGAGCAGAAGTTCATGGTCACCATTCCGGGTCCGGCCCCGCGGTCTCAGGGGAACATGACGGCCCCTCAGGCGGAAGCCTGGTGCCTGGACAACGTGGCCATTAGCGCCGCGGGCCTGGCGGCGGACCGCCCCTTCTTCCTGCGCCTGGAATTGCGCACGGAGCAGCGCCGGGAGTTTTCGAGCGTCCTGGACGATCCCGGCCTCAGCCTGATCAAGGCCGCCGCGGAGCTGATCAGCCGCAAGCCGCGCCCCGACGAGCCCCGTTGGGGGCCCTTCGAGAGCGGCCGGCTGCGTCTTTCCGAACTGGTCCGCATGCCGGGCCGGGGAAGGCACGGGTGAACCGCCTTCGCAACAGGCTGATCCTGATCTTCCTGGCCGCCACCCTGGCGCCCCTGGCCGCCACCATTTGGGTGACCACTTCCCTGCTGGAGCTCAGCCTGGAGTACTCCTCCACCGACAAGCTGGATGCAGTTTCCAAGTCCCTGGAGGCCATCGGCCTCGAGTTCTATAAAGGGGAGCGCGCGAATCTGGAGCGGCGCGCGGAGGCGGGCGAGCTGCAGCCGCGCAAGTACCAGCCGGCGGAGCGCGCGGGCTGGCCCGAGGCGGTGAAATCATTCGCCGAAGGCGGCCAAGAGAAAGCCTTCGCACTGGCCGGGGAAGAAGGCAACCGCCTGGATTACCTGGTGCGGCGCGGCCAAGAGATCTGGGTCTATTCGGCCAGCCTCGGGGACGTCCATATGGAGCGCCTGAACAACCAGTTTCAGGAGGCCCGCGCTCAGGTAAACAAGGCCCGGCAGGACCAACCGCGCCGCGTCCTCAAGCAGGTGTACCTGTTTCTGGCCGCCCTGTTCTGGCTGGTTTCAATGATGCTCCTGGTTTACCTGGCGCACCGCATCAGCCGGCCGGTTCAGCAATTGACGGCGGGGCTCGGGGAACTGGCGGCGGGGAACCTCGCGGCGCGCATCGGGACCACCCGCGACGACGAAATCGGCCGCGCCATCCAGGCCTTCAACCACATGGCGGAACGGCTCGAAGAGAGCACCGAACGGCTGGTGTACCTGGGGCAGCTCGCAAGTTGGCAAACGCTGGCGCGGAAGATGGCGCACGAGGTAAAGAACTCGCTCACCCCCATCCGCCTCACGGTGGAGGAGATGATGGCGCGCTACGATGAAGCGGACCGCGGCTTCATGGAACAGGCCACCCAGATTGTGGTGGACGAGATTGAATCGCTGGAGCGCCGTGTGCGCGCCTTCTCGCAGTTCGCCGCCGAGCCGCCCATGCGGCCCGCCGAGCTGGACGTGAACGCGCTGCTCGAAGAGCGCATCGCCTTTCTCGGCACGGCGCACCCGGAAGTGGCGTACGAGCGCCGCTTGGCCGGCGGCCTGCCACCGGTGATGGCCGACCCCGATTTGATCAAGGGGATTCTCACCAATCTGCTCGAGAACGCGGCCGAGGCCGCCGGCGATGGGGGACGCATCCTGGGCGTCACCACCGCGGAGAACGGGCGCGTGGCCATCGAGGTGCACGATTCTGGGCCGGGGATCGGCGAGCAGGCGCGCGCCTCGCTCTTTCAACCCACCATTACGTTCAAGAAGAAGGGCATGGGGCTGGGGCTTTCCATCGCGCGCAAAAGCGCGCTGCTGTCGGGGGGCGATATCGTTCTGGTGAAAGGAGAATTGGGCGGCGCGGGGTTCCGCGTGCTGTTGCCGCCCGCCGCCAATGGCTTCCAAACGCATTCTGATCGTGGATGACGAAGAGAATATCGGCCGCTCGCTGCGCATGATTCTGGAGCGGGAGGGCTACGCCGTGAGCGTGTGCCGGACGGCCGCGGAGTTCCGCAAGCATCCCGACGCCGCCCGCGCCGATGTCTACCTGCTCGATCTGAAGCTGCCCGACGGCAACGGAATCGAGTTGTTGAAAGGGATCCGGCAGAACGCCGCCTCGCCCGCCATCATGATCTCGGGCCACGGGGCCATCGCCGACGCGGTGGAGGCGACGCGCGCCGGGGCGTTCGACTTCCTCGAAAAACCGCTGGGCCGCGACCGCGTGCTGCTGGCCATAAAGAACGCGCTCGAACAGGGCGCCCTGCGCCGCGAGAACGAGCGCCTGCGCGAGATGGTAGGCGGAGCCCCCAAGATGATCGGCGAAAGCCCCGCCTGGACGCGCATCGTGGAGCAGGCCTCCATGGCGGCCCGCTCCGATGCGCGCGTGCTGCTGATCGGCGAATCGGGCACCGGCAAAGAGCTGTTGGCGGCGCACATCCACAATTCGAGCCCCTTCGCCGCCGGCCCGTTCGTCAAAGTGAACTGCGCGGCGATTCCCACCGAGCTGCTCGAGACCGAGCTGTTCGGGCACGAAAAGGGCTCCTTCACCGGGGCCACCGGCACGCGCCGCGGGAAGTTCGAGCTGGCCGACGGTGGAACCATCTTCCTCGACGAAGTGGGCGACCTGCATGGAGCCTCGCAAGCCAAGCTGTTGCGCGTGCTCCAGGAGGGCGAGTTCCACCGCGTGGGCGGCGAACAGATCATCCGCGTCAGCGTGCGCGTGATTTCGGCCACCAACCGCGACCTGGCCTCCCTGGTAACGCAGGAGAAATTCCGGGAGGACCTCTACTACCGGTTGAGCGTGGTACCCATTCGGGTGCCCGCCCTGCGCGAGCGCCCGCACGACATCCGTCTCCTCGCCCGCTACTTCCTGGACGAGTTCTGCGCGCGCAACAATTTCCGCGCGAAAATGCTGGACGAGACGGTCATGCCGGCCCTCGAAAGCTACGCCTGGCCGGGCAACGCCAGGGAGTTGCGCAACGTGGTGGAGCGCATGGCGATTCTGACGCCCGGCGAGCGGATCACGCGCGAATCGGCGCCGGTTGAAGTGCGCGTGCAGAGGGAAGCGGGGCCCAAATCCACCATCCAGGAAGCCCGCGAATCGGCCGAGCGCGAGCACATCCTCCGCGCCCTGGAAGAGACCAACTGGAACGTCTCCGGCGCCGCCCGCACGCTGGGCATGGAGCGCACCAACCTCCATAAGCGCATTCGGGCGCTGGGGCTGAGCCGGGGGAAATAGGGCGGCGCGTCAACTCGTGGCGCGCGATTCATCGCGTGGCCAGGCCAAGGATCGTGGTACGATTCGATTTCGCAAGGTGCAACCGGTACACCGTCCGGAATGGGCTTCTCCGCTGACTGTTGCCGAGCGGGCGCGGGAGTTTTTGTCGGCTCTCCCGGAGAGACCGACGAAAGAGGTCCTTTCGGCGTTAGCGAAAGACCCAAAGGTCGTTGCTGTTTTGAGCAGCCACCCGTTGGGCCGGGTCGAGTTCTCCGGGAGGGTCCCGAGTCAGACTTGGAACGGGTCCTACCGGCCGGCGTCGGGAGATTTGGTGGTGAATCCGTTTCGTCCTCCGGAAAGCTATGGAAAGGAGTTCTATCCTCCGGTTCTAAAGTCCGTGTCGGAAGCGGGCAGGACGCTTTCCGAGGCCATGCAGCGCACCCTCTATCACGAACTTGGCCACCACATTCTGGATGCGGCTGGACCGGAGGCGCGGACTCAGGTAACGCGGCTATTTCGGAGCGGGCCCGCCTTCCCGATATCTGAAAGGGCCGGGATGCGGGCCGTGGAGTATTTCTCGGAAAGCTTTGCGGCGTACAGGTTTGAGGACTCTTTTGCGGACAAAGACCCGGAGGGATATCATATGGCTGAGGCCATTCTCCGGCTGGTTGGAGAGAAATGAGCGTCGCACGAAGAGAACGCAATGAAGCATTGAACGCCATCGGGCGCGAGATGGATGATCTCTGTCTCTCCGGTCGCCTGGACTTCGAAAGCTTCAAGTCCCTGTTCACTCGCGCACTTGACGCCGCCGGTTCGGATACGGACGATCTGGAGATGTTCTGCCACGAAGCCCGCGATCCCGAATGGTGGGAATGGATGACGCAGGAACTTCAGAAGGCGCCATCCCGGCGCGTGGCCTGAGTTTCGGGCCACCGCGGCCGGCGTCAAGAACTTCGGGTTTTGGAGAAATGCGTCCGACCCCTTTCTCCCAAGTTGCGGCGGTTCCGCCCGAGATCCGCTACACTGGAATGCAATATTCTATGCACAAAATATCACTGAAACGTATTCTCGTCGCATCTCTCGTCTGCCTGTCGGCCGTCGTGCCGGCTGGCCTTGCCCAATCGGGGGCGCAGAACGACGAGGCGAAGAACTACAAACTGAGCATGGATAAGATCAAGGCCTACGATGCGGCGATGGTCAAGATGAGAACTCTGGTCGCGTCCGACCCGGCGCTGCAAGCCAGCTTCATGGAAGCCATGAAGAAAGGCGGGATGATGGCCGCGCTGGAGAGCAACCAGAAAATCATGGCGGTCATCAAAGCCTCGGGGATCTCGGCTCAGGAGGTTCTCATCATTCCGTCGTGCGTCCAGATTACCGCCAGCGTCTACAACTCCCAGGCTCAGGGATCGGCGATGGGCGCCATGGTATCGCAGGAGAACATCGCGTTTTACGTCAAGAATAAGGCGGAAATCGATCAGATTGTGAAGAACTGGCAGGCAAGACCGGCCGGGAAGTGAGCGGGGTTGTGGCTGAAGCGATCGCCGCCTGCGTTCAGGCCGAGGAGCGGCAGCTTGCGGAGATCCGGGAGGGACTAGAGGAACTGGATGCCGGACAAACCGTGAGCCACGAAAGAGTCTCTGCCTGGCTTCGCTCCTGGGGCAAGTCCGATGAAGCCAAAGCGCCGCGATGAAGATCGTCTGGATCTATAGGGGTACGCCGGCGACCACCCCCGCGCAGCCTCACTCCCACGCGAGCTTCACACGCAGCATGGCCCCTTCTCTCGGCAGCATCAGGCCCCGGGCCGGAGACTTGGCCGAATACCCCGGGCTGGGACTTGGTCGGCGTCCAGATGCCATCTCTGTAGAGACCTTCCTCGATCTGCACAAATCGAGCTTCTGCATGGCCCGCGGTCACCGGCGGCCGAAAGTCGATGGTGCTGTCGAACCCCAGGATCAGGAACTCATCCGGCTGCACCTGGGCCAGTAACACGCGGCCCGAGGGGACGGTCGGGGGTCTGGGCTCCCCCCAACCAGGTTGCCGGCCCGTCGCCGGAGGAAACCGCACCTGCACATCGTAGCGGTCGAAAGAGAGCAAACGGCGCCCGATGGATTCCTCCTCGATCGCCGACTGCAGCCGCTTCGTCCCTTGCAACTCCGCAATCACCGGGACCGCGTTCCGCAGCAGGCGATAATCCGCCGCCATGTCCGCGAACTGGGGGCCGAACTCCCCGTCGGCGGTCGCTCCGTACTCCTTGATCCCCACTCCGAACTGCGCAAACCCGATCGCCGAGTATTCGCCGATGGCCATGAAGCAGTACCGCGCGTATTCCTTTCCCTCCCCTGTCTCCACCATCAGCAGCGGGTTGTCGGGGCGGCCATAATCCGATAAGTCTTTCCGATAGTTGACAACCGAACGGTCGTAGATATCCGGAGCGATGACATCGATGGCCGGAGCCGTGGCCTTCCACAGATCCAGCGTGTGCGCTTGACCGCCGCCGCTGGGGTAGCTGTCGCCCGGGCGGGCGAAAGCGTTGCTCCCCGGCCCGCCCATCCACACGTTCAAGCACAGCGGCAGCGGGTAAGCGTCTTTCCCGGCCTGGGCCACTGAGTTGATGAACTTGGCCATGTAGTAGGTGGTGAAAGCCTCTTCCGCGATTGGGTCGCCGAAGACCTGCGCCCAGGTCCCGGGCTTCTTCTTGAGAGCCGTCGCGAAGGCTTCCGGAACGGGCCCGGCGAACAGCTTGTTCGATTCCGGAGAATGGTCGCGCGCGGACCCAAGTATCCCGGCCTCGTTCTCAACCTGCACCAGGATCACGGTCCGATCGTTTTCGTCGATCGCCCGGATATGCTTCATCAGGGCCGCGAAGGCCTTGCGGTCGGCTTCCAAGGTCGCGGCCCCCAGCGGGGAAAGCGCCGTCAGCGCCTTTCCGCGCTCATCGAGCGCATGGGGGAAACGCGCGGGGTTGGACCTGACCCATTCGGGCTGAAACGTCTCGTCGCCGCCCTTCCATGCGCCGAACCAAAGCACAACGGCCCTCAGAGAGTGCGCGCGAATGTCGCGTACGATCTGGTCGAATGCGGCGAAGTCGAACTCGCCTTCCTTGGGTTCTATGTATCCCCAGTGGACCGGGAATTCGATGGTGTTCGCGTTGTACCCCTTGAAGCCAGGCAGCACCTTCGCGATCTCATTCTGGATAGGCTCGACGTTATGGAACGACGGCCCCGGCAACCAGGCGCTGAAGTTATCGACTTGTCCCCCCAGCATAAGAAAGGGCTTTCCATCGACCAGGAAGGTATATTTGGAGCCTTCCTTGACTATTTGCGGAATGGGCTTGCTTTGCGCGAGTGCAATGGCAGCGGCGGCGGACAAGACCAGCGACAAACCGACGCACTTCGGGACCATGGTCAACCTCCTCATTCCTACAGTAATCTCCCCAACGGGAAAACGGGACCCTTTTCGCACTCTTTTCGCCGGCCTTTCCATCAAAGTGGGGCTTGGCCCACTCTCATGCCGCACCCCGCCGGCGATCAAACGGGTCCGGATGCCCGGCAAGCGTGCGATCATAGTCGTGAATCGAGGATTCAGCGTGCCCGACAAAGGACAATTGGCGGTGGATAAGTTTGTGGAGGGGTACAACTGCGCCCAATCCGTAGTCTTCGCTTTCCACCACGAATGCGGCCTCGGCGAGGATGCCGCGCTCAAAGTATCGGGCGGTTTCGGCGGAGGTATGGGCCGCAAGCAGGAAGTGTGCGGGGCCGTGACCGGGGGAATCATGGTCCTCGGGCTGCGGCGCGCCTGCGCCAGACGCGGCAGCCCGGCCACGGAGGATCTGCACCGAATCACACGCGAGTTCATGGACGGCTTCGCCGCTCAAAACGGCAGCTATCTTTGCCGCGACCTGCTTTCCGGCTACGATCTGATGTCGGAGGAAGGCTACCGCCGCGTGGTAGAGGCCGGCCTGTTCGCCAAGGTCTGCAAGGAGTGCGTGCGTAGCGCCGCGGAAATGCTCGAAAAGATGGCGTGAGCCGCGACGGGCGTGTCCCCCTCGCGAGTCCGCCGGCAACTGACTTCGGGATCCGGGTTGAACGACGCCGATAACCTCCGTCTCGCGCGGCTTGACACACATACCGGCCTATTCGGCTGGGCCGCGGCGCGCCGCCTGTGAATCGGTGACGGCGCCTGTGCTATTAACTTTTTAATTGACACGGCCCAAAACAGAGGTTACAATCGATCCATTAATCTCTTAGTTGACGGAGGTCCAGACCGTGGCCGGCAAAAAGTCAACAGGTCTCACCGATGCGGAATTGCGGCTGATGGAGGTGGTGTGGGACAAGGGTTCCGCCACTGTCTCCGACGTGGTTGACGCCCTGCCCAAAGACGTTCCCCTGCACTACTCGACCGTCCTTACCACCCTTCGCATCCTGGAAAACAAAGGCTACCTGACCCACATCAAAGACGGGCGGGCTTTTATCTACCGCCCGAAGGTGAGGCGGGCGGAGGCGTGCGCCAACGCGGTGGATCACCTGTTGCGGCGGTTCTTCGAGGGTTCGCCCGCGCTCCTGATGCTCAAGCTGATGGAAGACAGGAAGATCGATCCGAAGGAGCTGAAGCGCCTGCGCCAGCGGATTGCGGAGGAGAAATCATGAATGCGATTGTGGCCGCCTTGGTGAACGGCGCGATCCTGAGCGCGCTATTGACGGCCGGGCTGTGGCTCGCCCTGCTTCTGGTTCCGCGCCGCTTCTTGAACGCAGCGACGCGCTATGCGGTTTGGTGGGCCGCGTTGGCGGTGGTAGTCGTCATGCCGGCGCTATTTCTGCACCGGCCGTCGCCGTCGCCCCACTTCCCGATGGCGCCCAGGGAAGCTGCTGTCGCAGCCCCGGCCGATTTCGCGGTCACTACCCCCCTGGGAACGCCAATCTCCGGATTGGCGGGTTCCGGTCCGGCGCGGCGCACCTTTGCCTGGCCCTCATTCCCCATCCGGATCGTCGCCGGGGAATGGTCGCGCTGGATCCTGGGGTTGTGGCTGATCGCCAGCGCGAGCCTGCTCATCCGGCTGACGGTGAGTTGGATCATACTCCAGCGTTTTTGCGCTCGCGCTTTCTACCCACCCGCGGCCCTTCGGACCCGCGCCGCGCACTGGCTCGCACTGTGCGGGTCCACGCGGCGCAACGTGCGCATGGCCTGCTCCACGGATGTCGCCATTCCGGCCGCCGTGGGACCGTTTCGTCCCGCCATCCTGATTCCAGCCAGCCTTTTCGGCGAGTTGGATGAAAACGCCCTCGACCAGATCGGCCTGCATGAAGCCGCTCACCTGGCCCGCCAGGACGACTACGCGCTGGCCGTGCAGCGCATCCTGGAAGCCCTGTTCGCGCTGCACCCGGTGGTGCGTTGGATCGCCCGCCGCATCGACCTGGAACGCGAAATCGCCTGCGACGATTTTGTGCTGGCGGTGACGGGCCAATCGAAATCCTACGCGTGGTGTCTCACGCGCATGGTGGAACTGACCGCCGGTGCAAGCCCCTCGCCCGCCGCCGTGGCCGCCACCTCAAACCTGGCCAGAAGAGTGGACATGCTGTTGGACAAAACCCGCCACACCGGCACGCGTCCGCTGAGGGCGCGCCTGGCGGTGGTGATCGCGGCGCTCGCCGCTCTGGCATGGGCCGTGGGAAGGTCGCCGGATTTGCTGGCCTTCGTGACGCCGCCGGTGCAGACGGCGCCGCGAACCCCGCCCAGCCCCATCCTCGCGCCTATGCCGGCCCAGGCGGCGGAGAGCCCGCAGCGCCCAGCCAGTGACAAGCCTCCCGCCGCAACGGCCCCCCCGGAAATCGCAGCCACCGTGGCATCGCAGACCGAGCACGCTGGACAAGCCGTCGCCGCCCCGCCGGCTTTTGAGGTGGCCTCGATCAAACCCGCCGACCCTGCCGCGGGCGGCAGCAGGTACGGGATGCGCACAAGCCCCGGACTGCTAAGCGCCCCAGCCTTCACTCTGAGAGGTCTCGTTGGGGCAGCCTACGGGGTCAAAGGCTATCAGATTACGGGAGGTCCACGTTGGATTGCCTCCGCGCAGTTTGAATTGGAGGCGAAGCCAGCGAACCCCGCCAGCAGGGAACAACTCATGCTGATGCTTCGATCCTTATTAGCGGATCGATTCAAGCTGGCGCTCCACGAAGAAACGCGGGAACTCCCCGTCTATGCTCTAGTGGTGGCGAAGAACGGTCCGAAGTTACGTACGGAGTCGGCGTCCGACAAGCGCATGCTGCGCCTTATGAGCTTGCCGGCGTTGGTCGACTATCTCAACATGTTTGCCCCCAGGCCGGTGATTGACAAGACCGGGCTCACCTGGAATTCTCCCTTCGACCTGCACACGGGAGAAATCGATGCGGCGGCGGCGGATGATGCGGGAGGGACACCCAGCATGTTAGACACGTTCCAGGCCACATTGAATGCCCTGGAGGATCAGCTCGGCCTCAAACTGACGCCGACGAAAGCTCCGATTCAGGTACTGGTCATCGATGGCGCTGAGCGCCCTTCCGAGAACTGACGAGATTCAGGAGAAAACGGGACAGAGTGTGACGGAAATGGGACAGTAACCAATTACCTGAGAGGGGAAAAAGGGGGGAAAGGGGACAGTAACCAATTACCCAATTCCGGCAATGGGGCAATTCGCCGGCTTGTTAAGGAGATGAACCCGATGAGGACGATCATTTCAGCCCTTGTCGCAGTCGTGCTGGCGTCATTCGGGCTGTTCGCCCAGCCAGCCCCGCCACCGCCGTCATTCGAAGTGGCATCTGTGAAGCCCGCGAGCTCCAAAGTGCTTCACACCGGAATATTCAATTATCCGGGCGGCAGGATTTCGGTCAGTTATCTCACTTTGGAAATGCTGATGTCAGAGGCGTTCCATGTTCATTCATTTCAGATATCAGGCGGGCCGGGTTGGATTCGTAATGACAGGTACGATATCGAAGCTAAGCCGTCGGCCTCATCGAAATCGAGCATGTGGAGGCCGCCTAACCGCCTGACTCCGCTCAATGAAGAACAACGCCAGATGCTGCAGGCTCTACTGGCGGATCGTTTCCAATTGAAAGTCCATCGCGAGATCAAGCAGGGGCCGGTCTACTTGTTGGTGAAGGGCAACAACGCCCTCAAGTTGGAGGCGCCCAAGGATGCGAACAGATTCCCCTGGGCCGGGAGCGCTGACGGCGGCCCCATCATCGGAGACGGAATAGCCGGTATCAATATCTCCATGCCTGAACTGGCCACCCGTTTGAGCGGGTTTTTGGGGCGTCCGGTGCTCGACCGTACCGGGCTGAAAGGCTCATTCGACTTCAAGTTCGAGGATGCCGCGGGGGACGGCGCCTCGCCGGCTATGGGAGGTCTGCCTGCGGGTGGGCCGAATACAGGCGAGTTGCTTCCAGACGATCCGGCATCCCGCCTCATTTACTCTACCTTTGCGGCAATCAAAGGGATTGGTCTCAGACTCGACCAGGGCAAAGCACCGGTGGAGACTATCGCCATCGACCACGTCGAGAAGCCGTCGGAGAATTGACAGCTTGAAAAGGGGACAGACACATTTTTCGCGACATGGAGACAGTAACCAATTACCTGGTTTCGGAGAATGGGGCAATCTGGTCCCTGGTTCCTGCCCACACGCGGGCCGCGGTCGGCGGCTCTTGAGAAGATGAATCGGATGAAGAAGATCTTTGCAGGCGTTGGCGCGGCCGTTTTGGCGTCATGCGGGTTGTTCGGCCAGACTGTTCCAACTGCGCCGGCTTTTGAAGTGGCATCAGTCAAGCCGTCGGCGCCGGGGGAGCGGGCGGGGATCAGCGGCGGTCCGGGAACCAGCGACCCTGGGCTATTCCGTTGGTCGCGCGTTACGCTGCGGAATCTAATCGGGAGGGCTTACGGATTGAGGGCCTTCGAGCTTCTTGGCCCAAGCTTTCTCGACGTTTCTGTCGACGCTGATCGGTACAGTATTGTCGCCAAGGTCCCGCTGGGCGCCACGAAGGACCAATTCAACCAGATGCTGCAGGCGTTGTTGGTGGAGCGCTTCGGTTTGGTGTTTCATCATGAGACGAGAAGCATTGCCTACTATGAGTTAGTCGTTGCCAAGAGCGGACTGAAGATGAAGGAAGCAGAACCCTCTGCCGAAGCCCAGCCGGCGGGAGGCGCCTCCGCGGTTTCCGCTGGCGCCGCCCGCGGCAACGCCATGGCGCGGGATCCGAGGCTGTCGCAGTTGCCTCCAGGCCGCCGTAGCGTGCTCGTGGGCGGACTCGGCGGCGGCGGACATCGCATGATGGCCAGGATGCAATCCACTGCGGATCTGGTCAAGCTGCTGTCGCCTCAATCGGCACGTCCCGTCCTGGACGGGACCCCGTTGACCGGACTGTACGATTTCGTCTTGGATTACGTACCGGAAGGGGGCCTGGCTGCGACTTTAGCAGGGCCTGCGATCCCGGAGTCGCAACCGGGGCAAGAAGCCGTCCCGGAGGAAAGCACGCTTGGCGCCCCGACCCTATCCGCCGCCATTGAGCAACAGCTCGGGTTGAAGTTCGAGCCCCGAAAAGGGCCGTTCGACGTCTTCGTCGTCGATCACGTAGAGAGGGTCCCGAAAGAGAACTGAAGAGGAGAATTGAGAAAGGGGGCAGTGAACTGCGCAGCTTTCCGGCGGCCTCCCAGCGAGCCCGCAGTTCAGGCTGGCGCGTTTTTACCTCCAGGTCTATCCTCCGTCGAGGTACGGCCGGAGCGAAATCATAACCGTGTTCCTCACCCGGCGGGCCATGCCGATCGCCTCGATCTCGCCGCCTTGAAGGACCTCCGGCGCGTCGCTGGGGTATCGCGCCTCCACACCGAACGGCGTGAGCACATCCGCACCCCGCAGCGACTCGGCGGTGACCACGTCCACCGTATCCACCCGGTCCAACAGCTTCGCGATGTCATGAGTCTTCGGGAATTCGACCTGGCGCCGAACCAAAAGAGCCTTCAAATACTTCTCCACGGCCTGCTGGCAATGAAAGGCGACGATCTCCCGAAAGCGGTCGCCCTGCGTGCAAAGCTGCTCCGCCGCGGCGAAGTCCGCCTCAGCCTTATCGAGCCATTGCAGGACGAATTCGCGCTGCGCGACGTCAGGCGGCTTCATAGATGACCCGTCCGTACTTCCGGGCCGGGTAAGCGATCCCTCCGACGAGGTCCTTCGTTTCTTCGAAGCGCTCGCTGGACATCACGATGACATCGACGGGATACTGGACGTCGCCGAGCGCCCGCCGGATACTGACGCTGCGGTCGCGTGTATTGGCCGGTTCCGGTTCCACCACCAGCAGGTCGAGATCGCTGTCTTTGGTCATCTGGCCTGTGGCGGCCGATCCAAACAGAATGATCCTGTCCGGGCGCGCCACCGTGAGGACGCGTCGAACGACTTCATTCAGCAATGTCTCATCGACGCCCATTCGACTCCATCATACGCAAAGCCGTCCCCAGTTGCACGGGGCCCCGGGGCCAGGAAGTCTCCGTCCCTACATGTTCCGCGCGGCGAACCGGCACATGGCCAGGCCGTCGATCAGTTTGAAGGGAAACTGGCCGGTGGTGTAATGGGCGCACGGCAGCGTCTTCACCTTATGGGGAAGCCGCAACTCGCGAAAGTCCCGCACCAGGCGTTGGGAATAAACCGGCAGGAAGCTGGTGTCATAGCGGGCCCAGATCAGCAGGCTTCGCATGTCCCGGCCCACCATGCGGTCCAGGTACGCAGCCGGACTGATCACCGCCCAGTAGCGCCGCAATTCATCCTGGGTCACGGAGCCCTCCAGGCCCTCGCGAACATGCCGCGTCGCCAGCCCGGTCCACACCACGTCGGAAAAGTAGCGTGAGACGTGGTTGAATATGCCGGTTCGCACGCGCGTATCGTGGGCCGCGGCGATAAACGCCACCGCCGAGCCCAGGCTGGTGCCCAAAATGCCGAGGCGCTCGTAGCCTTGCGCCTGGAGCCAGTCCAGGCACGCGCGGACGTCGATGATCGACTGCCGCGCGGCGTGGATGGTTCGCCCCACGTTGCTCGAAACGTGGTACTCGGCGCGCTGGAGTCCGGCCGGCATGCGTTCGGCGTGGTACGCCAGGGAGAGCCGCAAAGCGCTGATCCCGAAGCGGTTCAGCAGCTTCGCCAAGCCGATGTGTCCATCCGGCCCGGAGTTCCATTGCGGCAGTAACACCAGCGCCCGGCCGCGGTCCCGCGGGGCGGGGAACCACAAGGCGTGTACCAGGTCGTTTTCGGGAAAGCCTGAATGCGCCGGGCTGGTGAAGTTCAGCCGGCCGTCCTCAAAGCGGTAATCGGTCACCGGGGCGTAGGAGAAGAATCGGGCCGAATCCGCCAAGGCTGCATCGGCGAACGCAGCCATCCGGGCCGCCATATCCCCGTTCGCCTGTTCCGTATGCTGTGGGAATCCGAACTCCTCCAGCCACTCGGCGCCCCAGTCGAACCGGCGCACCACGCGGCTGGTATCCCGCGCGGCGAGGTCGCGCTCCCAACCGTCGATCCATCGAGCGTACAGTCCTTGCATGTCGGGCGATTCCTAAGTTTACAGGAAAACAGGGGGAAAAGGCCCCGCGCCGTCGCGTGCGGCGCGGGGAGCAAGCGCATGGGCAGGCAACACCCATGAGCTACAATTTACCTGTGAGTCTTGCCCCATCCAGCGCCTTAGGCGTGGAGCGAGCGCCATCCGGACCCCGCTGGGCTCTGGCTGGCTTTTTCCTTTCCGGTTTTCTGATGGCGCTTCTGGGGGCCATCCTCCCCGCCTGGGGGTATCACCGCGATCCTCAGGAGTTCGCCACGGTCGGCAACTACTTCCTCTGCCTGGCCCTTGGACTGGTGGCCTCGGCCGCCCCGGCCCGCCGGATCATGGAGCGGCGGGGAGTGACATTCCTGCTGGCATTCGGCAGCGGCTTGGCGTGCGCTTCCCTGGCGTACTTGGCGCTGCTCTCCATGGCGGCTTCCGCCTGGTGGCGCGCCCTCGGGCTGCTGGCCCTGGGGATGGGGGCCGGCCTCCTCAACATGGCTTTGTCTTACGCCATCTCGCGGCGCTTTCAATCCGACGCCGCGGAAACCGTCAACGTGGGCGGCGTATGGTACGGCGGGGGCTGCCTGTTCGCCACCGTGCTGGTAGGTGGAACCTTTTATGCCTACAGCGTGCCTGTGATTCTGGCGCTCATGGCGCTGGTTCCGGGAATCTTCGCCGGTCTATATGCCAAGGCGTCGTATCCACCGATGCCAGCGGCTACGGAGCCCACTCTGAAGCAGGCATTGGCCGACTTCCGCAGCCCCGGCGCGATCCTGTTCGCCCTGCTTCTGTTCTTCCAGTTCGGAAACGAGTGGTCCCTGGCCGGATGGTTGCCGCTCTACCTCATCCGCCGCGTGGGGCTGAGCCCCGAGGGGGCGCTCTCGATACTGGCCCTTTACTGGCTTTTCCTGGTTACCGGGCGCTTGGGTTCGGTTGCTATCCTGCCCCGCGTCAAGCACGGGCGTCTGTTGCTGGGAAGCGTGGTGTCGGCTTTGTTCGGATGCCTGATCCTGGCCTCCACCAAGACGGGCTTCGGAGCCGCGTCCGGGGTCCTTTTCGTGGGGGCGGGTTACGCCAGCGTGTTCCCGCTGGTGGCCGAGGCCATCGGCCGGCGTTTTCCCTACTACCATCCGGGCGTTTTCAGTGGCATCTTCTCGGTGGCGCTGATGGGCGGCCTGCTGGCCCCAGCCAGCATCGGATACGCCGCCAGTGCCTGGGGGGTGGGCGTGGTCATGGGCGTCCCGCTGCTCGGCACATGCATGGTTATGTTATTGATTCTGTTGATCTGGCTGGAATCGAAGGTAACCGGAAGATGAGGCGTGCGGCGGGGAAGCCGCGCTGGGCCTGGCTGGCTCCGCTTCTTCTGCTGGCCACGCCCCTCCACGCCGCCTCGCTGGCCGAGCAGATCGCGCGCTTGCTGGACTCTTCCACCGCCACTCGTACGGCCTTCTGGGGAATCCAGATCGTGGACCTGGAAAGCGGCCGCACGGTCTATGAGCTGAACTCCGACCGCGGCTTCGTTCCCGCCTCCACCGCCAAGCTTTTCACCACCGCCCTGGCCCTCGTGCGCCTGGGCCCGGAGTTCACCTTCCAAACTCGCGTGTTGGCCGGAAGCGGGCCGGATGCCGATGGCCGCCTCGCGGGACCGCTCACGCTGGCGGGCGGCGGCGATCCCAACCTCTCCGGGCGGGACGTACCCTACCGCATGGGAAGCAAGGGCGGAAACCCGCTGGCCGTCTTGGAGGAACTCGCCGGCCAGGTGGCCGCGCGCGGCGTAAAGCGCGTGGATGGCGATATCGTCGGCGACGATTCCTGGTACGTGTGGCAGCCGTATGCCGAGGGCTGGGCGGTGGACGATCCGCAGTTCGATTTCGGCGCTCCTGTGTCGGCCCTTTCGATCGCCGACAACACCGTCTCGCTGGCAGTCCGGCCCGCGGCGCGCGTGGGCGATCCCGCGGAGCTGGCTCTGGACCCGCCGGTGGAGTATTTCCGCATCGGCAACCGGGTGCGGACCGTCCCGGCCGGTGGGCCGCGGGAAATCCGCTTTGAGCGGGACCCCGGCGGCCGCGAGGTGCGTCTATGGGGCTCCATCCCGGTCAGGGACCGCGGCGAAACCCTCCTGCTGGGTATTGAAGATCCGGCGGAGTTCGCGGCTCTGGCGTTCCGTCAGGTTCTGGAGGCCCGTGGAATCGCGGTCGCCGGCGAGGCGCTCGCGCGCCACGTTTTCCCGAACCAAGCGGACGACCTGAAGCAGGGCGTGCCAACCTCGTACAGCGAAGGCGTCGAGCTGGCGCGGCGCATCTCTCCGCCTCTGATTGAGGACCTCCGGATAACCGACAAAGTGAGCCAGAACCTGCACGCCGAGATGGCCCTGCGCGCCGTGGCGCGAGCCCGCCGCGGGACCGGAAGCCGGGATGCGGGCCTGGAGGAGATGCAGACGTTCTTGACCGAGATCGGAATCGACCCCCAATGCTGCAACTTCGCCGACGCCTCGGGGCTGTCGCGCCTGGACCTGCTGACTCCCTCCGCCGTGGTCAAGCTCCTGCGCTACATGTACGCTTTGCCCGCGCGCGACAACTGGGTGTCCCTCCTGCCCGTGGGAGGCCAGGACGGCACGCTGAGCGCCCGGCTGGGCGAGGGCCCCGCGGCCGGGCGCATCTACGCCAAAACCGGGACCATGGCCCATGTCAGCGCGCTCTCCGGCTACGCCCGCCGGCGGGACGGCGGCTGGCTCGCGTTTTCCATCCTGGCGAATAACTACAACGCCCGCGCCGAGGAGGTCCGTGGCGCCATCGACCGCATTTGTACTCTAATAGTGGAGTAGGGGCCGGGCATGCCCGGCCCTAACGCGATTTCTCTGGATACCTTTGCCATGCCGATTTACGAATACCGCTGTCAGGATTGCGGAACAAAGTTCGAGAAGCTGATCCGGCGGGCCTCCGATGCGCCCGAGTTGGTGTGCCCGTCATGCGGCGAAAAGCGCTTGCAGCAGGAGTTCTCCACCTTCGCCGCCCACGCCAATGAAAGCTCCCAGCCGTCCGGCGCTCCCAAGTCCTGTCCCGCCGGAGGGTGCTGCAACCCGGCCGCGTGCGGCATGAACTTCAACTGAGGACCGGGGATATCGGTGGCGCCGACGGTCTTGCGGTCGGCGATTCAACTGTCCGGAGGCAGGGCTTGCGAATCTTGATGTCGTCACGCCGACGGCAAGACCGTCGGCGCTACGGCGCCAGCACGGACTCCACGAACGCCTGATCGATGGGCCAGTAACCCACTACGCGGCGGCCTTCGCCGCGGAACGATCCCGCCGCCAGCACCCCGCTCAAGTCCGCCGGGTTGGGATGCTGGTGCTCGCGCGCAATCAGTGTCTGCAATAGCGTGGTGGCGCCGGTAAGCTGGGCGGCGATATCCGAGGCGTCCTGAGCATTGCGGCACCGCACGTTCAGCCGCGCCGTAATGCGGCCTCCTTGCGGCGCGAAGCCCACGGTGACAGCTTCGGCCCGCTCCATTCCTCGGGCGAACATGCGGGCCCCGTCCGGCAGGTTGGACGGGGATCTGAGAACCGAGGGCGGGATGGAGAGCCACACCGGCGCATCGGGGATCTCCTCATCGGGCCCCGGAGCCGCCGTGTTCATCCGCAGCGCGGCGTTGTAGTCCACGCTCACCGCCAGCGCCATCAGGCCGGATTGCACGGGAAAGAACGAGATCTGGCGCTCCGGAGCGCTGCCCGCCATCTGGCACAGCGAGTTGTAACACTTGCCGTTCTCATCGTCCACATACGCGTGCAGGCTTTTCCAGTCGAAGCGGCCCTTGAGCAGCAGGAACTTGCCGTCGGGGGCAAAGGAGATCAGGGCCGCGTCCAGGTCCTTGCGGTAATCGAACTGTGTCTTGCGAACGAAGCTCTCATACTCGGGATCGGTTCCAACCTTGGTTCCGTAGAGCAGTTGCAGGAAACCCGCGCGCCGCAGCGCGTCGAAATCTATCGAAACGATCAGCGCGCCCCCTCGCGGCAGCCGCCTCAACAGGGCGGCGGGCTTGAGGTCGCGGGCCCTGAACCAGGCGACCCCTCCAATCGACAGGACGCAAACCGCGGCCACCGCCGCCACCAGCAGAAACGCCCGCGCTTCGCTTGCTCACACCCGCAGTATGGCACAGGAGAGCCGGCTCAAACGACCGCCGCGGCGAGCGGGCTCCGCGCTTCCTTCCACAGCGCCAGGTAGGGCTGGAGTTCCCGCATGAGCCGCGCGAAGTCCGCGATCGTCAGCGACTGCGCGCCGTCGCTGACGGCTTTCTCGGGGCAGGGGTGCACCTCCACGATCAGGCCATCGGCGCCCACCGCGACCGCCGCCCGGCAGAGCGCCGGTACCAGGCTGCGCTTGCCCGTGGCATGGCTGGGATCGAGGATCACGGGAAGGTGCGTGAGCTCATGGAGCACCGGAACGGCCGAAATGTCGCAGGTGTTGCGCGTCGCGGTTTCAAAAGTCCGGATGCCGCGCTCGCACAGCGCCACATTGGGGTTCCCATGAGCCACTATGTACTCGGCCGACATCAGCAGCTCGCGGATGGTGGAGCTCATGCCGCGCTTGAGCAGCACCGGCCGTCCGCAGCCGCCCAGCGACTTGAGAAGGGAGAAGTTCTGCATGTTCCGCGCGCCGATCTGCATGCAATCGGCGTACTCCGCCACCAGGTCCACGTCGCGGTCGCTCATCACCTCGGTGATGATGGCCAGGCCGGTGGCGGCCCGGGCTTTCGCCAGCAGCTTCAGCCCTTCTTCCTCGAGTCCCTGAAAATCGTAAGGTGAGGTGCGCGGTTTGAAGGCCCCGCCGCGCAACATATGGGCCCCCGCGGCGGCCACGCCCTCGGCGGTTTCCATGATCTGCTTTTCACTCTCCACCGAGCACGGCCCGGCGATCACAATGAACTCGCCCGCTCCAATGCTCTGGCCGTTGATCCGGATAGCCGAGCGCTCCTGTTTGAACTCCCGGCTCACGAACTTGTATGGCGCGGAGATGCGCACCGCGCTTTCCACGCCGGGCGCGGATTCCACCGATTCCAGGCAGGCGGTCACGTCGCCCACCCCCACCACGCCGACCACCACGCGCTCCTCGCCCTCTATGGAATGAACCTTGTAGCCGTAGTGGCGCACCAGGTCGCAGACGTGGTCGATTTCCTCCCTGGTTGCATGACGCCGCATGGAGATGATCATCTTTTGTTACCCCCTTAAAAACAAAACGGCCCACTCTCGCGAGTGGGCCGGTTCGAAGTCGATGGATGCCGCTGAAACCGAGCGCCACTCTAACCGGACCGGTAATAATACCGGGGCCGGCTGCTAAACGAGTTGGCGAAGGTCGGGAACATCGAAAACAAAGTATACGCCAGCGAGGAACGAGGATGCAAGCATGCAAGCAATTCTTCCATCTCGTGGTAGAATTGCATGGTGATCGTTCGCGCGGCCCAACCCCGGCTTCAGAAACTGCTGGACGGCTTTCCGGCGGTCGCCCTGCTGGGACCACGCCAGGCGGGCAAGACAACCCTGGCGCGGGCACTCGCGGACGCCAGGCCCAAAGGGGCGGTTTATCTCGACCTGGAGCTGCCGTCCGACCGCGCCAAATTGTCCGACGCCGAGTTGTACCTGTTGGCCCACAAAGACCGGTTGGTGATTCTCGATGAGATTCAGCGCGCGCCGGGGCTATTCCAGGTTCTGCGCGGCGTAATCGACCAACGGCGCCGAAAGGGTATCCGGACGGGAGAGTTCCTGCTTCTCGGCTCGGCCTCGATCGATTTGCTTCAGCAGTCGGCGGAGAGCCTGGCGGGGCGGATCGCTTATCTCGAGCTGACGCCTTTCGTTCTGCCCGAAGTTCAGAGTCTGGACCCGGACGCCGCGGACCGGCTCTGGGTACGCGGCGGATTCCCGGACAGCTTCCTGGCGGCCGACGACCGGTTCAGCCTGCAATGGCGGATCGCCTTCATTCAGACCTATCTGGAGCGCGATGTCCCGGCGCTGGGACCGCGCGTGCCCGCCGAGACGCTGCACCGCTTCTGGCAAATGTTGGCCCACAATCAAGGCCAATTGCTCAACGCCGCCCGTCTGGCCACCGGCCTGGGCGTCAGCGGCCAGACGGTGGCCCGGTACCTCGACCTCCTGGTGGATTTGCTCCTGGTCAGACGGTTGCAGCCATGGACCGCCAACCCCGCCAAGCGTCTGGTCCGGTCGCCCAAGGTCTATGTTCGCGATAGCGGAATCGTCCATGCTCTGCTCGCATTGATCGACCAGGAGCAACTGCTGGGGCACCCGGTGGTCGGCTTCAGTTGGGAGGGGTTCGTCATCGAGAACCTGCTGGCGGCCGCGCCGGCGGCCGCCACCGCCTGGTTCTACCGGACGGCGGCCGGCGCGGAAATCGATCTGTTGCTGGAATTGGGGCCGCGGCGTCTGTGGGCGGTGGAAGTGAAGCGATCGCTCAACCCGCAACCCACCAAGGGATTCCACCTGGCGTGTGAAGACGTCAAGGCCACGCATCGTTTTGTCGTGTATCCGGGGAAGGAGCGCTACCGTCTGGACCCGTCCACCGAAGCCGTTCCCTTATCGGCTCTGCTTCACGAGGCGGCTCAGTGATGGACCCAAAGGCCCCGGGCGCGGCCAGCCTCGAGCAGCTTCACCGCCGCCGTAATCCGCGCACCCTCCGCGAACGCTTCTACAAGCTTCTACGGCCGCCCGATCCTTTTGTAATGAACCCGCGGGAGGCGCTGGACGCGCCTCTGGGGCGCTGGAACCTCTACATCGGCGGCGGCGGCTGCCACACGCCGGGTTATGTGAACATCGACCTGTTTGCCCTGCCCGGGGTGGACGTGGCTGCGGACGCCGAGCGCCTGCCCTTCGCCGCCGGCCTGTTTCAGCGCGTCGAGTGCGATGCCGTGCTGGAGCATGTCCGCCGCCCCGAGAGCGTCATGCGCGAAATCGAACGGGTGCTGGCGCCGGGAGGCTACGCCCACCTGGTGACTCCCTTCTGCCATCCCTTTCATGAGTACCCCAGGGATTTCCGCCGCTTCACGCCGGATGGCCTCAGGCTGCTGGCCGGCTCGCTGGAGGTGGTCAAGGAAGGCTGGCGAACCGGGCCCACGGCGACGATACTGGTGTTCACCCTGGAGTACGCCAAGCTGCTCCTGCCCTGGCGCTGGTGGAGGGTGTTGGCGCACGGCGTATTCGGGTGGCTGCTGTTCCCTCTTCGCTACCTCGATCTGGCCTTCTTCCAAAGCGCCCGCCTGGGGCGGATTGGCAATCACTGCTACATCTGGCTGCGTAAGAAACCTGCGTTTTGAAAGTCCTACAAGCTTCGCGAGCGGCGGCGCCACCACCCTCCGGATCCGCCCGGCGGTAAAACGAATTCCTTCGTTGACATACGAAATAATTCGGAATACAATTTTCCCATGCCCCCCATGCCTACCGACGCCGAACTGGACATCCTTGCCGTTTTATGGCGGCGCGGCGCCAGCACCGTGCGCGAGGTCCACGACGACCTCCACAAAGACAGCGGGTACACCACCACGCTCAAGCAGATGCAGATGATGATGGACCGGAAGCTGGTGGTGCGCAACGAGCGTTTCCGCTCCCACGTTTACGAGGCCGCCGTTCCCAAGGAGGACACGCGCCAGCAGATCGCCGGAGATCTGCTGCGGCGCGCGTTCGACGGCTCGGCGAGGAACCTGATGTTGGGCGCATTGAAGGCGCAACCGGCAACCGACGAGGAGCTGGCCGAGATCCGAGCCCTGGTGCGCGATTTCGAGAAGCAGAGGAGGTCCGGGAAATGAGTGCGCTGGAGCTTGTGCTGCGGCAGCCGTGGATGGCGCCCCTGGGATGGACGCTGGTCCACTTTCTGTGGCAGGGGACGGCAATCGCGGCGGCGTATGCGGCCGCGCGCGGCATCGGCGGGCGGTTCCTTTCCGCCCGCGGCCGGTACGCGCTGGCCTGCGCGGCGCTGGCGGCCATGGCCGCGGCCCCGCCCATCACCTTCCTGGCGGCGCGCGTCGCTGCCGCGGCGCACGCTGGTTGGCAAATCACTCCCGGTCCGGCGTGGGAACGCGCCTTGCCCTGGCTGGCGTTGGTGTGGGTTTTTGGGGTAGCGCTGTTCTCGGCGCGGCTCATCGGCGGCTGGCGGGTGGCGACGCGGATGCGCCGGGTGGCCGTGGCATCCCCTCCGGCCGAATGGCGGGAAGCGCTCGATGGGCTGATGGCCCGCATGAAGGTGTCGGCGCCGGTGCGCCTGCTGGCCTCTTCGCTGGCCCCCGCGCCCATGGTGTTGGGCTGGCTGCGGCCGGTGATCCTGGCGCCGGTGGGAATGCTGACGGGCCTGCCCGCCGAGCAGGTGCGCGCGCTGTTGGCGCACGAACTGGCCCACATCCTGCGGCGCGACTACCTGGTCAATATTCTCCAAAGCGTGGCCGAGGCGGCGCTGTTCTACCACCCGGCCGTGTGGTGGATCTCGGAGCAAATTCGCGTGGAACGCGAGGCCTGCTGCGACGATCTGGCGGTGGAAGCGACGGGCGACCCCGTGGTCTACGCCAGCGCCCTGGCCGACCTGGATTCGCGCCGCCGGGCGCGCCTGCGGCTGGCTACGGCGGCGAACGGCGGCTCGCTGGTGAGCCGTATCCGCCGGCTTCTGGGGCAGACGGAGCCGGTCTCCCACGCGCTGCCCGGTTTCGGGGCGGCTTGGGCCATGAGTCTGCTCTGGCTGGCGGGCCTGGGCGCCGTAATGGCGCAAGGCGCGCATTCTCCGGACGCCACGGGCGCCAGCGTGGCGCGCCGCGCGTTCGTCCCGCCGGCGGCCGCGGCGGCGCCGGCGATCCTCCGGATTGCGCCGCCCCCGCCCGTCGCTATGCCGCTCGCAAGGGCTCTCCTGTTCGACCCCTTCTTCGCCATGCCGCTTCCGCAGACCGTCCCGGCGGACGCAGATAAGCAACTGGCGTCGGTCTCCGGGGTGGTCATGACAACCGCGGGAACGCCGATATCCCAGGCGCAGGTAATGCTTCTCCCGACCGCGCCGCCGACGCCCACCGCGGGCGCGATGCAGCAGGTGCGGGCGCTTCAGGCGCTCAGCGGCGCGGACGGCAAGTTCGTGCTGGACAAGGCGCCGCCGGGCGTTTACCGGCTGTTGGTAAGCCACCCGGTCTACGTTAATCCCAGCGCTCCAACGCCGTCAGGATACATATCCGGTTCCACGCTCACTCTGGCCGCTGGCGACCGGAAAGATGATGTCACGGTCAACATGGTCGAGTCGGGCATGGTCTCCGGACGGGTCGTGGATGAGGACGACGACCCCGTTGTGGGGGCGAAGATTGAGGTGGATCGATACACCTACTCGAACGGGCGCCGCCGCCTGTCCACGGTTGCCTCGGCCTCATCGGGCGACGACGGCGAGTTCACGGTCAGCCGCGCGCCCGCCGGTACATACATCGTGAAGACAGGCGGCCAGCCCCATTTGACCGTCGGCGAAAGGGCGCCTATTCCCGCCGACAAGCCCGGCCAGACGCCCTATAACCCGAACGAAACGTTCTATGGCGGCGACTACCTATCAACCAGTGCGACGCCCGTAAACATCGCCCCCGGCCAGAACGTGCCTCTCGGCGTAATCAAGATGCGCAACCGCCCAAGCCCCCACGTGCGCGGCAAAGTGGTGGGCGATTTCAGCCTGCTCGCGGGTGCACGCGTAGTTCGGCTCCCGACCGATGCCGGCGGCGCGATGCCGTGGAGTTATGCCTCAGACATCCAGAAAGACGGCTCTTTCGACATGGCGAATATGTACCGCACGGCTCCGGGCGACGCGGTTTCGATAGGGGTGTACCGCATGCAACTCGGCCTGCTGGCCTGGACTACCATAACGGTACGGCCGGCGGGCGAGGAGGGCGTGGTGCTAAGTGTGGCCGCCGCGCCGCTGAGCGGTACGGTGCACATAGAAGGCGCGGAGGCGACGCCAACTCCGCCCATGGCGCCGATGCGGATCGCGCTCGCGGCCACCGGCGCGGTGGCTGTTATCACGAAGAGCGCCGCGGTCAACTCCGATGGCTCCTTTCGAATCCCGCTTCTAGCCGCGGGGCGCTACGCGGTCGAAATGAGCGGCCTGCCGGCGGGTTCGTACGTCAAGAGCGTGCAACTCACCGGAAACGGTTCGGCCGACCTGGGCCTCGATTGGCGCGGGGCCAGTAGCGGCACGCTCGAAGTGACTATCAGCCCTAAGGCCGCCGCCCTCGACGGAACGGTACACGACGACGACGACAACCCCGTCGCCGGAACAGTGACACTGGTCCCGGTCCCGCCGCGGCCGGGCCACGCCAGCCTGTACCCAACGGCAACAGCCGACGCGCAAGGCCATTTCAGTTTTCCGTCCATCACGCCGGGCCAGTATAAGGTCTACGCGTTTGAGGAAATCGAACCCACCGCGCACTGGGACCCGGAGCTGATCAAGCAGTTCGAGAGCCGTGGCGAATCCATTGACGTTGGAGAGGGCGGCCACGCCACCGTGTCGCTGAAGCGGAGTACCGCGGCCGAGATGCGCGACGCACTCAGGAGCGTGCTATGACCCGCGAATTAGCCCTGTTCTGCGCGCTGGCGGCCGCAGCCGCCGCGCAGTCGCTATCCGGCGTCGTGAAAGACCCCAGCGGCGCGCTGGTTTCCGGCGCGGCGGTTTCGCTGCAACGGCTTCCGCGCGCAGCGGCAGTCCAGACTACCACGGATGCACAAGGCCGCTTCCGGTTCGATTCAGCCGCCCCGGGTTCGTACACCGTGAGTGTGACAAGGGACGGCTTCGAACCTTGGGAGCGCACCGTCACCGTGGCGGACAAGCCCATCGACCTCGGCGTTTCCCTAAAGCTGAAGATTCTCACCCAAACCGTTCAGGTCTCGGGCAAACGTTCGCCGCTCGCTAACTCCGACCCGAACTACAAGGCGCTGCGCGGCGGCAAGCTCATCAAGGTATATCGCGTCAACAACCTGGCGCTTCACCGCGATGTGGGGGCCTTCACGTTCCGCTCGGGATCATTCAGTTTCCTGCCGCCGGTGTTGGGCCAGGTGGTTGTCGGCGTGTTCGTGGGCGACGGCGCTTTCGAGTTGAAGCCGGCTTTCGATCTGGCGGTCAAACATCTGCGCCGCATCGCCGGGACCGATTCCGTGAATGAGGACTTCACCGCCATGGTGGTCTACTTCAGCGACTCCACTTTCGATGAAATCAAACAACACTCCGAGTTGGCCGACGAATCGCCCGAGCGGCACGAGGAGGCTTTCCGGCGCGTCAAGAACATCCTGGAACAGCGGCGCGAGCCTCACTTCGCCCCTCCTCCCCTCACTCTGCTCGAAAGGCTGCTCAACTACGAAGACATTCCCAACTACGACGCCGAAATCCTGGCGGAGTTGTACAATCCGGCGCAGCGCGGCTCGTTCCGGGCCTTCCTGCACGGCCGGAAGCATGACGATCTCCGATTCCTGCTGAATCCGCGAGGCGCCATGCCCATGCTGGCGGCTCCGGAAGAAGCGGCGCTGCTGAACTTCGACCCCAACAGCGAGTCCGATGGCATCTGGTACCTCTCGCACCTGGCCAGCGAGTTGCAATCCGGCCGCGCCAGCTCGAAAGAGGACAAACGGTCGATCGCGCCGGAACACTACCAGATACAAGTCTTCCTGGGCAGACCGAACATTCTCGGCGCACAGCCCGACATGCAGGCCACCTGCGATTTGCGCTTTCGCGCGCTCGACGACGGCGTGCGCATGGTCAAGTTCGACCTGGTACCCGATCTACAAGTGTCGCGCGTGGCGTGGAATGGCAAGGATATTCCGTTCATTCAGGAGGGCCGCGGGAAGGATGGGTCGTTTTATCTGCAAATGCCCGAGCCGCTGGTCAAAGGTCATGACTACCAGGTCACGTTCGACTACTCCGGCGGGGAAATCCTGCAAAGCCGGTTTGGCCGGGTTCCTCCGCGGCGCATCTGGTATCCCACGCCCGCCGGTCCGGCCAGCCGCGCCACCTACCACCTTACATTCTACGTTCCGAGCGGCATGACCATCGTCAGTGTTGGTAAACAGGTCAAGCAGACCCGCGAGGGCGCCTTTGACGTGACCGAATGGTCTTGCGACGTTCCCATCAGCCAGGCCGTGTTCCGGTACCTGGGCGAATTCTCCGGCCAGACCACCACCGAGAAAACCACCAATATGCAGTTGGCGGCATACGTCTCCCCCGGCCGCGGCATATCCGAATCCGCCCATGACGTACTGATCGACACGGGCAACTCCGTGCGGGTCTTCACCAACTGGTTCGGGCCGCCCGCATACGACAATCTTTCGGTTGTGGAGAGTTCCGCAACGGATTCCCTGCCTGGCCTGGTTTATACCTCGCCCGTCGTCATGGCGGGATGGAGTTCGCTGGTGACGCAGGAGCTGGCCCGTTCGCGTGGGGGGGGCGAGGGTCCGCCGAGGAGAATGCGGACTTTCCTCGACGAGGCCTTCTCGCGTCAGGTTTCGGGCCAGTGGTGGGGGAACACGGTGGCCCCGGCCAGCTTCCACGACGCGTGGCTTTCCGCCGGATTCGCCAACTTCTCCACCAGCCTGTATGACCTGGCCGCGTATCTGAATCTCGATGAATACCGCGATCACTGGGCGAAGGCGCGCGAAGCCATCCTGGTCACCAGCCGCTACGGCGTACTCAACGATGTCGGGCCCCTCTGGATGGGGGTGCTGAACGACACTTACAAAACGCCCGCGACCAGCATGGTTCTCAACACGTCGAAGGGCGGTTATATTCTGCAGATGCTCCGCTCGATGATGTGGGACCCGCAAACTCAGGACGCCGACTTCCGCGCCATGATACAGGATTACGTCAAGCGGTTCGCCAACCAGGCCGTCTCCACCGAGGATTTCCAATCGCTGGTGGAGAAACATATGAAGCGTCCCATGGACATGGATGGCAACCACCGCATGGACTGGTTTTTCGGCGAGTGGGTCTACGGCACGGAAGTTCCCAGTTACCGCCTGGAGTATTCCCTCGCCGCCGAGACCGGCGGCAAGCGGCTGCTGACCGGAAAGCTCACGCAAAGCGGCGTTTCGCCAGGCTTCAAGATGATCGTTCCCGTCTTCGCGGAGTTGGCCGGCCAGAAGGTCCGCGTCGCCACCATGGCGATGCGCGGCAACTCGACCAGGGACGTCAAGGTGATGCTCCCCGAGGCGCCCAAGCGGATCCTGCTGAATCTCAATCACGATGTGCTGACGGATAAGGAAGAAGTGAAGTTGCTGAAGTGAGATTGAGATGGCCTCCGGCCTGCCACGTCGGCGTCCCGGCCGACGTTCTTCCGCCCGGGTGGGATACTCTGGATTGAACGCCTTACGGTCCTCATGGCCAACCGCTCTCACTTCAACGCCGGCCATATCGCGATGAACAGCCTGAAGAAGGCCGGCAAGGCGCACTCCTCCATGCGGGCTCCTCAGGACCTGCCGGAGCGCACCGCGCATGTGGTCCTCACCCGCGATTGCCGCGACCTGTTGCGCGCGCTGCCCGCCGAATCCGTGCAGCTCATCGTCTGCGACCCTCCTTACAACATCCAGGCGGCGCCCTGGGACCGGCTGCGCAACTACCGCAAGTGGGCCTCGGAATGGCTCAAGGAAGCCGAACGGGTGTTGGCGCCGTCGGGCAACCTGGTGATTTTCGGAGGCCTTCAGTACCAGGCGGAGGCCGGCAGCGGAGACCTGCTCACCATCCTCGACCACCTGCGCCACGCCGGCGCCATGCGGTTGGTGAACCTGATCGTGTGGGCCTATCCCAACGGGATGAGCGCCCATCGGTTCTTCGCCAACCGGCACGAAGAGATCGCCTGGTTCGGCAAGACCGCCAAATACTATTTCGACCTGGATGCCGTCCGCGAGCCCTTCGACGGGGCCGCCAAAGCGGCCTATTCCCGCGACAAGCGGCTGCGGCCGGAGAGCCTGGAGAAGGGCAAGAACCCCACCAATGTGTGGCGCATGGCGCGCCTCAACGCCAACGCCAGGGAACGCGTGGGGCATCCCACCCAAAAGCCGCGAGAGCTCATCCGGCGGCTGATGCGGGCGCTTTCGTGGCCCGGCTCCGTGACCCTCGACTTCTTCGCGGGCAGCGGGGTGACCACACGCGTGGCCATCGAGGAGGGGCGGCACAGCATTTCCGCGGATACCGACCCCATGCTGCATACCTATCTCGACAAGCAGCTCCAGACGCTGCCGGCCGGCTTGGCCGGCAAGTATTCGCTCCTGGGCGAGCCGGATTTTCCGAATCACCCGGTCTTCAAGGTATAGGACCTCACAGGTCCCCAATGATTCTTCTTGCCGTTCTCCGGTAGTCCGGCTACCATGAATCAGCCACTCATCGAGGGAATGCGCCGGTTTGTGTAGCTGGAATCTCCGGACTGCCATTTTCCATCTGAGAAGCTGGGAAGATTGCGCCACCGTTCTGGCGCCGTCGCTCCGGGTGGTTGTGCCCGGCAATCGTAGTACAGGTATCGGATGACACACAAGGGGGGGATTACACAGTGAAGAAAATTGGGTTGGTAGTATTTGCGGTCGCTGTTCTGGCGCTTCCGCTATGCGCGCAGGTAACAACTGTTCGAGCGGACATCCCGTTTGAATTCGTGGTCGGGACCACGACGGTAGCGGCCGGGCAATATGCCATTACTTCCCAGATCGGGTCGCCCGTGGTGCGATTGGAGGGCAGTAAGTCCTACTCCGTTTTGTCCAACCCGGCCGGCTCCGTGCCCGGCTCGCAGGAGGCCAAGCTGGTTTTCCATCGTTACGGGGATCAGTACTTCTTGTCTCGGATTGCGACCGCGTCGGCGGGTCGTGATTTTGCGATGTCGCGCACCGAGCGGGAGGTGAAGAAAACCGCCTCTGCCGCGGGGCAACACGAAACAGAAGTCCTGGTGGCCATGCGCTGAGCACACCGAGCCGCGACTCTCAACACCGAGCCGCGACCGTCCACACCGAGCCGCGACCGTGAGGGAGCGGTCGGAATGGTAATCTGTCCACACCGCGACCGTGAGGAGCGGTTGGGATGCTAATCTCATTACAGGCCCCAACTCCTTAAGCCGAATTGGGCGTTGAGGAAAACAGCGGCGGCCCGGCGGCATTGCGCCCGGGTTGCCGCTTCTGTTTAGAGGCCCGCGCGTTCCCGGCGGCCTCGAATGATGAAGCCACCTGTAGGTTTGCTCTTCGCGATCGCCGCCGGCTATACCGGGTTATGTGCGACCAGGGTCCTGCCGCTTGGCGATGCGGATCGTGGCAGAGAGTTATTCCGCACCCGGAGTTGCGTGGCGTGCCACAGCGTCGCCGGAGAGGGCGGAAAAAGCGCGCCGGACCTGGGGCTGGGAGCGGAGCGGGGTTTCAGCCCCTACACCATGGCCGGCCTGCTATGGAACCACGCTCCCGTGATGTGGGCCGCCATGGACGCCAGAGGAGTCGCCCGGCCCGAGTTGAGCGAGCAGCAGGCGGCGGACTTGTTCGTCTATTTCTTTGCCGCTCGCTATTTCGAGCAGCCCGGCGACGCCCGGCGCGGCGAGCGGGTCTTTCGCGCCAAGCGGTGCGTGGAGTGTCACGGTATCGGCTCCGCCCTTCGCCAAGGCATCCAGCCGGTATCGGCCTGGAAGTCGCTTGCGGACCCCATCGCCCTCGCGCAGCAGATGTGGAATCACGCCGGGGAGATGAGACCGGCGCTCGACCGGACGGGGATTCCTTATCCACGCTTCTCGGCCCAGGAAATGGCCGATCTGCTGGCGTATCTGCGGAACACCCAAGGGCCCGGCCGCGCCGGCGACTTTTCGCCGGGCCCGGCGGAGTCCGGCGCCGAGCTATTTGCCTCGAAGGGCTGCGCCGGCTGCCACAAGGGAACGCTGACCCTGCAAGACCGCTTCACCCGTTACAGCCTCACCGACTTTGCGGCCGCCATGTGGAACCACCCAACCCGTGCAGCGCCCGATCCAGTTACGATCAGCTATGAAGAGATGCGCCGATTGGTGGGCTACCTGGTGGCGACCCAGTTCTTTGAGGAGCGGGGCAACCTGGAGCAAGGCAAAAAGGTATTTGCGAAAAAGCGCTGCGACGCCTGTCATGACGACCCCTCCAGCGGCGCGCCGGGCCGGCCGTCCATGGCTGGCAGGATGTCATCCTTCGAAATGGTGGCCGCTCTCTCCAAGCACGGGCCGGTGATGGCCGGCCGCATGCGGCAAAAGAAGATTCCCTGGCCGCGCTTCAGCGGTTCGGAGATGGCCGACCTGGCGGCCTATCTGGGCGGTATGGAGTTGAGACGCCGGCGGCCGGCCAATTGATTCTGGGCCGCCGCTCACCACATCCCGATCAGCTTCCACCACACCGAGCCCACCCCCAGCCAGATGGCGATATTCACCAGCGAAATCAGAAAGCCGAGCTTCCACCACGTGCCCGGCGCCACGTAGCCGGCGCCGAAGAAGACCGGCGCGGAACCCGTGCCATAGTGCGTGAGGCCCGCGTTCAGGTTCGAAAAGAAAGCCAGCGCCAGAGCCGCCAGCAGCGGCGGCGCCCCGATGGCCAGCGCGGCGCCGAAAAACGCCGGGTAGAGCGCCGTGACGTGCGCCGTCATGCTCGCAAAAGCGTAGTGCGCGTAAATGTAGACCAATACCAGCGCCGCCAGGCCGGCGGCCCATGGCCAGCCCTTCAGGCGCCCGAAGAGGGCTTCCGACGCCAGCTTCACCACCCCGCTCGATCCCAGCTCATCGGACATCATGAGCAGCGGCGCGAACCACATCAGGGCGTCCCACGCCCTGGTTTCGGTGAGCAGGTGGTCCCACGTCAATATGCCGAAAATCAATTGGGCGGAGATTCCCGCCAGCGCCACGAATGCGTTCGGTATGCCGTGCCAGGGAGACGTGATCCATCCCGCCATCACGGCGACCAGAATGGCCACCAAGCCGATCTCCTTTTGGCTGATCGGGCCCATTTCGCGGAGCCGTTGACGGGCCAGCTCGCGGGCCGCTTCCGTACCGCGGATCTGCGGTGGATGCCAGCGGTAAATGAGGTAGGGAACCAGGGCCACCGACAGCGCCGCCGGAACCGAAGACGCCGCCAGCCAGCGCAGCCAGGTGAGCTGGACGTGCCCGATCTTCAGGGCATAATCGGCGATCAGCGGGTTGGCCACCATGCTGGTGAGAAAGACCGCCGAGGCCAGATAGTTGCCATGGAAACCCACCAGCATCAGGAACGAGCCGATGCGCCCCGCCGTGGGCCCCGGCTCGGAATCGAAGGCGCTCGCCAGGCTTCGCGTAATGGGATAGACGACGCCCCCGCCGCGGGCCGTATCCGACGGGACGAAGGGCGCCAGCAGCACGCCCGAGACCACGGTCGAGTAGCCCAGGCGCAGCGAGCTCGATCCGAATCGCCGGATCAGCATATATGCCACCCGCATTCCCAGCCCGGTGACGCCGATGGCGCGGGCGAACAGAAACGCCGCCACGATGAGCCATACGGTCTGGTTGGCGAAGCCCGAAAGCACTCGCGAGGCGGGCACGGTCCGGGTCAGCGCCAGCACCGTCACCGCCAGAAACACGCTCGCGCCCATGGGCATGGGGCGCGCCACCAGCGCCACGATGGTGGCCACGAACACAGCCAGCAGGTGGCTTTGCCCGGCGTTGAATCCAGGAAGAGGGAAGAACCACAGCAGCGCGCCCGGCGCCAGCACGGCGGCCCAGCGCAGATAAGAAGACCCGGCGTTGGTGGTCACGTCACCAGACGTGTATCACAGTGGGGCATGCTTCAGCTTGCCCGCCATCCTCCCGTCCATCTGCTATTGAATCTTGGAGTCCAGGCGTGACCGTAGGGTCTCCGCGCTGACCGCCTGAGCCCTGCCCCGCTTGGTGGACAGTGCCGCCGCCAGAGCCGCCTGCCCCTGGGCGAAATTCTCTCGCCACTGCTTTCGCAACAACTCCGGTGGATCTTCCGCATGCAGGGGGGCCACCGCCAGCGTGTCGAGGAAAAGCGTACTGATCGGGAAATCGGGGTCGCGCAGCAGTTTTTGCATCTCCTCGATACCCGCCGCCCGGCCGCCTGAGGCCATCAAGCCGAGGGAACACGGAAGGCATCGTTCTTCCCCGGTTGCATCGGGTTGCAGCCTGCGCGCCAGTTCGCGCAGCGAGTCGTCGGTTCCCAGGAAGCTGAGCGCCGTCAGAGCGTCCACATCCTGGCCCGGACGCCGAGTCTGGCGAGGCTCGTCCTTCAGTTTCTGGAGAAGCCGCGCCAATTCCGCCTTCTCCCACGCCGGGTCCGGCGGCTCGATCTCCAATCCCATCTCGTTCGACGTCAACTCAAAGGTGGCGCTACCGGGGTGCGCTGTGCTGCCATCCTCTGCTGCCACGGGGATGATCGCCTTCAGGCTGTACTTGCCGGGCCGGTCGAACCGCACCCATTCGTTCAGCGCCATGTCCACGATTTCAGGCTCCGGACCGAGGGTCTGGTAACCGAGCTCGTAGTCTCCGTGCCAACGCGGAGTAGAGGCCATGTAGGTCTGTAACGGGTCTCGGGTTCCCTCCCGTGGGGTAACCAGGAACCGCTGTCCAATATCTGGGTTTCGGCTGCTCGATACGGGGTGCAAGTGGTAACGCCTGGGAGCTTTTGCGGTGAAACTCAATTGAATCGCAATGACCTCGCCCATATGAAACCGGGCCGGCTCTTTGACGCATCGAAGCTCTACGCGGATATCGTCCGGCGGCGCGCTTCGCTGGGCGAACAGGCCGGTGACACAAAGGACCGGGAGAAGCAGAGCTTGAGCTCGCATTCGGAAACCGTTGGTTCAGACCGGAATTCCCATTTTGGCCAGATCCGATTCAGTATAAGCCAAAGCGCCATCCTTTGGTTTTGCGAGCCGCGTTCTTCCTCCCGAAGCCGTTTCCGACCCGGCAAGACGGGGATCTCGCACGGCTCGCAAAGTCAGTCCGTCTACAGCCGCATCGCGGGCGATGCCGGCAACTGGCGGCCCGCCACTTGGCCGCCCAAAGCGCTCATCTGGCCGAGGCTCGCCCGGGATCGCCGATTCGTGAGAGGCTCGCCCCCACCCGAAGCTTCCGGCGTTTTGCCATCCCCACTCGCCCCCGGCAAGCCCTATACTGTAGAAGATAGCTGCATCCCAGAGCGCCACGCATCCACAAAAATGGGTGTAATCACACAATCCAGGCGACGCCATTCGCCCCAATCCAGGATCTCCGCATGAGTTCTGTTGCCATCCAACCCATCAACCGAGCCGTCCGTTTCTATGAAGCGTCCATCGGCAAGAAGGCCGTCATGGCGATAACTGGCGTAGTGCTAGTCGGTTACGTCGTCGGACACCTGCTCGGGAACCTGCAAATCTACTCCTCCAACCCGGAGCAGATCAACCAATACGCCGCCTTCCTTCACAACCCGGCGAACGCGGCGGCGTTGTGGACCGTTCGGGCGCTGCTGATGCTGTGCGTGATATTACACATCACCGCCTCCGTGCAGCTCTGGCTGCAAAACCGGGCCGCACGGCCGGTCCCATACTACAAAAAAGACGATGTTCCGGCCTCCTACGCGGCCCGCACCATGATCTGGAGCGGCCCCATCGTGGGTGCCTTCGTGATCTTCCACGTGCTGCACCTGACAGCGGGCCAAGTGCTGCAGTTGCGCGATGTGAATGGCGACCCGGCCACGCCGGACGTGCGCTTCAACGTGATTGCGGGTTTCCAGCATCCCGCCGTGGCGGCGTTCTACATTCTGGCCATGGGGCTGCTCTGCCTGCACCTGTACCACGGGCTGTGGAGCATGTTCCAATCCGTGGGCGTGAGCCATCCGCGCTACACGCCGGGGCTCAAGAAATTCGCGGCCATCGCCGCCTTGCTGATCCTGGCCGGCAACATCTCCATCCCCATCGCCGTCATGACCGGCCTGCTGACAAACTGAGGAGCGCGCGCATGGAACTCGATTCGAAATGCCCCACCGGCCCCATCGAGACGCGATGGGACCGCCATCGCTTCAACCTCAAGCTGGTGAACCCGGCCAACAAGCGCAAGTACACCATCATCGTGGTGGGGACCGGCCTGGCGGGCGGCGCCGCGGCCGCCTCGCTCGGCGAGCTGGGCTACAACGTCAAGTCTTTTTGTTTTCAGGATTCGCCGCGGCGCGCCCATTCCATCGCCGCGCAGGGCGGCATCAACGCCGCCAAGAACTATCACAACGACGGGGATAGCGTCTACCGCCTGTTCTACGACACGGTCAAGGGCGGCGATTTCCGCGCCCGCGAATCGAACGTCCACCGCCTGGCCCAAATCAGCCTCAACATCATCGACCAGTGCGTGGCCCAGGGCGTGCCGTTCGCGCGCGAGTATTCCGGCTACCTGGACAACCGCTCTTTCGGCGGCGCGCAGGTATCGCGCACGTTCTACGCCCGCGGCCAGACCGGCCAGCAGTTGCTGCTGGGGGCCTACCAGGCGCTCGAACGGCAGATCGGCGCCGGCCAGGTGGAGATGCATCCGCGCACCGAGATGCTCGACCTGATCGTGATCGAGGGCCGCGCCCGCGGCATCGTGACGCGCGACCTGATCACCGGAAAGATCGAATCCCACTTAGCCGACGCCGTGGCGCTGGGCACCGGCGGCTACAGCAACGCGTATTACCTTTCCACCAACGCCAAGGGCTGCAACGCCACCGCCATCTGGCGCGCCCACAAGCGCGGCGCCCTGTTCGCCAATCCCTGCTTCACCCAGATCCATCCCACCTGCATTCCGGTCTCCGGCGAGTATCAGTCCAAGCTCACCCTCATGAGCGAATCGCTGCGCAACGACGGCCGCGTATGGGTGCCCGCGGTCAAAGGCGACAAGCGCCCGCCCGCCGCCATTCCGGAAAGCGAGCGCGACTACTACCTGGAGCGCAAATACCCCAGCTTCGGCAACCTGGTTCCGCGCGACGTAGCCTCGCGCAACGCCAAGCAGGTGTGCGACCAAGGGCTCGGCGTGGGCGAATCGGGGCTGGCCGTGTATCTCGATTTCCGCGACGCGATCGAGCGGCTGGGCAAGCACGTGGTACGCGAACGCTACGGCAACCTCTTCGAAATGTACCAGCGCATCACCGGCGAAGATCCCTACCAGGCGGCCATGCGCATCTACCCCGCCATGCATTACACCATGGGCGGGTTGTGGGTGGATTACAACCTGATGTCCACCATTCCGGGCCTGTACGTCATCGGGGAGGCCAATTTCTCCGACCACGGCGCCAACCGCCTTGGCGCGAGCGCTCTGATGCAGGGCCTGGCGGACGGCTATTTCATCCTTCCCAACACCATCGGCGACTATCTGGCTTCCGGGAAGCTGCCCAAGGTGGATGCCACCCATCCGGCGGCGCGCGAAGCCGAGGCGCAGGTGGCTGCTGCAACCAGGCGGCTGCTCGAAAACAAAGGGACGCGCTCGGTGGATTCCTACCATCGCGAGTTGGGCAGGCTGATGTGGGAATATTGCGGCATGTCGCGCACCGCCGAAGGGCTCAAGCACGCGCTCGCGGCCATCCCCGCCCTGCGCGAGCAATTCTGGCGCGATGTACGTACGCCGGGTTCGGGCGAGGATCTCAACCAATCGCTCGAGAAAGCCGGCCGCGTGGCCGATTTCTTCGAGCTCGCCGAGTTGATCTGCACCGACGCGCTGGAGCGCAACGAATCCTGCGGCGGCCACTTCCGCGAGGAATACCAGACGCCGGAAGGCGAGGCGGCGCGCGACGATGCCGACTATTCCTACGCCGCCGCCTGGGAGTTTCGCGGCGTGGGCAACCCGCCCGCGCTGCACAAAGAGCCGCTCACGTTCGAATACGTGCACCCCACCCAACGGAGCTACAAATGAGAATCGTTCTCCACATCTGGCGGCAGCGCAACGCGAACGATAAAGGCCGCATGGTCCGCTACGAGGTTCCCGACGTCAACCCCGAGATGAGTTTCCTCGAGATGCTCGACGTCCTCAACGAGGCCCTCATCGTGAAGGGCGAGGAACCGGTGGCCTTCGACCACGATTGCCGTGAGGGCATCTGCGGCATGTGCGGCTGCATGGTGAACGGCGTGGCCCACGGCCCTCTGCCCGAAACCACGCTTTGCCAGCTCCACATGCGCTATTTCAAGGATGGCGACGAGTTGTATCTGGAACCCTGGCGCGCGCGCGCCTTCCCCGTAGTCAAGGATCTCATCGTGGATCGCAGCGCCTTCGACCGGCTGATCGCCGCCGGCGGCTTCATCTCCGCCTCTACCGGCAGCGCTCCCGATGGCAACGCCGTCCCGGTTCCCAAGGAAGCCGCCGAGCGCTCCATGGACGCCGCCGCCTGCATCGGCTGCGGCGCGTGTGTCGCCATGTGCCCCAACGCCTCCGCGTCCCTCTTCATGGCCGCCAAAATCGCCCACCTCGGCCTGCTGCCCCAAGGCCAGCCCGAGCGCGACCAGCGCGCCGTAGCCATGGTGGCGCAAGCCCGTACCGAGCTATTCGGAAGCTGCACCAACATCGGCGAATGCGAAGCGGTGTGCCCCAAGGGCATCAAGCTGGAAGTTATCGCGCGCATGAACCACGACTTCCTGAAAGCCAAGTGGCTGGGGCGAGGCGCGGAAGCGCCGATCGGGTCGGGGTGACGGGGATTGCGCCCCGTCCCCTCCCACACCACCGTCGAGGTCCTTTCACCTCGATAGATTCTGCCCATGCCGGGCACACTAGGGGCCGGGCATGCCCGGCCCGCGGCGAGGGAACAAATCAGGCGGTCGGGGCGCCTAGCTGATCCAGCGCGCCAGGCCGAACGCCGCCGCCGATGCCAGGCCGCCGATCACCACCGTCTGCAGGCCTCCGCGCAGCGGCGAGATGCCCGTGAGCCTGCCTTTCACGTAGCCGAACACGAACAGGGCCGCCAGGGTCACGGCCACGGAAATCTTGAGACCCGTGTATATGTCGGCCGCAATCATGTAGGGCGTGAGCGGCACCATCCCGCCCAGGATGTAGGAGAGCGCAATGGTGACGGCGCTGTGGAGCGCGCGCCTGGGATCGGGCTCTTCGAAACCCAGCTCGAAGCGCATCATGAAATCCACCCAGCGCTTCTGGTCCGCCGCGATGGCCTCCACCACCGGCGCGATGGATTCTTCCGACATGCCGTACCCGCGAAAGACGTCGGCCACTTCCTGTCTTTCCAGGTCCGGCACTTCCACCGTCTCGCGGGTCTCGCGCGCCTTCTCCGATTCGTAGTGATCGTAGTCCGTGCGCGCGGCCAGATAGCCGCCCAGGCCCATGGCGATGCTCCCGGCGGCGATCTCCGCCAGTCCCGCGATCACCACCAGATGGGTCTTGGCGACGGCCCCCGTGAGGCCTGCCGCCAATGCAAACGGCACCGTCAGGCCGTCGGCCATTCCAATCACGACGTCACGAACGGTCTCCGAGGCGGCGAAGTGCTTTTCGACATGCGGCGTTGCAGGCATACTTCCGATAGGATCGCACGCCCGCAACGCCGGCGAGGGCCCCGGCCGCTACCCGCTGGCCCGGCCGGTCTGCTGTCCCACGGGCCTGTACCCGCAAGTGGCGGCCTTGCGCATCGCTTCGATTCCCTCCGCGGTACTCAGCAGCGGAGTGGTTTTCACGGTCTTGCAGGCCCCTCCGGCCGCCACCGCCATGGAGAAGGCGGCCGCGCTGACGCTGTCCGGCATTTCCACCACGCCGATGAGGTCGTAGTCTCCGAACGAGAGCCAGAACCTCTCGATCTTGCCGCCCAGGTTGTGGACGGCTCCTTCGACGGCCTTGGGACGGTCCTGCGGATGGCTGACCATCGCGCTCCAAGCTTCCGCCGTGTACGCGATTTGCAGCAGATAGTTCGCCATAATATACGGTCCTTTCCGCCGGCGCTCCGCGCCAACGGAATCAAGCCTATCCTTATCCACGCGAGGAACCAAGGTCTGTCGGAGGCAAGGCGTGCGGTTCTTCACGCTTCCGGGATCCAGGGTGCGTTGGTCCGCGCCGAGGCGCACTCAGATGAAGACTTCGACGGAAAGGCCGAAATGAGCCGCCAGGTTCTTCGCCTGCGCCTTGCTGATGGAGCGCTTGCCGGACAGGATTTCCGAGGCGTGTCCCCGGCCGCCCAGCAGCGGAGCGATATCGGCTTGCGAGAGCCCCCGGTCTTCCAGCAGGGCGCGCAGAAACTCATGCGGGGCCGCGCGCGGGACCGGATAGCGCTGGTCTTCGTATGCTTCGATCAGGCTGGTGTACAGCTCCGCAAGCTCGCGCTCCTCGGGGCTGAGGCGCTCGTCGCGTTGGTCCAGTTCCTCGAGCCGGGCAATCGCCCGTTCCAGCCCGCGGTCGCTCTGTTCGCTCCGTAGGGGCCGGGCATGCCCGGCCCGAGGCGCCGAGGGACAAATCAAACGGTCGTGCTTCATGGGTCACATCTCCGCAAGCGTTCCGCCGCCGCTTCCGGCGTGATGTCGCGCTGCGGCGTGCCCAGCAGCTCGTAACCCACCATGAACTTGCGCACCGTGGCCGAGCGCAGCAGAGGCGGCAGGAAATGGGCGTGGAAGTGCCACTCGGGGTGCTCCGCGCCATCCGTGGGCCGCTGATGGAACCCCAGCGAATAGGGGAAAGACACCCGGAACAGACGGTCGTAGCGCGCGGTAATGCGTTTCAGGATGTCCGCCAGCAGGTCGCGCTCCGCGGCGCTGAGTTGGTCGATGGACGCTGCATGGCGCCGCGAAAGCACCATGGTCTCGAACGGCCAGATGGCCCAGAAGGGAACCACCGCCAGGAACCCTTCATTCTCTTCCACCACGCGGTCGCCCGCTTCGGCTTCCAGGCGGGCGTATTCGCAGAGCAGGCAGGTCCCCTTGCTTGCCCGCCATTCGGCCTGCGCCGCCTGCTCTTTGGCCACCTCGTTCGGCAATGAGCGGCTGGACCAGATCTGGCAGTGGGGGTGCGGATTGCTGGCTCCCATCATGGCGCCCCGGTTCTCGAAAATCTGCACGTAGTCGATGAAAGGGCGCGCCCCCAGATCCACGTATTGTTCCACCCACCGGTCCACCACTTTGCGCAGGTCCGCCGGCGCCATGTTGGCCATGGTCAGGTTATGCTTCGGCGAAAAGCACACCACGCGGCAGATGCCGGGCTCGGATTCGGCGAGTAAGAGGCCATCGCGCTCGAAACGGCCCGGCGCGGTATCGGGCTTGAGGGCGGCGAAGTCGTTATCGAACACGAAAGTCGCGCCGTACCGCGGGTTTCGCGCGCCGCCGGCGCGCTCGTTGCCGGGGCAGAGATAGCAGCCGGGGTCGTATTCCGGTTGGGCGGCGGCGGGCTCGTCTTCCACCTGTCCCTGCCAGGGGCGCTGGGTACGATGCGGCGATACGAGCACCCACTCGCGAGTGAGCGGGTTGAAGCGGCGGTGCGGGTCGCGGTTCCAGTCGAACATGCCTCTTCATGGTAACTTCCGGCGCGGGCCGCCGCGCGCCAGATGCTATCATGCGACCGAAGGAACGAGGCGCGAGGAGCGCACCGGAGTTGACAGACGACGAAAACCGATCGTCTGTCCCACAAGGTCGGATGCGCCATCACCGACGAAGTTGTTTAGCGGGCTCGATCGGGAAGGGATACAGAAGATGCCGGAACCGATGACCATCGGTGTGGACGTGGGCGGGACGAAAGTGGCCGCCGGGTTGGTGGATTCCACGGGAGCGATTCTCCGCAAAGCGCGCGTGCCCATGGTGGCGACGGCGGATGCGGCCACGGGATTCGCCGCCGTGAAGGGCGCGGTGGAGGCGCTATTCGCCGAGGCCCCCGAGGCGCGCTCGGTCATCAAGGGTATCGGCATCTGCTCTCCCGGCCCGCTCGATCCACGGACCGGGGTGGTCCTCAATCCTCCCAATGTGCCCTGCTGGCGCAACTTCCCTCTGGGCGCCGAGACCGAGCGCGCTTTCGGCGTGCCGGTGCGCGTGGATAACGACGCCAACGCGGCCGGGCTGGCCGAGGCATTGTGGGGCGCCGCCGCGGGATATGCGAACGTTTTCTACGCCACCCTGGGCACCGGCATCGGCACGGGCCTGGTCTTCGACCGCAAGATCTATTGGGGACGCCACGGAAGCGCCGGCGAAGGCGGGCACACCACCATCGACTACCAGGGGCCGCGGTGCGGATGCGGCAAGCGCGGGTGCATCGAGATTCTGTGCTCCGGCCCGGCCATCGCCCTGCGGGCGCGCGCCAAGATCGCCGCCGCCAACCCCGCCACCAAAATGCTGGACCTGGCGGGTGGGGTGGTGGAGCGGGTGAAGGCGGAGGATGTGGGCGAGGCGTACCGCGGCGGAGACGCGGTGGCGGCCGAAGTCCTCGAAGAGACCGCCGACCTGCTCACGGTGTGGCTCGGCAACGTGGTGGATTGGTTCGATCCCGACATCATGGTGATCGGCGGCGGGGTGGCGGAGTTGATCGAGCTCCTTTTTCCCGCGCATGAAGAAGAACCTGCCCGGCTGGACCATCAACCCGCGCACCAGTGAAATTCCGCTCGAGCTGGCGCGCTACAGCGCGGACGCCGGCATAGCCGGCGCGGCCGCGCTGTGCCGATAGTCGTAACGGCCCAAGTTCACCGCGGAGCAGCGGAGAATCTCGGTATCCGCTCCGCGTTTTCTCAGCGTCTCAGCGGTGAATCCGGCGCGGTTTCCAACCGGCGCGCAGCTTGATAAGCTGCCCCACAATCGCACAGTTCCACATGGTCGGAGTTACTAAGCCGCCGCCATGGTGGGAGATGCCTTTCAGTAAGCCCCGCGGCCGCGGGCAATCACGCCGGCCGTCTTGAGCAGGATCCCCAGATCCCGGGACGCCGACCAGTTCCGGATGTAATGACAATCGAGTTCCACACGCCGGCTGTATTGGGTATCGTTCCGGCCGGAAACCTGCCACAGGCCGGTGAGGCCCGGAAGGACTTGTGAGTACAGGCCGAACGCGGGGCCGTACTTGGCCACCTCGGCGGCCACGATGGGCCGCGGCCCCACCATGCTCATGTCGCCGCGCAGCACGTTCCACAACTGCGGCAATTCGTCCAGGCTGGTCTTGCGGAGAAAACGCCCTACCCGGGTGACGCGGGGATCGTCCTTCAACTTATGCGTGCGTTCCCATTCCGAAGCGCGCTCGGGGTGTTGCCGCAGGTATCTCTCCAGGAGCGCGTCGGCGTCCCCAACCATGGACCGGAATTTCCAGAGCCGGAAGGTCCGCCTGGCCCTCCCCACCCGCCTGTGGGCGAAGAACACCGGGCCGCGGGAATCGATGACGATGGCCAGAGCAATCAGCAGGCCCGGCACGAGGGCCAGCGGCCCGATAAGGGCCACCAGGATCAGGTCGAATGCCCGCTTGAAGAGCCGCGAACCCGAGCCGAGGAGCCCCGTCCTATCGAGGACGATCGGCTCGCGCGGAATGAACCGGCCCCGCGCGGCGGGGGCGCCCAAGGCGTTGCTCCGCTCCGTCAATGGCATCATGTTTCCCGCAAAACCCGTGGCGCAACGGCGCGCCCCTGGAGCACCGACGTTCCGGCCCGCCGGAACGCCTGTGCAAGCTCTTAAAGTAACACGGCGGCGCGGCGTTCCGGGGTTCCGGGAGGGCGCGCCGGGGCTTCCCGGGATCGAAAGCGGCCGATCTCTACAGGGCCGCTTCGCCGCGGTTGTCGTCGCGGATCCGAATGGCTTCCACCACCTCGGAGACGAAGATCTTGCCGTCTCCGATGGCGCCGGTGCGCACGGCCTCGACGAGCGTGCGAACCACTTCGTCCTTGCGGGCGGAGGGCGTCACCATTTCGAGTTTCAGCTTGGGGAGGAGATCCACGTGGTACTCGCGGCCACGGTAGACCTCCTTGTGGCCCTTCTGGCGTCCGTGGCCGCGCACCTCGCTTACCGTCAAACCATCGATGCCGATGTTCTTGAGCGCCTCTCGGGCGTTGTCCAGCTTGGAGGGTTGGATGACCGCTTCAATCTTGACCATAACTACCCCTCGAAATTGTAGCCTTCTTCGCCGTGAAGCGATAGGTCCATGCCGTTGGCTTCGGCGCCTTCACTCATGCGGATCGGGGTCACCAACCCGGTGATCTTGAGCGCGGCGAGCGTACCGACTACGGCGAGACCGATGCCGATGCCTGCCCCGATGAGTTGATTCAGCACCTGGGCCGGGTTGCCGTCGATCCAGCCTAGCGCGGCGGGCTGGCCGTTAGCCAGCTTGAGAGCCGAGTTGACGGCGCGGGTGGCGAACACGCCGGTGAGCAGGCAGCCCGCCAGACCGCCGGCGCCGTGAACGCCGAAGACGTCGAGCGAATCGTCATAGTGGAATCTTTCCTTGGCCACGCCGACCATGAAGTGGCCCAACACGCCCGCGATCAGACCGATGAGAATGGCGCTGAACGGCTGCACGAAGCCGGCGCCCTGGGTGACCGTGGCCAATCCCGCAACGGCCCCGGAAATGGCGCCGAGGGCGCTGGCTTTGCCGCTGCGCAGGCGTTCGGCCGCCATCCAGGAGATGGCCCCGGCGGCGGCGGCGAAGTGCGTCGCCACGAATGCGCTGGTGGCTAGCGGGGACGCCGCCAGCGCGCTGCCGGCGTTGAAGCCGAACCAGCCGACCCACAGCAGGCACGCGCCGATGAAGCTGAGCACCAGGTTGTGCGGGGCCATCTTCTCGTGCGGATAGCCAGCGCGCTTGCCGATGTACAGCGCCACCACCAGAGCGGAGAATCCGGAGGATATGTGCACCACCGTTCCGCCCGCGAAATCGAATACCGGATACTTGCCGCCGAGGAACGCGTTGAGGAAGCCGCCGCTGCCCCACACCATGTGCGCCAGCGGGAAGTATACGAAGAACGCCCACAGCGTGGAGAACAGCATCATGGCGCCGAAGCGCATGCGCTCGGCGAACGCGCCGGCAATCAGCGCCGGGGTAATGATGGCGAACATGAGCTGATAGATCATGAACGTCTGCTGGGGAATGGTGGGGGCGTAGAGCGCGTTCGGCGCCGCTCCCACCCCGCGCAGGAACAGGTAGCGCAGGTCGCCGATAAACGCGTTGCCGCCGGCGAACACCAGGCTGTAGCCGCAGACCGCCCATAGCAGGGTGATCCACGCCATCATGGCGAAGCTCTGCATCATGGTGCCGAGCACGTTCTTCTTGCGCACCAGGCCGCAGTAGAACAGAGCCAGGCCGGGACCCGTCATCATGAGCACGAGCGCGGCGCTGACCAGCATCCAGGCGTTGTCGCCGGCCGATTGGGAAGCGGCTACCGCGGCCTGCAAGGCCCGCAATTCGGCGCGATCGCCCGGCGGCGCTTGCGCCAGGGCGGAGGAAGAGAACAGCAATAGCGCGGCAAAGACACGATTAGACAACTTGGTCTCCTCGACGTGGAGGTAGAACCCGCGGACGAGGCGGGAACACCACACGGTAGAAGATGGCGCTGCGCAGAGCCACAAGAAATACTGAATGGGCGCCATAGAAATAATTTATGGAGTCTAAAGCTACATGGCCGATAGCTAGAATGGAGAGGGGAGCGCAGGGTTGAGCCAGACGGTGAATTGGCTGGGGTTAGCGGCCCTTCTGTTGGTGCAGGCGTGGATCTCGTGGACCCTTTTGGGGGCGGCCGGCCGGGTTGCGCCCGCCACTTCGCGATGGACCGCGCGCGCCGCGGCGTGCCTGCTCTTCGCGGCGGTGATGTTCTGCTACGGTCTCACGTTCTACAGCGTTGCCTGGCGCTCGGGGCTGCTCGGGCCGGTCTCCACTCTGCTGGCGGCCGCGGCCCGGGCTTACTTGGTGGTCGCCACCGTGGCGGCCGCGGTATATGCGGTTCGCGGCGCCATTCGCAAGCGTCTCGATGTGGACACCGACCCGCATCGCCGGCGCGCGCTCAACCTGGCCGCCAACCTGGCGATGGCCGGCCCCTTCGCCGTGCTGGCCTATGGCTCGCTGGTGGAGCGCACGGATTTCCGCGTGCGCGAGATCGACGTCCCCCTGCCGGGGCTGGCGCCGGACCTGGACGGCCTGCGCATCCTGCAACTGAGCGACATCCATCTGAGCCCGTTCCTCAGCGAATTGGAGCTGGCCCGGGCAATCGACATCGCCGCCGGCCTGGGGCCGCACTTGGCGGTGATCACGGGCGACCTGATTTCCTCGCCCGGCGACCCGCTGGACGCCTGCATCCGCCAGCTTGCGCGCATCCGGGCCGAGGCCGGCGTGTTCGGCTGCATGGGCAACCATGAGCGCTACGCGCATGTGGAAGATACCGCGGCCAGGGCCGCCGCCGCCGTGGGCATCCGCTTCCTGCGCGGGCACGCTCAGCCGCTCCGCTTCGGCGAGGCGGTTTTGAACCTGGCCGGGGTGGACTACCAGACCCAGACCGGCAGGGAACCCTACCTGCGAAATGCCGGCGCGCTGGTGGTTCCGGGCGCGTGCAACGTGCTGCTTTCGCACAATCCCGACGTTTTTCCGGTGGCCGCCGGGCAGGGCTGGAACCTGACGTTCTCGGGGCACACGCACGGAGGGCAGGTAACGGTGGAAATTCTGGACCAGTCCCTCAATCCCGCCCGCTTCTTTACGCCCTACGTCCACGGCCTGTATCGCTTGGGCGCTTCGGCCTTGTATGTCACGCGCGGCATCGGCGCCATCGGCTTTCCGGCCCGCATCGGGGCGCCTCCCGAAATCACCCTGCTTCGTCTGAGAAAGGCATAGACCCCGCGGTGCGCTACCTCATCCTGAGCGACCCCCACGCCAACCAGGAAGCCCTGGACGCGGTAGCCCGGGAGGCGCACGGGCGCTGGGATCGGGCGGTGTGCTGCGGCGATCTGGTGGGCTACGGAGCCGACCCCAACCCGGTGGTGGATTGGGTGCGCGCCCACTGCGCTCTGGTGGTGCGCGGCAATCACGACCGCGCCTGCACGGGCCTGGTGGACCTGGAGTGGTTCAACCCGGTGGCCAAGGCCGCCGCCGTGTGGACCCAGCAGGCCCTCACTCCGGCGAATTTGGCCTGGGTCCGCGACCTGCCCAAGGGGCCGCTGGTTCTGGAACACTTCGAAGTGGCCCACGGCTCGCCCTACGACGAGGACGAATATGTGGGGGCCGGCGCCGAGGCGGCCGGCGCGTTCGCCTACCTGGAATGCCGCCTGGCTTTCTTCGGCCACACCCATGTTCAGGGCGGCTATATCTGGAACCAGGAGGGCGTGGAGACGATTCCCCGCATGTCGGCGCGCGCCCAGGGCCGGACCATGGCGCTCGACGCCGGCTGCGCCTACCTGCTCAACCCCGGCTCGGTGGGGCAGCCGCGCGACGGCGACCCCCGCGCCGCCTTCGCGCTCTACGATTCCGGGGCCGGCACGGTCACCTACCGGCGCGTTTCCTACGACGTGGCGAGCGCGCAGCGCAAGATCCGGGAGGCGGGGTTGCCGCAGTCCCTGGCGGACCGGCTTGGCGCGGGGCGGTGAGGCGCGGAATTGTGGGGCGGACGCTTTCGTCTGGCGGCCGAAGAGGATTGTAGGTTCGAGTCCTGCCCGGGGAGCCAAATGAAAAGTTCTTTTCTGATTCTCCCTATCTGTTTCTTCGACTTGCCGGTTCGAACGTCTACTGAGGCCCCAGAGTGGACTCGAAACCAATCCCCATGTTCCGTGGAAGCCATCGAAGCGGCCGTTACACGTAGCGCACCTTCGCGGAGGGGCGCTACAGCGCGCCAAGGGGCAAGAGGAACAGATAGAATGGAGAGGAGGATGAGTATGGATTGGTCGAAATTCGATCTCGCAATGGTGGACCCCCGCTATTTGCATGGCGCGCCGGTCTTTAAGGAAGAGCCGCGCATGCCGGTTCAGGCAGTGCTGGATAATCTCGACGATGGGATGTCGCCGGACGATGTGGCGAAGGCCTATCAGATTGAGCTACGCCTGGTCACAGGCGTAAAACAGTTCGCCGAGAGCCAGCGATTTGCGCATTTTGTTTGATAAAAACGTCCCGTACCTACTCGGGCGTTATCTCGGGAAACACGACGTCCGCACGGCTGAGGAACTGGGCTGGGCTCGGCTGGTCAACGGCGATCTTCTGCGCGCAGCAGAAGACGCCGGGTTTGAAATTATGGTCACGGCGGATCAAAGTCTCGAATATCAACAGAATCTGAAAGGCCGCAAACTGGCTCTTGTCGTGCTCAGTACGAACCACATTAGCGTCCTCGAAAAGCATCCTGAAAGACTCGTGGCGGCGGTCGATGCGGCACGGGAAGGCGGTTACGAGTTTGTCAGGTTCGAATTGCCGCCAAAACGCAAGCCGGGCGGGACTGCGCCATCGACCTAGCCAACACCAGTTAGCGGATTCGCGTTTGAGAGTGGTGAAGATGGCATAAGAGGATCTGGGCTTCGGGTCGGGGGTGGTGAATGAGATCGATCAATGGCATCAACGAGTTCGCGTTGCAGCGAGCCGAAGCGGCGGCGGCAGGTTTGTGGGCCTTCGGGAGCGCTCCTTTTCCGCGCGCCAATGGCGCCATTATCCAGCGCCACATCGATCAAGAGGTTACAGATACGGCTATCGCTTTCGCGATTCACGTTCGACGGATTCTTGACAACAGGGCCATTCGCACCAAGTTCACGCTCAACGAGCCATTCCGGCTTTGGTCGCCTGCCCGCGGCTTGACCAAAGTGACTGACCTTAGAGAGGCATTGAACCGCATCGTCCACGCGACTGAATTCGAGGTTGGATTTGACCAACTTCCGGATGCTGCCTCGGAGATTTCGGGTGGCGCCATAGGAGTCATCTATCTTCGGACAAAAACCGATAAACGAGAGGAGGCCCTCATAGACGTCTTTGCACTGGCGTCGTGCTTTTTTCCCCAACTCCTCCCCGCTGTGCGGCCACCAAACGGGACATACGAACCTGAGGCCGTCCAGTAACTCAAAGCACTCGTCCGCCTCTTTTTTGGGAAGCGCCCGCAGGGCGAGAATGGTGAGTTCGAGACGTGTCCGAGTTGGGCGCCCGTCACGGGACGGGGCGTGTGAACGATTTGCTGAAGGCGCTTCGCTGGGTGCGCGACGACAAGCGCATCACCACGGTGAACCTGTCGGCGGGGTACTGCCGTCCCGATTGCCTGGGTCACTGCTCGCTCTGCGAGGCAGCGCGACGAGTGGCGGCGGCCGGGGAGTCGGTATACGTGGCGGCGGGAAACCTGCCGGGCATGACCGCCTGTCCGGCTAAGGCGTCCGACGCCGTGGTCGCGGTCGCGGCGGCTGACGAATCCCATCGCCGCCTCGCGTCGTATTCGAGTCCCGCCCCCGGAGGCGTCGTCGTGCCAGCGGATCCGATCCCCACCGAGTGGGTGGATGAACAGGGCCGGGTTCCCATCCTGATACCCGCCGAATGGGCGGATCCGGAAGGCAACGTGGTGAGCTTCGTAACCCGGGACGGGCGAGACTACACATCCGCGATGAAAGCTCTGAGCGACCTGGCCGCTGAAAACCCCGAGTGGTTGGTGGATCAGCGCGGCGGCCGGGCTCCGATCCCGGTGCCCTTCGATCTGGTGGATCGGGAGGGCAACCTCCCCGCCGATTTGGCGGATCAGGGAGGGCAACCCGGCGGGCTTCATAACTCGGAACCGGCTGGACCACGCAATACACTCACGGATCCCCCGTGTTCCGGCAAGCCGAGCGATGAATAGGGCCAGGTTCCAGAGGAGGCGCGGCTAACGGCAGTACGGAGAACGCAAACAATACCCGAATGAGAGCATCGTTTCGAACGATTGGTCAGACTGTCACACTTACTTGCTACGTTGAAAGTGTATGCTTGTGACGCCTTCGCACTGTTGCCGCCCGAGCTGCGTGTATTCGATTGACCCTGCAAGCTGGCCACCGGTCATCGTGACCACATATTCTATTCTGCAAGCCGCACGCCCGTAATCATCGAAGGTTACACGGATATTAGGCCCGTCTTGCACCCATGCACACCCTTGATTGTAGGCAGGCAATAGCCGCCGCTGCTGAAAGAAACGGGCCGCTGGAGCGGGCACGGTCTTCCCTGATCTCTCCGCCGGCGCCGACAACTGGCAAGTGCCGTCGCCGGTGAACTCTAAGGTGTATGTACGGAGGTCAACGGTACGTGTCCAAACAGTGCCGGCTATGCGCTCCTGTTCTTTACGGAACGACTCCAATCGCATGCGCGCCACCGGCGAATACGCGCCGTTCGGGTATCTATCGAGATAGCCGCGGAAATCGTCGGCATTCCTGCTGTTTTCGATCGACTTCCACAGTATGATTTCCTGCTGGGTAGTTGCCGGGGCCGCACTTGCCGAAGGAGGTGGAGGAGGAGCCGAGGCTGCCGGCGCGGACATCTGCCTCCGCACCTGCTGGAGCGCGTCTCGTACTAATTGCTTCTTGTCCTCGGGCGCGCGCGGCAAAGCCATCTGCAGCATGCCAATCGCGTCATCGTAGAACTGCTGCCCCGAATATCCATTTGCAGCGATGGCGTATGCCTCCCACCGCTGCTCATTCATTTGGATAGCTTGCTGGCTGGCCGTGACTACTTCCCTGTAGTTCCTGCCGGCCAGTGCCGATCTCGCTCGCGCCAAAAGCTCGTCATATGACTGCGCCCAGGCGATGCATACCGTCAAGAGCACCACAGTGGTCATAGTTTTCATGAATGTCCCTCCCGAATCGTCGGACTATATTTCGTTTCTTCCACAAATCACGTATCCAGTCATCGCGTTCTGCTGAACAAGGGATATAAGATCTTCAGTCCGTCTCCGGAGCAATACAAACCTCTGTTGTGGCCGTTGACTTTGAATTCCACATAGACGTCCTTGATTCGCAGCTCGCCCACATTGAGGGTGCCATCTTTTGCCGCTTGATTGAGACCCTTTTCCGCCTTCCCGTCACCGAACCAGAGCCTATGGATGAAAACGTTCTCCTTCGGGGCGGACCAGCCGCGATTGGGCCTGGAGTCGACGTACGTCACTACAGAGTCGATCGTCAGTGTACCCCGATTCGGTGGATTGTCTTCACACCCATCAACAAGCGTGACTCGCTGCTGCGGTGCGGAAGGACGGACGCTGTTATTCGCGATAGCTAAAGGCGCTACCGGTGCGCGTCGCGATGGCTCTGCGCCGGTCCTGGGAGCCGGCTGATCCGCCCCAGTGCTTGACCGCGCAGATAGTGTTTCGGAGTTCGGCATGAGCGTACGCTGATCGGGAGACATCCTCCAGGCCCCATCTTTCGGCTAACAGTCTCGCGAGACTGTAGTCGCCAGGCTGGTTATCCTTTATCTTTCGACGGCCCACGTCCGCCTCACTGATCAGGGAAAACTGCCACCTTTGACCGTCTTTCAACCGGAACTCGACACCGTCTGGTCCCACACCCACGCTGATGACATCCACTTTCGAGAATCCGATGCGATCTCGGTCTCCATCATAGGCGGCGCCCTCTGGAGTTAATCGGATGTGCCCATAACACCAGTGATAAATCATCCCAGATCGCTCGTGTTCCACTGGCAAGGTGAATGTTTTGAAATCACTGGCTTCCCGCGCAGAACTCTCCATCTTCTGTGCCGCAGCTAACCGGAGGCGTGCAATTGACGCGTAAGCGCCGTTTGGATAGCTGTTCAAATATCCGCGAAAATCATCCGGCCGCGTGCTGTTTTCGATTGACTTCCAAAGTACGATTTCCGGCTGTGTGCCAGCCGCCGGCATCGCTGGACCAGCGCGCACGGGCTCGGGCGCGCCTATCGCAGGACCGATCGGGCCATCAGGCGGCGCACCTGGCTGCGTATCCCGGATGAGTTGCTTGATCTGTCCTGAGCCCGCGCCAGACCCCCTGCAGCGATTCGATGGCTCGCCGTAGAGCCGCTGCCCGGTATAGGCGTTGGCCGCGATGCGTATGCCTCCCGCCATCTCATCCGTTGTGATTGCGCCCAGTCGACTACGCAGGCGTTTCCTTTGCCACCGCCCGAGTATAGGTGGTGGAGAATCGTACATGCGAGGAAACTCCATGCCTGCTCACAGTGTCGATCCTGTTACGCGTAGGATCTGGTCACTCACCGCCACCGCGGGGCGCCCTGACACCCGGAGATCGGGATCAGACTAGTGTAGAAAGCGCGCAAGTGCGGTATCAATTGCCAATTCCATCATCTTACGGCGCGCACGACAAGGGGCCTCCCGATCTATGCATTGGAAACCCGAGCCGCTGGGTCACGGCGCAAGAGGGTGGGATTGGCGGACTGGCCTTCGGCAAACTCGACGAGCGGGACAACGATCACCGTCCTTCGCCTTTCATTGAGCGCCTTAACCGAAATCACAACGCAGGGGCGTGTAATGAAGAGTTGGATCCTGATTAGTCAAACAAAAAGCAACGCCCGGAGTCGGGCCAAATGAAGGTTTTCACCGAGAGATTGAAGGTGTAAATTGTTATTGCGTATTGCTGTAGGACAAGAAGCTGAAAGATTACTGTGCAGATGGAAATGGGAGAAAGAGTGTCTTGCGAATTTCCGAACTGAGCGCCGGGTCCAGCGCTACCCAACGGATGGCCGGCCATTGGGGCGACGGACAATCGATGAGCTGTTTTTTAAATTTTGGCGATATATCGTAGTCAGCTATGACGCTTGTAGGAGAGCTGCTCCATCTCTTTGAGATTTGAGCCTGAACAGATGATCGAGCGCAAAGTAAACAATATCATTGCGGGTTGAACAGTCGCTCGGGACCGCGGAACGCTCTCACTAGGGATGCGATCCATCGGCACCAATGGTCCAAACTTGCGCGAGCGCCGCGGTCGGAGAGAAAGACGATCGACTTCGAATCGGGTGACCAGCGCCGTTATCATTCGCCGTCCTTCTCGGGTGATCGGCGTGGGGCGCTACGTCCAAGGCAACGGCATAAATATGCTTCGAGCCCCACGTTCGCTGTGAACAGCACCATTTTGCCATCGGGGGAGATGCGCACATCGGCGATCCGGTACGTCCCGGTTGGCGCTCTCTGGTGCTGTAAATGGACACGGTGGCGGAATCGCTTCTTGCCGTTTTCGAAGGTCGGATAAAGCCTCACGGATCAGTGGTCATCACCGCCCGCGCCAAGGCATTCTGAAGTGAGATGGACTCGGGAAAGGGTTGTCCGGACAATTGGGGCCAACAGGAATACTCAGCGTGGTCATCGATTCCTTCGCTTGCGACATGTGAACGGCGCCTGATAGTTTGTGGCAGTGCTGATCTCGCGCGAGAAGTTCATCGTAGGAGATCTGTTGCGCAGAGCAGCGACTGAGACGAAAACAGACTGTGATTGCGCTCATGGTTCTATCTCTGAGGCTTGAAGCTGATCTAGTCGCGTCTTGGCATAAAACTTGGTGCGCGCAGTATCGGTTATACTGAAAATCATAAGAAACGCGGGTGTGATATCTTGCGAATTTTTTTCTGATTTATTTATTTATTATTTATTTTATTTTTTTATTTTATTTTTTTATTTTATTTTATTTTTTTATTTTATTTTTTTTTTTTATTTTATTTTTTTATTTTATTTTTTTTTTTTTTTTTATTTTTTTTTTTTTTTTTTTTTTTTTTTTTTTTTTTTTTTTTTTTTTTTTTTTTTTTTTTTTTTTTTTTTTTTTTTTTTTTTTTTTTTTTTTTTTTTTTTTTTTTTTTTTTTTTTTTTTTTTTTTTTTTTTTTTTTTTTTTTTTTTTTTTTTTTTTTTTTTTTTTTTTTTTTTTTTTTTTTTTTTTTTTTTTTTTTTTTTTTTTTTTTTTTTTTTTTTTTTTTTTTTTTTTTTTTTTTTTTTTTTTTTTTTTTTTTTTTTTTTTTTTTTTTTTTTTTTTTTTTTTTTTTTTTTTTTTTTTTTTTTTTTTTTTTTTTTTTTTTTTTTTTTTTTTTTTTTTTTTTTTTTTTTTTTTTTTTTTTTTTTTTTTTTTTTTTTTTTTTTTTTTTTTTTTTTTTTTTTTTTTTTTTTTTTTTTTTTTTTTTTTTTTTTTTTTTTTTTTTTTTTTTTTTTTTTTTTTTTTTTTTTTTTTTTTTTTTTTTTTTTTTTTTTTTTTTTTTTTTTTTTTTTTTTTTTTTTTTTTTTTTTTTTTTTTTTTTTTTTTTTTTTTTTTTTTTTTTTTTTTTTTTTTTTTTTTTTTTTTTTTTTTTTTTTTTTTTTTTTTTTTTTTTTTTTTTTTTTTTTTTTTTTTTTTTTTTTTTTTTTTTTTTTTTTTTTTTTTTTTTTTTTTTTTTTTTTTTTTTTTTTTTTTTTTTTTTTTTTTTTTTTTTTTTTTTTTTTTTTTTTTTTTTTTTTTTTTTTTTTTTTTTTTTTTTTTTTTTTTTTTTTTTTTTTTTTTTTTTTTTTTTTTTTTTTTTTTTTTTTTTTTTTTTTTTTTTTTTTTTTTTTTTTTTTTTTTTTTTTTTTTTTTTTTTTTTTTTTTTTTTTTTTTTTTTTTTTTTTTTTTTTTTTTTTTTTTTTTTTTTTTTTTTTTTTTTTTTTTTTTTTTTTTTTTTTTTTTTTTTTTTTTTTTTTTTTTTTTTTTTTTTTTTTTTTTTTTTTTTTTTTTTTTTTTTTTTTTTTTTTTTTTTTTTTTTTTTTTTTTTTTTTTTTTTTTTTTTTTTTTTTTTTTTTTTTTTTTTTTTTTTTTTTTTTTTTTTTTTTTTTTTTTTTTTTTTTTTTTTTTTTTTTTTTTTTTTTTTTTTTTTTTTTTTTTTTTTTTTTTTTTTTTTTTTTTTTTTTTTTTTTTTTTTTTTTTTTTTTTTTTTTTTTTTTTTTTTTTTTTTTTTTTTTTTTTTTTTTTTTTTTTTTTTTTTTTTTTTTTTTTTTTTTTTTTTTTTTTTTTTTTTTTATACTAGCGCTGGGTCCAGCGCTACCCATAAAGATAGCAGCTATAAGTGGTTCTGCTGCTCAGCGTGCTGATCATGATAGAGTTTCGTGGTATAAACTCTCCTGGATCGCATCGAAGGTGTGATAAAGTGAAAGACTGGTGCGATTCATTACAGGGCAGCTGCTGACTGGCTTCACGCTCTTCCTCGCGATGGATTGACAATCCAAATTCGCATTTGACCTCATTCGCTGCGTACGCGTGACGTGCTGGGTGTGGTTGACGGAATAGATACGGTTGCTATCTGCACTGTTGCGGTACTCGTTTCAACTTGTAATATTCTCGACTTTCTTGTGATTTTTAGAATGGCTTTACATCGGCATCAGATTGATCACTGCGGTTTGGCTTGGGACGCCAAGCGCGTTCGAAGTTGGCGATGGACGGTGAATATCCGGACGATGGAGGGTCGCGGATGGTCTGCTGCGGATTACTGTTGAAACGGAGCCAGATCATTCCGGTCACGGGTTGACGGAAGCGTGAGTGGCGCTGATGAGGTAGGTTGCGTGGGTGAAACGCTGGGTGCGCTCACGGTCTGCGATGCCAGCGTATCCAACGAATTGGTCCCCGCCGCATCCTGGCTTCTCGAATCTGCTGTTGAACCTGTCCACCCGGAGACTGTCCTGTGGCTTGGCCTGAAGGAGTTGGGCCGGTGTCTTGAGTCAACTGATCGAGGGCGCTATTACGATTTTTACTGTTGCTACGCCGCCGCCTGGCGTTGTCGCGCCGGTCAATTGATCGAGTGCACCGCTACCGGGCGGAGCCGAACTGTTAGAAGAAGGTGAGGCCGCATCGGTCAGGCTGTCGAGGGCGTTTTGCGATTGGGATCCGGTTCCCTGAGTCCCGAAATCAATTTCTGCCTGGGTATATTGGAGCTGTCCAGTAGGATGTTGTTTGGCCTCGGCTGGCCGGGGTTTCCGCCCCTCGCGGCACCGTAAGTGGAAAGAGGCCCGAGTTCGGCCTCAATTGCCCGCGCGCACGCATTGTCGCCACCGAGATCCACAGATCCCCCCGTCAGACGGGCCGCTTCGATCAAGGTGGTGCAGGCTTCACTTTGAATTTGTTCGGCCTCGAAGGAGCGCATCTTAGCCTGCCATTCCTCCGCTTGGCGCTGTCGATCGGCGGCTTCCTGTTGTGCCTGGGTCTCTGCATCGTGCTGCGCCTCCTCGGCCGCCTGTTTCGCCGCGCGCCGGTTGAAGATCCCCTGGATCAACCCAACTGCGAGGTCAGCCCCGGATTGAATAGCTGCGGCCGTCCCCGTGCGTCCAGAAGCAGTCCCCCCAAAGGTGGGGCTGGATGAGGAGGCTCCCGAAGGGCAAGATGACGGACAAGAGGTCCCCGTTGCACTGCAGTATCTGCAGAAGTTGGCCAGCATCATCGGATTCAGCGAAGAACCGTCAAAGGTCGTACCTGAAGACCCGGGAGTTGTCGACGACGTGGACGTCATGCCCCCGGAAGGAGCACAAGCGGGCTGCGTACACGATAGGCTGCTGTTGGATAGCTGGTTGGCAAGGCAATCGTAATAGCTGGCGTTGGATAGCATGCAGCTTCTGGTCGCGCCACTCTCCTGCGATGCAGCATTACGATAGGATTGTGCGGCCTGACGATAGAGGTCGCCAAAGTCCTGAGCGCGCAACCCGAGCAGTGCTGTGGTTCCCGCCAGAAATATTCCGCGGACTACTTGTCCCAGCCCTCGTGGCATTGAGCCACCTCCAGAATCTGCAAAAACATACCACTGCCCCGGTCCCAGTCCGAATAGAAGACCAAGCCTATACCCCGTCGCCACCGGCAGCGCATCAATCCGCCGCACCATGCCGCCAAATAGCCGCCTCGCCAAATGGCTCTCCGCCAACAGCAGCCAGCAATAACGGGCATGCTTCACCAATCGCCCGCCCGTCTTCACCAGCCTTTCTTGCAAACTCGTTAGCGACCAGTTCTCGATCTTCTTCGGCAGCACCAGTCGCCGCCACGGGTTCCTCAGGTTGTACGCGAGCACGCTCGGCCATAACCGCACCTCGTTGGAGCGACCGCACAGATATTGATGACGACCAACAGCGGAAGATTCGTAGGCGGAGTTCAAAATGGAAATGTGGCCCTAGGCATAGCGTATATAGGATCCTGGGGACCTTGAGATGCTCACCCAGTGTGACATTCCACACGATTCCTTGCTTCAGCAGGCGCTTTCGGCGCCAAGTAGAGTGTCCCGCCAGGCTGCCTCGGGCGCGGCCGGTGACAGCCGGCGCCATCGATTAGGTTTTGTGAAAGCGGCCGGTGGAGCGGCCGGTGACAGACGCGCAGCTTGCGGGGGAATTCGCACAGCTTCCAGACGGGACGTTACCTTCCTTCAGCTCGAGTTGACGAACGGCCGCCAACTCGCCGGCGTCGAAACCGGACAGGCGGATTATCCTTCCTTGCGGAGCTTGGGCATCCCGCCCGTCACGCTGTGCCGCTCCGAATGAGCGCGGCTAGTTTTTACGAGAATGCAGCCTTGGCGCTTGATTATGCCATGGGCGGCCACCACTGGTTTCCGGACGCTACAGGAGCGGGAGTGAGAAACTTCCGCCTCCATGGCGTGGAAGACGCGAACGCTTCCCCCGAGCAGCCTTGCAAAACGCCCGAGTGTCTCGATTCGGTGCGGGTAACCGGCGTCCGAATCGATCACTTCTTCGCTCCGGACCGGGAAGTGCGGCGCCGCAAGAACCACCGGTACATCGAGATGCTCAAGAAGGAAATCGCCCGCTGAATAGGGCCAGGTTCCGGAGGAGGCAAGAACGAGTCGGATTCTCTTACTCCGATTCGAACGCGACAGCGGCCCGCGCGGCGTTTGATCCGCACCGAGTGGGTGGATGAAGAGGGCCGGGTTCCCATCCCTGGACAATTGGGTGCAACAGGAAACTTCGAGCGGGACAAACCGAGCCCGATGGGTCTTTCCCGTCACGCGGTTGCGCGAGGGGCAATCATACCGCTGTTTTTGCGCACGCGGCCGCTTCTGTCGCGGTGTTGGTCAGTTCCTGACACTTCACCACCATGCCATGGCGAACGGTCCACAGGTGAACCAGGGGCGAATCGATTCGCCGACCTGTCAATCTGACGCGCGCTTGATACCGGCCGGCGGTGACAATGTTATCGCCTTGCGCCGCGAACGGCTCCATCTTTAGCGCGATTTCGTCCGCGTTCTCGCCCAACGTTTGGAAGAACTGCGCCCAACCCTCCCGACCGCGCCAATTCCCGGCCCAAGGAATCGCCTTGGGGCCCTCGAAATCGAGCTCCGCTTGGGGATCGAGAAGGTTCAGGACGGCCGCCAAGTTACCGCGACTGAATGCGTCATAGAGTTTCTCGATCAAACGAACATTGGCTTCTTCACTCATGTCGACTCTTTCTCCCTGAGATCATACCGTTATAGTTCACTCACACTTGGCCGTCCGGCGGTCGGTATCGCGATCACTGGCGTGGCTATGACGGTGTACATCCGTCCGCCGCCCGCACATCCGCAGAAACTAACCTCGAGACACCCCCCTTAGACGACGCGCAGGATCTCCCGGCTTCCGGTGATCCAAAGCTCCGTGTAACCAGCCATCCGCGGCGAGTGACGCCCGGCCGGTTTACATGCCGCCCCCTCATCCTGCGCTTTTCGGCGCAATGTTCTGATTCACGCGGAACAGATTGCCCGGGTCGTACTTGGTCTTGATTGCCTGCAGCCTGGCATAGTTGGCGCCGTAGGTTGCCTCGACGCGCGCAGCGCCTTCTTCCATCATGAAGTTGACATATGCTCCAGGCGCCGAAAAGGGGTGCACCGCGCCCCAGTAGTCCCTGGCCCAATTCGCGATCTTGTCCTTGTTGGCCGGATCCGGATCGACGCCGACAATCACCTCGGCCCACTTCGTCCGCCGGTAGCTGAAAGCCGTATCGCCGCTTCCCACCCGGTGCACCGCTCCGTTGATGGGGTACAGATGCATCGTCGAGAAGATGGAAGGCAGGTTGGAACCGTGTTTGACGTGCAGCGCGATGGACTCGTCCGTGAGGTGATCCACGAAGTCGGCCTTCCAGTACCACTGCAGTCCTGGAGTGAACAGTCCGTCGAACAGGCTCTGCAAGGCCGGGAACGAAACCGGCCCAACCCCCACCAGCAGCGGCGCGGCCCAGCTCTTCGCCGGCTTGAGCAGTTCCGCCGTCTGGTCCGGGCCGGCTGTCGAACACCAAAAGACTCCGCAGACGGTCCGCATGTGCAGCGGCGCGGGGAATATGTCCACGGGCGGCACCACCAGAAACGCAAAAAACCCGCCGATGTCTTCCGGGGCGGTGGTGATGAAACGCTCGTAGGCCCTCATTACGGCGGGCGCGTCTTCCAGGGCATAGAAAATCGGCCCCGCCATCACCGTGCTCACCGGGTGCAGACGGAAGGTGAACGAAGTCACGACGCCAAAATTGCCGCCGCCGCCGCGCACCGCCCAGAACAGGTCCTGATTCTGCCGGTCATTGGCCGTAACATATGTCCCGTCCGCGAGGACCATATCCACTGACAGCAGATTGTCGATGCTCAAACCACACTTCCGGGAGAGGTGGCCGATCCCGCCACCCAGAGTCAAGCCTCCCACGCCCGTGGTGGAAATAATGCCGCTGGCCGCGGCCAGTCCGAAGGGATGCGTCGCGTGGTCCACGTCTCCCCACACGCATCCGCCCGCCACTTGCGCGGTTCTGCCGGCGGGGTCCACCCGCACGCCACGCATTCGCGACAGATCGATCACGAGGCCGCCGTCGCAACTCCCCAGGCCCGGACCATTATGTCCACCGCCGCGCACCGCCAGCAGGATGCCGTTCAAGCGTGCATGGTTCACGCAGGCCATCACGTCGGCGACGTCGACGCACCGCGCGATCGCGGCGGGCCTCTTGTCGATCATCGCGTTATACAGTTTTCGGGCATCGTCATAATTACCGTCGCCCGGTTGAATCAGCTCACCACGCAGGTGGGGCTTCAAGGCGCTGTAGTCTGCCATCGTGTTCCCCCCGTCACAAAAGCGCGCCCGCCGCCGGATCGGACCCTCCCATCCGCGGAACGGGCGTGTGGTCGGACCCCGGGATTGCCATTTAGCCCCCCCAGATTGGAGGTAGTATAACACCGGCTTGCCACGTCAGGATGTGAGAACCGTAACCTTAACCCGACGGCCGGGATTCTGGACGAGTGACGCGCCATCCGGAAGTTACCTCGGGCTCCCCTGGGCGAGTTCGAGAGGTGTCCAGACTGGGTGCCTGTCATGGATGCGGGCCAGCAGTTCGCACGGGTCGCTCTCAAAACAATGGGCGAGCATGGGTTCGATCAGAGGGCTGACCGGGTGGCGAAAGCTCGAAACGCGTCCAGTGTGGGGAGCCACCCAAAACCACTCTCTTGGATGTGCAGGTTATGGGCGACCCCAAGCTGGACACTCCTCACGTGGCCCGGCTCTGCGTTATCCGAGTTGCATGATCTGCCTGAGGCCATCCTCCAGCGCCGCCATCTCATCCGTTGTGATTGCGCCCAGTCGACTACGCAGGCGTTCCTTTGCCACCGCCCGGATCTGGTCACTCACCGCCACCGCGGGGCGCCCATCACAGGAGATCGGGATCAGGATTGGCGGACTGGCCTTCGGCAAACTCGACAGCGGGACAACGATCACCGTCCTTCGCCTTTCATTGAGCGCCTTAACCGAAATCACAACGCAGGGGCGTGTCTTGCGAATCTCCGAACCGGGCGCCGGGTCCAGCGCTACCCACCAGATATCGCCGCGCTCCGGGATCACTTCCACGGTTCCGCCATCTCGTCGCCGATTCCGTCGAATTCTCTCTCGATTTCGGCCACATCCAGGTCCTGATTCGCAATCTCGCAGGCACGGATCAACGCAACGTCGCGCTCTTCCAGCCGCGCAGCCAGGGCCTCGCTTACGAAACGCGAACGGTCGCGTGAGGCAACCCTGCGCAGAAACCGCACAGCCAAGGGCTCCGGTACGCTGAAAGTCATTTTCCTCGTCGCCATAATCCCATAATACCAGAAAGCCAGAATTGGATGGTGCGGCACGATCATGTCACCGCGTCCGCGACGGGGAGCCAAAACGCTCCGGTGCGGATCGGTCTTTAGTAACGGAGGCCGAGCAGGGCGACGTCCTCGGCAGCGGCGGCGGCCCGCAATTCGTTGTCAAGCGTGGCTAGCGGCAGGCCGCGGCGGCGCGCCAGTTCCAGGTACGCGGCGTCGTAGAGAGTCAGGCGGTGGCGAGCGGCCAGATTCGCCGTCGCGCCCCACGCCTGACGGTCGGTCTCCTGATCCACGGTGATGGGAAGGAGAGCGAGATCGGCCAGCGCCGCATCCCGAAAACCGGAATCGGACCTGCCCTTTCGAACACCCATTTCGAGAACGTTGGCAACCTCCAGGCGCCAGAGAGCCGGAACCCATGCCCCGGATTCGACCACTCGCGCAAAAACCATCGAGATCTCTTCCGTGGTTTCGGCCGAATAGATCCAGGCAAGCGTGATGGAACTGTCGAGAACCAGACTCAAGGCCGGCCCTCGTCGCGATCGGCTTTGAGAGCCTCCCAATCGAAACGTCCAGACGATAGATGTTCGGCGCGGGCGCGAAGGCGCTCCGCTGCCGCCTTCGCCCTCGCGCGATCGATACCGCCAGCGCTGGCAACCAAACGAGCGACAGGTTTGCCATGTCTCGTGATCACGATTTCTTCACCCCGCTCGACGCGGTCCAATAAGGAGCCGAGGGTGTTCTTGGCCTCGAAGGCGCCGATTTCCTGCACGGTTTCTCCTCAATCTAGCTGAAGCTAGCTTAACATGAATCTACTCGACGTAGTGCGCCGCGAGCATTGGAATTTGTTGAAAGAGAAGTCTGATCGTCGGAACCGGACGCACCGCGCCGCCGTGCTTGTGGCGATCAGATAATGACGCGCTGCCGGACGTCCACTTGCGCTACAATGTAGCACATGAGGAAAACCTCTGTCCGGGAACTCCACATTCGCACTTCCGAATTTGTGCGCGAAGCCGAGAAGGGCGGAGTGATCGTGATCGAGCGCCGCGGCGAACCGGTGGCGGAGTTACGCCCCATTACCGCTCCGTCACGCATGCCTGCCGGCAGGAAGGCGCGTATCTTCGACGCCATGCAGGATATATGGACTCGCATGCCGCCAGCCGGCGACAGCGCTAAGATCCTCGAAGAAGACCGCGATCGGTAGGCGCCGTGTACTTCGACACTTCCTATATTGCGAAGTTCTATTTCAATGAACCCGAATCCGCGCGGGTGCGCGAACTGGTGCGAACCGCCGATACCATCCATTCGTCGCTATGGGCTTTGGCCGAGTTCCACGCGGTACTTCATCGCCGCCTGCACGAAGGCTCGGCATCGTCTGGCGACGCGCGCGATCTGTCGTCGCGATTCTCCGAGCACGTGCGGGAGGGTTTGTGGAAGCTGATTCCGGTCGGCGAGGCTCTGCTGCGGGCAACCAGCGCCCTGATTGTCTCCGCTCCTTCCGATCTCTTCATTCGTACGGCCGATGCCGTGCACCTGGCAACGGCGCAACAAATCGGAGAAAGCGAGGTGTGGACCAACGACCGCTATATGCTGGCGGCGGCTCCCTACTTCGGTCTCAGGGGCCGGTCCTTCTAAGAATGCCGTCAAAATGCCGACATGCCAGGCTGGAAGCCCGCTCTACATCGATTGCGGTTGGCGGGTGACAAGGCTGGAGCCTTATCCCACTTGACAAGGCTGGAGCCTTATCCCGCGCAGTACGCTACAATCGATTCTCTCGATGGGCTCACGAGTTTCGCTTTTTGTAACCTGCATCGTCGATCAGCTTTTTCCGCAAGTCGGCATGGCCATGGCGGAGGTGCTCGAGCGCCTCGGCTACGATCTCGATTTCCCGGAAAAGCAGACCTGCTGCGGGCAACCGGCGTTTAACAGCGGCTACCGCGACGAAGCCCGCGCGGTGGCGCGCCACTTCCTCGATACCTTCGAAGGCAGCGACCCCATCGTGGTTCCGTCCGGCTCGTGCGCTTCCATGGTGGCGCATCATTTCGCGGAGCTGTTCGCCCAGGAGCCGGAGACGCTGGCGCGCGTGCACGCCCTCGAAAAGCGGGTTTGGGAATTCTCCGCGTTCCTCACCGAAGTCGCGCGGGTGGAAGACGTGGGGGCCCGGTTCGAGGATATCGTCACCTTTCACGATGGCTGCCACTCGCTCCGCGAGATGGGGATCCGGGACGGTCCGCGGCGTCTGCTGGCGCGCGTACACGGGCTGGAACTGCGCGAGTTGGAACCGGCCGCGGAGTGCTGCGGATTCGGCGGGACGTTCGCGGTGAAGTTCGGCGAGCTTTCGGGGGCCATGGCGCGCGCCAAGGTGGACGCCATTATGCGCACCGGGGCGCGCACGGTGGTTTCGCTCGACCCCAGTTGCCTGATGCAGATCCGCGGGGCGCTTTCGCGGCAAGGCTACAATATCCGAACCATGCACCTGGCCGAGGTCCTGGCCAGCCGGTGATGCCATGACCACCGAAATGCATCGGCATATCCACGAAACCCTGGGGGACGCCAGGCTTCAGGAGGCCGTCTACACGGCCACCGGCCGTCTCAAGGAGAGCCGCATCGCCGCCGTGGCCCCCGACGTTCTACCCGATTACCAGGAACTGCGCACGCAGGCCCACGCCCTCAAGAAGCACGCCATCGAAAACCTGGACGCCTACCTGGAGGAATTCGAGCGCAACCTGGAGGCCCACGGCGGCAAAGCGGTGTACTGCCAGGACGCCGCCGAGGTGGCCGATTTCATCCTGAAGCTGGCCCGCGAGCGCGGCGCGCGGCTGATTGTCAAATCGAAATCCATGCTCACCGAGGAGATCGACCTCAACGAGCGCCTGGAGAAGCACGGCCTGGAATCGGTGGAGACCGACCTGGGCGAATACATCCTGCAACTAGCGCATGAGCGGCCGTATCACCTGGTGGCGCCAGCGTTGCACAAAACCCGCTACGACGTGGCCGAGATCTTCAGCGCGCGCCTTGGCGTGCCGCACGAAACGGTAATCGAAAAGCAGACCGCCACCGCTCGCGCTGTGCTGCGCGAAAAGTTCCTGGCGGCCGATATCGGAATCAGCGGGGCCAACTTCCTGGTGGCCGATTCGGGGGCCGTCGTCCTGGTGGAAAACGAAGGCAACGCGCGCCTTTCCACCTCGGCCCCCAAGATCCACATTGCCATCGCCGGAATCGAGAAGATTATCCCGCGGGCGCGCGACCTGGCCACCTTCCTGAAACTGTTGGCGCGCAGCGCCACGGGGCAGTGGCTCTCGGTCTATACGTCGTTCCTGAGCGGCCCGCGGCGCGCCGGTGAAGTGGACGGCCCGGAAGAGTTCTACGTGGTTCTGGTGGATAACGGCCGCACGCGCCTGCTGGCCGACGCCGACAAGCGCCAGTCGCTGTACTGCATTCGCTGCGGGGCCTGCCTGAACGCCTGCCCGGTGTACCGCAAAATCGGCGGCTACAGCTTTCCGTGGGTGTACTCGGGACCCATTGGCTCCATCCTCACCCCGCAGTTCATGGGGACCGCGCACGCGCCCGGTTTGCCCTTCGCTTCCAGCCTGTGCGGGGCCTGCGCGGAAGTTTGTCCGGTGAAGATCGACCTGCCCAAATTGCTGCTCGAGCTGCGTTCCGAGGTCAAGATAAGCGACCGCCGCGAAGGGCGCGGGCGCTGGGAGAAGCTGGCCTTCCGCCTGTTCGCCTGGCTCATGCGGCATCCCCGGCTGTACGCCATGGCGGGTAGGATGGCCTCGCTTGTCGCGCCTTCCGGGAAGGCCGGTTGGATCCGCTCCGTGCCCGGCCTGATGCACTTTCCTCCGCTCAAAGCCTGGATCGACGAGCGCGATCTGCCACCTGCGCCGGCGCGCTCCTTCCGCGAAATGTGGAGGCGCCGCTGATGTCCCGAGACGCCGTACTTCAGCGCGTACGCACGGCGCTCGGCCGCGCCGCCGGAGAAGCCACGCCTCCTCCTCCGCCGGTGCGCATCCGCATTCCGGAGACCACCGCCGAAGCGCGCATCGCGTCGCTGCTGGCGCGGGTCGCGGCCCTGGCGGGAGAAGCGGTCCGGGTGGACACTCCCGCCGCCGCGCGCGCCTGGGTGGCCGCCGCCATCGACGGCAAGCAGGCGGTGGCTTCCAATGCGCCGTTCCTGGCCGAATGCGGCATTTCCGGCCTCGCCGGCGTGCGTTGCGGGCTGACCGTGGAAAGCGAGCTGCGCCAACTGTGCGCGGCGACGGACGTGGGCATTACCAGCGCCGATTACGCCTTGGCCGATACCGGCACGCTGGTGATGCTCTCCAGCCCGCGCGAGGCGCGCCTCATCTCGCTGCTGCCGCCGGCGCACATCGCCGTGGTGCCCAGTGGCCGCATCTTGAGCGGCCTCGACGAGTTATTCGCCACGCTTCCGCTGCCTGCCGACGGGACCAGCTCCATGGTGCTGATCACCGGCCCCAGCCGGACGGCCGATATCGAACAGATCCTGGTTCGCGGCGTGCACGGGCCAGGGAAGCTGGCGGTGGTAGTGGTGGGCTGACCGGCTGCTTTTCTCGGCAGCACGGTGGGGCAGGCGCTTTATACTGATGTAATGCAAAAAGCCACGGTATTTTCTCTCTTGGGCGCGGCCGCCGGTTTGAGTGTGGCGGCGGGTTTGCTATGGAGCCAGCAGCCCACGGCGCCGGCCCCACCGCGTCCGCCCACGACGCCCTTCACCGCCGCCGAGCTGGAAGCGATTCCTTTGACCCCGCCGCGGGCCGGCGCCAGCGTGACGAAGACGCTTTTCGACGGCAAGACGCTCGACGGCTGGGACGGCAGTCCCGAGTGGTGGTCGGTGGCGGATGGCGCCATCCGCGGAAAATCCAGCGGCAGGACGCCTACCAGCTTTTTGTACACCAAGGACAATTACTCCGATTTCCGGCTCACTCTGTCGTCGAAGATGGTGGAATCGGAAAACCACGCCGGCGTCTGCTTTTGGGGCCAAGTCGTGGTGGAAGGCGACAATAAGTGGGGTACCCGCGGACCGCTCGTGATTTTCCCCAGCCCGAGCATGTGGGACTACATCGAGTCCCGGGGCCTGCGCGTGTTCAGGGCCACCACCGAGAAAGTCACCAGCCAGCACGAATGGGTCAAGGTGGAGATTCTGGCGCAGGGCAACCGCGTGCGTACGGCGTTCAACGGCGTCCAGGTAATGGAATGGCGGGAGCCCGATCCCAACCGCATCAAAGTTGGCCCCATCGGCGTCCAACTTCACGGCTTCAACGGATCGCAGGAAGTCCTCTACAAGGACATCGTGGTGGAAACGTTCCCACGAGAAGACCGGCTGATTACGCTGAACAAGTAACCACGGCGCGGCGGGCCGCGGGCTTCCTTTGAGAAGCCCGGGATTCTTCTAGAAGCATTCTATACTTCTAGAAAGCCAGAACAATCCAGCCTTCGCGAAAAGCCCCAACATTCATGTCGCACGCCCGGGCATGGAAGGCGGCCCGCTCACTCGTAAACGATATGCTACCATCGCAGATGAATATCTTCACCCGAAGGGAGGAGGCCCGAATGGGCATGGAACAATTGGTCATTCAACATGCGGTCCCGAAGGGTTTCGTCGTCGAGAGACTGCCCGACGGTTCCGCGGCGATATTTGACGGCGCCAATGATACCGTGCACGCTTTGGACGCCGGCGCCGCCGCCGCGTTTGAAGCTTGCCGCGAGCCGAGAACGCTATCCGCGCTGACCGGCGCGATGCGCCTGAGTCTGGGCGACGCGCTCACGGAGGAGACGGTACTGGAGGCCGTTTCCGAGTTGGAGCGCGTGGGGCTGGTTACTGTATCCGGCTCCAGGGAGAGACTCGGCGACATGTCGCGGCGGAGCTTGCTAAAGGCTGCCGGCATAGCCGTGCCGGGGGTTCTGTCGCTGACCGCGGCGGAGCAGCGCCGTTTTGCCGCCGCGGCGGGGTCCCCAACGTCGTCCCAAAACCTATCGGCCTGACAAAGAAGGAGATGGCGGTTCCCGCGGACCCACACCGCGTGCTCCCGGCGTCCAGTCGGCGCGTCGAGCTAGCCTTGCCGCCGCCCGTGGGGGAGGGTACATGAGCGCCGGGGGCTTCGGCTTCTCGGCGTTCGGCCTTCGAGTCGCGGTGCTGACGGGCTGCCCGACCGTTCAGACTTTTCTCGATCGCCATCTGCTGCCCTGGCTGCCGCGGGGCGCGCCCGATCCCGAAGCGGCCGACCTGATCTTCCGAATCTCACGGAATCATGGGGGCCAGGGCCTTGACGCTTATGCGGATGACCGGTTAATCGCCTCGGACGAAGGATTGCCTGCCATCTTCGGACTGTTGCAATGCCTGGTCGACGAACGGGTGGTACGCCGCCGGCCGGACATCGTGGCGGTCCACGCGGGAGTGGTCGCCTGGAATGGCAGCGCGGCGCTGCTGCCGGGCGCGAGCCGGTCCGGCAAGACCACCATGGTGGTGGAGTTGCTCAAGAGAGGCGCCGTCTATTATTCCGACGAATACGCGCTTCTCGATGCCCAAGGCCGGGTACATGCGTATCCGCGCGCGCTCATGCCGCGGCGCAGCGGCGGATGGCAGCATCCCACGCTGGCATCGGCCTGGAATGCCGCGACCGCCGATTCGCCCGCCCCTATCCGGCTGATCGTTTCGCTGGAATGGGCGCACGGGGGGCAGTGGAAGGTGCGCCGTGTCCCGCAGAGCGAGGCGCTTCTGCTGCTCCTGCGGAACACTCCGCAAGAGATGGCGAGATCGCCGGAGATCCTGGACCGGATGCGGCGAGGCGTAAGCTCCGCGACCTGCTACACCGGCGTTCGCGGCGAAGCGGCGGAGGCGGCCGGCCATGTGATCGAGCTGATCGCGGATCTCGCATGAACCCGGTCTGGCCCACACCGCTGGAGGAACAACTGCTGCTGGCGTGCTTCGCTCCGGAGGAGGCTGCTGGCGCGGCTCTGGAGGGTTGTTCCCGGGAATGGACCGGCGCCGGATGGGAACCCGCCGCAATGCAACTGCTGCCGCTGGTTTATCGCCGGTGGCCGGCGGTGGAAAACCATCTTGTCGAGCTTGGCCGGCGGGCTTATCTGGCGAACTGGAAGCGCAATCGCGAACGCATGGCGCAGCTTGCCGAAATCGCGGCCCGATTCCGCCAAGAAGGGATCCGGTGGATGGCTCTTAAGGGCGTGGCCCTCGCCTTGCGGCAGTACGCCGACCTCGGGCTTCGCGCCATGGCCGACCTGGACATTCTCATTCGACCCGAAGATGTGGGCCGCGCCGCCACGCTGCTGAACCGCGCCGGGTATCGCGCGGAAGAGGATGCCACGCCCGGCGCCATTCTCCGCCAGACTCGCGTCCGCCACGCCTGGCAGTTCTTTGGCGAGCCGGACTGGAACTTCGACCTTCACTGGAGGCCCGTGAACCGCTGCTACTCTCCCGACGTGACGCGGCTGTTTTGGGAAGGGGCCGAGGCGGCGCGCTTCGGGGAGCACGAAATACTCGCGCCATCGTCGTCCGACCAGATGTTCCACGTGTGTGTCCACGGTTTGCAGTGGGATTGGACGCGAAAGGTCCGTTGGATCGGCGACGCACTCTGCATTCTGCGCGAGCCCATCGATTGGGAACGCGTTCGCCGACTGGCCGAATGGGCCGGTATGTCGTTCCGCCTCGCGAACGCGCTGGCGTTCCTGGGTGATAGGTTCGGGGCGCCGATTCCGCCCGATCTGCCCGGGCGGCTGACCCAGGCCGCGTCCAATTGGGAGATCGGCGAATATCGGCTGCTCTTGAAACCATGCCCGCTCGGAGTCATCGACAGCATCGCCTGGCACGCATATCATTTCTGGCGTATCCGGCCATTTGACGATGGCTGGCGGCGCGCGCCGCTGGCCCTGGCGCTGCCGCGCTACGTAGCGGCATTTCTCGATGCGCGTGGCGCGGGCTCTCTGTTCCGGAAGCTCCGGCCGCATGTGATGGTGCGGCTCGGGCGCGCGGGACGGCGGAGTTCGAGCCCGCGACCTCCGACTTGACGGGAAGAAGGCTTCTCGGCATTTTCGGTTTTTGCGCGGATCGTGAGCGTCACTTTTCGGGCTGCCAGAGTGCGCGCTGCACCGAGGAGTTCAATAGCTTCGGCGGAACCCGCTAAAAACGAAAACGCGCCAACTGAAAGCCTGGAAGTGGTTGAAAAGGAATGGCGGGGACGACGGGGTTCGAACCCGCGACCTCCGACGTGACAGGCCGGCGTTCTAACCAAACTGAACTACGTCCCCGCAGCGTCACTCGGATAGTTAAATCCTAGCACGGCGTCGCTCCCGGCCGCAAAAAGGGCAAAAATGGGGGGCGTCGCCATGTGCTACGATGTGGCCGTTTTGGCAGAGCCGAGTGGCGTCTTCCAACCCGACTTTCTGATCGCGATCCGCGCCCTGGTGAACGTTCACCATTCAATCTATCCGCAGCTCCCGCCACAGGGGAATTATTTTGAAGCGCTGGTGGAAGAGGCATTCCGATGGATCAAGAAGCCCTTCACGCCGGTGGGCCGAACCGGCGGAAACCTGGCGGGTCCGGACCTTATTGTCGAGGACTGCAAAGTTTCACTGAAAACGGAGACGGGGTTGGGCACGCACCCGGAACTCGTAAGCATAACCAAGCTGTGCACCACGGAGCGAGACCCGTGGGAAGCCAAATCGCTCATCGAGCGGGCGCTGGCCCACTTGAGCAAGTACGACATGATTCTGATGCTGCGAGCGATTTGGGCGCGTCCGCTAATCCATTACCAACTGCTTGAGATTCCGGTCGATACGCTGAAGACGATCGGCTCCGCGGCCCTTCAGCCTGTCGGTCGGCGCGCCACCCGACGGAGCCTGGGGGCAGATGTTGGCAGGCGTGGCCGAAAGCTCTTCCATGTCCACTTCGACGGGTCGGATGGGAAGTGCCAGATAGGGCGCCTCCATATCCGCGACTGCGTAATGCTGCTGGAATGGGACGTGGCGGTGTCGGAGCCTTACTCGCACTTGCCCGATTTGCGGAACACGAGCCAATAGCAGTGCCGGCGCCGGCTGTGGTGGGCTACCTTCCATCTCGGATCGATGATGGGACCCTTGCGCGTCTTGACGATGCAGTCGCAGGCCGTAAACCCGGCCTGACGCGCCGCCTGGATGAAATCGACGTGCGCCCACTGGTATTGGTGATCGTGGATGTAGTCCGCGATCTTGCACAACAGGATGCCTTCAGCTTTCAGGACTCGATAGGCTTCTTTCACGAACGCTGGATATAGGTGAGAAAAGCTGTAGCCGTGCTCCTTGGGCGACTTCAAAACCAGCCCGAAGCGGGTGTTGAAGTCCTTCTGGTTGTCCTTCCCCTGATTCGGAATGTGCGGGGGGTCGTAAACCACCACATCGAAGCGGCTATCCGCAAAAGGCATTCTGGCATTATCCCCGACGATTGAGGGGCGGTGGGCGGCGTCGATATCCAGGCCGATGATTTTACGCTTGGTCCCCCTCCAGAACCGACCGCCATTAACCGTGGCATCGAGGATCCGTTTCGGGCGTGTGCGGGGATAGAACCCAAGCATCCGTTCGATCAATTCAGCGTCCTCGCCCTCCCAGATTGAAGGCAGTGGCGCGTATGCCGGACTCGCCTTGTCGGATTGGACCCGCCACAATTTGGCTTGCACTATTGGCATCATAGACGGTGTCGACGCTTCCGACAACTCCTATCGGCGGAACATGACCCGAGAACTGACGCACCAGCCCAAAAGGCGCCTGGTTTCGACGCCGCGACCCATCATTTGACGGCCATTGTGACGCGGGTCTGGCTGGTCGCGTTTCCGATCGACACCACCAACGGCACTGCGGAGCCGGCGGTTATATTGGTCGCGGGCACGGTGGCATTCACCTGGAGGAAGCCAGGCACGGACCCGATCGGGGCGGCGGCCACAACTCCGGTTGCGGGCTGTCCCCCTATGGTGACCGAAACGGCCGCCAGGGGCGCCACGGCCGCCGAGATGAACTGGGTTTCATCCCCGGCGGGAGTCGTTTGTCCAAAGCCAGTAAGGTAGATGGCCACCATGGAGCCTTTGGCCGCGGCGTTGGAGGCGCCGTTCAGACTGTAACTCACGGTGTTGTCGGAGGCGATGGCGATATTCAGCAGGGCCGCCTGGCCGGTGCCCGAAGAGTCCAGGGTGAAAACGCCCGGGTCGGTGTCCACCACGTTCACCGCTACCGGAGGGGAGGCGCTCGCGCCGTATGTGACCACCACGTCGACCGAGGTTCCGGAGGTCACCGAATAGGGAACGATGCAACTGACCTGGGTCGCGCTGGCGTACAGCAGCGGAGCGGCGCCGCCGTCGATGGTGACGGAGGTGGCTGTGGCCGCCCCGATCGGCAGACTGTCCGGCAACGAAGTGCCTGGGAATGGCACGAGCAGGGCGGGGCCCAAACCCACTCCGAAAATGGTCACGATCTCGCCCGGCGAGATGCCTTTGACGGAATAGCTGGCGGCATCGGCGACGGCGAAGACCTGCGGTCCGGCCCCGTAGACCCTGAATGGCTGGGCGGGCGACGGATCGGCGGCGGTCTGGGTGACCACGGTAATGGCCAGACTCGCGTTCGGGGTGGTGAGCAAGGAGGCGGGGATGGTGGCCAGCATGGCCGTCGGGCTGACCACCGTGGTGGTGAGGGCAGTGGTTCCAGCGTACGCCTGCGACGTACCGACGAAGAAATTCTGTCCCACGATGGTGATGGTGGTGGGGCCCGAATTGACGGGGACCGCGGGCGGCCAGATGCCCCCGGCTTCAATCACCGGATCGCCGGCCGAGACGTTCAGGGTTACGCCCACCGTCGCGGTTTTGGGGTTCGCGGTGGGCGAGGTGAAAGTCAACGTCGCGGTGTAGCTTTTCGGCGCAAGCCCAACGGGGTTTACCGAAACGGACCAGGCCGTAGGTATGCCGGCCATGGCGAAAGAAGCGCTGGGGATTTCGAGCCAGGTGGCCGTGCCGGCCGAAGCGGACACGGTCTGCGCGGCGCCCATCGCCGTCAGGATCACGGACTGCGCAACCGGCGGCGCCGCGGCCCCCGTCTGATAGACAAAGGTCAGATTGGCGGGACTCACCGAGAAAGTGGGCGGGGGATTGCTAACGTCCAAGGTCAACTGCAGCACGTGAGCCGGCGTGGCCGCGGTGGCGGAGTCGACCTCGATGGTGGCCTGGTACGACCCGGCCGGCATTCCCCAGGGATTGACGTACACGATTATCGAAGCGGTGGTGGTTCCGGTCAGGGCGGAGAGGGTGAGCCACTGCCCGCCGTACTGCGCCGAAGCGACCACCACGGAAAACGGCAGCGCCGTGCTGGTGCTCTTGACTTGCAGCGTCTGCGAGGCGGGCTGCGCCGAGCCGATGGTGTATTTGAAACTGAGCGCGGTGGGAGCGAGCGTGATGTCCGGGGCGGCCGCCGCGGAGGCGGGATTCGCCCATCCGGCGGCCAGCAGCGCGAACGTCAGCATGCGCCAAATCCACTCCACCCGTCTGTGTTGGCTGTTCATGGCGTCAAAACCTGTTTGTCAGGAGCCTCCGAGAATACCTATCGGCGGGTTTCCGCAAAACCTATAATCGGGGGCTGGGGTCGGGGTTGGAAAGGTCTCCGCGGCCGCTTCCTTCCGTCTGAAGAAGGCATGCGGCTGTTTGGAAGAGGTCTCGCGGCAGGGGCTAAAGCCCAATGATGGCGCGGCTTGCGGTATGGGTAAAGCCATGCCCTGATACAATGCCTGCATTTTTTTCACAATTTCGCAAACCGGCGGCGGTGGTTTGACGTTCTACACTTTATGGAGCCGAAACTGCGCGTGGCGATTGTGGATGACGAGGAACTGGCGCGGGGATTGCTGCGCGAGATGCTCGCCGCGCATCCCGAGATGGAGATCGTGGCCGAATGCGCCAACGGCTTCGAGGCGGTGAAGGCCATCGCGGAAAGCCGGCCAGACCTTTTGTTCCTGGATATCCAGATGCCCAAGCTCGATGGGTTCGAAGTGCTCGAGCTGATCGACCCGGGGCCGGCCGTGGTATTCGTGACCGCCTACGACCAGTACGCCATCCGGGCCTTCGACGCGCAGGCGGCGGACTACCTCTTGAAGCCGTTCAGCGCGGAGCGCTTCGAGCGGGCGCTGGAGCGCGCCAAATCGCGGCTGGGCGAGCGCCGCGCGGCTCCCTGGGAAATGGCGGCCGCGCGCCCGCCGGAGCAGCGGCCCGAGCGGGTGGTGGTGAAAGACGGGACCCGCGTGCACGTGATCCCGCTCGAGAAGCTGGACTACGTGGAGGCGCAGGACGATTACGTGGCCCTGCACAGCGGCGGCAAGACCTATCTGAAGCAGCAGGCCATCGCGGCCGTGGAGGCCGCGCTCGACCCGGCCAGGTTCGTGCGCGTGCATCGTTCCGCCATCGTCAACCTGGAGCGGGTGGCGCGGATCGAGCCGTACGGGAAAGAGAGCCGGGTGGCGATTCTGGCGGACGGCGCGCGCCTGCCGGTGAGCCGGGCGGGTTACGCGCGGCTGCTGGAGGCCATGGGGGATTCGCAGGGCAGCCGCAAGACCACCCGATAGACGCCTTCGGCCGGTCCGGCGTCCGGGACCGGCTCTCCGGGCGGACGCTCTACCGGCCCGGCGTCCATTTCGGCGTTGTCCCCCCAGCGGACCTGCAGGCGGCGGCGCACGTGTTGGAGCCCCACGCCGGACTTCGATGGGGCGGGCATCTCGGGATCGAAACCATTCTCCACGGTGATCGCAACCGCGGCCCCGCTGCGGCGCACCGCCAGGCGGATGGACCCGCCCTCCACCAGCCCGGCGATGCCGTGCTTGACGGCGTTCTCCACCAGCGGCTGGAGAAGCAGGGCCGGCACGGCGCAATCGTCGCACCCGGATTCGATTTCCTCGGTTACCCGCAGGCGCGCGCCGAAGCGGACCTGCTCCACTTGCAGATAGCTGCGCGCCAGGGCCAGCTCCTCCGCCAGGGGAATGCTCTCGCGGAGCCCCAGGCCCAGGCTGCTGCGGAGGAAGCCCGCCAGGCGGACGCACATCTCGCGGGCGCGGGCGCCGTCCTGGGTGGCCAGGGCCGAAATGGAGTGCAGGCAGTTGAACAGGAAATGGGGGTTGATCTGCATGCGGAGCGCTTGCAGCTCGGCCTCGCGGGCTAGGGTGCGGGCTTCGGCCGCGCGGCGCTCGGCCTCGCGCCCGGCTTCCGCCGCCAGGAACGCGTAATGCAGGCCGACGGAAAGCAGGTAGAGCAGCACGCCCATGCCGAACCAGGCCGCCAGGTGGGGCGTCAGGCTCCGTTCGATTCCCTGGAACGTGACGCTCTGCTCCAGCGCCCAGGTGGCCAGCCAGGCGGCCCCGGCGAATAGCAGGCCGCCGGCCAGCGCGGCGGCCCCGAAGGTTCCCGCCAGGCCCGAAGTGGGGGCCAGGCTCAGGGGCTGCGAGCGGCACACATAGTAGGGAGACAGGCACACAAAGGCGTAGAGGGCGCAGGCCGGGGCCAGCGCGGCCGCCGCCTGTTTCCAGGAGGCCGCGCCGTAAGCCGAAGTGACGTAGACCAGCAGCGCGAGAATGGGCGTCCAGGCCAGCAGGTACCACAGGACGCGCCGCCGCGATTCGAGAAGCGGATGCATCGGATCAGTTCTTGACTACCACGCCGCCGAAAACCGCCCCGCCCTTGACGATGAACTGCTTGGTCCCGGGGGCCCCCGCCGGCGGATGCCGCGTCTCGTCGGAGAAGCCGCCGAAGATCGCCGCGCCATGCATTTCCACGTCCCAGGATTCGGGGATCTTGATCTCACAGCCGCCGAAGACCACATCCACGCGGAGAACCACGGAATCGCCCGCCATGGCGGCCTTGCGGAGATCGATATCGAAACCGCCGAAAACCGCGGAGATCACCCCGCCGCGAAACTCCTGCCCATCGAACTTGCGCTTCCCTCCGCTGAAGACGGCGGCCAGGTTGAGGGCTCCTGGCCCGGATAATATTGATGCGCGGGGCCCCAAGCCGCGTGGACGGCAGGCGCCCCAGGGCGCCCGCTCGAACAACAGCCAAACGCCGACCGCGATCAGGATCAGCGGCCAGAAGTTCCAGGCCGAAAAGGGAAGCAGGTTGAGGTTGTCCGTCAGGAGAACCGCGCCCAGGCCGAACAGGATGGCGCCCCCGACATAGCTGCCCTTTCGGGGGGCTTCCAGCAGTTTCATCAGCCCGACCACAATGAGGATGACCGGCCAGAAGTCGAACCAGTCCCGGGAGGGCAGAATATGCATGTTGCCGAGCAGAAACAGGGTCCCGATGACGATCAACACGACGGCCGGGATGGCCCTCCCGGAGAACTCCCATCCGTGGTCGGACCGGGGATCGTTCAATGGCATGTCTCCAGGGTAGGACAGCGCGCCCGGCCGCGCCTCTGTTTTTCGGCGAACGGCGGCGGATTACCGGCGAATGCTGAGGCGTGGCAGGGGGAGTTTGACCACCCGCCCGATTTGTCGTACGTTCTCTGGTCCCACGAACCCGATAGAGCGCTTCGCCGCGAGCGGGGGTTGCACGAGTTTCCGCAGCACGCCGAGAACCGCCTGCAGGTCGGTATCGTGCTTGCCCACTTTGCGCTCCAGCGCCTCGATCTTGCGGGCCAGGTCCTGGTTTGTCGCGAGCATCTGGCGCAGGCGCACGAAGGCGCGCACCACCTGAATGCTGGCGCGGACCGCGACGGGGCTCCGCAGAACGTTCGCCAGCATCACCGCCCCGTGCTCGGTGAACGCGTGCGGCCGGTACTTGACGTTCTGGCCCTGCTTCAAGATCACAGATTGTGATCTTGAAGGCAGGATCGCCTTCCCCTCTTCCAGGGTCAGTTGGAACATGAAATCGTCCGGAAAGCGATCGCGGTTGCGGTTCACGGCCTGATTGAGCACGCGCGTTTCCACGCAGTAGAGTCTGGCGAGGTCGCGATCCAGCATGACGCGACCGCCGCGCAGGACCAAGATCTTACCTTCGATGACTTCGAGCGGAATCAGCGCCTTGTCCGATTTTGGCATGGCTTTCACCTGTGGAGTTTGCACTCGTCTCATAGTGCCGCCACGGGTCGCAGGCTCTCAAGAAAACTGCGCCGTTTTCACATGCAGTGGCGCGTCCTCGGGGCAGGATGGCGCGCCCGGCGGCGGATTACCGGCTATGGCGCTCCGCCGGTTTAGTATCCTTCCCACACCAGGGCGAAAAACCGCTCGATGGTCCGGAAGCCCACGCGCTCATAGAGCGTCACCGCGTCTTCGTTGGCGGCCGTGACTGTCAGGCTGACCGAGTGGCAGCCCACGTCGCGCAAGGTGGCTAGGGATTGGCGCAGCAGCTCGTGGCCCAGGCCCGTCCCCCGCGCGGCGGGCGTCACGCAGATCTGCGTGATATGCCCGCACCGCGGGGCCACCAGGCTGGCCAGCGACATTCCGCAGAGTCTCCCGTTGGAGGCTTCGAAAGCGGCATACGACGCCGGCCGGTAGAAATTGCCGCATCCGGGGTACTGGATGACATTGTGCAGAAAACGGCGCGCTCCGAGCGGCGTCCGGTACTGGTCGTTGATCCGGCCGTCGATGTGGCCGGCGTAGGCCGCGGCGACGAGTTGCGCGGCGGCGTCCTGGTACAGATCCGACCATCTCTCGATGTACGCGAGGCGCCGCACGCGGCCGGGCGAGAGGTCGGCGCGGGCCGTCTCCACGCGCATGAAGTTCCTCTCGAACGCGCTAGCGTGCTCGCCATGCGGAATCGGCCGCCCGGCGTCGCGCCGCACCATCATGAGCTGGGTTTCGATGCGGATCAGGGCGGGGTTTGCCATGGCCGCATCGAGGACCCATTCCAGCAGCGCGTCCTCCCGTTCCACGGAGTCGTGCGTGCGCCGCACATAGAGATCGCCGATGAGACCCTTGCGCTCTTCCATCACGTAGTAGGCGTAACCCACCACGTCGCCGTCTTCCACCAAGGCCGCGCCGTTCAAGGCGCGCAGGTCCACGAAGCGCCGCACAAGGTCGGCCGACTTACTGAAATCCCACTCCAGCCGCTCTCGCCAGGCCTCGATCTCTTCCTCCAGCAAGGGCTCCAGATCGGACACGGCGACCCGGCGGAGGTCGATTATTTCGAGCGGCCGTGCCGGCGCCGGGTGGAGTCGCGCTGCCATTCCTTTTTCCTATGGTAGCCCGGATTTCGATACGTTTTCCCACGCAGCCCGAGGGCGAGGCCTGCCTCACCGTTACAACGGACCGGCCGCGACCCGCCTTGCTATGTGAACAGTGTTGTCGGCCCTAGCAGGCCGCGGTGAAAGGTCAGTTTTGGGCAATTTGCCCAAAAATGCCTCCAAATCAGGGGCTAAGTCCCTTGTTTCCAGTTGAGTCTTGGGCAACTTGCCCAAAATCGCAGGTTGCTAGGGGCCGATGGTGAAGCCCAGTCCGCTGGAAAGATGGTTGTCCGTCCTTTCGCATTGGACCACCACCGGGTTGTTCACCATCACATTGACGGAGCGGGCGGTGGCCAACAGGCTTGCCGGAACCACGCCCTGCACCTGCGTCGGACTCACAAACTGGGTTGAGATATCGGTCTGATCGAAGCTGATGACGCTCCGCAACGGGCACGCAAAACCACACAGCGCCGGGCAAACCGCGTTGTCCTGGAAGTTGCTCCCCGTCACCACCAGCGTCACCGGGGAAGAGCCTGCCGGGGCATGGGTGGGGGACAACTGGGTCAGCGCCGGGGCTGCCGGGTCGGCCACGGCTATGGTGACGCCACCCGGGCTGAGGCCGTCAACTTGCAAGGCCACTGGAACCGCGCTGCCGGCCTGAAATCCAGCCGGAATCTGAACGTTCACCTGCATCAACCCGGCCACCAATCCCGGCGCGCCGCCGGCGTATATTACAGTTGCGTTCTGACCGCCGACGGTGACCCAGACGGGCAGAATCGGCTTTGGATACGGAACCGATGCAGGCTTGCCATCCACGCCGGCCGGAGTGGTTTGGCCTTCGCCCGTCGCATAGAGCGAAATGATGTCGCCCATCTTGGCGGGGGTTGCGGCGCTGTTCACCGTGACGCCGTCCTGATTGATGGCCGCCGCCTGCCCCTGGCCGGTGGAGTTCAGCGTGAAGATCCCCGGCGCCGAGGAAGCAATCGGCACGGAAAACGCGGCGCTTGTCTGACCCTGGTAGGTGACAGTCACTTGCGCGGCGGTCCCGGTGATCTCATACGGCACGATGGCCGCCACCTGGGTTGCCCAAGTGTAAATCATGGGAGCGGGTACGCCGTTGAACGACACGCTGGTATTGGCGAGTTGCGTACCGTAGAAACCGTTGCTGCCCGGAACGGCCGTCACGAGTTGCGCCGGGCCGATGCCGGAACCATAAATCGCCACAATCTCACCGGGTGAAATGGCGCCGGGTAGATTGCTGGCGGCGTTGGTGACGGCGGCGATGGAGAGAAACGGGCCCGCGCCGGAGGGGACCAGAACTCGAATGCGGTCGTTATAGAGGTCGGCGACGTATATATTGCCCGCGGGATCCAGGGCTACGCCGTGGGGAAGTTGAACTGCGCGCTGGTGGCGGGGCCATTGTCTCCGCTGAAGCCTGGCGTCCCGTTCCCGCCACGGTGGTGATTACCCCATTCGAGACCTTGCGGATGCTGCTAATCCCGTCGGCGATATAGAGGTTACCGGCTGCATCCACGGCGATGCCGTTCGGAGACAACTGGGATGCTGGTCGCCGGGCCGTTGTCGCCACTAGAGCCCAGTCCGTCCGCCCGCCACAGTGGTGATCACCCCATTCGATACCTTGCGGATACGCCCGTTGCCCGTGTCGGCGATGTACAGGTTACCGGCGCCATCCACTGTCACGGCCTCGGGAGAACTCAGCAGGGCGCTGATGGCTGGGCCATTGTCACCGCTATAACCGCCGCTAGGATTATAAGGACATTCGCCGCCGATGCCCCAGCAAAGAGGGATCTGACAGATCCCCGCCACGGAGGTGATCACCCCGCCCGAAACTTTGCGGATGCACTGGTCCGTTGGGTCGGCGATGTACAGGTTGCCGGCGACATCCACTGCCACGCCCGCCGGCGCCACCAGGGCACTGGTGGCCGGGCCGTTGTCGCCGCTGTAACCCGCCGTCCCGGTTCCCGCCACGGTGGTGATCACGCCATTCGAAACTTTGCGGACAAGGCCATTATCGACAATGTACAGATTGCCGGCGGAGTCCACGGCGACGCCTTGAGGATAATGCAACTGTGCGCTGGCGGCCGGGATGTTGTCGCCGTTGAAACCCGCGGTGCCGGTTCCCGCCACCGTGGTAATCACGCCGTTCGAGACTTTACGGACGCGATAGTTATTCGTGTCGGCGATGTACAAGTTGCCGGCGGCATCCACGGCGACGCCGGAGGGGCTGTACAACTGGGCGCTGGTGGCCGGGCCGTTATCGCCGCTGAAGCAACACGTCCCGTTCCCCGCTACGGTGGTGATCACCCCATTCGAGACCTTGCGGATGCGATAGTTGCCCCAGTCGGCGATGTACAGGTTGCCGGCGGAATCCACCGCGACGCCCACGGGATAGCCCAACTGGGCGCTGGTGGCCGGGCCGTTGTCGCCGCTGTAACCCTCCGTCCCGTTTCCCGCCACAGTGGTGATCACCCCATTCGAGACCTTGCGGATGCGATAGTTGCATGTCGGCGATGTACAGGTTGCCGGCCGAATCCACGGCGACGCCCGCGGGGCCGGCCAATGCGGCGCTGGTGGCCGGGCCGTTGTCGCCGCTGAAGCCACACGTCCCGTTTCCCGCCACGGTGGTGATCACCCCATTCGAGACCTTGCGGATGCGACCGTTGTCAAAGTCGGCGATGTACAGGTTGCCGGCGGAATCCACGGCGACGCCGTAGGGATCGTTCAACTGGGCGCTGGTGGCCGGGCCGTTGTCGCCGCCGTAGCCTGGCGTCCCGTTTCCCGCCACGGTGGTGATCACCCCATTCGAAACCTTGCGGATGCGATCGTTACAGGCTGTCGGCGATGTACAGGTTGCCAGCGGCATCTACCGCGATCCCGACAGGAAGGAGCAACTGGGCGCTGGTGGCCGGGCCGTTGTCGCCGCTGGAGCCTTCTGTCCCGTTTCCCGCTACGGTGGTGATTACCCCATTCGAGACCTTGCGGACGCGGCTGTCACCCGTGTCGGCGATGTACAGGTTGCCAGCGGAATCCACCGCGATCGCCGACAGGGAAGGAGCAACTGGGCGCTGGTGGCGGGGCCGTTGTCGCCGCTGTAGCCTGGCGTTCCGTTTCCCGCCACCAGGCTCACGCCCCCCGTCGTGCCGTCCAACCGCAGGACAATATGATTATAAGGATCCGTGAAGAGGACATTGCCTGCTCTGTCCACCGCAACTGAACCGACTGACCGCAGGCCAGCTTGCGTCCCCGGAATGTTCACCGGCAGCCCGCCGCCGGCGAACGTGCTGATGGTGTAGGTCTGGCCAAAGGCGCAGCCCGAGACGACCATGCTGAGAATCGCGGCGGAGACCAAGCGCATAGGAGTCGCTCCTTGGGTTTGGACGCGGAAGGGACGGGTCGTGGCGATGCCATTGAACACCGCCTGTACCAAAGACCGCCGCGCAGCGTTTTCAACTACAGGGGCCGGCGATTCTTTTGGGTGCTGGCTTTATGGTAACAGGCGGCAACCGCTCCCTGAGAAGCCGTGAATAATTGGTTGGCAGCCGGAAGCGCCTGCCCCACAAGGATGGAAGTCCTTTGATCGCATTGTGGGACAGACGCTTTCGTCTGTCAATCCGGAGGCCTACCCGATTTATTCACACCTTCTGACGGTCGCGGCTCGGAAAGGCGCGGCCCTGAAAGGCGCAACCGGGCCGCCCCGCGCCACGTTTAAGATCACAGAGAGGGAAACACGTTCCTATGGCGCATAAGTGGCGGCTGGCTCTCATTCCGCTTTCCATGGCTCTTCTGACGGCTGCGGATCAGCCTCAACCGTGGAAGGACAAGAAGGTTCCAGACTGGAATGCGGACGATACCAAGCTGATCCTGACGGATTCGCCGTGGGCCAAGACGGTGACGCCGTCCATGGATCAATCCACCAACGCCCGGCAAGGCGGCCTGAACCGTGGTGGACCTGGCGGCGTTATCCTCGGGATGCCCGGAGGCATGGGACGCCGCGGCGGCATGGGGTACCCGGGTGGCGGTTACCCGGGCGGCGGCTATCCGGGTGGGGGTTATCCCGGCGGTGGCTATCCGGGCGGCGGCTATCCGACCAACACCGGCACGGGTTATCCGGGCAACGGCGGCGGAGAGGGCCAGCCAGGGGTGAACGGGGCCAATTCCGGGCCGCCGGTTCTCCATCTCCGATGGGAAAGCGCATTTCCCATCCGGGAGGCGGAACTCAAGTCCCACGATGCCAACGCGCCCACCTTGGATGATGACGCCCATTACGCCATCGCGGTTTACGGCGTCCCCAGCCGCATGATCGACGGCAGCTCCCGTACGGAGACCGATCGGCTCAAGAGGCAGGCCACCATCAAGCGCGATGGGCAGAAGGACCTGAAGCCCTCCAGCATAGAGGTATTGCAGCGGGATAGCGGCGCGGTGGTGGTCTACCTGTTTCCCAAGAAGAAGCAAATCACGGACAAGGACAAGCGGATCGAGTTCGACGCCAAGATCGGCCGCCTTCAGTTCACGCAGTCCTTTTATGTGGATGAAATGTCCTTCGACGGCAAGCTGGCGCTCTGAGGCTGCCCGCCCCGCCAACAGGGCGGATCGCGCGGCGCCGCGAACGGTACGTTTTCTCACAAGCGACTCGCCGAGGCTCAGCAGTTGGGACGCCGCCCGCCAATGAGCCCTTAAACTCGTGAGTGAGATACCGCACTTTGAGAACAGGGAGGGGTAGAGAGGATGTTGAGGAGTGTCTTGCGCAAACGGTCCAGCGCAGTCGCGGGCGTGCTAGTGGCGTGTCTATTCATCGTATGTAGTCCGTCTCTGATGGCCCAGGCGGCTGACGCCGGTGGCAGCGTCCAAACCGGCGCCGCGCCGCCGGCCAGCCAGGCGCCGCCTTCGTTGGGGGACCTGGGCATTTCGCCGGATCAGTCCCAGGGAAGCGCGGCGGATCAGGCGAGGCTCGACAAGCGCTCGCACATGCTCAAGATCCATCAACGGCTCGGTTTGATCACCCTGGCGCCTTTGCTCGCCACGCTCATCACCTCCAATGGGGCCGCCGGCAGAGGCGGCAGCGCGTCCACCGGCGCCGCCGCCACCACGGGCAGCACCTCCGGCCGCGATTTGCACGCCGCTCTGGGCATAACGACGGCGAGCCTGTACCTCAGCACGGCCTACTTCGCCATCCGCGCGCCCAAGATCTCGGGGACCAAAACTCGCGGGCCTATCGTCCTGCACAAAGTCCTGGCTTGCATCCACGGTCCGGGCATGGTGCTGACGCCCATCCTGGGGGCGATGGCGTATTCTCAACGAAACAACGGCCAAAAAGTCCACGGGATGGCCTCGGCGCATTCGGCGGTGGCTGCCGTGACGGGCGTGGCGTATGGGGCTGCCATGCTGTCGGTGATGATCAAATTCTAGGGCGCCGGGATGAATTGGAAACTACGCGCTGCCTCTTTGCTCCTGGCGCTGTCCCCACTCGCCCGGGCGCAAAGCCAATGGGTTCTCGAACAATCCACTCTCACCTATCACGTGTCTCACCCGCTGCATCAGAGCGAAGGCGTGAGCCACGCGGCGCGCGGCAAGGGCGTTTGCCAGGCGGGGCATTGCGATTTCCTGGTGGCTGTGCCCGTCAAGTCGTTCGACTCGGGGGATAGCAACCGCGATCTTCACATGCTGCAAGTGACCCACGGCGCCCAGTTCCCCATCGTCAGCGTGCGCTTCGCGCTGAGCGAAGCGGAGCTGACATCCGCCACCATCCATTGCGATCTGGAAGTCCAGTTCGCCGGCCAGACGGTCCAGTATAAGCAGGTCGCCTTCCAGCGGGTAACGCAGGGAAACCAGGCCCACATTACCGGGAGCATCCCGGCAACGCTGTCCGATTTCAAGATCGATCCCCCGTCGCTTCTGACGGTCGCGGTGAAAAACGAAATCCCGGTCCGCGTGGAAATGAACTGGCGCCCGCAATAGCAATGTAGGGCCAAGCCTTCGGGAAACCGGGATTTCGTCCCGGTTTCTCCTCGTCCGCAACGACATTTGTCGGTAGAATCGGGAGCAAGGGGGCCGCTGTGAACGTCGCTATCGATATTCCGGACGAGATCGGGCGTGTGCTCGGCGCTCAGGCCGGCGGCGTTTCGCGTGCGATACTGCAAGCGGTCGCGGCCGAAGCGTATCGGTCGGGCGCAATCACCACCGCCGAGGTGCAGCAGATGCTTGGGTTGCGATCGCGGTGGGAGACGGAGTCCTTTCTCCGCCGCGCCGGGGCTTGCCACGATTACACGATGGACGATCTCGCACGCGACCTAGCGGCCATTCGCGGCGCCTCCGGGCAATCATAGCCGTCGCGGACTACACCAACTCGATCGTCACACGGCGACCGACCATCGCCGCCGCCCGTTGCAGGCTGCCGAGCGTAATGTCGCTTTTCGGATTAAGGATACGGTCAACCTGGGTGCGGCTTGTCTTCAGCAGCGCTGCCAGCTTGTTCTTGGAGATCCTCTGTTTCTTCATGGCCTCGGCGAGTTGCCACGCGACGACCTCTTTGACCGCCTGCGCTTGCGCCTCTTCGAAGATGCCCTCCTGTTTGAGGAAGTCGTCAATGCTGGAACCCATGTGTTTCTTGCTCATCGCTCCAACTCCTTCTGGCGCTTTCGCGCTGTTGCCAAATCCTCATCCGGCGTGGCTCGCGTCTTCTTGATGAACCCGTGCAACGCAACCAGGCGCCTGCGGTAAAGGGAGAGCAACACACGGGCCGTCCGTTTCGTCGGAAGGTCCGTGCACACCTCCCACAAGCCGTTTCCCACCGGACGGCACAGCGGCATCCCCACCGGCCACCGCCATTGCGCCCGCAGCAGGTCCTTCCCTATTGCATGGCGCTCCGCTTCATCCAGCCCTCTTAGCCACTCCCTCACTGGCTCGCTACCCGCCGCCGCGTGGTAGAAAATCAGCGGGATCTTTTGCGCCTGCGGGTCGCCTGGCATCCTGCACCGTATTTAGTACAATGTACCATAAAAGGTGGCACTCTGAGTTTAGGGGGTTGAGCAGTCTCTGAAGCTTTCCGGGTTGCCTTTACTGGCCCCGGGTTGCTTTTCGGCTTGGCCACCTCTTTTTGTCCTCTTGACAACATTTAATTCAGTCGTATAATTAAATCATTCGCTTGAAGCAATCGAATGATTGATACGAAGGATAGAATTCTGGATGCGGCCGAGCGCCTGTTCGCCGACCAGGGCTATGCGGCCACGTCCTTGCGCCACGTCATCGCCGAGGCCCAGGTGAACCTGGCCGCGGTCCACTACCACTTCGGGAGCAAAGAAGAGCTGCTGGACCACGTAATCGCGCGCAGAATGGGCCCGGTGAACGAGGGCCGCCTGGCAATGCTGGACCGCCTGGACGCCGAGTTCGGCGACCGGCCGGCGCCGCTGCCCCGGCTCCTCGAAGCGTTCCTCATGCCCGCCGGACAGCTTGCCATTCACCACCCGGATTCCGTTCGGATCATGGGCCGGATGCACTTTGAGGGCCTGATGCAGAGGATTCGCGAGCGGCATTTCAAGGCCACTGGCGAACGCTTCCTGGGCGCCATGCGGAAGGCGTTGCCGAACCTTCCGGAAGAGGAGTTCTATTGGAGAATGCACTTCATGATTGGCGCCATGGGCCTCGCCATGATCGGCGCCCCCGCGTTCTACACGCCCGCGTCGGACGACTGGCCGTCGCGGGTGGCGCGCCTGGTGGACTTTCTGAGTGGGGGATTCAACGCGCCGGTTTCGGTCGCGGACAACGTCGAGGTTGGGAAATGAAGCCGATTCTGATACTTTCGCTGGCGGTCTCTGGGTTGTGGGCGGCGGACCAGACCGCCGGACGAGCGCCGCTCGAATTGAGCATGAAGCGCGCCGTGGAGCTGGCCATCTCGCCCGAGGGCAGCGCCCAGGTACAGCTTTCGGGAGAGGCTTTCAAACAGGCGCAATCGCGTTCCGCCCAGGCTCGCGCCGCGCTGCTGCCGAATGTCTCGGGCGCGCTCTCGGACCAGAGCCGCACCAGCAACCTGGCGGCCATGGGTCTCACCAGTCTGGCCATCCCCATCCCCGGCTTTCAGTTCCCGCATTTCGTGGGCCCCTTCACCACCATGGATGCGCGTCTGACCGCATCGCAGAGCGTTTTCGATTTCGCTTCCATTCGGCGCTTCGAGGCCTCGAAAACGGCGGTGTCGGCCGCTAAATCCGACGTCAACGCCGCCCAGGAGCGGGTGGCCGCGCAGGTGGCGCGGGCGTACCTGGCGGCGGTGAAGGCCACGGTGGATGTGGAGACCGCCGAAGCCAACGTGACCCTTTCCCTGGCCGTCCAAACCCAGGCCGAGAACCAGAAGAACGCGGGGACCGGCACGGGCATCGAAATCACGCGCGCCAGGGTCCAGCTTGCCAATGACCGCCAACACCTCCTGGTGACGCAAAACACGCGCCGCTCCGCCTACCTGCAACTGCTGCGCGCCATGGGGCTGCGGCTCGATACGGAACTGACGCTGACCGACAAGCTGGAGTTCCTCCCGGTGGACCCGGTGACGCTGGAGCAAGCCAAGGCGCTGGCTGTCAAGGAACGGCCCGATTACCGCGCGCAGCAGGAGCGCGAATCGAACGCCCGCATGGCCGCCAGCGCCACCAAACTGGAGCGTCTGCCTTCGGTGGCCGCTTTCGGCGATTACGGCTCCAACGGGACGGGTTTCGACAACGCGCTGCCCACGCGGACCTACGGCATCTCGGTGAAGCTGCCGCTGTTCGACGGCGGGCGCATGGATGCGCGCCGGGCGGAGACGGACTCGCAATACCGCGCCGAGAAGGTCAGGACCAACGACCTGAAGGAACAGATCGATCTGGACGTGCGCCTGGCTCTCGATGAGCTGCGTTCGGCGGCGGACGAGGTTACGGTGGCCAAGGAAGGACTCGATCTGGCCGGCAACGAGCTCACTCAAGCGCGCCGCCGCTATGAAGGCGGCGTGACCAACAGCCTCGAAGTGACCGACGCCCAAACCCGCCTGGAGCGCGCGCGCGACAACCAGACGGCTGCGTTGTTCAATTACAACCTGGCGCGCATCGACCTGGCCGAGGCCATGGGAAAGGTGCGGGAGACGCTCTGAGCCGCGAGCCGGCGCCAACCCCAAGGTACAAGCGAATGAAAAAGAGACTGATTCCGATTCTGATTGTGGTGGTGGCGGCAGGGGCCGCGTTCTATGCCTATAAGAAAGGCTTCGGCCGGACGCCGGACGACCGCATCCTGGTCTCCGGCAACATCGAGTTGAACGAGGTCAACATCGCCTTCAAGACCGCCGGACGGCTGATCGAGCGCGACGTGGACGAAGGCGATCCGGTGAAGATAGGGCAGGTGGTGGCGCGCCTGGACCGCGACCAGTTGGTGGCGCAGAAGGAACACCAGCAGGCGGAGCTGGCATCGGCCGAATCGCAGCTTGCCGAGGCCCGCACGGCGCTGGAGTGGGAGAAGGCCACGCTGGCCGCGGACATTGAGCAGAAGAAAGCCGACCTGGCTTCGAACCAAGCCAGACTGCTGGAATTGAAGAACGGCTCCCGCCCGCAGGAAATACAGGAGTCTCGCGCGGCGGTGGAGGCGGCGCAGTCGGAGATCGACCGCGCCCAACGCGATTGGGAGCGCGCCCAGACGCTTTATAAGAACGACGATATTTCCACCGAGCAGCGCGATCAGTATCGCAACCGCTGGGAATCCGCCACAGCCGCTCTCAAGCAGGCCAAGGAGCGCGATGCGCTGGTGCAGGCCGGGCCCCGGGTCGAAGTTGTGGATGCCGCCGCCGGGCAGGTGGAGCACGCGCGGGGGGCCCTGAAAATGGCCGAGGCGAACGAGCTCGAAATGAAGCGGCGCGAGCAGGAATTGACCACCCGCCAGGCGGGGATCGACGGCGTCAGGGCGGCCATCGCGCAGATCGATTCGCAGCTCGCCGATACGGTGGCGCAATCACCCGTGGACGGGGTGACGCTGGTGAAATCCGCCGATGTGGGCGAGGTATTGGGCGTGGGAACCACGGTGGTGACCCTGGGCGACATCGACCATCCCTGGCTGCGCGGCTACGTCAATGAAACCGACCTGGCCAAGGTGAAAATCGGGTCGAAGGCCAAGGTCACCTCCGATTCCTACCCCGGCAAGGTCTATCCCGGGCGGGTGACGTTCATCGCTTCGGAAGCGGAGTTTACGCCCAAGCAGATTCAGACCCAGGAAGAACGCGTGAAGCTGGTGTACCGCATCAAAATCGAAGTGGAGAATCCCAAGCGCGAGTTGAAATCGAACATGCCGGTGGATGCGGAGATTATGTTGGACTAAGCGCCTGTCGAGGCCTTCTTTGACGCGGAGACGCGGAGACGCGGAGAAATTCAAAATCCAAAATGAACGGACAAGCGAAATGTTTCAAAATCTCTCCAATTTGTGTTTCTCCGCGTCTCCGCGTCTCCGCGTCAGGATCGCCGCGCAATCCAAAATGAGGGGAGCGCCTGGCGTGGTTATTTCAGGATAGGCCGTAGCGCGGGAAACGCACCAGAGAGACCACATCCATGGACCCCATCATCGAAATCCGCGACCTCACCCGGCGCTTCGGCGATCTCACCGCCGTGGATCACCTCAACCTGAGCGTTTCCAAGGGCGAGATTTTCGGCCTGGTGGGTCCGGACGGAGCCGGAAAGACCACCACTCTGCGCATTCTGTGCGGCCTCATGAACCCCACCGAAGGCAGCGCCCGGGTGGCGGGGCATGATGTCGAGAAGGATCCGCGGGCGGTGAAGGACCAGATCGGCTACATGGCGCAGCGCTTCGGGCTATATGGCGATCTCACCGTGGAAGAGAACATGTTCTTCTACGCGGACCTGTTCGGAATCGTGGGCGCGGACCGCCGCGAGCTGACCGCGCAACTGCTGCGCATGACCCGCATGGAGCCCTTCCGCGCGCGCCAGGCGGGCCGGCTTTCGGGCGGCATGAAGCAGAAACTGGCGCTCATGTGCACCCTCCTGCACAAGCCGCAAATCCTGCTCCTGGACGAGCCCACCAACGGCGTGGACCCGGTTTCGCGCCGCGATTTCTGGGCCATCCTGTACCAACTCCTCAAGGACGGCATCACCGTCTTCATGACCACGGCGTACCTGGACGAAGCCGAAAGGTGCAACCGCGTGGGCCTCATGAACCACGGGAAGCTGCTGCGGTGCGACACTCCGGAACGTCTGCGCGCGGCCGCCGGCGTGGACAGCCTGGAGGGCGTGTTTGTGCGGACCATTCAGGCGGCCGACGCCTTGGAGGCGCGATGAGCGATTGGGCGGTAGAGATCGACAACCTGGTGAAGACCTTCGGAACCTTCGTGGCGGTGGATCACGTGTCGCTGCGGGTGCCCAAGGGCGAAATCTTCGGTTTCCTGGGTCCCAATGGGGCCGGCAAATCCACCACCATTCGCATCCTCTGTGGCTTGCTTTCGCCCACTTCCGGGCGCGCCTCGGTGGCCGGCATCGATGTAATGGCGGACCCCGAGGGCGTGCGCCGCAACATCGGCTACATGTCGCAGAAGTTCTCTCTGTACGACGACCTCACGGTGGAGCAGAACATCGATTTCTTCACCGGCATGTACGGCGTGCCGCGGGATCTCCGCCAGTCGCGCAAGGACTACGTTCTGCGCATGGCCAATCTCACCGAACGCCGCGGCAGCCTGACGGGAACTCTTTCCGGCGGCTGGAAGCAGCGCCTGGCGCTCGGCTGCGCGATTCTCCACGATCCGCCGGTGGTTTTTCTGGATGAGCCGACCTCCGGAGTGGATCCCATCGCGCGAGCCACTTTCTGGGAATTGATCGCCGAGCTGGCGCGCACCGGGCACACCGTTTTCGTGACCACGCACTATATGGACGAAGCGGAGTACTGCAACCGCCTGGCGCTGATGTACGCCGGCAAGGTGATCGCCCTGGGCGAGCCGGCGGGTTTGAAGCGGCTGCTCAAGGAGCACGGGTTGCTGCGCCTGGATACGCCTGCGCCGCTCGACGCCATGCGGGCCATCGAACACGAAGAAGGCATTCTCGACGTAGCCGTGTTCGGCAGCGGCCTGCACGTGGTGGTGGACGATGCGGCGGCCGGCATGGAGCGCATTCGCGCGGCGCTCGGGGCGCGCAACATCGCCATCCGGCGGCTGGAGGAGATCGAACCCTCGCTCGAAGACGTGTTCGTGGCCTTGATCGAGGCCGAGGAGCGCAAGGCGGCATGAGCTACCGGCGGACCAAAGCCGTTCTGATCAAGGAGCTGCGCCACATCGTGCGCGACCGCCGCAGCCTCGGCCTGGCGCTGGCCATGCCGGCCATGATGCTGCTGCTCTACGGCTTCGCCCTGAGCCTGGACGTGGACGATATCCCCACCCTGATCTACGACCAGGATGGCTCGGCGGCCAGCCGCGACATGGCGCGCGGATTCGAGGGCTCGCGGTTCTTCGACGTAAAGGGCCTGGCTGCCAACTATGCCGCCGTGGACCGTGGCATAAACGACAATTCGATTCTTCTGGGCGTGGTGATCCCGCGCAACTTCGGTCAGGACGTGGAATCCGGCCGGGGCGCGGCGGTGCAGCTCCTGGTGGATGGCAGCGATTCCAACACCGCCTCCATCGCCATCGGCTATGCGGAGAGCATCGTGCAGCGCTATTCCATGGCGGCGCGGACCGACATCCTGAATCTCCGCGGCGTCAAAACCGGCGCCCCGCCCGTGATGGCGCACACGCGCGTGTGGTACAACAGCTCGCTCCAATCCAAGAACTACGTGGTGCCGGGATTGATCGCCGTGATCCTCATGATCCTCACCGGCCAGTTGACCACGCTGACCATCGCGCGCGAATGGGAATTGGGGACCATGGAGCAGGTCCTTTCCACGCCCCTGAGGCCCGCGGAGATGGTGCTGGGCAAAATGCTGGCGTACTTTCTGGTGGGCCTCGCGGACGCCGTGATGGCTTTCGTCTCGGGCGTGACGGTGTTCGCGGTGCCGTTCCGCGGCAGCCTGTTCGTGCTGGCCGTTTCGACGCTGGTGTTTTTGTGCGGGGCCATGTTCTGGGGGATTTTCATTTCGGCCGGGGCGAGGTCCCAGGTGGTGGCCTACCAGATGGGCATGTTGACCACATTCCTGCCCGGGTTCCTGCTTTCGGGCTTTGTATTTTCCATCGACACCATGCCCAAGTGGATCCAGGTGATCAGCATCGTGGTGCCCTCGCGCTATTTCGTCACCATTCTCAAAGCTCTGTTTCTGAAGGGGGTCGGACTGAACATCCTGTGGCCGCAGATAGTCTACCTGATTCTCTTTACGGTTATCGTTTTCTGGCGGTCGGTGCGAAGACTCAATAAGAAGGTGGCCTGAATCATGTGGGAGCGGATCGTCGTCATTTTGCGCAAGGAGTTCATCCAGGTGCTGCGCGAGCCGCGCATGCGCGCCCTGCTTTTCATCCCGCCGCTGCTGCAGTTGGTCATCTTCGGCTACGCCGTGACGCTGGACGTGGACAACGCGCGCATCGGCTGGATGGATAACGACGGAACGCCGGAGAGCCGCGCCCTGCTGGCGCGCTTCCAAGGGTCGGGAAGATTCGAAATCGTGGCCACGCCGCATAGCGAGGCGGAGGTGCAGAGCATTCTCGACCGCGGCCAGGCGCACGCCGTGGTGTGCGTGCTGCCCAACTTCGCCCGCGACCTGGCGCGCGGCCGGACGGCCGAGGTGCAGGTCCTGGTGGATGGCTCCAACTCCAACACCGCGTCGCTGGTGTCGGCCTACGCCGAACAGGTGATCGCCTCTTTCGCGGGCGACGCCCAGCCGGCCCAGACCAAGAACCGGCAAACCATCAAGCTGACGGCCCGCGGTCCGGGCGCGGCGCCGGTGGTGACGTCCAGCCTGGTGACCGCCGACACGCGGGTGTGGTTCAATCCCGACCTGCGCAGCCGGAATTACTTCGTCCCCGGCGTCGCCGTGAACATACTCTTCATGGTGACGCTCACGCTCACGGCGCAGGCCATCATCCGCGAGAAGGAGATCGGCACCATGGAGCAGTTGATGGTTACGCCCATGCGCCCCATCGAGCTGATGCTCGGAAAAACGCTGCCCTTCGCCCTGATCGGACTGGTGGACCTGGTGCTGGTGACGGCGGGCGCGCTGGTGATATTCCGCATTCCGTTCCGCGGCAGTTTTCTGGTGCTGTTCTTCAGCGCCACGCTGTTTCTGCTGACCAGCTTGGGCGCGGGCCTCTACCTTTCCACCATCTCGCGCACCCAACAACAGGCCAACATGGCTTCCTTCTTCTTTTCCAGCCCGGCCTTCATGCTGAGCGGGTTCAATTTCCCCATCCGCAACATGCCGAAAGTGGTGCAGTACCTGACCTATCTCAACCCGCTGCGCTATTTCATGGAAATCGTGCGCGGCGTGTTCCTCAAGGGCACCGGCGTGGCGATCCTCTGGCCGCAGATGCTGGCGCTGTTCGTCTACGGCACGCTGATCCTGGGCATGAGCGCGGCCCGTTTCCACAAGAGCCTGGATTAGCCTGAACCCCGAAGTTGGGAGCCTTGTATCAGGGCACGGCTTCAGCCGTGCCGATCACGGGAACACGCAGAGGGCTTTAGCCCCTGTTTTTTCGGGAGGATGAAGTGGATTTGCGCCGGGTTGCCAAACCAGGGGCTAAAGCCCAGAAAATGCTGCCTGAATCGGCACGGCTAAAGCCGTGCCCTGATACAAGGCCTGTTCCTTCATGGGGACCTAGCGAGGAAAATACCAGAGCAGTATGGAACGGCCGACGCGGTATTGCCGCGGCGTGGCGTCGGCCCAGGCGGGAAACCCGAAGACTTTCCACAGGGTAATGCTCACCGCATTCCAACCGGGAGACGGGCGTTCGGAGTTCGCCGGCGCCATGGGCGGCAGCGCGTGGCCCGCCAGAGCGTAGGTACGGTTGAAGGGCGTGAAGGTCAGTTCCGTAACCCCGGCTTGCCTGAGGAACGCTCCCAGGCGCTTCATATCCTGCCCCCAATCCAGATCCGAGTCGGCCACGAATCTCTCCGGATAGCGCCCGGCGATCTCGTTGGTATAGGCGAGATAGTCGGGATGCTGGAGCGCTCCCGAGATCGCCTGCCAGGCCAGTAACGATACTACGGCGGCCACCGAAAACCACGCTCTTCCCGCGTGTCCGCGCGCGAAAGACCGGCGCGCAGACCGCTCCACAAAAGACCGACAATCCCAGGTAGACCGGCAAGACGTGCCGCACGCCGGTATTCAGATGGTCGGCCAGAGCAACCAGCAGAACCCCGGCGGAGAAGGCCAGGGGCATGAGAACGCCGAATCGGTTGGGAATCCTCGGCAGCGCCCAAAACGACCCCAGCAGCAGCGCCAACATCGCCAGCGGGGTCTTGACTGCCAGCACAACGGGATAGTAGTACCAGAAGCCAGTGGAACTGCGCCGTCCAAGCACATAGGACGGATGCCCGGCGGCATTGTGGGCCCACAGCGATTGAAGCCCCAGGAAGAAATGTTCAGCCGGAAGCCTGGCGTGCAGGAAATCGACCTTACCGAAGGAGAACAGGTAGCCCGCCCAAATCGTCAGGGACGCGGCCGCCAGGACTATTGCGATGCTCCGTTTCCTGGAAGCGATTTCCCGCATGGAGCGGCGCAGCCCCTGGTGCGTTCGAATCAGGTGGCAGGCATACATCAGGGCCCACGCGGCGGGCAGGAACAGGAGCGCCGAGAACTTCGAAAGCACGGCCAGAGCGGAAAGCGCTCCCAGGACGACGCTCTGGCGCCGGCCGGCGCACTGGGCCCAGGAAAGCGAAGCCAGGGCGGCGGCGCCGGTCAACGCGGTTGCGGCCATATCGGTGGTGATCAGCCCGGCGTGCGCGAGAACCGGCGGAAGCGTGGTGAACAAAAGAACCGACAATACGGCGGCTCCGGAACCGGCAATTCGGCGCGTCCACAAATACACCACCAGGGCGCCCACCCAGAAGAACGGGAGAATTCCGGCCCGCCCCAAGGACAGGAACCGGTCATAATGCGCGCCGTGACCGAGGATTCGATAACCCTCCATGTAGGAATTTGGTCCACCGTGCCATCGCTCGCCGGCCAGAAACGGCCCCAGCGCGCCGAAAATCCTGGCCAGCGGAGCATGCAGGTCCTCGTAGCGATACTTGCCGACGCTCAGCCATTCCATGCCAGCGGCCAGGTGATCGGGTTCGTCGATAGTGTGGCTGAAGACCGCATAGGTCGAGATGATGCGCGCCGACCCGATCAGGACCAGGAGCAGGGCCGCCACGGCTTGCCAGTGGAAGGTGTGTCGAACGCCAGGCATGGTCATGAATCGCGGCGGAGGAAGCCAACCACCGGCGCCGCCATGGTGGCGGCCAGGTAGGCGGCCCACAGAGCCACCAGCAGCGGTACGCTCAGGATGCCCGCCTTGAAAGCGCCCAGCCGCGTCAACACGCCGGAGACCCCCATCGAGCCGAGGCTGGAAAGATGAAAGGCCGCCAGGCTTCCACCGTATCGATGCGCGATCAGGCCCGTGTAGTAAGGCAACGCGACGAAGTGGACCGTGTACAGGTCCAGGAGGGCGAACAGGGCGGCGCCGGCGGCCGGCACGCAGCTCTTCCATTTCCGCGGCGCGACCGCGCGCAGGCCGGCGACCGAGAGAGCCACCTCCGCCCCGATCACCGCGTACATGTACCAGCCCATCGATCCGGAGAGGCCTTTGGTCAGGAACAGCAATAGGACGTTATAGAGTTGCCCGGCCCAAAACGCGGCGTAGACCAGCGCGAGGGCCGCTATCGCCGGCTGGCGAATCGCGCGAACCAACCCAACCGCCGCCAGGACGATCAGCGCATAGAAGAGATGGTACATCCAGCTCCGGACCGTAAGCCCGCTCCAGCCGCCGTACCAGAGGTGGGAGAGCAGAATGGCGTCGATGGCGCGGAGCCAGTGGACTTCTCCAGCCCTGTGGAGGATTGCCGCCTGGCTGACGCCCCTGAGCATGGCATCCTCGCTCAGGCCCGACAGTGCGCCGGTGATTCGCAGGTTCCGCAAGTACCACCAACCGGCGATCGAGAGGCTTGCCGCGGCTATGATCGACGCGCCCCCGAGCACTCTCAGCCGCTCGGTCCGGTCGCGCCGGAATACGTAAGCGAGGAGTATCGCGAGAGCCGGTATGGCGGCCAGAAAATAGGCCTTCGCCAGCAAACCGAGCCCCAGCGCGACTCCCAGCGCGGCGGCCCGGGGATAGCTCAGACCGCTCAAGACAATCTTGACAGCCATCCACGTCAGCAGCGTGAAGAGGACCACTGCCACGCACTCGTTGCTCACGCGGGCCACATCGATCGCAAACTCGGGCATGACGGCCACCACGGCGGCGCAGCCCAGAGCGATGGAATCGGACCGGAAGACCAGGCGCCCGATCGGGAATACCAGAAGAATGGTCAGTGAGGCGATCAAGGCGCTGGCCAAACGCAGCCACAGCACCTGATCCGCCAGCCCCGCGCCCTTCGCCGCGCGCAACACCGGGACCATGAGCCATCCGTACAAGGGCGGCTGCAGGGCCTCATAAGCGGTCAGGCCGCCGGCGGAATCTTCCCCTGCCCAGGCGGCGGGCATGGCGTGGAAAAGCTGTTCCCGGCGGCTCCTATCGTCGGGGGAAAGGCGCCAGTACGCGTCATGCGTCACCGCCGGTGGGGGCATGTCCCGCAGCGCCCAAGGCGAGGGCGCCAGGTCGAGCGACTTCGCCACGTCGAAGGGCACGGGGCTTTCCCGCGCCACCAGCGCCTCTCCCCGCAAGGCCATCCGTCGGATCACGGAGAAGTGGGCCCATTCGTCATAGCCCTCCCAGAGGGGGAGAGCGGCGCAGTAAAACAGCACCCTGGCCAGGAACAAGAACCAGATAATGAGAGGCCAGCGGAGCCGGAGCATTTCCTTAGGATCATAGCAACCAGCCAGGCACGGAATCTGGCGAAGTTCGCCCCCGGTCCAGGCGCCGCGGATTTCCACGGCATGGCTGCCGGCGGGCCGGCGGAACCGGTTCGATTGGGACCATCCGGGTAATACAATGGGTGTGCGGCGGGCTGGTTGCGCGCCCGGCGTGCGATCAGGCGTCCCGCGACGGATTCTCGCCACGGAAGCTGCGGATGGCTTTTGAAGAGTCGAAGAGATGATCTGGATCGTGTTGTTCTCGGCCGGCCTGGCCCTGCCGTTCTACACGCTATTCGTATATCCGGCCTTGCTCGGCGTCTGGTCCCGGTGGCGCGCCCGGCCAGTCTGTTCGAAGCCGCAGAGGAAGACGGTCTCGGTAATTATCCCGGTCCGCAACGGAGAGCGGTTCCTGGCCGACAAGCTGCGCTCCGTGCTGAACCTCGAATATCCCAAAGACCTGCTGCAGACGCTGGTGGTTTCCGACGGCTCGACGGACGCCACCGATGCTATCGCGCAGAGCTTCTCCGGCCAGGGGATCCAGCTCCTTCGCGTTCCCTGGGGAGGCAAACCGGCGGCCCTGAACGCCGGCATCGAGAAGGCCCGCGGGGAGATCCTGCTCCTGACCGACGTCCGGCAGATGCTGGCGGGCGACAGCCTCCAGTACCTGGTGGACTGTTTCGCGGATCCCTCGGTGGGGGCCGTCAGCGGCAAGTTGCTCATCCGCCAAGGCACGGCCCAGGAAGAGGAAGCCGTGGGGTTTTACTGGCGGTATGAGACCTGGATTCGCGAGCGGCTGAGCCGCATCGATTCGATTTTCGGCGCGGTGGGTCCTTTCTACGCTTTGCGCCGCGAATTGGCCACCCGTATTCCCGAGGAGATCCTGCTGGACGACATGTACCTGCCGTTGGCCGCGTACTTCGCCGGCCGCCGCTTGATTGTGGAGGAGCGCGCGGTGGCGTGGGACGTTCCGCTGCCGCTCAAGACCGAGTTCCGCCGGAAGATCCGGACCATCGCCGGCAATTACCAGCTCCTGGCCGCGTGTCCGGCGTTGCTGGGATGGCGCAACCGGATGTGGTTTCACTTCATGTCCTACAAAGTCGCCCGTCTGCTGATGCCGTATGCCCTGCTGCTGGCGGCCGGATCGAGCTTTTTTCTGCCGCGGCCCTGGAATTGGCTCGCGCTGGCGTCCCAGGCCGGCTTCTATGGCCTGGCTGCGATCGAGCCGCTGATCCCGGAGAAGGCCGCGCTGAAGCGGGTCTGCTCGCTCATCCGCACGTACGTCACCCTGCTGGTGGCGACGCTGTGCGCCGTGCAGGTCTTCTTCGTTCCGCCCAGAAAGTTGTGGAAAGTGACCAACCCGGAGAGCGGCGATGCGGACGCGGCGGACGTTCGAACAATGTAAAGGCCGGGCGTGCAGGCCCCTACGTCTCTTCCGGGGCGCCGCGCACGGTGCGCAGCAGGATGGCTTCAAACTCCCCGGCCGCCTTTTTCCAGGAGAAACTCTCTTCCACCAGGGAGCGGGCCGCGGAGCCCAAGCGCCGCCTTAAGCCCTCGTCCTTCAGCACCCGGACCACCTGGCGGGCGAATTCGGCGGGCGAATCGGCCAGGAGGATGTCCCGCTCGTGCACCACCGGAAGCCCTTCGGCGCCCATCGGCGTGGAGACAATGGCTTTGCCCGAAGCCATGGCTTCGAAGACTTTCAAGCGCGTGCCGCTGCCGCCGCGCATGGGGACCACGTACACCGGGCACGGCCGCAGATACTCGCGCACATCCTCCACCCGCCCGGTAACGTGAAACGCCGGGCCGGCCTCGGCGCGCCTCAACAGAGAAGCCGGCGGGCTCTTGCCCACGATCCAGCTTTCGATCCCCGGAACCTGCGCGCGGATTAACGGCAGAATCTCGTCGCAATACCATTCCGCCGCGTCGCGGTTCGGAGGCCAGTTATACGATCCGGTGAACACCACGCGATCGGGCAGCTCGGCTTCGGGCGTGGGATGGAAGTAATCCAGGTCCACGCCGGTGGAAACCACGGAAACCCGGCCGGGCGGCGCGTATTGGGCGAAGAACTCCCTGTTCCGCTCCGAGACCGTCACCACGTGATCCGCCAGCCGCGCGTATTTCTTTTCCGCCTCGCGCATGGTGCGGTATTCCCTGCGGCTCCCCGTACGCTCCACCCAGCTCCGCGCCACCCTGGCCTGGCGCTCCCAGATCTCCGACTCCACGTTGTGGGTGAACAACACGATTTTGGTTCCCGAGTTCCAATCCAGCAGCCCGGCCGGGAACATGAAATCGCACACCACCACGTCGAATCCCCGCCGCAGCGTTTCATCCAGCTTCCGCCGGAGCGCCTTGGTGTAATACTTGGCCATGGAGTGCGGCAGCCCGGTGAAAAAGGTGGATGCGTAGAGCAGGTAATCGAGCGCGCTACGCGACGGCGGCAGGCGCTGCGGCGTCAGCACCAGGCCGGAGAACATGCTTTTCAGTTGCGGATGGAGATCGACGGCCTGCTCGGGGTAGAACGTGAAGAGGGTGACATCGTGGCGCTCGGCCAGCGCTTTGACCATGTGGAAACTGCGAATTCGGCCCCCGAAATCGAGCGGCACAAGCCCGCCGGCCTTGATCCAGCAGATCTTCATTCGGGCGCGCGGAAGTTCGGTCATGATTGCGCCGGCGCCGCCACCGGACTTTCCCAAACGCCGGCCCGCCGGCCGGTGAGAAACACATCGCCCCACCATTGGAGATTCAAAAGGCGCCAGATGCGGTCGGTGGCATCGATCGACCCGCGCTGGTGGCTCTCCAGCAGCTTTTCAATCACCGGCAAATCGAGGTAGGCGGCGATGAAGCCGTGGCGGTCGAGCAGGCCCGCCAGCATGGCCTTGGCCCGGCCGTCCCGCAGCCATTGCCGGATGGGGGTGGGGAATCCCATCTTCTTGCGGTACAGGATATCCGGCGAGAGCAGGTCCGCGGCGGCCTTCTTGACGATGTACTTCCCCACGCCGCCGCGTATTTTGAGGTGCTCCGGAACGGTGGCGGCGAACTCCACGAAGGGGTGATCGAGGAACGGCACGCGGCTTTCAATCGAACAGGCCATGCTCATGCGGTCCTGTTTCATGAGCAGCTCCACCAGATAGGTTTTTTGATCGGCGTAGAGCAGCCGGTCGATGGGCGATGTGTTGCCACGCGCTTCCCAAGCGTCCAGGAAACCGGCGTACGGGGAGGCGCCGCCGCGCGGCAAGAGCGAGGCCTGCTCGGCGGCGGAGAAAGCGGCGTAGAAATTGTCCAGGTAGAGCGATTCGATCCGCTCGCCGCGGCCCAGGAATGTGTGTCCCAGCTTGCGCCGCAGGTCGCCGGAGAGCAAGGGCGAACCGGCGATCGCTCGCCGTACGCCGCGCCGCAGAAATTCCGGCAGCAGTTTGTACGCGCGCAGGCAGCGTTGGTTCAGCAGTTGAAACCGGTACCGGCCGTATCCGCCGAACAACTCGTCGCTGCCCTCGCCGGTGAGCACCACCTTCACGCTCTCGGATGCCAGCTTGGACACGAAGTAGAGCGAGACGCTGGAGGGCCAGGTGATGGGCTTGTCTTCGTGCCAGATCAGGCGCGGCAGGGCGGCGAAGAACTCCTCCATGCCGACGGTCACCTCGTGGTGATCCGTCCCCAGACTGCGCGCCACCTGCCGCGCATAGCCCAGCTCGCTGTAGGCGGCCTCCCGGTAGCCCACGGCGAAAGTCTTCACCGGCCCCGGAACCATCCGTTTCATCAAGGCCGCAATGGCGCTGGAATCCACGCCGCCGCTCAGGAACATTCCCAGCGGAACGTCGCTCATCAAGCGCGTCTCGACGGCCTGTTCGAGACGCTGCCGGCACTCGAGAATCCAGGCTGCGTCGTCGCGTTCCCGCGGCTGTCCCGGTTGCGGGATCTCCCAGTAACGCTCGATGACGGGGGCTGCGCCGGGGACCCCCAGCCGCAGCGTCAGGTGATGGCCCGGAAGGAGCTGGCGAATGCCGGAGAAAAGGGTCTCCTCGCCGCTCAGGTAGCCAAACGCCAGGTACTCCGGCAGCAGGTTCTCGTGCAGCCGCGGGGAGATAGCGGGATGCTCGAACAGGGCCTTGATTTCGGAGGCGAAAGCGAACAGCCGGCCATCCCAGTAGTAATAGAAGGGCTTCTTGCCCAGGCGGTCGCGGGCGCAGAAGAGGGTCTTGCGCCGGCGGTCCCAGATGGCCAGCGAGAACATGCCGCGCAGCCGCTTGACGCATTCGGGTCCGTATTCCTCGTAGGCATGAACGATGGTCTCGGTGTCGCTGCGGGTGGCGTAGCGGTGGCCCGCGCGCTCCAGATCGGGCCGCAGTTCCGCATGGTTGAAGATCTCCCCGTTGAAAACGATCCAGGCATCGCGGTCTTCATTGGCAAGCGGCTGGTGACCGAGCGCCAGGTCGACAATGCTGAGGCGGCGGTGTCCGAGCGACGCCCATTGGTCGCGGTAGAACCCGCTGTCGTCGGGACCGCGATGACGGACGGCGTCCGTCATCCGTTCGATGATTGACGCGGGACTATCTTCGGGATCAATGGTGGCGAAACCGGCTATGCCGCACATCGGTTCTGGTGGTCCGGTATCTTCGGGAGGGTTCCCGCTTCAATGTAACATGCGCTCGCGAAGGAGAGGCATGTACCCCAATCCGTCCATGATGCGCCGACGCCGCCACTTTGACGCGGAGTCGCGGAGAAAATCGAAAATGAGAGGATAAGAGGAACAGAATTCTTCCTGTCTTCTTCTCTTCTCTCCTGAAATTCCTCCGCGTCTCTGCGTCTCCGCGTCAAAAACGTCACGGACGGACGCCGGTACCCTACGTCCAGAACGCTCGCGAGGAAGAGGCCGCCACTTTGACGCGGAGTCGCGGAGTCGCGGAGGAAATCGAAAATGAGAGGATAAGAGGAACAGAATTCTTCCTGTCTTCTTCTCTTCTCTCCTGAAATTCCTCCGCGTCTCCGCGTCTCCGCGTCAGAAAGACTGTCACGGACGGAGGCCGTGCTCTACGTCCAGGACCAGCCTTTGCGGAACGTCGGTTTCAGATACTCATTGGCCTGCTTGCTGTTAGTGAACAGCATTTTGGCGGCGTCCCAATCCAGCCGGCCATCCACGCGGAGAGCGATGCAGGCCATGTCGATCCACTCGGTAAAGGGGCCGGCTTCGTCGAAGTTGGAAGCGGCCGGATCTCCTCCCTTGCAGGAGCGCACAAAATCGGTGTACGTCTCCGGGTGGCGGACCAGCAAGGGGGCCGGCGGCACGTAGTCCTCCATCTTGGAGGCCGGGAGCAGGCGCGGGCTGCCGCCGTATTCTCCGGTGGTCATGAAGCCCTTTTCGCCGATGTACAGGACTCCGCTGTTGGCCGGGCTGTTGTAAGGGGCGGTGCGCTGGGAAAGCGCCTGGTTGTAGGGGTCCGCGCCGGCGGACATGTTGACGCCAGCCGGAGCGCCGGCCGCCCCGCGGCCCGCGCCGGCGGCGCCTCTGCCAGCCCCACCCGGCGCGCCTCTTCCAGCCGCTCCGGCTCCGCCTCTGCCGGCCCCGGGAGCGCCGCGCGGCGCATCGCCGGGCTTCTCATCCTTGGGCAGACCCGCCGGCCAATACTCCTGCGGCATGCCGTCGCGAATGCCATCGTGCCAATACAGGGTGAGCGCGGGGAATGCGCTGCCCAGCGCCGGGAAGTTGAACTTGATGGTGGATTTGGTGGGGAAGCTGAGCGGGTTCTTGCCTTCCTGCTTGATGCACTCGACGCTGGTGGGGGCGCGTTTGCTCAACAGCAGAGCCATGTTGGGCGCACCCAGGACGTGGCAGGCCATATCGCCCAGGGCGCCGCATCCGAAATCGAACCAGCCGCGCCACTGGAACGGCACGTAATCCACGCTGAACGGGCGCTGCTTGGCGATGCCCAGCCAGGTGTCCCAATCGAGGGTGGCGGGAACCGGCTCGCCCTTGGACATCTCGCCGACGCCCTGCTTCCAGATGGGCCGGTTGGTCCAGGCGTGGACTTCCTTGACGTCGCCGATGGCCCCCGACCAGATCATTTCGGAACACACCCGCGGCCCTTCCTGACAGTAGCCCTGGTTGCCCATCTGCGTGCGGACATTGTATTTATGGGCCGCCTCTTTCAACATGCGCGCTTCCCACACGCAGCGCGTCATGGGTTTCTGCACGTAGACGTGCTTCTGGCGCTCCATGCACCACATGGCCATCGTGCCGTGCATGAAATCGGGCGTGGCGATGAGCACCGCGTCGATGTTCTTGGCCTCTTTGTCGAGCATCTTGCGGAAGTCGGCGTACTTGGGCGTCTTCTCGTGGGTGCGGAAAGCGGGGGCCGCGCGCGCGGTATCGGGGTCGCACAAGGCCACGATGTTCTCGCCCGAGCGCTCAAAAGCGTTGATGCCCGCGCCCGCCTGGCCGCCGGCGCCGATGGTGGCGATATTCAACTTCTCGTTAGGCGACTTGTACCCCAGGCTTTTCAGCGAGGGCGCACTGCCGAATCCGGCCGCCGGAAGCGCGCCGGCCAACAGGCTGCCAAAGAAGAAGTGCCTTCTGGACAATGGCTCGTCAAACATGGCCAAATTATAGCCCGTTTCAAATTTCAGGAACAGGCAACAAGCCGGCTCGACAGACCACAAGAAACGATAATCTGTCCCACCTCGGCGTTCGCCGGTAGCGGGGGGGCGTTCGCCGAAAAACGGCGGCGCGCCGGGACGCCGCGCCGTAATCTAGGCTCATGCACGCCAATCACTCTCTCGCGCACGATGGATGGAGCCGGGGCTACCGCCGGGTGGCCTGGGCGCTGGCGCTGATCCTGGCCGGGGTCATTGCGCTGCTCGGCAACCTGGGCATTCTTCACGTCGAAGACTGGTCGGACTACTGGCCCGTCGCTTTGATCGCCATCGGCGTATTCCAGCTTGTGGACCGCATCGGCGCGGCCGTGGTGGCCTTTAGGCGGCGGGCTGTAGAATAGTACCTGGACTCCGCCCCATGTTTCGGTATTTCCCTCTCATCCTGAAGAACTGCTGGCGCAACCGCCGCAGAACGGTCCTGACCGTCCTGAGCATCGCCGTGTCCATGTGCCTGCTGGGGGTGATGATCGCGGTGTATCACGCGTTCTATCTAAGCGCGCCCACCAACGAAGAGGCGCGCCGCCTGGTGGTGCGCAACCGCATCTCGCTGACGGTCACCCTGCCGGAATACTACGCCGCGCGCATCAAGCAGATTCCCGGCGTGCACGAGGTCATGTACTCGCAGTGGTTCAATGGAACCTACAAGGATGCGCGCGACCCCAAGAACTTTTTCGCGCGCCTGGCCGTGGAGCCCGAGAAACTCTTCAAGATGTTCCCCGAGCTCACCATACCCGAAGACCAGCGCCGGGCTTTCGAGCGCGAACGCACCGCCTGCGTAGTGGGCCGCGATCTGGCCAACAGCCAGAATTTCAAGATTGGCGACCGGATTCCCATAGTGGGCGATATTTTCCCCGGCGACTACGAGTTCACCGTGCGCGGCATCTTCGACAGCCCGCGTTCGAGCGACGTCCTGTTCTTCAGCCGCGATTACCTGGAGCAGACCCTGCCGGAAGGGCGCCGGGGGCAGATCGGCTCCGTCTATGTGCAGATCGACGACCCGCAATTGGGCGGGCGCATAGCCGACGCCATCGACAACGAGTTCCACAACTCGACGGTGCAGACCAAGACCGAATCCGAGCAGGCGTTTACGGTGGGCTTCCTGGCCCTGCTGGGCAACGTCAAGATGATCCTGCTGGGCATCGCGGGAGCGGTCACTTTCACCATCCTGCTGGTTTCGGCCAACACCATGGCCATGTCGGTGCGCGAGCGGGTGAGGGAGGTGGGCGTGCTGAAAACCCTGGGATTCACGCCGGGCATCATCCTGACGCTGATTCTGGGCGAGGCGGCGGCCATCTCGCTGATGGGCGGCGCCGCCGGCTACCTGATCTCGACGGTCTTGACCGAGGGCATCCACCGGAGCCCGTACGGAGGAATGCTGCCGCCCATCGATTCCTTCGTGCCTTCGGTGGCGCTGGCCTGCATGCTCACCGCCGGCGTCATAGGGGTGGCCAGCTCGCTGGTTCCCGCGCTGGGCGCTTCGCGCATTTCCATCGTCAACGCCCTGAGGAGCGAAGACTAGCCATGGCCATTCCCATCTCCTACAACCTTCGCAACCTGCTGGTGCGCAAAACCACCACCGCCATGACCGCGCTGGGCATCGCGCTCACGGTGGCGGTGCTGCTGGCCATACTGGCGCTGGTGGGCGGCCTGCGCTCCACGCTCTCCGCCTCGGGCGACCCGCTCAACGTGCTGGTGGTACGGAAAGGCTCCGATTCCGAGCTGGTGAGCAATTTCACGCGCACCCAGTTTCAGGACCTGAAATTCAAGCCGGGCATCGCCCTGGGACCCGACGGTCAGCCGCTCGCCTCGCTTGAAGTGGTGACGGTGGTCAATCTCGCCAACGTGGAGAACCCGGATGGAACCAACCTGACGGTGCGCGGCGTGGCGCCGGTGGGCATCGATCTGCGTCCGGGGTTGCATATCTCCTCCGGCCGGTGGTTCCAGACGGGACGGCGCGAGCTGGTGGCGGGGCAGTCCGCCGCCCGCCGGTTCCCGGACGCGCGGATCGGGGCGAAGATCAAGTTCGGCCGCGGCGATTGGGAGGTTGTAGGCGTGATGGACGCCGGCTCCAGCGCCCAGGCCAGCGAACTGTGGGGCGACCTGAACCAGGTAAGCGCCGATCTCCAGCGCGTCGAGGTGCTCAGCTCCGCGCTGGTGCGCGCCCCCGACGAAGCCGCCGCCAAAGCGTTGGTCAATTCCATTTCCGACGATCAACGCCTGAATATGACCGCCCTGCTGGAGAAGGACTATTACGCGCGCCAGACCGAGCAGGCGGCGCCCATCGAATTCACCGGAATTTTCGTGGCCATCATCATGGCCATCGGCAGCAGTTTCGCGGCCATGAACACCATGTACGCGGCGGTGGCCCGCCGCGCCCGCGAGATCGGCACGCTGCGCGTGCTGGGCTTTTCGCGAGGCAGCATCCTGCTCAGCTTCTTCCTGGAATCGGCGCTGCTTTCGGCCCTCGGCGGCGTGCTCGGCTGCCTGCTGGCGCTGCCGCTCAACGGTATTACCACCGGCATCGGCAACGCCAACTTCGCCGAGACGGCGTTCGCTTTTCGGGTGACTCCGCAAAGCATGCTGGTGGGCCTGGCCTTCGCCGTGGTCCTGGGCAGCATCGGCGGGCTGTTCCCGGCGCGCATGGCATCGAAAAAGGAGATCCTCACGGCCCTGCGGGAAGTCTAATGGGCAGGGTTGCCGTAACACCATGGATGCCGAACTCAAGAACTTGAAAATCGACCGCGCCCAGCGCCGCGAGCCGGCGTCCTCGAAGTGGGCGGTGCGCTGGATCGCCGCCGGCGCGCTGCTGCTGGTTCTGCTATTTGGCGCCTGGCGCTTCCTATCCGCGCGCCTGGACGCCGCTCCGGTGGTGGAGGTGGCGCGGGTGACCTCGGTCAGCGCGGCCTCCGCGCCTCGGGGCGTGGTCTTGAACGCCACCGGCTACATCGTGGCCGCGCACACCATCGAGGTGGCGGCCAAGGTGGTGGGCAAGGTCAAGTGGATCGGAGTGGAGAAGGGCGACCACGTGCAGGAAGGGCAGGTGCTGGTGCGCCTGGAGGACGACGAATACCAGGCCCAGTTGCAGCAGGCTCGGGGGAATTTGACCATGTTGCAGGCCCGCCTGGACGAGGCCCTGCACGGGTCGCGTCCGGAAGAAGTGGCCCAGGCGCTGGCCAATGTCACCTCGGCCAAGGCCGATCTGGAGAACGCCAACGTCACCCTGGAGCGCACCAGGAGTCTGGTCGCCGAAAACGTGGCTCCCCGCCAGTCGCTCGACGATGCGCAGGCGCGCTACGATTCGGCGGTGGCCAAGCTCAACGCCATCCAGAAATCCTACGAGCTGGTGAAGCTGGGCCCGCGCCTGGAAGAGATCGACGCTCTGCGCGGCCAGGTGGATCAGGCCAAGGGTGCGGTGGCGTACGCCCAGACCGCGGTGAATAACACGGTCATCGTCTCGCCGGTCACGGGGACCATTCTGGAACGCGCGGTGGAGAAGGGCGAGTTTCTGACCACCAGCTTCGTGGGAGACCGCGGCGCCAAAGGCTACGTGGTTTCGCTGGCGGACCTCAACGATTTGGAAGTGGAGCTCGACATCAGCCAGACCGATTTCGGCAAGCTGCGCTTCGCCCAGCACGGGGTGGTGACCACGGATGCCTTCCCTGACCGCAAATACGATGGTTTCATCAAGGAGATTTCCCCGGAGGCCAACCGGCAAAAAGCCACCGTGCAAATCAAGGTGAAGGTGGTCAAACCCGACCAGTTCCTGCGGCCCGAGATGAACGCCAGCGTGGCGTTTCTTTCCGACGAAACGCCGGCGGCCGAAACCGGCGCCAGGCCGGTGGTGATCGCGCCGTCCACGGCCGTGCGGGATGGCGCGGTTTTCCTGCTGCTCGATGGCAGGGCGGTCCGGCGCGCGGTGAAAACCGGCGCTTCGAGCGGCAGCGGCGTGCGCATCGAACAGGGGCTCAACGGGGGCGAGGACCTGATTGTGAATCCGCCGCCGGGGTTGAAAGAAGGCGACAAAGTGCGCCAGAAGGCTTGACTATGAGCGAAATCGTCATCGAAACACGCAACCTCACCAAGGAATTCCTGCGCGACGAGTTTCATGTGGTGGCTCTCACGAATGTGAGCCTCGAAATCGCCCGCGGCGAGTTCGTGGCGCTCATGGGCCCGTCGGGCTCCGGCAAGTCCACTCTGCTGCACCTCATCGCCGCCATGGACACCCCCACGGAGGGCGAAATCGTGGTGCTGGGCCACGATCTGCGCCAGATGAACGAGCGTCAAATCGCCCACTGGCGCAATGAAAACGTGGGCTTCGTCTTCCAACAGTTCAACCTCATCCCGGTGCTCAACGCCATTGAAAACGTGGAGCTTCCGCTCAAGCTCACCAACCTGAAGAAGGCCGAGCGCCTGGAGCACGCCGCCACCGCGCTCAAGCTGGTGGGCCTGGGCGACCGGCTTTCGCACTACCCCCGCCAGCTCTCCGGAGGTCAGGAGCAGCGGGTGGCCATCGCGCGGGCCATCGTGACCGATCCGGCCCTGATCCTGGCCGACGAGCCGACCGGCAACCTGGACGCCGCCTCCGCGCAGGAGGTGCTGACCATCCTGGCCAAACTGAACCGCGATTTCGGCAAAACGGTGGTCATGGTGACCCACGACCCGCACGCCGCCCAACACGCCAGCAAGATACATCACCTGGAAAAAGGCGAGCTGCTGGAGCAGGGCGTAGCGCCGGCGTAACGAATACCGGCATGAAGAATCCTCTCGAGCGTCGCTGGGGAGCAAGGTCGGAAAACGTCTCGTCCGTCGCCGGTATGGCCGGATCCAAGGCCCGGGCTGGAAAGGGCGTGCGAACTCTCTGGACGAATTGTAAGGTATATATACCTTACAATGCCATGGTCGCGTATCTGTCCTGCACCGTTCTCTTCAACTACTTGGAGTTGAACCAGCCATCTTAATGATGGATCCGATATGGTATATATACCTTATCGGACAGCGCCGGAAGAGGAGTACTGGTGAGACCATCTCGGATCGACATCGCAAAGCCCGACATCGTGAAACTCTTCGCGGGTTCAGCGCAGAAGATCTACTGGCCGGGTGAACTCGCAAGCATTTTAGCGCAGCACCGCGGCGATTGGCGACTCGCGCAGGCGACGAACACCCAAGAGTTCATCAAGTACCTGCTGGCAAAGACCCGCTTGAAGGAAGTTCGCCTTGCAGCGGAGAACTACCCTGAGGCAAAGGAAATCGTGCGCTACGTTTGGGACACTGCCTCGGCCTACGCTCTTGCGCTTGCACTCAAGCGCAACGCCTACCTCTGCCACGGCTCCGCGGTTTTCCTGCATTCGCTCACGGATCAGATTCCGAAAGCGATCTACGTGAACTCGGAGCAAAGTGAGAAGCCTAGGGGTGGCGGTCTCACCCAAGAGGGTATCAAGCGCGCGTTTGCCGCAAAACAGCGGCAGTCGAACTTCTTCATTCAATACGAAGGTTCCAGGTTCGTGCTCATCAACGGCAAGCACACCGGGCGCCTCGACGTCGGCCCAATGGTCGTGGACGGGGAGAGCCTTGACGTGACCAAACTGGAGCGCACACTCATCGATATCGCCGTGCGGCCGGCCTATGGCGGTGGCGTCTACCAGGTGCTTGAGGCCTACCGTAGCGCCAAGGACCGGCTTTCTGTCGGCGCCCTGATTGCATCGCTCAAAAAGCTTGACTACGTTTACCCCTACCATCAGGCCATCGGCTTCTACATGCAGCGCGCCGGGTACGACGAGAAGCAGTATAGCCGCCTGAAGAAGCTCGGGCTGGAGTTCGATTTTTACCTCGCCCACGATATGCGGCGGACCGCGTTCGATGCGGACTGGCGGCTATTCTACCCAGAGGGTTTTTAGCGCCGCCACCTGTTCGCCCACGAAATCGAAGTAGAAATCGAAGTCGTTCAGAGTCTCGGCAATCGCCGCCACAACTGCCGGCCAATCTGGCCTGTGGACCTCGCGCTGATCGCTCACCTTGGCAAGCAGCGCCAGGGGGACGCGCTTTGCGGCAAAGATGTGCTTGGCCAGTTCGGCGATCTCCGGCGCCGTCAGATCGAGGCTCGTTGCCGTCATGACGCGCCAGATGTCGTAAAAATCGCGAGCCCTGGGACTGGGCCGGCTGCGCGGAGCGTACTCCGGCATTTGCTGGCAGATGGCTCGGAGCTTCTCGACGACGATCATCTCGGGGCTGTAGACGTAAATCGAATAGGAGTCGATCTCCCGCTCAACCTTGCCTCCGCAATACTCGAACTTGCTCATATCCACCGAAAACTTGCGTTGCTGCTCGGGCCCCACCACGAGTGCATTTCGGCGGAGGGTCTCAAGGCCTCCGCCGAGGGCCTTGTATTTGGCCTCTTCGATGAGCTTGAAGTTGAACTCGTAGCCGCCCCACCACGCCTGCTGGTTGGGGCCAAGGACCTGGGGCTTGGGGTCGAGGCTCTCGTCGAACACTACAAATCCGGCGGAGGCGAAATGTCGCTTTACCGCGCGGAAGATGCGCTTGCGGGTATCGTCCAAGTCGGCGAAGTCCTTTTCGATCGAGAAATCCAGGTCAAGAGAGGTCCGAGAGCTCAGTCCGTAGACGAGGCTCAAGGCGTTGCCGCCCTTAAGCACGATCTGTTCAAAGAGCCGGTCGTCGGAAAAGAGAGCGACGATAGTCAGCCTGCGAACTTCCGCAAAATCCATAACCCCTCGAATTTCGTGGCAGTACATGTTGAGCGTAGCAGGGCGTAGCGCCGGCGTAACGGGATCTTGTGGAGCGGCCCTCCGGGCTGCCATGCCGGCATCCCTGCCGGCATTCTTTCCTGGGCATGGCTTGCGGCCTCCGGCCCGGCCGCGCCACATCCGGTATCCTAGGAATCGAGGAGCTATTTTGAGCCGCATCTTTCTGGCATTCCGCTGTTTCTTCGGCATTCTGTTCCGTGGCGAGTTGTCCGATTCCGCGCTGGGAGATTTTCGGCTGGCGAAACGCGGGCCCGCCGCGCCGGCCAAGGCGGCCACTCCCGCCGCTCCGGCCGCGCGGACTTCCGACGGGGCCTTGCAGATGCTGGGAATTCTGCAACGCGACGCGCGCCTGGTGGACTTCCTGATGGAGGATATCGCCTCCTATTCCGACGACCAGGTGGGCGCGGCCGTGCGCGAACTGCACGATCAGTGCCGCGATTCGCTCACCCGTTACGTGGCGCTTCAACCGGTGATCGACGGCGTGGAAGGCGCCTACGCCAAGGCGCCGGCCGATGCCAACGCCGTGAAGTTCGTGGGCAACGTGCCGGCCGCGCCGCCGCCGGGCGGAACGCTCCGCCACAAGGGGTGGCGCGCGGCCACGGTGGACCTGCCGGCTCTGGCCCCCAAGCAGGACGCCGCCATCATCGCCCCCGCGGAAATCGAAATCGAGTGAAGACGTTGCCGCCCAAATACGTAATCGGAATCGACCTGGGCACCACCAATTCCGCGCTGGCTTACGCGGAGGTTGGCGCCGACGATTTCGCCCCGGCCAACGTGCAACTGCTGGGCATTCCGCAACTGACTAATCCCGGCGAGGTGCGCGAAGAGGACCTGCTGCCCTCCTTTCTTTACTTGCCGGGGCCGGCCGATTTCCCGGCGGGCGCCATCGCCCTTCCTTGGGATGAAACGCGCGCCTTCGTGGCGGGCCGCCTGGCGCAGAAGCGCGGGGCGGAAAACGCCGGGCGCCTGGTCTCTTCCGCCAAGTCCTGGCTATCGCATTCCGGGGTGGACCGCACCGCCGCGCTGCTGCCCTTCCGCGCTCCCGAAGGGGTCGAGAAGATTTCGCCGGTGGAAGCCAGCCGCCGCTACCTGGAACACCTGCGGCAAGCCTGGGACGCCAAGATGCCCGACGCGCCCTTCCACGCGCAGCAGGCGCTGGTGACCGCGCCGGCGTCTTTCGACGCGGTGGCGCGCGAGCTCACCCTCGATGCCGCCAAACAGGCCGGCTTCGAAAACATTACCCTGCTCGAAGAGCCGCAGGCCGCCTTCTACGCCTGGATCGAGCGCCACCCCGACTGGCGCGAGCGCGTGAAGCTGGGAGACCTGATCCTGGTTGTCGATATCGGCGGCGGCACCACCGATTTCACGCTCATCGCGGTGACCGAGACCGGTGGCGAGCTGGGGCTCAGCCGCGTAGCCGTGGGCGAGCACATCCTGCTGGGCGGCGACAACATCGACCTGGCGCTGGCGGGGGTGGTTTCCGAACGGCTGGCGCAAAAGGGGACGCGCATCGATAGCCGCCAGCTTCAGGCGCTGTGGAACAATTGCCGGGCGGCCAAGGAGAAACTGCTGGAGCCCGGATCGAAGGCCAAGGAGCAGGCGGTAACGATTCTGGGCAAGGGCTCTGGTTTGGTGGGCGGCGCGATCAAGGCGTCATTGCTGCGGGAAGACATCGAAAGCGTGCTGAGTGAAGGCTTCCTGCCGGCCGTGCCCAGCACGGAAATGCCCGCGCGCCAGCGCCGCGGCGGCTTGCAGGAGCTCGGGCTGCCCTACGCCGCCGACCCCGCCATCACCAGGCACATGGCGCGTTTCCTGCGCCAGCAGGCGGCCACTGCCGAGCACGGGGCCGTCCGCCGCGGGCCCAGCGGGTTGGCGTGTCCCACCCACGTGTTGTTCAACGGGGGCGTGCTCAACGCCGCGCTGGTGCGGGAGCGAATTCTGAGCGCTCTGAACGCCTGGCTGGCCGAAGAGGGAATGGCGCCGGTGCAGGAGCTGGCGGGCGAGGACCTCATGCACGCGGTGGCGCGCGGAGCCGCTTACTACGGCCTGGCGCGTCTGGGACGCGGCGTGCGCATTCGCGGCGGCGTGCCGCGCACCTACTACGTGGGCATCGAAAGCTCCATGCCGGCGGTTCCCGGCTTCCCCGCCCCGCTCAAGGCGCTTACGGTGGTTCCATTCGGCATGGAAGAAGGAACCGAAGCGCGCATCCCCGGCCGCGAATTCGGGTTGGTGGTGGGCGAGCCGGCCGAGTTCCGTTTCTTCCATTCCGCCACCCGCAAGAACGACCAGCCGGGCGATCTCATCGAAGATATCGGCGACGAGCTGCAAGAGCTATCTCCCATGGAGGCGCGCTTTGAAGGCGGCGCGGAGGCGTCGGAAGTGGTTCCAGTGTCCTTTGAAACCGTGGTCACCGAAACCGGCATGTTACAGCTCTGGTGCGTAGCCCGCGACGGGCGGCGCTGGAAGCTGGAGTTCAACGTAAGGGAGCGGGTAACGTAGGCGCCCTCGGTTGTGGGGCAGGTTGGAATCTGCGACGGGTTGTTGAGCCACCCGGAACCACCTCCAAGACAGTCCGCAGGTGCCGGTTCCCGACCGGCGCCTGGAGTTTCAACATTTTCCCGCGACATTTCCCCGTTTCACGCACTGTATTTTAAGACGGACGCTTCCGTCCGCCCCTAGAGTTTCTGCATCTGAGATCGCACGCAGGTATGATCGGCCCCGTATCAGGGCATGGCTTTAGCCGTGCCGAATCGTAACCGAAAGGAACTGGGCTTTAGCCCCCGGCCTCTGGCCATGGCAAGACCCGCACGCAATGCCCGCCCGGACAACATCGTGAGTTCGGCGCGCACGTTCTTCGCCACCACGAGGACCAGCCAGGGACGCCCTTTGCTGCAGTCGGAACGAAATGCAACGTTGTTGATTGACGTGCTGCGTTGGTACGTAGCGGCTGGGAAGTTCCGGCTCCATGACTTCGTAATCATGCCGGACCATGTGCACCTGTTGATGACGGTAGGCGGCGGCATGACCATCGAAAAGGCCATGCAGTTCATCAAGGGCGGGTTTTCCTACCGTCTGAAAAAGGAATGCGGCTATTGGGGAGAGGTATGGCAGCGCGGGTTCTCCGAATCGCGGGTGGAAGACCAGCGAAGCTTCTTGCAGCACCGGGAATACATCGCCGCGAACCCTGTGGAAGCGGGATTGGTCGATTCGCCGGAGGAGTTTCCGCACTGTTTCTCGTATCTGGCAAGGCGAAAAGCGGCGGGGGCTAAAGCCCAGTGATGGCGCACGGTTGCGGCACGGCTAAAGCCATGCCCTGATACGACGCCTGAATGTCGGGTTGGGAGTGTAAACAAGCGGCGGAACGCAAGCGGCGCCGCGCACAAATGTAGAAACTCCAATGGCAGGCGGAAGCGCCTCCCCATGGCGGGTTGTTGCCCCGCCCGGAACCACCTCCAAGACAATCAGCAGGCGCCGGTTCCCGACCGGCGCGCGGGATGCCATCCTGCCCCACAATCAATTCGTGCGCCGCCTCGTCACCGGGTAGTGGGGTCATAGAGCGGAGATGGCCCCACGGCGACCATCATCGGTCCCTAGGACTATTCCTCACCCTTTTCGTAGGTGCTGAGATCGCCAAGTACAAATTCTTTCTTCTTCACTGAGCGCCCAATCTTGCGCTTGAGCAGGTCCAACCAAGCGGAAAAGTCCTCGAAGCTGTCTGGGCTTAACGGGGTAGGCCATTGAATCTTGATAGTCCCTTCCGCAAGCGAAAAAACGTCTTGGAGGACGCCACTCCCCGACGGAGGCGCGGCAAAATGCGGCTTTTCCTCCACTATCGTTCGCGGGGCGGGGGGTGCAGCCGGAAGGGGCGGCGCTCCGGCAGGAGGATCGACCACGGTCAACTGGTTCATCGGCACTCCCGTATTGCTTCCCTCCAGAAAGGCCCACTGACCGTCTTCATGTACCTCACGAATGCGTTTAGGTTCAGGAAGTTGCAGAACGCCCTGGGACTCCCACTGGACCCAATCACCAACCTTCGGAGTGGGAAGTTCTTCGTCATCGAGTTCACCCTCATCGGAATCTTCACGATCTCCAGATATAGTATCAGATTTTGCCAGCTTTGCGAAGGCAATCGTGTCCCTAAACTCTTTGATGAAGCTCGGAATAGAGTTCTCGTTAAACTTCCAGTCCCACAGTAAGCGATGCTGTAGTTCAGAGTCGGGGGGGAGTTGGCCGTTATATTGTTTCCAGAGCGCGGCGTGAATCTTCGGTGTGAGGGCTGCTTGCTTGATCGCCTGCTCACGTTCAGCCGATCCCGGTCGTTTATCCATTACGATTCGAGCGCCCAAGTCAGACAGTTGGATATTTCGGCCCCCTGGTCCTGGTTCTAGTTCCGCGACCAGCCCGAAGCTCTTGAGCGCGGCCACTGTTATCAGTGCGCCGCTGCTCGTGTGTTTGTACCCCCAGTACCCAGAAGCAACTGGGAAACTAGCTGGACCGCGTCTTGCGCGCGCATATAGCTCGTCGGTTCGTTTGATCGCCGTCTGGAGGTTTATTCCGGGGTATGCCGGGCTGCGGTCCTTCTTCTTTTTGGTTGCTACTTGTGTGGTGACGGTATCTCCCATTGTAAAGCACTCCTTAAAGACCCACTCTAACACGATACGGAGATTGTTGCAACCCCAATCCCTGTCCCTATCTCGCGAGATTGGCAGATTCTCAAATTTTAATCTTGCACACGTTGAGATTTATGATAAGATTGTAGACATGAGAAGAACTCTAGCCCACGCTGCTCCAATAAGCACCGGCGGTGTGGGCGGGAATAGGAAGGCCCGATCCGTTGAGCCTTGGAGACCTGTCGGATCGGGCCGTGGTGCTTCTGCTTCTTTGGGCCTGTACCTCAGCGCATAGAGGAGTCGGCTACTAACCGACTTGTCGTGGGTTGGAATCCCACCAGGCCCACCACATCAATCGGCCCCACTCGTAGCGCAAACTACTTGCGGGGCTTTACCTCGGACGGAAGGCCCAAGGCAGAGTTTACTAGACTCACTGCCATTTTGAGCCTTTCGCCCGAAGAAAGCAAGGCGCAAAATGACGTGTCACAACTGCCGCATGGACATGGTGAAGGCGGGATTTGGGATCGTCGGGCAAGTCTGGGGCTTCGAAAACCTCATCTCCACTCTATGACCCCACTACCAGCTGGAAGCCCGCTCTACGATACTCTGCCCCACAATCAATGCGCACCCCCTCGTCACCGGGCGTGCGACATGAAAGTTGAACAGCCTGCGCTCTTGTGTGGGGTCAAGCCTTCGGGCTTGCCGCCGGCCAGAAGGCCGGCGGCAAGCCCGAAGGCTTGACCCCACATCGGTAGCCTGCCTTGCGTACATGTACGCTCAGATTCCGGCGGTGTTGCTGGCCAATCACGCCGCCGTCCACTTCTACGTCGCGCGCCCCTCGTCACCGCCGTGTGAGCAATCCGGTTCAATTGGTGCTAAGCTCCTGTTTTCCCGAGGGTTTCGCGAACCCTGGAGGCGCGATGCGTTCGCCAAAGTCCAAGGCTGCAGGAACTGACGCCCTTCCTGGCGGCCTTCCCAAATGTCCTACCGGCATCCACGGCCTCGATGAGATTACGTTTGGCGGCCTGCCGCGCGGACGGCCCACCCTGGTGTGCGGCGGCGCCGGCTGCGGAAAAACTCTGCTGGGTATGGAATTCCTGGTCCGTGGCGCGACGGAATTCAACGAGCCCGGCGTGTGCCTCTCGTTTGAAGAGACCGCCGAAGAGCTGGCCAGCAACGTGGCCTCGCTGGGGTTTGACGTGGCCGGCCTGGTGGCGCGCAAGAAGCTGGCCATCGATCACGTATACATCGAGCGCAGTTTGATCGAGGAGGCCGGCGAGTACGACCTGGAGGCCCTGTTCGTACGGCTGGGCCACGCCGTGGATTCGATTGGCGCCAAGCGGGTGCTGCTGGACAGCGTGGAAGTCCTGTTCGCCGGGCTGGAGAATGAATCGGTCTTGCGCTCCGAACTCCGGCGCCTGTTCCGGTGGCTCAAGCAGAAGAAGCTCACCGCCGTGGTCACCGCGGAACGCGGCCAAGGCACGCTCACCCGCCACGGCCTGGAAGAGTACATTTCAGACTGCGTGATCCTGCTCGATCACCACGTGGACGAAACGGTTCTGACGCGGCGTCTGCGCATCGTCAAGTACCGCGGCTCCACGCACGGCACCAACGAGTATCCCTTCCTCATCGAGACCGACGGCATTTCGGTGCTGCCGGTGACCTCGGTCGAGTTGAAACATGCCGCATCGAGCGAGCGGGTTTCAACGGGCGTTCCGGCTCTGGACACGATGTTCGGCGGCAAGGGCTACTATCGCGCCAGCAGCATTCTTGTCTCCGGAACGGCCGGCACGGGAAAAACCAGCCTGACCGCTCATTTCGTGGACGCCGCGTGCGCCCGCGGGGAGAGATGCGCCTTTTTCTCCTTCGAGGAATCCGCCAACCAGATCATCCGCAACATGCGGTCCATAGGAATCGACTTGGCGCAATGGGTCGAGAAGGGACTGCTGCGCTTTCACGCCGCCCGGCCGACTACCTTCGGCCTGGAAATGCACCTTGTCAAAATCCATAAGACGCTAAAGGAGTTCAACCCCAGTATCGTGGTGGTGGACCCGGTTACCGCCCTGCTATACTCCGGCGCCGCATCCGAGACCAGGAGTATGCTGCTGCGTCTGGTGGATGTTCTGAAAGAAAGGCAAATCACGGCATTGATGACCACCTTGACCGGCGGTTCGGGCGCCCGGGAGCAGACCGAGGTCAAGATCTCTTCCCTGGTGGATGTATGGCTGCTGCTGCGCGATATCGAGAGCGGGGGTGAGCGGAACCGGGGCCTTTACATTCTCAAGGCCCGCGGGCTGGCGCATTCCAACCAGATCCGCGAATTCCTGTTGACCGATCACGGCGTCGAGCTGCGCGAGGTCTACCTGGGCGAAGCGGGTCTGCTCACCGGCTCGGCCCGCGTGACGCAGGAAGCCAAAGACGAATCCGCGGCGCTGCTGGCCCGCCAGGATATTGAACGAAAACAATTTCTGCTGGAGCGCAAGCGCAAGGCGCTGGACGCCCAGGTAGCCTCCCTCCAACTGGAACTGGAGACCGAGGAGCAGGAATCGCGGCAGCTCATTGCGCAAGAGGAATTGAAGCTGAAAAAATGGGAGCAAGACCGAGGCGCGATGGCCAGGAGCCGCTCCGTGAACAAGGGTTCGCGGGCAAGCAACGGCGGGAGCGCTACAGCGCGTGGAGGCCGCAAGTGAAGACAGCATCGGAGCGGGCCGGCGGCAATCCCCCAGACGCAAAATGGGAACTGAAGCTGTACGTCGCGGGACAAACCGCGAAATCCTTGCAGGCGTTCGCCAACTTGAAGCGCATCTGCGAGGAACATTTGGCGGGCGAGTATCGCATTGAAGTCGTCGATCTGATGAAGAATCCCCAACTGGCCAAGGGGGACCAGATCCTGGCGCTTCCGACCCTGGTGCGGAAGCTCCCGGAGCCGGTCAGGAAGATCATTGGAGATCTGTCGAATACCGAGCGCGTGCTGGTGGGGCTCGATCTGCGGGCGCGGACTACAAAGGCGTGAGTATGAAGCAGTCAAGATCACGTGACGAAACAAAGGCGTTCGAAGACGCCCTCGCCGCCGAACCAGATGCGGCGAATTACTGCTTGCGGCTCTTCGTGAGCGGCAGCACTCCCAGATCCGCCCGGGCCATACAGAACATTCGGGAGCTCTGCGAAGAGAAGCTGCACGGGCGTTACGACCTCGAAGTGATCGATATTTATCAGCATCCGGAAGAGATCAAGCCGGAGCAGATTGTAGTTACTCCGACGCTGGTCAAGAAATTGCCGCTGCCGTTCCGCAAAATCATCGGGGACCTCTCCGACCAGGAGCGGGTGCTGGTGGGGCTGGATCTCATCGCACGCGAGCTTCCGGCGAAGCCGCCCAAGGGGGAACATGGCGACTGACAGGGAAGATCCGCTGGAGCGCATTCGAGAACTTCAGGCGCGCCTGGACGAAGCCGAGGAAACGCTGCGCGCGTTGAGGAGCGGCGAGGTCGATGCGGTGGTGGCTTCGGGCCCGGACGGAGACCAGGTCTACACGCTCAAAGGAGCCGACGAAGCCTACCGGGTCATGGTGCAGACCATGATGGAGGGCGCCGTCACCCTTACCCGCGACGGTCTGATCCTCTTCTCCAACGAGCAATTCGCCTCCATGCTCGGGCTCCCCCTGGAGCGCGTGATCGGTTCCTCCATTCACGACTTCGTCGCGGCGGAAGATGCGTCCATGCTTTCGGCGCTCCTCACCGGTTCGGCCGGGAGGAAGGCTGAAGTCCGGCTGAAGGCCGGGCCGGCGGCGCTGACGCCGGTGCAGGTATCCGCGAATGCGCTGGCGTTCAATGGAACCGAGTGCGTTTGTTTCATTGTCACGGACTTGACCGAGCAGAAGCGCAATCAGGAGATCGTAGCCGCCGAGAGGCTGGCGCGTTCCATCCTGGAGCAGGTCGCGAGACCGATTCTGGTGGTCGATTTGGCCGGCAAGATCGTCCGCGCCAGCCGGTCCGCCGAGGAAATGGCCAACGGGCCGGTGCTGCTGCGTCAATTCGACGACGTGCTCTCGCTGCGGAGCGAGTCCGAAGCGAAGGACTACACGTTTGGGGAAATCCTATCGACAGTGCAGCGGCAGGGGAGGATTGCCGGCCTTGAGGCAGCCGCGCGGAGGCCGGATGGCCGGACGCTGGACGTGTTGATGAGCGCGAATCTACTTGCCGGGGCCAATTCCGAGTGCCTCGGCTGCATCGTTGGGCTTTCCGACGTGAGCCGCCTGAAGAAGGCCGAAGAGGAACTCCGGGTCAAGGAAGACCAGTTGCGCCAGTCGCAGAAAATGGAGAGCATCGGGGTTCTGGCCGGGGGGATCGCACACGATTTCAACAATCTGCTCACTGGAGTGATGGGCAACGCCAGCATCGCGCTGGAGTCGATGCCGGCATGGGACCGAAACCGTCCCCTGCTCGAGGCGGTGATAACGTCCGCCAACCAGGCGGCCGATCTTACACGGCAGTTACTGGCATATGCCGGCAAGGGGCGTTTCATCGTCCGGCCGCTGAACGTTTCGGAAATGCTGCGTGGGATGATGGGCCTGCTGCGCGGCTCGGTTCCGGCGATCGTGGGAATCGATCTCGACCTTCAGGAAGACATCGCTCCGGTGGAAGCGGACGAAGGCCAGATTCAGCAGATCGTCATGAACCTGGTCCTGAATGCCGCGGAGGCCATTGGAGACCGGCCCGGCCAGATCCTCATTCAAGCGCAGGCGCGGAGCGTGGATGCGGCCGTGATCGAGCAGTCCCGGCTGGACATTCCCGCCGGGACGTATGTTTGCCTGGAGGTGCAGGATACCGGACCGGGAATGGACGAGGCCACGAAGTCCAGGATTTTCGAGCCGTTCTTCACCACCAAATTCACCGGCCGCGGGCTGGGCCTGGCGGCGGTGCACGGCATCGTGCGCGCGCACAAGGGAGCGGTACTGGTTTACAGTCACCCCGGGAACGGCGCACGCTTCACGGTGCTGCTGCCGGCGGCCGACTCCGGCCCCTCGCAGAAGGCTGAGATCACGGCCAGAGTGCAGGACCTCTACGGCCAAGGCACGATCCTGGTGGTGGACGACGAAGAAGCCGTCCGGATGGTTGCCAAGGCCAGCCTGGAGCGGTTTGGATATCGGGTTCTGCTGGCCAGGAATGGAATCGAGGCGGTTGAAATCTTCGAGCAAATTCCCGACCAAATCAGCGTCGTGTTGCTCGATTTGACCATGCCGCTGATGAGCGGTGAAGAGACATTCCGCCGCTTGCGGGCGATACGGGCGGACGCTCCGGTCCTGCTGTCGAGCGGCTACAACCAGATCGAGGTAATCAAGCGGTTCGCCGGGCAGGGATTGGCGGGCTTTGTCGGCAAGCCTTATTCGGCCTCCACGCTGGTAGCCAAGGTCAAATCCGTCTGCAACGCCTCGGAGGAGTGAAGCGGGAACGCTCCTCGGATCCGGCGGCCGGTGAGCATGACCGGCTTTCCGTCGGCGCCCTCGATAGCCATCTCCACGTGAGGCATACCGGTAGCGCGGGCGTCGAAAGCCGGACCCGCCTTCTGATATCTTGGTTCGACATGGAAAGACCTACTGCCCTTTTGGCCGATCCGGTGTTTCGCGAGCACCTGGCCGGGCGCAACCATCCCGAGCGGGCGGAGCGGGTCGACGCGGTACTGGAGGGACTCCGCGCGGCGAATCTGATGGAGGCCCTCACCCCGGTGGCGGCGCGCGTGGCCACCGAAGAGGAACTGCTGCTGTGCCACACCAGCGAGTACCTGCGGGCGGCGCGGCGCGATGTGGAATCCGGCCGCTCTTTTCTGAGCACCGGAGACACCGACATTACGCGGAGTTCTTGGGACGTGGCGGTGCGCGCGGTAGGCGGGACGCTCAACGCCGTGGACGCGGTGGCGCAAGGACGGGCGCGGAACGCCTTCTGCGCGGTGCGGCCGCCCGGTCATCATGCCACCCGCAGCCGCGGCATGGGTTTCTGCCTGTTGAACAACGTGGCCGTGGCGGCGCGGTATGCCCAGCGGAGGCACGGGCTGGCGCGAGTCCTGATTGTGGATTGGGATGTGCACCACGGCAACGGCACGCAGGACATTTTCTACGACGACCCCAGCGTGTTCTTCTTCAGCACCCACCAGTGGCCGCTGTATCCCGGCTCCGGCAGGGCGGATGAGACCGGAGAAGGCGCGGGCCTGGGGACCACCATGAACTTCCCCTTTTCGGCGGGCTCCGGGCGGCGCGAGATTCTGGGCGCGGTTCAGGATTCGCTGGTCCCGGCGATGGAGCGATTCCGGCCCGATCTGGCGCTGATTTCCGCGGGATTCGATTCGCGGATGGGAGACCCGCTGGGCAGGTTCACGCTGGCGGACGGGGATTTTGCGGACCTCACGCGCGCGGTGATGGAGATGGCCGACAGCTACGCGGGCGGACGCTTGGTGTCCGTGCTCGAAGGCGGCTATAACATGGAGGGCCTGGCCCGCGCGGCGGCGGCCCACGTGAGGGCGCTCGGCGGCGAAGGCGGGCTATTAGCTTGAAAGAACAGGCTTTGTATCAGGACACGGCTTGAGCCGTGCCGATCAGGCAGCATTTTCTGGGCTTTAGCTCCCGGTTTGGCCACCCCGACGCAAATCCTTCTCGTCCTCAGGAAAAAACGGGGGCTCAAGCCCCCCGGGTGTTCCCGTTTGCGGCACGGCTGAAGCCGTGCCCTGATACAATGCGCCAACTTCGGGATTCAGCCTTACCACCGGCGCGCCGGATTCAATAGCCTGTGACCTTGCGGAAGTCACAGGCCAGGTTGAGAAGGGTCTCGACGCCGCACGCACGAGTGCGCTGGTGAAGGTCAGTTTTGGGCAAGATGCCCAGAAATAGGGATCAAATCATGGCTAAGTCCTTTGTTTCCGCTATATTTTTGGGCAATTTGCCCAAACCGCAGGTTGCGCCACGCGGCCGCCAGGTCTTCGAGCGTGTGAACATGTTCCATTTATGTGGGGCAGGATCCGGTTGACAACCCGCCCGGAGCCCCGGTTTCCAACCGGCGCGCAGCTTGACAAGCCGCCCCACAATCGCACGGTTCCACACGGTCGGAGTGCTAGGGGGTCCGCGCCGCGGAAGCGCTCTGAAACAGCGCCGCAGTTTCCTGGTTGCGGGCCTCGCCGATCCCCTCCCGGTGGCTCTGGGCCGCGGCCGTGTTCCAGTCACGGACGTCGATCGCCGCCAGCATCCGGGGGAACTTCTTCAATCCGCCCAGCCCCAGATTGAAGGCCATGTCGAAGAGCGCCTCCTGAACGGGCTCCGGATAGGAATTCCACTTGGGAAGCGTGGCGGCCAGTTGCGCCTCGAAGGATTGCACGTCCACCACCACCAGCCCTTCGATGTCGCCTTCGGCCATGCGGCATTGCGTTAACCCAGCGTAGGCGGAGGCGAGCATTCCTTTCGGCGCCGCGGCCACCCGCGCGTAATCGGCCGCCGCCCGCGCCGGAGCGGCCGCCGCGCCGCCAATGTTCCACGTCAACCTGGATGCTTCCACGGATGTCGGTATGGCGTGGCCAATCCCAATGGTCACCTCTCCCCCGGTGCAACGATACATATTCGAAACGCAACCTTCGAGCTTCTTGAGACGCGCGATAACGGCCGCCTGGTTCATGAATGCCTCCAAATGGGAATCGAGAATCACAATACCACAGCTATGCCGGCGGGGCGCCGCAAATGGGTGAGCATCCGCTCCCTCACCCGGCAGAGCCGGAGGAGCACTTTTGACGCAGAGACGCCGAGACGCGGAGAAGAGAGTTTGTAGGCGGCGGAGTACGAGAAGAGGAGGTTTCAATCCGGCAATCTTCTTTCCTCTCAAGTCTCTCTCGGCGTCTCGGCGACTCTGCGTCAAAAGCCCGCTACGGTCGCGGCCCGAATGATGGCATGTTACCCTGAAATATCCCTATGCCCAGCATCGAGATAACCCTGCCCGACGGCAGCCAGCAGCCGGTCGCCGCGGGGACCTGCCCGATCGATATCGCCCGCTCCATCAGCCCCCGCCTGGCGGACGCCGCCATCGTGTCCAAAGTGGATGGGGATCTCTTCGACCTGACGCGGCCATTGGATAAGGACGCCCGCGTGCAGATTCTTACCGCCAAGGATCCCGAAGCGCTGGTGGTCTACCGCCATTCCGCCGCCCACCTCCTGGCGGCCGCCGTGCTGGAGCTGTTTCCCGAGACCAGGCTGGGGATCGGTCCGGCCATCGATAACGGCTTCTACTACGATTTCGACCGCGCCACTCCGTTCACTCCCGAGGACCTCGAAAAGATCGAAAAGAAGATGTGGGAGCTGCAAGCGCGCCGCCTCCCCTACGAGCGCATCTACACCTCCAAGGAGGAAGGTCTCAAGAAGTACTCCGAGGAGTGGATGAAGTGCGAGTTGATCGAGGAGCGCGCCGGCGAAGTGTTTACCGAGTACACGCTGGGGCCTCGGTTCGTCGATTTCTGCCGCGGGCCGCACGTTCCCGACACTTCCCGAATCAAGGCGTTCAAGCTGCTCTCCATCGCCGGGGCCTACTGGAAGGGCGATGAGCATAACAAGCAGTTGCAGCGCATCTATGGCACGGCTTTCTTCACCCAAAAAGAGCTCGACGAATACCTGAAGCAGGTCGAGGAGGCCAAGAAGCGCGACCACCGCAAGCTCGGCCGGGAGCTCGATTTGTTCAGCATCCAGGAGCTGGCCGGCCCCGGGCTTATCTTCTTCCACCCCAAGGGCGGCATCATCCGCAAAGAGCTGGAAGACTGGATGCGGGACGAGTACCTCAAGCGCCGCTATTCGCTGGTCTACACCCCGCACGTGGCGCGCTTCGATCTCTGGAAGACTTCCGGACACTCCGATTTTTACGCCCAAAACATGTTCTCGCGCATGAAGCTGGACGACGCCGAATACCAGCTCAAGCCCATGAACTGCCCGTTCCACATCCTGATATACAAGGACAAGCAGCACAGCTACCGCGACCTTCCGGTGCGCCTGGGCGAGCTCGGCACGGTATACCGCTATGAGCGCTCCGGCGTGCTGAACGGGCTGTTCCGGGTGCGCGGCTTCACCCAGGACGACGCGCATATCTTCTGCACCCCCGAACAGATCGAAAACGAAATCGTGGACTGCCTCCAGTTCGCCATCGATACGCTCACCACCTACGGCTTCGAAGAATACGAAGCCGAGCTTTCCACCTGGGACGGCGGTGCCAGCGGCAAATACGCCGGCACGGCCGACCAGTGGAAGCTGGCCGAGGACGCCCTGATGCGGGCCACCGAGCGGCTGAGCGTGAAGGCCAAAATGATTCCCGACGAGGCCGCCTTCTACGGTCCCAAGATCGACGTCAAGCTGGTGGACGCCATCGGCCGCCCGTGGCAGCTTTCCACCGTGCAATTCGATTTCAACCTGCCGCGGCGTTTCGAGCTGGAATACATCGCCGAAGACGGCAAGCCCCGCCAGCCGCTGATGGTCCACCGCGCGCTGTACGGCTCCATCGAGCGCTTCTTCGGGATCCTGATCGAGCACTACGCCGGCGCGTTCCCGGTGTGGCTGGCCCCCGTGCAGGCGGCCGTGCTGCCCATTACGGACCGGCAGACGGAGTACGCGCGCGGCGTGCTGCGGCAGCTCGAAGCCGCCGGCATCCGCGCCACCGTGGACGAGCGCAGCGAAAAAGTCAACCTGAAAATCCGCGAAGCCCAGTTGCAGAAGATTCCTTACATGCTGGTGGTGGGAGATCGCGAACAACAGAGCGGCCAGGTGGCCGTGCGCAACCGCAAGCACGGAGACCTGGGGGCCAAGCCGCTGGCGGAATTCGTGGCCGAAATCCGCATGTTGATCGACTCGAAAGCCGTCTCGGAGTAGCGTGGAGTTGGGGGCGGACCGCGGTTGCCGCGGTACAGGAGGGGGGGAATGGCGCTCGGAGACATGCTTCACACCAACCGGCTGGCGAATCAGAAGAGCCCTTACCTGTTGCAGCACGCTCACAATCCGGTGGATTGGTATCCGTGGGGGCCTGAGGCGTTCGAAAAGGCGCGCCGCGAGGACAAACCCATCTTCCTTTCCGTGGGTTACTCCACCTGCCACTGGTGCCACGTCATGGAACGCGAATCGTTTGAGGACGAGAACATCGCGGCGATCTTGAACGAGAGTTTTGTGGCCGTCAAGGTGGATCGCGAAGAGCGGCCCGACGTGGATCGAATTTACATGACGTTCGTGCAGGCCACCACGGGCGGCGGCGGCTGGCCCATGTCGGTGTGGATGACGCCCGAGCTGCAGCCGTTTTTCGGCGGGACGTACTTTCCGCCCGAGCCACGCCAGGGGCGGCCCGGCTTCGCCTCCATCCTTTCGCAGATCGCCGCGGCCTGGAAATCCGACCGGGATGGGATTGTGGAATCGGCCGGGGAGGTGGTGGAGCAACTGCGGCAGCACGTGAACGCCGGGCCGCGCCCCGGCGCGCCGGGGATCGACCGGCGCCTTCTCGACAGCGGCTTCTATGCCTTCCGCCGGGTATTCGACGCGCGGTTGGGCGGTTTCGGAGAGGCCCCCAAGTTCCCGCGCCCGGTGGTCCTCGGCTTCCTGCTGCGCTACCACGCCGCCACCAGGAACCAGGAAGCGCTGGATATGGTTCTGCTGACGCTGCGCGAGATGGCCAAGGGCGGAATCCACGACCAGCTCGCGGGCGGCTTTCACCGCTACTCGGTGGACCACCACTGGTTCGCGCCGCACTTCGAGAAGATGCTGTACGACCAGGCGCAACTGGCCACCGCGTACCTGGAGGCTTTTCAGATCACCGGCGAGGCGCAGTACGCCGCCGTGGCGCGGCGCACGCTCGACTATACGCTGCGCGATCTGCGCCACTCCGGGGGGGGATTCTATTCGGCCGAAGACGCCGATAGCTCTACCGACGCGGCGCACCCGGGGGAGAAAAGCGAAGGCGCTTTCTACATCTGGACGGCGTCGGAAATCGAGCGGCTGGCCGGCCCCGCGGCGGAATGGCTCTGTTACCGCTACGGGGTGGAAGAGGACGGCAACGCCAGCGGGGAACTGGCGGGCCGGAACATCCTCTATCAGGCGCACAGCGTGGAAGAGACGGCGCGCCGGTTCGGCCGGCCGGCGGAGGAAATGGGCGCGGCGCTGGCCCAGGCGGAAGGAGCGCTGCTCGAAGCCCGCGCCGGCCGCCCGCGGCCGCATCTGGACGACAAGATTCTGGCGGCCTGGAACGGCCTCATGATTTCGGCCCTGGCGCTGGGCGGAGCGGTGTTGGAGGAGCCACGCTATGCGGAGGCGGCGCGCGCGACGGCCGGGTTCCTGATTTCCCACATGTACGACGCGCCCAGTGGAACCCTGTTGCGGCGCTACCGCGAGGGAGAAGCGGCGGTCCCCGGCTTTCTCGAAGACTATGCTCTGGTGGTCCAGGGTCTGCTGGACCTCTACCAGGCGCAGTTCGAAATGGAATGGCTGGAAATGGCGATTCGTCTGACCCGCAAGCAGATGGAACTGTTCGAGGACCGGGAGGGCGGCGGGTTTTTCAGCGCCGCCGCCGCGGACGACCTGGTGCTTCAGGTGAAGGAAGACTACGACGGGGCGGAGCCTTCGGGAAATTCGGTGGCGGCCAGCACCCTGCTGCGCCTGGCCCGCATGACCGGCCGGAGCGAGTTTCACGAAGCCGCCGAACGGACGCTGGCCAGTTTCGCCGATAAACTCGATGCGGCCCCTTCGGCCCTGCCGCGGATGCTGGCCGCCTGCGAGTTCCTGCTGGGCGACCCGCGCGAGGTGGTGCTGGTGGGAGACCGCGGCGGAGCGGATACCGCGGCGCTGGTTCGCGAGATCGACTCCCGCTTCGCGCCCAACCAGGTGGTACTCCTGGTGGATTCGCCCGAGACGCGGCGAAAGCTGGCGGAGGGCATTCCGGCCATCGAGTCCATGGGCATGGTCCAAGGCCGGGCCACCGCTTACGTTTGCCGTGGCTACGCCTGCCAGGCGCCGGTTTTCGAGCCTGAAAAGCTCGGCGAGTTGTTAGAATGAAAGCTTCGCCGATACACCCAGGAGGAGCAATGGAAAGACCAGGAGCGACCACCCTGAAGGGCAATCCTCTGACTTTGATAGGCCCCCAGTTGAAGCCCGGCGACAGCGCCCCGGATTTCAACGTGGTGGACCAGGCGCTGAAGCCCGTGACGCTCAAGGATACGGGCAATCGCGTACGCATTATCAGCGTGGTGCCATCGCTCGATACGCCGGTGTGCGATGCGCAGACCCGGAAATTCAACCTGGCGGCGGCGGACCTGCCGGGGGTGGATATCATCACGGTGAGCGTGGATCTGCCGTTCGCGCAGACGCGCTGGTGCGGCGCCTTCGGCGTGGACAAAGTGAGGATGCTCTCCGATTACAAGGATGTTTCCTTCGGGGCCAACTACGGCGTCCTGATCAAGGAATTGCGCATCGAGAGCCGGGCGATTTTCGTGCTGGACCGGCGAAACCAAATCCGCTACGTGGAATACGTAAAGGAAGTCGCCGATTCTCCGAACTTCGATGCCGCGCTGGCCGCCGCCCGCGACGCCATGGCGGCCGCGGCCTGAGAGAGGGCGGCCGGGGCCGGCGCGGCGCGCTCCAGCTATAGAGGTCTTGCCTGAGTTCCACGGAATCATTTACGGCGCTGACCGCGGGGCGGGTTTTCCACCGCGCGAAGGGGAGCCCTTTGGTTCGCGGCGGCCTGACGCTGGTGGCGGGCGTGCTGGCGGGCAACGCGCTGGGCTTCGCGCGGGTGGCGCTGACGGCCTACCTGCTGGGCACCCATAGCCGCGCCGATTCGCTGGCCGTGGCGATGGGGCCGGTGGACACCTTGAACTCGGTGCTGATCAACAGCATCGTTTTCGCCTTCGTGCCCATGCTCACGGCCTGCCGGGCGGAGGAGCGGACGGCCCTGTTCCTGAAGCTGAGCCGCTGTTTCGCATGGGCGCTGGCGGCCATTTCGGCGGTCCTGATGCTCGGCGCGCCATGGCTGATGAAGGCCCTGGCGCCGGGCCTCGATGCACGATATTTTTCCGCGGCGGTGGATAACCTGCGCATCCTGTCGCTCTCGAGCGTGGCCGCCGGGGTGGGAGCGGTATGCTGCGCCATGCTCTTCACCGACCGCCGCTTCGCGCCCACCGCCTTCTACCAGGCCATGCTGAACGTGTTCACCGTCGCCGGCGCGTTGTGCCTGTGGAAACTGGTGGGCGTGCACGCCTTCGTCATCGGGTACGCGGTGGGCGCCTGGGCGCAACTGGCCATCGTGTGGTTTGCGGTGCGCGCCAGACTGGATACCCGCGGCGTTCCCGAGTGCCAGGTGCATTGGCGGGAGATCCTGGTCAAACCGGCGTTCTTCGTGGTGTATGCGGCGGGATTGGGCCTGAACGTCACGTTCACCCGCGCGTGGGCCACGCATACCGGCCCCGGCATGGCCGCCGCTCTGGATTACTGCATGCGCGGGGTGAGCGTTCCGTTGGCGCTCCTGGTGAACCCCATCTCGAACTCGCTGCTGCCGGAGATCGCCCGCCTGCGGAGCCAGTTCCGGATGAGGGAAGCTCTGCGGCTGATCGACCGTACGGTAGCCCTGGTAGCGCTGGCGGCGGTGGGTGGGTGCGGTTTTGCGCTGTTGTTTCGCCAGCCCGCCATTGCGCTGTTGTTCCAGCGCGGCAGCTTCACGGTGGAGTCCACGCGCATGGTTTCGGCGGTATTCCTCGGCCTGGGTCCCAGCATGATTGGCTGGGGCCTCATGGAAGTCATGTCGCGTTCCCTGTTTGGCCTGGACCGCCCCTGGCCGCCGGTGATCGCGGCCGCCATCCCCGTGGCGCTGAACGTCGCGCTGACGCTGCGCCTGCAATCGTCACGCCCGGAACTGCTGGGGCTGGGCGCGTCCGTGGGGCTGCTGGCGGGGTTCGCGGCGCTTTTCGCGATAGCTCATGCCGAGCGCCGGCGGTGGATGCAGCAGGGGTAACGGAAGCGCGGATCGGCCCGTCAGCGGCTCAGCGCTTCCCGGGCTCGGCGCCCAGCGGGCCGGCGATCTGGCGGCGCTGGACGAAGTAGGCTGCCAGGGCTTCGCGGAGCGCGGGCATGGGCTGGATGCCCGCGCGCTCCAGTTTGGCGTTGGAAAGCGCCGAATAGCGGGGGCGGCGGGCGGTGGTGCGGTACTCGCGCGCATCGGTGGGCTGCAGCGTGGGATGGAGGCCGGCGGCTTCGAAGATCTGGCGCGCAAACTCGAACCAGGAGACCGGCGCGCCGCCGCCCATGTGAAAGACGCCGGATTGGCCGCGCTCCACCAGGTCGATGGTTCGGGAGGCCAGCAGGGGCGCGAAGGTGGGGGAGGCGAAGTGGTCCTCCACCACACGGATGGGCTGCCCGGACCTGGCCAAGCGCAGCATCATCTCGACGAAGTTGCCGCGCGCCGTGGCCAGCCCGCCGGGCCCGAACACCCCGGAAGTGCGAACAATGAGGGTCTGATCGAGATAGGCCTGGGCGAACAGCTCGCCGGCTAACTTCGATACCCCGTACGCGCCCAGAGGGTGGGTGGGGTCTTCTTCGACGTAGGGGCTGCCCTTGAGCCCGTCGAACACGTAGTCGGTGCCGTAGTGCACCAGGCGGGCATCCATTTGGCGGCACGCCAGCGCTATGTTGCGCACCGCCAGGGCGTTCACCTGGATGGCCGCTTGCGGCTCCTTTTCGGCGATATCCACCTGGTTGTAGGCGGCCGCGTTGTAAACCACCACGGGATCGTGCCCGGCCATGGCGGTTTCCACGGCGCCGGCATCGGTGATATCAACTTCGTCGCGATCCCAACCCGCGACATCATATCCCCGCGATTTCAACTCCCGCATCAGCTCCACGCCGAGCTGGCCGAGGGATCCAAAGACCACCACTTTTCGGTTCATCGGAATCCTCAGGATACCGCATGACCGCGCGGCGGCGGGCGGCTGTGGGCGCACCGGTTGGCAACCGGCGCCTGTGGACTGTTTCCAGGCGGTTCCGGGCGGGTTAGCAACCGGTTGTCAACCTGCGGCCGATTGTCAATCGGCCCCGGCCATTTCCTTGAGAATTCCCGCCTCAAGCCCCCACTCTTGCTTGTAACCACCTTCCACTATCGCCGCTTGCCCTATCTCTAATCCGTCCAAACCGAATCGGTTCACCCGAGGAATTGTGCGTCCGAATCCGGCCTAATGAGGCATCAAAAATCGCCTTTTCGAATCTGCTGTTTACGGGCAACCCCAGTTTCACGCTCGAACTTGCTCTGCCGTGAGCAGTTCCCCTCAGACCGGTTCCCGGCATCGTTGTGCCAGACCAATCCGCTTTCGCATCCTAGACCGTTCGACCAGCGAGAAACTTGTCTACGGTCTCGTAGGGGACAACCCTGCCCAAACCCACGAAAAATCCGCCGAGGCGATTCCGATCTTCAGAGCTTGGGTTCACCACATCGATCTCGATGTCGCGCGGGCGAGCGGCCGCGAGCGCTGTCCTAAGCAGCCATCGTGTCTGATAGTCAGCTTCCCGCAAGGACAGTCCGATGATTACTACGCGGTCGCACTTCTCAAGAGCCTCTTTGGCTTTAGGCCAGAGCTTCCCCATGGGGCTTCCCCGTAAGGCATCCTTGGCAAACGTCGGAGGAACAATGATGGGTCGAAGGGTTCCGGACCGTGAAATGTCATTGCTGCCGTCAGCAGGCCGCAGGCTGCCGAACCCGGTCCACCAAAACTCCCCCGAGACAGAATAGTCTGTGGCAGCGGGCAGATAGAGGACTTCGGGGTCTCGTTTGAAGAGGCCGCGGTGCTCAATGCCGAGCCAGTTCAGTGAGCCGTGCAGCTTCAGGATTGGCACGCCTTCCCCGGGATCGAACGTCAGGAGCTGTTCAACGTTTACGGGATTCGAACTCGCACCCGCATGTGCACCAGTGGCTGACGGTTTCCGGCCGAGGGCGGGGCGACCAGCCGAAACCTGGGTTCTGCTCATGTTAACGCGCCTGCTTCGCTCCGATCGCCTCCGCGATGATTGCCGTCACCAGGCTATTGATGCTGACGCCCTCGTTCTCGGCATGTTTCGTTAACTTCGAGTATAGGGTCCGGGGCAGGCGCTGGCGCCATTGAGCGGCTTCGATGCTCGGCTTCGGCGCCTTTCGTCCCGACTCCTTGAACACCTCCAGACAATCGAGGAGGGCCTCCCGGCCATTCGTGATCGCCTCTTCAAGGGTCTCACCGTCGGACATGCATCCTGGAATATCCGGATACTCCACCAGATAACCGCCGCCCTCTTCCTTTGACAAAAGCCGGACCGTAAACCGGTACTGGTCGAGATTTCGATTCGAAGCTGTTCTCACTTTGTTCTGATACCTCCCGCCGCGTCGATTAGCGCCACAAATTGCTTGATGTAAACCGGCTTAATTGGACGCTTCGCCGGCACGGACACGATCTCCCGCACACCGGGCGCGCTGAAGATCACGTGGCTGCCACCACGGCCGGGTCTGCGCCACTCAACGACGCTTTCCTCCGCCACCGCTTGCAATTCTCCGATGCGCCAGCCCATCGGATGCTTGCGCATCTTCTGAAGAGCTTTGCCGTCGGCCACAATCACCACGATACCGCATTCGGTATCACTTTCATACTCTGCCTCCCGGGAGCCAACTCCACCTCAGCACAAAAGCGCGAAAGTTCGAGACGCGTTCAGTTTGGGCGCCCAGCCTGGATGGGTGCGCCGCTTTTGTGCGGATGCAGGCCGGCGCCGAGCTATTCGAAAGCTGCACCAACGTCGGCGAGTGCGAAGCGGTCTGCCCCAAAGGCATCAAGCTGGAGGTTATAGCCTGGTTAGCAACCCGCCGCGGGTTTCCAACCTGCCCCACGATTTCCGCCGAAAAGTAAGCGGCATTGCGCACTCGTGCGCCGCCGCCGGACGCCGACCAGAAGGCCCATGGCAAGCCAGGAGGCTTACCCCACATTCAGCTTGTTTGCGGGGCTTCTTCCTGCGCGCCACCGGAGAGTTGATCCACCGCGAGGGCGAGATTGGCCAGGCTTTTCAGGGCCTGGTCAAGAGTGATTCCCACATAGTAGGAGCCCGCCGCTTCGCGGCAATGTATGGATTCGCCCAGGGCCACGCCATCATCGAACTCGATTCGCAACAGTGTTCCAGGGGGAGCGGGACAGGGCATCTCGATGGCCATGCCCCAGGAACAAACGTTCTTGACCTGGGCCGGGCGACGGACTTCCTGAACACCGAGCAAGGTGACCACGACAGGCTGCTCCGCGGCGAAGCGGGGTTCGCGCCTTCTTTCCATGACTGATGCATCGGCAGGACGAGGAAGGAACTGTATACGGCGTCCCGGCAGCCCGCGCTCTTTCTGGATTTCGAGGCGGAATACAACCGGGAGTCGGACGGGGTCCGCAATCGGAGATACAAGCCTCCCCAATTGGGTGTAGTGTTTAATAGGAAGCAGACCGCGGGCCGTGGTTGGCGCCAGGATACGAAGTGGCCCCGAAGAGTTGCGACAGGGGCGTGGGTGCGCAGGCTGGTGGTTGCGCCGCAAAGAGTTTTCGCAGGGGAGGATTTCCGACATGGTATTTCGATTTTCAAGACGAAGGATGATGCAAGGGGTAGGCAGCGCCGCTTTGGCGCAGTCCCTCGAGACTGTCAAGGCCGCGCCGGCGCCGCGCACATGGCCGATTCTGGAAGGTCCGGACACGCCCAAGATCTGTCTGTCGGCGGGAGATGCCGGCGGCCCTCTGCCGGCCGGAGTGGTGTTTCCGGCGGCGGGCGCGGGTGGTCGGGGCGGGGGCGGTCGGGGCGGGGCTGCTGCCGGCGGGGCTGCGCCGGGCGCGGCGGGCGCGCCGGGCGCCGGTGCCGCGGCGGGCCGCGGAGGAAGGGGCGGTGGCGGCTACGGCGGATTTCTGGCGCCCAGCGCGGCGCCCGCGCCTGCCCCGGCGCCGGCCCAGGAAGGCGGAAGGGCCACGATGATCCCCGCCGATGCGGCCGGACGGGGAGGCCGGGGCGGTTTCGGCGGCAGTTCCTTCGCCAATGCGCAGCGCATCCTGCAACTTGGCGTGACGCATCTGCTGGGCGTGAGCATAGGGGGCAATCCCTGGACCGAAGAGAACGTGCGTCGCGTGGTCGACTCCGCCAAGGCGGCCGGACTGGTGGCCTACAACTCCATGATGGGCATCCCGAACAGCATCATCTATGGCAGGGATACGAAGGCCAAGGACATGGAGATGGTGATCGCATCCATCGAGGCCGCCGGCAAAGGCGGGCTGCCGGTGATCGAGTACAACTTCTACGCGCACCGCGCCATTGAAGGCTATTACGAGACCGTGGGCAGAGCCAGGGCGGGCTACACCGGTTTCGACTACGATCTCGAATTGCTGGTGGACGAGTACGGAACCGTGGTGGGGCCGATCTACCGGGACGAGAAAGGGCAAATCACGCCCGAAACCCTGGCCGCGTTCCCCAACGCCAAGAAGGTGAAGTTCCGGGACCTGCCGCCCATGCCCAATGAGGGCGCGCACAACCTGGAGGAGATGTTCGCCAACGTCACCTACTTCCTGAAGGCCGCCATTCCCGCCGCCGAGAAAGCGGGCGTGCGCATGGCCCTCCATCCCAACGATCCTCCGGCGCCGATCAGCCGCGGATCCCAGCAGATCATGGGCAGCCTGGCGGGCTGGAAGAGATTCGCCGATATCGTCAAGAGCCCCGCGAACGGCATCACCTTCGACAGCGGAGTCACCAGGGAAATGGGCGAGAACCCGGTGGAAGTGGCCGACTACTTCGCCAAGCGGAAACAAATCAACCACGTGCACTACCGCAACGTGCAGGTGGTCAAGCCCTACGAGAAATACCAGGAAGTTTTCATCGACATGGGTATGGGCGACATGTTCGGCGTCATGAAAGCGCTGGTACGGAATAAGTACAACGGGACGATTTACCCCGAGCATCCGCGCGCGCTCGATAACGACCGGGACCGCGTGGGCCCCGGCAACCGCCTGGGCGGATACCCCGGCGGCGGCGGGCCGACGGGCATCACGTACAGCGTGGCCTACACCAGGGCCATGCTGCAGGCGGCCCTGGAGACGGTGTAACCGGCATCGCGGCGCACGCTTCAGCGGAGGCCCCCGCTGGAGCGTGCGCCATACGGAAGGGCCGCGGTCAGGGGGTCCTGGCGGGCAGGGTCCGCCGCCACGCCGAATACAGCTTCTGGCGTTCCGCCGCGGTCAGCGGCTGGGGATTGGGGCTGGGCTGGTCCTCCAGGCAGTGATTGTTGAGGTAGCAGTCGAGCTTCTGGCGCAACGCCACTCGGCCGCGATGCAAGCGGGTCTTCACCACGTCCGCGCCGAGGTCCAGGACCTGGGCGGTCTCCTCGGTGGACAGCTCTTCAAGGTCCCGCAGCAGGACCACCGCGCGGTAAGGCTGCGGAAGCTCCAGGATGACCCGGTCGAGCACGGCGCGCAGCTCCGAACGCAGGAATCCGGCGTCGGGGGGTTCGGACTGCCCCGCCGGCTCGGCGCCGGGGGTCAGATCGTCGAGCGAGATCTCCTGGGCCGGGGCAAAGATGCTCCGGCGGCGCTGCATGAGGCAGGCGTTCTTGGCGATCCGAAAGATCCAGGAACGGACGCGTTCCGGGTCGCGGAGGCTCTCGAACCGCTCGAAGGCGTTCCAAAGGGTCTCCTGGGCCACCTCTTCGGCGTCCTCCGGCTGGCCGCACATGAGCCAACTGTAGTGGAACACTTTGGAGCGAAAATGCTCCACAAACCGCTCGAAAGCCTGGTCTTCCCCCGCCAGCACGGCGCGTGCAAGGTCGGCTTCGGCGGCCCTTTCCACACCCCGATTGTAACGTCCCTTAGACCAGCGCCGCGGAGTGGAGCGCTATTTCAATGGCCGGGACGTTTAGCAGCGTGTTATGGATGAGGCAGGCCTTGACGGCGCGGAGGACGCCGGCTTGGTGCTGGGCATCGAGCGGCGGCGTGATCACCTCGATCCGGAACGCAGCCAGGCGCGCCGGCTGTTTGGCCTTTTCGGCCGTCACTTTCACTTCCAGACCGGTGGCGGCGAGCCCGCGGGTTCGCAGATACTCCGCGGCGTAGAAGCCGGCGCAAGTTCCGAGCGACACCAGCAGGAACTCGGGCGGCGTCATACCCGCATCCGCGCCGCCATTGCTGGGCGGCTGGTCGCACACCACGCGGTGGCCGCGCGCGGTGGCTTCGAAGCTGACGTTATCCAGATGCTTGACCGTGATTTCCATATCCATCGACGAAGATGCAATCCGCGCTGAAAGGTGACAGCGGCGTGATAAGGTGGCTGTAGGTTGAGGAAGAATGCCGGCAAGAATGCCGGCGCCGCAGGCTAAAGCGTGCGCCACGAGCGGGTTCATGGAGCCACAGGAGATTGGGGAGATCATACGCGGGCGTCTGGCCGGCGGCGAGGACCTCGCGCTGGACGTGGGCTGCGGCCTGAAGCGGGCCGAGCCCGGCGCCATCGGCATGGACTGGGCCGCCGAATCCGGGGCGGAGGTGGTTTGGGACGTCAACCGGCGGCCCTGGCCGCTGCCGGACGACTCGTTCGCGCGGGTTCACCTCTCCCACATCATCGAGCACCTGGACGACATCGTGGCGGGAATGCGCGAAGTGCACCGCGTGGCGCGGCGCGGGGCGCGCGTGTTCCTGGTCACCCCGCACTTCAGCTCCCACAATTCGTATACCGATCCGACTCACCGTCACCACCTGGCGGCAGCCAGCTTCGAGTACTTTACGGGGAGGCCATTCGCCACCTTCCTGGCTCCCGGAAGCGGCTTCGAACTGGTTAAGGTGGAGCTGACGTTTGGGGGCAACCTGCTGCTCGATGGGGCGGGCCGGTGGATCGCGAAGCGCTCCCAGCGGTGGTACGAGAGGCACTGCGCGTGGATCTTCCCGGCGCTCGATATTCGGGCGGAGCTTCGGGTGGCAAAGGGTTGAAGGATGCCGGCGAGCCTGGAAGGCCGCTACAGGGGGGCGCTCAGCCGCCGCCCACGAATTGCACGATTTCGAGGTGAGCGCCGGGCGCCAGGACGGTGGCGCTCCAGAGGGGTTGTTTGACGATCCGGCGGTCCAGTTCCACGGCCACCCTGGCCGGGTCGAGTTGCAGTTCGCGCAGCAGACCGAGGATGGTCTGGCCCTCGGAGGTAGAGCGAGCGTCGCCGTTGACTACTATGTCCATAGGCTTTGGTCCGGGCGTGGGAGCCTCTTGACGCAGAGACGCCGAGACGCGGAGAAGATCAGGAAAAAGAGGAGAGAAAGGAAGGTAAGGAGCCTCTTGACGCAGAGACGCCGAGACGCGGAGAAGATCAGGAAAAAGAGGAGAGAAAGGAAGGTAAGAGCATAGCAAGACCCGATCATTCCGTTCCGTTCCGTTCTTCTCTCCTGTTTTCTTTTCTTCTCGAATTCCTCAGCGTCTCGGCGTCTCTGCGTCAAAAAAACGTCGCCTCGATCCATCCTGTTTTCTTTTCTTCTCGAATTCCTCAGCGTCTCGGCGTCTCTGCGTCAAAAAAACGTCGCCTCGATCCATCCTGTTTTCTTTTCTTCTCGAATTTCTCAGCGTCTCGGCGTCTCTGCGTCAAAAAAACGTCGCCTCGATCCATCCTGTTTTCTTTTCTTCTCGAATTCCTCAGCGTCTCGGCGTCTCTGCGTCAAAAAAACGTCGCCTCGATCCATCCTGTTTTCTTTTCTTCTCGAATTCCTCAGCGTCTCGGCGTCTCTGCGTCAAAAAAACGTCGCCTCGATCCATCCTGTTTTCTTTTCTTCTCGAATTCCTCAGCGTCTCGGCGTCTCTGCGTCAAAAAAACGCTGCCTCGATCCATCCTGTTTTCTTTTCTTCTCGAATTTCTCAGCGTCTCGGCGTCTCTGCGTCAAAAAAACGTCGCCTCGATCCATCCTGTTTTCTTTTCTTCTCGAATTTCTCAGCGTCTCGGCGTCTCTGCGTCAAAAAAACGCTGCCTCGATCCATCTGCGTCACGGGGATACCCATGCCCGGTTGACACCCCTGTTTTCCACCCATTATAGTCAAATCTGAACCGCCCTATCCCGGAGAGGCATGCCTAAATCCTACACTGAATTGTATCTCCCGGTTCTGGTGCAGGCGTTCCTCGCCATGGCCCTGGCCGCCGGGCTGCTTACGGTCTCCTACCTGTTGGGCAAGCGCGTCCGCAACCGGATCAAGGACATGCCCTACGAATCCGGGATCACGCCCACCGGCAATGCCCGCGAGCGCTTCAGCGTGAAATTCTACCTGGTGGGCATGTTATTCATTCTGTTCGACATCGAAGCCATTTTTCTGTATCCCTGGGTAGTGGTGTACCGCGAGCCGGGCATGGCCCGGGTGGCGTTTGGCGAGATGCTGGTCTTTGTGGTCTTGATCCTCTCGGGGTTTTTCTACATCTGGAAAAAGGGGGCCCTGGACTGGTCCGATTCGGGCCGCTCGGGGCGTAAGCAGTAGCGGCTGCAATGTTACCCGACAATTTGCGAGATCGCGCCGCCGCGGCGGCGGTGGAGGCGTTCGACTCCGGCGCCGTCACGGGCGGCAAGTTCGACCGCGGCGAGCTGACCTTGGAGATCGCTCCAGCGCGGATCGTCTCGGTCTGCGGGTTTCTGAAGCACGATCAGGGGTTCGTGCGCCTGAGCTCGGTCACGGCGGTGGATCGCGATCCTTCCGATCCTCGATTCGAAGTGGTCTATCATCTTCATTCGATTGAACATAATGAGCGCATACGGCTGAAGTGCCGGCTCTCGGGCGAGAATCCCGAGATCGACTCGGTGACCTCCGTATGGCGTTCCGCCGACTGGTACGAGCGCGAGGTTTTCGACCTCTTCGGAATCCGCTTCGCCGGCCACCCGGACCTGCGCCGCATCATGCTGCCGGACGATTGGGAAGGCCATCCCCTGCGCAAGGACTATCCCATCACGGGATCGAGGGTATAGCCATGGGCGAAACCGAGGTTCCGGGGATCACCGTTCCGGAGGACGAGCAGACGCAGACCGGCCCGCGCCGCATGCTCCTCAACATCGGCCCCCAGCACCCTTCCACTCATGGAGTGCTGCGCCTGGCGGTGGAGCTGGACGGCGAGATCATCACCAAATGCAGCCCGGAGATAGGCTACCTGCACACCGGCATCGAAAAGGAATTCGAGGTCAAGCCCTACCAGCAGGCGGTCACGCTCACCGACCGGGTGGACTACCTGGCGCCGCTTTCCAACAACCTGGGCTACTGCCTGGCGGTGGAGAAGCTGCTGGGCATGGAGATGCCGCCGCAGGCGCAGTGGATGCGCGTGATGCTGACCGAGCTGACGCGGCTGAACAGCCACCTGGTGTGGCTGGGCACCCATGCTCTGGATATCGGCGCGATGACGGTTTTCCTATACTGCTTCCGCGAGCGCGAGAACATCCTGCGGATTTTCGAGATGTTCTCCGGACAGCGGATGATGACCAGCTACTTCCGGATCGGCGGTTTGGCGCTCGAGCCGCCGCGCGGCTGGCACAAGCGGATCAAGACGTTCATCGACGATTTCCCGAGCAAGGTGGACGAATACGAAAACCTGCTCACCAACAACCGCATCTGGATGGGCCGCACCAAAGGCGTGGGCTATATTCCGTTGGAGGATATGCTCGATCTGGGGGTGACCGGCCCCATGCTGCGCGCCGCCGGGCTGAAGGTGGACGCACGCAAGGACGAGCCCTACACCAGCTACGAGAAATTCGATTTCGAGGTCCCCACGCGCACCGAGGGGGACGTATACGCCCGGTACCTGGTGCGGGTGGAAGAAATGCGGCAGAGCGCGCGCATTGTCACGCAGGCGATGGACGGCATGCCTTCGGGAGCGTGGAAGGCGGCGGACCAGCACGTGGTGTTGCCCGATCGGGAAAAGATGAAGACCCAGATGGAAGCCCTGATCTACCATTTCAAGATTGTGACCGAGGGTTTCCGCGTACCGGCGGGCGAGGTGTACCAGGTAATCGAATCGCCCCGCGGCGAACTGGGATTTTACGTGGTGAGCGATGGGACCACCAAACCGTGGCGGGTGCACATGCGGACGCCCAGCTTCGGCAACCTGCAAGCGACGCCCAGGATGGTGGAAGGGATTCTCATTGCCGACATGATCGCGTCGATCGGCAGCATGGATTTTGTTTTGGGGGATACGGATAGGTGAGGAGGATGGCGGAGGAGCCCTTCTTGACGCGGAGACGCGGAGACGCGGAGGAAGATGGAAGCAAGAGTGGAAGATGATCCCGCCAATGCGCAGGAATCGAACTACCGAGATGACTTTTTCGCCACAGCTTGAATCCCGATTCGAAGCGCTGCTGAAGAGCTATCCTCCGGGGCGGCAGCGCTCGGCGCTGGTTCCGATGCTGCTCTATGCGCAGGACGAGGTGGGCTCGATCACCGATGAGCTGATCGAGGAAATCGCCAGCCGGGTAGGACTCACTCCGTTGCAGGTCAACGAAGTGGTTTCCTACTATTCCATGCTGCACCGCAAGCCGCTGGGAAAGTACCACGTCCAGATCTGCACCAACATCAGTTGCCTGCTCAACGACGGCGACAAACTCTGGGAACACGCCTGCAAGAAACTGGGCATCGGTCATAAGGAGGTCACCGCGGACGGGCAGATTTCGCTCGAGGAAGTGGAGTGCATGGGCGCGTGTTCCTGGGCCCCGGCGGTCCAGGTAAATTACGATTTCAAGCACTTCGTGACGCCCGAGAAGCTGGATGAGCTGCTGGACAGCCTGAGGAAGAAGGCCTAGCCCATGCTATACAACCCACCCAGCCCGCTCGAAACCAAAGTGCTCTCGCGCCGCTTCGGTCTGCCGGATTCGGCTTCGCTCTCCACCTACCTGGCCACCGAGGGCTACCAGGCATTCCTGAAAGCCGCGGCCATGAAGCCGGAGCAGATCATCGAAGAAGTGAAGGTTTCGAACCTGCGCGGGCGCGGCGGCGCCGGCTTTCCCACGGGCATGAAGTGGAGCTTCGTGCCGCGCAACTCTCCCAAGCCGAAGTACATCGTGGTGAATGGCGACGAAAGCGAGCCGGGCACCTGCAAAGATCGCGTGCTGATCGAGAACGACCCGCACCAGTTGATCGAAGGCGTGCTCATCGCGGGCTTGGCGGTGGACGCGCACGCCGGCTACATTTACATTCGCGGGGAATACCGGTATCTCATCGAAATCGTGGAAAAGGCCATCGCCGAGGCGTACGCCGGCGGCTGGCTGGGGAGAAACATTCAGGGAACCGGCTTCGATTTCGATCTCTACACGCACACCGGCGCGGGGGCCTACGAATGCGGCGAGGAATCGGCGCTGCTCGAATCGCTCGAAGGCAAGCGCGGGATTCCGCGCATCCGCCCGCCGTTCCCGGCGGTAGCGGGGGCGTTCCAGTGCCCCACGGTTTTGAACAACGTGGAGACCTATTGCGCCGTGCCGGCCATCATTCGCGACGGCGGCGCGGCGTTTGCGGCGCTGGGCATCCCCAGGGCCGGCGGCACCAAGATGACCTGCCTGACGGGCCATATCAACAAGCCCGGGGTGTACGAATTGCGGCTGGGCTTCCCGGTGATGCAAATGATCGAGGAGGTGGGCGGCGGCATCCCGCGGGGCAGGAAGCTCAAGGCGCTCATTCCGGGCGGCTCGTCGTGCCCGGCGCTGACGGCGGCGGAGTGCGAAGGCGCCACCATGGACTACGATTCCATGGCAGCGCGCAAGACCATGCTGGGGTCGGGCGGGGTGATTGTGATGGACGACCAGACCTGCATGGTGAAAGCCGCCATGCGCATCATGCGGTTTTACGCGCATGAGAGTTGCGGGTGGTGCATTCCATGCCGTGAGGGCACTACCTGGCTGCGCAAGATTCTGGTGCGGTTTCACGAGGGGGGCGGGAGGCGCGACGATATCGATCTTATCGGCGACATAGCCAAGAACATGCTGGGCCGCACCTTCTGCCCGCTGGGCGATGCGGCGGCCATGCCCACCATTTCGATTGTGGAGAAGTTCCGCCAGGAGTTCGAAGACCACCTGGACGGGAAGCCGTGCCCTTTTGAGCACGCGGACCACCAGTGGGATAAGCCTCCCGGCTTGTCGTGGGATAAGCCTCCCGGCTTGTCTTCCAACGATTCGAGCGGCGCAAGGGTTTTGAATGGCTGATCCGGTCAAGCTGACTATCGACGGCCGGCCCATCCAGGCCGCGCCGGGGACGCTGGTGATCGACGCCGCCAAGGCGGCCGGCATCGAGATCCCGTCGTTCTGCTATTACGAGGGCCTCACCTTGCAGGCCGCCTGCCGCATGTGCCTGGTGGAAGTGGAGAAGATGCCCAAGCTGATGACGGCTTGCACGCTTCCCGTGGGCGAGGGCATGGTGGTGCGCACGGATACGCCGCAGGTCCACTCCGCCCGCAAGTACATGCTCGAGTTCCTGCTCACCAACCACCCGCTCGATTGCCCGGTGTGCGATAAAGGCGGCGAGTGCGAGCTGCAGGACATGACCTTCCGCTACGGCGTGGGCGAAAGCCGCTACACCGACGAGAAGGTGCACGTTCCGGAAAAACAATTTTCGCCGGTGGTGTTTTTCGATGCGCCGCGCTGCATCCTGTGCTACCGCTGCGTGCGCATATGCAACGAAGGCCTGGGCGTGGGCGCGCTGGGGGTGATCAACCGCGGCGTGGTTTCGGAAATCGCGCCCAACAAAGGCGACCACCTGGAGTGCGACGAATGCGGCGCGTGCATCGATATCTGCCCGGTAGGAGCGCTTACCAGCGGCATCTACCGCTACCAGACGCGCCCCTGGGAGATGACCCACACGGGGGCCATCTGCACGCATTGCGCGGACGGCTGCAAAACCACGCTGGGGACGCGCAATGGCCGCATCCTGCGCGGGAACAATCGCGACCGCTCGGGGGTGAACGGCGAATTCCTGTGCATCAAGGGCCGCTACGGGTTCGATTTCCAGGACCATCCCGAGCGCTTGCGGGCCCCGCTGGCGCGGGTGAACGGAAAGCTGGAGGAGGTTTCCTGGGCGGAGGCGCTTGCAACCGTAGCGAAGAAGTTCGGCGACACGCTGGCGGAGGGCGGCTCTTTCGGCGTGATCGGCTCCAACCACACCACCAACGAAGAGGACTATTACCTCCAGAAATTCGCCCGCCAGGTGTTGAAGACCAACAACATCGACCACCATCGGACGGGGGATGTGGCGGGGTTGCTGGAGGCGCTCGGTGGCAAGGCCGGCAAACTCGCTACGGTGAGCGACCTGTATCAGCGAAAGGCAATTCTGGTGTTGGGGGCCGACCTGGCGTTGGAGCATCCGCTGCTCTCTTACCAGATTCGCGCCAACTACCGCCATCATCAGGCGCGCATCTACGTCGTGACGCCTGCGGCGGTGCGTGAAGACAACTACGCCGCGGCGAGTATACGGGCAGCCACATCCGCGGACTGCTTTGCGGCGCTCGAACGCCTGCGCGACAGGCTGAAGGCTGAGCCGGAGCTGGTGGTACTGTTCGACGATTCCTTCCAGGGCGCCGATATTGCGAGGCTGGTGGATTTCGGCGAATCGCTGGGCATCCCGGTGGGTTATGTCTGCCTGCTCGACTATTCCAACTCGCGCGGGGCCATCGACATGGGGCTCGCGCCGGAGTTTCTGCCGGGATTCGAGCCATCCGGCCAGCCGGGCATGCGGCTGCGCAAGATGCTGGAAGCGGAGCTCGATGTGCTGTGGGTGGTGGGGGCAAACCCGTACCGCCAAACCGGGGACAGACGGGACGTTTCCGAAACGCAAGCCGCGGACAAACGGCCAATGCCAAATGGGGAAATTGGTAACTGTCCCCGGTTTCTGGTGGTGCAGGACATGTTCCTCACCGAAACGGGGCAACTGGCCGACGTGGTTTTGCCGGCCGCTTGCGCCTACGAAAAGGAGGGGACGGTCACCAACGTAACCGGCGAGGCGCAACGCCTGACGCGCGCGGTGGATGCCATGGGGGCCAAGACGGATCTCGAAATCATGGGCTTCCTGGCGCGCGAAATGGGGGTGGCCGCGGAGTTGGGTCCCTGGACGCCGGCCGCCGTTTTCGAGGAAATCCGCACCCACGTGCGCGGCTACGATTTGCCGGTGGCCACCCTCGCCGCGGGCGGGGCCGCACAGACCAACGCCGTGAACGGGTCCATTCCGGCGCCGGGAAGCGGGCCGCTGGCGCACTCGGATCACAACGGGCTTTTCGCGTCGGGAACGCTCGGGCGCTATTCTAAGGTACTGAATTCCGTGCTGGAAGGTCGCGTGACCCGCTAATGGACTCCTTCCTCGTCATCAGCCTGATCAAAGTGGCGATTGTGTTCGCGGTTCTGCTGACCACTCTCGCTTACTTGCAGTGGGTGGAACGCAAGGTACTGGCGCACATTCAGGTGAGGCCCGGCCCGTACCGCGTGGGTCCGCACGGGCTGCTCCAGCCGGTGGCGGACGTCATCAAGCTCCTCACCAAAGAGGATCTTGTACCGCCCTACGTGAACAAGCCGCTGTATCTCCTGGCGCCGTTCCTGGCCATGACCATGGCCCTGCTTTCCATCTGCGTGATTCCCTTCGGTCCCGTGATCCAGGTGGGCGGGGTGCGCACGGCCATGCAGCTCACCGACCTCAACATCGGGGTGCTGTTCGTGCTGGCGGTGACGTCCATGGGGGTATACGGCGTGGTTTTCGCCGGCTGGGCCTCCAATAACAAGTACGCGCTGCTGGGCGGGCTGCGCAGCTCGGCGCAGATGATCAGCTATGAGCTGCCGCTCTCGCTGGCCATCGCTTCGCCGCTGCTGATTTCGAATACCCTGAGCTTGAGCGAGTTGGTGGGGAAGCAGGCGGGCGGCATCTGGAACTGGAACGTGTTTCACGGGCCGTTCCCGCAAGTCTTCGCGTTCGTCATCTTCCTGATTGCGGCCTTCGCCGAAACCAACCGCGTGCCGTTCGATCTGCCCGAGGCGGAAAACGAGTTGGTGGCCGGTTTCCACGTGGAATACAGCAGCATGAAGTTCGCCTCGTTCTTCATGTCCGAATACGCCAACATGATCACGGTCAGTTGCATGGCCACGCTGCTGTTCCTGGGCGGCTGGATTGCTCCCTGGCCCGCGGAATACGGTTCGCGGTTCGTACCGGCGGTGATCTTCGGAGCGGCGGGGATGGTGGCGCTGTATCACGGGATCAATTTTGCCCGGCGCAGGGACAAGTTTTCGCTGCCGGTGGTGGCGGCGGTGTTTTTCGTTATCGCGGGGGTTTTTCTGTGGCCCGTCACGCAGGAGTGGCTGCTGCCGCTGTTCTGGTTCGCGGCCAAGACCGGCGGTATCCTGTTCCTGTTCATGTGGGTGCGCGGCACGCTGCCGCGTTTCCGCTACGACCAACTGATGGGCTTCACCTGGAAGTGGCTATTCCCGGCCGCGATGTTGAATCTGCTGGTGACCGGCTTTCTGGTCGCCTGGTGGTCGTGAGATGGACATCATTCTTTTTCTGATCTTCGCCGTGGTCGCGGTGGTTTGCGCCATCAACGTGGTGGTGCAGACGCATCCCATATCGAGCGCCGTCTCGCTGATCGGCGTGATGGGCTCGCTGGCGGTGCTCTACCTGCTGCTGGGGGCCGAGTTCATCGCCGCGGCGCAGGTGATCGTCTACGCCGGCGCCATCATGGTGCTGTTCGTCTTCGTCATTATGCTGCTGAACGCCGGCGCGGAGGCCAAAAAGGGGCGCTCGCTCATGGTGCGGTTTCTGGGGCTCCCGGCGCTGGTCATGCTGCTGGGGCTGCTGGCCTACTTCGTGCAGCGCCTGTTCCCGCGCGGCGATTCGGCGCATTTCGGCGGCTTCACCGGGGGATCGCCAAGAGACATCGGCATGGCGCTGTTCACCACCTACCTGCTGCCTTTCGAAGCGACCTCGATCCTGATTCTGATCGCCATCGTCGGGGCCATCGTACTGGCGCGCAAGGAGATGGATTGAGATGGGCGCGGTCCCGATTTCCTGGTTCCTGACGCTGAGCGCGGTGCTGTTCTCGCTCGGCGTGGCCGGGTTCCTGTGGCGGCGCAGCATTATCACCGTGTTCATGTCCATCGAGCTGATGCTCAACGCCGTCAACCTGAGTTTTGTGACGTTCTCCTACCAGCTCAAGAAAGTGGACGGGCACCTGTTGGCGTTTTTCGTGATGGTGGTGGCGGCGGCCGAGGCGGCCGTGGGGCTGGCGATTATCCTGACGGTGTTCAAGAACCGCAAGACCCTGAATATCGACGACGTGGATTCGATGAAGAACTAGATGCAACTCTGGCTCATACCCGTTCTTCCGTTGCTGGGCTTTCTGATCAACGGCCTGTTTGGCCGGCGCTTTTCCAAGGGCCTGGTCAGCGCCGTGGCTATCGGCAGCGCGGCGTTTTCCTTCGCCTGGGCGCTGCGGGCCATTCTCGCGCTCGATCTCGACCACGCCCATGTCGAGCACTATTTCACCTGGATCCAAAGCGGCGCGCTTACGGTGAACTGCGACTTTACGGTGGACCGGCTTACCGCCGTGATGCTGATGGTGGTGACCGGCGTCGGCCTGCTCATCCACATTTATTCCATCGGCTACATGGCGCATGAGGGCGGCTATTACCGGTTCTTCGCCTACCTCAACCTGTTCATGTTCTTCATGCTGACCCTGGTGCTGGCGGCCAACTACCTGGTGCTGTTCGTGGGCTGGGAGGGCGTGGGCCTGTGCAGCTACCTGCTGATCGGCTTCTATTTCGACAAGAAGTTCGCCACCGACGCCGGCAACAAGGCATTTATCGTCAACCGCATCGGCGATCTCGGTTTTTCGCTGGCGATGTTCTACATCTTCAAGAATTTCGGATCGCTCGATTTCGCGACCGTCTTCGGCAACGCCGCCTCCAAGCCGGAGAACATGCTGACCGTCATCGGCCTGCTATTGCTGGTGGGGGCCTGCGGCAAGTCCGCGCAGCTTCCGCTGTACGTCTGGCTGCCCGACGCCATGGCCGGCCCGACGCCGGTTTCGGCGCTGATCCACGCCGCCACCATGGTCACCGCGGGCGTGTACATGACGGCGCGCTCGTTTCCCATCTACATCCACGCGCCGGCGGCCAGGGAGGCCATCATTGTCGTCGGCATCGCCACCGCGTTCTTCGCGGCCACCATCGGCCTGGCGCAGAACGATATCAAGAAAGTCTTCGCCTACTCCACGGTTTCGCAGTTGGGTTACATGTTCGTGGGGGTGGGCTGCGGCGCGTTTTCGGCGGGCATCTACCACCTGATGACTCATGCGTTCTTCAAGGCCCTCCTGTTCCTGGGCTCCGGAAGCGTGATCCACGCCCTGGCGGGGGAGCAGGATCTGCGCAACATGGGCGGGCTGCGGCGCAAAATCCCGTGGACCTTCCTGACCATGATGTGCGCCGCCGTGGCCATCGCTGGCGTGCCGCCCTTCGCCGGGTTTTTCAGCAAGGACGCCATCCTGCTGGCCGCGTACCAACATGCGCCGTGGATTTACTGGGTGGGCACGATTACCGCAGGCATGACCGCGTTCTACGTTTTCCGCGCCATGTTCCTGGCCTTCTTCGGCAAGTACCGCGGGGACGCGCATCCGCACGAATCGCCGCCCGTGATGCTGGTTCCGCTGGTGGTTCTGGCGCTGCTTTCCATCGCCGGAGGCTATCTGTTCCAGATCCCGGCGTTCCTGGGAACCGTGTTTCCCTCGCGCAACGTGGACGACGACCTCACGCTGATGGCCATTTCCACCGCGGCCGGCATCCTCGGGATCTTTCTCGCCTGGCTGATGTACGTGGCCCGGCCCGGTATGGCCGATGCGTTTGCGGGCCGCGTGAAGGGGCTCTACACGCTGGTCTACAACAAGTATTACGTGGATGAGATGTACGACGCCGCGCTGGTGAAACCGCTGGTGGGCGGCTCGCGCGAGGTGTTGTGGAAGGGCGTGGACGCGGGCCTCATCGATGGGGCGGTCAACGGCGTGGGCCACCGCGCGCAGGGCCTGGGCGGCGTGCTGAAGCTGCTGCAATCGGGCAACATACGGAGCTATGCCACCTGGATTGTGCTGGGCTGCGTAGCAGCCATCGTGGCTTTTGTGGAGGGCAGCCGATGAACCTGCTGACGGTGGTCCTCTGCATGCCGCTGGCCGCGTTCTTCCTGCTGCTGCTGATTCCCCGTTCCGCGCCGGGGCTGAGCCGCCTGGGGGCGCTGGCGTTTTCCGTGGCCGCGTTCCTGGCGGCGCTGGGGCTGTTCGCGTGGTTCGATCGCGGCGCCGCGGGCCCGCAGTTCACCGTGGATATACCGTGGATCGCCACTCCCGAGATTCACTTCCACATCGCCGCCGATGGCGTCAGCCTGTGGCTGGCGATGCTTTCCCTTTTCCTAACGCCCATCTGCGTGCTTCTCTCCTGGCGCTCGATTCAACATCGCGTCAAGGAGTTCTACGCCTTCCTGCTGCTGCTGGAGTTCGGGCTGATCGGGGTCTTCCTGGCGCAGGACCTGTTCCTGTTCTACGTCTTCTGGGAAATCTCGCTGGTCCCCATGTACTTTCTGATCGGCATCTGGGGCCACGAGCGCCGCATTTACGCGGCGGTGAAGTTTTTCCTCTACACCATGGCGGGCTCGGTGCTGATGCTGGTGGCCATCATCTATCTTTACAACCGCGCGCAGACTTTCGATTACTCCGCCATCCTCGAGCTGCTGGCGAGCGGCAAGCTCACCTTCGCTCCGGCCGAGCAAATGCTGCTGTTCCTGGCCTTCTTCGTGGCCTTCGCCATCAAAGTGCCGCTCTTCCCGCTGCACACCTGGCTGCCTGATGCGCACGTCGAGGCGCCCACCGCGGGCTCGGTGATGCTGGCTTCGGTGATGTTGAAGATGGGCACGTTCGGCATTCTGCATTACTGCCTGCCGCTGTTTCCCGCCGCCGCGCGCGCGTGCGCTCCGTGGATCGCCATCCTGGCGATCATCGGCATTATCTACGGCGCGCTGGTGGCCATGGCGCAGCCCAATATGAAGAAGCTGGTGGCGTATTCCTCGGTGAGCCACCTGGGCTTCGTCGTGCTGGGAATCTTCTCGTTCACGCAACTGGGCCTCGATGGCGCGGTGTACCAGATGCTGAACCATGGCATCTCCACGGGCGCGCTGTTCGCCATCGTCGGCTTGCTCTACGAACGGCGCCATTCGCTCGAAATCGCGGACTACGGCGGGGTGGCCAGCGCGGCCCCCTGGCTCTCCACGGCGTTCCTCGTCACCACGCTGGCCAGCATTGGATTGCCCTTGCTCAATAACTTCGTGGGCGAGTTCCTGGTGCTGCAAGGCGCCGCCATCGCCAATTTCAAGTGGGCGATTTACGCCGGCACAGGCGTGATCCTCTCCGCCTGCTATATGCTGTGGCTCTACCAGCGCGTCTTCTATGGCGAAACCGGGCCGGAGGTTCGCGCGCACGTTCCCGACCTGAACCCGCGCGAATGGGCGGTGGTGGTTCCGCTGATCGTCATGATGGTGTGGATGGGGGTCTACTCGCAGTCTTTCCTGGCGCCGGTGGGCAAGACCACGGCCCGCGTGCTGGCGCAGAGCGAGGTCAACGTGCCGTTTAGCGCACGTGGAGCGGGCGTCCCGCCTGCCATGCCGGCATCCTCGCCGGCATTCTCTCTCGCATCGGGACTCGGCAGGTTTCCACAGAGCGTTGCGAGCCGCCGGAAAAATGCCGGCACGGATGCCGGCATAGCAGGCTGGAAGCCCGCTCTACGTGAGGCCTCGAATGCCCGTTAACTTCGTGCCCTCCGCGGCGGAGCTGGTTCGCTTCCTGCCGGAGATGGTCCTGACGGCGATGGGCACGCTGTTGATGGTCCTCACGCCCCTGATTCACAAGCGGTTTTCGAATGCCTTCGGGCACATCAGCCTGCTTTCGCTGGCCGCCGCCCTGGCCGCGGCGGCGTACGCCAATGGCAAGCCGGGCACGGCCTTCGGCGGGATGCTGGTGGTCGATGGCTTCGCCACCTTCTTCCGCGTGCTGGTGATGGCGGTGGGCCTGCTGACCGTGCTTTCCTCCTATCGGTTCCTGCGGCGGCAGGGGGCCGAAGCCGGCGAGTACCACGCGCTGCTGCTGTTCTCCATCGCCGGCCAGAGCCTCATGGCGGCCGCCAACGATCTGATCGTCATCTTCATCGCGCTCGAGATCTCCTCCATCTCGAGCTACGTGCTGGCCGGCTATTTCCGGGACGATAAGCGCTCCAACGAAGCCGCGCTGAAATACTTCCTCCTGGGCTCCTTCGCCACCGCGTTCTTTCTGTATGGCGTGGCGCTGATTTACGGCTCCACGGGAAGCATCAATCTCAGCGCCGTGCGCGGCGTGGTGGGCGGCCTCACCGGGCCCGCGCCTTCGCCGCTGTTCATCGCCGTGGCGGCGGCGCTGATGTTCGTCGGGTTGGGCTTCAAGGTCTCGGCCGCGCCGTTCCAGATCTGGGCGCCGGACGTCTACCAGGGCGCGCCCACCCCGGTCACGGCGTTTCTTTCCACCGGTCCCAAGGCCGCGGCTTTCGCCATCTTCCTGCGCATTTTCATGACCGCCTTCGAGCCTATCGGCGCCGCCTGGGAGCCTCTGGTCTGGATCTCGGCGCTGGCTTCGATGACCATCGGGAACTTCGCCGCGCTGATGCAGCCGAACGTCAAGCGCATGCTGGCCTACAGCTCCATCGCCCACGCCGGCTACGTGCTGGTGGCCCTGACGGCGCGCTCGGAAACGGGCATCGCGGCGGCCATGTTCTACCTGGCGGCGTACGCCTTCATGAACCTGGGAGCCTTCGCCGTGGTGGGGTATCTCTCGGGCAAGGGCGAACGCTATCAGAACGTGGAGGATTTCGCCGGCCTGGGCCGGAAACAACCCGCCACCGCGGCCATGCTCGCCATTTTTCTGCTGTCGTTGATCGGCGTCCCGCTCACCGGCGGCTTCTTCGGCAAGTTCTACATCTTCAAGGCCGCCCTGGAATCGAACCTGGTGTGGCTGGCCGTGCTGGGCCTGCTCAACAGCGCCGTGGCGGCCTATTACTACCTGCGCGTCCTGGTGATGATGTACTTCCGCGAACCGGGCGAAGCGGCATGTGAAGCCGAACCACTCACTTTCGGGCTGCGCCTGTCGCTCGGTGCGGCCGCGTTGGCCACCTTGTTCCTGGGCATCTTCCCCACTTGGGTGCTGGAGTTCGCGGGGAAGGCGGCGCAGTCAATCTATCCCTATACCTCCCGTTGAGATGGGGCCTGGGGGCAGGACGTCGCTTCGCGCACCCTTCGCGTGGGAAATTCTTGGCGTGGCAACCGCATTGCAAGATAATGAAGGCGCATGTATCCGGCCGTAATCGCCGCGCTTCTCCTGCCGTGGGCGGCGCCCGCGCAAACGGCGGACGGCCCGCCCTCCGCGCAGCGCTTGACGCTGCTCCTCAACGTCGGATCGGTGCTGCTTCGCAACGGGTCGTTTTCGGGAGGGGCCGATCACACGCTGATGTACGCCGCGATTTCGTCGCTGTCGCACAGGGCGGCCGCGGTGAAACTGGTGGTGTTCGACGCCGACCGGCAGCACGAGCTGCTGCGCCTCGAATCCTTCTCCCTGGCCGACCTGAAGCAGGTGAACGCGGCAGTGGAAAAGTGGAAGCTCGGACCGGTGGACTACCGCGCGCTACAGCGGGATCCCGGCGCGGTGGATATTGTGGCCGCCCTCATCAACGAACAGCTTCGCGCCGATCCGCCGCCCGATCTGGTGGTCTTCGTGGACCCCGGGTCCTGGGATCGCTTCCGAGATAAGAGCGCTCGCCAAGCTCTACAGATTCCGCGCGGCGCCAAGCCGCGGTTCTTCGCCTTGCAATTCGGGCCTTCCGGCGGCGGCCCCGTGGCTTCCCAATCCCGAACGGGGCGGGGCTTTCCGAGCGGCCAATCCGCGCCTCCACGGCCGGATGGGACGGCGCGTACGCCCCCGCCGCAGCGGCCGCCGGGGCAGGGCGCCCCTTTTCCGCCGCCCAGGGGCCGCGACAAGATTGGCCCCGCGGTCGCCAAGCTGAGGGGGAAGACGTTCTTCATGAGATCGCCCGGCCAGTTGCCCCAGGCAGTCGCCGAAATCGAGCGGCGGGCCGGCGGGAAACCGTAAGAACGCGACTCCGGGGCTCGACCTTGACTTGTCTTTACTAAGTATTTACAATGTAAATTGTGGAGTTTGATTGGGACGCCGATAACTTGCGGCACATCGCAAGACATGGCGTCAATACGACAGAAGCAGAGGAGGCGGTCCTGATCGATCCGTTGGAAGCCGACGTCCAACCGCACGAAAGCGAAGAACGGGTGCTCTGTTTTGGGCGAACCAAATCGGGACGACTGCTTACCATTCTATATACCGAACGGCGCGGAAAATCCGGGTCGTCACCGCTTACGAGATGACCAGACCACAGCAGGAGATGTACTTCGAGGGGAAATGAGAATGGCCAGGACGCAAATCGCAATTCCGAAGTTTGGCGCCGAAGCTGAGGAGGCCGAGTGGTGGGACAGCCACCCGGAAGCGGCCACGGAGATCATGAAACGCGCGCTGGAGTCCGGCAAGGCCAGGCGGGCTGTGCCTTTGAAGACCGTTACCATGCGGCTGCCTGTGCCCGATCTCCAGACGGCCCAGGATCTCGCGCACGAAAAAGGGCTTCCGTATCAGACCTACATTAAGATGCTGCTGCACGAGGCCCTCAGGAAAGAGCGTTCCGCATAAGCGGCGCGCCGGTCGCCTTGCGCCGGCCGGGGTTCGAGTTCGTCGCGGCCATCGATGCGCCCGGCGCGACGATCAAAGGTTCGATTCCGCGGCGCGGTACTCGAAGACCTGCTCGACAGGCGCTCCGAACACCCGCGCGATGCGGAAGGCCAGCAGCAGCGAGGGGAAATACTTGCCGGCTTCGAGCGCCATGATGGTGTGGCGCGTGACGCCCGCCTGTTTCGCCAGTTGATCCTGGGTCATCTCGCCGTGGTCGAAACGCAGGCGGCGGATGTGGTTCTTGATTTCCGGTTCCAGGCTAGTCATGGGGCACGCCGCGGTAGAGCACGATGGTCGTCAGGGATTGCACCCCCAGGATGAGAAGCGTCGCCCACAAGAGAGTTTCCGTGAGAGCCCAGACCGGCACGGTCAGGTTGGCGTCCCATCCCTTGATGAAGTAGATCGCGAGGACGCCGCCAACGAACGCCAGCCAGAACGCGCTGAAACCCGCCGCGCCCGCCCGGTGGGCAATCTGGCGTTCCCGTTCGTCGAAGGTGCGGCCTTTGAAATAGCGCCGGCTGGACGCCGGAACCGCGGTCAGCGCCAACAGCGCGAAAACCGAAGAGGTGGCGGGGCCGTGCCCCAGGAATGCGATGAAGGCGACATAAGCGGCGATGGTCAGCGCCACCACTCCAAGCGTCCACCAGCCCCATTTTTCCGAATCTGACATGTGAGCTCCTTTATGTTAACTTAAGCTAACTTAAAGTAAACTGTACATTACATTATGTGCGTTGTCAAGCACTTTGCTCCAGGGGAAGAAAGGCGGAAAAGGGGGACATGGCGATCACCGGGATCGAACCGCGGGCCAGCGGCGGGAACCCGTAGGAACGATTCCGTGGAGCCGGCCGCTGGCTGGGAACCCGCTCAGCGGTAGGCTTCTCGTCGATTGCGCACGCGGAGAACCTGGATAATCCCGTCTTCCAGATGGAAGCGGACCCGGTAGTCACCCACGCGGAGGCGATACTCGGGCGGGTCAATGCCTTGAAGCCGTTTCACATTGCCCGCGCCGGCGCCGGCGAAACGTTCGACCGCCTGTTTGATCCGGCGGGCGATGCCCGTATCGAGCGCGGCCAGGTCGTCGAGCGCCGTCCCGGTCCACTCAACCTCTCTCACCCCAGCCCTACCCGCCGCATGGCTTCCTCATGCGAAATGCCTTTGCCGCCGTTCCGCTGGAGCCAGGCGCGGGCTTCGGCCACCGCCTGCTTCTCTTCTTCCGTCTCGGGCTCGTCGTCCATCGGCGCGTTACTCAGAGCGGTGGCCACGGGATCGACAATCGTTTCCAGCAGTCCGACCACAGCCGAGAGTTGCGTCTCCGGCAATCGGTCAATCAACTGGTGAGCGTGCTGTCGGGGGTCGGTCATCGGGAACCTCCGGAATCGAGACGGGTCATGCGGCGGGATCCGCCCTCTTGTGGCCGCGCCACTCATGGAGCGCCGCGAGAAAGTCCTCGATGGACTCCTCCTCCGGCCAAAAGCCGCCGTGCAGGACGGACAGGTCCGTGATTGGACCCTTTCCCTGCTGAGCGATTATCTCGTCCAAAGATGGGTCGGCGTCGAAACTGTAGCGAGGATCGTTGGCCCTGTCCATCTTCGGCCTCCGCACTTCGAGTATACCAGCCGGGTCGATCGCCAAAAGTCGCCGGATTCACTCCAGACAACGCGGCCGGCGGCGGGAAACCGTAAGACCGATTCCCCGCCGCCGGCCGCAAAAACCGCTTAGTGGCTGGCCGTGGCCGTGAGAGGCGTGTTGCGCGACGAGCCTCCCACGAAGAATTTGTACTCGCCGGGGAGGAATTCCCAATCGTCTTTCTGCTCGTTGAAGATGGACAGGAACTTCTGCTCCAGCTTGAGGGTGACGGTCTTCGATTCGCCCGGATTCAACTGCACCTTCTCCCAGGCCACCAGCCGCTTGGGCGGTTCCTTGGCGGCTGCCGGCAGCCCCACGTAAACCTGCGCCACTTCGGCGCCGGCGCGCTTGCCGGTGTTGCGCACGGTGAAGGACACGCTGTCCGTGGTAGCCTTGAGCCCGGAATACGCGAAGGTGGTGTACGAAAGTCCGTGGCCGAAGGGGAATAGGGGGGTCTTGTTTTGGGCGTCGAACCACTTGTAACCCACGTTGAGCCCCTCCACCATGTAGTCGGCGTCGAAATCCCGCGGCGCGGCGCGCCCACCGCCCGGAGCCGGCGCGGGGGCCGCAACGGGCATCGCGGAGGCGCCTTCGGACGCCGGTCTAGGTCCGCGCCCGCCCGGAATAGTGGGGTGCGGAAGGTCGGCGTCGCTCATGGGGAAGGTTATGGGGAGTTTGCCGGACGGGTTCACGTCCCCGAACAGAACATTGGCCATGGCTTCGGCCCCGCGCACGCCGGGATACCAGATTTCCAGAGCGGCATTCACCTTGCCGATCCACGGCATCAACGCCGGACCTCCGGTTTCGAGCACGACTATAGTGCGCGGGTTGGCCGCCGCCACCGCGTTCACCAGATCGTCCTGCTTATTCGTCAGGGTCAGGCTGGCCATGTCGCGCCCCTCGCTGGTCGGCTCGTTGACGAACACAATGGCCACTTCCGAAGCCTTGGCGAAAGCCGCCGCCTTGGCCGGGTCGGCGCCGTCGTTGTACTCCACCTTGGCCTTGGGCGCCTTGGCGCGGATGGCCTTAAGCGGTGAAGAGGGGGCCCACGCCGCGGCGCCTCCGTACCGGGCGGGGCCGGCGCCGATCGGATCCACCTGCGCCGAGCCTCCGCCGGTGAGCACGCCGGTATCGGCATTAGACCCGATCAACGCGATGGACTTCACCAGCGCGGCCTTCAGCGGAAGCTGGTTGTTGGCGTTCTTCAGCAGCACCGCGGCCTGCTCCTCGATAGCCTGCGCCGTGTCCGCTCCGCGGAACGGATCGACGATTGTGCCTCTCGGCGGATCGTCGACGATTCCGTAGGCGAACTCCGTGCGCACGACGCGATGCACCAGGTCGTTCAGGCGGGACATGGGGACCTCGCCCTTCTCGACCGCGGTCTTCAACGCCGCGCCGAGAAAGCGCCCGTCGGACTCCTCGTTATCCAGGCCGGCCATCACCGCCTTGGTCGTGCTGTGGGTCCCGCCCCAATCCGAAAGCACAAATCCCTTGAAGCCCCAGGCTTTCTTGAGGACGTCGGTCAGCAGGTAACTGTTCTCGCACGCCCAGTCCCCGTTGAACTTGTTGTACGAACACATGATCATGCCGGGCTGGCCTTCGGTCACCGCGATCTCATACGCCAGGAGGTCCGTTTCGCGGGCCGTGCGCTTGTCCAGCTTCGCGTTGACGATGCTGCGGCCGGTCTCCTGGTCGTTGAACGCGTAGTGTTTCAAGTCCCCGATCACCTTGTTGCTCTGGACTCCCTGGACCAGTTGGGCGGCCATCTTTCCGGCCAGGATGGGGTCTTCGCCCTGATATTCGAAGTTGCGCCCGTTGCGCGGCTCGCGGGTGAGGTCCATGCCGCCACCGATGGAGGAGTTGTACCTTTGGCAGCGTAGTTCGCGGCCGATGACGTCGCCGAACGCGAAAGCCATTTTGGGGTTGAAGGTGGCGGCTTCCGCCATCACCGAGGGCAACACGGTCGCGTAGCGCCCGCGCGGCGCGGAATCGCGCACGCCATAGGCGGAATCGGCCAGTTGGACGGCTGGAAGACCCAGCCTGGCGATCGACGGAATCACTCCGGCGCCGCCATTGGACTCCGATCCGGCCGCGTTAAAACCGCCGGCGCCGTGGGCCAGCAGGATCTTCTCATCGAGCGTCATCTGCTCGACGACCATATCCGCGCGCTGGTCGGGCGGCAAATTCTTGTCCATCCAAGGGCCTTTAGGCGCCGGTTGCGGCCTCTGCGCCACCACCGGCGAGAGAGCCAGGGTAGCGAGCAGCCCGGCGGTAATGGCGGCCAGCGCGAACCCGCCGCGAGTCTCCTGTTTCATCTTTATGGTCCGTCCTTCTTCCCGCGAGATTCCCCGCGGCTCAAACCACGAGCCGGGGGGATTCGCCTGTATGACTCCGATTCTAACCCAATGCGCCGGCGTCCCGCTCAATGACCGTGAAAGAACGGGCGCCGGCCGCGCGGCGGACCGGTTCGCGTGAAGATGCTACCCTCATATAGGGATTTCCGGATATTCGCCGGACGAGAGGACGTTATGGCAGACAAGAAGAAGAAGACCGCCGAAGGCGGCTCGGTGAGCAGTGCGGAAGCGGCTGAAAAAGCAGCCGGGAAGAAGGCCGCAGTCCCGGAAGCCGCGAGCGAACCGGCGCCCCGGACGAAGTCCACGAAGATTCCGAAATTGTCCAAGAAGAACAAATCCCGCCTGCCGCGGCGCGAGAAGAAGGCCCGGCAAAAGGCCGCTCAAGCCAGACAGTCCGGCGGGTAGTTCTCCGACCGTGTGGAACGGTGCGATTGTGGGGCAGCTTGTCAAGCTGCGCGCCGGTTGGAAACCGGCGCTCCGGGCGGGTTTTCAACCCGCCGCGGGATGTCATCCCGCCCCACATAAAAGGAACATGTTGCGGTCGAAGACCTGGCCCAATACAGTTCACTGAATCTCCGCCCCATTCCCCTGGCGCAGCCTCTTATGCGCCGCGTCGAGACGCATGGTGGCGGGGGATCGCCAGACTCAACACGAGCGCCGAGCCGGCGGGCTGAGAGCCCGAGCCGCCAGAAAATGCCGAGACCTTAGCCCGGAATCAACGGGAAATCGTCCTCCGGGTGGTGTGCAGGCCGGCGTCGACGGTCGCGTCGGAAACATCCCGCTCGTCCACGGTCCCCTTGACCACCGCGTTGCGGCTCAGGGTCTCGCCGCCCATCGACTTGCCGCCGGCGCGAGTATCTTGCCGGCGGCCCGCCCGGCGCGTGATGCCGCCCTTGCCCTCCCACTCCAGCGCAAACGAAATCGTGACCACCGAACCCGAGGCCGTATGCCCATCGATCCTGGCATTCAGCGAGGCGGAGTTCAAATCACCCGAGAATAGCGGCCGCGAACTGGCGCCCAGGTCCGTGCCCAGATCGGAATCCTCGCAATAGTCGTAGCGGTAGCGGAAATAGGTGACCTCCGCGGCCGCATTCGGCGTTTTGGCCGAAACTACCGTGGTTCGGTTGGCGAACACCGTAACCTCGTTCTGAACGCAGCCGTCGTCGGATACGTAAGTGAAGCTGGCGGTGGCGGCGGCTTCCTGCGTCGTCGTCGCGGCCGTCTGAGCTTCGGCGGCGATCAGAGTCAAAGAGGAAAGCGCCAGCCAACCGCATGCGCGCGTGAGACCCATGGTGCTTGCACCTCCAAGACGGGTTTACCACCAATCGGCATGCGCCGGGTAGGGGTGGCCGGGCCCCACTTCCCCCCGGCCTGGCGCCCGCGCGCTCAGCGCACCGGCGCCTGCTCTGGACGGGCGTAGTACCCGGACCGCGTGCGCGCCGTTAGCCCGGGCTTGTCGATCTTGATATCGAGCGCATGGTACTCGTTTGGACCGTCCCCGGGAGAGCCGTCGAAGGAGAGGACGTAATAGCCATTCGCGTCCCCGACGCACGCCGCGATCTCGCCCGCCAGATCGTTGCTTGAATTGAGAACCCGGCCGCCACTTTGGGACGCAAGCGCCTGCAATCCCAGGTTTCCAAGCTGCGCCTGTTTGGCCGACTTCACTCCTTTTACAAACTGGCCGTAGTCCGACGTTCTCAATTCGCCCGCGTCCGCCAGCCCCGATGGATCGACATCATAGAGCGTAATGCGAGCCCGCCGCAGCTTCTCCGAAAAAGCGACAATGGAGTTGAAAAGCCCCCGTTGTTCCCTGGCGGTCAGCCCCACTTCCGGATCGGAAAGGAGGGGCCATCCCGGACTGATCCAGACCACCAGTTTTCGTCCGGGCCTGGCAGCTTCATAGTCGGCAAGGTGTTCGAGCGTGTGGAGAGAGAACTGTTGCCGCTCATCGGGGCCGTAAAACTGCAGCGAGTCGCCCATGGTGCGTTGGACGGTTCTTTCCTGACCGAGCGCTGCAATTAGGGCGGTGGCATCTTCGAGCGGAGGTGCTCCCCATGGTGGTTCCCGAATAGGAAAAAAGTACGATGGATACGGGGCCGGAAAGCTGTCCGCCGTTTTGCCGAAGAAAGGTCCCGATTTCGTTGCTCTCGATCACTACGTTGGCGTATGACGCGTTGACTGCATCGATAAGGAAAATGACTTCCACGGGCGGCTCGGCCGTCGCGGCGCCACTCTCTGCTTCGCGAAAAGACACGATCTTCCGCGGCTGTTTGTCCTCTAGAAGCGTGAAGTCCCGCTGTTGCAGGCCGGGGACCGGCTTTCCGGACCTGTCGGTCACCACCACATCGAGCAAGATGTTGCCATTCGCACTAACCAGCGGGACCGATGCCGGGGGTCCGGACTGTCCCGCGGGCCCATTCCGCTGTGCGAATCCTGAAAGCAGCGAAAAGCAGAGCAGACAGGTCCAACCTCCGCGCGGGGTACTCATCGAGCACCGATTATACACCCGCCCGCGCCCGGGAACCGGTCACGGCCGTTCGGGTTTGGGTGAGCGCTCGTCCGGCGTGGTCTCTCGATGCGTTCTCTCTTCGTCGCGCGGGCTCCGGCTTCTATTTCGCCGCCGCTTTCCTTGCCGCCGCCCAACGTTTCTTGGCCGCTTCGACGATCCGCGCCCGCCCCTCGGGGCTCAGACGGCGCTTTTTGTTACCAGCTTTCGCGGGCGCCGGCGCCGGCGCCGCCCCCGCTCCAGCCTTGGCTTTCCGGGCAGACGCCCAGCGTCGCCTCTGCGCAGCGGCCATGCGCCTGCGCGCGGCGGCGCTTAGCACCCGCTTCGTCGCAGTGGCCCCGGCGGACGCCGGCGAAGCGGGATGCACGCCAATCCTATTTCGAAGTTCGCCGATCCGAGCCTCGATGTCCTTGATCCTCCCCTGGTAACCAATAAGCGCAGCGGCCAGGAATTCCGCGTCAACAGTGAGTGGCATAACTTGTGATTATACCCCCGGCGCCGGATCTCCGCCCGTAAATTGCCGATAACCGGCGCCGGCCGCGGGGAATATAGGGTGACATTGTGCGCTACTCTTTTGGCATGACGCATATGAGAGGACGCACCTCGCTCCGGCCCATCGCCGGCATCCTTCTGGCCGCCGCGGCCGCGCTGGCGCCGGCATGCAGGACGACGCTAAAATCACCCGCCGTGGGCATCGATCTGGCGGGCATGGACCGGTCCGTCGCCCCGGGCGACGATTTCAACGCTTATGCCAACGGCGGATGGATCAAGGCGACTCCCATTCCCGCCGACAAGCCGAGTTATGGCGTCTTCACCATGATGGCCGACGAGACGCGGAAACGCTTGCTGGGGCTCATTCAGGAAGCGGCCAAGGCGGGACCGGCCGCCGGCGAGGATGCCCGGAAAATCGGCGACTTCTACGCGAGCTTCATGGATGAAGCCGGCATCGAGTCCAGGGGAATCGGGCCGTTGAAGCCGCAACTCGATGCGATTGCGGCCATCGCGGATCGCCATGCTCTCGCCCGCGCCCTGGGCGGGCAGCTCCGCGCGGATGTGGATCCGTTGAACGACACCAACTTCGAAACCGGGAACCTCTTCGGAGTCTGGGTCGCGCAGGGCTTGACGGACCCGTCGCACAATTACCCCTATCTGCTCCAGGGCGGCCTCGGAATGCCGGATCGCGACTACTATCTCTCGACGAGTGCGCATATGGCCGAACTGCGCAAACAGTACCAGGCGCATATCGCGGCGATGTTCAAGCTGGCGGGCTTCGGGGATCCATCCGCCCGCGCCGGCCGGGTGTTCGAGCTCGAAACGAAAATGGCGCGGGCGCATGCCACGCGCGTCGAATCGGAGGACGTACATGCGGCGGTCTCGTGGAAGCGCGGCGAGCTGGCCGCCAGGGCTCCCGGGCTCGACTGGCCGGCGCTGCTCGACGCCGCCGGCCTCGAAGACGCGCCCGTCTTGATTATCTGGCACCCCAAAGCGGTCCCCGGACTTTCCGCCCTGGCCGCCGGGGAGCCTCTGGAGGCGTGGAAGGACTGGCTGGCATATCATGCCATCGAACGGTCCGCCGCCTTCCTTCCGAAGGCCTTCGTCGACGAGCGCTTCAGCTTTTATGGCAAGGCCCTCAGTGGCATTCCGGAGTTACGCCCGCGATGGCAGCGGGGAATGGATTACACCAGTGCGGCGCTGGGGGAAGCGGCCGGCAAGCTGTACGTGCAACGCTATTTCCCGGCCGCGACCAAAACCAAGGCGCAGGCCATGGTTGGCGATTTGGTGCGGGCGTTCGCCAAAATGATCGACGCGCTCACCTGGATGTCGCCCGCCACCAAAACCAAAGCCAAACAGAAGCTGGACACGCTGAAAGTTGGCGTCGGCTATCCCGACCGGTGGCAGGATTACTCACGTCTTGAAGTCGTCAAGGGCGACGCGCTCGGCAACGCGGAGCGCGCCGAGCTTTTCGAATACCGTCATCAGCTCGACAAACTCCGCCAACCGGTGGACCGCGACGAGTGGTGGATGACTCCGCAGACCGTGAACGCGGTCAATCTCCCCCTGCAGAACGCGCTGAACTTCCCGGCCGCCATCATCCAGCCGCCGTATTTCGATCCGCAAGCCGACGCGGCGCACAACTACGGCTCCATGGGCGCGATTATCGGACACGAGATCAGCCACAGCTTCGACGACCAGGGCAGCCAGTTCGACGCCGCCGGCCGGCTCGCCAACTGGTGGACCAAGGAAGACTTCGACCACTTCAAGGCCGCCGGCGAAGCGCTCGCCGCGCAGTTCGACGGCTACCGGCCTTTTCCGGATCTGGCGGTGAATGGTCATCAGACGCTGAGCGAAAACATCGCCGACGTGGCCGGTCTCCTGGCCGCTTACAATGCGTACCGGCTCTCGCTCGACGGGAAGCCGGACGTGGTCAAAAACGGCTTCAGCGGCGATCAGCGGTTCTTCATCAGCTTCGGGCAAAGCTGGCGGTCCAAGATGCGCGATGCGGAAATGCGGAGGCAGATCGCCACCGACGGCCATGCCCCCGAAGAGTACCGCGCCGACGCCGTGCGGAACCTGGACGCCTGGTACGATGCTTTCTCGGCGCATCTTCCGCAGAAGCTGTGCCTGGCGCCGCCGGACCGGGTGCGGGTATGGTAGCGGAATCCCGACAGGCTGGCGAGTCGCAGCGCGCGATGCCGTGAGAGAATCGGTTGGCCGGCGAAAGCGCCTGCCCCACAAGGATGGAAGTCCGTCGACAGCATTGTGGGACAGACGCTTTCGTCTGTCAATCCGGAGGCCCACCCGGTTGTTTCACGCCTTCGCGCACCATGGTGCGCCATTTTCGGATTCCGGGCGGGTTGTAAACCTGGTCAACCCGCTGCGGGATGTCATCCTGCTCCACGGGAAAGGAACATGTTCCCAGGGTCGAAATACCAGCGCAGCTACGCCGTGCCGGGGAGTCTCGAGACGGAACTCTCACACGGGCGCGACGGCGAAGTGGCGGGGCCGGAAGATGGCGCCATGGAGCCGAGTCCAAGGCTCACTTCAACCCCATTGACCTTGGTCAGGACGTTTTCGGTAAGCTCCCGAAAACCCTTCTCCGTCAGCTCCAGGCGCGCTTCCGGAAGCGCCGCGGCGATTTGCGCGAGGTCTTCGCACTGCGCCAACTCGGTCACCGACATGCCCATCAGGTTGGCCAGCGCGGACGACCCGTAGACCAGGCGGATCACGTTTTCGTCCCGCGCATTTGCCTGAAGCGGGTTCTCATGGTAGGCCGCCACGTTCTGCAGTTCCAGCGGACAGCCCCACTCGGACAACAGCCATCTCCCGGCCTCGGCGTGATCCAGGCCGAACAGTTCTTTTTCGACATTCAGGAGGTCGATTCCACCCTTCGTGGCGGAGCCCAGAGCCTTCTCATAGGACGGATACACGCTAAGGAGGGCGAGTTGCCCGATATCGTGGATCAGGCCGGCGGTGTAGCCGTTCGACTCCGGGATCTTCATGCCGTCGGACAGCCGCTGGCAAACCAGGGCGGTAGCCAGGCTGTGGCGCCAGCAGGCCAGGAGGAAGGGGCTCGACCGCGCGGCCACCAGGGACTTTAGGCAGGTGGTCAGCACCAGGGCGCTGACCATGTCGGAGCCCAGGAAAACGATCGCCTGTAAGACGCTGGTGATCTCCATGCGCATCTGAAACAGGGGAGAGTTGGCGATTCTCAGCAGTTCCATCGACATTACCGCATCGGTCTGCACCAGGCCGGCGACTTTGCCGAAGGCGACCGTCGGGTTGGCCACCATCCGCAACAATTGCACCGCCACTGGGCGGAAAGGGCGCACCTCGGCCTTCAAGCGGGCGCAGGTTGTGCTGGCAGAGGTGGTCATACTCCGTTCCTGGCGCCGGCGCCGCCGTTGCGGGCGGAGGCGATCTTCCCGACCATCGCGGCTAACTGGTCCATATCGATGGGCTTCGAAATGTAGTCGTCCATGCCTGCCTCGATGCACCGCGCGCGGTCTTCCGGAAACGCGGCGGCCGTGATTGCGATAATGCGCGGCTGCCTCTCCGGCGGCAGGTCGCGACGCACCCGCCGCGTGGCTTCCAGGCCGTCCATGCCCGGCATCTGCATATCCATGAGTACCACGTCGTAGGAGCCCTGCTCCAGGGTCTTCAGAAGATCCGCGCCGTTGGACGCCCAGTCGGGCCGGCAGCCCAGCCGCTCGAGGAACTTCAAAGCCACCTCGCGGCTCACGGGGTCGTCCTCGGCCACCACCACGCGGAGATCCGGAAACGCGCCTAAGTGGGCGTCCGCTGCCCCGTTCCGGCGGTTTGGCGGCCCGCACTCCTCCACCACCTCCACCGGAATGTCGAAACGGAACGCGGCGCCGCGCCCCGGCTCGCTCTCCACCGTGAGGCAGCCGCCCATCTGCTCTACCAGGGACTTGCTGATGGCCAGCCCCAGGCCCGTTCCTCCGAACTTGCGGCTAATGGAAGTGTCCGCCTGGCTGAAGGAATCGAAGATCCGCTGCTGCTGCTCGGGGGGGATGCCCGGCCCGGTGTCGCGAACCGTGAAGGAGATGCGCCGCGGCCCGCCCACTTCGCCGAGGCCCGTTACCGAGAGGGAGACTTCCCCGGCGGCGGTGAACTTGACCGCGTTGCCGAGCAGGTTCACCAGAATCTGCCGCAGGCGCATGGCGTCCCCGAGGACGGAGCGCGGGGTGGAGGGATCCACCACGCAGAAAAGACGCAGCCCCTTCTCGGCGGCCTGCACGGTCAGCAGGCCCACCGCCTTGTGCGCCAAATCCTCGACGTCAAAGGGCACGGATTCCAGGCGAAGCTTGCCGGCTTCGATCTTCGAGAAATCCAGAATGTCGTTGATGATCCGCAGAAGCGCCTGGCCGGAGCTTTCCACGGTCTCCAGATAATCGCGCTGGTCGTGGGTCAACGGCGTTTGCAGGGTGAGCTGAGTGAAGCCGATGATTCCGTTCATGGGCGTCCGGATCTCATGGCTCATGATGGCCAGAAAGCGGCCCTTGGCCTGGCTGGCAACGTCCGCGCGCCGTTTCTCCTCCAACACCTTGGCGCGCTCCGATTCCAATTCGGCCGTGCGTTGGCGAACGGCGCGCTCCAAATGGCGGTTCCTGAGGCGCAGCAGCCTTTGTCTCCACAGAATGACGGCCCACACGACGGCGCCGGCAAACAAAAGAACGGCCGAGCGCAGCCACCAGGTTTCCCACCACTTGGGCTCGATCCGGAACTCCGCCACGGCGATCTTCGCGGAGACCGGCCCATCCCGCACTTGCGACCGGATCTCGAGCCGATGCGAGCCCGGGGCAAGCCCGGCGAAAGAGATGGTTCGTTCCGGGGCATCGGTCCAGGGTTCCCCATCCAGCCGGTAGGCAAAGCGCACCAGTTGCTCGCTTTTGTAGCTCAGCGAGGAGAACCGGGTGGTGACCACCCGCGACTTCTGAGCGATCTCCATCCCGGTGATGAGGGGATCGGCGACCGGCGGTGCAGGCGAGCCACCCCCGGGCGGCCGGTAATGCGCCAGGCCGCCGCTGGTTCCGATCCAGACGCTGCCGTCCGAGTCGGCAAAGAAGGCTTCCCCGTCGGTGTCGTTGGAGATCAGCCCGTCTTCGGTACTCAGATACCTCCAGGAGCCGCCGGTCAGGACGGAGACTCCGTTGGCGCTGCCCCGCCAGAGGCGTCCGAAGGCATCGAAGCCGTGAAACGCGGTGACTTCCACCGACAAGGCATCGGCGGGCAGAACCGGCGTCGAGCGAACGATGCGGTCTCCGGCCAACTCCACTCTCTCAATTCCGGCATCGTAACGGTGGTGGAGCCAGAGAGCGCCGTCCGGGGCGATGGCCGGGATGTACGGATCGTCGCTGAGGAGCCCGTCGGCTTTCCGGTACTGGCGCCACTGGCCATCGCGCAGTCTCCACAACCCGTCGGGATTGGTGATCCACATGGCGCCCTGTTTGTCTTCCGCAAAGGCCCACGCCGCGCGCAGCAGGGACGCGGGTTGATCGATGCGGCGGAAGCCAGCGGAAACCGAGGGCCGGTCATTGCGAAAGACGCCGCAGGCGGTCGCCACCCACAGCCTGTCCAGATGGTCGACGAAGCCGCGGTGCGAGGTCTCGCAGGGGAGACCGTCAGCCCGTCCCAACAGACGAATCTTCTGGGTGGCCGGATCGATGCGCGCCACGCCGCCGGGCTTGACCACCGCCCACAGGGCGCCGTCGGAAGTCTCGCCGAGCCATCGAACGTTGTCGCCGCCCAAGCCGTCTTTCCTGGTCCAGGTGCGTGGGGGCCCCCGCCTTTCCAACCGGGCCAGGCCCAGGGAGGCGCCCACCCAGAGCGCGCCCTTGCGGTCGCGATGGATGCTCCAGATCAAGTCCGACGGCAGACCCTGCGCCTTCGTCCAGGCTTCCCATTCGCCGTAACCCAGCCAGCGGGCCACTCCGGCCCCGACCAGCGCGACCCACAGCGACCCCTGGCGATCTTCGACGACGGCGGAAGTCATCGCGGCGCGCAACCCACGCCGCTCATCGATCACGCTCCAGGCGCCTTCGCGGCGAATGGCCAACCCCTTGTCGGTGGGGACCATTACCGATCCGTCGCGGCCTGCCGTCAGGGCCCCCCAAAAGATGCTGGAGGCGATGTCCGGCTTCTCTTGAACCAGTCGCGCCGCGCCGGGCGGCTTGCGGTACAGTCTGCTGGGACTGCGAGTCCACACGGAACCATCCGGGGTGATGGCGATCGCGTCCCAGGCGTCGTTGGGCAACCCTTCCGCCGGCCCGAACGTCGCAACGCGTCCGCGGTCTTGGACGCACAGCCGCGACCCGCAGCCGAACCAGAGTTGCGAACCCTCCCGCGCGATTCCGCGCATGGGCGCGCCGGCCAGTTCCGGCCCCAGCGGATAGGGATACGCGGAAAAGGAACCGGCGGCGTCCGGCGCCGCCTCGTACAGGCCGGAAGGAGTCGCCACCAGCACGTTCCCGTGCCCGTCGTCCGCCATCCGCTGCGTGCCGGTCAACATCCCGCTCAGCCCGGCGACGGGGTGAAAGAGTTGCCCGTCGAAGCGGAAAACGCGCGCGCAGGTATTCACCCACAGCGCGCCATCCGCCGCTACGTGCAAAGCATGGACTTCGGTGGCGCAGGGCAACCCTTCGGGGGCCCCCATCAGACGAAAGCGGGTTCCGTCATAGCGATACAATCCGCCTTCGGACCCGGCCCAGATGTAACCGGCGCCATCTTGCGCCAGGGACAGAATGGCCAGGTTCTGGAGCCCCTCGGCAGCCCCGTAGTGGCGGAAACTGTACTGCTGGGCGATGCCGGAGCCGCCCAACGCCAAAGCCAGTGCGGCGCACGCCATGAACGTCCGGGGAGGAAACATCAGCAGCCTCCGGGCGTGACATGGCGCGCCGTGGCCGGAGTCCGGAGCATTGTCCGGGAATCGGGCCGGAGCGGCAACCGCGTTTCGCGCAGCGACAGCAGGCGCACTTTTCTTCCAGGGCCTCCGCCCGAGCGCGCCGCGCCGACGTTGTGTCCTAAGGTCTTTGCCACTTGCGGCCACCAAGCCGAACGGCATACCCGGCCCGAGCGATGGGGACTGCGACCGCGCGGCGGGACGGCGGGCGGGACACGGGGGGCCGGCCGGCCCGTGGGTTCCCGACACCACGTTCCAGCCGCCGCCTGCGTTCGCCACGAGGTATGTTATCGCCCGCGACCGGGTATTGCTTCTCGGACTCAGTGGACTCCTCGAGTTTCATATCGGTCGATTCGATAAGTAATTCGAATGAAATCCGGCGCGTTTTTGTAAGGGCGCCGGCCGGAGCCAGACGGGGCGAATTGCCCGGACGTCGCGCGGCGTACCGAGGTTAGGGATTCCTCGAGCGTCGGGTCGATAACAGCTTGCCGTGCGGGCTTTTCTTGAGTGACTGGTGTGAACTTATCTTATGCGGGTTCCCATGGGGTGGTCCGGATGGTGTTCCGCCTGAGCCGGACAGCGCCGAATCAGGCGCCGCGCGAGCGATGTCGGAGGGGTCTTACTCTCTGGAATACCGAGCCATCGCACGGCTTACTTCGCCAAAGCGCGCCTCCAGTTCCTGGATGCGATCCCTGATGTTCGGCGCATTGGGGTCAGGGGCCTTCGATTCGATCTCCAGACAGAGTTTCACGATGGCGTCGGCGCCCATCTCCCGGGCACTGCCTTTGATGGCATGTACCTCGGCGCGAACCCCGCGGGAATCGGCATTCGCGGCTGCGCTCCGCAGATGTTGCAGACGAGTGGCCGTATCCGAGGTGAAGTCCGCTATCATTTCCGCTACGAACCCGCTGGCGCCGGTCTCAAGGTCGCGCAGCAGTTGTGGCGGCGTCCATTGGCATGTGGTTGCGACAGTTCCAGTTCCCATGGCCCGGCGCCCTACCTTTCTGGGGTCGCTCTCACCGCCAGGGTGAAATGACCTCCCGTTGCCAGTTTCGTCAAATTCTTGCGCCGCGACAACGTTGCCATTTGTTAATTGGGCCCCTTGGAACCAGCACCACTACTAGGTCGTGGCTGTTGGCATAACCACCTGTATTGCCAATGGGTTAACCAACGTCGGCATTGTTCTTCGCCGACCCCGGCGCATAAACTAAAATCGGCGCCTAACCATACCTGGCGGGGACCGGTCCGTGGATTCCCGGCCAAGTGGGGCTGGTCGTCTTCCCAAGGGTGAATTGAGTCGAGACCGTCATCGGGCAGCCCGCCAGAAAGAAGAGCGGCCCTCTCGACTCCGCTATCCGATCGGAGCACTTATGGCCCTCGCGGCGCAAAGTCGGGTTTCTAATAACGCACGGCGCCGGAGAACCGCCTGGGCGGCTGCCGCCATCATCACGCTGGCGGCGCCGGCGGCGTCCGCGTGGAGCCAGCCTGCGCGCGCGGATAGCGTCCCGATCCTGACCAAAGTCGCCCAGATTCGAGCCCTCTCCGCGGCCGAGGCGAAACGGAAGTATCCCATCCGGCTTAATGGCGTCATAACCTACATATCGCCGGAGTACCGGGTCACATTTTTCCAGGACGACTCGGCCGGCATATTCCTTTCGAATCCACAATCCGACTCGCAGCTTGATGTCGGCCGCCTGGTCTCGGTTGAAGGGAACACCGCGCCGGGAGACTTCGCGCCGTCCATCGAGAACGCCAAAGTCCGCGTTCTGGGCCGCGCGGCTCTGCCGGCCGCGCCGCTCCAGTCTCTGGACAGTCTGCTGACCGGCGTCGAAGACAGCCAATGGGTGAAGGTCCAGGGCATCGTGCACTCGGTCGCCATCGAGGATCATTTACCCCCGGACGAACGGCGGGGACCGCCTCAATTGGTCTTGGGGATCGCCTCGGGCGGCAACCAGTTCAACGCCAGAATCCGGCAATTCGAGGGCGGCGCCGACTACCATAATCTGATCGACGCCACGGTCACCATCCGGGGCGCCTGCGGCACCCTGTTCAACAACCGAAGGCAGTTGACCGGAATTCAGCTTTTCGTTCCGAATCTGGATCAGGTTACAGTGGACCGGCCGGCGCCGGCGGACCGCTATGGGTCGCCGGTGCTCCCCATCAGCAGCCTGATGCAGTTCAGCCCGGCCAACGCATCCGGGCGCCGCATGCACATACGGGGCGTGGTCACGCTGCGAAGACCGGGCTCCGGCCTCTTTGTACAAGACGAGACCGGCGGAGTCTCGGTGGAAACAGAACAGGCGGGCGCGGCCTCTCCGGGCGATCTTGTAGACGCCATCGGGTTTCCTGCCGTGGGACGCTACGTTCCGGTTCTGCAGGACGGCGAGTTTCGAGTCATCGGCAAGGGACCGCTGCCGACGCCGGTGGATATCGGTGAGGATATCTCGGCCGGCGATCATGACGCCGAGCTGGTGACCCTCAGCGGCGTGCTGCTCGACCAGTCGCAGCGCGCGGACTACCGTGTCCTCACCATGCAGCGCGGCAATTCCATCTTCGTCGGGCAGTTGGCGAACACGGAGGTCACATCCAAGGTGCGGTCCATCCGCAACGGCAGCCAACTGCGGCTGGTGGGCGACTGGTCGGTGGGGACCGACGACAAGGGCAGGCCGGCAGCCTACCGGATCCTGTTGCGCTCGCCGGCGGATGTGGTGGTTCTTCAGGAACCTTCCTGGTGGACCGGGCAACGCATTCTGGTCTTGCTCAGCCTCCTGGCCGGCGTAATTCTCCTGGTTTTGGTCTGGGTGGCGGCCTTGCGACGCCGCGTCGAGGAAAGGACGGAGGCCCTTCGCGCCGCCCTGGAATCCACCGTCGACGGCATTTTGGTGGTCAACTCGGAGGGCCAGGCGGTGGCCCGCAACGGCAAATTCCTCGACTTGTGGCGCATTCCGGACGCGCTGCGGGACGACCCGTCGGACGCGGCCCTGCTCCAATTCTCGGCCGGGCAACTTAAGGACCCCAGCGCCTTCCTCGAAAAGGTTCAGGATCTCTACAATGATCGGGACGGCCAGAGCGACGACCTGCTGGAATTCAAGGACGGCCGCGTCTTCGAGCGCCATTCCGAGCCACAAATCGTCAGGGGCAAAGGAGTGGGGCGCGTGTGGGGCTTTCGCGATGTGACCCAACAGCGCCGGGCGCAGGAGGAACTGGCGCGCGCCAAGGACGCCGCCGAGGTGGCCAGCCGGGCCAAGAGCGAATTCCTGGCCAACATGAGCCACGAGATCCGCACGCCCATGAATGGCGTGATCGGAATGACGGGCCTGCTGCTTGACACCGATCTCACCGCGCAGCAACGCGAGTACGCCGATATCACGCGCCGGTCCGCCGAGGCCCTCCTGACGGTCATCAACGACATCCTCGATTTCTCCAAGATCGAAGCCGGCAAGCTCAGAATCGAATCGCATGCGTTCGACCTCCGCCTGGTAATGGAGGAGGTCAACGAGATGCTGGCGCCCGGGCCGACGACAGGAAACTCGATCTGCTCCTGGAGTATCCGTCGCAGGTCCCGCACTGTTTTGTGGGGGACGCCGGCAGAATCCGCCAGGTAATGACGAACCTGGTCGGTAACGCCGTCAAATTCACCGCCGGCGGCCAGGTTGTCGCGACCGTGGAATGCGAAACGCAGGACTCGCGAAGAGCCGGCATAAGAGTCTCGGTGCAGGATACCGGCCCCGGCATCCCCGAAGACAAGCTCGGCTCGCTATTCAAGACGTTCAGCCAGGGGGACAGTTCGACCACCCGCGAATACGGGGGAACCGGCTTGGGACTGGCGATTTCCAAGCAGTTGGTGGAACTCATGGGCGGGGCCATCGGAGTGAGCAGCCGGGTGGGCGAGGGTTCCACATTCTGGTTCAGGCTGCCCTTGGAACTCGATGCGCATCCTTGCCCGGCGCCTTTGCCCGTATCCGACCTGCGCAACCTGCGAGTCCTGATCGTCGACGACAACGAGGTCAGCCGGCGCGTGCTTCACGAGCAGGTTATCAGTTGGGGCATGCGCAACGGATCGCTAGCCTCGGCGGAGCACGCGGTGGAGACCTTGCGCCAGGCCAAAGCTTCCAACGATCCCTACCAATTCGCGCTTCTCGACTATCAGATGCCCGGCATGGACGGGGCCACCCTGGCCGCCGCCATCAAGAACGACCGCACGATCCGCGACACGGTGGTGATTCTGCTGACATCCGTGGGGCACTGGAGCGAAGTGCGCCCCATGGAGGGCGCCTTCGTAGACGCTTCCCTGGTCAAGCCAGTGCGGCAGTCGCAGTTGCTGAACACCCTGGCCACGGTCTGGTCCAAAAAACTGGCCCGTTCTATTCCGGACGTTTCCAGACGCACCCCGGACACCGCCGCCGGCGTCCCGGCTCGGGATGAACGGTTTGCGGGACGCGGTATCCGGGTCCTGGTGGCCGAAGACAACGCGGTGAATCAGAAGGTCGCGCGCCGCATGCTGGAGATTCTGGACATCCGGGTGGATCTGGTGGCCAATGGGCTGGAGGCCGTCCAAATGCTCGAAATGGCTCCCTACGACCTGGTCTTCATGGACTGTCAGATGCCACAAATGGATGGCTACGCCGCCGCCCGCGAGATCCGCCGCCGCGAACAGGGAGGCCGGCGCGTGCCCATCGTCGCCATGACCGCGGAAGCCATGGCGGGCGCACGCGAATCCTGCCTGGAAGCCGGCATGGACGACTACGTCTGCAAGCCGGTGCAGCGCGGTGAACTGGCGGACAAGCTGGAGTATTGGGTCCGGAGCAATTCGCCGGCCACCATCCAGTGAGAACCGCGGTTTGCGGCGCCGCAGGCTAGGTTCCCCGCCGCGCCGCCTCAACGTCCCGGCGCGGGTTGTTTCACGAAAGCCGCGACGTCTTTGGCGGCCTTGGTTTCCACGCCGGGTTTCTGCAGGAAACCGAGATCGCGGAACCAGTCGATGAAACGGAATTGCCACGTGCCATAAGGCGTGTCGTTGCGGTCCGTCAAACCCCCGGTCATCCGGCCGCCATCGCTCAGAGCGTCGCCGGGATGCCGGCCGGCGCCGTAGATATGCATCTCGATGTTCGGAACGCCGATGCCCAGCATGGCGCTGAAGTATTCGATGGCCCATACCGCGTGCACCCGGTCTCCCGAGCCGCCGCAGGCGATGAACGCCGGAGGAACATTGCGCGGAATGGGCGGCGCGGTCCGGCCGCGGGCAAAGGGAGAGGGACCCGGATAGATGATGCCCGCGAAGTCGGGACGCGAGGAAACTCCCGCCAGGGCATCGCCGGCGCCGCTGTTCTTCTTGTCGAAATCGTCAAATAGGACGGCCGCCGCGGCGGCCAGCTCCGCGCCCGCCGAGAAACCCATGATGCCGATCTTGTTGGGATCGATATTCCATTCCCTGGCGTAGGCGCGCACCAGGCGGATGGACTGCAGGGCATCGTATACCTCGTCGGTCTGCGGGTCGTAACCGTCGCGGCGCAGACGGTTCCGCAGGATCACCGCCGTGACCCCGTAATTGTAGAAGAACGGAACGAAATCGGAGGCTTCGGAACCCACGTTCAGGGTATTGTGTCCGCCGCCCGCCGCCAGAATCACGGCCGCGCCGGTATTCAGGCCGCGATCCACCGTGTGCACTTCGATGGAAGGGTTGTGAATGTTGACGATGCTGTTGATCCGTCCGGGCGGGGTCTGGCTCATGCCGTACTGCTCGGGCTCGCGAATGCGCTCCATCTTGAGAAATGGCGAGCCGGGCGGATAGAGGGGGACCACCACGCCTCCCGGCAATATGGGCTGCGGCGCATAGGGAGCGTCGGTCGCCGGTCCCGGCTTGGGCACGCCGAGCGGGGAGGGAAGCGGAGGCAGCGCGGCGCGCGGAGCGGCGCCCGCCGGTTGTGCCGCGTCTTGGGCGCCGGCGGTCAACGCCAGCCCGGCCAGGAGCAGGAGGCGGAGATGGCCTTTCGGGCCGATGGTTCCAGTTCTCATCATGTCAAACAGGTCCGCGGACTTCGTCCTTTCATCGGAATTCGACAAACTGTCGAGACAATATCACTGATGCCCGGCTCTTCGATTGGTCGCGGAAAGCCTGTTTCAGGCGGGAACGCAGCGAACCGAAGGCCCCGGGCCACGTGGCCCGAAGGCCCTCACTTCCCCGCGGGCCGGCGGGAGAGAAGCGCGACGCCTTCGGCGGCCGCTGCTTTCTTGAGATCGGCGTCGAGCGTGGCAAGAGGCAGGCCCTCCCGCTGCGCCAACTCCAAGTATGTGGCGTCGTACACGGATAACCGGTGGGCGCGGGCCAGCCGCAGAACCGCGCCTTCATCCGGCGCCAGGTCCGCGCGGATTCGAAGCCGCGAAAGGTTCAGCAGAAACGCAGCGGTCTCGGGCTCCGCGATCCGTCGCCTTCGTTCGTTCACTACCAGGATGTTTCGCACCTCGAACCACCACAAGCCGGGAACCACGGCCTCTTGGGAGCGCATCCGGGCGAAAGCCAGGCTGGCATCGGGGTGGTCTTCATCCTGAAAGGCCCAGCAGGCCGTGATGGATGCATCGGGAACGAAGGCCATCAGGACCTGCGTCCCTCGTCCCGGGCCGACAGCAGTTCACCTGCCGCGATCCTGCCCGTGCGCCCACGAAGCTCCCGGATCCCGGCCATGGCTTTGTCGATTTCCTCCTGACGCCGGTCCACCTCGGGCACGATGCGCGCGATGCGACGCCCGTGGCGCGAAATGATCACCGTCTCGCCGCGCTCGACATCGTCGAGGATTTGGGGAAGATGAACCTTGGCTTGCGAGGCTTGAATCTCACGCATGGAATCAACCAGTCGATTCGACCAGTCTCATCGTAACAAAAGGCGTCTTCCAGCCGCCCACGGGTCTGATGAGCCCGTGGGAACCCGTTCTTCCCTACCCTACTTTGGCCGCTACCGACTTGGCTTGCAGGAACAGCAGCAGGTAGTCCGGGCCGCCGGCCTTCGAATCCGTGCCGGACATGTTGAACCCGCCGAAGGGGTGCGCGCCGACCATGGCGCCGGTGCACTTGCGATTGAAGTACAGGTTCCCCACGTGGAAGCGCTCGCGGGCCAGGCTGAGGTGTTGGGGGTTGTTCGAATAGACGGCGCCGGTCAGGCCATACACCGAGTCGTTGGCCTTATCGAGGGCGTCCTCGAAATTCCGTGCGCGGGTGACGGCCAGGACGGGCCCGAAGATCTCCTCCTGGAAGATTCTGGCGGAGGGCTCGACATCGGCGATCACCGTGGGCGGGATGAAGTAGCCGCCCTCGGGGACCGTCGCGCCGCCCGCCACCAGGCGTCCCTCGGACTTGCCGATCTCGATGTAATCGAGGATGGTTTTGCGCGCGCTTGCGCTGATCACCGGCCCCATGTAGTAGCGCGGGTCGTCGCAAGGGCCCACCTGAATGGCGTTGGCCCGGGCGGTTAGCTTCTCCACGAACGCGTCGTAGACCTTGGCGTCCACAATGGCGCGCGAGCAGGCGGAGCATTTCTGCCCCTGGTAGCCGAAGGCCGAGACGAGGACGCCCTGGACGGCGCTGTCGAGATCCGAATCGGCGTCCACCACGATGGGGTCCTTGCCGCCCATTTCGGCGATCACGCGCTTGATCCAGATCTGGCCGGGCTGGTGTCTGGCGGCCAGCTCATTGATGCGCAATCCCACGTCGCGCGAACCGGTGAAGCAGACGAAGCGCGTCTTGGGGTGCTGCACCAAAACGTCGCCGATGGCCGAGCCGCTGCCGGTAAGCACGGTGAAACACGACTCCGGGAACCCGGCCTCCAGGAGGACCTCGCCGAACTTGGCGCCGATGGTGGGGGTTTCGCTCGAAGGCTTGAGGACCACGGTATTGCCGGTCACCAGCGCGGCGACGGTCATCCCCGCCAGGATCGCCAGGGGGAAATTCCAGGGTGGAATCACGACGCCCACGCCCAGCGGGATGTACAGCAGCTCATCGCGCTCGCCGGGCAGTTGCACCACCGGCTGGGGGCCGGCCAGGCGCAGCGTCTCGCGCGCGTAATACTCGCAGAAATCGATGCCTTCGGAAACGTCGGCCTCGGCCTCGATCCAGGTCTTGCCGGCTTCGTAAACCAGCCAGGCGTCGAACTCCATCTTGCGCGCGCGCAGAATGCGCGCCGCCTCGAACAGCAGGCGGGCGCGCTCCTCGGCGGGCGTGCGGCTCCAGGCCGGATACGCGGCCCAGGCGCTCTCCACCGCGCGGTTGGCCAGCGCGGCGTCGGCCCGATGATGCACGCCCACGACTTCCTTCACGTTCGAGGGGTTGACGGAGATCAGTTTGTCGCCGGTGGAAATCGACTCGCCGCCGAGGCGCAGTGGATATTCGCGGCCAAAAGAGGAGCGCACCTGCGCCAAAGCCTTCTCCATGGCCTGCCGATTGACGGGCGCGGAGAAGTCGGCCCAGGGCTCGTTGCGGAACTGGGATACGGTTGCGGATGCCATGGATACATATTACGCCACTCCGACGGCGCGTTCACGCCCGCGACAACCGCAACCGGGGGATATCCCGAATCCCCCTGCGCCTTCAGCCCCGGACGAGCTTTCGCCCGCGTTCAAAGAGTTCGGCGGCGTCATCGACCAGCTTGCGGCCGCGCTCGAACATTTCGCGCCCGGCCTCCACCACATCCTTGCCGGTCTCCGTTACGGCGTCCTTGCCTCGCTGGGTGGTGTTGCCGATCATCTTGCGGGTTTCCTTTCCGCTCTTGGGGGCGAAAAGAAGGGCCACGGTGGCGCCTACCACGGCGCCGGTCAAGAACCACGCGATCTTGCCGGCGTAGTCGTCTAGATTCTCCATTGTCTGAAGCTCCTCCGGGACGGCGTCCGCCGCTCCCGGTTACATTCTGCGATATTCTTGAGGCATGGCGCAAGATCCCGAACCCGACGAAGTGGAAACAGACACATCCTCCGACATGGACATGGTGACGCTATTCAGTTCCTCCGCGGTCGACGGGGAAATGGAGGCCAACAACATTCACTTCATGCTGGAAGCGGCGGGGATCCAGTCGGTGGTGGTGGGGCCCAGCGTAATTCCGTCTCTGGAGTTTCAGGTGCAAGTTCCGCGCTCCGAAGCCGCGGAGGCGGAGCGTGTGCTGGAGGAAGCGGCCGCCGCCGGGCCGGAGGCGGCCGCCGAAGGCGAGGCTGCCTCCGAAGAGGGCCGCTAACGGCGGCGCGGCGCTAGCGCTCAATCCGTGGAGCGGGCTTCCAGCCTGCCATGCCGGCGTCCTCGCCGGCATTCTTCGAGGAATGCCGGTACGGATACCGGCATGGCAGGCGAGACGCCCGCTCTACGGTGCGCTCGATAATGACTCCTAGCGCCACCGGCCGTATCCGCCGCGTCCGATCACGATCCCAACTCCCAGGCCGGGGCCATAGTAGGGGCCCCAATACGGGGGATACGAATAATAGGGATACGGATAAGCATACGGATAGGAATACGGATAGGGCGAACCCCAAACCGGCCCGACCGGCCGCCCGGCGGGCGGACGCGGAGTGAGCTGGGCCTGCACCGGCCGGCTGTAATCCCCCGGTCCCGCGAAGCGAAAAGCCTGGGGCGCACGCGCGGTGGAAACCAGAACCGGAGAATCGATGCGGAAGGTGAGAGCGGTCTCCGGGTAGATAAACGTGGGGCGGTTGCGGGTTTCCATGACCGCGACGGCCCCGGCGGCGGCGCCGACTCCCGCGCCGATTGCGGCTCCCGGGCCCCGGCCCACCGCGGAACCGATGACCGCGCCCAATACGGTGGTTCCAACCACGGTGTTCGCCTGCGCGCCTCCGGGGACCGTGCCACCCTGGCGGGTGGTCATTTCAGAACGCACCGGAGTCTGCGCGCCGTCGGCCAGGCTAAGTTCGGTCAATTCGAGGGCCAGGCGGGACGGCGCAGTGCTGCGCGCTTTTTCGGCTTCCGCCACGCGGCCGTAGACCGTCTGCCCACGCTCCGCCACCACGATGCCATCCACCACCAGCGGTTGCTCGAGAACGCCCGAAAACGTGTCGCCGGCCCGGTTGCGGTCGGTGGAAAGCATCTCATTCACACGAATGCTCACAAATGTTCCCGGCTTGATGGTGAGCTCCGCGGGCAATTGGTACGGCTGAGCGGCGGCGCGGGGCGGATCGGCGGCTGGCGCGGGGTCTTGGGCTTCGGCGCGCGCCATGGGCTCGGGGTTGTTCGGCGTGGCGGGCTGCGCCTGGGGCGCGTCGCCGAAGCGCCTCCACCCACCGCCCGTCGCGGGCGGCGCTGCGGGCTGCCCCCAGATAAGACCGGGCGCTGCCAGGAGCGCCAAAACGGTCCAGGACAAAACGGTTGGGAACATGCGAGTTCGAATCGGCTTCATAACCGGCTCCTAGATGCTTCGACTGTTTGGGTTGCATTTAGGTTTCCATTCGTAAGCGATTGATATTGTTCAGCTTATGTGCTTTTGGAACTGGCTGGAATGCACCGCTTGTGGTGGATTTCGGCCAGCGGCCCCGCTGCCTTTGCGGCCAGTGGCCTTCAGCCCCCGCGACGGGTTCGGAATTTGTCGCCGCCCGGTAACGCACGGGCGGGCCAAATGCGCTATAGTAACGCCGACGATGTTTGCGAGCGTGGATGTAGGAGCGGCCTTCACGGGTTGCGCGGTGGCCAACGGCGCCGGACAGATGATCGCGGAGCGGACGATCCCGACCCTGGCGCACGAAGGGGCGGAATCCGTCCTGAACCGGATCGCCGCGACGGTGAACGACCTGGCGTCGACGGCGGGCGAGCGGGTGCTGGCGTTGGGCGTGGGCGTGCCGGGCCTGGCGGATTTCCACCGCGGGCGCACCGTATTCCTGCCCAACCTGCCGGGCGGGTGGCGCGATCTGCCGGTGGCGGAGCGGCTGTCCGCGCGGGTGGGCTGCCCCGTATTCCTGCTGAACGATGCGCGCATGGCGGCGCTCGGGGAGCTGTGGTTCGGCCATGGCCGCAACGCCAAGACGATGGTGGCCATCACGGTGGGGACGGGCATCGGCGGCGGGGTAGTCATCGAGCGCAAGCTGCGCCTCGGCCCGCTGGGCGCGGCGGGCGAAATCGGCCACCAGACCATACTGCCGGACGGGCCGCTTTGCGGGTGCGGAAATCACGGCTGCCTGGAGACCCTGGCCAGCGGCCCGGCGCTGATGGGCGAGGGAGTCCGGCTCATGAATAGCGGCCACGCGCCGCACCTTTACGACATGGTGGCCGGAGACGCCAACCGCGTCACCCCGCGGCTGATGGCGCAGGCGGCGGCGGCCGGCGATTCCTCCGTGCGCGAAGCCATCGTGCGCGCGGCCCGCTACCTGGGGATTGGAGTGGCCAACATCATCACCGTGCTCAATCCCGAGCTGGTGGTGGTGGGGGGCGATGTGGCCGGGGTGGGCCCTCTGCTGATCGAGACCGTGAGGCGGGAGGTGCGCGAGCGCGTCCGTCTGTTTCCCGCCGAAAAAGTGCGCATTGAAACCTCGGCGCTTGAAGATAAAGCCGGGCTATGGGGCGGCATTGCGCTGGCCATGGCCCGTCTGAAACAGGCCTCCAGCCAGTCTCCGACCGAAGCCCTGTAGCCATCCCGCTGGCCGATTGCCGCTACCCCGCCTCCTTCAGGAGCGATTCGGCTTGGAGCGCGCCTTGCGGGGTCTCCTCGTGCTTGAATATCAAGTACGCGTCGCGGCCGGTGGCCAGCAGCTCCTTGGCGCGCGCCGCGAAGACGTCGATATCGGCTTCCGTGTAATCCGGCTTCCGGAGGCGGTAATAGACGAAATCGGCGGTGATTACTTCCGGGATCTCGAGCTTTTCCGATTCCGCCACGCACAGCGACGCGTTGCGGGTTCGCAGCGCGTCGTAGATTTCCTCCGCCAGCCAGGATTCGTGGCGAAACTCGAAGGCATAGCGCAAATCGCCGGGCAGAAGAGCCAGGTAGTCGCGCAGCAGGGCCGCGTCGCGCTTCATGTGGGGGGGCAACTGAAACAGAATCGGTCCCAGCCTGCGCGTCGCGCGCAGCGGGTCGATGGCTTTCAGGAAGGCTTCGGTGGCCTGCCCTGCGTCCTTCAGACGCAGGATGTGGGTGATGCGCATGTGGGCCTTGACCGCGAATACGAAGCCGGGCCGCGCCGCTTCCACCCATGCGGCGAGAGTGGCGGCGGCCGGCAGGCGGCGGAAGGTGTAGTTGATTTCCACGCAGTTGAGCCGTTGGGAGTAGTGCGCCAGAAACTGCCTGGCCGGCAGCTTGGCGGGATAGAAAGACGGCTTCCAGGAAGAGTATGCGAATCCGGAGGTCCCTGCATAGAGCGTCGCCATGGCTTATCATTATCTCTGGCCGGAGGTTCCCATGCTGCAACATATTCTCGTGAGCTGGCTGGTAAGCGCCGTGGCTCTGTGGGTCGTCGCACAAATCGTCCCGGGCATCCGGATCGGCGGATTCGGCTCCGCGCTGTTGGCCACCATCGTAATCGCCCTGGTCAACGCCACTCTGGGCCCGGTGCTGAAGTTTCTGTTCTTCCCGGTGACGTTGCTGACCCTGGGGTTGTTCCTGCTGGTGCTGAACGCCCTGCTGCTGAAACTCGCCTCCGTGTTCACCCCCGGGTTCGAGGTGCGCGGTTTTCTGGCGGCCCTGCTCGGTTCGCTGGTGCTGACCCTTGTCACGTCCCTTCTGCGGCACATGATCTTTTCGCCCGGGCGGGCCTGGACCACCCTATAGGAAATGCTGGCGCCTCAAACTCCCGGTGAGCTGGCGGAAGCGCTTGGTGGAGCGGCCGCCCAAGGCCGGACGATTTCTCTTTCCGGACACGGCTCGAAGCGGTTGATGGCCGGCCCCGTGGAGCCGGCCGATTGCCAGGTCACCACGGCCGCGCTGAAGGGCGTGATCGAATACGAACCGCACGATCTGACCATCAGCGTGGAAGCCGGGACGCCCTGGCGCGAGCTGGTCCGAATTGCCGCCGCGCACGGGCAGATGGCTCCGCTCGACCCGCCATTCGGGGCCCAGGCTACCGTGGGCGGGGTGGTGGCGGCCAACTCGAGCGGTCCCCGGCGGCGTCTCTACGGCACGGCCCGCGACATGGTGATCGGGATGCGCTTCGCCACTCTGGAAGGCAAGCTGGCGCAGTCCGGCGGCATGGTGGTGAAGAACGTGGCCGGTCTCGACATGGCCAAACTGATGATTGGCTCGTTCGGAACCCTGGCGGCCATCGCGGTGGTCAATCTGCGGCTCACGCCCGCGCCGGAAGTGGAACGCAGTTTTCTGCTGGCCTTCCCCTCCGCGGCCCAGGCCATCGCGGCCCGCAACAAGCTGCTGGGCAGTGCGCTCCAGCCGGCGGCCGTGGATCTGCTGAATCCGCTGGCCGGCGCCTCCTTCGGCATCGACTCGTGGCTGCTGGCCGTCCGCGCGGGCGGAACGGCGGCGGCCATGGACCGCTATGAGCGCGAGCTGGCGCGGCTGGCCGACTGGATGTTGTTCGATGGCGCACGCCAGCAAGACCTGTGGGATCGCATCGAGAATTTCACGTCCTGGTTCCTGGAGCGGAACCAGGACGGCGCGGTGGTGCGCGCCTCGTGCACGCTGAAGGAGTTGGAGGCGGTGGTGGCCTCCTTCGACGGCCCCGCGCTGGCGCGCGCGGGCACGGGCGTCTGCTACGGGTACTTCGAGCGGACCGAGGCCGCCGCCGGGTGGCTCGCCGGCGCGGCGCGGCGCGCCTGGAAGGCGGTGATGGAGTTCGCGCCCGAGGAGCGCAAGCGCACTCTCGATCTCTGGCCGGGTCCAGGACCCGACCTCGAGCTCATGCGGCGAATCAAGGGACTCTTCGATCCCGCCAACCTGTTGAACCGGGGCCGGCTCTATGGACGCATCTGATATCCACGCGCCGGGGCCGCGGCGGATCGACTTGGACCGCTGCGTGCATTGCGGCCTTTGTCTGAACGCCTGCCCCACCTACCGCGACCTGGGACTGGAGATGGATTCTCCGCGCGGCCGCGTGTATCAGATGGTGCAGGTGGCGGAAGGGGCGCCGCTGTCGCATTCCTACGTGGAGCACATCGGTTTGTGCCTGGCCTGCCGCGGCTGCGAATCGGCTTGCCCGTCGGGCGTGCCCTATGGCCGCATGGTGGAGGATGCCAGGGCGGCCCTGGAGGCGCAAGCCCGCCGCGGCTGGCTGGTGGAAAAGCTGCGCCGGTGGATGTTCATCGGCGTGCTGGAATCGCGCGCCGCCCTGACTATCCTGGGAGCCGCGGCCTATCTCTTCGAGGCCAGCGGCGTGAAGCGGCTCCTGCGCGCCTTCGCCCGTCTGAAATTGCTCGGCAGGCTGGGCGATTGGATTCAACTGGCGCCCTCCGCCGAACCGCCATTCTTCTTCAGCCAGATCGGCAAGACGTTTCCCGCGGAGGGACGCCAGCGCCGCCGGGTGGCCTTCATGGCCGGGTGCATCGCCAACGTCGCCTACGCCCGCCTGAACGAAGCCACGGTGCGCGTCCTGCAAAAGAACGCCTGCGAAGTGGCCATTCCGCGGGGCCAGGGGTGCTGCGGCGCGCTGCACCTTCACTCCGGCCTGCGGGAGGAGGCGCGCAAGCTGGCTCGGCGGAACATAGACGCCGTGCTGGACGGCGGCTTCGACGCCATTGTCACCAACGCCGCCGGCTGCGGCTCGGCCCTCAAGGAGTATGGCGAGCTGCTGGCGGACGACCCGGAGTACGCCGGCAGAGCGCGCCGGTTCTCCGCCCTGGTGCGCGACATATCCGAGTTTCTGGTGGCCAACGTCCTCAACCACGAGATGGGCTGGCTCGACGCCACCGTCACCTATCAGGATTCCTGCCACCTGGCGCACGGCCAGAAGATCCGCTCCGCCCCGCGCGAGCTGCTGGCCGCCGTGCCCGGCCTGGCTTTCCGCGAGATGCCTCTCTCCGATGTGTGCTGCGGCAGCGCCGGCATATACAACGTGGTCCATAACGAGATGGCCATGCGGGTCCTGGCCCGGAAGATGGAATCGGTCAACGCCACCGGCGCGCAGATCGTGGCCACCGCCAACCCCGGCTGCATATTGCAACTTCAGGCGGGAGTCCGTCTGCACGGCTCCGGCCAGAGGGTCATGCACGTAGTGGAGATTCTGGACGAGGCCTACGGCAAGCGCTAACCCGAAGGTTTGCTTCTAAAAGTTCTAGAGGTACTGAACCATTTTCGGGAGGTCAGTATCCTAGCCGCAGATTGTGTGCCAGGCATTCACGCTCTGAAAGGCCGGAGAACGTGTAAGATCATGCTTGCAGGGATAGTTTCCTGACCAAACGGAGTGAACTGGATTATAATAGCTCGCTATAACTCGTTATCGATCAGCCGATTGTCGGGACGAGATCTCGGCCGGAATGCGCCGTTTTGGGAGGTTTCGTCATCGGGACATCACGTGCTGGAGTTGGTCTGAAGCGGCTACGGACCAAGGCGGGCCTGACGACGCGAGAGGTCGCGGAGCTTAGTCTCAAGGTCGCGGCGGCCGAAGGAAACGAGGAATACGCCGTCTCCCACGCGCGCATGATCCAAATCGAGAACGGCGAGTCCACGCCGAGCGTGTACAAACTCTTTACCTTGAGCGCGATCTATGGCGTGTCGTTCAATGCGGTGGTGTCGCTCTACACTAACCTGGCGAACATCGCGAAGCATCAGCTCGAGCTGCCGTCGTCGAAGACCCACCTGGTGGATTTTGACGTGCCCGGCAATGACCATCCGGTGAGCTTCCCGGTGCGCTTCGACCCCGGCTTGAACGTGGAGAAGACCAACTTCCTCCCGCGCATGGTCGAGGCGTGGGGTGAAGTGCCCGCGGGATTACTGGCGCGCCTGAACCTTCGCCAGGCGCGCTACGGGTTTATCGGCCTGGCCGATTATACGATGTACCCTTTGCCGCGGCCCGGGTCGTTCGTGCAGGTGGAAGAGCAGGAGGCGCCGCCCGAGCGGGTGGCGTACCGTTCCGAATTCGACCGGCCGATCTGGTTCCTGGAACTCAGAGACGGTTACGTGTGCTCGTGGTGCGAGTTCGAACGGGGCCGCGTGATGTCGCTGCCGCATCCGCTCTCGCCATCCCGCACCCGCGAGTTCCGTTTCCCTCAGGAAGCGGAGCTGGTGGGCCGCGTCACGGCCGTGGCCGCCCGCCTGGTGTGCGCTCCGCCGGAGCCGATCGCAAGACCTCCAAAGCAATCTTGAGGTAGGAGGGGAAGATCTCCCGTTCGATCGCGCCGCACGTTGCGGGAACCAGGACGCGATAGGCCTCCGGACGGTCCCGCGCCTCCATAAGCGCCGTTCTTGCGAGTCCGCGCGCTGCATCGGCGCACACAAAACAACTCTGCACGAGGTTGTTTGCTTCTATGCGCTATTACGACGCCGTACTGCTAGCCGGCTCACTTTGCGCCGGCTGCCTCGCCCGCGATGTTGAACGCATAGCTCGGGGAAGCCCCGTTCGCGGCCACTTGAAAAGGAAACTGCGCGCCCGCGCGGTTGAGCGCGGCGCCGCTCGAATCCGTGAGCAGAAACCGCCAACTGTGCAGCCAGAGGTTCAGCGCCGTCCCGTAAGGGACGTCTACCTGAAACGTGTGGCTGGCGCCGGCGACCGCCGTTTCGTGGCCGGGATGGAAGTGCCCCCACGCATCGCGGACGCCCACCAGTAACGGCGACGTCATGGCGTTCGCCGGCTTAAGCGATAGCGAGGGGTCGTTGATCCGTATGGTAACCGTGGCGGCCTTCGCGAGCTGAAGGGCCCCGTTCTCGAGTGCCTGCCCCTGCGCCAACGTCACGCGGCGCCACCCCGTCCATTCACAGGTCACCAGGTAACCGGGAGCGTCCACGCACAAGTCATAGTCGCCGGCCGGAAGTCCGGGAATCTGGTACTTTCCCAAGGCGTCGGTAATCGCCTGCGACGACACCCGCGACCCGCCCGGCGCGACGCGCAGCTTTCCGTCGGTTCCGGCTACCAATTGGGGTCTCTGCGCATACACCACGCGGGCGCCGGCCAGCGGCGCTCCGGATTGGTCCAGGATGGCGCCGCCTACTTGCGCGGACGCGGTCTGCGCGGCGGCGGGCCGGTTGGCGAGCGAGGCGACCATCAGCAGAATACAGTATCGCAACATGTTCTCTCAGCCTCTTTACTGAACTGCAATCGTCACCGTGCTGGTGACGGAAATCGCGGTTCCCACCGATACCTGCACCTGCCCGGCGGGAACGGCGGGCACGGCCACATTGATTTGGTATAGGCCCGCAAAACCCGGCGCCAGCCCGGAGAACGCAACCGAGACAGTTTGCCCGCCGATGGTCACCACGGGAGTGTTCACCGTCCAGGAGAGCGGTGACGCCGGCGCTGCCGCCCCGGCGGCGATCGGCGGCGTCACAGCCCCTCCGCCGGTCGCCCAGATCACGATGGTTTCGCCGGCGTGCGCCGGATTCGCTGCCGTCACCAGGCTATAGTCGGCGTGCGTGACTGCCGGCGCCCCATCGGCGCCGACGAAGATACTAGGCCAGGTATTTAGCCCCTCCACGTCGAACGCAAAGCCCATCGCGCGGCCCCGCCGCACGATGCAACCGTAGAAGGAGGAGAAGCCACCGAGAGGAGCTTGCACGTTCACCTGTTCCTGCCCGTTCACATCGGCGACAGCCAGAATCGGCGCCGGCTGCCCATTCATTGAAACCGAGGTCCCTTCCAATGTCGCCGGAAGCGGGAACGAGGAAGCGGGCACGATGCCCTGGGCCGTGGTCAACCCGGTCCCAAAAATCGATACCAAGCCACCAGGCGCGATGCCGGCCTTAAACCCCGCGCTGCTGACCACGCCTGCGCCAACTAAAAGCGGTGCCGGACCCACCGGCTCAACCTTAATCAGGCCAAACCCTTCGATTGCGGCATAAATAATGCCCGCGGAATCCACAGTCAGCCCGTTGACCTCGGTGTCGACCCCCAAGCCCCCGGGAGGGCCGTCACTGCCCAGCACGCTGGACCAGATGACTTCGCCCTGCGGATTGAGCTTCGCTAAAACGGCGTGGTCACACGTGGAGTACTGTCCTCCGCCGAAATAACAGTCCTTGGCCTGGAAGGGATAGGCCGGGGTCCCCAGCAACTGAAAAGGGTTCGCCCCGGGAAAGGTCGTTGAGGTAGTTCCCCCGCCGACCACCAAGTCGCCAGACGGATCAATGGCGACCAGAGTCACAGCGGCGCCATCCAGCGAAGTGGAAGAAATCACCGTCTTGCCGTCAGGGCTCAGCTCGGCCAAAACCACTGCGCATAGAAATGCGTCCCCCGCCGAATCGAGTGCCACGCGACTGTAGATGCCGCTATCAAAGTAGGTGGAATAGACCAGCGAGGAGCCGTTCGGGCTCAGCTTGGTAACAAAACCCGAGTAGTACTGAGTTGGATGCTTGGTTTCATAGGCTGAGGGCGTAACAGGGAAGTCCACCGAAGACGTAGAGCCGCTGACATACGCGTCGCCGGCAGCGTCCACCGCCAAACCATTGAGGTAATCGACCCCAGATCCGCCGAGGTAAGTCGCGTAAACTATCTGACCAGCCTTCAGATTGTATTTGACAAGGGGAAACCGGGGACAGTGCCGAAGGGGGGAAACCGGGGGGAAACCGGGGACAGTGCCGAATTACCCCATTGCCGAGAGCTTCGTCGCCGCTTGGTTCGGCGGACGGCCTGGAGGACGCGGGCGCAGATCCCGCCCCAGCGCACGGCCAATGCGCTCCACAAATGCTGCGCTGCCCAGCGGACAGCCACGCCGCGTGGCCTCCCGAATTCGTTCCTCCAACGCCTCTTCCTCCACCCCGATGCGCAGAGCATCCCGCCAACGCTCTCCGCTGAAAAGGCCTTGCCACTCCCGCAGGTCGAGTCGCCCGTCCATCGGGTCTTCCCGGCAGTGCGCCGCCGCCGTCGACCATGGGTAGTCCTCCGCTCGCTCCACCATCCCCGCCCGAACGGGGTTTCGCTCCACATAGGATAGCGCCTTCCAGGCGTGGCGCTCATCCAATGCGCAACTGAAGAATCGCGCCTGCCAGAAGTGCCCGCAACTGCGGCGGACGAGGTTCCCGTATCGCGCGTAATCGCTGTGCGTCAGACCGAAGACGCGTGCCAGACTCCGCTCCCGCTCTGGAACCACCACGAAGTGAACGTGATTGCTCATGAGGCAGTAGCCCCACACGCGCAGACTGTAGCGCGTGGCGTAGTCGAAAAACGCGTCGAGGTATACGGCGCGGTCGCGGTCCGTGAAGAAGACCGTCTGGCGTCCGGCGCCGCGTTGGGTAACGTGATGAGGGCTGTCCACAGCCACGGCTCTCGCTGTTCTGGCCATATGCCGTCATAGTGGCGATGCCGGCGGGGAGTTCTCAGTGAAATGGTGTAATTCGGCACTGTCCCTGGTTCTTCCTGGTTCTTCCTGGTTCTTCCCTGGTTCTTCCTGGTTCTTTCATTCCTGGTTCTTTCAGTATGCGCTGGGGAAGGGGCGCTGGCAATTGCCTGTCGGCAAATGGTAATCTGTCCCTAGTTTCCGTGTCTCAGGCAAGGGGTTCACTCCAAATTGTCCCTAATTTCCGTGTCTCAGTTTTGTGAGACAACAGCGAGGGGCCAGCCTGGCGCGTGCAAGGCGTAATACGGACAGGCCTGTTTTACGACCGTTCGACCGGGCTGTCTGTTAGAATCAGTGGGATGGTGACGAAAGGACAATTGGACCTGGACCGCGATTTTCTCTCCCAAGTAGAATGGGGCAGCATCGAAAAGGTGCGGCTGCTCATCGCAGCGGGAGCGGATATCGAAGCGCGGACCGAGCACGGCGATACCGCATTACAAAGGGCCGTCATTCGGAACCGCCTCGGCATGGTCGAGCTTCTGATAGCCCTTGGCGCCGACGTCAACGCAAAGTACACTGGCGAAGGCGGTGGGACGGCACTCACCCTCGCCGTCCGCTCCGAGCGACTGGCCATAACCAAGTGCCTTTTGGACGCGGGCGCCGATACGGAGGTCCGAGACGCTAAGGGGGAAACACCGCTGATGTATGCCACAAGGCCCAAGAGCCGCCTTGAGGCTAAGGCGCCCCGGCCGAGCATCATAGCCCTCTTAAAGAGCCACCCAGGCTGCGCGAAAGATCTGTCAGACCGGTTGATCTCTTCGGGTTTTGGCCCTGAAACCACGGAGATTGTCATGAACTGGGACTACTTCGGCAGCCACGACCTGGGATATTGCGGCGCAAGCGAAGGCCTACCGTCCCTGAGGGATCCGCTCCGGAAGATACTTAAGTGTCTGCGCTACGAGCCGGACGGCGCGATAGAGGCCTACGGCTTCTACGCAAAAGGCCAGGCGCAGCACTTCTGTGGCAACGCGCGCTCCGCGTGCGCAGCACTATGCGAGGACGACCGTTTAGGAGCCGCGGACTTGGCCGCCAAATGGAACGAGGTACTGCGTCGGCCAGGTGCCGAATGGACAACGTGGCGGCCGCGGAAATATCCACAGGGTCCGGTTTGGGAGCTGTTCTTTCAGCCCCACTTGGGTAACCGGCGCAGGGTCATGCTCAATGAAAAACGGCTCGTGGTCACTCGTATTGAGGATGATCTATTTGAGTGCGTACTAGAGCCGCTACCGTTACTGGAGGACGCCAGCCGGGAAAACGCACAAGCGGAGATCACGGAGCTACTGGCCAAACTTTCGAAGAATGCAGCCACCGAGGCGGAAGGAATGTCACAGGCCGAGCGCGGCAGAATTGCCGACACTTTTCTCGGGGCGTTCATCATGGGAGCGCAGGTCATCGCGCACAAACACGGATTGTCACGCTCGGAATTGGACGGGCTCCTGTTGAAGGCTCATGCGGCCACCGCCGTCAGCACAATACTGGCCATATCCCGCCGCTAAGAAACCGCATCCAGCAGCGAGGCACGCCACAAATACAGCCGCGAAGTTGGGATCGCCCGTCTGCATCCCGCGGAAAGCAGGAATTGCTCCGCCACCGATAAGGGCCGCGCCAATGCTGCCGAGGGTCGCTCCCGGCACATCCCAAAAGAACACTCCGCCGCTGAGCGCCCAACCTAGGAACCCAAGTTTTTTGCGCGTCATATGCCTGCCTCGTACTGCGGTCATTTGAATTTCAGAATTTCAGGAATTTCAAATTGAAGCTCCCGAGAGCTTCCGGAAGAAGACAGCCATGAACGCAGGCCAACTGAATTTAGGGGTTGCGTAGCATGGTCCCGAAACCACCCGGGAAGCGGAACCGGTGGGCCGCGTCACGGCCGTGGCCGCTCGCCTGGTCAGCGCTCCGCCGGAGCCGATCGCACGATCTCCAAAGCAATCTTGACGTTGGAGATGAACAACTCCCGTTCGATGCTCCCACACATGGCCGGAACCAGGACGCGGTACGCCTCTAGGCGGTCCCACGCCTGCAGGATCTTCCCTTGGTCCTCCTGAATCGAGCGCAAGTAGGTTCGGAAGTCCTGCACCACATCGGCGAGACTCTCGAGGGTCAAACTGCGAAAAACGGCGTCATGACAGCGCGCCAGGGCCTCCTGGGATCCCTCGGCCGTAAACGCCTGGGCGAGGCCGTCGTGACGGTACTGGCCGGTATTGTAGTCGCGCGTGGAAGCCAGGTACACCAGCCTCGACAATGCGCACGGCAGAGCGGCGAGCGTGCGCTGCTCCAGGTCGCGCGCCACCGCGTCGGGAGAAAACTGCGCCCTTCTCATGTGGGAATCACTCCGAAAGCCGGGGCGCCGGCGCTCCCCGCAACCTGCCGCGACAGGCGCTCCATGGCGCCGCTGAGCGAATCGAACACGCGGAGGATGGCGCCGGCGCCGAATGGGCCGTACCATCGCACGAGGCCGACTACGACGGCGTAATTCAACATGAAGAGCGCGAACGAGCAGGCCACCCGGACCTCCATTATGGGACGCACGTCCTGCATCTGCCGGACGGCGCGCGTATGCAGACCGAAAAGGCGGGCCGCCTCGGCGCGGATGGCGCGCAACCAGACAATCGCGAGCCGGCGCCGCTCGCGCAGGAACAATCGATAGACGCGCGGCAACCGGAGACTGGCGATGTAGCGGGCGTCCTCCGCGGAGAGGATCCGCTCCATTATGGCGCGGTCCGGCAAGCCCGCCGGGACCTCCTCGCCGGTAGCCGGATGCTTGACGATAAGGAGCAGCAATATTAATGCCACGCCCGCCCCGAGAAACACCAGTAGCTCAATCATGATCGCACTCCATTCACCAACCGGGCACGCATTCGGGCCATCCCGGCGATGGTCTGCCGGCTCAGGCGCGCGTAATCCTGCTCCAACTCGGGACTCGGGAGGGGGTTCGCTTCATGCGACCACATCCCCGCGCACCACACCCCTAGTGTCACAATATACGCCAAAGGTTGCAACACAGTCCACCAAGGCTGAAACCAAGAACCCAAGGCGGATCGGAGCGTTAAATTCGCAATGGCGGTGGCGATAAACAGCGTGTAGCCGTATAGCAAGCTTGCCACATTACGTCCCAACGGGGCGCGGTAGTATACGAGCAGCGATAGAATAGCGAGCAACAAGGCGGCCTGGGCGAAGCGGAGGTTGCGCTCGAGTTCCAAGGCCGTGGCGAAGCGGAGGTTGCGCTCCATCTCCGAGGCCCCGGGGAACAAGACCCGCAACGGCTGGGCCGAGAGGCTGGCCACGAACTTCGCAATAAGGACGAGAACCAGCGAGGCGATGAGAGATCGGCCCACGCGGCGCATGCCTGGATAGCCCGCGAGAATCGCGCCGTAAATCTCCCATGTGACTCCCACCCCAAACAGGACCGCGACCAACTCCGAAACCCAGTAACCCGCCGCATAGGCCCGGGGCGAAGAGAGCGAGAGACGGAACAGTACCAGGGACGAGCACAATACGTACGCGGCGTACCCATAGAAGACCGGATACTCATGCGCAAGCCGGCGCCGCACGCCGCGGTACAAGAGTACGCCGAGCACAAGGTTGCCCGCCCACCACACGACAGGCGTAAGGATTCGCACGTCCCGGCTTCTCCTCGCACATGATAGCACGAGGAAATCCGTTTTTCCCGCCCGAACTTCCTGAAAGGGCGTCCCGGAGCGGGGACGCAAAGAACCCTATGAGATCAGACCGGGGCCTACGCGGCGCGAATGGTCTGACGGAGCCAGGGTATTGGCTGAGGAGGCGGCTGGGGGCCGTCGGCTACGCGGATGTTCGGATTCGCCCAGGGTATGGGTTGAGGAGGCGGCTGGGGGCCGTCGGCTACGCGGATGTTCGGATTCGCCCAGGGTATGGGTTGAGGAGGCGGCTGGGGGCCGTCGGCTAAGCGGATGTTCGGACTCGCCCAGGGTATGGGCTGAGGGGGCGGCTGGGGGCCGTCGGCTAAGCGGATGTTCGGACTCGCCCAGGGTATGGGCTGAGGGGGCGGCTGGGGGCCGTCGGCTAAGCGGATGTTCGGACTCGCCCAGGGTATGGGTTGAGGAGGCGGCTGGGGGCCATCGGCGAGGAGGCGCGGGTGACCAGGCGCCGCTAACTGTAATGCGCCGCAAGACATCACGGCAATGAGCACGGCTATGCCCAAAAGGGCACACGTAGACTTCAGCATTTTTCTTTCTCCTTTGTTCCGAGCTATTTGGCGTTGAACGATCTCGCGCGCGCGAAATGGAGCGCCCGGCCGATTAGGAAGTCAACCCGGCGGTCAAGGTTCTTCGCGGCCACTTCACCGACGGCGCAGTGACGGGCCTCTTACACAGCGAGTGGATCGATGTTACGCGAAATTAGTCGCGAACGCGGAAGAGAGTAGGGCGAGGATAGGTTTCTAACCAGCGGGCGCCCGCATTGTATAGGAGAACCACCAGAGCGCCGCCTGCCTGTTCGCTTTGGGCGCGTGTCTCCGGTCATTTGCGCCGGCGCATGGCGGCCGGGCGGCCGCGCTGCCGCGCCCAGGCGACAACGTGGGAAAACGCGCCACCGGCGGTACACGCGGTCAGAATCTTGGCCCCGGCGGGAGTGCTACGCGAGCCGTCGGCGTGCGTCTACTCGATCCTGATCGTCATCTTCCCGCCTCTTTGATAACACATAAGGCGCGACTCACCCCTTCGCCAGCGCGCTGTTCTTGCGGCTGAAGGGGAAGTAGATGCCGAAGCCGATCAACAGCCAGACGAAGAAGCGGACCCAGGTCTCGAGCGGCAGCGCCAGCATCAGAAGCAGGCAGAAGGCGATGGAGACCATAGGCAGCCACGGGGAGCCGGGCACGCGGAAGCCGCGCGGGCGTTCGGGCTGCTTACGCCGCAGCACGATCACGCCCACCGAAACGACGATGAAGGCGAACAGGGTGCCGATGTTGGCAAGGTCGGCGAAAGTTCCGATGTCCCAGATCCCGGCCGGAATCCCCACCGCCAGCCCGGCGATCCAGGTACTGACATGCGGCGTCTTGTGGCGGGGGTGGACCTTGGAGAACGCCTTGGGCAGCAGACCGTCGCGCGACATGGCGAACCAGATGCGCGCCTGGCCGTATTGAAACACCAGCAGCGAGGAAACCATGCCCAGGATGGCGCCCAGGCTGACCCACTGCCGGACGCCGTTGTAGCCCAGACGCTTCAGGGCGTCGGCCACCGGCGCATCGCCGGTGAGGGTCCTCCACGGCGCGATGCCGGTGAGCACCAGGGCCACCGCGATATAGAGCACCGCGCACACCACCAGGGTCATGATGATGCCGAACGGCAGATCGCGCTGGGGGCGGCGGCACTCCTCGGCGGCGGTGGATACGGAATCGAACCCGATGTAGGTGAAGAATACGATGGCCGAGCCGGTGAGCACGCCGGAAAACCCGTTGGGCAGAAACGGATGCCAGTTGGCGGTGTTGACGGCCTTGGCCGCGCCAAAAACGAAGATCAGGATGGCCGCGATTTTGATGGCCACCATGACGTTGTTGGCGCCGGCGCTTTCGCGGATTCCGATCACCAGAATCCAGGTGAGGAGCAACAGGATCAGCAGGGCCGGCAGGTTGAACCAGGCGCCGGTGAGGCGGCCGCCGGCGATGGGCGGCCCGGCCAGCCTGGCCGGCAGATGCCAGCCGAAGAGATTGTCCAGCACGTCGTTCAAATACCCGGAGAAGCCCACGGCGACGGCCATGTTGGAGACGGCGTACTCGAGGATGAGGTCCCATCCGATGATCCAGGCCACCAGTTCGCCGAGGGTGGCGTAGGCGTAGGTGTAGGCGCTGCCGGCGATGGGAATCATGGAGGCCAGCTCGGCGTAGCACAGGGCCGCGAAGCTGCATGCCAGGGCGGTGAGCAGGAAGGAAAGCGAGATGCCCGGTCCGGCGCCGGGCCGGCCCACGGTGGAGAGGGTCTTCGAGCCGTGCAGAATCAGGTCGAGCACGGGGGCGTGCAGGACGGACTTGAAACTGAGCGTTTCGCCGGCGGCCGCCGTTCCGGTGAGGATGAAGATGCCGGAGCCGATGACGGCGCCGATTCCGAAGGCGGTCAGGCTCCACGGCCCCAGCGTGCGCCGCAGCTTGCGCTGGGGGTCCTGGGAGGCGGCGATGAGCGCGTCGATGCTCTTGGTTCGGAAAATGCCCACGGTCGAAGAACTGGCGGGCGCGGCGTTTCTTACCGCTTACGCTGGCCCTGTGCCTGGTGGCGGACCTTCTTCTTCATGGAGCCGCGCGCCACGCCGGCGGCGCGTTTGGCTTTGGGCGGCTTGGCCTTGCGGACGGCCCGTTTCTTGGCTTTGCGTTCGGCTTTATCGGTAATGTTCTTGGTGTTCATCAGCTTCTTTTCAGCCCTGCGTATTTTTCCACCAGCTTTTTGAGACCGTAACGGGGGAAGTTAACTGTGATCTTAGCATCTTCTCCCTCGCCTTCGCGCCGGATCACCGTACCCGTGCCGTACTTGGGATGATCCACGGACATGCCGGGCCGGACTCTGCGCGGGGCGGCGGGCAGCGCCGGCGGGGCAGCTTTGGCGACAACCGGAGGCGGGGGCGGCGGTTGCGCCGGCGGCGGCTTGGGCCCGTTGAACACCACGCCGCGTTCGCCAAAGAACTGGGAGATATTCTCGATCGAGTTGTAGGTCTTGCCGGTGAAAGTATGACGCCGGGCCGACTGCCACACGTCGTGGCGCTCGGGGACCAGGTTGATCTCCCCGGCCTCGTCCTGGGCGCCGAGGTCGAGGATGAGATGGGACGGTATCTCACTGAGGAACCATGAGGGAGTGGAGCGCTCCTGCTCCCCGCCGCCGTAACGCCGGCGGTACTTGGCCCAGGTCAGTACCAGGCGCTTCCGTGCGCGGGTCATGCCCACGTAGCAAAGCCGGCGCTCCTCTTCGAGCGCGGCCTCGGAATCCATGCTCCGGCTGTGCGGGAAACAGACCCTGTTCCATGCCCGTCATAAAGATCGCCGGGAACTCCAGACCCTTGGCGTTGTGCAGGGTCATGAGGGTCACGGGAGCGCGCTCGTCGAAGGCGTCGGCTTCGGAAACCAGCGCGGCGTGGTCCAGAAAATCGGAGACGGTCTCGCCGCGCTCGGCGGCTTCGGCGGCCGCGTTGAGCAGCTCGTTCAGGTTCTCCAGGCGCGCCTCCGCATCCGGCGTGCGATCCTGCTCGAGCATCTTGCGGTAGCCGGTGCGTTCCAGGAGGAAGCGCACCAACTCCGGCAGGGGCGACGAGCTGGCCACCAGGGAGATTTCCTGAATCAGGTTGCGGAAGGCGACGAGGGAAGACTGCGAGCGCGTGGAGAGCCCCTGGTCGTCGACAATTCGCTCGATGGCATCCCACAGACTGACATCCTTCTCCCGCGCGAAGCGCTCGATCTGCTCGACGGTGGTGCGGCCGATGCCGCGCGCCGGGGTGTTGACGATGCGCAGCAGGCTGGCGGAATCGGTGTTGGAGACGGCCAGCTTCAAATAGGCCACGGCGTCCTTGATTTCGGCGCGCTGGTAGAAACTGAAGCCGCCCACGATGTTGTACTTGCGTCCATACCGCCGGAGCGCTTCCTCGATCTGCCGCGATTGGAAGTTGGTGCGGTAGAGGACGGCCACATGGTCTTCGGGATGGGCGACGAGGAGCTTCTCGATCTGGTCGGCCACGAAGAGCGCTTCGTTCTCGGCGTCGAAGGCGGCGTACAGGCCGAGCATCTCGCCGGCGCCGGCTTCGGTCCACAGCTTCTTCCCCTTGCGCGCCTTGTTATTTTCCACCACGGCCCCGGCCGCCGCCAGAATGTTCTTGGTGGAGCGGTAGTTCTGCTCCAGGCGGATGGTGCGGGCGTTGGGAAAGTCGCGCTCGAAATCGAGGATGTTGCGGAGGTCGGCGCCGCGCCAGCTATAGATGGACTGGTCCTCGTCGCCCACCACGCACACGTTGCGATGCGATTCGGATAGCAGGCGCATCAGCTCGTACTGGCTGCGATTGGTGTCCTGGTATTCGTCCACCATCACGTAGCTCAGGCGCCGGTTCCAGGCTTCGCGGGTGGCGGCGTCGTGGCGCAGGAGGCGAACGGCTTCGAGCAGCAGGTCGTCGAAATCGAGCGCGTTGGCGGCGCGCAGGGCGCCTTCGTACCGTTCGAAGACGGAGGCCAGCTTTTCGGATTCGGCGTTGACGGCCTGTTTGTAGAGGTCCGCGGGACCCTGCTTGAGATTCTTGGCGTGGCTGATGCGCGATACGGCGGCGCCGTACTTCATGAACTCCTTCTCATCCAGGCCCAGCGCGCGGTAGGCCGCCTTGACGATGGCGAGCTGATCGTCGTCGTCGTAGATGGTGAAGCGCCGGGAGAAGCCGGGGCGGATCTGGGCCAGAGGGTCGCCATCGCGCCGCAGCAGGCGCACGCAGAAGGAGTGAAAGGTGGAAACGTTGGGCGTGGACTCGAGGCGCACGCCCTCGAGCAGCGCGGACACGCGTTCGCGCATTTCGTTGGCGGCCTTGTTGGTGAAAGTCACCGCCAGAACCGCCGAGGGCGGAACGCGCCGTGCGGTGACGATGTGGGCGATGCGGTGGGTGATGACCCTGGTCTTCCCGCTGCCGGCGCCAGCGAGGATCAAGCAGCGGGCCCTCGGTGTGAGCGACGGCCTCACGCTGCTGCGCATTCAGCCCTTTGAGAAAATCCATGGGTCAAAAAACAATTCGAGTGTAGCATGCGGCGGCGAGCGGGCTTGCGCGCTTTGGGCGTTCGGGGAACGGGGTTTGGCGGTGAGCGGTGGCAAGCGCGATGGGCGTTGCCGGGGGCGGATCGAGCTTGGCTCGAATTGAAACTCCGGGCCTGAGCTTGGTTCGGATT
>CAVYEK010000025.1:0-60538 GCA_963767595.1 Terriglobia bacterium
GGCTGTTTGGGGTTCCGAACAACCGCCCCGCGAGCGCGAGCGATGTACCGCCCGCCGACCTGGCGTCTGGCTTTCATCCGACGCGGCACTCCGCTACAACCTGCAGGAAGACGCCGCGCGTGATCACGGGCACGCCATCCTCGTCGCGCCGGTCCAATCGCCGAAGGCTCCAGCAGCGGCCAGTCTCGATGTTCTGCAGGAAGCTGTACCGGGTGCCACTCCGCGCGTTTGTCTCAACGGGGTTGCCGCCGTCTTCCTGGAGCAGCCAGATCGCCTTCAGGTGCCCCTTCCGGCCGTAGGCAGGTTTCACATAGCCACTTTCGATAAGTCGCTTTGCGGCTTCGAGCGAGCGAAAGCCCAGAGAGGTACCGTCAGCCGCGTAGATCGGGATCTGTTCGCGCTTGGGAGACACTTTGGTTGTTTGGATCGAAGGGAAGGAGTTTATTGAGAGTCCCGTCTCTCGGGCCAGACCGCAGCTTACATCCATTGAATATCAGGCCCGGAATTCAGTCGTCAACAGTAAAGTTGGACGGCCACGGAGAAGTCGCGGGCGTTGGGCGCGGTGGGCATCGTCCTTATATAGAAACGAAATGTTGTCGTCTCAGGAAGACGACGACACGCGCGAAAAACGGTGCCCAAGGTGCCCATACTCGCCACCGCATTGAATCGGTTGGCTTGATCGTGGGCAGGTATCGAAATCCACACGATGCCCATGGCTGCCCATGCTCAAAATGGGTTTTGGACTCCAGTTGGACTCCGGTGGCTACGTTCTGGCGGGCGGGGAAACGGTAAGTCTATGAAACGTTTTGGTGGACCTGGTGAGATTCGAACTCACGACCTCTTCCATGCCATGGAAGCGCGCTCCCAACTGCGCCACAGGCCCGCGGGGCGAAAACGGGCCGAGCGGCCCGTTGAACTACGTTTTTCACTATACCATACCCGGCGCGCCCGCCATTCGGCCGGGACCTTTCACCTGTGCCTTACAATGGAGCAATGCCCCTCAGGCGCGCTGCCATTGCTCTGCTCCTGTTCTGCCTGATGCCGCTCGGGTTCTCCTCCTGCGCGGTGCGCCGGCGTCTAATCACCCGCCTGGGAGGAAACACCGCCCAGCCGCTGCACTCGGTCGACAAGAACAGCCTGGTGGCGGCCGTCGCCAGGCAATACGACGCGATTCGCGATTTCAACGCCACCGTGAACATGGCCCCCGCGCTGGGCAGCGCGGAAAAGAACAAGGTAACCGAATACAAGGATGTGCGGGCCTACATTCTGTTCCGCAGGCCGGCCGATATCCACATTTTGGGGCTTTACCCCGTGGTGTTGGGCAAGGCTTTCGACATGGTCTCCAACGGGACCGATTTCAAGCTCTATATCCCCTCCCGGAACCGCTTCCTGGTGGGGCTCGACGCCGTCGAACAGCCCTCCGCGAACAAAATGGAGAACTTGCGCCCGCGGCACTTTCTGGAAGCGCTGATGGTTAAGCCCCTGGACACGGCCGCCAACAAGATCCTGATGGAGAATTTCACCGACGAGGACAACGCGTTTTATATCCTGCACGAGCTCCACGAGGACGGCGGCGGGCAATTGACCCTGCGGCGGACCATCTGGTACAACCGCGTGGACCTCAACATAGCCCGCCAGTTCATTTTCGACGACGACGGCAACATCCTGACCGACGCGCGCTACGAGCAGTGGCACGCCTTCGACAATATTGCATTTCCCAAGCACATTGAGATCAACCGTCCGCGCGACGAGTACGGAGTGGTCATCGATGTGACCAAGGTCGAAATCAACAAGGGCGTTTCGGATGATAAGTTCGTGTTGGAGCAGCCGGAAGGAACTACATTGCAGGTGATCGGCCCGGCGCCCCGGCTGCGCCGCCGCCGTCGAATCCGCGACGGCGACCCCGTACGCCAAGAAAGCAGACAACCTAGACGTGACTGGAAAACTTGTCCTCGAGAATCTCAAGAACCGGCCCATCCGCAGCCTGCTCAGCGTGCTGCTGATCGGAGTGCCGGTGACCCTCATCCTGTGCCTGGTAGGGCTCAGCCACGGCATGCTGGAGGATGCGCAAAGGCGTACGCGAGGCATCGGGGCCGATATCATCATCCGCCCGCCCGGAAGTTCCTTGTTCACGTTGAGCGGCTCCATGTCACAAGCGTTCGTCGATTTCTTCCGGAAACAGCCCCACGTCGCGCTGGCGCTCGGCGTGGTCAACGAAGGGATTGAGGGCGTAACCATGGGGGCCACGGGAATCGATCTGGCCGCGTTCCAACAGATGAGCGGCGGGCTTAACTTCCTGTCGGGCGGGCCGTTCCAACAGCCCGACGACGTCATCATCGACGAGTATTTCGCAAGGCAGAAGCACGTGGCCGTCGGCGACCGTCTCGAACTGATGAACCGCTCGTGGCGCGTGGCCGGCATCTTCGAGAACGGCAAACTTCAACGAATCGTCATGCCGCTTGAAGTTCTGCAAGACCTCACGGAAAAGGGCAGAGTCACCCAGATCTACTTGAAGTTGGACAATCCGGCCAACACCGCGGCGGTCATCCAACAACTGAAGGGCATCCCGGAGTTGCCGAATTTCAACATTCACTCCATGGAGGAGTTCACTTCGCTCCTCAGCGTGAACAACCTACCCGGCCTGAAGGAGTTCGTCTGGGTGGTCATCACCATCGGGGTGGTCATCGGCTTCGCGGTAGTATGCCTCTCGATGTACATGGCGGTGCTGCAGCGCACCCGCGAAATCGGCATCCTCAAGTCGCTGGGCGGCTCCAAAGCCTTCATCCTGCGCATCATCCTGGCGGAGGCGCTCATCATGGGGGTGGGCGGAACCGCGCTCGGCATTGTGATGAGCTATGGCGCGTGGTGGCTCATCAGGACGCTGGTTCCGGCCTCCATCCAGATGATAATCGTGTACGACTGGTGGCCCATCGCCCTGCTCATCACCCTGGTGGGAACCGGGCTGGGCTCGCTCTATCCCGGCTTCACGGCCGCCCAGAGCGACCCTATCGAGGCGCTGGCGTATGAATAACAGCCATATCATCCAGGTTCGCGATCTCCGCAAGACCTACCTGGTAGGCAAGGTGGAGGTGCCGGCCCTGCGCGGCGTGGATCTCGACGTGAAGCCCGGCGAATTCCTGAGCGTCGTGGGGCCTTCCGGCTCCGGAAAATCGACCCTGTTTCATATCATCGGCGGCCTGACGCCGCCCACCTCGGGCGAGGTGCAGCGTGGCCGGCCAGGACCTGGCGGCCATGACCGACGCCGGCCGCACGCGCATGCGCAAGCGCACCGTGGGGTTCGTGTTTCAGAAATTCAACCTGCTGCCCAACCTCACGGCGCGCGACAACATCGCCGTGGCGCGCTACATCGCGGGCTATGATACCAGGCCCGAGGCGAGCTTCGAGGAGGTTCTGCGCCTGCTCGGCATCGCGAGCCGCCTGGACCACAAGCCCAGCGCGCTTTCCGGCGGCGAGCAGCAGCGCATCGCCATCGCGCGCGCCGTGGTGAACCATCCCGCCATTCTGCTGGCGGATGAGCCCACCGGCAACCTGGACAGCGAGAACTCGCTCGCCGTGCTCGACATCCTGCGCGATCTCAACGAGCGCCTGGGCCAGACCATCCTCATGATCACGCACAACCCCGAGGCCGCGGCCTATGGGCGCAGCAGGGTGGAAATGCGGGATGGAAAGATAGCCGGCAGGACGTAAGTGGGATAAGCCTCCAGGCTTGTCGAGGCGACCAGGCGGCAGCCTGGTCGCCCGCGTGAAGCAGTCGCGTGAAGCGTCCGAGCTTGGCTCGGAATGACAAGGCTGGAGCCTTATCCCACCGGAATGACAAGGCTGGAGCCTTATCCCACCTGGCTCACCACCGCCAGCCGCCGCTGCCTCAGCCAGCGCAGCTTGCCTTGATACTCCTGGTACAGCGTGCCGAAGCCGGCCCACCAATATCCCAGCACGAACAGCAGCAGGAACGGCGCGGCGAAATAGTTGTACGTCTGGAAGGCGAAAACGATCATTCCCGCGAAATAACAGCCCACCAGGATTTCGGCGTAGGGCAGCCACCCGCTGCGCCGCCGGTATTTCTTGATTTCCAGGTTGACCTGCCGCTCGCCGATGGCGAACTTGGGCGTGCGGGCGAACGCCGTCTGAACCCCGAATACGGCCTCCAGCACGGCGCGCGTGTTGATGATGGTAAGCCCCACGCCCACCGCGATGAGCATGGGGAGCATCAGCACGGAACGCTTCCAGTTCTTGGGGTACAGCTCGCGTTGCGCGATCACGTAGAACAGCGATATCGACCAGAACGAAGCGGCGATCAGCGGCAGGTCCAGGAACACCATCTGCCACACGCCCATGTAAAACCGCACGATCATCACCGGCAGCATGAGGGCCGAAACCACGATCATCAGCGGGTATGAGAAATTCGGCGTGAGGTGCAAAAGCGCCTCGATCTTCACGCGCGCCGGGATGTCCGCTTTCATGATTCGCGGCAGCAGCTTCTTGGCCACCTGCGTCAGGCCTTTGGCCCAGCGCGATTGCTGCACCTGGAAGCCGTGCATCTCCACCGGCAGCTCCGAGGGGCAATCCAGGCCCGGGAGGTACATGAAGCGCCAGCCCTTGAGCTGGGCGCGGTAGCTCAGGTCCGAATCTTCGGTGAGGGTGTCGTGCTGCCAGCCGCCGGCGTCTTCGATCATCTTCTTGCGCAGAATGCCGGCGGTCCCGTTGAAGTTGAAGAAATAACCCGCGCGCGACCGCGCCCCGTGCTCGAGGATGAAATGGCCGTCGAGCAGCATGGCCTCCACCTCGGTCAGGAAGTTGTAGTCGCGGTTGAGATAGCTCCAGCGCGTTTGCACCACCCCCACCCCGGGGTCGGCGAAAAAATGAATGGTGCGCGATAGAAAATCGGACGGCGGGCAGAAATCGGCGTCGAAGATGGCCACGAACTCGCCGGTCGCCGTTTCCAGCCCCTCCTGGAGGGCTCCCGCCTTGAACCCGTGGCGATGGGTGCGGTGGTGATATTCAATCGGGTAGCCGAGCGCCCGGTAGCGCTCCACCAGCGCTTCGGCGAACGGCCCCGTATCGTCGGTGGAATCGTCCAGTACCTGAATTTGCAGCAGCTCCTTGGGGTATTCGATCTTGACCGCTTCCTCGATCAGCCGCTCCACCACGTAGCGCTCGTTATAAAGAGGAAGCTGTATGGTCACCGGCGGCAGGCGCTCGAAACGCCCCGGAGGCCCGGTGGTGGCGTTCTTCCGGTGCTTGAAGTACGTGCGGATGATGTCGTAGCGGTGAAGCCCGTAGATGGAGAGGATCCCCAGCACCGTAAAGTAGGGGATCAGCATGGCCCAGTCGAACCACGCCAGCTTGTGTATGCCGGTGAAGGTATCGTCGAACAGGCCCTGCACGAAGCGGTCGGTGGCCGAACGGAATAGAAGAATTGCCAGAGGCGAGCTCAGCATATATGCTTCCCCGCGGGGCAAAACGCCCCGGACGCAGCGGGGAGCCGAAAACCGGCAAATTCATGGTAACAAATCTCATCCCCCTCGGGATCAACCGTAGAGCGGGCTTCCAGCCTGCCATGCCGGCATCCTTGCCGGCATTCTTCTCACCCCTGCAGGAAGTAGTTCAGCCGTTTCTCCCGGCCGATGGTGGTGTTCTCGCCGTGGCCCGGGATCACCACCGTATCCTCCGGCAACGGCAAGAGTTTGTCGTGGATCGAGCGCAGGATCTGGCGTTCGTCGCCGCCCGGCAGATCGGTGCGGCCGATGCCGTCGCGGAACAGGGTGTCGCCGGCGATAAGCTTCCCCACCTGAGGCAGCCACAGGCTGATGCTGCCGGGGGTGTGCCCGGGGGTGTGCAGAACGTGGAATTCGGTGGCGCCCATCACCAGGCGGTCGCCCTCGTTCGCGGCCGCGTCGATAGTCACCGGGGGAGGGACCTGCATTCCCAGCCACGCCGCCTGCTGCCCCAGCCTCACTCGCAGTATCTCGTCGTTCGGGTTCATGTAGACCGGCGCGCCGGTGGCCTGTTTGAGCTTCTGCGCGCCGCCGATGTGGTCGATGTGCGCGTGCGTGATCACGATGGCCTTGACGACCAGGTTGTGTTCGGCGACAATCGCGAGCACCCGCTCGATCTCGTCGCCGGGATCCACCACCAGCGCCTCCCGCGTCTGTTCGTCGCCGAAGATCGAGCAGTTGCACTGGAACGGTCCCACCGGGAGGATCTCATGGATCATGAACCGATTGTATACTCACCATATGCTAGAAGTTCTCGGCCTGCTCATGCAATGGCTCCACATCTCCTCGGCGGCGGTTCTGGTGGGCGGCCTGATGTACGCCCGCCTGGCCATGACGCCGGCGTCGGAGGCGCTCGCCCCAGAAGGGCGCGACGCGCTCGGCGAAAGGGCCGCGGCGGCCTTCCGCCCCCTGGCTCTCGCAGCCATGACCGGCCTGATTGTCTCCGGTCTCTATAACGTGATCAGTACGCCCGGTCACTCGATGCGGTATCGCGCGTGGCTGGCGGTGAAGCTGTTGCTGGCGGCCCACATGTTCGCCGCCACCATCCTCATCGGCCGGCCCAATCGCCGGCGCCGGCCGCGCCTGATGATGAGCGCGTGCGTTTCCGGACTGATTGTGATCCTCATTGCGGTTTACCTGAAACGCATCTTCTAAACTGGGATCATGCAAGAGGGTTATGCCGCATTGCGCCGCGGCGCCGCATGGCTCCCGCTGGCGGCGCGCGGCCGCATTCTGGCGCGGGGGCGCGACCGGGCGCGCCTGCTCCACAACGTCACCACCAACGAAGTCAAGAAAATGGCGCCGGGCGAGGGCTGCTATGCGTTCCTGCTCAGTCCCCAGGGACGGATTCAGGCGGACCTGCTGCTGTTCTGCTTCGAGGACCGCTTCCTGATCGACGTCGAGCCCGAGCTGCGCGAGAAGGCGGTCCGGCATATCCGCCGCTACATCATCGCGGACCAGGTGGAGCTGGAGGATGTCAGCCTCCAAACCGGCGAGATCGGCCTCGAAGGGCCCAGCGCCGCCGCGGCGCTGGCCGCGCTCGGCGCTCCGGCGCCGGACCGCGACTATTCCCACCTCGCCTGGCAAGGAGCTACCATCGCCCGCGCCAGCTTCACCGGGCAGCCCGGTTTTCGCATTTTCTGCCCGGCGGACGCGGCTGGCGATCTCATCCGGGCGTTGGAATCGGCCGGAACCGTCCCGGCCACCCTAGAGGATGCCCGCGTGGTGCGCATCGAGAACGGCAAGCCCCGCTATGGGGAGGATATCGGCGATACCACCCTGCCGCAGGAAACTCAGCAGATGCACGCCGTGAGCTTCACCAAGGGCTGCTACCTGGGTCAGGAAATTGTGGAACGCATCCGCGCGCGCGGCCATGTAAATCGCAAACTGGAGCGCATCGAACTCGAAGGCCCCGATCCGCCGCCTCCGGGCACGGTAATCGAAATCGGCGGAAAGCCGGCCGAGATCACATCGTCGGCCTATTCCCCCGATGCCGGCCGCGTAGTCGCGCTGGCGTACGTGCGGGAGTAGCGCTTCGAGGCGGCAGCCACTAGCGATTTGGGCAAATTGCCCAAAGTCAAGCCGAATTCAGGCAGAAACAAAGGACTTAGCCGCTGATTTTTGGGCCACTTGCCCAAAACTGGCCTGTCACCGCTGTCACCACGGGCGCCTGGGCAGGACTCCAGATAACCTGATAAGCTGAAATCTGCATGAGGACATTTTCCACTTCGTTGATGGTGCTGCTGGTAGTAGCGGCTCTCTTCTTTGGAAACTGCTTCTCCTGCCCGCAAGCGCTGCTGGCCTGGCAGTCGCATCAGCCGTCGCATAACTGCTGCCCCAGCCCGCACCCGGTCTCCGCCGGATGCCAAACCCAGGGCATGCGGCATTTCGTCAAGGCCGGCGATAGCGGCGCGCAACCACTCATGGCTCCCGTAGCCGCCGGGCTGGCCGAGGCCCCCGCCTCGATCGTTCTTCCCGACGCTCCTTTCATCGTTCCGGCCCCCGCCGAGCACGCCCCGCCCGGCATTCTCCCGCTCCGCGTCTAGACCTTTCCTCCAACCTGGTGGCGCACGCATTCGTGTGTGCGAAATGTGTCCGGCGTCGCCGCCGGCGCGAGCGATTCGGGCAAGCTGGGAATCTACTTGACTCAGGTAAGCGGCCACGGGCCAGGGTAGGACGGACCATCGCTTTTCGTGGTCGGTCGGGCACGAGGCAGGCTCCGGAGTCGACAGACGACGAAAACCGATGGTCTGTCCCACAAGGCCGCTGCCGGAGCGGCGCCTGAGTCAAGCGGATATCCAGTTCAGGTGAAAGGAAATGACTCTGAAACACTGCCTTTATCTTTTGATTATTCCCGCCCTGGCTGCCGCGCAGCCCCTGCCCGCGCTGGTAGACGAAGCGCTGCGCAACAACCGCGAGATCCTCGCCGCGCAGAAGAAATACGAAGCTGCCCGCCAGCGCCCCGCCCAGGCCAGTTCCCTGCCCGAGCCCACCGTCTCGCTCGGCTACGCCTCCAGCGGCGCTCCCTACCCCGGAGCCGGCATCGGCAGCGTGCCCACGGCCAACGCCGGCGTCATGGTGTCGCAGGAAATACCCTTCCCGGGCAAACAAAAACTGCGCGGTGAGATTGCCGCCAAGGAAGCCGATGTGGAATTCCAGCAGTATCTCTCCGTTCGCCTGAGCGTCGTCTCCCGTCTCAAGCAGACCTACCACGAACTGCATCACGCCACCTTCGCCATCGCCTTCACCAGGCGCAACCAGGAGCTTCTCGAATCCATCCTGCGCATCTCCGAAGCCCGCTACGCCGCCGGCCGCGCCGCCCAGCAGGACATCTTCAAGGCGCAAACGCAGTTCTCCATCTTTGAGGCGCAACTGATCCGCTACCAGCAGGAGCAGACCAGCAAGCAGATCGAGATCGACGCGCTGCTCAACCGTCCGCTCGACAGGCCCATCGACGTCCCCGCCGAGCTGGCCGCGGGCGTCATGCCCGCCACGCTCGACGAGATGCTGGCCCACGCCCGCGCCGCTCCCGAGCTGGCCGGGTCGCGGCAGACCATTGAGCGCGCCGAGCTGGCCGCCGACCTCGCCCGTAAGGATTACTACCCCGACTACACCCTCTCGGGCGGCTATTTCAACCAGGGGGCCATGCCCCCCATGTGGCAGTTCCGGGTCGATTTCAAGCTTCCCGCGTACTTCTGGCGCAACCAGCGCGCCGCCGTCAACGAGCGGGAATCGGGCGCGGCGGAAGCCCGCCATGACTATGAGGCGGCCAGCGTCGCGGTGCAATCGCGCATCCGCGACCAGTACGCCGTCGCCACTACCTCCCGCCGCCTGGCGGACCTCTACGAAAAGTCCGTCATACCCGAAGCCCGGCTGGCGCTTGAATCGTCCCTGGCCGGGTACCAAACGGGGGCCGTCGATTTCGTGACGGTCTTCTCGAATTTCATGAACGTGGTGGACAACGAGCTCATGTACCACGAAGAAATCATGCGGTCCGACGTGGCCCTGGCGCGCCTGGAAGAACTCACTGGAATGGAGACTAACCCGTGAAGAAATTCGCCGTCGTTTTCCTGATCGCCGCCGCTTTCGCCGGCGGATATGTTTACGCCAGATGGTTCGGCAGGACCACCCCGGCCGCCGCGCCGGCGCGCAAGATCCTGTATTGGGTGGATCCCATGCACCCGCAATACAAATCCGACAAGCCGGGCATCGCCCCCGATTGCGGCATGAAACTGGAGCCGGTCTACGCCAGCGCCACGCCGGCTGCCGCCCCCGGGGCGCTTCCGCCCGGCGCCGTGCGGATCGCACCGGAGAAGCAGCAGCTCATCGGGGTTGCCTTTGGCGCCGCCGAATACGAAACCGTCACCGAACCCATCCGCGCCGCGGCCCGCGTGACGCTCGATGAAACGCGCATTTCGAAAGTCCAGAGCCGCCTGGAAGGTTGGATCGACAAAGTCTTCGCCGATTTCACCGGCCGGCAGGTCCGCCAGGGCGAACCCCTGCTCACCATCTACAGTCCCGAAGCGCTGGCCACCCAGCAGGAGTACCTGCTGGCCCTGCGCGCACAGGGGGCCATGAGCGGCAACCCGGTGCACGAGATGACCGAGAGCACCGCCAACCTGGTGGCCGCGGCGCGGAAGCGCCTCGATCTGTTCGACATCGGCGGCCGCCAGCTCGACGAAATCGCGCGCACCGGCCAGCCCGTCGAAAACCTCACTCTCGAAGCGCCCTTCTCGGGCTTCATCATGGAGCGCAATGCCTATCCCAAGCAGCACGTGACTCCCGAAACCGTGCTCTATACGGTGGCCGATCTCTCGACTGTCTGGGTGGTCGCCGACGTGTACGAATACGAATCCGCGGCCGTGCGCCTCGATCAGCCGGCCACCTTGACGCTGCCGTCCGCGCCCGGCCGCGTGTTTCGCGGCCGCGTCAGCTACATTCTGCCCCAGGTGGACCCGGCCACGCGCACGCTCAAAGTGCGGCTCGCGTTCGATAACCCCGGCTTCTCCCTCAAGCCCGACATGTACGGCGAAGTGCAGTTCCAAACCGGAGGCGCGCGGCGGATGGTAGTCCCGCAATCGGCAGTGCTCAATTCCGGCGACCGCCAAGTGGTCTTTCTCGATCGCGGCGCCGGCGTCTTCGAACCGCGCGAGGTCAAGATCGGCGTCCAGTCGGGCGACCGTATTGAAATCCTCAGCGGCCTCCAGCCCGGCGAGCGCATCGTGACTTCCGGCAACTTCCTGATCGATTCCGAAAGCCAGCTCAAGACGGGGGCAGGCATGGCCGGCATGCCGGGAAGCGCGCCAAAGGAAATGCCCGGCATGCCAGGGATGGGAGCGGAAAAGCCGTGATCAACCGCATCATCGACATCTCCGCGCGCAACCGGCTGCTGGTCGTGCTGCTCGTCTCGGCGGCGGCGCTGGCCGGATGGTGGTCGCTGCGCACGATTCCACTCGACGCCATCCCCGACCTGAGCGACACCCAGGTGATTGTCTACTCGCGCTGGGACCGCAGCCCCGATATCATGGAGGACCAGGTCACCTACCCCATCGTCAGCGCCATGCTCGGCGCGCCCAAGGTGAAAGACGTCCGCGGCTTTTCCGACTTCGGCTATTCCTACGTCTACATCGTTTTCGAAGACGGCACGGATATCTACTGGGCCCGCTCCCGCACCCTGGAGTATCTTTCCAAGATTTCGTCGCGGCTCCCGAAGGACGTGCAGACCGAGATCGGCCCCGACGCCACCGGCGTCGGCTGGGTGTTTCAGTACGCCCTGGTGGATCGGACGGGGGGCCGCGATCTGGCGCAGTTGCGCTCGCTTCAGGATTGGTTTCTGCGCTACCAGTTGCAGGCCGTGCCCGGGGTGGCCGAGGTCGCGCCGTTGGGCGGCTTCGTGCGCCAGTATCAGGTCAACGTCGATCCCAACCGGCTGGCCGCCTTCGGCATACCAATCTCCAAGGTGGTGGCCGCCGTGCGCGGCGGCAACAACGACGTCGGCGGCCGGCTGGTCGAATTCACCGGCCGCGAGTACATGGTCCGCGGACGCGGATACGCCCGCTCCACCGGCGACCTGGCCCAGATCGTCCTCGCGACCAATGCCGCGGGCGTCCCCGTGTTGATCCGCGACGTGGGCACGGTGACGCTCGGCCCCGACATCCGCCGCGGAATCGCCGATCTCGATGGCCAGGGCGAAGTCGTCTCCGGCATCGTCGTAATCCGGCAAAATGAGAACGCCCTCCGCGTCATCGAACGCGTGAAAGCCAAGCTGCGTGAGATCGAGGCCAGCCTCCCGCCGGGAGTCGAACTGGTAACGGCTTACGACCGCTCCGAGCTGATCCTCGCTTCCATCGACAACCTCAAGCGCACCTTGTTCGAAGAGCTGATCGTGGTGGCCATCGTGATCCTCATATTCCTCTGGCACGTGCCCAGCGCCGTGATCCCAGTCCTTACCATCCCCATCACCGTGCTGATCGCCTTCGTGCCCATGCGCCTCATGGGGATGAGCTCGAACATCATGTCGCTGGGCGGCATCGCCATCGCCGTGGGCGCCATGGTGGACGCCGCCATCGTGGTGGTGGAGCAGACCCACAAGAAACTCGAGAACGCCGGCGCGGACTGGACCACCGCCGATTACCGCAACGCCATCGTCTCCGCGGTCAAGGAAGTCGGCGGCCCCAGCTTTTTCGCGCTCCTGGTGATTGCCGTCTCCTTCCTTCCCGTGCTCACCCTGGAGGCGCAGGAGGGCCGCCTTTTCAAGCCGCTTGCCTATACCAAGAACTTCGCCATGATCGTGGCCGCCGCGCTGGCCATCACCCTCGACCCGGCCCTGCGGCTGCTCTTCTTCCGCAAGGATAAGTTCCGCCTGAAACCGCGCTGGCTGGCCGCGCCGATCAATGCCATTCTGGTCGGGACCATCCACTCGGAGGAGAAACATCCCATCAGCAGCATTCTTATGCGGCTCTATCTGCCGGTTGTCGCCTGGAGCCTTCGCTGGCGGTGGGCCGTGATTTTCGGCGCCGTGGCGCTGGTCGCGCTCACCATCCCGGTGTACCAGCGCCTGGGCTCCGAGTTCATGCCGCCGCTCGACGAAGGCGCGCTGCTCTTCATGCCCTCCACGCTTCCCGGCATCTCGGTGGCCGAAGCGGGAAAGCTCATGCAAGCGCAAGACCGCATTCTCATGAGCTTCCCGGAGGTGGCCCGCGTGCTCGGCAAATCCGGCCGGGCCGAAACCTCCACCGACCCGGCGCCATTCTCGATGATGGAGACCATCGTCGAGCTCAAGCCCAAATCGCAGTGGCGCAAAACGCCCACCTGGTACGACAAATGGCCGCCCTGGACCAAGCCCTTCTGCGGGCGCATCACGCCCGACCATATCTCCACCGAAGCGCTGGTGGATGAGATGAACCAGGCGCTGCGCTTTCCCGGCGTCTCCAATGCCTGGACCATGCCCATCAAAAACCGCATCGACATGCTGACCACCGGCGTGCGCACTCCCGTCGGCGTCAAGATCTTCGGCCCAGACCTCAAGCAAATCGAACGGATCGGCACGGAGATCGAAGGCGTGCTGCCGCAGGTTCCGGGCACGCGCAGCGTATTCGCCGAGCGCGTGGGCGGCGGCTACTTCCTCGATTTCGATCTCAAGCGCGACCAGCTCGCCCGTTACGGCCTCAGCGTGGATGACGCCCAGGCGGTGGTGATGAACGCCATCGGCGGCGACAATGTCTCCACCGCCATCGAAGGCCGCGAGCGTTACCCCATCAACGTGCGCTATTACCGCGATTCCCGAAGCTCCATCGAGCGCCTGGGCCGCGCGCTGGTCCCCGCCATGGACGGCAAGATGCAAATCCCGCTGGCCCAAATCGCCACTCTCAAGATGACCACCGGCCCTTCCATGCTGCGCAATGAAAACGGCATGTTGAACGGCTACGTGTATGTCGATGTGGCGGGCCGCGACATTGGCGGCTACGTGGCGGAGGCCAAACGCGTGGTGCATGACCGGGTGGCCCTGCCGCCGGGCTACACGGTCGCCTGGAGCGGGCAGTACGAAGCCATGGAGCGCGTGCGGGAACGCTTCAAAATCGTCCTGCCGCTGACCCTGTTCCTGATCTTCGTGCTGCTGTATCTCAACACCCGGTCGGCCGCCAAAACCGCGCTCATCCTCCTCGCCGTGCCGTTCTCGGCGGTGGGCGCCATCTGGCTGCTCTACGCCCTGGGCTACAACATGAGCATCGGCGTGTGGGTGGGCCTCATCGCGCTGATGGGCGTCGACGCCGAAACCGGCGTCTTCATGCTGCTGTATCTCGATCTGGCCTTCGAAGAGCGCCGCCTTGCCGGCGCCATGCGCAGCGCGGCGGACCTGCGGGAGGCCATCATTCACGGCGCCGTCAAGCGCATCCGCCCCAAGTTCATGACCGTGGCAACCATGTTCGTCGGCCTGGCCCCCATCATGTGGTCGGTAGGAGCCGGCGCCGACGTCATGAAACGAATCGCCGCTCCCATGGTGGGCGGCATCTTCACATCGTTCTTACTCGAGCTGGTGGTTTACCCGGCTCTCTACGAGGTATGGAAATGGCATTCCGTAAAATCGCAAGTTGCTTGATCCTGGCGGCCGCCGCGCACGCCGCGCAGTTCCCGGCGGCGTACAAGAAGCACCCCGGCGTTCTCACCGTGGACGAGACCGGCGTCGCCTACGCCGGCGCCAAGGACTGGCACTGGAGTTGGAAGTACCAGGACATCCAGCGGCTCACTCTGTCGCCAGACCGGATTACGGTCCTGACGTATCAAGACAACCGCTATCGGCTCGGCGCCGACCGCGGTTACGAGTTCACCGGTAAGATCCCCGCGCTGGAACTTTACGACTTACTCAAAGGGAGGTTGGACCAACGTTTCGTTGCCGCGCTGGCGGACGCCACCTTTCCCGTGCAGTGGTCCGTTCCCGCCAAGCACCTGCTCCCCATCACCGGCTGCGAGGGCGTTTTGTCGTTCGGCGCCGATGCGATTTCCTGGTCGACTCCGGCCAAGGACGATTCCCGCACCTGGCGCTACCAGGACATCGCCAACATCGCCAGCAGCGGCCCGTTTGACTTCACCATCACTACCTTGGAAAAGACCTTTCACTTCCAACTCAAGCAGACGCTCGCCGAGCGGCGGTATGACGATCTCTGGATGGAGATCGAGAAGAAGAACGGGAAGATTCAATAAGCGCCGGTTCCACCCGCCCATGCAATCGAGGGCGCCCAACTGAGACGCGACGTAGGGGCCGGGCATGCCCGGCCCCTGCAAATCAAACGCTCGAAGACCTAGAAGAAGGTCAGTTCCTTCATCGGATAGTGCTTCCGGTTGCGCGTCCACAGCATTGCGCTGTTACCCACCGCGCCCGCCGCCACCAGGGCGTCGCCGAGTTCGACCCCGTGGCTCTTTCTGTAGCGTCTGAGGTAATCGCCCGCTTGCCGGGCGGTTTCCGCGTCAATCGGAACACACGTCAGCGCGCGGAACAGGTTGTCGATCGCGTCGTATTCCGCCGGCCGCGCCCCTGCCCAGAGTTCGGCCACGCTGACCGGCGAATACAGGACGGCGACGTCGGAACGGCTCAACTCGACCCATCTGGAGACAATCTCCGCGTCTCTCCCACGAGACGCTTCGATGAGGATGTCGGAATCGACCAGCACGCTCATTTTGCGGGTAGCCTGTCGAGCCGGCCGCCTTGCCGGAGACCGCGGACAATCTCGACGGCGCCCGGCGTTCCGGAAGCCGCCTTGCGAATTCCGACGAACGCCCGCATGGCCTTCATCCGCTCTTCCCGTTGCCCCACGTAGCGCTCGCGGAGGGCCTCACGAACCAATTCGGAGACCGTCGTTCGCCGGCTCCTGGCGCGCGCGTGGAGGGTGCTCCAAAGATGCTCGTCGAGATAAAGCTGGGTCCGCCTCATGATGTATAGTATACATCGCCACGGGCGCCGGCGAAAACCGATGTGACCCGGCCGCCGCTTCGGGCAAAATGTTACTCTTAATCCGATGAACTTCCCGATCGCCGCGCGGCACCGGAATGGCCGTGCGCGGCGTATGTCGTTTTCACTGGCTTGCGGTCATTTTCCTAGGAGAATTATGAAGATCCGGAATACTTCATGCTGCATTTTCGCGTGCTGCCTCGCTTGGCTTGCGGTTCCAGCCGCGGCACAGCCGGATCCGGGCATCCCTCATTTGCGGAAACAGGGGACCGTTACGCAGTTCATCGTGGACGGCAAGCCGTTCGTGGCCCTGGGGGGAGAATTCGAGCCCGACACCGCCACCAGTCTCGAAAATTTGCGGCCCATATGGCCCACGCTGGTGAAGATGAATGTCAACTTCGTGTCTCCCGTGGCCCTCTGGGAACTGGTCGAGCCGGAGGAGGGCAAGTACGACTTCACCCTGGTGGACGGCATCATACAGGAAGCCCGGCGCAACCATCTGCGCATCGGTCTGGTGTGGTTCGCCAGCTTTAAGAACGGCCTGGGCGCGTTCGCTCCCCTGTGGGTGAAGAAGGATTTCCAGCGCTTCCCGCGCGCCCAGCCGCGGGGGCGCACGAGCATGGAGATCTTCTCCGTCATCGAAGGCTACGGCGATGCCACGCGGGACGCGGATGCGCGCGCCTTCGGCGCCCTGATGCGGCACATCAAGGAAGTGGACGGCCGCGAGCACACCGTCATCATGGTCCAGGTGGAGAACGAAGTCGGAGTGCTGGGCGACTCCCGCGACCGGTCTCAAGCGGCCAACAAAGCCTTCGCGGGGCCGGTCCCCAAAGAGTTGATGGATTACCTCCAGAAGCACAAGGAGACGCTGGCGCCGGAATTGCGCGAAGTCTGGGCCGCCAACGGGTTCAAAACCTCCGGAACTTGGGAGCAGGTCTTCGGTCCCGGCAAGCCTGACGACGTGGTTACCGAAAGGCCGCTGAAGGAGGGAGAGTCCCAGACGGAGTGGCGTAAACTGCACTGGCCGGTGGATGAGATCTTCATGGCGTGGCACTATGCCCGCTATCTCGATAAGATCGTCGGGCGGGGCAAGGCCGAGTACCCTATTCCGATGTACGTGAACGCGTGGCTCCAGCAACCGAATCTGCCATGGCCCGGGAAGTATCCGAGCGGTGGGCCGGTTCCCCAGGTCCACGACGTGTGGCGCGCCGGGGCGCCGTCCATCGATGTTTTCGGACCCGATAACTACGTGTCCCAATTCGGCGAGGTGTCCCAACGGTTCATGCGCAACGGCAACCCGCTGTTGATCGCCGAGGCGAACGGTGGCGAGCGGGGCGCCGCCCAGGCGCTTTACGCCGCTGGGCAGGGCGCTATCGGCTTCTCGGTTTACGGGATCGAGTACAACCTGCTGTGGCAGGATGCCGCCAATGAGCTTGGCAGGGCTTATAAGTCCATCGCGCAGCTCATGCCTCTGATGGCCGACCACCAGGGCAAGGAAGGTGAAATGGCGGGCGTACTGCTGGAGGGCAATGAGCCTGAAAAAGTCCGGTTAGGCGACTATACCCTGACGGTTAAGTTCGCCGCCGACCGCCGGATCGAGGGGGCCCCTCCACGGCCCGCGGCGCGGCGCGCTGGATTGCTCTTCGTGCTGACCGCGCCGGACGAGTTCTATGTCGCCGTCAACAGCCAGACCGAGCTGGCCGTTACGTTCACTCCCAACACGCCGGGACCCCCGCTGGTTGGAGTTGGCCCCATCGAGGAGGGCAGTTTTGTGGACGGCCGCTGGGTGCAAGGGCGCCATTTGGATCACCGCGCGATTGCGAGCGAGATCTGCGTCTACTGCCAGCCCGCCTTGCTGGCGCCCGCCGAATTCTATTTTCAAGCCGCTCACAGCGAGCATACTATCTTGCGCGTCAAGCTGTACCGCTTCCAATGAGGGTCTGTAAGAGACGATGTGTCCATCCTTGTGGCGCAGGCGGTTTCGCCTGCCAACACTTCTCATTGAGCGGTTGGTGTGGTATCAGGAGATAATCATGAAACTTCGAATCTTGTTTGGCTGCACTGTCATGTGCTCTCTCGCCTTTGCCGCGAATCAGGCCAAGAGCAGTCCGGCCCCAACCGCCGCCGCTACCCAGATCCCGCACTTGCGGAAGCAGGGTACGGCCACCCAACTGATCGTGGACGGCAAGCCGTTCCTGGCGCTGGCGGGAGAATTGCTCAACAACAGCGCCACCGGCATCGAGCACATGAAGCCCATATGGCCCAAGCTCGTCGAATCCAAATTCAACACCGTCCTGGCGGGCGTTTCCTGGGCCCAGATCGAACCACAGGAAGGCAAGTTCGACTTCACCGTGCCGGATGGCATCATCCGGGATGCGCGGAGTCACAACCTGCGCCTTGTGCTTCTGTGGTTCGGAACCTGGAAAAACAGTCTCTCCAGCTACCCGCCCGACTGGCTCAAAAAGGATTTCGAGCGCTTCCCGCGCGCCCAGTTCGCGGACGGCGCCAGCATCGAACTGCTCAGCCCCTTGAGCGATGCCAGCCGGGACGCAGATGCCCGCGCCTTCGCGGCCCTGATGCGGCACATCAAGGCGGTGGACGGCCGCGAGCACACGGTCATCATGATCCAGGTGGAGAACGAAGTGGGAATGCATCGCGAGTCCCGCGACCACTCTCCGGCGGCTAACAAGGCCTTCGAGGGGCCTGTGCCGAAGGAGCTGATGGACTACCTGCAGCAGCACAAGGATACGCTCATTCCGGAGTTTCGCAAGGTGTGGGAAGCGGCCGGCTTCAAAACCTCCGGAACCTGGGAAGAGGTGTTCGGCAAGGGCGCCGTGACGGATGGCTATTTCATGGCCTGGAACCTGGCCCGCTACATCGGGCGCGTGGCCGCGGCGGGCAAAGCCGAATACCCCCTGCCGATGTTCTGCAACGCCGCGCTGTATGGCGTTGGAAGGGGCGCCCAACCTTCGAGCGGCGGCCGCCCGTGGGATTTCGTGATGGACGTCTGGAGAGCCGCGGCGCCGAAGATCGATATGCTCTCGCCCGATATCTACAGCGAGGGCGACTTCATGGCCTTTTGCGCCAAGTACACCCAATCCGGAAACCCGCTGTTCATACCCGAGACCGGGAACGGGCCGACCGTCGCTCCCCGGGCGCTCTACGCCTTTGGACGCCACGACGCCATCGGCTTCTCGCCCTTCGGCATCGACCGGCCGGACCGTCTGGGCAACTCGCCCGATCTGACCGGCGTCTACGATCTCCTCTCGCGGGCGGCGCCCCTGATTCTGAAACACCAGGGCGACGGCACGATGTCCGCCGTCATGCTGGGCCCGAAAGATCCGCCGCGGAAGGTCCAGTTGGGGAATTACACGCTGCAGGCGACGTATTGGCCGATTCGATATACCATGCCCCTGCTGATGCCCGGGGAACCGCCCGCGGGCGCCCAGGGGCCGGCGGCGGTGATCCTCATTGCGGCCGCGCCCGACGAGTTCTACGCCATCGGCAGCGGGGTGAAGATCACCTTCGCGCCGAACACGCCGGGGCCCCCGTTCGCCGGACTGGGAACCGTGGAACAAGGCACGTTTGTCGACGGCCGCTGGGTCACCGACATCCGGCTCGCGGGGGATGACACCGGACAGGGCGAGGATCTCTTCGAGCTCCAGCGCCACATGGGCATCCAGCGCTTTACGCTGTACCGTTACCGCTGAGGCATTTGGTTGGGGCCGGGAGGCGCCGGCGCGTTCGATCTGGGCAACTCACGTCAACCACCGCCGCTTGCCGGCTTCGAGGCGGAAATGATACCTTGAAACGAGTTCACAAAAATGAGAACCTGCAGGAGGGTGGTTGGCCCAGACGGAAGTATTCTTCCACCGGGAGCCGAAGGACGATTCCGTGCCCCTTCTGAGCTGGTTCGGAGGTCTGCCCATGAAAGTCCAGGCCAAATGCACGGAACGGATTGACCGTTTAGGGGACCTGGGGCACGAGTTGCGGCGACCGGAGGCCGACTTCCTGCGCGACGGCATCCATGAGATCCGCGCGAGCTATCAAGGAGTGCACTACCGGATGCTCTACTTCTTCGCGGGCAAGGCAGCGGTGGTCGTCTCCCACGGGTTGACAAAGCAGCGCCAGGTTCCGCCCCGCGAGATTGACCGGGCGCTGGAGCGCAGGCAGTTGGTTGAGGCGGATTTCGAGAGGTTCACGTTTAGACCGGAGTAAAGCCATGGCACAGAGACAGTTGCGTTCAAGAGCCGGCCAGTTTCTCTACAACCGCTATATTGCGGCCGATCCCAAGCGCGAAAAGGCATACGAAGAAGAGGTGGTCAACGCCGAAATCGCGCGGAAGGTCTTCCAGTTGCGCACGAAGGCGGGCCTCACCCAGCAGGAGCTCGCCGAACGCGTGGGGACGTCGAAATCGGCCATCTGCCGGCTTGAGGACGCCGACTACGAGGGCCATTCCCTGTCCATGCTCAAACGTATCGCCGAGGCGCTCGACAAGCGCGTGGAAATCCGGTTCCTGCCGGCAAAGCGGTTGCGAACGGCATAGGGTTGCGTCACCAGACACCGCTCAGTTCGGCTGAGCCGTTCTCCTCCGTGGCGGCCCCCGAAGCTGCGGACGGCCGAAGTGCGGCCGAGCGCCGAATTCGTGATATCCAATCCTCGGCGCCGCGGGCCGGGCATGCCCGGCCCCTACAGAGGGGCATTGCCTCGCCCGCCGGCGCCGCAATGAGGCCCGGCCCGCGCAGGATGCCATCCCGCTCCACACCGCTGCCTGCCTCACGCCAGCCGCGCTTCCACCCCGTGCTCGCGCAGCAGCTTCTGGTATTCCACCCCCAGGGCGCCATCCGAAACCACGATATGGGCCGCTTCGAGCGGGGCTACATTGATCAGGGCCGCCCGGCCGAACTTGGTGTGGTCGGCTGCGACCACCACTTTGCGCGCCGCCGCGATCATCTTCAGCTCGTGGCTTACCACCAGCGTGTTGTTGTTGCTGAAGCCGGCCTCGGTGACGCCGCCTATGCCCATGATCAGGACGTCGGCGGCCACCCCCGCCAGCATCTGCTCGCACAGCGGCCCCATCATCATGCGCAGGCGGGGGTACAGATATCCTCCCGTCAGGGTTACCTCGGTCCGCTGCGAATCGTGGAACACCTCGGCGATGGGCAGCGAATTGGTGATCACGCGCAGGGAGTGGTTCTTGAGCGAGCGCGCCACCGCCGCCACCGTGGAGCCGCCCGCCAGAATCACCGTCTGCCCATCTTCCACCAAACTGGCGGCCACCGCCGCGATGCGCCGTTTTTCCTCGGCCATGCGCCGGCTCTGCCACTCGAAATCCTGGTCGGCGCCGCGCGCTTCCACAGCCATGGCCCCGCCGTAGACGCGCTTCAAAACGCCGTCGCTTTCGAGCGCGATCAGGTCGCGGCGCACGGAAGATTCCGAAGCGTCCAGGTCCCGGCAGAGCGTCGTCAGATCCACAAACTCCCGCGACTCCAGAAGTTCGCGAATCTTGATCTGTCGGCCGGCCGCTTTCATCTCTTCTTGGCTTCGAGCGATGCCATCACCGCGCTGGTGACGCCCTGAACGATGGCCTCCATCTCTTCCGCCGTCACCGACGGCTCCGGGGAGCCGAGCGTGCAGGCGTTGGGGGCCACGGTGATCGCGCCGGCCTGCTCGGGCAGGTCGCAGAGCCGGCACTCCTGCATGCCCATGCGCACGTCCGGCAACCCCATGCGCTGCTTGATGGCCAGCAGGTCGACGGTTTTTTCGGATGGGATGAAAGAGAGCGGCGCGCCCAGTTGGGAAGCCAGCATGAGCGTCCAGCAGTACGTATCCACCACTTCCGCGTACCATTCCGCGTGGGTCACGCTGTCCGCCCAGCACACAATTCCGTGGTTGGCCAGCAGCACCGTGTTATGCGTCTTGACGAAGGGCAGCACGGTCTCCGCGAATTTCTGCGTGCCGGGCGTTTCGTAAGGCGAAAGCGCCACCCGGCCAATGAACACCTCGTATTCCGGAATCACGCACGAAGGAGGGACGCGGCCGGTTATGGCGTACGCCGTGGCATGCGCCGGGTGGCAATGCACCACCGCCTTGGCTTCCGGAACCGATTTGTAGATCTCCAGGTGGAGGAGGATTTCGCTGGTGCGCGCCCGGCCGCCGGCAAGCTGGTTGCCGCTCAAATCCACCAGGCACATGTCGCTCGGCTTCAGGTCCGCCTTGCTGACCAGAGTAGGCGTGCAGATGACGGCCTCGGCCGTGAGACGGCAGGAGATGTTGCCGCCGTTGCCATCCACGTACTGGCGCAGCCACAGCTTGCGGCCTACTTCGATGATTTCGGCCTTGATCGCTTCCGCCTCGGGAGAATGGAAGAGGCGCTCCCAATCGTTCGAAGCCGCATCCGCCGGCGCCGCCCCTTCGGTCGCGATGGTGAAGCCGCGCTGGGCGATAGCTTCCCTGGCCGATGGAGTGAATATCGTGCCCGCGCGCAGCGTCAACTCCTTGGCCCCGGCTTTGGCCGCCGCGTCGATATCCTCGACGGCGATTACTTTCTGATGTCTCAGATCGAAGCTCGTCATGAAAAACCCTTGGCCCCCTCAGGTAATCCTCAGCGCGCCGCGGATGGTCAACTGGCGTTCGCGCGTGAAGGTCAGCGGCGTAGTCACGCCTTCCCCCGTGGGCGTCGCAATGCTGTAGCTCAGATACCCCGGCCCGCCGCTGCCCAGGGCGGCCACGCACGGTCCGTTAGCCACGAACAGGGTGGTGTTGAGGGCCCGCGCCATCTTGGTCACGTTGTCCATGTTGCGCGAATGGATGATGGCGGTGTGCCGGTAGCCGTGCTCGGCCCTCGCCGCGGCGGCGATGGCGGCGTCTACATCCCGAACCCGCACCACCGGAATGAAGGGCATCATCTGCTCTTCCTGCACGAAGAGGTGGTCCTCGGCGGTCTCGCCGAACAGCAGGGGCGCGCCCGCCGGAGCCTCGATTCCGCAGGCCGCCGCGAGCACCGAAACATCCTTGCCGATCAGCTCCTTCCGCACATGCACGTGGGGCACGCCCTTGGCATCGTTTTCGGACTGAAACGCCGCCTGCGCCAGCCTCTCGATGGCGGCCGAATCGATTTCGTGCGCGTGGGCGCGCTTCATGGCCGCGCGGAACGCCTCGAACACCGCTTCCACCACGAAGACTTCCTTTTCGCCGATGCACAGCAGGTTATTGTCGAAGGAAGCGCCCAGCACGGTGGATTCGGCGGCGTTGTCCAGGTCGGCCGTCTCATCCACCACCACCGGCGGATTGCCCGGCCCGGCTCCAATCACGCGCTTGCCCGATTTGGCCGCCGCCCGCACCACCGCCCGTCCACCGGTCACGCACAGCAGCGCCACGCCGGGGTGATGGAACACTTCCTCGGCCACCCGTATGCTCGCTTCCGCCATGGTGGTGATGGCGTCCGTCACGCCGGTTTCGCGCTCGATTTCGCGGTTGAGCGCGCCCAGCGCCAACGCCGCCACCTTGGCGCCGGTGGGATGCGGGCTGAATACCGCCGTGTTTCCCGAGGCGATGGCGTTGATGGCGTTGCTCGCCATGGTGGGAACCGAATGCGTGGCGGGCAGAATCATCCCGATCACGCCCCACGGCGCCCGCTCGATAAGGCACAGGCCCGAGGCGTCGGTGCGCACGTCGCTGCGCATGGCTTCGACGCCGGGCACGAAGCGGATGTTCTTGAGCTTCTCGATCTTATGATCCAGGCGCCCCAGGCGGGTCTCGTCCAGCTCGATGCGGGCCCACTCCGCGGCATTCTCCGTGCACATGCGCCGGATAATGGCGACAATACGCCCGCGCTCCTCCAGGCTCATGTCGGCGATGCGCTTTTGCGCCCGCGCGGCGGCCTTCACGGCTTCATCCACGGTGGCGTATACGCCATCGCCCGACGGACGCGCCGGCGGCGGCGCCGCTCCGAGGCGGCCTTCCAGGCGCGCCGCCACTTCCTCCGCAATTTCCGCGATCAGCCGCGGGTCCAATGTCATGGCCTCTCCAGCTTTGACAGACGACGGAGACCGATCGTCTGTCCCACTTCCAACGTCATGGCCTCTCCAGCGCGCTTCCACCCATCTCCACGGAATCCACAATCCCCACGATCACCGCATCCACCGGCGCGCTCTTGACGTTCGGCGCATAGCGGGCCGCGCTGCCCTGGGTGTACAGCACGCATTCGCCCTCACCCGCGCCCACCGTGTCCACCGCCACAACCGTATTTCCGGCGGGGGCCAAGGCGTGATCCTTGGCCGAATACGGCTGTATCAGAAGCAGCTTCATGCCCTGAAACTCGGGCGTTTTCTGCGTCGCGACTACGTTGCCGATCACCTTCGCCAGGAACATGCGCTTACTTCGGCAGAATCACTACCAGGTCGTCGTGCGGCCGTGGAATCACGTGCACGCTGACCACTTCACCCACCGTCCGGGCCGACGCCGCGCCCGCGTCCACCGCGGCTTTCACGGAAGCCACATCACCCGTCACGAAACTGGTGCACAGGCCGCTGCCCACTTTTCTCCAGCCCTTGAACTGCACTTTCGCCGCCTTCAGCATGGCGTCGGTGGCATACACCAGGGGGGCCAGCCCCTTGGTTTCGATCATTCCGATTGCCGTCATTTCCATTTCGAATCTCCCTTGCGGTCCGGGCCTGCCGGCCCCTACCGCAGCATCCCCTCGATTACGCCTTCATGCGGCCGCGGAATAATGTGCGACGACACCAGCTCGCCCACCCGGCGCGCCGCCGCCGCCCCCGCGTCCACCGAGGCCCGCACGCTGCCCACATCGCCGCGCACCACCGCCGTCACGTACCCGCCGCCGATCTCGATGGCCTTCGCCAGCCGCACCCCGGCGGCCTTGCACATGGCGTCGCTGGCTTCCACCAGCCCCACCAACCCGCGCGTTTCAATCAGGCCCAGAGCGCTGGTGCGGTCCGCTTCGCCCTCTTTCGCCGGCCCCGGCTGGATGAACGGCGTCAGCTCGTCGTGCGGGCGCGGAATCACAATCACGCTGGTGAGCTCGCCCACCCGGCGCGCCGCCGCCGCCCCCGCATCCGTGGCGGCTTTCACCGCCGCTACGTCTCCTTCCACAAAGGCCGTCACCAGGCCGCTGCCCACCTTCTCCCAGCCGGCGAAGGTCACATTGGCCGCTTTCAACATGGCGTCGGAGGCCTCAAACAGCGCGACCATGCCTTTGGTTTCGATCATTCCTAACGCTTGCTTCATTCCTGGCTTTCTCCTATTTGACAAGGTCGATCTCCCTGGCCTGATGCAGGCCGCACGCGTTCGCCTCGTCGGTGTCCATGTGGACGTTCAGCCGCGCGTTCCGGTCTATCCTTACCCTCACGCGGTTGAATGTAACCCCCGCGTCGCCGCCTACCCGCAGCTTCATATCGTCGCCCTGCTTCACCCCGTACCACGCCGCGTCGGCCGGGCCCATATGCACGTGTATGGCTGCGCGGATCACGCCTTCCTTCAATTCCACCATTCCTTGCGGGCCCATGATGAACGCTCCCGGCGTGCCGTCCAGCTCGCCCGAAAGCCGGATCGGCAGATTGTCGAATCCCAGGCTGATGGCGTCGGTAAAGGCCAGCTCCACCTGCGAGCGGCTGCGCAGGGGTCCCAGAATCCGCAGGTTCGAAATCAGCCGGCTGCGCGGCCCGATCAGCGTCACCGTCTCTTTGGCCGCATAGTGGCCGGTCTGGTATAGCGGCCGCATCTCCGTCAGCTCGTAACCCTTGCCGAAAAGGCGGTCCAGGTCCTCCCGGCTGACGTGCATGTGGCGCGCCGAGGCGTGCACCGCCAGGCTTGGCGCCGCGCCGCGCGCCGATCCCAGCCGGCGCGACACAATCTCGCGTACCAGCGTCTCTACGTCGGCGCGGATTATGGTTGCGGAAGATCCCATGGCCTATTTCCCGATCTCCGTGTCTCCGCGGTGAGGTTCTTGAAAGGCGCCCATGGCTATTATGCGCTCTCCTGACATTGAATCACCGCGGCGGCGGCCCGCGCCACGATTCTTTCCTCGTTCGCCGGAACCACGAATACGGCTACCGCCGAGCCATCGGCCGAAATGCGGGCCTCGCCGCGCGCGGTGGCGTTGCGTTCCTTGTCAAGCTGGATTCCGAAAGCCTCCAAACCCCGGCACGCCGCGGTCCGAATGGCCACCCCATTTTCGCCGATTCCACCGGAGAAAGTGAGCACATCCACCCCGCCCAGTTCGACCAGAAACGCACCCAGGTAGTGGCGCACGGCGCGCACAAATACGTCGAGCGCCAGGCGCGCGCGCCGGTCCCCGGCCGCCGCCGCAGCTTCCAGATCCCGCACGTCGCCCGATCCGCCGCTGATGCCCGCCAGTCCCGATTGGCTGGCCAGGATGCGAGCAATCTGGTCCACGCCCATCGAGCCGCGCTTCATGGCGAAGAGGGCCGCGAAAGCGTCCACGTCGCCGCAGCGGTTGTTGTGCGGAATGCCGGATTGGGCGGAAATGCCGAAGCTGGTATCGATGGCCACCCCGTTGCGAATGGCCGCCAGGCTCGAGCTGCCGCCCAGGTGACAGGAAATGTGCCGCAAATCGGTCCGGCCCAGAAGCTCCTGGGCGCGCTCCGCCGCCGCCCGGTGGCTGGCCCCGTGGAACCCGTAGCGGCGGATCCCGTACGCTTCCTTCCATTCGTAGGGAACCGCATAAGTGACCGCGCTTTCCTCGAGCGATTCGTAAAACGCCGTTTCGAACAGCGCCACCAGCGGCAATTGCGGAACCTGCCTGGCAAATGCCCGCATGGCCGCGATATAGGGTGGATTGTGCGCCGGCGCCAGGAACGTGTACTCCTCCATGGCGGCCAGCACGGCTTCGTTCACCAATTGCGCCCCCGTCACCGGGCCCGCGTGCACGGCCTTGAACCCCACCCCCGCCAGCGCTTCCAGGCTGTCCAGAGGCTTCCCCGGACCGATGATCTCTCCCAGGCAGCGCCCGATGGCCGATTCGTAATCGCCGCACAACCCACCCGCCTGCCCGATGCGCTCGATCTGCCCGCGCGCCATCACCACCCCGCCGGCCATGTCGTAGAGCCGATATTTGAACGAGGTGCTGCCGATATTGACGACCAGGATCTTCATCGATTCAATGTGGCGCACGCACTCATGCGTGCCGCGTCGGCACTCCTGCCGACGCCTGGTTTCCCGCGCGCGAGCAAGTGTCGAGAAGAGTCTCCACACGGCACGCACGAGTGCGTGCGCCACGTCGGTCGCCAGGACTTAGCAGGGCTGTCTTTGGCCCCCATTGACCTCACCAGTTATTTTATTTACAATTTGTCTCCAGAGTCAATCAACATCGTTCAATTCTGGGCAAAATGCCCATCGGAGGTCCATCATATGCCGGAAGCAGCCGCAAACCCCGCCCTGGGAATTCTGATTTTCATGGCCGGCGGCCTGGCGGGGGCCATTTTCTACCTGCCGTTCAAGAAGGTCCGTAATTGGGCCTGGGAAAGCTACTGGTTTGTCTACGCACTGGTGGGCCTGGTGGTCATACCGTGGCTGCTGGCGTTGACCACTTCTCCCAACGTATTCGCCGTCCTGCGCGCCGCTCCGGGCGGCGAGGTCGCCTATTGCTTCGTGTGCGGCGCCATCTGGGGTTTCGGCGGCCTCACCTGGGGCCTCATGATCCGCTACCTGGGCGTGGGCTTGGGTCTGGCCATGGGCGCCGGCCTGACCTCCGCCGCGGGCACCCTCATTCCGCCGCTGCTCAAGGGCCAGGATGCCATTTCGAAGATGTTCACCACCCCCTCCGGCCTCATCTCCGTGGCCGCCGCCCTGATTTCCGTGGTGGGCATCGTGTTCGTGGGCATGGCAGGCATGGCGAAAGAGCGCGAACTGCCCGAAGAGGAGAAGAAGAAGGCCGTCGCCGAATTCAACTTCAAGAAGGGCATGATGGTGGCCCTCTTCGCCGGGCTGATGAGCTCCGGCATGAGCTTCGGCCTGCAAGGCGGTCCGGTGATTCAGAAACTGGCGGGGGTTATCCAGCCTCCCACCCCGGTGACCTGGGCCGGCATGCCGGTGCTGGTGGTGGTTCTGTTGGGCGGGTTCGCGGTCAACGGCGTGTGGTGCATCCTGCTGAACGTCCGCAACAAAACCGCCGGCGACTACCTCGCCAGGGGCGTCCCGCTCGGGCGGAACTTCTTTTATGCCGGTCTGGCCGGGGCCATCTGGTGCTCGCAGTTCATCTGCTTCAAGACCGGCGAACCGAAAATGGGCCGCACTTCCTACATCGGCTGGGCCGTTCTCATGGCCAGCCAGATCCTTTTCAGCCAGTTGCTGGGCTTGAAGCTGGGCGAATGGAAAGGCTCCGGCCAACGCACCATTCGCCTGCTCATCGCCGGTCTGGCGCTGCTGATCGTCTCGGCCGTGGTAGCGGGCTATGGCGGCTACGTGGGCGCCCAGGCATGACGGCGCTTGTGGGGCAGGCGGTTTCGCCTGCCAAATATGTTTCCGTTTTCGATGCCTTGCGGCCACCCGCGAACCTGCTACACTGGAAAATGTCTTTGATCGTCCCGCTACAGCTTGGCCGAAATCCACTCTGCCGTGGCTCTCGCCTGAACAGTCAAACACAAGGAAACCCAAATGAAAAACATCTTTGTAGGCAATCTGGATTTTTCAGCGACCGAATCTTCCATCCGTTCGCTCTTTGAGCAACACGGCGCTGTGGATCGTGTCAATCTGGTAACCGACCGCGATACCGGCCGTTCCCGCGGGTTCGCGTTCGTCGAAATGGCGGACTCCGCCGAGGCGGACAAGGCTATCGCCGCCCTGAATGGCGTCGAAGTGAATGGACGCGCGCTGAATGTCAACGAGGCGCGGCCGAAAACCGGCGGTGGCGGCGGCGGCCGTGGTCCTGGCGGTGGCGGGCGTGGCCCCGGCGGCGGTGGGCCGCGGCAGCGTCGCGAGCCCCGCTGGTAAACTGGTGAGTGGCGGCCGGCCGCCGAGGCCGGCTTCGCCCTTAGGAGGCATAGACTATCCCTACTCGATCCCGAACCTCATTCAAGAAGCGGCAGAAGGAAATCGCCCGGATGGAGAAGCAGAAGGACAAGGCCGCCCAAAGGGCCCAGCGCAAGCTCAACAAACCCGAGATCGGCAACCTCGACGAGTTGATTGAGCCCGCCGAACCAATCGAGCCAATTGGGCCCGCGGACGAACCCGCCGAGCCATCGGACGAGACCACTACCACCGGGTGATTGGCGGGGCCTGGCGTCGAAAAGCCAGACTCCTGCCTGCGGCGGAATGTGGGCATGCCGTTGTCAGAGCGTATCGTCGTCGATCCAGAGACCCTGGCCGGCAAACCGGTGATCCGTGGCACTCGTCTAGCCGTTGAGTTCATCCTGGAATTGCTCGCCGCCGGGCAGTCCGAACCGGATATCCTGTGCAACTACCCGGGCCTGACGCGCGACGACATTCTCGCCTGCCTTTCGTACGCCCTATGAGTACTGAGGATGGACGCCTGAGCATTGGAGTAGAATCAGAAAAGAAGTTGCGAGACGCTGCCAAGCACGAACAGCCATCCCCAGTCCCTGGGCAACAGGAATGCGCTCGCCCGCGCAAGCCAGACCCGGCTGCGTTGGCGAAACTGCTGGATGAATGGATGCACGGCGATGAGGCGGAACAGAAGGAGACATTCGAGTTCCTTCGCCGCGCCCTGGATGCGGACCGTCCTCCAGGCTACAAGCTTTTTCCGTAAGTCGGGCCAGGTTTGGAGTTACCATGAACCGAGTCGCCAACTTCCCGAGGCTGAAACTATGTGTCACTCCACCGCTTACCCCCGCGCCTTGTGCGCGCTCCTCTTCGCCGCCTGTCTTCCCCTGGCCGCCCAGGACGCCCAACCGCTCAACGGCATCGCCCACGTGGCCTTTCGCGTCTCCGACGTGCCTAAGTCGCGCGAGTTTTACAAGGCGCTCGGCTGGGAACAGGCCTTCGAGTTCGGCGACGATAAGGGCACGGCCACTTCCTACGTCAAGGTGAGCGACCGCCAGTTCATCGAACTGTACCGCGCCGCCAGTCCCTCGGATTCGCTCGGCCTCATGCATATCTGCATCGATGCCGCCGACGTGGAGGCCGCCGCCGCCGCTTGTCAAGCCGCCGGGCTCAGGGCCAGCAAGCCCAACAAGGCGCGCGCCGGCAACCTGCTATTCAACCTCCAGGACCCCGAGCGCCGCATGCTCGAGTACTGTCAGTATCTGCCGGGGTCGCTCCACATGACAGGAGCCGGCAAGTTCCTGGAGGCGGGGAGCGCTTCCAATCACATGGTGCGCGTCAGCCAGCAGGCCACCGACATGGCCGCCGAGAAGGCCTTTTACACCACCAAGCTGGGGTTTGCGGATCGCGGGAATGGGCGGCTCGAAGTTCCCGGCCGCTTCGGCGAGTCTATCGTCCTCGAGCCCGCCGCGCCTGACTGGAAACCGCGGCTGGTCTTCGAAGTTCGCGACCCAAAACAGACCGCGGCGGACATGCAAAAGCGCGGCATCCCCTTCACCGTGACCAGCGACTCGGTGGTGGTGCGCGATCCGGACGGCGCGTTCCTGGTGTTTGCCGCTACCCGCTGAGCGGGGGCCGAGTGGGGCTACTTCTTGCGGTAGTGGAAGGTGTTGAGGGTGCGCTCGACGTCGAAGGCGCGCAACATGGCGATGGTTTCGGCGCCGGCCATCAGCACCGGGCCATACCCTTGCATGGCGCCCAGGTCGGTGGGGCGGTTGTAGTAGTAGACCGCGTCGTAGGCCGCAGTGGTACTGACGCAGATGCCTTCAATCCGGCCGTCGGGGCGCACGCGGGTGGCGAGCGCCTGCCAGCCGGCCTGGGCCACCGGCGCGTAAGCCGGCGAAAGCCAGCCACGGTTCACCCCGCGCGCCAGGGCGAAGGTGAACATGGCCGAGGCCGAGGTCTCGAGGTAACTGTCGGTCTTATCCAACAACTGATGCCAGAGCCCGTTGCCGCTCTGCGCCTCCACCGCCCCGCGAGCGCCCAGGCGGAAGATGTCAAGCACGCGCGCTCGCTCCGGGTGATTCTCGGGCAGCACGCTCAGCAGCTCGGCCATGGCCATCAGCGCCCAGCCGTTCCCGCGCCCCCAGTAGAACTTCGGGTCGGGGTCGGTGTTTTCGAACCAGGCGTGATCGAATAGGCCGGTGGTCCTGTTCTGGAGCCGCGCCGAGCCCTGAATCGCCTGCCGGGCCGCGTCGTCGAACCAGGCGCGGTCCCCGGTCAGGACGCCCATCTGGGCCAGGAAGGGGATGGACATGTAGAAATCGTCCGCCCACAAAGAGACTGGCTGCGGGCGCTGCCGCGCCAGCGTGCCGTCGGGCAGACGGAATTGCTTGTGCGCGATGTGTTCGGCCGCCTGGTCGATGGCCGCCCGATAGCGCGGATCGCTCCTCCGCCGATACGCCTGGATGAGGGCCGCCCCGATGGCCCCACAGTCGTCGAGCGCCTTCATCTCCAGCAGCCGCCCGTAGCCGTAGCTCCGCGGACCGAATAGCTTGGCCTGCTTTCGGAAGTAATCCAGGTGGTCGAAGATGAAATTGAAGTTCTTGAAGGTATAATCCGCGTAGGTGGAATCGCCGGTGACATCGGAGACATCGAGCATGGCGGCCAGGACTACGCCCATGGGGTAGTCCCAATCGTTGAACTGGCCGGCGCGCAGGTCGATTCCGGCGGTCTGCGTGGGATTAACGAGGTCGGTGATGGGCGCCCCGGTTTGGGTGTCGATAATCCGATACGGCGTAGCGCTTACGAAGTAATCCCGGACGCGGTCGAGAATGGCTTTGATCCCGGTCTCGGTGGGCAGGACGTAATCCACGCCTGGGGCCCGCGAAGGTTGCGCGAAGGAAGGCTCGGCGCGGCCCAACGCCTGCCCCGCCGCCACGGGCGCCATGGCTAGCAGCGCCGCCAGGCCGGCTACCCGCATGCGTCTGCCGGTCACCGGCCCATCCAACCCCCGTCCACCACCAGCACGTGGCCATGGACATAGTTCGCTTCCTCGGAGGCCAGGAAAACGGCCGCGCCCGCCACGTCCTCCGGCTCGCCCCATCGCCCCGCTGGAATCCGCTCCAGAATCTGCCGGCTTCGGACCGCATCCGCCCGCAGCGCCTTGGTGTTGTCGGTGGCCATGTAGCCGGGGGCGATGGCGTTGACGTTGATCCCTTTTCCGGCCCACTCATTGGCCAGCGCCTTGGTCAATTGCGCCACCCCGCCCTTGGCGGCCGCGTATCCCGGAACGGTGATGCCGCCCTGAAACGCCAGCAGGGAGGAGATGTTGACGATCTTCCCATGCCCGCGCTCTAGCATGTGAGAGCCCACTACCCGGCACAGCCGGAACACGGCCGTGAGGTTTATTTCGATAACTGCGTCCCAGTATTCGTCCGTATGCACGGCGGCGGGAGCGCGCAGGATGATGCCGGCGTTGTTAACCAGAATATCGAGTCCGCCCATGGCGGCCAGGGCCTCGGCCGCCATCCGGTCCACCTGCGCGCGGTCGGAAAAGTCGGCCGTCAGGCAGCGCGTCCGCGCGCCGGTTTCCTCGCGGATTCGCTTCTCGGTGGCTTCCGCCGGAGTGAGGTCGTGCAGCACCACGTCGGCCCCGGCGCGCGCCATGCCCAGGGCGATCCCCGCGCCCAGCCCCTGGCCGGCGCCGGTCACCAGGGCCACCTTGTTTTCGAGACGAAACATGATGCTCCTACTTTCCCGCGCGACCGCGCTCCAGGCCGGAGCCCCCGCCCGCGAACTCGGGCTGCACGTTTACCACGCCAAATTGCCGGTCTTCGCCCTCGCGGTTGGCGGCCATCATCCAAAGAAAATTAATCGAAGACCCCGGCGCCGCCACGTTGGGATGGTAGCCTTGCGGCATCAGCACCACGTCGCCGTCCCGAACGAACGTCGCCAGCTCCGGATCCTGCCGGTTCGAATACACGAACTGCACCCCGAAGCCCGGCGCCGGCATATCCACGTAGAGGTACGCTTCCTCCAGCATCACCCCGTGTTCGTGCGGCGGCCAGGAGGTCCAGTTTCCCGGCTTGCTGAACGTCACGCCGGCCACGATCCGTCCGGCCTGAACGTTCTTGCCCAGCAGGATGTTGATGGTGCGCTCGCAGGTGGGGGCGCCGGTCGCGAAGTGCAGCCCCGGGTCCTTCTGGATTTCGGCGAAAGAGACGAACTGGGCGGGGTACTGCCCTTCCACCGCGGCCGAGAGCTCCGCGAAATCGCAGCCGTCGGCGCCCGGCGTCACGACGAACGGCGTGGCGCGCGGGATATACAGCGCATCGTAGCGCCCCAGCGCGTATTCCACTCCGCCCGCCCGCACCGCTGCGCCGCCGCGCAGGCATACCAGCCCGGTTTCCCGACCGCCGGGATCTACCTCCACCGGCGCATCGCCGGCGTCGAGCACGATGCGGCCATAGTAGAGATGCCGCGAGGCGGTAGTTTCCGGCGTCACGGATAGATTACGCCCCTTCCTCGCCCCCGTGTTTCTGACAATACATGTCCCGTTACGAATCTCGTCCAACCCTGTCGATGTCATGTTGTCACCCTTGCGCTACGGGGTCTTAACCGCGACCCTTCTATCCGAATCTTCTCACCCGGCGCGCGTACGATCAACGCGGTTTCGCTAAACGGACCGTTTGGCGAAACCTAACTACTTACGACGCCGGGCGCCAGCATCTCCCGGATTCGCCGGAAGCCCTCTTCGCCGCTGGTCAGCACCGGAACTCCGAACACCCGCTCAGGCTCCGGATACGTGAGTTTGAACAGCGACATGGAAATCTGCGCCAGCACCACTCTGTCGAACGGCGCGCGCGCGGCCGCCTCCCGAATGGCCTGCGCGATGGTCTCATTGTGCCCGGCGATGTCGCCCCGACCGAGGCAATGAAACGCCGGCTCCACTACGGCTTCGGCAACGGAAACGCGCGTTCCCAGGCGCGCCGCGGTTTCCTCCAGCAGCTCGCGCGAGTTGTGTACGGTGGGCGCGTGCGTAGCCACCAGCAGTATGCGGCCGCCCGGCGCGGCGGCGGCCTCCATCATCGCCTCGTCGATCTGCACCACCGGAACCGCGTACTTCCGCAGCGCCTCGCGCACCGCGGCGGCGGCCCGGTTCATGGTGGAACAAGTGAGCAGGATGGCATCCGCGCCGTGCAGTTGCACCAGGTCCTCGGCGTAACGGATGAACCGGTCGATGTTAGCCTGCGGCGGGCAGGGCCGCCCGTCGCGATGCGCCTGCATGGAGTGGAGCTGCACGGCGTCGTTCCCCACCGCGATCAGCTTGGCCCCCGGCAGGATCCGGCGTCCGAAATAGGTGGCGAACAGCGAGACCCAACTGGCCCCGTTCAGCAGTCCCACGGTCTTGCCGCGCAGGTCCGGGTCGCCCGCGGGCTCGGGCTCCAGCGTGGGAACGCCCGATACCCGCATGTAGAGGCTGAACAGCGTCAGGTCGTCTTCGATTTGGTGGTTCATAGGGTCAATCAGCGCCTGGTCGAAAGCGAAGCGCCCCATGCCAGCAGCGCCCCCGCGGCCGCGCTCAACGGCATCACCGCGGTATGCCAGAGCATAACATGCAAGGCCTGGGAATTCGGACAGTGAAGCTCCAGCATGGTCACGCCGGCCAGTCCCGCGAGTGTGCCCGCCAGCAACCCGGCGGCAATGGGGTTCACCGCAAAACCGCGTCGCAAAAGTAACCAGCCACCGAGAGCCGCCGGAACGGCGTGAAGCAGGCCCGCGGTCAGGCAGGCCACCCCTTGGGACACGAAGTGGTCAGTCCGGTAGTCGCGAAACACCACCGCAAAGAGGGCCAGCAGCGCCAAGCTGCCAGCCCCCAGCAGGATGCCCGGCGACACCCGGCGCCTGTTTCCGGGAATCGTTTCGCCGACGCACGCCGTAGCCGCCAGCCATATGAGGACTCCCAATGCGGGAAAGACCAGCGCGCGCGCCATAACGCTCAGGTTCCGGATGCCGTGGAGGCCTAATAAGGCTGCGCCGGCCAGAGCAACCGCCATGCAGATCGAAGCCAGCCCGCCCACCAGAACCCGTGCCGGCGGCAGCGCAGGGACCGGGCCCAGCGAAGACCCGATGGATCTGGCGATGGAGTCGAGCAGAGCGGGGTCCACCTCATTGGGAGCTTGGCCGGCGCGCGTCAGGATTTCGTCGATCTCTTCATCCCTCACGAGAGATCTCCCTTCGAGCCTTGGCTCAGCCCCATGCCGCCCAGCCGCGCCCTCAAACTCTCATAAGCCCGATGGGCTCTCTGCTTGACCGATCCTACGCTCGACGAAGTGGCGCGCGCCACCTCCTCCAGCGACATCCCCGCGACCTTCAACATCTCGATCACTTCACGCTGGCTCTCGGGAAGAGGGGCCAGGAGCTCCGCCAGATCCGGGGTCCCGCCGAGTTCCGCCGGCATTACCGCCGCTTCGGGCATTTCCTCCAGCCGTTCCTCGCGGGCCGCCGCGCGGCGCGCCTTTCGGTAGTGGTCCACGCGAATGTGCCGGGCAATCGCGTAAAGCCACGGCAGCACCGGCTCGCCTTCTCGGTAGGTGTGCCTCACCTGGTGAATGCGCAGCCAGGTTTCCTGCAACAGGTCGTCCGCGTCTCTCCGGCTGGCGAGTTGTACCAAAAAGAATCTATGCATCTGCGGGCTCAAACGATGGATCAGGGCCTCAGCGGCGGCGATATCGCCCCGTTGATAACTGGCCATCAGCATTTCCAGATCTCGCTCCGGGCACATGGGAAATAAGCCGCTCACCCAATTATTGCCAGGACACCCGCGCCCCGTCTACCGTCACCGTTAACAAGTACTCCATGCAAGGCATGTAATGGAACATACGATAGACACTACCGAAAAGTTACGGAGGGGCTGTTCGATACCACCGCAGCGGCCCACGCCGGCCCGGCCGCCCGCGCGCGTAACTTTCTTTCCCCCGCCAGCGAAAACACTTTTGACGACGAATGACCGGCGCTTTCGGGATATCGCCAGGCGGCGACGTACCGAGGCGCGGGCCGGCCACGAATTGTGAGGGGAACATGATGAAGCTTCGCAAAGTCCTAGGAAACAGCGCCAACCGTGAGTCGCACACGCCGGCGCAAGCAACGTCGAGGAGGAGCCAATGAAGAAGTACGCGCTTTTAAGCATACTGGTCCCACTAATCGGAGTGGGCGCCGCCGTTCTGGCCGAAACCGGACAGAGCGCTCTGGTGGTTACGGCGTCAAACGCCGCCACGAACCAACTCCTGGTTTATGACTCCGGCGGCAATCTGATCCAAGCTGTTCCCACCGAGGGTCAAGGCGGCGTCAGCGGCAACGCCGGCGGCATTGAAGCGATCGGTGGATTGGTCGCCGTGGTGAATTACGGCTCGCAATCCGTGTCCATATTGGAACGGAGGAACAATCGCTTCCAGATGAAGCAGTTGGTGTCCACGGTTTCCGGCCCGGTCAGCGTGGCGTTCGGCGCGGACCATCTATATATCCTCGGGGCCTCCAAGGTTGAATCCCACCGTGTGTTTGGGTCGACTGTGGGCCTCGCTCCCGATGGAGTGGTCCCGCTGCTCAAAGCGGATGGGTCCGCGGCCCAGGTGGGTGTTGTGCAGAACCAGCTCGTAATCACGGAAAAGAGCAACACCATTGAAACGGTGGATATGCTTCCCGATGGAGCCGTGAGTGGACTTCCCGCGCTGGTGCAGAACATACCGGCCAACGTCAACACGCCGTTCGGATTGATCACGCGTGGCGACGATGCCTACGTCACCATCGCTCACGCCAACGAGATCGGCCTGGTTCGCAATGGCGCGGTTCTCACGGTCACCGGCTCGGGTACGCAAATGGCGCCTTGCTGGCTGACGCTGGTGGGACCGTTTCTCTTCTCGAGCAATTCGCCCAGCATGAGCGTTTCACGGTATGCCGTCTACGGGCAGAAGATCGTCCAGGACGCAGCCGTGGCAGCCACGCTGAGTGGCGCTCCCACGGATATTGCCTCGGGAGCCGGATTGGTGGCCGTGATTGACGGCAGCGGCGCCATTTCGCACCTATCGATCTTCAGCGTGGACGAAGATGGCAACCTGACCCTGGGAAGCGCGGCCACGATCAGCGGCGCAGCCAACGGCGTCGCGGTCGTTCGCGGCGAGTAGTGAAGGAGTGACACGGCCCGGTGGAGATGCTATCTCACAACTGGGCCGTGCCGCCTCTCCGCGCCAGGACGGTTCAGTGGCCCGCCCCGCGCCCCACCTCGGCCAGTTGATACTCACCTTCCCACTTGCATTCCACTTCCGTGGGCGAGAGCATCCGGCTCCGGAAAGGGCCGCCGCCCGTCACCCCGTTGTACTTGCCGGTTCCGCCGGTCATCGTCCACGTGCCCTCCACGAGCACCTTGTCGCCCGTGATCTTGACCCTGGCTTCGAACGTGCCCCGGTCATAGTCGCCGTCCGCATGCTTATTGAGGAAACAGCCCCGCTGCGTGCCGTTCCCCGCGATTAGGTCGCCCACTCCCCAATAGGTGATGCTCGCATTGTTCCAAAGTGGATCTTCGGACTTCTGCATCCCCGCTATCTCCATCATGGTCACCTCATGGCCGGCCGCGTCCCCTTGCGGGATCGTCGTCAGCCAGGTTGTCTTTGCGTTGAACGAACCAGACAGTTTTGGCACGAAACCCTCCTTTTATTCCGAATGTTCGAGCTTTCGCTCGCGTGTGTTCGATTGTGGACTCGTTTCACGCGGCGTGTCAAAGGGTTCTTTGCGGGGGAGTGTGCGGAAGGGCACGCGCAAACCCGTCGCGGCGCGCCTGCATGGCTCCGCACTACGGTCTGGCGAGCCGCGACCGTCAGAAGGTGTGAAATAATCGGGTGGGCCTCCGGATTGACAGACGAAAGCGTCTGTCCCACAATGCGATCGAAGGACTTCCATCCTTGTGGGGCAGGCGCTTCCGCCTGCCAACCAATTATTCACGGCTTCTCAGGGAGTGGTCGGGGCGGTTAGTTCACGACGGGCCCTGAGCGCCTGCTCGGCGGGTCGAAACTGGACCGTCACCCATCTCAGCTCGCCTTCCGCAGCACATCTTCCACCGCCTCTGGATGCCTTGCGATGACGGCCAGCAGCACGCGCGTGGGCGCGTCCGGACGCGACCTGCCCTGCTCCCAGTTTCTCAGCGTCGCCGGAGGGAAACCGAACTTTGTCGCGAACTGCGCCTGGCTCAGCCCCATCTTCGCCCGGACCTCCCGTACGTCCACATCCGGGACAGGCGCCAGGGTCACCCGGACGTTATCGTTCTCGCCGCGCGTCCACGCAATCGCCTGTTCCAACCCCTCGACGATGCGCGCGCCCACGGTGGGCCGCCTTTTCGCCGACCGCTTGGTTCTCGCCTTCGTGTTCACTGTGGCATCCCCTTTTTCGCCGGATATCCCGCAATCAGAACCGGGACCAACCGCTTCATGGCGTTGCGCTCGGCCTGGCTGAGATTCGCCTTCTCGTTCTTTCCATAGGCCGCCAGAAGGAATAACGGCAATCGTTGGTTGTGGTAGTAGTAAATCACCCGCGCGCCGCCACGTTTGCCTCGCCCTGCCAGTGCCCAACGGATCTTCCTGACGCCGCCGGTCTCCGGAATGATCTCACCAGCCTCCGGGTTCGCGCCCACGAACGCCACCAGTTCTTCGCGCTCCGAATCCGGCATCAGCGGTTTCGCGTCCTTGAGGAACCGCGCGGTCTCGACGACCGTCATCGGGACATCCGCCATGCATTCTCACTATACGCAATTTGCGTACGTGAAGCAAGAGGAGCGTTGGCGTAGGGTCACGTCACGGCAAACCACGCGGCGGCGTTCAGTGTGGGCGCCACTGCTGTCGAGAAATCCCCTGCGAAGGAGTCAGATTGACGGCCCCGCTGTCCGCCATTGCCAGGAAGCGGCGCCGGTTGGTTTTGCCTTCAGAACCGTTCGACGCCATAAGCACAGTAGGCCGATTCACGCGCGGCTGCTGTGGCATTTCATCGAGACCACCGCCCAGGCGTATTGCTATGATATTGCCGTGGGCAATATAGAATTTGCCTGGGACTGGCGCAAAGCCCGATCCAACATCGCCAGGCATGGCGTCTCATTCGAGGAGGCTCAAACGGTTTTTCTCGATGAGAACGCCCGATTGATCGACGATCCGGATCATAGTTTCCGGGCGCGATGCCTGATCGTCAGCCACTGTTACCGGGGAGCCGATTCGGTCATCCGGCTGATCTCCGCCCGGCCCGCTACCCCGAAAGAACAGAAGCTGTATTGGAGTTTCCGATGAGAGCCGAATACGATTTCTCCCGATCCCGCAAGAACCCTTACGCCAAGCGGCTCAAACGCCAGATCACCATCCGCCTCGACGCCGCATCGGTCGACTATTTCAAGCGCCTGGCCGCGGACCTGGGGATGCCATACCAGAACCTCATCAATCTGTTCCTGAGGGACTGCGCGATGCGCAAACGGCGCCCCTCTATCGACTGGCCCGAGGACGCCGCCAAGCTACCCGCGTCCCGGTAACCGGCGCCGCGGCGTCACAACTTCAGCTCCCAGCCCTTTCGCATCTCCGGCTTGACCCATCGGCTGGCCTCGGCGCTATTGGTGAAACGCATGTTGCGGCTGTCCCATTCGAGCTTGCCGGGGACGCGCCACGCGATCACCGCCAGCGCCAGCCACTCGGCGAACGGCGCCGTGATGCTGAAATCGGAGCATGATGGTTCGCCCCCTTTGCAGGCGCGGACCCAATCCGCCATGTGGCCCGGCGACCGCGTCAGCACCGGCGCCGGAAGCGCATACTCCGCCCATCTGGCGGCCGGCAGCAGCCAGACGCCCTCGCCGCGTTCGTGGGTCGCCAGCATGCCTTTGGTTCCGATGAGGAGGGCGCCGTTGCCGGCCAGAACGCCGGGTTTGGCCGGCTCCAGTTCCCGTCCGTAAACCGCCACTCCGGGGCCTCCCGGGCTGGTCCGTCGGGCCGGCCCCGCCGGAGCGCCGGCCGCGCCGCCGCGCGCCGCTCCAGGGACCGCCCCGCCGCGCGCCCCGCCACGGCCCCCACCGGCGCCCCCGCCACGCCCGGCCGATATGGCGCCGCGTCCCATGGGACGGCCCTTGTCGCTCAGATTGTCCGCCGGCGGCAGAATGGTTTCGTGTTCCATCCCCGGAACCTGGAACGCCTCCGGATCGGAAGCGTTCACCGAGTCGTGGTAGTAGACCGTGACCGCGGGCATCTTTCCGCGCGCCGGGAATTCCAGCCGCACGATTCCCCGGTCGGGATACGTGATGCCGCTCTTGCCCTCCTGGCGCGTGCATTCCACGCTGGTGGGCGCGCCCAGTTGCAGCGCGAACTGCACCGGCGATGCCGTGTGGGTGGCCCAGTTTCCAATTTGCCCCGTACCGAAATCCAGAAACCCGCGCCAGTTGTAAGGGCACGTAGCGGTCGCTGAACGGACGCGGCCGCGCTCTCCCCTGCCAGCGGTCCCAATCGAGAGTGCTGGGGACCGGCGATTCCGGAGGCGCCTGCTGCAAGCCCGTGGGATGCGTCCCGGGCGTGGTCGATATGTGGGCTTCCGTCACGTCGCCGATGGCCCCCGACCACACCATCTCGGCCGCCACGCGCGTGCATTCGTGGGAGAATCCCTGGTTGCCCATCTGCGTGGCCACCTTGTATTTCACCGCCGCATCCCGCAGCAGGCGGGCTTCCCATGGGGTCTTGGTGAGCGGCTTCTCCACGTACACGGATTTCCCGCGCTCCATCGCGGCCAGCGCCACCGTGGCGTGCATGAAGTCCGGCACGGCCACGATGCAGGCGTCGATGTTCTTGCCCTCTTTATCGAGCATGACGCGGAAATCCTTGTACTTCGGCGCCTTGTCGAAGCGCTTGAACACCGGCGCGGCGCGATCTTCATCCACGTCGCACAGGGCCACGATGTTCTCCGTGCGCGCGGCGTCGCCCGAATCCGCCGCGCCCTGGCTCCCGCAACCCACAACCGCGATGTGGAGCTTGTCGTAGTAAGGTTTGTAGCCCAGCGCCTTGAGCGACGGCTCGCTCCCGAAGCCGGCGGCGGGCACGGCCCCGGCCAGCAGCGCGCCCTGGAAAAAATACCGTCTGGAAAAACCGCTATCGGACATGGTGACCTCAGTTTATCAGAGGCCGGCGCCCTCACCACTCGATCCGAATGAGCGACACCCCATGCAGCGGCAAGGCGAACTCCAGGTGAACGCGGCCGTCCTGTGCGCTCACCCACCGCGGCGATTCCAGCGCCTGAAGCTGCCCGGCGCGCTCCAGCAGCGCGTATTGTTCCGGGGTAGGCTGCCCCGGCGACCCCATCTGCTTCCAGAACTCGAACGAGTTGCTGTAATGGTCGTCCACGCGGTAGTGCTGCACCAGCGCCCGCCCTCGCGGCAGCCCTTCCACCACCAGATCGATGCCCGCCGCCGGCCCCGGCTTCTCGGAATCGTGATAATTGGAAATCAGGACCGCCGCCGCGTGTTCTCCGGCGCTGGCCATGGCGTGTACGTCCGGCTTCCCCTTGACTCCCGACGCCAGCATGTCTTCGAGAGGCTCCGCCGCCGGATTCTCCACCGCCACCCGCTCTCCGGTCATCATGCCCAGCATGCGGAACACGTTCAAAACCGGCTTGTCGATTCCGTTGGTCGCCAGATCGCGAAAACCGTCGAAATACGGCTGGTCCTCGAATTCGAACGCCCACGTCACGGCCCCCAGCAGGTTCACCCCGTACTTCGCCGCCAGGTCCAGATGCCGCGGCATCACCGCCGCCGTGTAGCTCGCATACATCACGCCGTTGCGGTACGCGTTCTGAGGATAGACGCGCGAAGAACACGCCGCGCACCCCTCCGGATCGGATTCGCCCACGATCACCGGGCGCTCCTTCAACTCGGGATAGGAGGCGATTATCTCGAAACCCTTGGCCAGGTCGCGAAGCTGGTTCTCCATCCCCATGACCACGCCGCCCTCCACGAACTTCGGCGACCCTTTGGCGTGGAAGCTGACGAAATCGAGCGGCGCCCCCGTCTTGCCCGTTGCATAATTCTTGCCATGCAGCGCATGGTCGATGAAGTTCCGCAGGAATGCCGCCGCGTTCGCGCTCGCCGGTCCGGTGGAATCCGGTCCCCCAATCCGAGCCGTCGGAATCGCGCGTCTCACCGCATCCGCCGCGTAATCGTAGAGCTTGTGGTACTCTTCCGGCGTTCCTTTCCAATACCCGCCGTTGGGCTCGTTCCACACCTCCCACAACCAGGATTCCACTTCGGCTCGCCCATACTTCTCCACCGAGTGCCGCGCCCACCGGTAGACTAACTCCGCCCACTTATCGTAGTCCTTGGGCGGATAAGCCCAGCCCGTATAGATATCTCCGTAGGTATCGCCCGGCTTCCAGTTATGCCGATAGGGCTGCGGCCGCGATGAGAGAGCCTCCGGCATGAACCCAATCTGCACCAGCGGCTTCATCCCCCGCTCCACATAGGTATCGAAGATCCGGTCGATGATGGTCCAGTCATAGACCGGCCGGCCGCTGGCGTCTTCCGTGTAAGCATTGGTCGAGCCCCACTTGAGCGCGGGCGCGCCGTCGCCGGTCACCAGCAGGCTGTGGACCCGAACATACACCGGCACGGAGCTCAGCGCCGAAAGTTCCGAGAGCAGTTTCCGGCCGTCCTTCATGTAGGTATAGTTGGGCTCGTCGTGGCCGAAGAACGACCAGATGGGCCGCAGCGGCCCGATGTGCTTTCCTATATCCACCCGCACCGGCACAGGCTGCGCGCCGGCGGACGATGCCATTCCCACGGCCCACATGCCGAACGCAGCCCAACCAAGTCTCTTCATCGTCCGCGTTACCTCCCTTCGCCACGGCAAGTATAACCTGCCGCGCCCCGCGACCATAAGGGGCATTGCCGCCGGGTTCGCGGTTGCAGCCGGGATAAAGGTATGCCATTATCTTGATCGGATCTGCCCCACCACGCGGGCTGATCTCCTCCGTCGTGGGGCATGCTTTAGCTTGCCCGCCTCCGCCACCCACCGATTATGGGTCAACCCATTTTCCTCGACCGCCCAAAGTCGCGGGGTGAGATCGGGAGTTCGGAGCCGTTACGTGGCCGACCAGGGCAATCGCCGGATTCGCGTGTTGATTCCGGCGAGCGGGCGCCCAGCGCCGAGTTGGCCCTCGAAGCCTCCGTCACGGGCGCCCACGGATCCCCGCGGCCCTTCGAGCCAGCGATAGCGCCCGCCGGAATAAACCAAGGCAGGCTGCGACGTGGGCAAGGGTTTCTTCCTGCCACCTTGGGCAAAGGCGGGGACGGACGGAGCGTTGCCCGCCTTTCGTGCACGCGGCACGATGAATGTCCCGCCCGTTCCCGCGTGGCGTTAATTCGCGCATGCGTCCCCGGTCTCACAAAGCGCGCCGCGCGAAGTCGCGCCGTAGGGGCCGGGCAAGCCCGGCCCGAAGAGCCGAACAACACATCAGACACGCCAACTTCCGGACGGGCTGCCCATCCTCCCCAAAAGGTCACCATCCGCCATTTCCACGCGTAGGCTACGCGCTGATGCGACAGGCAGATCCCCGAACGCAAGCACGTTTATGAGTACCAATCGGGTCCAGTTGCCCCACGTCATAGACCAGAAAGCGGCTGCGCGCAGAGTGGCCGGGAGCGCACACAGCATACAACTGCCAAAGTCCCTTTTCGAACTGTTCACGCGCTGGGCGCTCGCGACAGGAACATGTGGGGCAGCGGAGCGCCCTCCCATCCGCCTAGGCTTCGGTTTTCGCCCCCTCTCACGGTCCGAAGACTCACGACCGCCTCCGTCATGCGAAGATCAAACCAGCGACAGGCTTTCCCGATGGATGTGGGCATTTACCTGCCAGTTTCGGTGATCTTCCCCGACGTGGAATCAACGCCCGCGAAGCTTTCATCGATTTTGCGGCAACTGAGCCGAACGGACGTGCTGTTCTGGTGCGCCAGGTTGAACAGCGTTCTGACGGCCCAATCTGACCTTAGCCATGTACAGAAGCAGGCATTCGGCCTGCGGCAGTTCCTCTCTCAGGAGGAGATCGCGCGGCTGGACCGGTTCTGCCTTGCCGAGCGGCGTCCAGCCGACAGCGTTGCGGTTTTTTTCCGTGGCCAGATTCTTGAACTTTTCCGGTGGGCGGTGCTGTGCTGCGACGATCAGCCCGGCGACGGCGACACGTTCGAGGATCCCGAAGTTAGGCGGGCATTTGCGCAAGCCTGCCTGATCGCCAGCGATCTGTGGTCACGCCGCGTCTACGGCGACGCACTTAGCCTTTCGGATGGTATCGACGCGGCGCGCAGACGTGCGCTGGGCCCGTTTCGAAAGGCCGTTGAGGGCAGCCTGACTTCGGGGCAGCTCTCGCAGGACCTTGGCCGCGGCTGGCGTCTTTTTCGCGAGTACATGCCACACGTGGATGCGGATTTTGAACTGCTGTTTGTGTCGGCGACAGATTTGTCGATCGAAGACTATTTCATCTGCTGGGGTGCGTTGCTTACCAACTACGTCAAGCCGAATTCGGAAACCACGATCTTCAGCGAGGCTACGTCTGCACCGCGGACGAACTGTCCGGAGCTGTTCCGTCAGTTCCTGGCACTCGAGTCTCAAACGCCGGATGAAGCTGAGGGCGGCTCTATGGCCGGGAATCGCGCGCGAAGATGTTTCACTGGCCGCTGATCAACCGTATGACTACCGGCCCTTGCGGGAACGGCCAATTCTCCGGGCCGGGGACGGCCGGATGATCATCCTCGACCCGGTCTTTGCGTCCGAAAAATGCGCGATCGGCCCACTGTTTCATGCGCTGCCTCTGGCCAACGCCAACCGGCTCTTTGAGAACTTCGGGGCTGCTTTTGAGCGATACGTGTGCGATTCGCTCGAACGGGTCTTTCCACCGACTTCCGGTCTGGTGACGCCACTGTCGCGCAACGTCAGCGGGTGCGGCGCGTCGGGGGAACAATTTGAGGTCGATGCCTGCCTGAATTACGTCACTGATCTACTACTGATTGAGATCAAGGCGGTGTGGGGCCGGGAATCCGAGCTGTCGCCTCAAAACTCGGATGCTCTGATGGCCCTCCTCCGCAAGCGCTTCAGCGTTACCGAAGGCTCGGTCAAGGGCGTGGGCCAATTGGCACGGCTTATCGCAGCCCTTAAGGAGCGCCGCTGGCTTGGGCCGCATGATGAATTCCGTGCGGCGAAACGGGTCTTTCCGGTCATTATTGTCCACGACCGGTTGTCCGGCTCTCCAGGGTTCGGAAGCTTCCTTGTCGAGGAGTTCCGCAAAACCCTGGGGTGTGGCGTCGAGGACGAACCGGGGATTCTTCGTTGCGGAACGCTGCGCGTTTTCGCTCCGTTCGTCCTGACGGCGGAGGACTTGGAGTTGCTGGAGGTCTCCCTCGAGCACACGGGAGTGCGTGAGCTTCTGGCGGAATACAACAGCCGGTCTCCCGACCGGATGTCGCCCTTCTCGGCGTTCCTGGCGGAGATCTCTGCGGCAGGTCGTGTTTTTGCCAACCGCGAGCTGGCTGCGACGGCGATGCACGTTCTTGAACGCGCTATGGGCCGGATCTTCGGCCGCCCGCCTGTCTGCGGCTAATACCGCGTCCCCTGTGCGCAGGTCCGGCGGAAGGGGCTGTTGCTCGTTCAGCGAGGATGGTACATAACCGGTCAGTGGCGGCCAGTTCTCCCGCGCGGACGCAACCCGCGTGGTGGTCCGCTGACTGCCCCAATTGTCGGATGGGGGCAAAGGCGGGGACGGACGGAGCGTTGCCCGCCTTCCGTGCACGCGCCACGACGAACGTCCTGCCCGTTCCCGCGAGGCGTTCATTCGCGCATGCGTCCCCGGTCTCACAAAGCGCGCCGCGCGAAGTCGCGCCGTAGGGGCCGGGCAAGCCCGGCCCGAAGGCCGAAAACAAATCAGACACGCCAACTTCCGGACGGGATGCCATCCTGCCGGAACGGTCACCATCAGCCGTTTCCACGCGTAGGCTACGCGCTCATGTGACAGGCAGATCCCCGAACGCAAGGGCGTTTATGGGTATCAATGTCGTGCGGCCACGGAGTACGGACACAGAGCGTTCTGTCAGTCGGGTGGGAATGGGTGGTATGGCGGCTTCTTGGTGGTGAGGAAGCGATCCTTGATGGATGGGTACTTGTCGATCGCGGCCTGCTCTCCGTAGTGGAGCAACTCCGGTACGGCAGCGACGTCATCCAGACGCCAAGGGGTGTTGGGCATCTTGAAATCGATCCGTTGATACCGCTCCGGCCCGAGGACGTACTGCACCTGAAAATCGGTGCCCTGCGACGCTGCGCCGCTTGTTGCCTCAAAGAGCTTGTCCGCCCACCACAGGAGCCCATCGTCGCCGGGTGCTGGCTTCGCGTAGTACTCTGGCTCGCCCGTTCCAATGGAGATCATGTGGATCTCATCGAGACCGAACGTGGGATCGAGACCGTCGCGTTTCGCGAGACTGCGGATCTTGACCGCCTCGGCGTACGCGAGCATGGCGGGGTTGTTCGCCCACAGGCCGCCATCCGCGTAGGCGCTGCCGGTGCCAATGCGTGCTTGGGGAAAAAAGGTGGGTGCTGCCGACGTGGCTAGGGCAACGTCGACCGCGGTGATGTACCGGTCTCGGATGAATCTTGGTTGGTGGGGCGTTTTGAAGACGACGGTACTGCCGGTGGTGAGGTTTACCGCCGGTATCAGCGCGCGCGACGCTCTCGCATCTTCTAGAGTGCGGGTGCCGAACACCGCGGCGAGGATCTCTCGCAGCGTATCGGTTGTGTACTTGGATCGGTACAGTGTCGCTTCGTCCAAACTGCGGAACTTCCATTTCGCCGCCCTCGCGCACATCCTCCGCCACGTGGACAAATAGCCCGATCCCCTTCGCGCAAATATCGCGGGGCCGGCGTCTCGGTAGAGGTTGCAAATCTTCTCGGCCGGCTCTCCGAGGCAGAGTGCGAGTGCAATGATCCCGCCGGTTGAGGTGCCGGCGATGAGATCGAAGTAATCACTGATCGGGCATCCGATCTGCCGTTCCAGTCGGTGAAGGAAGGCTGCGGCAAACGCTCCCCGAATGCCGCCGCCGTCGAGACTCAGAATGCGGAACATGGTTACCCCTGGGCGGTGATGAGCGCCTGCACGGCATTCCACTGGCGGCGAGCGAGCACATGGACCTTGAGCGATGGCAGTCGAGTACCGTCGCTGCTCTCCCACCAACCGAGATCTTCCTCGGCCTGGGCTTCGTCCAGTTCCCCGGCGAATACCCGGTGGATGATCGAGCGCTCGGGGACACGCATGTTCGGGAAGACCACGAGATCGCCGCGCCGCGCCGCGTCGTTCGGTGCTACTTGTACGGCGCGCAGCACAGGAACGGGTGCGTCAGCGAAGTCAAGGGTGTCTTGAGCCAGTTGGCGCTTCTCTCCCCGCTTGAGCCCGAGGGCTGCCTGCACGAGGAGAGCGGGTACTGGCCAAGACTTCACGATGCCGATCACGGCGGCCTGCTGGCTTGATTCCGGGCACAACTGGGCTCGCACGGCCTCAATGTTGTCCCAGGAGAGCGCCCCGTTTGCCATGGGGCGGATGATGTCCTTGAAGTAGCCGAACGTGCCTGCGATTACATCGACCATGCTTTCCTCCGGGTCCTTATAATCGTGGGCTGCATGGGTGCGGCGGAACGAGAGTCGCATTTGGTCGGTGAGGATGAGTAGATGGCCGAGTTCGTGCCATTTCGTGTAGTACGAACGGAAACACTTGTCTCCTCTGCAATCGATCACGGAAACGAACGGCGGCTCCCAGGGCCGCTTCGCAATACGCCGGAAGGTGATCCCAAGAACGTCCTCGTCAAGGTCGTCGGGCAAGGATGCAAAAGAGCGCTCGCCCAGACGGGCGTAGCGGTCGCGCACCTCCAGCAATTCCTCATCGGAGTTGATTACCTCGAACCTCGTGCCGAGTTTAGAGGCGACGATGTCCAGGAGTTCGGCGAGGGTGCGGCAGTCGGGAAAATCGCGGAGGAATCGACGCACGCGCTTTTCGCAGTACGCAAGGATGTCGCGTACCGGGTCGGCCGACGGCCTTATGCCGAGGTCTGCGGCGAGCGCGAGGATCTTGTAGCTGCGGTTGAGCGAAGCCATGACGCGATCACCCGAACACGCGCTTTATCGCTTCGTGGAGCTGCTTCCAGTCATCGACCGTGAACCGCCGCAGACCGCGGTTGCTTCGGCGCGCGATGACCGACCGATGCGCCTCCAGTAGCTCTACCGTGGCCGCATATGAGAGTCCAAGCTCCTGTGCCGCTTGCGACAGTTCTGGCGGGATGACGACAGGCTCAACAGCCGACACATCAGCCACCTCGCCCCGGAGGAGATAGTCGACCGAAGCGCCAAGCACGTTTGCGATCTTCAGGAGGTTCTGCGCTCCTATGTTGCGTTTGTTGTTCTCAACGTCGCTGAAGAACCCCTTACTGAGTCCGCTGAGTTCGGCGAGGCGGTCCTGCGTCATGCGCATTTCGTCCCGAACCTCTCGGATTCGGTCGCCAACAGTGGCCATCACGCGCTCCTCGGCTTAATCGCCATGTACATATTGTATACTAGACTGACCGCGATTGGATCCAATATTTTTCGCTTGACAATGCGAACGTAAATTCGCTATTGTGAATATCGTATACTGTTTTGTGAACTTCTGGTCTCGGAGGTTGATCGCATGTTAGGAACAACGCACGACCGGAATCGCGTGTTGGAGGAGACGGTTGATCTGCTCGACGTCCCGCGCTCGTATTACGACCGGGCGGTTCAGCGCTACGGGTCAATCGGGGTTTGGTTGCACCGGCAGGAATCCAAGATCGCTGTGTTCGACCCGGCGGTGTACAGCCAGGGTTCGTTTCGCCTCGGGACCGTTATCAGGCCGCTCCTTCCGCGCGATGAGTACGACCTGGACATCATCTGTGAACTGAAGGCGCGGTCTAAGGCCGACATTACCCAGAAGGAACTTAAGAATTTAGTCGGTCAGGAGCTGCGACTGTACGCCGAAGCGCATCAGATCAAAGCCCCAGTGGAGGAATGCCCGAGGTGCTGGCGGTTCAACTACGCCGACGGCCTGAACTTTCATATCGACACCGTCCCCAGTGTCCCGGAGGATGAGGATATCATCCTGAATCTAGTCCGAGTGGGCGTCGGGAGGGACCTCGCGCGACGGGCCATCGCAATCACCTGTCAATCGCACGAGGGGTACGGCCGCATCAGCTCCGATTGGCCCTCCGGGAACCCTTCCGGCTACGCGCAGTGGTTTGAGCGGCGATTCGCAGAGCGGGCGTTGCACAAACGCGAGATCCTCCTGCGCGAGGGGCTTTACGCTCAGTCGAAGACGTCCCGCTGTATGTGTTGAAAGCGCCGCTGCAGCGCGCCGTTCAGTTTCTGAAGCGGCATCGCGACGCCATGTTCCGCGAAGCCGTGGACCTGAAGCCCGTGTCGATCATCATAACGACGCTCGCGGCACTGTCCTACGGGGGCGAGGACGAGTTGTACGAAACGCTCCGCGGCGTACTCGAACGGATTCCGGAGCACATTCGGCGGTCTTCCCCCCGGATTGCAAACCCAGTGAATCCTACAGAAGATTTCGCAGACCGCTGGAAGGACAAGCCGGAACTCGAGAAGCAGTTCTGGTTATGGTACGAAGCGGCGACCCGCGATTTCGATGCTATCGTGGCCGAGACGAACGCGAACCAACTGCAGAAGCTCTCCGAGAGCCGTCTCGCCGCGAGAATGCCCGATGAGACGGCGAAGGCGTTGCTCGGGGCGGCTTTGGCGACGCGGGCGGCGGTCGTGGCCCCGTCAATTGTTATCGCAAACCCGCCGAAACCCTGGAGTGATGCGTAGCCCGTGGAGTGCGACCCTGCGTCGATGGGGAGTCGATGGCCTCCTGCGACGCTTTCCGAATCTCGCGCTCAGGCCGCAAAGAGACGGCCGAATCGTCATCGCGGGTGACCTCCAGTTCTCGGCGGTTGTTCCGAAGTTCGGCGTAATCGAGGACGGGTTTAGCATCGAAATCCACGTTCCCGAGAACTTCCCGTACACACTTCCGTCGGTCTTCGAGCGGGACGGTCGAATTCCGAAGGCGCACCACACGATGGCCGACGGTAGCCTGTGCCTCGGCTCACCGCTCGGGCTGCGGCTGAAAGCCATGAGAGGCAAGACGCTGTTGACATTCATCGAGGCGTGCGTCATCCCGTATCTTGCCGGCTACTGCATATATAAGAGAACCGGAGAGATGCCTTTTGACGAACTTGAGCACGGCACGCCGGGGCTGCTGGACGAATACCGACTGCTTACCGGCGCCCCGTCGGACACTGCTTGCATCGGATTCATCGAGTGCTTGGGCCTCAGGAAGCGTGTCGCAAACAAGCGCAAGTGCCCGTGCGGAAGCGGTCGGCGCCTCGGACGATGCCACAACGGAAGGATCAACCCGTTGCGACGGGTGGCGAGCCGCGCATGGTATATGGGCACGGCGCGACAGCTAAAAGGGTTCAGGCCGGTGACTGGGCTCCAATTAACTGCACCGCTCGCTCGGCGAAGTGGCCGGAATTAGTCCCCACAAGTCGGCGTGGCGACGGTAAAAGGCCGAACCTTTGCCAGTTGCCGCCCATCCCGTAGAAATGGCCGGCGCGGACTGAGAGTGGGGTCGTCACCGGTCCAGAAGTTGGCGGTAAGCTGGGAACAGGACGTTTCCTCTCCCAGATCCCAGCCGGGCGACTTCCCATTCACAGCCTCCGCAAAATTATTCACCCATCCTTTTCAACCACTTGCCCGCCCCGCCGCCCAGCCCCGCCCAAACCCCCCTGCTACCCTGAAATCGAAAAAAGGCTGCACGCTCGCCGAGAAGCAGCTCGTTTCGGGACCACGTCCGGCGCCCAATACCGCGCGGGGCCGCATGGGTCGGGTTCATGCATCGAAAAATGTCCGTGAATTGGCTTCGTTCCGCAACCTAGCAGAGGCCCTCAAATTGGCTTCGTTCCGCAACTGCGCTTCCGTCGAAGTCGGCGCGGCCACCACTCCGACCCAGGGTTGGCTTCGTTCCGCAACTACGCTTCCGTGCGCCCGGCCACCACTCCGGCTCAGGATTGGCTTCGTTCCGCAATTACGCTTTCGTGCACCCGGCGGCGGCTCCGACCCAGGATTGGCTTCTTTCCGCAATTCCGCTTCCGTGCACCCGGCGGCGGCCCCGGTCCAGAATTGGCTTCGTTCCGCAACTACGCATCCGCGGACCCAGCGGCGGTTCCGGCCCAGGATTGGCTTCGTTCCGCAACTGCGCATCCGTGGACCCGGCGGCCGGGGGTGCTCGCCAATCGCGCCCTTTCCCGCCCCTTGGGCGCCGACTCGCCGTGCAAGCTCGATGAACTGGAGGACAGCGCGGTGCGGTCCGCGATGCGGTCCACGCGGATGCTCTCGTTGGGGGCGTGGGCCCTTCGCCGAGGTTGATATCGCTGGCCGCAATGGAGTTTGGGGGAACGCTCGCTGGATTACTCCCCGCAACTCGGCCAGCGTCTCGCCCATGAGGCGCCGGCCACCCGCAAGCGGCCGCGGCCGCCTCAGGCTCGGCGGTTGCATTGTGAGGCATAATCCCGTACAATTCGGCTTAGGAGTGTTCCAGCCATGCCTCAGCAAGCAAGCCGCTCGGCGCGTATCGAAGCTCGCATTGCGCCCGATACGCTTCGAGTGGTCAGGCGGGCCGCGGAACTGCAGGGCCGCAGTATCAGCGATTTTGTGGTTGCCGCTGCTCAGGAGGTCGCACACAGGACAATCGACGAAGCCCAGATCATTCGCCTTTCCATCGAAGATCAGCAGCGCTTTGTGGAGTTGCTTCTGAATCCGCCGGCTTTTGCGCCTGCCTTGAAGGCCGCCAGGAAGGCACACTCCCGTTTGATCGCATCCTCGCGATGACAGGTTCATTCATCATGGAGCCACTTGGGCCAAGCCATGACCGCGCCGAATTCACGTGTGGGGTGGATCCGCTCGATCGCTATTTTCGGGAGCAGGCCGGCCAGGATGTGCGCCGCCGCGCCACGGCTTGTTTTGTGGCCCGTGAGATCGCGACAAATCGGATTGCCGGGTTCTACACATTAGCCGCGGCCGGGGTCCTGCTCGCGCAGATGCCAGTCCGACTCGCCAAACGTCTGCCACGCTACCCTGCCGTACCCGTGGCACGCCTGGGGCGCCTTGCCGTCGCGGGCGCCTATCATGGCCGTAAACTCGGCGGCGCCCTGTTGTGGGATGCAGTAGAGCGTGCGAGCCGGTCCGAGGTTGCCGTTTACGCGCTTATCGTCGATGCTAAGGATGAACAGGCGGAGAGCTTCTATCTGCACCATGGCTTTGTCCCGTTTGGCGACACGCCCAGAACCCTCCTCCTGCCCCTGCCGAAGAGGACGTGAACCCGCATCGGGGATCAGTCCCCATAACTCGGCTTGGCGACGGTAATGGGCCATGGGCCGAACCTTTGGCAAGTGCCGCCCATCCCGTAGAAATGGCCGGCGCGGACTGAGAGTGGGGTCGTCACCGGTCCGGAAGTTGACCGTAAGCCGGGAACAGGACGTTTCCTCTCCCAGATCCCAGCCGGGCGACTTTTCCCATTCACAGCCCTCGCAAAATAATTCACCCATCCTTTTCAATCACTTGCCCGCCCCGCCGCCCAGCCCCGCCCAACCCCCTTGCTACTCTGAGATTGAAAAAAGGCTGCTCGCTCGCCGAGAAGCAGCTCGTTTCGGGACCACGTCCGGCGCCCAATACCGCGCGGGGGCTGCAAAGTCGGATTCATACGTGGCGCAACGTTCGTAAGGCGGCCATAGTGGCTTGTTCTCCTCCTCGTGAGGAGAAAGGAACCGGTTCCTACAGCCCCGGTAAGGCCCCAAAAGCCAGATGCCGGGAAGAAAAACAGGATTAGAGATGAGATCCCATCCCAAGAGGCGGCCATCTACGAGCTGATGAGGCGCCAAATTGGCTTCGTTCCGCAACCCTGTTCGATCCCCCAGTTGGCTTCGTTTCGCAACCTGGAGGGCCAAGCCGAGACGGACACTTCGCAGCCCATCCGCCGCCCGATCGTCACTCGGACACCGTTCCCCTGAACGCGGAGCGTTCAACCGCCCGCTCCACTTCAAGCGGCGCCCGAGGTAAGATATTACCCAAACCGCCATGACGCGCCGATACACGCTCTTTTTTCTGGCGGCGGTCCTCGCCGCGCCCGCCCAGAAATATAACGGACCGCGCCCGCCGAAGCCGGACATCGTTTACCTGAAGCACGCCTCGGATCTGCTGCCCACCGAGATGCAGGAATCCAAGGAGGAAAAGAAGGGCGACAACATCACCTACGTTGTCGAAGGGGCCAATTCGCCCGTGTCCACGCCGCTTGCCGCGCCCATCTTTCTGATGGTGGCGGACAAAATCCCTCCCGAAAGCCTGGAACTGTACAAGTTCGAGACCCGGAACGGCCGCCGCGAGATCACCATGAGTTCCAAGAAGCCGGGACGCCCGATCCGCGTCGAGATCACCCGCCTGACGAACGATAAGCTCTGGCAGCTCGAGGTCGACGAAAGCCTGGAACCGGGCGAGTATTCCTTCAGCCCAGGGAGCAACGAACGGCAGGGCTGGAAGGGCAGCAACCAGGTTTTCTGCTTCCAGGTGCGTTAGGTGGGCCTTCTCACAGGTGCTCAGGCGTGATGATGTGGCGCACGCACTCGTGCGTGCCGCGTCGGCACTCATGCCGACGCTTGGTCCCGACAGAGTGCCCGTACGCGACCAGGGGTGTCGAGAGGAGTCTCGGAACTCCTGATATCGTGGAACCGGAGTTGAGCCCCAGTGGAGGCGGGCAAGCTAAAGCATGCCCCACGACGGAGGACATCAGCCCGCGTGGCTTGCCCGCCTCCGCCACGCGCCGATTATGGGTCAACCCATTTTCCTCGACCGCCCAAAGTCGCGGGGTGAGATCAGGAGTTCGGAGTCTCCGCGCCACATCGGAGGGTGGAGTGTGAGATATGCGCCCCCTTCGATCAGTTGGGTTTTTCCGGACCTTTGCCCTCCTCTCGGGTCTTCTTCTTGGACCGCGCGATCAGGCGCTCCAGGTCCAGAAAATGGCGCGGTTCGTAAACCTGCTTGGACCACCGCGTTCCCCCCTCGAATTCCACGCCCACGAAATACCCGATCTCGCGGTACGTGCAGTAACGGACCCGCCCCACGAACTTCTGGTTGGGGCACTCCCAGCGAATCTCCACGCCGTATGGAACGGAGATCTCCAGTTGAAGGCAGGCCCCCGAGGCCGAGATATCCTCCAGGATGGCGGTGGCGCGGCGCGGCCGGCCCTGGTCCCTCCAGCACACCTCCACCATGTCTGCGCACAGTACGCGAACTTCCGAGCGGCGTTCCTGCATACTCCGCATATCGGCGTATCCGCCCGATTCCTTTATCCTTATGAGGTCCAGCCCCACCCGCCTTGCGATCGGCGTTCCGAGCCGCGGCCGCAAAAGAGCGGTCGCCGGCGCTCAAACCGGTCCTTTATTACCGAGAGACGCGGAGACGCGGAGAAACTCGAAGAAGAAAAACAGAGAGTGGCTCATAATGAGCCTTTTAGGTTGTTTTCTCTTTTCTTGAAATCTCTCCGCGTCTCAGCGTCCCTCGCTCACAAGGACGGCCCCTGGTCCACTTCAGAGCGTATCACGCCCCGGCGGGGGGAAAATCCGCGCGAGAGACCGGACGTCGCCGATCTCAGGAACTCTCTCCGCGCCTCCGCGCCTCCGCGGTGAACAGAGCGCGATCAAAGGCCCGCCCGCGTGCCATAATCGGGAAAATGGTCCGAAGCGGGTGGGCGGGTACTCTGCCGGTGGCGCTGGCCGCGCTGGCCTTGTTCGGATGCGCCCACAAGAAGCACGCCCGGTTGCCCGCGCCCCCCGCGCCGAGCCTGGGGCACACCGAAACCGGAGTGGCAAGCTGGTACGGGCATCCCTACCATGGCCGCCCGGCCGCCAACGGCGAGATCTACGACATGGAGACCCTCGTGGCGGCCCACCGCACCCTGCCTTTCGATACCTGGGTGCGGGTGGTGAACCTGAACAATCGCAAAAGCGTGGAGGTCCGCATCATCGACCGCGGTCCCTTTGTCAACGGACGGATCATCGACCTGTCCCACGCGGCGGCCAAGGCCATCGACCTGATCGGCCCAGGCGTGGGACCCGTCCGCATCGAGGTGATCCGCCTGCCCCAAAATCCCACGGCCGCCCGGTTTGCCGTGCAGGTGGGGGCTTTCCGGGTCCGCGCCAACGCCGAGAACCTGCGCGCCGAAATGGCCGCGCGCTATGGAACGGCCCGCATCGTCTCCCGCCCGGGCAGCCCGGACACGTGGCGCGTGCTGGTCGGCTCCGAGGCCAGCGAGGACGCCGCCTCCGGACTGGCCCGGCGCATCCGCGAAGAATCAGGTGAGAAAAACACCGGCTTCGTCGTACGAATAGACTCAGGGCTTGTCATGGAATAACCAGTTCCATCGCCGGCAATCGCCTCCTTAGCCTGGAATGTTTGTATCGGGGCACGGCTTCAGCCGTGCCGCAGACCGCCCGCTCAAAGGGCTTTAGCCCCTGTCTTTTCAGGAGGGTGAGAAAGGCTCGCGCATTCGTTCGGCACGGCTTCAACCGTGCCCCGATACAAGGGCTACTCTCCAACCGGTCTCTCCCCACGTTCCAAGGGGGCGGTTGGCGCAGTTGCTTCGGAACATGGACGACCCTCGACCCATGATGTATGCCGCCACAGATTTAGCCCACGGCCTGGTGGGCCAATCGCCCGAGGTCGGCGCCGTCCGGCGGCTGATCGGGAAGGCGGCGCGCAACCGTTTGCCGGTTCTGCTGCTCGGAGAAAGTGGATCGGGCAAGGAGGTGGTGGCGCGCGCCATATACCAAGCCAACCCGCGCGGCCAGTTCGTCCCCATAGACTGCGGGTCGCTGGTGGGCACGCTGATGGAAAGCGAGCTCTTCGGACACGTGAAAGGCTCCTTCAGCGGAGCCGTGGGAAACAAGAAGGGTCTCGTCGAGCTGGCCGACGGCGGCACGGTCTTTTTCGATGAGATCGGCGACCTGCCGCTCGAAATGCAGGTCAAGCTGTTGCGCCTTATCCAGGAGAGCGAATTCCGCCCGGTGGGCTCTTTGCAATGGCGCAAGGTGGATCTTCGGATCATCGCCGCCACCCATCGCGATCTGAAGGCGGAAGTGGCCGCCGGGCGGTTCCGCAAGGATCTCTACTACCGCCTGGAGGTCTTCGTCCTGCACCTGCCCTCGCTCCGCGAACGCCGCGAAGACATTCCGAGGTTGGTGGATTATTTCCTGGAGCTGGCCCAGGCCGCCGGCCTGCCGCCCTTCCGCCCCAGCCGGGAGGTGCTCGATATGCTTCAGAGTTACGACTGGCCGGGCAACGTGCGCGAGCTCAAGCACAGCGTGGACCGCATGGCGGCGCTCCACTCGGAGGGCGCCCTCCAGGTCTCCGATTTGCCCTCCGCCCTCCGCAATCACCTGGCCTCCTCGGCCCTCGATCGCCTTTCCGCGGCGGTGGATTCGAAGCCCGCCGAGGAGTTCTATCTGGCCCCCCAATCGCCGGTGATTTCCATTCCGCAGAGCGAAAAACAGACCATCGCCAGAGCGCTGGCCGCCACCGGCGGCGCCCGCGCGGAGGCCGCCCGGCTGCTCGGCATCGGGCGCACCACGCTCTATCGGAAGATGAGAGAATATGGCATCGAGTGACCATCGCGCTGGACGCAACCTACAGCATTGGAGACCGGCTTTCGGGCGTGGGCGTATATTCGCGCGAAATCCTGCTGGGCCTGGCCGCGTTGCGCCCGGAAACGCGCTTCGCGTTCTGCTACCGCCCGCGCCGTTACCTTCGCTCCTGGGCGCAGCCTGTCCCGCCCAACGTCCGCCGGCGCCTGCTGGCCGAGCCTCTGGGTCCGCGCTTCGCCGATCTGTTTCACGGCCTCAACCAGCGTCTCCCGCGATTCCGTATGCGCCGCGCGGTGGCCACCTTTCACGACCTGTTCGTGATGACGGGGGAGTATTCGAGCGCCGAGTTTCGCGCCCGGTTCACCGCCCAGGCGCGCGATGCGGCGGCGCGAGCGGACGCCATTATCGCGGTTTCGGAGTTCACCCGCCGCCAGGTTGTGGACTTGCTGGGCGTCGAGCCGGCCCGCGTCGCGGTGGTGCATCACGGCGTCCCGCGGCTGGCTTATCCGCGCGTGGCGCGCCAGAAGCTGGTGCTCAGCGTGGGGGCGGTGCAGAAGCGCAAGAACACGGCCCGGCTGGTGGAAGCCTTCGAAGCGCTCGATGGCGATTGGACCCTGGCGCTCGCCGGTTCTCTGGGATACGGCTCGGCGGAGATCCGCGCGCGCATCGAGAGCAGCCCCGCCCGCGACCGCATCGCGGTGCTCGGCTACGCGCCCCCGGATGAGCTGGCGGCATGGTACGCGCGGGCTTCCATCTTCGCTTTTCCGTCCCTCGATGAGGGTTTTGGAATGCCGGTGTTGGAGGCCATGGCCGCCGGCGCGCCGGTGATGACGTCCAACCGCTCCGGGCTGCCCGAAGTCGCCGGCGACGCGGCCCTGCTGGTGGACCCCATGCGTACCGAATCTCTGGTGGAGGGGTTGCGGGAACTGGCCCGGAACGAAGACTTGAGAGAGGACTTGGCGTTGCGCGGCCTCGCCCGGGCGGCGCTTTTTACCTGGGACAAAGCCGTCCGTGAGACCTGGGAAGTATATCGGCGCCTCTTGCCCGCGCGCTGAGCAAAACTACCGGTCGTCGTCCACGGCGATCTTGAGCGCACGCAGGAAGCGGTGATCCTGGGTAGTGAGTTTAATCTTGCCGGTGGCCTCAAACATCTTCTTGGCCGGTTGCGGCGGCTGCTGTTCCTCCGAAATCTCCAACTCCTCGGCCTCCTCCTCGTCACCTTCCCTGCGGTTGAAACCAATGGTGGCTTCCAACACCAGGAAAACGTCGTACCCAGCCTTCTTGATCTCGCCGATCGCTTCCGCGATCCGGTCGGACTCGGAAAGGGAATCGTTGATCGCGTTCCCCAGTTCCTGCATGAGGCGCTTCAGTGGCTCTTCCACAGAGTTCTCCCTAGTTTTGATGGATGCGCCAGACGCGACTGGCGTTCCACCCATGGACCCGCATCCACCCATTTCGATTGTAGTGGTCCAACTCCGGTTTCACAAGCGCACCTAGGGACTCTATCGGCAATTTGGCGGCCGCGCAGCAGGGGTAAACCCCGCATCCAGCCATTTGTTACGATGGGGGCGTGGCGAAATACCAGGTAGCGCGCGTCAGCGGGCATTTCATACGGCACGTCGTGCCCGCCGTCATCAAGCCCCTGCACGCCCTGTGGAATGAAGTGATCGGCTTCATTTTCTTGTGCATGGGGGTGGTCTTCGGGTTCTACACGGTGCGCTATGCGATCAAGGGCGATCCCGGGCGCCTGCTGGTGGCCGCCATGGCCGCCTGCCTTATGATCGGGTACGGCATTTCTTCCTTCCTGCGCGCGCGTAAGATCTCACGATCCTGAATGACAGGGCGGGGAACGGCTGAAGGTGGACGCGTTTGCGCCGCGACTCTCCTTGCTTCTTTGACGCGCGAAACGATTTTCTGGAGGAGACCGCCAAGTTCCGCGCCGCGCGGCGGATCTACGCCGGCCTCGTGCGCGACTGCTTCGGCGCCACCGGCGTCCGGCGAATACCGGGAGGGGTGAGAGGCCCAGCGCCTCCGGAGCCTAATCCGACCCTTTGTGGAACCATCTGCGCTTGATGTCAGGCCAGAATTCCTTGAGAACCTGGGACGCCGCGTCGGTCCCCACTTCGATCAGGAGTTTCGTCGCATCGTTGGCGAACGTCAGGCTGCCGGGATAGTAGGCGTTGGAGATCGCCACCGCGCTCGCGTTCCCCAGCCACTCCGAATAATTGAAGTGCGAGCCGCCCGAATCCTTGTGGGTCACCATCACCCGCGTCAAGGCATAGCCCACGCGTTTTATGATGGGCCCGCCTCCGCGCCGGAAATATCGAGGGTCCTCGTGCAGCAGTGCCGGGTATACTCCCTCCGTGAACATGTTCCCCAGCGCCTGATCCGCGTAGTTGGTGACCAGACGATGCCCGTACCCTTTCAGTCCCTGCCCGAAGGAAGGCTGCTGATCGGTTAACTGCCCCAAGCCCGCGAACGCCCCGCCTAACAGCACCAGCGGATAATCGAACGAATCCTTGCGGGCGATGGTCAGTTTTTGGCGAGCCGTCAGCACCGTGCCTTCGAGCGACGCGTCCGCTGTTCGATAGTTCGGAAGGACGCCGAACACGCGGTTGCCCCCAGGCGGTCCTATCTCCGGAGCGATTGCGGATGCGGAGCCGGCTCCCGTCTCGGGCTGCGATCCGTTGGAAAGGGCGGACGGATTCGGCTGCGCGAAGATACACCCAGCCGCCAGCATCGCTGGCCAAAGAATCCGTGTTCGCGGCAGGCTCATTCGGGACCCCTTAGGTCTCCTTTGAGTCTTTGACGCAGTGTCAAACAAATCGTCGCAACAGATTCGTTCCCGCTGCCGGGCGCAGCTCCCGGGCTGCCGACCGCGCGCGGAAAACGCCACGGGATAGGATGAGAGCCTCTCATTAGTGGAGTTGACGCACGCCCCCCGCCAAACGGAATAACTCTTTCGAGCTATTGCTCCGTAAGGCACTGTAAAGTAAGCCATTATTCAGATGGCAGGGGCAGCCGGCCCCGGTAACCCATTCGCCATCTTCCATCTTGAAGGGGGCGCCGGCGCGGTCTCGACGGACCAAGGCCGCTTCGACCCACCGCGCGGTGGCGCTCAGGCTACGCGCACACTTTCGGAACCTCGGTTGCGTACTCCGGGCCGCCATCGCCCGGCCGGGCCGGGCGTGCCCGGCCCCTACGGAACTTCTTTCCCAAAAACGATGGTGGTGTCCACCCGGTACACCTTCACGCTGTTCCCCGCCGGCCGGAGCATCTGCAGAACAATCGCGCTGCCCCGAGTGGAAAGGGAGAAGTGTGAGTTCCCGCCGCGGGCCACCGGAAACTGCCGCGATCCGAACGGCGGGACCAGTTCCTGGATGGTCTCCGAACAAACCGGCGTCAGTTCGGTCGCCGTCCGATCGTCGCGCGGAACCGAGTAGAGCACGCCCGACGAATAGCATCCCCAAACCCGGACCGGACGCTCCGAAACGTTGACCAGCGCGACGATCCCATCGTCGCCGTCGGCCACGCCGCCGGAGAACCAGGGATTGGCAACCGGCCATGCCACCTCGCGAACGGTGGTGCGCAATTCATCGGCGGCCAGGCACTCGGTGGCGCCGCTCACCGCCAGAACCGGCTGGAGCCGCGGCGACGGCACCTTTTCCCGCACCCGCACCCAAGCGCCGGTGGTTTCCTCCGGCAGTTGCAGCTTGTACTCGGCGCGCTCGCCAGCGCTCAGACGCACATCGATTCCGGCGTGTCCCACGAGCGGAGCCATGGCGCCGCTGCTTCTGTGCGCCTCCACCTCGGCCGCCACCTCCCGGCTCCCCAGGTTCTGCAACTCCACGGCCGACCAGCACGAGGAACTGTAAGCCAGCCATGGGACGATGCTCTCCACCACTCTCTCGCGCGAATCGGACTGGGCCAGACCCGCTCCGGCCGGGAGCAGGCAGACGAGCAGGTAGAAAAACGACCTCATGCCCACATCCCCGCCGGGGCGCGCAGATCGGAACAGAGACAAGACACAATTGTAACTTCGCGATGGAAGCGCCGCGGCTCGGCCGTGGCATGCGGGCGCGCGACGCAGAAGTGACGGTCGAGGCGATTCGCCCGCAAAGCGGCTCAGATTGTGGGGCAGGTTGTCAACCTGCGGCCGATTGTAAATCGGCCTCTCGCGAGCGTCTGCCCATGCCGCCCAGGCGGGTTACCAACCCGCCGCAGGTTAACAACCTGTCCCACGCCGCGCAGGCCAATCCATTTCTATGTCGCGCACCCATGGCATACGGGCGCGAAAAGCGCCGGCCAGAA
>CAVYEK010000026.1:0-42794 GCA_963767595.1 Terriglobia bacterium
GCAGGCCCGCTGCGGTCCAGCGCATCGGACGTAATTGCCGACTTCGCGCGGTTCAGGCCGTTCAAGTCGTCCATGTGGCGGCCCGCGTCCGGGCCTATGACGCCACCGTCGGCGAAAATCACGCAGTCGAGCGTAACATCGATTTCGGCCTGTCGCCCGTACAACTCGGCCCGGTTCGCCAGGATCTTCGGCGATCCTACGCCGCTTGTGCCGCCGCCCGACCCTCTGCGTGGCCCTAGCACCAGAGCGCCCGCGCCGGGAGTGATCAGCACCAGGGCGCCTGGCCCGAGCGTGTTCATACTGGGGTTACCGGACGTCTGCAGCGACGCGCCCGACGCGGCGTTGCGTCCATCCGGGCCTTTCAGATAGAAGCGCACGCCGACCAGGATCAGCCGTTCGGACGTCCCATTCTTGATGATCGCGCCGAACGGCAGCAAGGGCTGGAGCAACGGAAGAAGGCTCGGATCGATCGATGCGTTAAGAGCGGCTGTGAACTCCGTCGATGACGCGGGCGCCAGCTCAATGCCGCTTCCCGGCAAACCTATGTAAGTTACGAGGGGCTCTGCAGTCATTCTAACGGAACTCATCAACGCGCAAAAAATCGCAAAAGCCAGACCTCTCACACGTGCTCCATCGCAAACCGGGCGAAATGCGAAGAAACTCTGGCGCATTTCGGTGTTACCTGCCCAATTAGAATACCACACGCGAATCTCGGCATATTGAACGGGATTACCGGAAAAGTGGACCGGCGCGATCCACGATGGGCCGCCTCCATGGCGACGCGGAAGCCGGTCCCAGACGCGCCATAACGGGGGGAAAACGGGGGAAAACGGGTCCTGAACTGCGCGATTTTCGTCCATTTTCCGCGTTCTCTTCCGGCCGCCATCCTTGTCAAGTCAACGCGCCCGGCGGGAGGAGGCGTCTTGCCTCCGTCCTGACCCTCTGAGCGACTTCAACCGCCCGCAGGGCGTCCTCGCGCCGCGGCTCCCGCCAATCGTCTGCGTAGCGGACATCCACGGCGTAGGGATTCATCGCCACCAACTGCGCCGCCTGTACCGAGGGTCGCGCTTCGGCTGGCAACAGCGCCAGCAGGTTCCCCAGATCGTGCGTTCGCGGAGCCTGGATCCCCAGCAGAGTGAGTAATGCCTTGAGGTACTTCTCTGCTGCCTGATGGCAGTGGAAGCAGGCCGTATCATAAGGGCAGTGACTTTCCGCGGCCAGGATCAGCCGAGCCGCTTGCAGGTCATGCTCCGCCTTCCGCACCCATTGCCGCAGGGCTTCGGTGACTTCAGGCGGCACGCTCATAGAGAACTCTGCCTTCGCGGGCGGCGGGCCAGTAAACCGTATTCACGACGTGCTTGTATCGATCGAATCGCGCCGTGGTGGAGACCACAATATCCGTAGGCAGTTCGCAACCGATCAGGGCAGCATACACTTCGGCGGCGCGCTCGCGCGGGTCGGCCACCTCGCGGAACAGCACCAGGAGATCGAGGTCGCTGCCTTCTCGCGCATCGCCACGCGCATACGACCCGAAGAGGATGATTCTCTCGGGTGAGAACCTGGCGGCAATCCGGTCCACAATCTCGCCGATGGCGGCTTGGGCAGTCATCCAATTCCGATGATAGCGCGACTTCCGTAGCGCCGCCGCCTTTAGCCGCCAGTCCGCCGAGAACAACCTCGCCCTTCCATCACGGAAACCAGACCGGGGCTGGCGGGAACCGGGACCGGGCCGGAACCGGCGGCGGCGGAACCGGTCGGAACCGGCGGAACCGGTGACAGTACCGAATTGCCCCTTTACCGCAGAGACCACTGGCAGGTCCGACGCCGCAAACCCCGCCTACACCCTATGCTCTTCCCTTACAATCTTCCGCGGGCTGCCGTGCCAGCTTGGGCTCCAGTCCTTGGGCGGGACTATGGCGTCCAGGCGATCTAGTTGGTCGATGCTTTTGAGGCGGTTGTAGATTAGCTGCCAGGCGCAGGGGCGGCCGTCGCCTACCTCGCACTGTTCCTCCGTCGAACCGCCGCAGGGGCCGTTGAGCAGGCGCTTGGCGCACCTTGTCACCGGGCAGATGCCGCCGAATTGCGCCAGGACGCAGTCGCCGCAGCCCAAGCACTTCTCCGTCCAGACCGCCTGCCCCTCCAGAATCCCCAGAAACTGGGTGTTCAACGCGGGGTAGACCGGCTTGCCGGGGAAGCGCTCGGCTAGCGCCTGTACGCCGGCGCCGCAGCCGAAGGAGACGATGGCGTCGGCCTTGGCCGCCGGCTCCGCCATGTCCTTGATGAACTCGTTCTCGCACTGGCGCTCGATGGTGATCTGGGTAAGTTCCAGCGGCTGGCCCTCGATCTTGCGCGCCATGCGGACGGCATAGGAGGCGATGCCCACCTCGCGCTCGCCGCCGGCCAGGCATACCGTGACGCAGGTGCCGCAGCCCACAAACAGGACCTTGCGGTGAGACGCAATGAGATTCTTCAGTTCGGTGACGGACTTAGGGGAAGCGACTATCATGACTTACCTGCACTCTCTTTCCGCCGGGACGGCGAAAGCGGACTGGGGCCCAGCGCGCGGACGGTTTCGACAATCTCTTCGACGCGCTCGACGAACGCGGGGGCCATGGCGGCCGAAAGGTTGACCATCTTGAGCCGTTCGGCGCCGACGCCGATTTCGTCCAGAATCTCGCGCATGCGTCCGATGTGCTGGCGCGCGCGGAGATTGCCTTCGAGGAAGTGGCAGCCGCCTTCCAAACATCCGGCCACCAGAACCCCGTCGATGCCCTTCTCGAAGGCGTCGAGGATGTGTTCCATTTCGATCTTGCCGGTGCACGGCGTGTGGACGATGCGCACGTTGGCGGGATACTGCATGCGCTTGGAGCCCGCCAGGTCGGCTGCGGCATACGCGCAGTAGTTGCAGCAGAAGGCGATGATGCGCGGCTCCCAGCGCTCGGCGGAAACCGGCGCCGCGATTTCTTCTCGATCCAACTGAATCATGCGTTCACTCCGGCGGCGAGCAATTCGTCGAGCATCGCCACCAAGGCCTGGTCTTCCTGGTGCTGGAGGGTGATGGTCCTGGCCGGGCAGGCGGCCGCGCAGGCGCCGCACCCCATGCACTTGGCGCCCTGGATCTCGGCTTTCTTGAGGTCGTTGATCATCGGCGCGCCGTACGGGCAGAGACCCACGCAGGTGGCGCAGGCTACGCAGTTTTCCGGGTTGACGCGAGCCACCTGGCCGGGAATCTCGAGGTGGTCTTTGGACAGGATGGTGGCGGCGCGCCCCGCGGCGGCCTGCGCCTGGGCAATGGTTTCGTCGATAAAGCGGGGCGAATGCGCGAGGCCGCAGAGAAACTCGCCTTCGTTGGCCAGATCCACCGGGCGAAGCTTGGGATGAGCTTCGAGGAAGAAGCCGTCGGCCGTCAGGGCGCTGCGCAGCAGGCCCGAGAGCGCCGGGTTGTCGGCGGCTGGAGCGATGCCGGTCGAAAGCGCCAGCAGATCCGGCCGCAGGACTAAGTCGCGGTTGATCGAGATATCATGGACGGTCACCTTGAGCCGACCGCCTTCCTCGGTCACCACCGGGTCGCACTTATCGGGATAGCGGACGAACAGCACGCCCGCTTGGCGGGCCTTTTGGAAATAGGTCTCGCGGAATCCGTAGGTACGGATGTCGCGGCCCAGAATCGCCACCTTGGCCGCCGGCAGGCGGCGCTTGATTTCGAGGGCGTTCTTGACCGCTTCCGAACAGCAGACGCGGCTGCAGTAAGTATGCTGGTCGTTGCGGCTTTCCACGCACTGAATCATGACCACCGTCGGGTCGGGTTTGCCCGCCAGTTCCGGCGGCAGGCCGCCGTCCGCCAGCGCGGCATCGAGCTTGGTCTGGGTGGTCACGTGCGGGTTCTTGCCGTGGAGGTATAGCTCGGTGGATCTCTCCTGCCCGCCGACAGCGACAATTACCACGCCGTGGCTGATGGGCTTTTCGACCCCGGCGACGCTCAGGACGCTCTTGAAATTGCCCACGTGGCCGGCGATCGCGGCGGGGGTGGCGTTCAGGTAGACGTTGATCTTCCGGTGAGACTGGACGCGGGCCATGAGCCGCTTGAGATGGAGCTGCACATCGGCCCCTTCGAGGGTGCTGTGGACTTCCCGCAGCATGCCGCCCAAATGCGGCTCTTTCTCCGCCAGGTGAACTTCGAATCCCTGGTCCGCTATGGCCAGGGCCGCGGTCATGCCGGCCAGGCCGCCGCCAATCACCAAAGCCGAGGCCGTCACGGGCAAGCGGCCCGTGGGGAGAGCCTTCAAGCGCCGCGCACGGGCGACCGCCATGGAAGTCAGATCGAGCGCCTTCTCCGTGGCCGCCTCGGGATCGTCTTTGTGGACCCAGGAGCACTGGTCGCGGATATTGGTCATGGCGAAGAGATACTGGTTCAGCCCGCTTTCGCGGAGGGTCTCCTGGAAGAGCATCTCGTGAGTGCGCGGCGAACAGGAGGAGACCACCAGGCGGTTGAGCCGGTGCTTGGAGATCATGTCCTTGATGTGCTGCTGATTGGTATCCGAGCAGGTGTACAGATTGGCTTCGGCGTGGCAGACGCTACCCATGCCGGCGGCCTTCTCGGCCACCTGTTTCACGTCGACGACCGAAGCGATGTTGTGGCCGCAGTGGCAGATGAACACGCCCACGCGCGGGGATTCGTCGGTGATGTCGCGTTCCCAGGGATATTCGTGGCGCTCGATCATGGCGCCGCGGGATGGGGCGAGCTGGTCCATGGCGCAGGCGGCGGCGGCGGAGGCCTGGGCCACCGATTCGGGGATGTCCTTGGGTTCCTGGAACGCTCCGGCGACGTAGATACCCGGCCGGGAAGTGGCCAGCGGAGAGAGCCGTTCGGTCCGGCTGAAACCGAACTCGTTCAGTTCCACGCCCAGGCGCGCGGCCATTTCCTTGACGCCGGAGGAGGGCCGCAGCCCCACGCTGAGCACCACCAGGTCGAAATCGCGCTGCTGTTCGGCGCCATCCTGGCCGAAGTAGCGGATGCGCGGCGTCCGGCTGCCGGGCATCTCGACAATCCGCGAGGGGATGGCGCGGATGAACTCGACGCCGTGCTCGTCGCGGGCGCGGTTGACGTAGCTATCGAACTCCTTGCCGAAGGCCCGCACGTCCATGCAGAAGATGGCGACTTCGAGTTTCCGCCCATGCGCGTGTTCCAGAGCGACCATGGCCTCTTTGGTGGCGCTCATGCAGCAGATGGACGAACAGTAGCCATTGCCGCGGGCGGCATCGCGGCTGCCCACGCACTGGATGAAAGCGATCTTGTTCACCTGGCCGCCGTCCGAGGGGCGCTCGACGATTCCGCCGGTGGGACCCGCGGCGGAGAGCATCCGCTCGAACTGCACGCTCGAGAGCACGTTGGCATAGCGCCCGTGGCCGAACTCGCCGCGCAGGGATGCCTGGAACTCCTCGAAGCCGGGGGTGAGAATCACGCTGCCCACGTCGAGCCGGCGTTCCACGGCCAGTTGCTCGTGGCGGATGGCGCCGGCCGAACAGGCCTTCACGCACTCCATGCACTCGCTGCACAGGCCGCACGCCAGGCAGCGCCGGGCTTCGGCGATGGCCTGTTCCGGCGTATAGCCTTGTTCAATCTCGGCGAAGCCGCGCAAGCGCGCGGCCATATCCGCGCGCGGCATTTTGACACGGTCCGCGCGAGGGGCGCCGGGCTCGGGATTGCGGGCCGGCTTGGCCTGGGCGGAAGCCGCCGGCGCCTTGGCCGGCGTGGCCCCGCGAAGGTAGGCATCGATGGCCTCGGCTGCTCTGTGGCCCTGGGCCATGGCATCCACGATGGATGCCGGACCCAATACGCCGTCTCCGCCCGCGAAGATGCCGGCCACGCTGGTGGCCAGCGTATCCTTGTCGGCGGCGATGCGGCCATTCGATCCGGTGGCTACGCCCAGCCCGGCCGAATCGATTCCTTGCCCCACGGCTACGATGATGGTGTCGGCGGAAAAGACGGTGGTCTTCGATTGGTCGAAGCGCGGCTGAGTCTGCCTGGTCTCGCCGGACCCGCCGATGCGCGGGTGGAAGGCGATACCGGAGACCTTCCCGCTGGCGGTCTCGATTCTGGCCGGTCCCAGACCGGTGTGGAGGACCACGCCTTCTTCGAGGGCTTCGGCCACTTCCCAGGGATGGGCCGGCATTTCCTCGCGGGTCCTGCGGTAGGCCAGCTTCACAGATTGCACGCCAGGCATACGGCGCGCGCAGCGGGCCGCGTCCATGGCCACGTCGCCGCCGCCGATCACCACCACGTTGGGACCGATGGCGGGCATCCTCCCGTTGTTGACCTGATAGAGGAAGTCGAGCGCCTCCCAGACGCCCTTGGCGTCCTCGCCCGGAATATCCATTTTGCGGCCGAGCCAGGCGCCGGGAGCGACGAAGACGGCGTCGAACGCGGCGGTGGAGGGGACCCGACCGCTCCCTGAGGTGGGCGGATCGGTTGGCTCCAGGTCGGGGACAAGCCGCTCCCTGACGGTCGCGGCCGGTTGACCTCAACAGGTTCCGAGGATCGGGCACACGGACACCGGTCTTGGCTTCCACGCCCAGGTCGAGGATGTATTGGATCTCGCGGTCCAGGACGTCCTCGGGCAGACGGTAATCGGGAATGCCGTAGCGCAACATGCCGCCCAGGCGCGGCTGGCCGTCGTACAGGGTGATGCGGTAGCCCAGCAACGCCAGATCGGCAGCCACGGTCAAGCCCGCCGGGCCGCCGCCGACGACGGCCACCTTGGCATCGAGCTTCACGGCGGGCGGCTTGGCGGGCGGACACAGCTCCGGGTTGGCGTGGATGTAATCGGCGACGAAGCGCTTCAGATCGCGGACCGAGACGGCCTGGTCGATTTCGCCGCGGTTGCAATCGTCCTGGCAGGGATGCTGGCACACGCGCCCGCAGGCCGCCGGGAGCGTGCAGCGCTGGCGGATCAGCTCATAGGCCTCTTTGAATTTGCCGGCCGCCACCAGAGCCACGTACCCCTGGGCGTTGACGCCCGCCGGGCAGGCGGACTTGCAAGGCGCGGGCCCGGCCGCTTTGGAAATGCCGAAGACGTTGGGAATGGCCTGCGGGTAGGGACGGAAGATGGCTTTGCGCAGGCCCAGGCCGCGGTCGAATTCGCTGCGCAGGTCCACCGGGCAGGCCGCTGTGCAGTCGCCGCAGGCGTTGCACTTGTCCAGATCCACATAGCGGGGATTCTGGCGGATCTTGACTTGGAAATTGCCGGGCTGGCCCGATATTCCCTCGACGTCCGCCAGAGTGATGATCTCGATGTTCTTATTCCGGGCGCACTCCACCAGCTTGGGCGAGAGGATGCACATGGAGCAGTCGCCGGTGGGAAAGGTCTTATCGAGCTGGGCCATCCGCCCGCCGATGGCGGGAGAAGAATCGAGCAGATAGACCTTGAAACCGCTCTCGGCGAGGTCGAGAGAGGCTTGGATGCCGGTAACGCCCGCCCCGCAGACCAGCACGGCGCCGACGGCTTCGGCCGCGGTGGGATAAGCCTCCCGGCTTGTCAGCCCGGTGGGATAAGCCTCCCGGCTTGTCAACGGCTCAGGCTTATGCCCATTGTTCGCGATCATAGTCATGCCTCAGCGTCCGATTCCCTTGGCCTGGAGCAATGCCTTGGGTTCCACCACCAGGCTGTTCAACGATAGTTCATCCTCCTGGCAGCCCATGGCCAGGCCCAGCAACTGGGTGAAGTAGAACACCGGCAGGTTGTACCGGCGTCCGAATTTGGATTCAATGTCCTTCTGCCGCATGTCCAGGTTCAGTTGGCACAGGGAGCAGGCGGTGGCAATGCAGTCGGCCCCGGCCGCGTGCGCCATGGCGAGGATCTTGTTGGTCAGCTCGAGCACGATGCTCGAATCGGTGATGGAGGAGCTTGCTCCACAGCACTCGGTCTTGTGCGGCCAAACGAGCGGCGACGCCCCGGCGGCTTCCATGAGCCGGTCCATCAGGGTGGGGTTCTCGGCGTCGTCGAAGTTGGTGATTTCCGGCGGACGCGTGAGCAGGCAACCGTAGTAGCAGGCCACCTTCAGCCCGGTAAGCGGGCGGCGGATGGCGGCGGCGATGCGCGGTGTTCCGATATCCCGGCAGAGGATTTCGAGCAGATGCAGGACCGGCGTGTTGCCGTCGTAGTCGCGTCCGACGACGTGGGCTACCCTGGCGCGCAGGGCGGCATCTCCGGCGATATGGTGGTTGGCGGTCTTGAGCCGGCTATAGCAGGCGGCGCAGGCCACTGCGACGGTGCTGCCGCCGGCGGCGGAGAGGCTCTTGGCCGGCAGGGCATCGGCCAGCAGCGGGTCGCTCGAATGGGCGGCGGTGGAGCCGCAGCAGATCCAGTCCTTCAATTCCGGCAGATCGAGCCCGAGTTTGGCGGCCACCGCCAGGGTGGAACGGTGGTAGTCCTTGGCGGCGCCATCCAGCGAGCAGCCTGGAAAAAATGCGTAGGTCACTTGGCGTCTCCTTCGGCGGCGCGGCCGAACAGGGCCTCACGCTCTTCCTTCCCGCCCACGCGCGTTCCGGACAGCGGCAGCTTGCCTTTGCGGAGCATCATGGGCGCCTTGCCGGCGTCCTCGAAGAGCTTCTTGGAGCGGAGCTTGAACCGGATCATCAGATCCAACTCGAATATGCGCCCTCGTTCGCGGACGGCGTCGAGGAAGAGCTGGTTGAAGATGGGAACGGCGGTCGAGGGGGCCACCGACCGGGCGGCGCGGCTCATGGCTCGAAGCGCGTCGACCATGGCGGCGATGTCGACCTGCTGCGGACAGCGCGTGGCGCAGGTCTGGCAGGAGGTGCACTCCCAGATGAACCGGCTGGAGAGAACCGCATCGCGCTGCTCGGTCTGGACGAGGCGCACCAATTCGTGCGGCTTGAAATCGCCTCGGGCGGCCACCGGGCAGCCGCTCGAGCACTTAGCGCACTGGTAGCAGCTCATGGGTGAGGCCCCGCTGCGCTCTTGCACCTCGAAAGCCAGACCGCCGCCAATGCTTTCGATTTCGATGGGAGACGCCATTCCGCCGGTCATTTCTTTTTCTCCGAACCGGCCAGCACCGAGAGTTTCACGGCCCCGACCTTGCGATAGACATCCTGCGGCGCGCGGACGCCGCCATCCACGGTCAACAGCTCTTGCACCTTGACCCCGAAGAGCCGTTCGTTCTCCTCCAGGTAGGGGCGGATCAGACGCCAGTCCTTGTCGGTGAGCGGAGAGAACACGCCGCCGTTGAGCTGGCGCTCGACCACCTTCTGGTGCGGATCGCGAATGTAGATGGCCCCGCCGCTGGCGAGCGAGAAGAGGTTGGCGCCGGGGTACGGCGCCGGCTGGGGCTTCATGCAGCCGCGGCCGTCGAACTCGATGCCGTTGAGGATGACGAAGCCGCCGCCGGCCAGCGGATCGCCGGCCATGAACGATTCCGCCAGAAAGTCCAGGCAGGTGCCGTTGATCACCACGCGCGGGCGTCCTACGGCGTTGATCAGCGGCCGGCCGGCGGCGTTGCCGAGGACGTAGACCTCGCCGCCCTTGGCGCCATACATAAAGGTCTGTCCGACGTCGCCGTAGATCACCAGCTTGCCGCGCTTGGCGATCTGGGCCACCTGGTCCTGGGCATTGCCGTGGATGCGGATCTCGAGGCCATCCATGCCGCTGGCAGCGTAATCGCCGTTGGAGCCATAGAGGTCGATACGCACGCCGTCGGTGGCCGGCCCCAAGCCTACTCCGTGGAAGCGCTGCCCGCGCAGCCGGTAGACCGCAAACCGCTTCCAACCCGTTTCGTGAGCCCGGCGCAGCAATCTGGCATCGCAGTCGTCGCTCTCGGGAGGGAAGCCGTGGGCGTCGATGACCAGCAGGTCCTCGCCCGGCAGCGGAGCGGCCAGGCGGCCGCGGGTAGCCCAGGTGATCCGGCGCCATCCGCTAGCCGGCGGTTCGCCAAACAGCGGAGCGGCGTCGAGCAGGCGCTCGATGGCCTCCTCGATCACCTGGACCACGGTGGCGCGACGCTTGTCGCCGGTGTCGAAGCGGCGGTCGTGCAGCAGGCTCAGCGCTTCGAGGGCGGCGGTGCGGGCTTTGAGGCTGTCCGCTCCATGGATCAAGCTCTGGCAGAACTTCCGCAACTGGTCGGCCGGCCAGGAAGCCAGGCCCAAGGCGTACTGGAAGAGGCCCGCGGCATCGCCGCTTTTCTGCATTTCCTTGACCGCGTTGGGCGTTCCGTTGCCGTGCGCCTGGAAGCTTCCCAGGTCGCAGCGGACCGAGCCGCCATCGAACTCCACCGCGCGGCCGAACTTGTCCGCGCAGGTGAGCCGCTTGCCGCCGTCGCCTGCGGGCGACACCGTGAAGACGAACGCGCCGCCATCGCTCGAGGACCCTCCGCGGGCGTTCCAGTACTTGTCGGCCACAGGACAGAATCGCGGGTCTTCCTGCGCCAGGCTCCGCAGAGTGGCGTCGATGGCCTGTTTCTCCGAGCAGATCAAGCCGATCTGCACCTCGCCGCTGTCGGAGAAGGCGAACACCTGGGGCCGCAGCATGGCGGTATCGGTGATCCCCAGCAATTGGAACTCGCCTTCATGGTTGCGCGCGATGATGAAGAACCACGGACCATCCGGCGAGGCATGAATGTGAGTGGCCTGGATCTGGCGGTAGATCACCTGCTTCTCGGGCGGCAACTGGTCGAAATCGAGCTCCGTCGTCGGCGCCAGGGCCTCGATGATGTACTCCAACGGGTATTGATAGACTCGATTCCACAAGTCGAAGAGCTGGACGGAGACTTCGGTGTCGGTGAGGAACTGCTGGCGGATGTTGCGCTGCCGCAGGTACTCGCAGACGGAGTGGTAGTTGGCGAAATCGCCGTTGTGCACCAGCGCCTCGTTCATTCCGGCGAAGGGGTGGGCGCCGCCGGGGTGCCACACGCGGCCCTTGGTGGGGTAGCGCTGATGAGCGATCCACACGTGGGCCGCGAAGTCCTGAAGCTGGTAATACTGCACGTTCTGCTCGGCGTAGCCCACCATCTTGAAGACCAGTTGGTCGCGGCCGTGGGAAAGAACGAAGGCCCGTTTCTCGCCCAGAGACGCGTAGAAGGCTTCATTGAGCTGGTAGGAGTTGCGCCACACAAACTCGTCTTCCAACTGGCGAGGCTCCAAACCCTCGAGACCGGCCGTTCGGGCAAAGGAGGCGAGCGCGTCGGGCTTGACGCGGACGGCATAGCGGTGGACGTCCGGCGGGCGGACTTCGAGTCCGGGCAAGTCGCGATAATCGTCGATGTGGGGCTGCCGCGTGGAGAGCGCGATATCGAAGTGGGGCAGCACGAACTGGCGTTCCACCTCGGCGTGGGCGCCGGGGTCGAGCAAGGCGATTTGCAGCAGGTAGTGGCTGTCGAGCGTCTCGCGGGAGACGCCGACGTGTTCCGGCGCCAGGCCCACGGCGGCGATGCCACCGCCCTTGCCATTGCCGCGGTTCTGCATCTGAATCGAGGGCTCGTAGATGAAGCGACCCTTGACGGGCACGCTGCACGCGAACCCGGTGACGCCGCAGCCGCCTTCTTCCTCGCGTTCCGGGGCCCGCTCGATATCGGAATAAACCTGCGACCTGGCGGCCAGCAGCTTTTCGGCGAAATCGCTCATTGGGAGACCTCCGCCGAGACCGGATCGTCGCTGAGGTAGCACAGAACGTCGGTGCGCCCGCGCAACTCGCGGATGGACGTCATGCCCATGCGCGAGAGCGCATCGACCATTTGCTCGCGCCAGGCGAAGTTGAGGTTGATGAGCCGCCTTGTGGCCCAATCGAGATCCACCTGCATCATCAGCTCGGGATCGGTGGAAGCGATGCCGCGCGGGCAGCCCCGGCCGCTTTCGCAGCAGGCGCACCGCACGCAGCCGAGGGCCACCATTTCCACCGTGCCGACCACCACGCCGTCGGCTCCCAGGGCGATGGCCTTGAGCGCATCGTACGCCGTGCGGATGCCTCCCGAAGCGATGAGCGTGACTTTGTCGCGGATGCCTTCGGCGGCCAGGAACTTGTGCACCTTGGGGACGGCGTACTCGATGGGCATGGCGATGTTCTTCTTGGCGATGTCCGGCGCGGCCCCGGTGCCGCCGTAACTGCCGTCCAGGTGGATGATATGGGCGCCGGCGTAGTAGCTGCCCACGGCCACCATGTCCACGTCGGTGGGCGTCGATACCTTCACGCTCACCAGACAGTGGGGATTCACTTCCTTGATCCAATCCACGTGCTTCTTGTGATCTTCCACGCTGTAGACGCTGTGGAAGGGGAACGGGCTGAACAGGGCGTTGCCCGCCACCGCCTCGCGCATACGCGCGACGGCGGGGGTGTTTTTATCGCCCAGCAGGTGTCCGCCCAGGCCGGGCTTGGCGCCTTGGGCGTATTTGAACTCGACGATGCGCACGCGCTGGATGGTATCCTCGCGCACGCCAAACAGGCCGGTGGCCACCTGAGTGATCACGTAATCGTCGTAAGGCCTGAGACGGTCGTGATATCCGCCTTCTCCGGTGCAGGTGAAGGTGTTCCAGGCGGCGGCCGCGCGGGCTTTGCCCAGGATGGTGTGAATGCTGACCGACCCAAAGCTCATCCCGCCGCCATAGACCGGCAGGTCGATATGGACCTGCGGCCGGCCGTCGCCGCGGTAGTTCAAATCGAGGCCCGTGTCGATGCCGGCCGCCGGAATGCGGGGCTGCGCGTCCCATCCAGAGACTTCGAACTTGAAGCGAAGGTTGTCGAACCCGCCGCCCGAAGCGCCGGTGCGGCTTTCGAGATGCGGCGGCGCGGGCCTTCCGGTGGCGGCCTGATGCCAGGTGGAGAGGATCAAATCGCTCGACCAACGCGCATCGCCCATGCACTCGGCGCTGGGGTTGGGCCTCACCGTGAGGGCCTTTTGAGGGCATTGGTTCACGCAGGACTCGGGGGTCTCGGCGCAGCCGGTTCCGATGCAGAATTGATCGCGCGGCCGGAGCAGGAATGCGTAGCCGGCGGGCTTGCCGTGGACTCCATACAGGCAGGCTTCAGTACACCGCCCGCAGGCGGCGCAGGCCGCCGAGCGGTCCACCTTGAACTTGCCCAGGGCGTTGCGGTAGCGGTCCGGCGCGGGCCGGATTTCGCGGGCCACGGCTTGCTGGGGCCAGTCGCTGTAGCCCAGGCGCGAGGCCTCGGCTTCGCGAACCGGGATTTGAACGGCATCAGTTATGGTCATGCGCTCACCTGTGACCGAGGCACGCGGCAGAGGTCGCCGAACGCCTCCTTCTCGATGTCTTCCATGAAGATGGCCCTTCCCACCTCGCCGCGCAGGCGGCGGACCTCGCGAATGCCCATGGCGCCCAGGACCTCGATCAACTGGCTGTGCCAGGCGCCCATGAGGTTCACGATTCTCTGGGCGGCGTAATCGCAGTCGACGGAATCGGTCTCGGCGGGGCACAACTCGGCCGAGCCGCAGCGGGCCTGGCCCTCGGCGTCGCGGGGATGGGCGTCGCGGCAGACACGGCAGCCCAAAGCCACCAGCAGGGCGGTATCCAGGGCCACCAGGTCGGCCCCGCAGATGATGGCTTTGGCCATGTGCTCCGCCAGCGCGATCCCGCCGGAAACGATCAGGGTGATCTCGTCGCGCAAGCCGTCTTTCACCAGCCGTCCATGGACCTCGCGCAGGGCATCCTTGATGTGACGGCCGGGTTGTCCGTTGCTCAGCCTCTCACGGCCGTGCTGGTTGGCGCACAGTTGGAACACCTTTAGGCCGGCGCGGTTCAGCTCGACGATGCGATCGGCCGCCATGGGCGAAAGCGGCAGGCGCACGCAAACGGTCAAGCGATCATTGATGGATTGCAGCTTGCCGGCCAGGTTGGCGACATCCGGGCCGTCCCATACTTGCGCCATTCTCACGCTTTCGAGAATGTCCTGACTGTTGGCGATGTCTTCTTTGGCCACCACGGGGGTGAGGAACGGCAACTGCTTGGGCAGCGCCTGAACGGCGTCGCCGGCGCGGACCACAGCCAGCGTTTTTAGCTCCCTGGCGGCCGCCATGCGAGCGGCGGCCAGGCGCGCGCCCTGCGCCTGCCAGGCCGGCACGTCGAGAATGGCCGGAAGCTGAATCTCGAGCAGCCGCAGGGGCGGAGTCAACATGCCTCCGTCAGGCGTAAACTTCAGGCGCAGCGGTTTGGGACCGATATCCACGGTGGTCGAGATGTACTCACGCCCGTGGATGCCGTCGCGGGTGGGACGGACGATTTCCGACATGTCCGTCCAGATCGAATCGAAACCAGGACCGTGAAACCGGCCGCGATAGCCGGCGCCAGAGACCGGAATCCTGCCGTTATCCGCCTGGTTCCAGGTAGTCAGAAGAATCGCGGGGTCCCAGTAATCGTCGCCCATGGCCAGGAATTCGGGATTGACCGAGACGCTCAACAGCCCCTTGGTGCAGCCCTGAACGCAGGAGAGGCAGGCTTTGCAGCCGTCCAAGGTTTCGACCGGCGTCGACGGGTCGCGGTTGTAGGCCGATTCCTGCCGGTAGACCTCGTAGAGACAGCGCGGCTTGACGCAGTTGGTGCAACGGGAGCAGTCCTCACGCCAATCGACATTGCCGAACTTGCCGATGCGGCGGAACCGCGAAGGCGCCGCGACGGTGTGAATGTGGTAGCGATCAGGCATATCGGTTCCCGCCTAGGCCAATCCGGCTCTCTCAATCACGGTGGCGGACGACGCTTCGCACCCGCCGCAGAGGATGTGGATGCCGCGGACGCCAGGGATGGCTTTGAGTTGGCCCGCCATTTCCACCGCTATCGCCATCCCCTCCTGGGCCGGATCGGAGGCGGCGCTCAAGCGGGCCACGATGCTGGCCGCCACCGGTCCATAGGTTCGCCGCCGGTCGAGATCCTGGGCCTGCTCCACGCTGGTGAGCGGCAGCACGCTGGCGATGATGGCCACCTGTTTGTCGAGGCCGGCCGCGCGAACGGCATCCATCCACTTGGTGAAGCCGGCCAGGTCGAAGACCGCCTGGGTCAGCAGAAAGCCGGCGCCGGCGGCAATCTTTTTGCGCAGGCGGAGCAGTCCCAACTCCGCGGGCTGCTGATAGGGGTGGGCGGCCGCGCCGATGGGCGCCTCCGGCAGCGAGCCCTCGCGCATCATTCTCTTAAGGGCCTGGGTGAACTGGATGGAGTCGATATCGTAGACGCCGGCGGCCTGCGGACAGGCGCCCAGAGACTGGTGATCGCCACTCAGACAAAGGATGGCTTCGACGCCGAAGGCCGCCGCGCCTCGAGCGTCGCTCTCCAGGGCGATGCGATTGCGATCCCGCGTCACCATGGAGAGCACGCTGGGACGGCCTTGGCCGGCCAACATGGCCGCGCACGCCAGGGCCGAACCGTGAATCCCGCCAGGGTTGTCGGCCACCACCACGGCGTCCAGGCTGGGCGGCAGGAGGGAGGAGAGCTGCTTCACCGCGCCGGCGTCGCTGCCGCGCGGCGGGAAGCACTCGGCGGTGAGAGCCAGCCGGCCGGAAGCCAGGGCCTGGCCAAGTCTATTGTTCGATGTCGTCATTGCTCAACTCCACTTCCTGGTGGAAATCCTCGTCCGCTTCGGCCGCCGAAGCTTTGTACAGAGGGTTGATGGGCAGGGCCCGCAGGGTCTCGATCACCTGGGCGCGGATGGCCGCCACCTGGGCGTTCAGAGCCGTGGCGGCCAGCGCTTCCACGGTTCTTCCGGAGGCCAGCGCCATGTCTTCCGCCGCCGTACCGGGCAGATGGAAGAGCATCAAACGCTGGCCGCCCAGGCCGATTTCGTCCAGGATGGAACGAAGGAAAGCGGCCCGGCGCGCGCACCGCTTGCTGCCTTCGAGATAATGGCAGTCGTCTTCCTGGCAGGCGACCATGCAGACGGCCTGGGCGCCCGACTCGAAGGCTTTCAGAACGTGTTCCGGCTGAAGCCGCCCGGTGCAGGGGACCAAGGTTTGCCGCACTGGCCAAGGCCAATCAAAATCCGGGGTCACGGGATGTAGACACCACCCGGAGGAGGTGGCAACTCGGGCGGGGCGGGCACAGTTGGCGCACAGGAAAACCGTGATGGCCGGCTGCGGGAACGCCCGCTCTTCAGCGTCCCGCGGCTGTACACATACAGTTGCAGCGTCCGGGCTCATGGGAGAACCTTTCAACACTATTTGGTAGTGTGTAGTTTATCAGACTTTAAGCTGTGAAGGTATTGATACTCGAAAATATTATCATGGCTTATAATCGCAGCTTATAGTGGCTTATAATGGACGTAGCGGATGACCCTCGACCACTTCAAACTATTCAGAGACGTCGCCCTGGCGCGGAACATGACCCGCGGGGCCGAGAGCTGCGGCGTGAGCCAGTCGGCGGTCAGCCAGACGTTGCAGGAGGCGGAGCGCATGCTGGGAGTGGTCCTGGTGGACCGCAGCACGCGGCCGTTCGAGCTGACCGAAGCCGGGCGCCTGTACTTTGAGTTCTGCCGCGACGTCCTGCGCCGCAAGGAGGAACTGGACGGGCAACTGGACAAGCTAAAAGGCCGGGTCCAAGGCACGGTGCGGGTGGCGGCGATCTACTCCGTCGGAATCCTGGACATGTCGCGTCTGGAGCGGGAGGCGGCCAGCCGGATGCCGGAAGCGGAGCTGGTGGTGGAGTACCTGCGGACCGAGAAGGTGTACGACGCGGTGGTCACGGACCGCGCCGACCTGGGCCTGGTGAGCTACGCCGAATCAAACCGGGAGATTACGGCGATCCCCTGGCGCGAGGAGAAGATGATGGTGGTGGCCGCTCCGTCTCATCCTCTGGCGGCCAAGGAAACACTGGTCCCCTCCGACCTGGCGCAGCGGGATTTCGTGGCCTTCGACGACGATCTAAGGGTGGGCCGCGAAGTGAAACGCTACCTGCGCGAGGCCGGAATCCAGGTGAATGTGGTCATGCACTTCGACAACATTCAGACCATGAAAGAGGCCGTGATTCTGGGCTCGAGCATCAGCATTTTGCCGGTGCGCGTTCTGCGGAACGACGTCGAACAGGGCCGTCTGGTCACGATACCGATAGAGGGCTGCACGCTGGTGCGGCCGCTGGGCATCATCCATCGCCGAAGGAAGACGTTCAACCAAGCGACGCAGGTCTTCCTGGAACTGCTGCAACAGGAAGCGGCGCTGGAGCATTCGGGACCGGTTTTGGGGATGGACGGGAGGGAGAAGCGGGCCGTGGCGGCGCGGGATTCGTAAACCGTCACGAAACGTCCGCATACCCGTCGAGGGTTGCACCCTGGTCTGGCTGCTGGGCATCATCCATCGCCGCCCCGATGGGGCCGGCCCTTGCCTGCCGCCGGACGCGATTGTCAGCGATGTTCCGGATTGAGGACGGCCAACGCCTCCAGGGCGGCGACTTCACATAAGACCTTGTCAGCGGCCACGAATTGGTCGACCAATCCCAGGCTTTTCAGGCCAAGCGCGACCGAAAGCTGGATGGCGTCGAGCGCGCGAAGTCGCAGATCGAATGCGTACCGTTCCAGCAATGCTTCGGCCAAGGAGAAGTCCGGCTCGCGGACGGAGGCCACCAGGAACTTCTGCGCCAGGACGTCCTCTTGGAACTGGCGCACCAAAAGCCGGGCGTCCTCGCAGCTGATGAACCGTGTCCGCACTTTAAATCGCGAAGACCGACGGGATCTCCACGACCGTCAGTCTGGAAATCCGGATCTGCGCGCCCGGCGTCTGAATAATCTTGTCGATCTCGGGTGTTCCGATCTCTGGGTGATAGAGCTTGGCAAGCGCACTGGAGTCTAAAAAATACGCCGCCACACTCAGTGGTCCTCGCGCTCAGCGATGAAATCGGCCGTCATTGAGCCGGGAATCTTGGAGAGCCTTCGGCGCACCTCTTCCAAGCCCGGGGCCGGAGCGGCGGTTGCCAGTTTGCGCCGAAGGGCTTCGACGAAATCGGCATCAACTTGGTCGGAACCCGCGCCGTTGCTGTCTTGGACGATGGTCACCACGACCCGCTCGTTCTCGGCCAAATCCAGCGGCTGCAAGGGCTTGAGCATGCCGTTCTCGTAGAGAGCATGGACACGCATAGCCATAGCATTATTGTACGCCTTTCAGGAACCCTGCCCGGCCGCTGCGCCGGCACGCTACCGCTGCGCCGCCGGACGTCTTGGCGCTATAGTGTCTTCAGACATGCAACCGAATTCATCGCTTGTTCTCGCCGTCCTGCTCATCGCGCCGCTTTTTGGGCAGAAGGCCGGCAACCCCGTGGTGGGCCGCTGGGATTTTAATTCGACCTCGCCGCGCGGCGGCCTGAGCGCCGCCTGGCTGGGCGTGACCGAGAAAGCCGGCGCCTTCGAGGTATGGTACCAGCCCAACACGGGCAACGTTTACCAGGTGAGGGATTTCAAGGTGAACGGTTCGCACCTGAGCATCGTGATGAACTCCGCCGCCCCAGGCCGGCCGGCCACCACCTGGGAGCTGGACGCCGCCGGCGACAAGCTCACGGGCGTCCAGAAGCGCGGCGAAACCAGCTTCGCGTTGACGGGGGTACGCGCGCCGGAATTGAAGCGCAGCGCTCCCAGCGCGTGGACCAATCCGGAGCCGCTCTTCAACGGCAGAAATCTGGACGGCTGGCAACCGATCGACAGCGCCACCAGCCACTGGGGAGTGAAAGACGGGGTGCTGTTCAACGCGGAGCACGGCGCGAATCTGAAATCGACGCGCACGTTCGACGACTTCAAGGCGCACTTCGAGGTCAACTGCCCGGACGGAGGCAACAGCGGCTTCTACTTGCGGGGCCGCTATGAAGTCCAGGTGGAATACGAACCTCTCAGCGCCAACCCGGTGGAGCGTCGGATCGGGTCGATCTACGGGCGGATCGCGCCCAAGGTCGAGTTGCCGCGCACGCCGGGCCAGTGGGAGACGTTCGAAGTCACGCTGGTGGGCCGCACGGTGACGGTGGTGCGCAATGGCGTCACCACCATCGACCGGCAAGAGATCGAAGGCATCACCGGCGGGGCGCTCGATGCGAATGAAGGCGAGCCGGGTCCGTTCTACATACAGGGCGACCATACCGGCGGCCTGTCCTACCGCAACATAACGGTTTCCGTGCCCAAACGCTGAAGGGTTCGCTACGATCTAAGGCATGGACCTTAGATACCCTATCGGAAAATTCGAGGCGTCCGCCTCTCTGGACGCCAGGCAGCGGAGCGAGTGTTTGCGGCAGATGGCGGAGGCGCCGGCGCGGTTCCGGGAGGCGGTGCGGGGCCTCGACGACGCACAACTGGATACGCCCTACCGGCCGGGCGGGTGGACGATACGCCAGGTAGTTCATCACCTGGCCGACAGCCACGCGAATGGTTACATCCGGTATCGCATGGCGCTGACCGAAGACCAGCCGGCCGTCAAATCCTACGACCAGACCGCGTGGGCGGAGCTGGCGGACGCCCGGACGCTGCCGGTGGAGACCTCGTTAGCGATTCTGGAGGGCGTCCACCGGCGGTGGGTGGCGCTGGCGGAAAGCCTGACGGAAGCCGATTTCGCGCGCACATTCCGGCACCCGGAGCGCGGCGCGGTACGCCTGGATTCGAACCTGGCCATGTACGCCTGGCACGGACGCCACCACGAGGCGCACATTCTGGGACTGCGGGAGAGGATGGGGTGGAAGTAGGCGGCTGCCGCCCCCTTGGAACGTGTGAAGAGGAGTTGGCAGGCGAAAGCGCCTGCCCCACAAGGATGGGAGCGGCAGGCGCGATAATCCCGCAACAAGTGTTCCTAGAACCCAACCGGCGCGCTACGCGTCCAATGGAATGACGCCGTACGAGGGGGGAACCGTCGCGGAGGGCGTATAATGGTCAAAAAGGGCTTCCGGAGCTTTCGATTTCTATGAATAGCCGCTTTAAGTACATCGTCGTGAGCGCTTCGACGTGTCTCACCGCTCTACTCCTGATTGGCAGCCTGCTAGGCAAGGGCGCGTCCAGTCAGGAAGACACAATGAAACATATCGGCGTGTTCAGCGACGTGGTGGCGCGCATCAAGGCCGAATACGTCGAAGAACCCGATATGAAGGCGGTGACGCTGGGGGCGCTGAACGGGATGCTGGAAGCCATCGACCCGTTCGCCAGCTACCTGAACGCCGACCAGTACGCCAACTACCTGGAGAACAAGAAGGCCCCCAAGAGCGGCGACGCCGGGCTGATTCTCTCGAAGAAGTTCGGCTATGTGGGCGTGGTGGCTGCGGCGCCGGGCTCGCCGGCAGCCAAAGCGGGGTTCACCACGGGCGACATGGTGGAGAGCATCCGGGGCATCGCCACGCGCGACATGCCGCTGGCGTACGCCGCGCTGCTGCTGCAGGGAGAAGCGGGAACCACCGTGGATCTGAGCGTGGTGCGGGTCCGCCAGCCCGAGCCGCAGACGGTGAAGCTCACCCTGGCGAAGCTGGAATCTCCTCCGGTAGCGAGCGCCATGCTGTCGGGACAGGTGGGCTACCTGAACATCGATGCGCTAGGGCCGGCGCAGGTGAAACAGACGGCCGACGCAGTCGAGAAGTTGCAGAAGGACGGGGCGCAGAAGCTGATCCTGGACTTGCGCAGTTGCGCGATCGGGTCTCCCGACGATGGAATCGCGCTGGCGAACCTGTTTCTGAACAAAGGCCTGATCACGTACTTGCAGGGGCAGCGGGTGACGCGGCAGAATTTCGAAGCGGATCCGGTAAAAGCGATCACCAGTCTTCCCATGGCGGTCCTGACCAACGGCGGCACGGCTTCCGGGGCGGAGATTGCGGCCGCCGCGCTGCAAGACAACAAGCGCGCCCAATTGGTAGGGGACCGCACGTACGGCGATGCGGCGCAGCGCAAGGCGATTGCCATGGATGACGGCGGGGCCATCATTCTCTCGGTGGCGAAATACTATTCGCCCAGCGGCCAGGCGATTCAGGATGCGCGGGTGGCCCCGGGGACCCTGGTGGCCGAACCCGAACCGGAGTTCGAATACGACGAAAACGGCGAACCCATTCCGCAGGCCCAGCCGCAGCCGGGCGAACAGCCCAAGACGACCGAAGACCCGGTGGTGAAGAAGGCGCTCGAGGTGCTTGGGGTGAAGGCGTAAAGCAAGAATGCCCGCAAGCATGCGGGCATGGCAGGCTGGAAGCCCGCTCCAGAGCGTCTCCAAATAGGCTACGACATTGTCCTTCTGAGCTTCTTGCCGCTCTCCAGCTTGCCCTTCCGAAACAGCCCTTTGAGGTCCGGGGCCCTTTACCCGCGCGTCCCGGTGGGGCGCGGCGGGCTGCGCCGCAACTTGCGAATCCCGGCGAAATCGAAGCGGACGTCTTCCACGCGCGCGCCCAGCACTTCGATGCGCTGGAGGTCGCGTGTCCCCACGCCCGCGTCCTCGGCGAGGCGGAGGGTACTGTCGCAGCTTTCAAACGGCGCCGCGCCGCGGTCCGCCATGGGGTCGAACCCCATCACGGACATGGCCACGGCATCGGTGTTCACGGGGTTCAAACCGGCTATCAGCACTCCCGGGGAAACGGCGGTCAGATGTTCTCGAATCCAGGGGCCCTCGCCGCCGGTCATGGTCTTGATACCTTCGACGATGGCCAGGTGGATGGGGCGCGCGGAGATCAGGTCGACCACGGTGCGCGGGACGCGGTAGGTGTCCTGCCGCGGCGTGGAGGGGTCCTTCTCCGGCGGCGCGCTCTTGGATGGCTGGCGGTTGCCGGCGTGCACCATGGAACGGCCGCCCCGGGGCGCGATGGAAGGCTCATCCTGGCCGGCTCCCGCCCCATATATGGTGGCCGGCGTCATCCCGAAGCAGTTCTTCATGGAGAGGGTGACGCCGGCGGTGGCGTGCTCCTTCATTTTGCCGATGCTGACGAAAACGTCGCAGTCCTGGTAGGAGTGGTTCAGGTCGAAAGCCGGATAGATGTAACCGCCAAACGGTACGTTCAGGCGCGAGTATTTCTTCCCCTGCCCCAAGTAGTTGGTATTCTCAAACTCCACGATGGGCGCCGCGTCGAGGATGAGGCGCGGGTCGCAACCGGCTTCGAGCAGGTATTCTTCGACCTTTTCGGCGGTCGACCATGGGCTCTCCAAGATGCGAATTCGGCGGGCTCCGGCCTGAGCCATGAGGCGGGCGGCGGCGCCGACCACCGCCGGGTGGGTGTAATGGGTCTCCTCCAAGGGGGAATTGCCAAGCCGGTAGGAGGTCGCGCCCGTCAGGTTGATTTTGACAGCCACGGTTTTGCCATTGACCAGACGGCCCAACCCGCCCAGTTGATCGAACATGCGCTGCATGGTGGGCAGCAGTTCGGTCGAATCGTACGTTTTGCACCGCGCCAGGGCCACCGGGGCGGCGGGCGCCTGGGCGGCGCGCGCCGCGAATCCCCCCACATACATGCCCGAAAGGACCGAAGCGGCCCCTTGAAGCCAATCTCTGCGTGTTTGCATAACCTTTTGAGCCTCCCGCCCCCGGTTTGGAGCGCCGTGGACATCCGGACACACCACAGCTATCCACAAGAGATGCGCGGCCACCCCGAGCGGCTTCGAGGGCTCTGTATGAAACGACCCGGCGGGGTCTGGCGGGCGCCTGCCGGTTCCATGGCCGATGACCGCCGGCTTGCGGCGTTTGAAAGCGCCGGCGCTCGACAAATCGGCATCCCATTTGCTATCATCAAGTAGCTCATTGTGGTACTTCTGCCGAAATCCTTCCTTTTTCGCGTCGACGCCCACAGCCCCATCAGACCAACCCAGGAGTAACGGCTAGGAAATCTATGGCTACTAATTTCTCTCAGGGCGCCCAGGTCGAGCACCAGAAATTCGGCCTGGGGACGGTCCTGTCCAGCAGTGAAGAACGCATGGTGATCAAGTTCGACGATCACGGTGAGAAGAAGTTCGTCACCAACATGGTGATGGGCAATTTGAAGAAGAGCGACCGGCAGCCCCCGGCGGAAAAGAAGGGCTCCCGCAGGAAGAAAATCGCCCCCGCCACGGTGTAACAGCCTCCGGCAAATCGAGGATACTTTCGTTGAACGCACGCCAGAAACGGATGTTTGAAGATGCCCGGAAACGGAATCCGGACATAAAGATGCCCTCCGCAACGCCCCCTTCGGAGTGGAGCGAAGCCGACCTTGCGCTGGTAAAGCAGGGAGTCGGCGACAAGACCAGCAGGCCGGACCGCGCCAGCGCCGGGTCCGGGGCTGGAGAGGCCGGGGAGAGGCCTTCCGGCGAACAGGCCGGCGCAGTGGTGACCTATTTCGAGGCCAAGGGCTTCGGCTTCCTTCGGCCGGACGACGGCGGCAGGGACATCTTTTTCCATGTGTCGCGGCTGGTGGAAGGGCTGGCGACGGACCTGCGGCCCGGCACGCGCGTGCTCTACGAGTTGGGCATGGACCGCACCGGCAAGATGGCGGCCAGCAGCGTGCGGATCGCGCCTCCCCCGGAATGACGGATATAATGAAGGGACTGTTTGGCGGCTGCCGCGCGGCTCCCGCCGCGGGGCGGCGCAACTCCTGAGTCCATGTTCGACAATTTATCCGACAAACTGCAGCGGGTCTTCAAGAACCTGCGCGGCGAAGGCAAGCTTTCGGCCGCCAACATGGAGACCGCCCTGCGTGAAATCCGCATGGCGCTGCTCGAAGCGGACGTCAACTTCAAGGTCGTCAAACAGCTCATCGAGAACATCAAGCAGAAGGCCATGGGCGAGGAAGTGCTCACGGCCCTTTCGCCCGCCCAGCAGGTGGTGAAGATCGTTCACGAGGAGCTGGTCAAGATTCTGGGAAGCCACGAATCGCGGCTTCGTTTCGCCAACGAGCCGCCCAGCGTATTTCTGATGGTGGGGCTGCAGGGCTCGGGCAAGACCACCTCGACGGGCAAGCTGGCGCGCTGGCTTTCGCGCAACGGCCACCGGCCCATGATGGTCTCGGTGGATGTGTACCGGCCGGCGGCGCGGGAACAGCTCAAAGTCATCGCGCGCGAGGTTGGTCAGGCGCTCTATGAAGGCGCGCCGGAGGAAAAGACGCCGCTCGATCTGGCCGCTTCCGCGAGGCGCGAGAGCACGCAGACAGGGCGCGACGTGCTGCTGGTGGACACCGCCGGGCGCCTGCACATCGACGATCAGCTCATGAACGAGCTGCAGGAGCTGAAGAGCCAGCTCAACCCCGTGGAGATCCTCTTCGTGGCGGACGCCATGACCGGCCAGGACGCGGTGAAATCGGCCGATGAATTCCACAAGCGGCTGGGCATCACCGGGGTGATCCTGACCAAGATGGACGGCGATGCGCGCGGGGGCGCGGCGCTCTCCATCCGCCATGTTACGGGGCAGCCGCTGAAATTCGTGGGCGTGGGGGAGAAGTTCGACGCTCTGGAGCCCTTCCACCCGGACCGCGCGGCGAACCGCATCCTGGGCATGGGCGACGTGCTCTCGCTGATCGAAAAGGCGAGCCAGGAAATCGACCAGAAAAAAGCCGTGGAGATGCAGCGCAAGCTCATCGAGAACGAGTTCACGCTGGAGGATTTCCGCGACCAGATGCGCCAGCTCAAGAAGCTGGGCTCGCTCGGGTCGCTGCTCGACATGATGCCCAAGGTGGGCATGCTGCGGGAGCTGAAGGACGTCAAGGTAGATGAAAAGGAAATTGGCCGCGTGGTGGCGATCATCGATTCGATGACCCCGCGCGAGCGCGACAACCACATGATTATCAACGGAAGCCGGCGGCGGCGCATTGCGCGCGGCAGCGGCTCTTCGGTGCAGGACGTCAACCAGTTATTGAAGCAATACGCCCAGGCCCGCAAGATGATGAAGTCGCTTTCGGGCGGGTTCATGGGCAGGAAGTTAGGCAAGATGAAGTTGCCGCCGGGGTTCCCATTTGGGGAGCTTCCGGGGTGAGGGAGCAGCGGCCGCAAGGAAGCGGCGTTAGTTCGATTTTCCGTTTGGAGTACAGATGACAATGATTCGCCTGGCGCGTTTCGGCGCCAAAAAGAAGCCGTTTTATCGCATCGTGGTGATCGAGAAAGAGCGCGCCCGCAACGGCCGCAGCCTGGAAGTGGTAGGGCACTACAACCCCCTGACCAACCCGCATCTGGTGGTCCTGAAACACGACCGCATCGAGCATTGGGTCAAGAACGGAGCGTGTCTCTCCGATACCGTGAAGCGCCTGGTGGAGAAAAACCCCGCGCCCATCGCCGAGCTGGTAACCGAGCCGCAACCGTAAGGGAGCGGTGGCCGGTGATTTTCCGGCAAGCCCTAAATGTAAGAAACAGAACGGCTGGGGCCGGCGCTTGAGACGCCAGCCACTTCCCTGATATGCGGTTCGGGTAACATGAGTTAGGGAGGCGGGATGATGAAACAGTTGATTGAGGACATCGCGAAAGCTCTGGTCGACATCCCGGAGGAGGTGTCCGTCAATGTTGTGGAGGGGGAGCAGGTTACGGTTTTGGAGCTGAAAGTGGCCCCCAGCGACCTGGGAAAAGTGATCGGCAAACAGGGCCGCACGGCCCGGTCCATCCGTACGATTCTGGGCGCGGCGGGGATGAAGCTGAGCCGCCGCTTTACGCTGGAAATCCTGGAGTGAGTTCGCCGGGGGAGGGATGGGTGACGGTGGCTGTGCTGGGCAAGACCCGGGGCAGCCGCGGCGAAGTGACGGCCTTTCCGCTGAGTGACAAACCGGAGCGTTACAGCGAATTGGGAGAAGTGTATCTCTTCGCGGAAGGCGAGTCCGGCCCAGGGCGGCGCTTCGAGGTGGAGGAGGCGTGGTTCCACGCGGGGCGCGTGGTGTTGAAGTTCCGCAGCGTGGATACGATCGGCGACGCCGAACGCCTGGCGGGAGCCGAGGTGCGCGTTCCGTTGAGCGAGCGCGCGCCGCTCGAGCCCGGAGAATACTTCCAGTCGGACCTGTTGGGCTGCCAGGTGACGGACCGGCGCACGGGAGCGAGCCTGGGCCGCGTCACCGGCTGGCAGGACGGGGGCGGCTCGGGATTGTTGCAGGTGGAGGGCGGTTGGCTGATTCCTTTCGTGCGGGCGATCTGCGTGGAGATCGACCCGGCGGCCAAGCGGATCGTGGTGGACCTGCCGGAGGGGCTCAAGGAACTGAACCGGCCGTGATCTTCCATGTGCTGACCATTTTTCCGGAGTTTTTCGATGGGCCGTTCGCCCATGGGGTGGTCAAACGGGCCCAGGACGCCGGTATTTTGGATATTCGGGTCCATAACTTGCGCAATTGGACGACGGACCGGCACAAGACGGTGGACGACCGGCCGTTCGGCGGCGGCGAAGGGATGGTGCTGAAGCCGGAGCCGGTCTTCGCGGCGGTGGAATCCATCTGGCCCGAGCGCGGCCCCGGCCGGAAGGCGATCCTGCTTTCGGCGCAGGGGAGCCTGTTCGACCAGGCCATGGCCAACCGCCTGAGCGGCGAGGCCGAGCTGCTGCTCATCTGCGGCCGCTACGAGGGGGTGGACGAGCGTGTGGCCGAGCGCCTGGCCGACGAAGAAGTCTCCATCGGAAGCTTCGTCCTGAGCGGCGGCGAGCTGGCCGCGGCGGTGGTGATCGACGCGGTGGCGCGCCTGCTACCCGGCGTACTGGGCAACGAGACCTCGGCGGCGTTCGAGTCGTTTCAGGACACCGGCCACGGCGAAGGGCTCCTCGACTGTCCGCACTGGACCCGCCCGGCCGATTTCCGCGGCTGGAAAGCGCCCGAGCTCCTGCTCAATGGGAACCACGAAGAGATCCGGAAATTCCGCAAGAAGGCGGCGCTGGAGAAGACCGCGCGGCTGAGGCCGGATCTGATCAAGTAGAGGGATCGCACGCTTTTCGCCGCGCCGCTGGCCAAGAGCCAGAAGCAGCGGCACATTCCGGAAGCCAGAGAACCGGCCCGAAGGTCCGAACGGCCGGCGATGGAGCATACGTACCAATCTCATGATATGATACGTACGTGGCAAAGCTCACCTTGAGTGTGGACAGCCGGGTGGTTTCGGGGGCGAAGCAATACGCGAAACGGCGTGGCGTCTCCGTATCGGAGATGGTGGAGGCATACCTCGCCGCGGTTGCCGAGCCGCCTTCCGCCGCCACGGGCGCGGCCCCGATTCTGCGCGCGGTCCGCGGGGTTCTCAAGAACGCGGACATCGACGAGTACCGGAAGCGCCTGGCGGCGAAATATCGATGAAGAGAGTCCTCTTCGACATCAATGTAGTCCTGGACGTTCTGCTCGACCGGCGACCTTACGCCGAGGCAAGTGCGGCGGCTTGGGCGGCCATTGAGACAGGCGCCGCGCAAGGGCTGCTGGCCGCTCACGCCGTGACGACAATCCACTACCTGCTCCGGAAGGAGATGGGTAACCTCAAGGCCAGGCGGATCGTGTCGGCCATTCTGAGAGTCTTTGAAGTAGCCGCGGTCGACGGCGCGGTGGTTCATGAGGCGCTGCATTTGCCTCTTCCCGACTTTGAGGATGCCGTGACCGCGGCCGCCGCGCGATGCGCTGGCTGCGAGTGCGTGGTGACGCGCGACCCTCGCGGGTTCCGAGGATCCCCCGTACGCCCCCTGACGCCAGAGGCTGCCACGCCTCTCCTGGGCGGGGAATGAGACGGCTGAGACCGGAGATTTCGCACGAGGACCGCGCGGCCGCGGCCGGAACTCAGTGGTGAAGAGCGCCCCGGAGTTGACAGACGACACAAACCGATCGTCTGTCCCACAGGGCCACGCGCCCGCGCTTACTTGCGCAGGAGCGCCCAGGCCAGCGTTAACCAGCCGGCTATGAAGCACAGGCCGCCCACGGGCGTGATGGCGCCCAGCACGCGGTCGCCGGTGAGGGCCAGCAGATAGAGGCTGCCCGAGAAGATGGCGATGCCGGCCAGGAGCAGCCCGCAGACCCATCCGGCCGCCTGCCTTGCCATTCCCGCCTGGGGCAGCAGCGATACGATCAGGATTCCCAGCGCGTGTATGAAGTGGTAGAACACCGCTTTCTCATACACGCCCATCAGGTACGCGTCCAGGCGGCCTCTCAGTCCATGGGCCCCGAACGCGCCCAGAATCACTCCCAACGCCAGCGCGATTGCGCCGGTTGCGCTCCAGTTCATGCATCGGCCTCCGTGGCGTCCGACAGGGGCTCTTTCCGGGAATCCTTTACTTCCGTTTCCCGATTTCCTCTTCCACTTCTTCCGCCCCCTCGGCGTAGAACTTTTCTTCATCGGGGGCAAGCTCGCGGAGCAATCTCAGAAACTCTCCGGCGTGCACGCGTTCCTCGTCGGCTATGTCGCGGAGCACTTCCACGGCGAGCTTGTTATCGGTCGACTCGGCGAGCTGCATGTACATCTGAATCGCTTCGTACTCCGCGGCCACCATGAAACGAATGGCTCTGACGAGCTCCTCATCGGTGAGCTTTCGGTCGTTTGCCGACCCAGAAAATGGCGTTCCGAACTGGGGCATGTCGATTCTCCTCTTATGGTTTATCCGCTCCACGCCTGCTGTGCCGCTTGGGGACGTTCCACGGGTGGGGACGTTGCAGCGCGATTCCCGGCGCAACCTCACCCTTGTTCTCCCTTGGCATCCTGGCAGCGCCGGCTGCACTTGTGCGCCGGCATGCTGTTAGCCATGGTACTGCACCTTTCCTATCGACCGAATGACAGACGACGAAGACCGATCGTCTGTCCCACTTTGCATTAGCCATGGTACTGCACCTTTCCTATCGACCGAATGCAGGCACGGCGCCCGAAGAACATTCCACCGCGGCGGGGAAGGCGCCTCCGGTCCAAGGGAGAGTGCCTTTCCGTACGAATTGGGACCCGGAAACGGATAAGTTTCCGCCGATGAGGCATGGCATGGCCGCGGAAACCGGCAAGACGCGAGATATCATCGAAGGCGGATGGCATTTCCGTTCCTTTGAACTGGAGACGAGCATGAAAGCCACCGAACAACTGCATCGCATGGGTCAGAGCCTCTGGCTCGACAATATTACGCGGGGATTGCTCACTAGCGGGACGCTCGAAGGCTATATCCGCGAACTGTCGATCACCGGACTGACTTCGAATCCGAGCATCTTCGATCACGCCATCCGCGGCGGGTTCTATGACGACGCGATTCGCGAGAAGACGCGGGCCGCGCGGGCCGGTGAAGAACTGTTCTTCGATTTGGCGTTGGAGGATCTGACAAAGGCGGCCGACCTGTTCCGGCCCATTCACGACGCCACCCATGGCATGGACGGCTGGGTGTCTCTGGAGGTGTCTCCGCTTCTGGCGAACGAACCCGGCCGGACGCTGGAGGCGGCCAAGCGGCTCTTCGCCGCGGCGAACCGGCCGAATCTGTTCATCAAGATTCCCGGAACTCCGAAGGGACTCTCGGCGATTGAAGAGGCCATCTTCGTCGGCATTCCCATCAATGTGACCTTGCTCTTCTCGCGCGATCAGTATTTGAAGGCCGCCGGCGCATACATGCGGGGGATTGAGAGGCGCATACGCGCCGGCGTCAATCCGTCGGTCCATTCCGTAGCGTCCCTGTTTGTCAGCCGCTGGGACAAGGCGGTCGCGGGCAGGGAGCCCGCTGGATTGACCAATCGCCTGGGCATCGCCATCTCCGGGCAGGCGTATAAGGCCTATCGCGAGCTGCTGAATTCGCCGCGGTGGCTGCAACTGGCGGCCCAGGGCGCTTCGCCCCAGCGCCTGCTCTGGGCCAGTACCGGAACCAAGGATCCGCAAGCGTCGGACACTCTTTATATAAGCGCCCTGGCGGCTCCGGACACGGTGAACACCATGCCGGAGGCCACCCTGCTGGCGCTTGCCGATCATGGGCGGATTTCCGGCGCCCTGCCCGTCGATGGCGGGGACTGCGAGACCGTGTTGGACCGTTTCGCCGGCGGCGGCATCGACGCCGGCAAACTGGCCGAACAGCTCCAGAGAGAGGGCGCCGAGGCGTTCGTCAAATCCTGGAACGACTTACTGCAGTGCATCGAATCGAAGGCGCATGCGGTGCGCGCCGGCGCGGGAGCGTAAGGTGGGACAGACGATCGGGTTTTGTCGTCTGTCGTCCGGGGCGAAGTATGCGTCCCGTTTTCCCCTGTAGGCGGATGATGTTGAACACTTTGGGCTACCATGGATCAGATGCTGGACTGGCTGCTGATCGGGGTCGGCGACATCGCCACGAAGAGAGTTCTGCCGGCCATTCTGGCCGAACCACGCAGCAGACTCGTGGGTATCGTGACCCGCAGCCCCGCGAAGGCGTTGCCGTACGGCGTCCCGGCATTCCCCGAGTTGCAAGCCGCGCTCGGCGGTTGCGGCGCCGCGGCGGTCTACGTGGCGACCCCGGTTTCGCTTCACGCCTCGCTGACGATTGGCGCTCTGAGGGCCGGCAGACACGTGCTCTGCGAGAAGCCCATGGCCCTAACTTACACCGATGCCGTCGCCATGCGGCAGGCGGCCCACGAGAGTGGCCAGGTACTCGGCATAGCCTATTACCGGCGGCTGTACCCCAAGGTGGCGCGAGCCCAGGAGTTGATCCAGGCGGGCGCGATCGGCCGCCCCGTTTTCGCCGAGGCCACCGCGCACGATTGGTTCTATCCGGCCGATGGCCATCGCGCCTGGCTGATCGATCCGGCCCTGGCCGGCGCCGGCCCGCTCTACGACACGGCGTCGCATCGGATCGACCTGATGAACTATTTCTTCGGCCAGCCGGTACGCGTCAGCGCTCACTTATCCACGCTGGTCCATCCGATCCGGGTGGAAGACAATGCGACGGTCCTGATCGAATACGAAACCGGGGTGCGTGGAGTGGTGGATGTCCGCCGGCATTCGCGGGTAGCTCGCGACGAGTTTCGAATTCGAGGGACGGAGGGAGAGATCGATCTGACGCCGCTCAACGGCCCTGAGCTCGTGCACCCTGGTGGAAGCGAGTCGATCGCGGAGCCCAAGAACCTGCACTATCCGTGTATTGAGGATTTTGTCAGCGCGGTGCTGGGAGGGGGCGCGCCGCGTTCCACGGGGGACACGGCCTTGGCGGCGGAATGGGTGATCAACGAGGCGCTGCGGAAGGGGTAACTGCGCCGGCGGGAGGCCGCCTGAGCACTGTCTTCGCGCTTGCCGGCCACCGGGGCGGCCTCCATGAACTAAGAGATACGCTATACCTTCACCCCGGCCTTCCACAACAGGTAGCCGATGGCTTGTTTTACGTAGTTCCAGCGGTCGCGGAGGGGTTCCGGGCCGCGGTCCTTGCGGGGCGAGCCGTAGACTTCGAGGCCGCGGGCTGCGAGCATTTGTTTGACTCGATAAATGTGGTACCCGTCGCTCACCACGATGACCGAGCGCAGGCTCATGCGCTCGATGATCTCGCCCGCGAGCGCTATCGATTGCACGGTGCTCTCGCCTTCGGTTTCCACGATGATGGCTTCGGATGGCACGCCGTGCGCCATCAGGTAGGAGCGGCCCACGCCGCCTTCGGTGAAGAGCGGGTCGCCGCCCGGTCCGCCGGTGGTCATGATGAGGGGGGCCAGTTTGCGGCGGTAGAGATCGAGCGCGTGATCCAGGCGCGCCTGCAGCACGGGGGAAGGCCGCCCGCGGTACTCCGCCGCGCCCAGCACCAGGATGACGCCGGCCGGCCGGGCTTCCTCGCGAGCGGATTGCCGCTCGATCCGAACCGAGAAATACGCGATGGCGGCGAACAGCACGGCCACCGCCGCCAACGCCGCGCTCCATACGGCTCTTCTCATCTGCGGTATTCTGAAACCTTCGGAACCCTCATTGTAAGATGCGGAAGGCGGAGCGGATCACCAGCGCGGCGAATCCTCTTCTAAAAGAGGTGCGGCGGGCTATTGCGCGCGGAGGGCTCACCGAACGGGGATGGTGCGTGGCGGAATCGTTCCACCTGCTGGAGGAGGCCCTGCGGAGCGACTGCCAGGTGAAGCTCGTGCTGGCGGCCGAATCGGCGCGTTCGGCCGCCGAAGTCCGCCTGCGGGGCCTTCCCGGAATCCGCATGGCGGCGCTTCCGGACGCCCTTTTCCAGAGGCTCTCGGGGACCGAAACCAGCCAGGGCGTTATAGCGCTGGTGCAGCCTCCCACGTGGGAAATCGAGCAGTTGTTCCGCGGCTGCCCGCTGGTGGTGGTGCTCGACGGCCTCCAGGACCCCGGCAATGCGGGCGCTATCGTTCGGGCGGCGGAGGCATTCGGGGCCACCGGCGTGCTGTTCGTCAAAGGCTCGGCCAGCCCCCACAACCCTAAGACGCTGCGCGCCTCGGCCGGCTCGCTGTTCCGCGTGCCTTGCATGCACGGGGTGTATGCGGCGCTGGCGCGCGCGGCTCTCGGACAGAACAAAGTGCAGCTCTACGCCGCCGTCCCCGCCCGAACGGGCGCGTCGGCGCGCTCTATCGCGGAGGTGGATCTCACCGGCCGCTGCGCGCTGATCGTGGGCAATGAGGCGCATGGGGTGAGCGAGGGACTGCGCGATGCCGCCCTTGACGTGTTTATCCCCACGGCAGGGGTGGAATCGCTCAACGCCGCCGTGGCCGCGGGCATTATGCTGTATGAGGCCCGGCGCCAGAGGTCGCTCGGCCCATGAGCCTGTTCGATAATACGCCGCCGTCGCCCGAGTCGGATAAGACCCGCCCCCTGGCGGAGCGCATGCGCCCAGGGAGCCTGGACGATTTCATCGGACAAGAGCACATCCTGGGGCCGGGCAAGCCTCTGCGCCGCCAGATCGAGCGGGACGAAATCGGCTCGATCATTCTCTGGGGCCCTCCCGGAACCGGCAAGACCACCCTGGCGCGAATCATCGCGGGCGCCACCCATTGCGAGTTCATCCCCTTCAGCGCCGTTCTTAGCGGCATGAAGGAGATCAAGGCGGTGATGGCGGACGCCGAGCGCCTCCGCCGCCTGGGCAGCCGCACCATCCTCTTCATCGACGAAATCCACCGCTTCAACAAGGCGCAGCAGGACGCATTTCTGCCCTATGTGGAGCGCGGCGATATCATCCTCATCGGCGCCACCACCGAGAATCCTTCTTTTGAAGTGATCGCGGCGCTGCTTTCCCGGTCGCGGGTATACGCATTGCGCAGCCTGGCGACCCCCGAGCTGGTCACCCTGCTCCAGCGCGCGCTGCCGGTGGTGGGGCTCGCGGCGCCTGACGATTTGCTGGAACAGATCGCGATTTATGCCAACGGCGATGCCCGCCAGGCCTACAACACGCTGGAAGCCGCCGCGTCGGCCTCGGCGGGCGGCGTGCTCACCGAAGCCGCCGTTCAGGACGCCATCAACCGCAAAGTGCTGCTCTACGACAAGGGCGGGGAAGAGCACTTCAACCTGATTTCGGCGCTGCACAAATCCGTGCGGTCGAGCGACCCCGACGCCGCGCTTTATTGGCTGGCTCGCATGTTGGAGGCGGGCGAAGACCGGCTGTACATCGCCCGGCGCCTGATTCGCATGGCCATCGAGGACGTCAGCCTGGCCGACCCCAGGGCCCTCGAACAGGCCGTCGCCGTGATGCGGGCGGTGCATTTTCTGGGCATACCCGAAGGCGACCTGGCGCTGGGGCAGGCGGTGATCTATCTCAGCATGGCCCCCAAGTCCGATTCCGCGTACCGGGCCATGCTGGCCATCCAGGAGGACGTGGAGCGCACGGTGGCCGAACCCGTCCCCATGAACTTGCGCAACGCCCCCACCCGCCTCATGAAAGAGTGGGGATACAGCCAGGGTTACCAGCACGCGCATCAGTTCGCGGATGCCATGGTGGATATGGAATGCCTGCCGCCCTCGCTGGCCGGCCGGCGCTATTACTTCCCGACCGACCGCGGCGTGGAAAAACGGATTGCCGACAGGCTGGAAGAGATCCGGCGGCTGAGGGGGAAGGCGTAGAGGCCGGGCACGCCGGCCTGAGGCGCGCCCGCCCCCGATGGGTTGCGGAAGAACTAGGTCTTCGACCGCCTGGATAGGTTCGATTGTGGGGCAGCTTGTCAAGCTGCGCGCCGGTTGGAATCCTGCCCCACAGAAAAAGGACATATTCACGCGGTCAGGGTACTAGGGAATTTCCAGCGGCCGCTGGCGTAGGCATGGCTGGGAGGCAGGGATTCGAACCCCGATACGCAGATCCAGAGTCTGCAGTCTTACCGTTAGACGACCTCCCAACGGGAACGATTCCATAGTAACAAACCGCGTTGCGGGAATCCAGATTCCGGCCTCCGTAGTACACTGAGACTTCAACATGAAGAAGCGGTTGCGGCTGGGGCTGCTGCTGGCGATAGGCGCGTTCGCCGCGCGGGCCGCCGACTGGAAGGCGCTCCGGCCCGAGGGCTACGTTTCCGACTACGCCGGCGTGATCGATGCGGCCTCCAAGGCCCAACTGGAAGCTTATTGCGCCGCCGTCGAGCGCGCCACCGGCGCGCAGATGGCCCTGGTCACGGTGACCACGCTCGAAGGCGAGCCCATCGAAGACGCCGCCAACGCCATCTTCCGCAACTTCGGCGTGGGCTCCAAGAGCACCAATGAGGGCGTGATGCTGCTGCTGGCCATCGATGAACGCCGCAGCCGCCTGGAAGTGGGCTACGGCCTGGAAGCCGTCCTCCCGGATGCCCGGGCCGGCGACATTCTGCGCGAAATGTCGCCCGCGTTGCGCCAGGGCCGCTACGGCGAGGCCATGATGGCCGCCGCGCAAACCATCGGGGAAATCGTCGCCCAAGCCAAGAATGTCTCCCTCACCGCCACCCTCCCCAGGACCATCGCGCGCACCCCGTTCAACTCCATCCCCTGGCCTTTGGTGGTGGGTGGAATCTGCGTTCTGCTGTGGCTGATTCGCGCCGGCGGACCGCGCGGCTACGGCGGCTGGAGCGGCGGCGGTTTCCTGCCTGGCCTTCTGATGGGCAACCTGATGGCCCGCTCCACCTGGGGCGGCCGCGGCAGCGGCGGTTTTGGCGGTTTCGATTCCGGGGACGGCTTCGGCGGTTTCGGCGGCGGAGATTCGGGGGGCGGCGGCGCTTCCGGCGACTGGTGAGAACCAATATGGACAAACGGCTGACGCAACTCGTCGAGAAGCTCCAGGCCGCCTATGGCGAGCGCCTGGTTTCGGTGGTGCTCTATGGCTCGGCCGCCGCCGGCGAGCGCCATCCCCGGTTCTCCGATTTCAACGTGCTGTGCGTGCTCACCGAAATCACGCCGTGCGAGCTGGGCGCGGGCGAAGATGTCTTCCGCTGGTGGCGCGAACAGGGCAGCCCATCGCCCCTGCTGCTCACCGAAGCGGAAACGGCCGCCTCCACCGACTGTTTCGCCATCGAGTTCCACGACATCAAGCGGCAACACGTGGTGCTCTACGGCAAAGACGTGATCTCCAGCCTGGAGGTGGACGACTCCTTCTACCGCGCCCAGGTGGAACACGATCTGCGCGCCAAGCTGCTGCGCCTTCGCCAGAAGGCCGCCGGCGTGCTCTCCGACCCTAACCTGCTGCGCCGCCTGCTGCTCGATTCGTTCTCCACTTTCTCGGTCCTCTTCCGCCATGCCCTCATCCTGGCCGGTGAAGAGGCCCCGGCGCGCAAACGCGATATCGTCCAGCGCGCCGCCGCGCGCTTCCACTTCGATCCCGCGCCGTTCGAGAGGCTGCTCGACGTTCGCGAAGAGCGCATCAAGCCGCGCGAGGCCGATCCCGTGCCCCTGCTCGAATCCTGTTTGCAGGGTATCTCCGCCGTCATCGAAGCGGTGGACCGTCTGGATAAGCCGGAGGTCTCGTGAAAGGCGCCACCATAGTCGTCGCAGTGCTCGTCCTGCTGGGTCTGATCGGCGGCGAGTACGTCGCCGTCCGCAACGATCTGGTCCGCCAGCGCGAAGAGGTGGACGCGCAGTGGGCCAACATAGAACCCGTGCTGCAGCGCCGGGCCGACCTGATCCCCAACCTGGTGGAGACCGTGAAAGGCTTCGCCAAGCACGAAACCGAGGTTTTCCAGAGCATCGCCGATGCCCGCGCGGCTCTCGCCGGGGCCCGTGCGCCACAAGAGAAGATCCAGGCCTACGACCAGCTCTCCGGGGCCCTCTCGCGCCTGCTGGTGATTACCGAGAACTATCCCCAATTGCGCTCGAACGCGAACTTCCTCCGCCTCCAGGACGAGTTATCGGGTTCGGAAAACCGCATCGCCGTGGACCGCCGCAAGTATAACGAAGCCCTGGAACACTACAACGCCTCGATCGACATGTTCCCGGGCAACTGGGTGGCGTCCCTGGGCGGCTTCCGCCGCAACGACGCCTACTTCAAGACCGAGCCCGGCGCGGCGGCCGCGCCCAAAGCGAAGTTCTAACCCGGACCTCTCCGCGTCTCCGCGTCTCCGCGTCAAAAACGCGCCCCGTTTGTCCTCAGCCCGGCTTGCGCGCCGACAACGCGATGCGGACCCACTGAAAACCGATGTCGCCGTCCGGCATTCGGGTGATGGAGAATGCCCGCGCCACCTCGGCCGGCGCTTCGAGGAACAGGCGGCGTACCTCGGCCGCCGCCTCCCCGCGGCAGCCGGCTTTCTCGAGCCATGCCCGGAGAGTGGCCGGCACGGATTCGGGCACTTGAACCAGCTCCTCCAGCGTGAACCCCGCGCCGAGGACCAAGCCGCGCCATTCCGAGAAAGTGTAGTTGCGAACGTGCGAGCCGTCCCGCAGGGCCTCGACGTGGTTGCTCCAGGCATCCACTTCCGGCGCGTTGTCTGGTTCGGCGGTATCGGCCACCAATAGCCGGCCGCCCGGCCGCAGCACGCGGTACGCCTCAGCAGCGAAGGTCGGCGGAGAGAGGAAATGGTGCGCCGCCAGGCGGCAGACTACGCCGTCGAAACTGGCTGGCGGGAACGGAAGGGACTCGGCCGATCCGATCTCAAAGACCAGGTTGGCCAGCCCGGCCGCCCGCGCCCGCTCGCCGGCCTGTTGCAACATGGCCGCGGAGACGTCCAGCCCGGTCACCTGGGCAACCAGGGGCGCAAAGGCCGCCGCCGTGAAGCCGGCGCCCGTGGCGACATCGAGCCACCGGTCCGCAGGCCGGCAGTGCGCGTGTTCGATGAGCCACCCTAGCGAATCGCCGCTCCACGCATTCCACTGCTCGTTGTAGTGCGCCGCCTGGCGATCAAACTGCTCCCGCGAAGTTTTTGAGGGCATCCATTACCGATTATCGAACGAAGCGCCGGCTCGCGCCGTCAGCATCCTTCGCACGGCGGCGAAGATCCGCTCCACGGCCGGGCCGCGGTAGGCCCACTGTTCGCCGGGCTCGGGGGGATTCACCACCATGGTGGCATTGGCTTCGAAGAGCAAAAGATCGCCGCCGGCGCTCACGCCAAAATCGACGCCGGCATAGTCCAGGCCGAGAGTGGTTTGAATGTGGCCGAGCGCCTCCATGGCCCGAGGTCCCAGCACGCCCGGCATATTCTCCAGAAACGCCGCATCCTCGGCGCGATGCGCCGCGTTTTCCGCCATTTCGGCGGTGAAATAGTGGATCTTCCAGTGGTTCGAAATGGCCAGGTGCAGCGGGTAGAGCTGTCCATCGATCGTCATCACCCGATACTTGCGCACCTTTCCATCGGGGGCGCGGGCGTCGAGGAACTCGATGACGGTCAATTCCCTGCCGGGAAGCTGGGCCACCGCGCCGGGCAGAGCATCCGGGCTTTCCACCCGCAGAAAATGGCGTCCCGTGTGAAAACCGGGCGTCCGCACCAGCAGCGGGAAAGCGAAGCCGTGGCGCGCCAACGCGGCGGCGGCCTCCGATGAAGAGAGCAGCGGGCGAGGCAGAGTGACGGTAGCCGGCGCCACCACGCCCGGCAGGCGTGCCAGCCGCGCATGATCGGCGCGCCCGGTGGCCAGCACCGCCGAAGGCGGATTGATCACCGGGGCCGCGGTACGAGCCAGCAGGGATTGCGCGGCGGCCAGCGCGGGCGCGGCCAAATCGGCGTCGCCGATGGCGTTGAACACCACTTGATGCTCCGGCAGCGGCGCGTTGCGGTCGAAATATTCGGGCGCCACCACGAACGTCTGGAAGACCCGGTCGTCCAGCAGATGGCGGGTGGGTATGTTGCCGCCAACCGAGGAAACCAGCAACAGCAAGGATACCGGCGGCCCTGACCCGCGATACGGCAACCGGACCACCGGACGGTCCTCGAAACCCCGGCGCCGGTGCCGCGCGGCGCCTTCTTCGTCGCCCAGCTCGGCCAGCGCGTACGCCAGGCCTCGATGCGCCTCGGCATGGCCGGGGTCGAAGCCGAGGGCGGTTTCAAAATGCTCCCGGGCGGAGGGAAACTCCCCGCTTTCGAACAGCACATTGCCCAGGTTCACGTGGCTCATGGGATCGCCGGGATGGCGCGCCACGGCCTCCGCGTACGCCGTGCGCGCCGCGGTCCGGTAACCCGTGTCATGCAACAGCGTGCCCAGGTTGTTCAACGCCAGCCGGTGCGAGGGCTCGCGCGTCAGCACCTCGAGATACGCGTCTCTGGCTTCCAGCGTCCGGCCCATCCCGGCCAGCAAACAGGCCAGCTCGAATCGCAGGCTGACCGCATCGGGATCGCGGGCGATGCGGAGATTGAGATCGCTCAGAGCGGCTTCCCGCGCGCGACTGGCCTCCATGGCGCGCCCCAACTCCACCGTCTTTTCCACCAATAAATCGATCTCCCGCCTGCCGGTCCGGTGATTGACAATGGCCGCGCGTATGGCCAGGCGCCCGTCGATGATGGTGCTGGACGGGGCCACCACGCCGGACTCCTGGAGTGCAATCACGATGCGGGAATTGACGCGCTCGGCGTCCCCGGCGCGGTAACGGAAGCAAACCACGTTGAGTTCCACCGGCGCCAGCAGCTCCAGTTCCGGCGTTTCGGCGATCCGCCTTTCCAGGTAGCGGGCCAAGGCGCAAGCGTGCGATATCATCGATCCCAGCGCTTCGGCGCCGTACACCTTGAGCGTGAACCAGGTCTTCAGCGCCCGAAAACCGCGCGAAAGATCCGGTCCGTACTCGCAGGGCCAAGGCGCGCCCGCGGCCAAGCCTCGCAGCTCCTTTCTCAGGTAAGCGGCCGGGGCGGCGAAGGCCTGGCGATGCAGCGCGCCGTCGCGCACCAGAATGAATCCGGCGTCATAGGGAACCTGGCCCCACTTATGAAAATCGAAAGCCAGCGAATCGGCGCGCTCGATGCCCTTGAGCCGCGGCGCCAGATCCGGGGCCAGAATCGCCAGCGCCCCGAAGGCCCCGTCGACGTGGAACCACAGCCGCTCGCGGCGGCAAATGCCGGCCAGGGCGTCGAGGTTGTCGATAGACCCGGTATCGACGGCGCCGGCGGTTCCCACCACCAGAAACGGCGTCAGGCCCGCGCGGCGATCCGCGGCGATAGCCGCATCCAACGCCTCGAGATCCATCCGGTGGCGTCCGTCGACGGAAATCAAGCGCAGCGCATCGCTCCCCAAGCCGGCGATGTCCATGGCTTTCCCGATGCAGTTATGGGCCGCCTCCGAGGCGAAGGCTACGAGCCGTTTGGAACTCCCGGCAACGCCCGAGCCGCGCACCTCGCAACCCAGCTCGGCGTCACGGGCAATCAGGACGCCGATGAGGTTGGCCACCGAGGTTCCGGTGACAAACAGGCCGCTGGCGCTTTCCGGAAAGCCGAAAATGCGCCGCATCCAGCCCACAATTTGCCGTTCCACCTCGATGGGGACATGATCGCGCCCGCCCAGGTTGGCATTCAGTCCCGCCGCCAGCATCTCCGCCAACATCCCCACCGGCGTCCCGCCTCCGTGCACCCAGCCCATGAAGCCGGGGTGCGCATTGCCGGCGCCGAATGGCAGGATGTAGCGCATGAATTCCTCGTGCACAGAAGCAAGATCGGACGGCGCCATGGGCGGGTCGCTGCGAAATCGCGAGCGCACGTGGTCCGGAATCGGCTGCCAGACGGGACGTTGCCTTATGTTCTCGACGTAGTCGAGAATGTCGTCCAGCATCCGGTGCGCCTGCTCCCGAAAGGCGGGCCAATCGGAAGGGTCGAGCGTGCGTCCCTCGCCGGGCGGCGGATCCGCGCTCGAACTCTGGTTGTTCATGGGTAACGCCAATTCAATTATGCACGACGGATAGCGCCGGAAAAGACCAGCCTGAACCAATGGATGCAGGCGGATCGGCCATCGGGAAGGAAAAAGACGAAAAAAGCCTGGAAACAATCGCCGGGGCTGCCGATAAGAAACTCGGAGGTGCGTTAATGGGTGACGTCTCTTCGGTCAACCCTGGTGTAACGGATCTGCTCCAAACCCTCTCCAATCTCAATTCATCGGTGTTGTCGTCGCCGGCGGTGACCTCCGCTTTAGAAAGCGCTCCGACCACCGACATCGTCCAACTGAGCATGGCGGCCACCCAGTTGGAGGGTGTGGATGCCATGTTCGGAATCTCGAGTGGCTCGAACACCGGGACCAGCAGTGTTCTTGCGAGCCTGGAGAATCCGGCGGCCGGGTCTGCGCCGGCGGCTTCGACGGCTCTCTCCACCGCGTCGCCGGCGGACCGGCTGGCCGATTACCAGGCAGCCTTGCAGGCCAGCGAGACGCAAGGTCTGTTCGGTATCGGACCCGGCGGCCTTTCCGGCTCTATATTTAACTTGGTCGGTTAGCACCGGGGGCGGGCTACGGCTCCGACCGCGTGATTACCTCCTCAGCGCGCCGCTGTCAAGGGTTCCACCTTGAAGTTGTCGAACTGCGCCAGGGCGTACCCTACCACTCCCAGACCGGCCATGCCCTTGGTATAGGTGGCATCGGAGACGGTCTGCACCGCGACTCCATCGATCTTCGCAGTTAGAGAGCCGCCCTGAAACTCCAGCGAGAGTGCGTGCCAGGAGCCAACCCCCAGGGGACCTGCTTTGCCCGATGCCAGCACGGCTTCATCCGGTCCCGCGGCAGCCCTTTTCGTGCTGGTCTTCAGCACCGACCACGCTCCCGTATCCGATACGCGGAGCACATAGGAATTCGGCGTATCGTCACCGCTCATCCCCGTGATGCGTCCGATGAGATCGACCGATCCCGCCTGTTCCAGCAGGACGTCGCTCGAAACCCGGTAGTCCGACCAATCGAGATCGCCAATTTCGGTGAACGGGCGGTTGCCGGTCCTCTTCCACGCGGTGGGCTCCGCCGGGACAACCTGGGCGAGACACACGCCCTTTCGGCCGGCGGCGCAGCGCGCCGTTTCGAAGCCCCCGTACATATCGGAAAAATACTTCGGCAGCTTGCCTACGGCGTACGCTTCGAAGTTATCGGCGTAGGGGATCGGGAACGGCGCGGCGGCGGGAGGTGCGACGGCGGCCTTGGTCTGTCCGGTGGTGGTAGTCAGGGTATACACATAGCCCGGCTGTATGGTGAGCGAGTACTGGCCCCCGGCAGGAACCAGGTCGGCCTGCTTCACGAACCAATCGGAGGAGTTACTGGAAGTGAAGTCGGTCGACCAGAGATGCACGGCGGCCTTGGGGAATCCGGTGACGCTGAATCGCACCGTCTGCGGGGCTTTGGCCTGGACCGTTTCAATGACCACGCTGAAGTCCTTCTTATCGGGCGACTTCAGGGTGACGTAGCTGCCGTGAGCGCCGGTGGCGTCCTGGCTGAAGAAGCCCGATGCGCCATCGATGTAACTCCAGCCGGGTTGAGTGAACTGCGCCGTATGGGCCATCGCCCAGACCGATGGAGTGACCACGTAATGCCCCGACCAGGGCTGGTTGCATTTGATCATCCCGATGTTATCGTAGGGCAGGTTGTCATAGATGGCGCTGACAATCGGCCAGTAAATGGCCGCGGTGACCTTTCCGCCGGGATAATTGCGATTGATGTTGCGCGCCATTTCATTGAATGGCAGCTTCTCATCGTAGTGGCCTTCGCTGTCCCACAACGGCTTGCCGAGCGATAGCGCCTCGCCCGGGGGATAGCCGCCCCAGCCGGGACCGTGGGCGCCCACCACATCGATGGCGTCGTCGAGCGCCGGATCGTTCTTCATCTCCTTGGCTATGTTCCAGAGACTCTGCTTAGGCCAGTCGTCGGAAGCCACCACTTTGATGGAAGCGAGGCCGTTGGCCCGCAGCGCCGCCTTGAAATCCTTGTACCACTGAACGTTGTAGCCCTTTTCGTTTCGTCCGCCCACATAGTCGATGGTCAGATGATGGTCGGACTTGGCGTGCTTGATCCACTTGATCATGTAATCGATCATGTCCTTGGACCAATAATTCCCGTTGCCCACCCAGTGCGGGGCGCCCCACGGCAGGGCGGCCAGCTTGATCCGCGGATTTCTGGCCTTGGCCTGCTCCATCAGCCACCACTCATAGCCGCGGTTGTAGTTCTCGTCGGTGGCGGTGTGCATGTGGCTCGATTCGGCCCCGTCGGTCGAATCCATATCGGCGCCGATTTCCACCTTGAGAATTTGCAGGCTGGCGCCGTAGTGCGGTTTGAACAGGGAATCGAGAATCTGGCTCCGATAGGGTTCCGCATAGTCGATCAGGAGCCTGGAGTTGCCGCCGCCGCCGCTGATCGCGCCGACGCCATCGAAGACTCTTCCGCCGCCGGAGGCGTCGATCGCCACGGTCTGCGCGGCCGCGATAGCGGAGGAAAGGAAAAACAACGCGATTCCTCCAAGGTTATGTTTTGATTGCATGTCCGTATTGTATCCGAGCGAACGGAAGTTCATGCCGGGAAATCGCCGCCCGTCAAGAGCTTGTCACGAAACAAGACTATCAACGGACGTTGTGGCGGGAGGAATGCCGGCGAGGACGCCGGCATGGCAGGCTGGAGGCCCGCTCTACGGAGGTGGCTGTTTTCGCCGCTACTGCCATCCACCGCCCAGGGCGCGGTAGAGCTGCGCCACGGACTGCAATTCACCCATGCGGAGCTGCGCGAGCTGAATCT
>CAVYEK010000027.1:0-44608 GCA_963767595.1 Terriglobia bacterium
GCTCAGGCGGCGCAACTCATCGGCGAGCGGAGCGGGCAGGACCATCCGCTCGATGCCGCCGCGGTACGTCTGTCGCGGCGGCCGGGGCCGGTCGGAGGGCAGATCGAGCACCGGCGGCATCCCGTTCAGGCGTTCTTTCCAGTACGCCTGCGAGGCGGGCGCCGGCCTCGCCTTCCAGGAGACGTCTCTGCCAGGCGGCATAGTCGGAATACTGGATCGGCAGGCCGGGAAGATCCGGTGGAGTGTCCGTAACCGCGGCTTTGTAGAAGACCGATAGCTCGCGGAAGAACACCGACTTGGACCAGCCGTCGAAGGCGATGTGGTGAACGGTGAGCAGGCAATACGTGCGTTCGGCGAGCCGCCGCAGCAGCCGCGCCCGTATGGGCAAATCCACCGAAAGATCGAAGGGGCGGAAGGCTTCCTCTGCGGCGGCTTGTTGTACGCGCGACTCCCGTTCCGATTCGGCCAGATGCCGTAGATCGACGACCGGCAGATCGAAGACGCCTGGGGGCGCGATCGTCAAAACCGGAACTCCTTCCGGACATGGGTAGGTGACGCGCAGAGCCTCGTGCCTGTCGATGACGGAGAGAAGAGCCGAGCGTAGCGCGTCGATGCGCAGATTGCCGCGCATCCGCAGCACGGTGGGCGTGATATAGGCGGGCGCCGCTTCCTCGAACCGCGTAAGGAACCACATCCGCTCCTGGGCGAAGGACGCCAGTGGCGGCGCCCCGCGCGGCGCGAGTGGAATGGGCGCGCTGAAATCGGAGGCCGCGGGGGGCGCGGATTCGATCCATTGGGCCAGCGCGGCCAGACGGGGCGAATTGAAAAGCCGGAACATCGGCAGCTCCACGCCGAATGCATCGCGCACGCGGACGATGAGCTGCGCGCCGAGAATGGAATCGCCGCCGAGAGCGAAGAAATCGTCGTCCGCGCCGGCGCGCTCCACGCGCAGCAGGCCGCGCCAGATGGCCGCCATGCGCGCCTCGGCCGGAGTGAGCGGCCCGGCGGAGGCCAGGCTTTCACCGGGCGGAGACGAAGCCGGCTCATCCAGCTTCAGGCGTCCCGCCAGCCCGATCCGTTGCGGCTTGCCGGTGGGGCCCTTCGGCAGCTCCGGCAGGAAGACGATTCTTCGGGGGACTTTGAAATGGGCCAGGCGGGCCGCCACGAACTCCTGGATGCCGGTCTCCGTGGCCACGGCATTCTCACGCAGCACCACGGCCGCGGCCACCTCCTCGCCGAGCTGCCGGCTGGGCATCGAGAAGGCAAGCGCCTGGGCAACGGCTGGGTGGTCCAGCAACGTCTCGTCGATCTCGCGAGGGGAAATCTTCTCTCCGCCGCGGTTGATGATCTCCTTGGTGCGGCCCGTCAGGAACAGGTACCCGTCGCCGTCCAGGAAGCCCTGGTCGCCGGTGCGGAACCATCCATCGAAGAACGAGGCGCGGTTGGCTTCCGGGTTGTCGACGTAGCCCCTGGTGACGTTGGCGCCGCGGATCACCACCTCGCCGGCGACGCCCGCGGGCAGCGGCGCGGCGGCGGCGTCCATGATCGCGATCTCGCAGCCGGCCGCCGGTCCCACCGAACCCGGCTTGCGGGCGCGGGGCGGAAGCGGGTTGATCGCCATCTGGTGGGACGCCTCGGTCATTCCGTAGGCTTCGACTACCGGGACAGAAAAGGCGGCTTCGAGGTCGCTCATCAACTTGGGAGCGAGCGGCGACGAGCAGGACCGGATGAACCGCAGACTCGTGCGCCCGGCCGGCTGGCCATGCCGGGTCGCGCGAGCCAGAATGGCCTGATGGATGCTGGGGACGGCGGTGTACCAGGTAGGCTGGAAGTGGTCGATCCACGCCATGAAATCCGGCGCCTGGAAACCGGGCGCGCACGCCGCGGAAGCGCCCGCGGCGAGGGAGGAAAGAACCGCGCCGACGAGCCCGTGAATGTGAAACAGCGGCATCACGTTGAGGCAGCGGTCGGCTGGAGAAAGCGAAAGGGAGTCCGCGATGTTCCGCGCCGAGAGGCACAGGTTGGCCTGCGTGAGCGGCGTCAGTTTGGGCCGCGCGGTGGAGCCGGAGGTGTGCAGCAGCAGAGCCGCGCCATGGGGCGCCGCCGCGAGCGGGTCCAGGGGGCGGTCTTCGAAGCCAGGGCCTTCCAGGCGAAACACGCCCGCCGGCTGTTCCCTGACGGCGTGCAGCCGCAGGATGGGAATGCCGCGCGCCGCGGCCGCCGCCACGATGGGCGATTCGGGCCCGGCTTCGACGATCACGGCCCGGGGCCGCAGGTCCGACAAGTAGAAATCCAGCTCCGCGGCCGTATAACCCGGGTTGAGCGGAGCGCAGCAGCACCAGGAGGCGACGGCCAGCGTGCACACGGCCGTCTCAGGCCCGTTGGGAAGCACGATAGCGACGCAGTCTTCACGGCGGGCCCCGTGAGATCTCAGCGCCGCGGTCACGGCTCCGATATGATCCAGAAGTTTCCCATACGACAGCGGATCCCGCCCCAGGCCGAGAATCGCGGGCCTCGCGGAATCATTCCGCGCGGCGGCGCCGAGCAAGTCGTCGAGGTTATCGAGAGTGCCCATGGAATCGTCCTGAGGGACCGCAGTTTTCGCGCCGCCTGCCTTCAACAAGGGGACCCGGATGCCTGAATGATATCCATAGTCAGCATGGATCTGGAGGGCCATCCGCGCCCTTACCTCTTAGTGTCGTACGAATCGACGCGCCATCAAAACTCCAAGAGGCGCCGGAATGATACAATGCGCCTCTACGAGGGGAGTCCATGCTGTATCGGAAGGCGCCAAAGACGGGAGACGATTTGTCGATCCTGGGATTCGGCTGCATGCGTTTGGCGCAGAAGGACGGGCGGATCGATGAAGAGCGGGCGGCCCGCCAGATCCGGCGCGCCATCGATGGCGGGGTGAACTACGTCGACACCGCCTGGCCCTATCATGGCGGCGAAAGCGAGCCTTTCCTGGGCCGCGCCCTGGCGGATGGGTATCGAGAGCGGGTGAGGCTCGCCACCAAGCTGCCTGCATGGCTGGTCAAGGACCGCGCCGACATGGACCGGTTTCTCGACGCGCAGCTTCGGAAACTGGCTACGCCGCGGATCGACTATTACCTGGTCCATTCGCTCAGCGGGGATGCTTGGGACCGAATCGCCGCGCTCGGCGTGGCGGAGTTTCTCGACCAGGCCAAGGCCGGCCGAAGGATCGGAAACGCGGGCTTCTCGTATCACGGAAACCGGGAGGATTTCAAACGCGTCGCCGACGCGTATCCATGGGAGTTCTGCCAGATCCAATACAATTACCTCGACGAGGAGCGCCAGGCCGGGGCCGCGGGACTCCAGTACGCCGGCGCGAAAGGCATGGGAGTGATGGCCATGGAGCCTCTCCGCGGCGGCATGCTGGCGGTCTCCCCGCCACCCGCGATCGCGGCTCTTTGGCGGGAGGCTGAAAGGCTTCGGTCCCCCGCCGAGTGGGCTCTGCGGTGGGTCTGGGACCACCCGGAGGCGACGGTGGCCTTGTCGGGAATGAACGACGAGGCCCAGATTGAGGAGAACCTGAGGATCGCCGGGGAAGCGCATCCGGGAGCGCTCACACCCGCGGAACTGGGACTAATCGACAGAGTAGGCCGGAAATATCGCGAGATTATGCGGGTCGGCTGCACCGGTTGCGGCTACTGCCAGCCGTGCCCGTCGGGCGTCGATATCCCCGGCAGCTTCGATCTGTTCAACGCCTTCCACACGTTCGGCAAAGTCCACGAAGCCGGATTCCTCTACGCGCTGCGCGCCGGCGGCGTGCTGTCCGGGCGGCCGGCCTATGCATCCTTGTGCGCGCGCTGCATGGATTGCCTCGAGAAATGTCCGCAGGGTCTGAACATCCCGGACCTGCTGGAGGAGGTTGTCCGGGAGTTTGAGGGCGAGGGACTGAGCGAGCGCGAGGCGATGGTTCGGCGCCTCTTCGAAAGCGGCTGAAGCCGTACTGCCGGAAGGCGCCGGCGTGCGCCCGCCGTTGCGGCGAACAAAGGCTTGGCGAACGGCTTTCTCTTCCTGGCTCGTCGAATCGCGAGGTCCTCACGGCATCGCCGCGGATTATTTGGAGAACTTCGCGGCGCCGGCGCACTTTACTTTTAATCAGACTTCCAGCTATGGCCCTATTCAAAACGCTTAGCGCGGCGGTGTACGGCGTCGATGCGCATTTGATCGACGTCGAAGTCGACCTGTACGCCTCGGGCAATCCGAAGGATTCGGTGACCGTGGGGATGCCCGACATGGCCGTGCGCGAGAGCCGCGAGCGGATCAGATCCGCGCTCATGAACTCCGGGTTCGGCTACCCCAACAGGGCCTACACCATCAACCTGGCCCCGGCCAACGTGCGCAAAGAGGGCGCGGGCTTCGATTTGCCCATGGCCATCGGGATTCTGGGCGCCATGGGACAGGTTCCGCGCCTCGACCAGCACATCTTCGTGGGCGAGCTGTCGCTCGATGGGGCGGTGCGCGCGGTGCGCGGCGCGCTTTCGGTGGCCGTGTGCGCGCGCGACCGCGGCCTGCGCAACCTCATCGTGCCGGCGGAGAACGCCGCCGAGGCGGCCGTGGTGGAGGGCGTGGACGTGTACGGGGTCCGCCACCTGGCCGAGGTGGTCACGCTGCTCACCAGGCCGCTCGGGTTCACCCCCGCCTCGCCCACGGCCGCCGCGCCGGCGGAAAATGCGCCCACCGCCCCGGATTTCCGCGATGTGCGCGGGCAAGCCACGGCCAAGCGCGCCCTGGAAGTGGCCGCGGCCGGGGCGCACAACGTGCTCATGATCGGCCCGCCGGGCTCCGGCAAGACCATGCTGGCCAAGCGCCTGGCCGGCATCCTGCCGCCGCTCGCTTTTGAGGAAGCCATCGAGACCACCAAGGTGCACAGCATCGCCGGCGCGCTGGGCTCCGGCAGCGGCCTGCTGCGCGACCGCCCTTTCCGTTCGCCGCACCACAGCATTTCCGACGCCGGCCTGATCGGCGGCGGCATGGGCATGCCGCGTCCGGGCGAAGTGAGCATGGCGCACAACGGCCTGCTGTTTCTGGACGAGTTCCCGGAGTTCCCTCGAGACGTGCTCGAGATGCTCCGGCAGCCGCTCGAAGACGGGACCGTGACCATCGCCCGCTCCGCCATGACGCTGTGCTTTCCCTCGAGTTTCATGCTGGTGGCGGCCATGAATCCGTGCCCGTGCGGCTTCTTTGGCGATTCCAGCCGCGAGTGCCGCTGCACCCCGGCGATCATCCAGCGCTATCTCAGCAAGATAAGCGGCCCGCTGCTCGACCGCATCGATATCCACGTGGAAGTTCCGGCGGTGCCGTATAAGGAGCTGCGCGGCAACGCCGAGGCGGAGACTTCGGGCGATATCCGCGCCCGCGTCGAGAACGCGCGCGGCCGGCAACGGGCGCGCGGGCATTACAACTCGCGCCTTCCCAGCCGCGAAGTCCGCAAGCTTTGCCTGTTGGACGAAGCCGGAGAGCGCACCCTCGAAATGGCGGTGCGCAAGATGGGCCTTTCCGCCCGCGCGCACGACCGCATTCTGAAGGTGTCGCGCACCATAGCCGACCTGGGGGGCAGCGAAAGCGTTTCGGCCAAGCATCTGGCGGAGGCGGTGCAGTACCGGAGTTTGGATCGGAATTACTGGAGCTGAGAGTTGGGCGAAACGGGGTAATTTTGGGGTACCCCGGTTCGCCGGTTTCAGGCCGACCCGTTCTCTCCAGGGCCAGCTGTGTCCGAGTCCGATCCTCCGTACTGCGGGATTGAGCGGCGGTTGACGAAGGAGTACCAAAATTGGTACTATGCGATATGAGGCCCGGTCTGAAGCGCCTGCCGGCGCGCTTCTACCGCTCGGATACGGGACGCGAGCCCGTGCGCGAGTGGCTGAAGAACCTCGAGCCGGAAGACCGGAAGGTGATCGGCGAAGACATCAAGGACGTGGAGTTTTCATGGCCGATTGGCATGCCGCTGGTTCGTTCGCTCGGTCGCGAATTGTGGGAAGTCAGGAGCAATTTGCGGCATGGCCGAATTGCGCGGGTTGTTTTTTGCGTGGAGCGGGAGCGCATGGTGTTGCTTCACGGTTTTGTCAAGAAGAGCCAGAAGACGCCGCCACATGACATCGACTTGGCGCTTAAACGGAAAAGCGGAGGGAGCGCATGAATAAGAAGAACATCGGATCATCCTTCGATAGCTGGCTCCGCGAAGAGGGCATCTATGAGGAAGTCAGCGCCACCGCTATCAAGCGCGTCCTCTCCCGGCAGCTCGAAGCTGCCATGAAGGAGAGACAGATCTCCAAGGCGGAAATGGCGCGGAGGATGCGCACCAGTCGAGCCGCTCTCGACCGTTTGCTAGATCCCGAGTACGATGCGGTGACGCTGAGCACGCTCCGCAAAGCAGCCGTGGCTGTGGGCCGCGAGATTCGGCTTGAGCTCGTCTGAGGGCTGGAGCGCTGTCTCAGAAAAGGGAAACCTCACCCAACTAAGGGCTTACCATAGGAATTGGCGCGTATCCAGGCAATCGGACCGCAAAGTGTGAGACTCCCGCGCGCCCGAAAGGAGGGCCCCCATGCAGAGATTTCCATGGCCGCTTCTCCTGGCGGCCGCCGCCGCATTTGCCCAGACCGAGCCGGCGCCTGCGCCAACGGGTTCCGTCTCCGGCGTGGTCATGCAGGCCGGCACGCGCGCCCCGCTCGATGGCGTGCACGTGTTCGTGAACGGGGATGCCGTCACTACCGATTCCCAAGGCCGGTTCACAGTTCCCGAGGCGGACCCCGGGAGCCAGTGGGTGTCCGCGTACGACCAACGCCGCGCCGCCTTCGGAGGCGTTCGCGTTCTCGTCAACCCCGGCAAAGAAAGCAGCGGCGTGGAGATCGCATTGAAGCTCGGAGGGGTGGTGTCCGGTCGGGTGCTCGATGAAGACGGGCAGCCTGTCGCCGGGGCCGCCGTACTGCTGCTGGACAGGCGATTCGAGTTCGGAGAGTTGGCGTACTCCCCCCTGCGGACGGTGATGACCGGCAAAGACGGCGAGTATCTTCTGGAGGGCCTCTTCGCCGAACGCGGCTTTCTGATCCTCGCCAAGAAGCCGCTCAAAACCATCGAACCCAAGGAATTGCCCGCCGATCCGGACAAACGCGAGCGGGTCCTCGTGCCTACCCTCTATCCGAACTCACGCGATATCGGAAGCGCTCAGACCGTGACCATCAGTCCCGGCGAGACCCGCGGTGGATTGGACATCCACATGTCGGGCGCACAGTCCTACTGTGCGGATGGCTTGGTGGTAGGCCTCGGCGACGAAGAAGATCTCTCCGTGAGCATTACCGAACAACTTCCCTTCGAGAATGGCTGGCCGCTGACGCCGGCGACGGTTAACGCCAGGCAGGAAGGGCGGTTTCAGGCGTGCGGCCTGCATCCTGGCAGCTACCGGCTGTCCGCCTCCAGCGACTCGGAGGACGGGAAGGTGATGGCCCTGGCCGACGTCCTGGTCGCCGACAAGGACGTGCCAGACGTCAAACTGCTGGGGCGCTCCCCGGTGACGATCTCCGGTGAGGTGGTGTTCGACCCGCCGCCCCGCGAGAAGGCCAGCCAAATTCGAATTTCGCTCAGCACCATCCGCAACGGCGTCGGGTACGTGGACGCAGCCAGCAAGCTCACGGATTCCGGCGTCAGCGCGGCGTTCGGGCGGGGCAGCCGGGTTGCCGTTCCGGGACCCTTGACGTTGGCCCGCACCACGATAAACGACTACCGACTGAATGTCCTCGATCTTCCGGAAGGCTGCTATCTGAAAGAGGAGGCCTACGGCGGACGGAGCTTTCTCCACAACCTCCTGCGCCTGACAAGGGGCCCTGGAGAAGGCCGGCTTCGGCTTGTGATCGCCTGCGACGGCGGCGCTGTGACCGCTCGGGTGATGGACAAGGATGGCAATCCGGTTTCCCATGCGAATCTCTTCGTGATGCCGGCCGGGACGCCCTCGGCGGCCGCTTTGGCGGACGAGATGCGTCGCGGCGAAGTGCAGAGCGGTTGGAGCGGCGCGATGGGCGCCTTGCCGCCGGGCAAATACCTGGCCCTGGCATGTGACCTCGAGATCGACGGCACGGCGGAGCCCATCGAGAAGCTATGGCGGGCACGAGGCAAAGCCAAGGAAGTGGAGGTCGGCGCGGGAGCCATTGCGCAGGTGACCCTGGAACCGGTCGAGGTAGGGCCGTAGGATAAGCCTCGGAACCTGGCGCCGGCGATGAGCCGCTGGCCAGCGGCTGTGTGTTTCGTCGCGGGCGGTCTTTTCGTCTGGCTGTGCATACGGTCTAGCTCCTCTTGGCGTATTGCGATAGCGCTGAAAAGCAGGTTGATGGGGCTACCAGGCGAGCGCTTTCAACCGCGGCACATGGGTGAAGTGGGCATCCCTGGTTGCCAGCGGCAAGTCGTACTGCCTGGCCAACGCTGCGATCCAGAGGTCGTTGTCCGGGATGGGCTTGCCAAGCCGGGCGAGCTCGGCTTTGACTTGGCCGTAAACCTCGGTTGTGTCCTGGTCGGCGAACAAGACCACGGCGTATGTCAGAATGTCGCGGATGTATGCGAGCTGTTCCTGCCGCCGCTGTGCCCTTTGGGCTCCAAAGTGAAGTTCACCGAGCACCACCCAGGGCAAGTACACAGGGGCGGCTCCCGCGAAGTGCGGATGCAAAACCTTGTCACCACGAAAGTATGCGACCACGACGTTGGTGTCCACCAGGACACTACCAGCCATGTTCATTGATCTGCTCGCAGCCTTCCTCGATGACCCTTTCCATTTCGTCGGCTTCTTCTGGCGAGAGGCATCCGAAGGTGCGGGCGAGAGCCGCTTCCCGTTCAACCTGGCTGATCGGCTTGAGCCGCCGGATGAAGTTGGCGGCCATTTCCAGCCTGTCCGGCGGCAGGGCCATCAGGTCCTCGACGATGTTTTCGAGAGGGCTCACAACTCTTACGGTACACCGGCATAATCGCCCAGGCAAGCGCGGAAGAAGCCGCGCCCGGTTACGAGCGGCCGGTTTGAGGCCGCGCGCGCATGCGTGCCCCGGTTTCTCAACGCCCCCATTACGAAAAATCGCACAGTTCAGGCTGACGGGTTTTCGTGTTACGAAAAATCGCACAGTTCAGGCTGACGGGTTTTCGTAAACGCCCGGCGCGGGAGCCTTGATGCTGTTCGCGCCGGCGGCAAGAGCAGCCATGCCCGGCAAAAGTCAGGCGGCAGGATGAAATCCCGACCCCACTTCCAAGCCTACCGCTTTGCGGCCGGCCGCCTCCTCCGACAGGCTCTCAGGCTGACGGGTTTTCCGTGACACGCCCTTATCATGGATGTCCCCTTTCCCCCTTGTGAATCCGGATGACCAAGGCGGAGACCCTCATCAACGGCGACCCGGCGAGTCCCTCGCAGTTGAGGCACTCGTCACCCCGGCTGCGGAACCACAACATCACCTCGTTGCGGTCAATGCTGTTCACGGCATCGCTGTCCGGTTCCCAATAGTCCTTGTAGTTCGGATGGAGTAGTCGATAATGGAGCCGCGTGGGCCCAACCCAGGACGCTACGCTTCGCAGGATACGGGCCGGAATTTGTGCAGAGCCCCGGAACACCAGGGAAGCGCGCACCGGAATGCTGGCTTTGATGAACTTGCCTTTCAAGTCGAAGTCGGAATACGGACGCTCTCTGTATCCTTCGGCTGCCCACGACTTGCAGTTCCATGCAGGGTGCATGAAGAACACGGCGTTGTTCTTCATCACGCGCCGGAGCTCCAGCAGAGCCTGTTCCGGATTCGGCACGTGCTCCAGCACCCAAATGGACCAGCCGCCATCAAACGAGTCGTCCGGAAACGGCATGGCTGTCGCCGAACCCAACACGAATTTCTTATGGTAGAAACGGCTCACGTTCGACGAGATGTCGAGGCCTGTATAATTCTCGACGACATCCTGCAAGTAGCCGCGGCCCGAGCCGATATCCAGCACTGCTCCGTTGCGCAGGCCGTACTTAGAGGCAAAGTGTGAAACTTGCTCCTCAATGTGCTCGCCCTCGGCGGCCTCGGTCGCGGTCTTGAGGTACTTGGTCTCGTACTCTGAGGGGGGTTGTTCCTCGGCCGGAGTCCCCTCTTGGTACGCCTCGGCGTAATATTGGCGGCTCTTGGCAAGCTCTTCCGCGCTTAACGGTCTGTCGACATCATACGGGAAGTGCGTCGCGGCGATCAGTACAACGGCGGCGGCAAGCACGATTACGCAATAGGTCGCGAAGCGGCGTACCTTCGCTGGCGAGATCATTGTTTGTTTTCTCCAGGCAGAGCTGTTGGAACATCGTACACCTCAAGTCAGGCGGCAGGATGAAATCCCGACCGCACTTCCAAGCCTACCGTTTCGCCGCCTTGCTCTTTCCGGTAAATATGCCCAAATCAAAGGTGTCCGACATGGCCTGGTATCCCTTGTCGTTGGGGTGCAGGTGGTCGCCTGGGTCGAAGTCCGGGCGGATATGTTTGGGGTTGGCCGGATCGCGCGTGGCGGCTTCGAAATCCACCACCGCGTCCCAGGCGCCGCTCGATCGAATCCACTGGTTGACGGCCTCCCGCACGGCTTCGCCGTCTCCGGCGGAGTAGTAGTGGGCGTCCTCATAGGGCGTCAGGGTGGCCCCGATTACCTTGATACCGTGGGTGTGGGCGCGCTCGATGATCTGCCGGTAGGCGCCGATCACTTCGTCGGCGGTCACCGCTTCGGCGGGGGTAGTGGCAATCCGGCCGATGTCGTTGATGCCTTCGAGCACTACCACCCACTTGACGCCGGATTGGCTGAGCACGTCGCGGTCGAAGCGGGCGAGCGCGCTGACTCCGGTCCCATCGCGGAGCAGCCGGTTGCCGCCGATGCCCATATTGGCCACCGCGAAATGGGCGGTATCCTTCTTGCCGGCGAGCCGGGCGGCCAGGAGGCTGGGCCAGGCGTGGTTGGTCTCGGGGGTGGAAAGGGCGCCGTCGGTGATGGAATCGCCGAACGCCACGATAAGCGAGGCGTCCGCGGGGGCCAGAACATCAATGCCGGCCAGCCAGTAATACGATTGCGTGGTAGAGCCGCCGGTGATGGCCGTCTGGCCGGTGAGGTCTCCATCGGCGACATAGGTGGTATGCAGCCCGGTGGCGTGGGTGGTGGGTGGACCGGTTTCGCCGGGGAAGTAGAGGCTGATGGCCAGATCGGCCAGCGGCGGCGCGTTCAGGTCCACCGGGTCGCTCAGAATCACCATGCCTGGCCCGATGGTGCAGGACGGCTTGCCGTTGAAGGTCAGAGTACGGTCGGTGCCCGGCGCGATCTCGGACTCCTTGGCGCGGATGGCAATGTGCGCCGCGCCCACAGCTACCGGGGCGCTCCCGAAAGCGCTGGCCAGTTTCACGCGCAAGCGGCGGCCGCCGATGCTCGTGCGTACGATCATGCGGACGGTCTGGTTGTTGTAGCCTCGCGCGCCCGAGGCCTGAGGTCGGGGCGCGGGCGGCGGCTGGTCGCGCGCCAGCAGTTGCGCGGTGGTCCAAGTGGCCACCCAGTGTTCTTTGTTGGCCGGCTGGCCATTCAGGAAAGCGGCGCCGCAGAATTGCGCCAGGATCAGAACCATCGTCAGGCGAAGCTTCACCGGATAACTTCCTCCTGGCTAGGAGGGTATCACGATGGGGGAGGAGAGCCGGGGTCACTTGGGTGCGGGTCATCGTCCGTCCGGCTCCCGTCCAGCGAAGAGCTTTGGGCATTTTGCCCAAACGCCTGCGACCCTAAGAAATAAACTGTTTTAATCCAATAACTTACAACAAACTTTTGGGCAGCTTGCCCAAAACGGGCCATCCGAGGTAAAAACGGCTCACTAAAGCAGCGCGCCAAGCGCTTCGAAAACCGCGGTGGGTCCGCCCTGCCACGTTCCCGAATCCCGAGGGAACTCCCTCCAAGCTTAGGTGACTATCTTTCCACGTTTTCGCCTTCCGCAACGTCTGGATCTTTGTGAGGCTGTTTCGGTTAGGATTGGGTCTGCTTGCGGTGTCGGGATTCGCCGCCGACGCCGGCTTGAACACGTTGCTGGGCAAGGTGGAGAGCCGGTACAACCAGGCCAAGACCCTGGAAGTCCTTTTTATTGAATCGTATACGCCTCTCGGGAAAGCTCCGCGGACGGAGAGCGGGAAGCTCATGCTGCGCAAGCCGGGGCGCATGCGGTGGGACTACACGCAGCCCAAGGGGAAGCTGTTCGTGTCCGACGGCAAGAACCTGTGGCTGTATACCCCGGTGGACAACCGCGCCGAAAAGATGAAGCTTCAGGAAAGTGAGGACATGCGCGCCCCGCTCGCCTTCCTGCTTGGCAAGTTGAACTTTGAAAAGGAGTTCCGCAACTTGCAGGCGCGGCCGGAGGGGGGCGGCACGCGGATCGCGGCCGAACCCAAGACGGACAACCTGCCCTATTCGGCGGTGGAGTTCCTGGTGACGCCGGATTTCCGCATCCGGGAAGTGAAGGTGACCGGGTTCGACCAGTCGATTCTGGCCTTCGCCTTCGACCAGGAAAAGATGGACCCGCCGCTCGACGCCGGGCTGTTTCAATTCAAGCCCCCGATTGGCGCGAAGGTGGTGGAGGAAGGACAATAGGCCATGGCCGATTTCGTCCTCAAGTACGCCGACGGCCGCGGGCAGATCCATCAGCAGGTGGCCGCCGCCAGCTCGGAAAAGGAGCTGCGCGAGCGCTACTCCCAGCAGGGCTTCCTGATCTACTCGATCAAGCCGCGGGCGGTGGCGGAGGCGGCCGGCCTGCTGTCGCGCCGCAAGAAGATCAACCTGGAGAAGTTCCTCATCTTCAACCAGCAGTTCGTGACCCTGATTCGGGCCGGCCTGCCCATCCTGAAGTCGCTGGACCTGCTGGCGGACCGGCTGGTGGACCCCAAACTGGGGCCCTACATCAAGTCCGTGCGCGACGAAGTGCGCAACGGGACGCTGCTGTCCGAGGCTTTCCGGCAGCAGGGGGTGTTTCCGAAGATCTACGTCTCCTCGGTGATGGCGGGGGAAAAAAGCGGCAGCCTGACGGAGGTGCTGGACCGCTACATCACCTATCAGCGTCTCTCGCTGGCGGTGAGGAAGAAGGTGGTTGTTTCCCTGATGTACCCGGCGGTGCTGGTGGTGCTGGTGGTGGTCCTGCTGGTCTTCCTGGTGACCTATGTGGTGCCCACCTTCGCCACCCTATATACCAGCATGTCGGCCAAGCTGCCGGCCATGACGGTGGCCCTCATTGCCGTAGGCCAGGCCGCGCGCAGCTACATCGTGGTGTTCGCCGGGGCGCTTTTGTGCGCCATTGCGGGGTTCCGCTGGTGGGCGCGGCGGGATTCGGCGCGCATGAAGATCGACCGCTTCAAGCTGTGGACGCCGATATTCGGCGAAATCTGGCTGAAATACCAGGTGGCCCAGCTTTCCCGCATTCTGAGCACCCTGCTGACGGGCGGCATCCCGCTGGTGCAGGCCATGGAAACAGCCGCCGATTCCCTCGGTACGCCGCTGCTCCGCGGGGCGGTGGAGCGCGCCGGCAAGAGCGTCCGCGAGGGCCAGCCGCTTTCCAGTTCCCTCAAAGTCTCGAAGCTCTTTCCGGGCCTGGCGATCGATATGATCGAGGTGGGGGAATCCACCGGCGCCCTGCCCGCCATGCTCAACAGCGTGGCCGAGTTTTTCGAAGAGGACGTGAACACGCGGATGACGGCGACGCTCTCGCTGATTGAACCGGCCATCATGATCTTCATGGGGATTTTTGTGGCTTTCGTATTGATATCGCTGTATCTGCCGATCTTCTCGCTGGCCGATACCATCCGGTGACGTATGGCGACTTCCGACAAAACGCGTCTTGCCGATTCCGCGGCCGAGGTGGAGCAGGCGCGGGCCATGGCGGCGCGCTACCGCTGCGAATTCGTGGACCTCAGGGAAGAGGTGATCGACCACGACCTGTTCCGCTCCATTCCCGTGGACCTGATGTTCCGTTTCAACTTCGTGCCCATGAAGTCTCAGAACGGGACGCTGGAGATCGCGCTTTCCGACCCGCGCAACCTGAACCTGATCGACGAGCTGACCCTGCTGCTGAACAAGAAGCTGCGCGTAAGGGTGGCCACGCTTTCGCAGATTTCGGAGCTGCTCAAGAAGACCGAGCAATCCCAGCGCGTGCTGGAGGAAGTCACCGAGGGGTTCACCCTGGACGTGGTGGCGGACGAAGGCGACCAGGACGAGACCCTCTCGATCGACAAGCTGACCGCCACCGACAGCGACATCGCCCCGGTGATCAAGCTGGTGGACACCACCATCTTCAACGCGCTCGAGCGGCGGGCGAGCGACATCCACATCGAATCGCGCGACCAGGAAGTGGCCATCAAGTACCGCATCGACGGCGTGCTGCACTACGCCATGCCGCCCATCGCGAAGGACTGGCAGCAGACCATCATTTCGCGCATCAAGGTGATGAGCGAGCTCGATATCGCCGAGCGGAGGGTGCCGCAGGACGGCCGCTTCCGGGTGCGCTACAAGAACCGGCTGATCGATTTCCGGGTGTCCATCATGCCCACCATCCACGGCGAAGACGCCGTGCTGCGCGTGCTGGACAAGGAATCCATGAGCGAGAAGTTCGCCCAGTTGAGCCTGGACGTGGTGGGGTTTTCGGAGGCCGACCTGGTCAAGTTCCGGCACTACATCATGGAGCCCTACGGCATGGTGCTGGTGACCGGGCCGACGGGCTCGGGCAAGACCACCACCCTGTACGCCGCGCTGAGCGAGATCAAGAACGACGAAGACAAGATCATCACCATCGAAGACCCGGTGGAGTACCAGATCAAGGGCATCACGCAGATACCGGTGAACGAAAAGAAGGGGCTCACGTTCGCGCGCGGGCTGCGGTCCATCTTGCGGCACGACCCGGATAAGATCATGGTGGGCGAGATCCGCGACCAGGAGACCGCGCAGATCGCCATCAACTCGGCGCTCACCGGCCACCTGGTGTTCACCACGGTGCACGCCAACAACGTGCTGGACGTGCTGGGCCGCTTCCTGAACATGGGGGTGGAGCCCTACAACTTCGTTTCGTCGCTCAACTGCATACTGGCGCAGCGGCTGGTGCGGGTGATCTGCGAGCATTGCAAGAAACCGGTGCGCTACCCGGACAGCTTCCTGGTGGAGAGCGGGTTCAACCCCGAGGATTGGCGCGACCACCCGTTCCTGGAGGGGGCGGGCTGTTTCGAGTGCGGAGGCACGGGCTTCCGCGGCCGCTCGGCGATTCACGAGCTGCTGAATTTGACGGACCGCATCCGCGAGATGATTCTGGACCGGCGGCCGAGCTCGGAGATCCGGCGCATGGCGCGGGAAGACGGCATGACGTTTCTGCGCGAATCGGCGGTGCACAAGATGCGCCAGGGCGTGACCACATTGCGCGAGATCAACAAGGTGACGTTCATTGAAGGCTAGAGACGTGGAGATCCGTAGAAACATGGAGACCCCTGGAGACACTGAGATCCAAGTATTTGACGCAGAGACGCCGAGACGCGGAGAAAAACAAGAAGAAGAGAAGAGACGGAAAGAGAAAGACATGGAAGGACCCGATCGTTCGGTTCTATTCTGCTCTCCTGTTTTCTCGTCTGTTTTCTCTTCTTCCCGAAATTCTCTGCGTCTCTGCGTCTCTGCGTCAAGACTTTCCGCCATCCCTTCGTGTGGAGAGACTCCATGCTAGACCGTCTCAAGTCTCTCTTGCAGGACCCTCCCCCGGGCATGGCGTTCGAGATCTCGGAAGCCGGGATTGCGGCGGCGCGCATCGGCTCGCGAGCGGAGCTGGGGTTTCAGCCGCTCAAGCCGGGCACGGTGTCGGTCTCGCCCATTCATCAGAACGTCACCGATCCGGAGGAGTTCGCCCGGGCGGTGCGCGCGCTGGCGGGCACGCAAGCGGCGCGCAAGCGGAAGGAAGTGGCCCTGATACTGCCGGACTTCAGCTCGCGGCTCGCGGTGCTCGATTTCGACAGCTTCCCTTCCGAGCCCAAGGAGCAGCTCGCGCTGGTCAAGTTCCGGCTCAAGCGCAGCGTGCCGTTCGACGTGGAATCGGCGGCGGTGGGCTATTGGCCGCAGGCGGGGGCGGACCAGCGGGTGGACGTGGTGACGGTGGTGACGCCGCTCGAAATCATAGCGCGCTACGAGGCTCCCTTCCGCGCGGCCGGCATGCACCCGGGGTTGGTCACCATGTCCGCCCTGGCGGCCCTCGAGCTGGCCCCGGAAAAGGGTCTCATGGCGGTCGCCAAACTGACCGGGCGCGCGCTCTCGGTGCTGGTTCGCGACAAGGCCACGCTCAAACTGGCGCGCTGCGTGGAGCTGCCCTCCACCGAGTTGGAGGACGTGGCGGCGGTGCTGATTCCGACCTTCGTGTACGTGGAGGATAACCTGGGCGGGCGCGCGGAGAAGCTGGCGCTGTGCGGATTCGGGGCCCGCATGGACGAGGCCGCGCGGCGCTTTGCCGAAGAACTCGCCGTCGAAGTGGAGCCGCTGCGGTCGCCGCTGGGAGCGCCCGGGGAGAATAACGCCGGACTGCTGGGGTATTTGCGGTCCATTGCCAGGAACAACTGACATGAGAATTCCCATCCATCCCGCCGCGACAGGCTGTTCAAAACGATGGCCCGTCCCACGGAACAACTGACATGAAGATTCCCATCAATCTCGCCAGCCAACCCTTCCGGCGCGACCGCGCCATGCTGGCGGCGTCCCTCGCGGTGAGCCTGCTGCTGGCGGGGACGCTAGGGCTCCTGATGATGCTGATTTCGGCCGACCGCGCGCAGATGGCCGGCGTGCGCCTGGATATCGGCCGGCTGAACCAGCAGGTCCAGTCGCTGAACGCGCAGCAGGCCAAGCTCAACGCCGTGCTCAACAAGCCGGAGAACGCCGATGTGCTGGAGCAGAGCGTTTTCCTGAACACGCTGCTGTACCGCAAGGGCATCAGTTGGGCGGGCATCTTCTCGGACCTGGAAAAAGTCGTGCCGTACAACGTGAAGGTCACCGTCATACGGCCCTCGGTGGACGGGCGGAACCAGGTGACCCTGAACATGACGGTGGCCACCCAAACGCCGGCCGCCTACCTGAACCTGCTGATGGCTTTGGAGAAGTCGCCTCTGTTCGGGGAAGTGACCGAAGTCAGCGGGATTCCTCCCAACCAATCGGACCCGCTATATCGCTACCAGGTGACGACGTCCTATGCCCAGAAACTTTAAGCTCGGCGGCGCGAAGGTCGCGGGCGCGGCCCTGAGGGACCCGCGGGTGGCCATGCGGGTGGTGATCGGGGCGCTGCTGGCGGCCAACCTGGCGGCGGCCATCGTGGCGTTCAAGCCGTTCGGCGGGTCGGCCGACGATTTGCGGCGCGAGCAGGCGGACCTGCGCCGCCAGATCACGCTGCTCGAACAGCGGGCCAAAAGCAGCCAGGCGCTGGTGGCCAATATCGACACGGCGCGCCGCCAGGGCGACGAGTTCCTGGGCCGGTACGTGCTGGACGCGCGGAACGCGACCTCCACGCTGAGAGAGGAGTTGGACAAGGTGGCCGCCGAGGCGGGGCTCAAGCCTTTGCCCTCCATGTGGACTCCGGAGCCCATCGAGGGCAGCGGAACTCTCACCATGGTTTCGATGGCGGCCGGGTACGAAGGCCAGTACGCCAACCTGCGGAAGTTCGTGGAGCTGCTGGACAAGTCGCCGCGGTTCCTGATCATCGAGAATCTGTCGGTGTCCGCGCCCCAACAGCAACAGCAGCAGGCCGGGCAAACCGTGAACGTGACCGTGAAGCTGGACGCGTTTGTGCGCACCGCGCCGGGGGCGCAGTCATGAACCTGGGTCTGGAGAACAGGCCCAACGGCGAGGCGATTCTGGGCGTGCTGGCCCTGGTGTGCGGGTACATGCTGTACAAGAACGTGCTGGCGGGGCCTGCGCTTCCCCCGGCCGCCAGCCGGCCGGCCGCGGCTGCCGCGAGTGTCGACGCGCCGCCAACGATTTCGGCGTCTTCCGGACAGACGGCTCCGCGGGCGGCCCAGGCGACGCGCGGGCGCAACGAAGAGTTCCATCCGGCGCTGCATCCCAAGCGGCAGGAAGACCGGCCCGATTTGAGCAGGATCGATCCCCAGTTGCACCTGGAACTGCTGGCGAAATTGCAGAAAGTGGCGGAGGAAGGCAGCGGCCGGAACCTGTTCCAGTTCGGCCCGCCGCCTCCGCCGCCGGAAAAGAAAGGGACGGCTGCGAAGTTGCCCGGCGGAGACGAGCCTAGGGTGGCGCCCAGACCGGTGGCTCCCCCGCCGCCGTCGGCGCCTCCCCCTCCGCCGCCCCCGCCATTCAAGTACTACGCGGTTGTCACGGAGCGGCGCACGGGGCGGAAGACGGCCTTGTTCCTCGAAGGCGACGAGATCTACAGGGCCGCCGAAGGGGAACTGGTGAAGAAGCGCTACCGCGTGGTGCGCATCGGGCTGAACTCGGTGGTTCTGGAAGACACCGAGCTGAAACGCCAGTCTACTCTGCCCCTGGTGGAGGATGCGAATGCGGGCTAGGGCCAATGCCGCGGCGAGGCGCGCGCCGGGCGGGACAGACCAGCGTCTTTCGTGGTCAGTCGAGCCGAAACTGTGGACGGCCGGGAAGAATGCCGGCCAGGATGCCGGCATGGCAGGCTGGAAGCCCGCTCCACGGCGTGCGCCGCGGAGCGGCGAATCCGGATACGCTTTGATGCTGGTTTTCCTGATGGCCGCGGTCATCGCCATTGGGTTGTATCGCGAGATACCGCGGGTGGCGTTTCAATCGCAGCGGCACAAGGAGCAGTTGCTGATGGAGCGCGGAGAGCAGTACAAGCGCGCGATTCAGGTGTTCTTCACCACCAGCAAGCGGTATCCGCAAACCCTGGACGATCTCGAGACCACCCAGATGCGGCACTTTCTGCGCCACAAGTACATCGACCCGATGACCGGCAAGGAATGGCGGCTCATCCACATTCAGGGCGGCGTGCTGGTGGATTCGGTGCTGAACAAGAACAACGGCAACCAGCAAAAGCAGGGCGGCCTCGATGGCAGTTACCTCATGGCCCAGGCCGGGCTCGGTGATGCGGCTGCCGGCGGCCCGCAGCAAGTCCGGCCGCAGGACCGGCGGCGCGCCAGCGATGCGCCCTCCGCCGCGGGCGGCGCGTTCCCCGGCATGCCGGGCGCGGGGATGGCCCCGGCCGACGGGGCCAATCCGCTTGGACAGCAGCAGACGGGTGTGCAGCCGCAACCGGGAATGCCGGGCAACCAGGCGCAGGGCATGCCCGGAATGGCGACGAATTACCCGCCCGGAACCCCCGGCGCTCCGGGGATGCCCGGAATACCGGGTATGCCGGGGATGCCAGGGATGCCAGGGGTACCGCCGGGTATGCCGGGAGGGCAGCCGGCCGGGAGCAACCAGAACCAGGGCGGAGGTTATCTGACCGCCTTGCCGGGGCTGGGCTCGGCATCCACGACGCAACCCTCGTCGGTCTACCCTGTCCAGCCCAATCCCAACATGCCCGGATACCCGGCCTACCCTGTCCAGCCCAATCCCAACATGCCGGGATACCAGAGCGCGCCTGGATATCAGAATGCGCCCGGATACCAGAGCGCGCCCGGAAACCAAAACGCGTCGGGCGGGCAGTCGGGGATTCCGTCGGCGCCCAGCGGGGCCCCCAATGTCGCCACGCAGATGATCGCCAACATACTGACGCAGCCCAACCCGGCGGGATACAACGCCGTGCTGCGCGCGCAGCAGATGCAGCAGCAACAGAGCGGCGGCGCGTTCGGGTCAAACGCACTGGGGACGGCCGGCGCGGTGGGGGCGGCAGTGGGAGTCGGCGGCACTGGGATGGCGGGCGTGGCCAGCACCGCCGAGATCGAAGGCATCATGGTGTACAACGACCGCACGGCTTACAACGAGTGGGAGTTCATCTTCGACCCAACCAAGGTTCCGCCGATACCGCCTCCACCGGGCGGCGGCTCAGGCGGCGTTCCGGCCAACCGGGTGGGCACGCCGGCGGGTCAGATGAACCAATCGACTGGGCCGGCGGCTGGGGTCAACATCTTGTTTACCACCGGCGGCGCACAGGGCTCCGGCGGCATGATGGGTGGCATGATGGGTGGCGCCGCGGGAATGCAGATGGGTCAGAGCGGCGCGGCGGGAATGCAGACGGGACAGGCAAACGGCCCCCCCGGGATGCAGACCGGCGGCATGGGCATGACCAACAGCGGCCTGCCGCCGGCTATCCGGATGGGCCGGCCTTAGCCCTCCCGGGGAACGCCGATCTCCGGATCGGCTTCGCCGCCGCCGCCGGATCCCAGGGCCCGTCTCAGTATGGGAGGCGGCGCCCCGGCAAGCCCACCGGGTTGCTCTTGGCATTCGGATCCGCGGCGGCCGCCGCCGGCATCGTACGGGGCGGCTGGTACACTCCGAAGTTCAGATCGCTTTCGCTGAAGCTGAGATTCCGGTCCAGCACCATCTCGACGGTGCTGCCCTTGGCAAGAACCGCATCCGGGCCGCGGGTGAGCAGTACGGCCATCAACCCCGCCGCCGCGCCGGCCCCCGCGCCCACCCCAATTCCCAGGCCCGGGCTTCCCGCCGCGCTGCCCGCAATCGACCCCACCGACGCGCCCACGCCCGCCACTTCGCCCACCGTCCGCACGTCGCCCGCCTTGTTCCCGTCGCTCCTCACGGTCCCTTCCGCGCGATCCAGCTCTCCCGAGGACGTGCCGTCCATTCCGCCGATGCGCGCGTGAAAGTCGCGGGTCACCCCGTTGGGCAGCGTCAGGGCGTCGAACCGGATGTCGAGCTCCCCGCGCCCTTTGACCTTGCCCGGCCGTTTCACCTGGGTCACTGTTCCCACCACGTAGCTCCCCACCGGAATCACGATCCGCCCGGTCGTCATCACCGGGAACGCGGTCTCGAGGTACACGCGGTCGCCTTCCGCCGAATGCTTGGTGCTGATGCTGTTGATCAGGCTGAGGGGCACCTTGGTCCCGGCCGGGATCACGTAGTCGCCGGCGGGAGCGGGCGTGGGGCTCTCCAGAGCCTGGACTGGCTCGCCGTTCCGGGCGGGCTCCTGCCCCCCCAGCAGACCCGCGCTCAACGCGATCCACGCGGCGATTGGCGGACGAGACATGCCTGGCTCCTTAACCGATTCTATCCTGTATGTCTAACGTCCGCTTGCCGGTTTCCGTTGCGGGTCGGATGCCGGGCCGGTCCGGACCGCCAGATGGATGCCTCCGGCGCTCGGCTGGGTCCCTATCACCAGGCGGATTTCAGGGTCCGGCCCGACATCCTCCGGCAATTGCAGGTTCACCTGGTAGAGGGCCGCGTTTCCGGGCGAGAACCCCGCCCACCACACGTCCGACGGATCCATTTGCTCGCCGTTGAGGTACACCTTCAACTGGTTGAATTCCAATATCCTACCGGGTTCTTGCGGAATCGCGTCGGGCGTCGCGGGGTCGTTCTGGGTGTTCCCCAGCCCGGTGGCATAGAGAATCACCACGTCGCCCGGGCTGGCCGGCGAACCGGGCGCGATCAGCGAATAATCGGGCCACTTTTGCGCGATGGCGTAGCCCTCATAGTCGAACAGCGCGGGCGCCGCATCGATCAGCGTGATGGGCACTGCCGGCCCGGTGACCCCTTCCCGCACCACCCGGACGGTCACCGTGCCGGCCATGCAGTTAATGGGAATGAGGAAGTTTATCTGGGTGGGGGACACGTAGAGGAGCGGAACGGGGTAGCCAGTGGAGCTGGTCACCACTTCCACGCCATTGAGCATGGTGGGCAGGCGCCCGGCCTGGACGTCGCCCGCGGTGATGGCCTGCGCGGACCATGCCAGGTTGGTTCCGAACAAGGAGAGCACCGAATTGGGCGCAAAGGGACCGCCGCTGTAGTCCGATGCGTTGACGAAGCCGGCGGCGGGGTATGCCGGGGCCTGGCCCCAGGCGGCCGCGCCGAGAACCGCCAGAGCAAGCACCACTCCCAGTCTATTCATCGTTTCTCCCGTGTCGATCTAAATGATAGTGGCGAATCGCGGGAAAACTCTCGCGCATTGCGCATACCACTTACGCCCCGTTCCGGGGCTAGGCGGACCGGCCTCTTTCCCACGTCTCACGCCGTGGGCTAGGATGTTTCGCCCTCCGGGCTGGGTAGTGGACGGCTCCAAATGGATGGTGGCCGCAAGGCGCGGAGATCTCGCCAAAAATGTAGAAACTCCAGGGGGCAGGATGATATCCGCGCGGACCCAGAGGGCGCCCCGTCAACCGGCGCCGGCGGCCTGCCCCAGTTCCGGGCGGGCGGGAAGACACTCCACGGCAAATGCCTGTACACTGGTTGTTTACCCGCGTCCGTCTTTTTGCGGGTGAACTGCGTCTAGTCACATGGAGTCAGACACTTGATCTTTCGGGCGGTTGAGGATGCCGATCTGATTCGTCATGCCGCCCGTGGCGCCGTGGAGGCCTATAACCTCCTGGTGTCCCGTTGGGAGAAGCGCGTCTACAATTACCTGCTGCGCCTTACCTCTAACCGGGAAGACGCTCTGGACCTGGCGCAGGATGTTTTCTTGAAAGCTTATCAGAACCTCCGCAAGCTCGAAGACCCGGAGCGGTTCGGCCCCTGGCTGTACCGCATCGCGCACAACGAAGCCTATTCCATGTTTCGCAAGCGCCGGCCCGAAACGGATGTGGACGAGCTGGAGCCGGAAGGCGTGGGAAACGGAATCGCGGTGGGCGGAAGCTCGGTTTTCCCCATCGAGCTGAGCCTGGCGGTCTCCGCCGCCCTCAGCCGCCTTTCCGCGGAGCAGCGCGAAGCCGTGGTCCTCAAGATTTACCAGGGCTTCAAGTTCGACGAAATGGCGGAAATCCTTTCCTGTCCGGTCTCCACCGTCAAATCCAGGCTGTATACCGCGCTCGAACTCCTCAAAGTTGAACTGGCTCCCATTGGAACCCGAGGCGTATCATGAGTTGCTCGCCATTCGATCTTAAGGATTACTTTCTCAAAGAGCTGCCGGATGCCAACCGGCGGCCGGTGGAAGACCATCTCCGGACGTGTCCCGCCTGCCGGGAAGAGCTGGACCGCCTGCGGCTCACCGAAGCCGCTCTTTTCGCCCTGCGCGACGAAGAAGTCCCGCAGCGGATTGGGTTCGTCTCCGACGAAGTCTTCGAGCCGGCGCGCTGGCGCCGCTGGTGGGGGGCTTTTTGGGGCTCGGCCGCGCAGTTGGGCTTCGCCTCCGCGGCCATGCTCTCCATCGCCATTCTGGTGCACGCATTCGTGCGCCCGGCGCCGGTTGTGCGGCTGGCGGCCGCGGCGGCCGCGACGGCCGCAACTTCCGCCTCCATCTCCCCCGCCGAAGTTCAGAACATGATCCAGGCCGCCGTGTCCCGCGGCGTAAGCGAAAGCGAGGCCCGCTACGAGGAGAAAACCGCGAAGCTGGTGGCCGACTTCCTCCGCCGCGACGAGCAGGAGAGAATCAAGCTGGCGCGCGCCGAGGAATTGAATCGCTATATGGAGTGGAGCGACGGCGCGCGGAAAGTAACCGCGTACCGCACCGCCGCCGAAACGAGGTCGTTGCCATGAAGTCGCCTGTCGTCTTGCTGCCCCTGTTTATGGCCTGCGTCTGCGCCGCCCAGATCAAGCCGTCCTCTTCCCCCGCCGCGGGTCAGATCGTTCCTGTATCCAGCGCCAAGGCGCCGGCCGCCGCCGGGGTTGGGACGGCGCTGGTCTCTCCCCAGACCCTCGGGCAACTGGAACAGGACTTCGAAGACAAGGTCAGAGCCCTGAAGGGCGCCGAACCCTTCCAGTCGCTGGGGGCCAGCGCCGGGTTCTATCTGGAAGGCTATGGCGTAGTGCTCACCGTACCGCTCGATCTCATCTACACCCCCGGCATCACCCCCATGCGCCAGCAGTTCACCAAGCAGGACCAGGACCAGGTGCACCAGCGCAAGCTGGCCCAGCTCCCCGCCCTGAGGCAAGCCGCGCGGGAGATGGTGTCCGCCGCCGCCGCCTCGCTCTCCACTCTGCCCATGGACCGCAAGATCTCCGTGGCGGTGCGGATCTACTACATGAAATGGGAGGATTCCTCCGGGCTGCCCCACCAGATCGTGGCCACCGCCGACCGCAAATCCGCGCAGTCCGGGGCCATCCAATTGGAAGAACAGTGACGCCCGCCGAATCCATGACCGGGCAGCCCGCTCCCGGCGTGCGTTCCCAGCGCCTGGGCGAAATGCTCATCGAGCGCGGCAAGATCGAGCCCGACGAGCTGGAACGCGCGCTCGAGCTGCAGCGCGAGCGCGGCGACAAGCTGGGCAAGATCATGGTCGACATGGGGCTGATCGCCCAGCGCGACATGCTGGCAGCGCTCTCCGAACAGCTCGGGATTCCCCTGGTGGCGGTGGACCAGCCGCCGCCTTCGGCGCCCGAAATCGAAGGTCTTTCGCACCGCTTCCTGCACCAGTGCCGGGCCTTCCCGCTGGCCCTGGCCGATTCCACCCTCACCGTGGCCATGGCCGATCCGCTGGATTTCGAGACGGTGGCGGCCATCCGCTCGTTCTCCGGTTTTGAGGTGCGCACGGCCCTGGCTCCGGAGCAGGAAATCCTGGAGGCCATCGAGAAGCACTACGCCCAGGGCGACCGGGAGACCATCGTCGGAGAGGGCGAAGACGAGCAGGCCACCGCCGACCTCGAACACCTACGCGACATGGCCAGCGAGGCGCCGGTCATCCGCCTGGTCAACGCCATGATCGCCCAGGCCATCGAAAAGCGCGCCAGCGACATTCACATCGAGCCTTTCGAAAAGGAGTTCCGCATCCGCTTTCGCGTGGATGGCGTGCTGTTCAACCAGGACACCCCGCCGCGCGAGCTCAAGGCGGCCATCATCTCGCGCCTCAAGCTGATGGCCAAGCTGAACATCGCCGAGCGCCGCCTGCCTCAGGACGGCCGCATCAAAATCAAGATCCTGGGCCGCGAGGTGGACCTGCGCGTCTCGACTCTGCCCACGCTTTACGGCGAAAGCGTGGTGATGCGCCTGCTCGACCGCTCGGCCGGCGATTTCTACGACCTCCGCCGCCTGGGCTTCGACGACCGCATGCTGGCCCGCATGGAGCATTTCACCAGCCTTCCGCATGGCATCTTCCTGGTCACCGGGCCCACCGGCAGCGGCAAATCCACCACCCTTTATTCGGCGCTCAAACGCATCAACCTGCCCGACAAGAAGATCATCACCATCGAAGATCCGGTGGAATACCAGATGGACGGCATCAACCAGGTCCACGTGAATCCGCAGATCGGTCTGACCTTCGCCGCCGGTCTGCGCCACATCGTGCGCCAGGACCCGGACGTCATCATGGTGGGGGAAATCCGCGACCGCGAAACCGCCGATATCGCCATCCGGGCGGCCCTCACCGGGCACCTGGTTTTTTCCACCCTGCACACCAACGACGCGCCCAGCGCCATCACCCGCCTCACCGACATGGGCGTGGAGAACTACCTGATAACTTCCTCGCTGGTGGCGGTGCTGGCCCAGCGCCTGGTCCGGGTGATCTGCAAGGAATGCGCCCAACCCGGAGGCACGGCTCTGGCGCCGGACGGCGAAATGGTGGAAATCTGGCGCGGCGCGGGTTGCGAGGCCTGCAACGGCACGGGCTACGCTTCGCGCGTCGGCATCTTCGAAATGATGGAGCTGAACGACGACCTGCGCAAGCTGATCATGAATAACGCCGACGCGGGCCAGCTTACCCTGTCGGCCCGCCGTTACGGGATGCGCAACCTGCGCGAAGACGCCTGGAAGAAAATCCGCGACCGCGTCACCACGCTAGCGGAAGTGATGCGGGTGACGCAGGAGATCTGATGGGGGAAGCGGGGATGAGGAATGCGTTCTTTGTGGGGCAGGCGGGCCCAGAGGGCGCCCCGCCTGCCAACCCACACCGTGCTACAGCCCCGTCAGGGGCGGCAGAGAATAGCCCAGGGCGTGAGCCCTGGGGACCCGTTCCGGAAACCCGTCAACCCCGTAGGGGCGTAAGAAAGCCTCTAGTTGAGAGTCGGCGGCGCCGAACGGGCGGGATCTTTCGCCCCTCCGGGGCTCCATTGCATATGTATTCTTTCCCACGGCTTGCGCCGTGGGCTATTTTCTTTCGCCCCTCCGGGGCTCCGCGCCCCCAGACAGATCCGCCCCCGCAGGTGGCCTTCTGATGGCGACTTTCTTCTTCAGGGCGGTGGCCGCCGATGGCAAAGTCCGCAACGGGCGTCTCACCGGCGACACCGAGAAGGCCGTGGCCGGCGAGCTGCGCCGCCAGGGGCTCACACCGCTCTACGTGGGCGCTACCCCCAAGGGCAGCTCGTTCGAACTCAAGCTGCCCACCTTCGTCCTGGGCCGGCGCCGCGACGTCCTGTTCTTCACCCAGGAGCTTTCCACCCTGCTCAACGCGGGGGTGCCGCTCGACCGCGCCCTCTCCATCACCGCCGAGCTCACCGAACGCTCCGCCTTCCGCCTCCTCGTGCTGGACGTGCTGCGCGTGCTCAAGGGCGGCAAGCCCCTGGCCGACAGCCTGGCCGTCCACCCGGAGTATTTCTCGGATCTGTACATCAGCATGGTGCGCGCGGGCGAAGCCTCCGGGGCCCTGGCCACCATCTTCGAACGGCTGGCGGAGTTCGAGCGCACGCGCGACGACCTGCGCAACTACATCATCTCCTCGATGATCTATCCGGCCCTGTTGGCCGCGGTCGGCGTGGCGTCCGTCACCGTCCTGCTGACCTTCGTGGTGCCGCGCTTCGCGCAGATCTTCGAGGGCTCCAGCATGCCTATCCCCGTGCCTACCCAGATCATGCTGGTGGCCAGCAAGTACGTGAAGGCCTACTGGTGGATGGCCGCCTCGGCGCTGGCCGGCGCCGCCATCGCCTGGCGCGCGTACACCCGCACCGCCGCCGGCCGCCTGTGGTGGGACCGCCAGCGCCTCAAAACCCCGCTGCTCGGGCCCGCCCTGCTCAAGGCCGAAACCGCGCGTTTCGCCCGTTCCATGGCGACCCTGGTGGCGAACACCGTGCCGCTGGTCCAATCCATCGGCATCTCCGCGGCCACCTTGAACAACCGGACCCTTTCGAACGCCCTGGCGGGGGTGGCGCTGGGCGTCAAGCGTGGGGAGGGCATCGCCGCCCCCATGCGCAAAGCGGGGGTGTTTCCGCCTCTGGCCGCGCACCTGCTGACGGTGGGCGAGGAGACCGGGCGCCTCGATAGCATGTTCGCCCGCATGGCCGATATCTACGAGACGGACACGCGCGCCTCCATCCGGCGCTTCACCGCGATATTCGAGCCAGTGGTCATCCTGATGATGGGCGTGGTGGTGGGGGCCCTGATTCTGAGTATGTTGATCGCAATCACGAGCATCAATCAAATGGCGGAGTAACCATGAACCGACGAAGACGAAGCCAGGGACAAGCCGGCGTCACCCTGATCGAATTGCTGGTGGTGGTAGTGATCATCGGCCTCTTTCTGGCCCTGGTCGCGCCCAATCTTTGGAAGAACTACGACAAATCCAAAGTCACCGTGACCCGCAACCAGATAGAGAACTTCCAGACGGCGCTGGGGGTCTACAAGCTGGATGTAGGCACGTTCCCCACCACCGAACAGGGGCTTCAGGCGCTGCGGGTGTGTCCTTCGGACGTTACGCAATGCGCCGGCCCGTACTTGCCGAAGGACGTCCCCAAGGACCCCTGGGGCCACGACTATGTGTACAAATACCCCGGCGAGCACGGCGACGAGCCCGACATCATCAGCTATGGCCTGGACGGCCAGCCGGGTGGGGAAGGATTGGCGGCGGACATTGAAAGCTGGAAGAGCCACTAGGTTTCCTCGGAATCCGGCGCAAATGGGGCTACTTCTCACCGCGGAGACGCGGAGGCGCGGAATTTGGCGCGGAGAACACATTAGTTTCTTGTTTCGCTTTCCGCTCCGCGTTTTCTCCGCGTCTCCGCGTCTCCGCGGTGAGCCCAGGGGCCGGCGCGGCGTCACGCTGATCGAACTGATCGTGGTGATGACGATTATCGGCCTCATCGTGGGCGTTTCCTTCCCGGCGGCCTCGGCGGGGATCGATAGCGTGCGCCTGAGCTTCCGCCACCCAATCGGCGGCCGCTTTTCTCAACTCGGCGGTCAACCGCGCGGAGCGCCGGCAGGATGCCGTGGAGCTGGCGATCTCCCCCAGCGAGAACGGCATGACGATCTACTCCAATGAACCCGGCTTCAAACGCGAATTCCATTTGCCGGACGGCATCTCGCTCGATGCGGTTCTGCCCGCTATCCCCGGAGAAACCGACCCGGTCCGCCGCATTCTGCTGCTGCCCGGCGCGGCGGTTCCCGGCATTGGCATCCAGCTTTCCAACCGTCACGGCTCGCGCCGCATCGTGCGGCTCGACCCCATGACCGGCTTTCCGCGCGTGGAAAGCGTGGAAGCCAAGTGAGCCCCAGGCGGTGGACTTTCGGATTGACAGACGAAAGCGTCTGTCCCACAAGGCGGTCGAAGCACTTCCATCCTTGTGGGGTAGGCGCTTTCGCCTGCCAATTGGGTCATCCGAGCTTTCCGACGAAGACGGTGGCGCCCAGGTGAACCGTATGACCCCCCGGCGCGGATTCACGCTGCTCGAGATGATGGTGGCCACCACCATCATGGCCATCGCCGTGGTGGGCCTCATGGCCAGCCTTTCCGCGGCTGTGCGCAACGCGGCCCGCCTGCGCGACTATGACCGCGTGGTCCAGTTGGCGCGCCTGCGCATGAATGAGCTGCTGCTCGACGAGACCCTCCCGCCCAACACGGAGGTGGCCGGCGACTTCGATCGCAGCCTCGGCTCGGGTCTGGAATGCGGCTGGCGCGCGCGGGCCAGCCTCTGGAAACTGCCGCCCTACCCCGTGCCGGGCGAGTTCTCCCTCGAGCGCCTGGACCTGGAAGTGTGGTGGGTCTCGGGGGCCGGCCGCCGCACCCTCGCCATGGCGTCTTACCGCCGCCACGCGCTGACGGTGGACGAAGCGGCCGAAATGGCGGCCGCGCCATGAGAACGCTCCGCTCGCAAGCCGGCGTTACGCTCATCGAAGTCATCGTGGCCGTGACCCTGCTGAGCGTGCTCTCGGTGGCCATGCTCTTCGCCATGCGCATCGGCCTCCTCACGTTCCAGAAAGCCAACGGCAAGCTCATGGAGAACCGGCGCGTGGCGGGAGCCCAGCGTATCCTCGAGGATCAGATCGAAGGCCTCATGCCGGTAGTCGCACCCTGCACCGGAATGGAAAGCGGCCTGGGCCCGCCATTTGCCTTCTTTCAGGGCGACCCCCGGAACTTGCGGCTGATCTCCGCCTACTCGCTCCAGCAGGGTTGGCGCGGCCAGGCGCAGATTCTGGAATTCACCGTCGTCCCGGGCGACAAGGGCGGAGGCGTCCGGCTGATTGTCAATGAGCTTCCGTACTCCGGGCCGCCCAACGCCGGCAGGCTCTGCAAGGGCTTCATCCCCGACCCCGACCTGGGGATTCCGATCCCCCAGTTCGCCGCGGTGGAAGCGCAACCGTCCTCTTTCGTGCTGGCCGACAAACTGGAGTTCTGCCGTTTCTCGTTCCTCACGGCCGACCCCCGGCAGCCGCTCCTGCCGCCGGTGTGGAAGCCGTCATGGGCCATGACCGGCTGGCCGCGCGGCATTCGCATCGAAATGGCGCCGCTCGAAGCCGATAGCTCCACTCTCCAGCCCATCACCGTCACCGTGCCCATCCGCCTGCGCCGCAGCCCGGAGATCCCCTATGTGGACTGAAAAAAGGGGACAGACGCATTTTTCACGCGTCAGACGTTCCGCGTGCCACTCCTTCACGCCGTCACGTCTTTGGGAAAATGCGTCTGTCCCCTTTTTCCGTGACAGACCACGAGAAACGATGGTCTGTCCCACGCGCGGGAGCGCCCTTTTGGCCGTCTTATGGCTTTCGGCCGCCCTGGCGGCCATCGCGTTCTCGCTCTCCACCACGGTGCGCGGGGAAATCGAGCGCACCTCCACCTCCATGGACGGCCTGCGCAGCTACTACATCGCCGCCGGGGCGGTGGAGCGCGCCGCCATCGAAGTGCTGTGGTCCGTCAAGTACCCCGACAAGCGGCCTCTTCCGCAAGGCGTCACGCAAGTGGATTACGAGTTTCCCGACGGCATGGCGCACGTGGAAATCATGCCCGAAGCCGGCAAGCTGAACGTCAACCTGGCCCCCCCGGAAGATCTGTACCGCCTGGGCGTGGCGCTGGGGCTCGACCCCGAGCGCGCCCGCGAGGTGGCCCTGGCCATCGACGGTTGGCGCCGGCCGCCGCGGGACGACTCTTTCGACGAGTATTACCTGTCGCTGACTCCGTCTTTTCGGGTCCCCCACACGTCTTTTCAAGAGATTGAGGAGTTGCTGGCGGTGAAAGGCGTTACCCCCGATATTTTCTACGGAACATGGCTGCCCGGCGCGGAGTCGGAGGGCGGCCAGCGTCTGGTTCCCCGGCCGGGGCTGATGGACTGCCTGTCGGTCTACGGATCGGCGGACCGGGTGGACGCCAACACCGCGCAGCCGGCCGTGCTGGCCGCCGTCGGCTTGAGCCCGTACGCCGTCAATGCCGTGCTGGAGCGCCGCCGCAGGGCCCCGCTGACCATGGGAGATCTCAACCAGTTCCTGGCGTACATCGACGCCTCGGGCGCGCGCCTTCGGGTGGAGGGCAATTCCATCGTCACCTTTCGCGCCACCGCGCGATTGCGCCTGGCCGGCGGCAAGCTCTCCGATCTGCGCCGCACGGTGGGAGTCATGGTGAAGTATATGCCCCCCGGCTACGATTCCCCGATTCACATCCTGCGCTGGTACGACACGGCTTGGAGCAACTGATTCCCGTCATGCCTCTACAGATTCCCATTCCCGACGACCTGCGCAAGCTGATGCGCTTCGGCTCGGGCGTCGGCGTGGAGATTGGCGACCAGGACCTGGAGATCGTGGCCGCCCGCGTGCGCCCGTCGCGCATCCGCGTGCTGGGCCATTTGGCGATCTCCGATTTCGCCTCCCGCCCGGCGGCCGAGTGGGGGGCCGAATACACGCGCTTCCTCAAATCCCTGGGCGCCACCCACCTCACCGCCACGGTTCTTTTGCCCCGGCGCGAGGTCATTGTACGGATGGTTTCGCTCCCCGGCGTCTCCTCCCGGGACATGGAGGGCGCGCTGCGCCTGGAACTCGATTCGCTGCACCCGTACGGCGAGGACGAGGTGGCGTGGGGCTGGACGTATCTGGCGCCGGGGGCGGCCCTGGTGGGCATTGCGCGGCGTTCGGTGGTGGAGCGCTACGTTCAGGCCTTCACCGGGGCCAACATTCCGGTTTCGAGCTTCACTTTCTCGGCCGCCGTGTTCCACGCGGCCGTGCGCTTGCAGGGCGACGGCCGCCCGGCCGCCTTCGTGGCCCTGGGCCGCATGGCTTCGGGCGGCTTTGAAGCCTACGGCGAAAGCCCGTCCCGTCCGGTTTTTTCCGCCGAATTCGACATGCCGGCGCCGCGCGCGGCCGCGCTGGCGCTGGCCGAGCTGCGCCTTCCGCCCGATACGGTTCCCTTCAGGCTGGAGGACCGGCTTCCCCAGCCCGACCAGAATCCGGTGGAAAACGATCTTTCCCGCAACCCGCTGCCGTATGCCACGGCGCTGGCTGGGGCCTGTCCCCGGCTGGCGCCGTCGGCCAACGTGTTGCCCCCCGAATACCGAAAGTTCAGCTCGCGCGCCATGTTCATTCCCACCATCGCGCTGGCCGCCCTGCTGCTGCTGTGTTTGGCCGCGGGCTGGGTGTGGTCGCGGGCGGCCGAGCGCGCTTACCTGGCCGGTCTGCGAGCCGAAGCCGCCCGGCTCGAGCCCCTGCAGCGGCGCGCGCAGAAGCTCGACCGCGACACCGCCGACGCCCGCGCGCGGACCCAATGGCTGGACCAATACCGCACCCAGACGCGCCGCGACCTGGACGTCCTGAGCGACCTTACCAAGCTCATCGAACCTCCGGCCTGGACCACCGGCGTCGATATCACCCGCGATTCCGTCAGGCTCCAGGGCGAGGCCGCGCAGGCCACCAGCCTCGACAAGATCCTCAATAGTTCCACGCTCATTAAGAACCCCCGGATCGAGGCCGCGCAGCGCAATGGCGCCGGCGGGGAGAATTTCGTGATCAGCGCCGCGCGGGAGGCCGGCAAATGAGGCAGCGCGCCCTGCTGGTCCTGATGGCGGTCCTGCTGGTGGCCTTCATCCTGAAATACTTCGTGCTGGGCGGCGGCGACACGCAGGTTGTGGCGGCGCAGGAATCGGTCCCCATGGCCGAGAAACGGCTGGCCAACATGCGCAAGATCGCGGCCACCATCCAGGGCAAGGAAGAAACCTACAAGAAAGCCGCCGCGGAGCTGGCCGGGCGCGAACAGGGCCTCATCCGGGCCGACACGGTGCCGCAGGCCCAGGCGGCGTTGGGGGAGCTGGTGCAGACCATCGCGCGCTCCAATGGCGTGGATGCCCGCGGCATCCAGGAGTTCCGCGACAAGGTCCTGACCAACGATTATGGCGAGGTGTCCGTGGCCATGCAGTTCAGTTGCGGCATCGAGCAACTGGTGAACCTGCTCACCGCCATCGGCAATCAGCCGCAGATTCTGGCCACCAATGAAATCCATGTGACCGGCGGCGCCGATAAGCAGAAGAGGGTGCAGGTGCGGCTGAGCGTCTCGGCGGCGGCGCCCCGCAAGCTTCTTCCCGAGAAGAAAGGAGCGCCGGCGTTTTGAAACGGAAACTGCTGATTTTGAATCTCGCGCTGGCCATGGCGTTGGTCTACGCCGGCGTGCGCATCCGCGGCGAGTGGGTGGCCGCCAAGGCGCGCGAGCGCGCCACCTGGCTGGCCAAGACGGCTCCGGTGGCTCCGCCCCAGCTCGCCCCCCTGCCGCAGACGCCGCCGGTGCTGCCCTCGGGCTATCTGAACATCGCGGAGAAGATGCTGTTCGACAAATCGCGCGACTCCAAAGTGGTAGTGGAGCCGCCGCCGCCGCCCCCACCGCCGCCGCCCGTGCCGCCGATGCCCGTTTATCACGGGCAAATGAACCTTGGCGGCGGCCCCATCGTCTTCCTGACCGCGCCCGGCGACGCCGGCAGGCAGTCCGTCCGCATCGGCGAAAAGGTAGGTCCCTTCACCCTGGTGGACGCCAACACCGCCGAGTTGACCTTCGATTGGAACGGGCGGACCATCCGCAAGACCACCGAGGAACTGCTCGACCATTCCATCCCGGCGCCCGGACCGGCGCTGGCGGCCATCGAGCCTGTGGCCCCCGCGCCCACCACGCCCAAGACGCCCACTGGTCCCGGCGCGGATATGGGCGATGACAGCGGCAAGACATTTTGCAACCCGAACGATAGTACCCCGCCGGGCACGGTGGTCGGCGGCCTGCGCAAGGTCAGCCGCCCGACGCCCTGGGGCGCCTCGTGCTGGTGGGAGCCGGTGAGGTAGCGATCATGCGACCCGATTGGAGAGCGTGCCAAGAAATGAAAACGTCGATCGTCAACTTCATCCGGGAGCGGGGCCAGGCCCAAGCCGGGGAATCCAAGCAGGATAAAAAGTACATGCGCCACCTTTCCATTTGCCTGATTGCGGCCATGCTGGCTGGGGCCGCCGTGCTCCCGGCCCAGACGGGGACGCTCGCGCAGCCGCGGCCACAGCCCCAGGCCCCGCCGCCACCGCCAGCGGCGGCTTCGCCACAGCCGGCAGCTTCGCCACAGAGCGGCCCGGCCGCTCCGGCGGCGCAGCCTGCCGCGCAGGCCGCCAGCCCGGTCACCCAGGCCCAGACCTCCGCCCCGCGTCCGCTGGGTGATGCGCCCTTCACCCTGAACGGCGCCTCCCTCACCGAGATGATCGACGTGCTGGCCAAGCAGTTGAAGATCAACTACATGCTGGACCCGGCCGTGAAGGGCGGGTCGGTGACCATCTACACCTACGGCGAGGTCAAGCCGGTGGACCTCATGCCGCTGCTGCATACCATTCTGCGGGTCAACAACCTGGCCATGGTGCAGGTAGGCGATTTCTACCGTATCGTGCCCATCAAGCAGATCTCCTCTCTGCCCCTCAGTCCCACCCTGAACGCCGATCCGAAGACGCTCCCCGACGACGAGCGCATGATCTTCAATTTCGTCTTTCTGAAGTACGCCACGGCGGCGGAAATCCTCAAGCTGATTCAGCCCTTCCTGGGAGAAGGCGCGACGATCTCCTCCTACGATCCGGCCAACCTGCTCATGATCGAAGACAACAGCCGGAGCATGAGGCGGACCATGGAGCTGATCGCCATGTTCGACAGCGACACCTTCGCCGGCCAGCGGGTGAAGCTGTTCGATATCCAGCACAGCCGGCCCTCGGATCTGGTGAAGGACCTGGACTCGGTGTTCAAGGCGTATTCTCTCTCCGAGAAAAGCTCGCCGGTAAAGTTCATTCCCGTGGACCGCATCAATACCCTGATCGCCGTGGCCCCGAATCCCGGCGTCTTCCTGGAAGTGAAAAACTGGATCGACAAACTGGATCTGGCGGTCAAGGTGACGGCGGGGTCCTCGGAGCTGCACTCCTACCGATTGAAATACGGCATGGCCACCACCGTGGCGATGGCTGTGATGGCGGTGTTGAGCGGCAACCCCATGGCGATGATGGCCTTCGCCGGCATGAGCGGCGGCATGGGCATGGGCATGGGTATGGGTGGCTACGGCATGGGCGGCATGGGTATGGGTGGCTACGGCATGGGCGGCTATGGCGGTATGAGCGGCTATGGCGGTATGAGCGGCTACGGCGGCATGGGCGGCTATGGCATGGGCGGCTACGGTACGGGTGGCTATGGCATGGGCGGCTATGGTACGGGCGGCTACGGCATGGGCGGCTATGGCATGGGCGGCTACGGCGGCGGCGTTTATTCCCAAGCCGTGACGCCAGGGGCCGTCACCCCGAGCACCGTCAACACTCCCTCGGCCGTGAGCGCCAACCCGACCACCACGGGAAGCGGAGCCGGCCTGACAGGATCCTATCTCGGGATTGCGGCCAGCGAGGCTTCCAACCAGGGGAGGGGCCCCACCGTCATTCCCAACCCGTTCGACAACACCATCCTGGTGCGCAGCACGCCGCAGGAATGGGAACAGATCAAGGAGTTGCTGACGCAGATCGACGTGCCGCCGCGCCAGGTCCTGATCGACGCCAAGATCTACGAAGTGGACCTGACGGGCGCCTTTTCCTCCGGCGTGAACGCGTATCTGGAAGCGGCGGGAACTCAGTCCCGCACGCTCTCCGCCAGCAGTTCTCCGGTGGGAACCAGCGGCGGCGGATTGAACTTTTCGGTGGGGGCGCTGGTGCTCCACAGCCACGAAATCATCACCGCCCTGGCGGCCGCCGAGACCAACTCGCAGTCGCGCTTGATCTCCTCGCCCAGCATCATCGCCACCGACAGCATTCCGGCGGTGATGAACGTGGGCGAGCAGGTTCCCGTGCTCACCTCGCAGGCCGTGGCGGGCGTGCAGACCAGCGGGACCAACCTGTTCACCAACACCATCTCGAACGTGAATTCGGGCGTGACGCTCTCGATTGTGCCGCGCATCAATTCGAGCGGCGTGGTCACCATGCAGATCGACGAGAACGTAAGCAGCCCCATCGCGCCGACGCCGGGAACCGGCATCCAATCGGATTCGTTTTCGCAGCGCACGTTCACCACCCAGGTCACCGTGCAGGATGGCGACACCATCGCCATCGGCGGTTTCATCCAGGAACAATACGGCATCACTTCGACGGGCGTGCCGTTGCTGAACCGGATTCCCATATTGGGCAGCCTTTTCGGCTCCAAGAGCATAAGCAAAGGCCGTACCGAGCTGGTGATCCTGATCACCCCGCGGGTGATCTACGATACCAACCAGATGGCGGACGCGGCCGAGGAAGTCAAGACCAACCTCAAGCAGATCCAGAAGCTCATGAAGAAGGACGAACAGTAATCGGACCTTCTCACAGATGTTCAGGTGCGACGACGTGGCGCATGAGTGCGTGCGCCGCATCATCGCCAGCGGAGCGCTATTCGCCCTCGGCCTGTTTCTGCTTGGCGTCCAGGACTTCGCGGACTCTTCTGACCAGAACTCCGGGGAGGAACGGCTTCTGCAGGAAGGCGGCGCCGGATTCCAGGATGCCGTGGTGAACCATGGCCTCGTCGGTATACCCGGAAATGTAGAGCACGCGCATGTCGGGGTGTGCGGGCTGAATCTGGCGGACCACGTCCGGGCCGCTCATCTCGGGCATCACCACGTCCACGACCGCCAGGTGGATGGGGCCTTTATGGGAGGCGGCAAGCCGGACGGCTTCGTTTCCGCGGGTGGCTTCGAGCACGCGGTAGCCGCAGGCCGCCAGGATGTCCACAATCAACTTGCGCACGCGCGCCTCGTCCTCCACCAGCAGAACGGTTTCGGCGCCGGTAAGCTGTTCCACGGCGGCGGTCTTCTCGGGAACGGCTTCGGCCTTGGCCTTGGCCTCGGCCACCGGAAGGTAGATGCGCGCGGTGGCGCCTTTGCCCGGTTGGCTGACGATGCCGATGGCCCCGCCGCTCTGGCGAATGATGCCATAGGCCGTGGCCAATCCCAGACCGGTGCCGCGGCCGGGCCCCTTGGTGGTGAAGAACGGCTCGAAGAGGTGGCTCTGGGTTTCCTCGTCCATCCCGATGCCGGTGTCGCTGATGGAGATGGTGACATGCTGGCCCGGCTGGATGCCGAGCTGGCGGGCCGAGTAACTCTCGCTGAGCTGAACGGTGCCGGTTTCGATGGTCAGCTTGCCGCCGTCGGGCATGGCGTCGCGGGCGTTCACCACCAGGTTCATGATGACCTGCTCCAGGCGGCCGGCGTCGGCTTCCACGGAGTCTCGGGAAGCGGCCGGGATGGTGATGCAGCTCCACGTCCTCGCCAATCAGGCGGTGCAGCATTTTCTCCATCTGGAGAATGAGATCGTTGACGCGGACGATGCGCGGCTCGAGCGGCTGGCGGCGGCTGAAGGCCAGCAACTGGTGGGTTAGCTGCCCCCCGCGCTCGGCCGAGCGGCGGATTTCCTCGAGGGCCGCCCGTTGGGATTCGGTCAGATCGCGGCCGGCCAGCATCAGGTCGCTGTAGCCGGTAATCACGGTCAGCAGATTGTTGAAATCGTGGGCGACGCCGCCCGCCAGGCGGCCCACCGCCTCCATTTTCTGGGCCTGCCGGAACTGCTCCTCGAGCCGGGTTCGCTCGCGGCGCATTTTGGCCGCGCGAAGCTCCCGCTCGACGGCGGCGTTGAGGCGCATCAGGTTGGCGCGAGTAAGATGATCGGCCGCCCCGGCCGTCAAAGCCGCCAGGATATCGGCCTGCCGGATGCGTCCGGAGACCACGATCAACGGAAGGTCGGTGGCATTGGCCTGAATGACGCGCAAGGCCTCGAGCGCCCCGAAATCCCCCACCTTGAAGTCGCTGATAGCGATATCCCAGGTGGCGAACAGGGCGTCTTCCAGTTGTTGGCGGGTGGTTACGAACTCAAGAGAGGGGTCGTACCCGCCCCGGCGCAACTCGCCGGCCACGGGATCGGAGCCGGTGAGGCCGATGAAGAGTATCCTGAGGGGCTGGGTCATGATTCCGTCAGGCGAGGCGAACTCTCAGGGTAGTGGAAGCGATGGAGCGCCGCGCATCCACCGGCCGCCGGTCCGTGCGATTCATTACAGTACAGTGAGAGGCTTCAGTCCGGAAACTGCACGGCCAGCTCGGGGTAGATGGCCTGGACGAACGCGGTGGCCGTACGCAACGCGGAGTCCGAATCGCCGGCGAAGCGGACCTCCACTCTAACCAGCGCGGTGTCGCTTCGGCGGTAGCGGATGGCGTCCGCAACCAGCCAAAACTTGGCGGAATACTCGCTGGCGATGACGCGGCCGTGGCTTTGATACCAGTACAGCACCACCGACTTGGCGTCTCCCTTGGCCACCACATACCGGTTCACGACCAGAGGCGCCTGGCGGCCGGCCACCGGGATGCGGATGAAGCCGGGAGTTTCCACGGGCTCCCATCCCGCCCCCGGCAGACAGTGCTTGGGGGAGTGCGGCGACGCACCCGTGCGTTGGGTCTTGAAGTAGGCGATGAACAGGACCGCGTTAGCGCCCCGCGACGGTTCCGCGTAGACCCGGTACAGGGTGTCGTCCGCATTCAGCACCTCCTGCTCCGCCTGTGGCACCGGCGTTTCCTGGTACAGTTGCCAGGGGCCAATGGCGGCCGGGAAAGACTGCAGGGGGGCGACCGGCGCCACCCGCTCCGAGCGCGCGGCGGTGGCGTAATAGACCGCCCCTTGGACCAGCAGAGCGGCGGTCAGGCCAATGGCCGCCTTACTCGTGGGAAGTCCCATGGCCTTTCCTCCCCTCCATGAAGAGGCAACCTCGTACGATGACCCGATGCAGGCAGATCATGATAACCATGGCCACCATGAAGATGACCCAGCCCGAGGCCGTGTGGAAGACGCCTTCGGCCAGCTCCGGCTTGACTTGGCTCATCACTCCGGTCAGGGTCACGCGGCTGGCATTCGCCACAATAGCGATGGGGACGGTGGACAGAAACAAGACCACCCGGAGCCAGGTCCTCTTTTCAAAAAAGTACCCGTAGACCAGCGACAGGAAGGTGAGGGAGAGCAGGGAGCGGATGCCGCTGCACGCCTCGACGACGGAGAGCGGCGGCCCAGTGGGCAGGGTCAGTACATTCCCTTCGCGCAGGACGGGCACGGACAAGAAAGAGAGCGCATGCTCGGCCAGGCGACTGGCCAGAAGCTGCAAGGGAAACGTGATGCTGTTATAGATGATCGCGGGGATGGGAATCATGAAAAAGCACAGAAACAGCGGGAATGCGAGCTTGCGCAGAATCTGGTTGCCGCCGAGCAGCCATACCGCCCCGATCAGCGTGATGACAAAGGAAGTGCGGGTTAGGTAGAGCTCCGCGGCGAGGGTTCCCAGCCAGAGCTGCAACGCGCCCCAGACCACCACGGCGAGACCCCACCAGTTCGGTTTGGGCGGAATGGCCAGAATCTCTTCGCGCCGCTGCCAAACGATGTAGGCGGCGACAATCGGCACGAAAAAGCCGTGGCCCATATCGGCATCGTTGTTCCACTGCGCCACCAGTGCGCGCAGGATCGGGAGGTAACAAGCGATCAGGAGGGCGCCAAACCAGGCGGTGAGCGCCCACGGCCATAAGGACTTTCGAGGCGTTTCCAGTGCCGGCGTCATAAATAAGCGGAAGCCTAGTCTCTCACATATGATAGCAGCGCGTCCCGCCGGCGGCGATCAGCGGCGGTGGCCTTCGCGGTCGTCGAAACGGGCGGGAATGGCGCAGCCGGTGGCCGAGATGGCGCAGCCGACGTGTTCGATTTGGACGGTGGTGTGGTCGATCCGGAAGCGCTCGGCGAGCATGACGTTTATGCTCCGCAGGACGGCGTCGCCGGCCGAAGGCGGAGCATCCGCGATGAGCACGTGGCAACTGAGGGCGCGGGTGCTCGAGCCCAGGCTCCAGATGTGCAGGTCATGCACCTCCAGCACGCCCTCGGCGGCACCGATGGCGGCGGCCACATCGCGCAGATGAAGACCGCGCGGCAGGCCCTCGAGCAGGATGTTCAGCGATTCCCGGATGATGTCCCAGGCGGTCCACACGATGAGGATTCCGATGAGGATGGAAAGCGCGGGGTCGATGCGGGCCCAGCCGGTGACGCGGATCACCACGGCGCCGGCGACGATGGCCGCCGAGCCTACCGCGTCGCCCAGCATGTGGACGAAAGCGCTGCGCACGTTCAGATCGTGACGGCGGGCCACCCGCAGCGCCCACATGATTCCGCCGTTGAGGACCAAGCCGAGGGCCGCCACCCCCATCATGAGGCCCTCGCGGACGGGCTCCGGGTTGCGGAGGCGGAGAACGCTTTCGTAGAAGATCCACGCCGAGAGGGCCACCAGGGTGAGCGCGTTCACGAAGGCCGACAGCACCCCGGCGCGCTGATAGCCGTAGGTCCGGCTCTCGTCGGCCGGCCGCGATTGCAGCACGAACCCGAACCAGGCCAATAGCAGAGCCAGAGCGTCGGTGAAGTTATGCCCCGCATCGGAGAGCAGGGCCAGGGAGTGGGCCTCGATCCCCGCGAACACCTCGACCGCGACGAAGGCAAAGGTGGCGGCCAGGGACCATCGGAGGATGCTGCCGGTGGCCGGGCCGTGGTGATGGGCGTGGGAGTGCAGGGGGTCTCCTGTTCTCAGTGTATAGCTTTTGGCTCTCTGCATCTGGCCGGCGAGGCTCTCAAAGAGCCAGCGGATACGCATCTACGAGCGGAGCAACCGCTCCAGGCGGGCGTCCATTTCTTCTTCCTCGATGAACTCGCCCCGGTCGGCTTGTGCCATGCCCTCGCGGACGGCGGCGCGAAAATGCGCATCCTCCCGAAGAAGGCGCAATGCGGCGTCCTTCACCAGCCGCTCGGCGCTGGCGCCCGCGCTGGTGGCAATTTGCGCAAGCTGCGCTTCCTGCTCGGGGCTGAAATGGACTTCCATCGCTTTCAAAGTACGCCGAACCATGCCCTGAAGCAAACGCATGACGGCGCCGCCGCACACGCACGCCCCCCCTCTCCTGATGGGGCTAACCTTCCTGATCCAGGATCTCTCGCACTTTCTCCTTTAGCGCAGGAAGATCGCGTTCGATCACATTCCAAACGACTCCCAAGTCGATGCCAAAGTACTCATGCACGATGACATTTCTAAGTCCAGCCGCCAGGAGCCACACCTCGTCCGGGTGTTTTGACCGGAAGTCCGCCGATAATGCGCGGCAAGCCTCGCCTACGATCATCAAGTGATGCACAACCCAGGATTGAAGGAGTTCTTCGCTTGCCAGAGCCTCCCGCCCGCGCCCGGCATACTTCTCAATTCGCTCGATGGCCTCAAGGACATCCCGCAGCCGCTCCCGATCGTCCCTCACAGGGGCACTGCCTCCCGAAGAACTCTCTCCCGGATGCGGGCGCGCAGGCCCCGCTCGGTGACGACGTCCACTCGAGTCTGGAGCACTGCCTCCAGGTCGATCAGCAAGCCGCTGAGGTCAAACAGGCTGCGGTCCGGCTCCATGTCCACCAGAAAATCAATGTCGCTATGGGCATCGTTCTCACCGCGCGCCACCGAGCCAAAGACGCGAATGTTCCGCGCCCCGCGGTTGGCCGCAACGCGAAGGATCTCGTCGCGCCTGGTGGTCCGAAGCTCCTGCATGGTCATGGCACCTCCATTTTCCCTCGAAACCGGCCTTCACGCGCGGGGCGCCGGCCGGCGCCGGCCGTCATCAGACGCCTTCCGCCTTCCGCAACGCCCGCAGATCGATTCCCAGGGCCTGGCACTTCTTGTAGAGGTGGCTGCGCTCCAGGCCGAGGGATTTGGCGGTGTCGGTCATGCGCTGATTGTGGCGTTTCAACTCGGCGAGGATCTGATCGCGCTCGAAGGCATCCACGCGGGATGCTTTCGGCCGACCAGACGGCCGGGCCTGTCTTTCGATGGCGCGCATCCCCTCACCGCCGGGATAGCTCGCGGCTCAGCCAGGCTTTGGCCAGCTTCCAGTCCCGCTTCACGCTGGGAGCGGAAATGTTAAGCGCCTCGGCGGTCTCCTCCACGCTCAAGCCGGCGAAAAAGCGCAGTTCGACCACGCGGGCCTTGCGCGGGTCCATTTTCTCCAGGGCGTTCAGGGCATCGTCCAGAGCGATCAAGTCCTCGCCGCTTTGCGCGGATGCATCCACGAACTCATCCAGGCAGACGTGCGGCCAGCCCCCGCCGCGCTTGTCCGCGAGATGCGCCCGGGCGGAATCCACCAGAATCCGCCGCATCATCTGCGCCGAGACCGCAAAGAAGTGCGTGCGATCCTGCCAGCGCACACCCTCGACATTCTCCAGCCGGAGATAGGCTTCGTTCACCAGGGCCGTGGTCTGGAGTGTTTGCCCGGCAGGCTGCCGGCGCATGTAGCGATGGGCGATCCTGTGCAGTTCGGCATAAACCAGCGGCGTCAGTTGGTTGAGAGCCGCCTGGTCGCCCTCGCCCCAGGCACGCAGCAGCCGCGAGATTTCCACGGAGGAGACCGGCACAATATTTCCACCTAATTGTACTTCCCGGCCTGATTTTCCGGTTAGCCCTATGAGGGAGGTCACCACGAGACACGGAACGCCTCCGGGAAGGTGGCGAGCCGCCAGGGACGGAAACAGGGTACGAGGCTGGCCGCCGCGCCGGCGCCTCCGGCATGGCGCGCGGCCTTGAAAGGAAAAGGACTATACGAACCGGTGGTTCAAACGGTTCAGCAGAAAGGACAATCTCAAATGAATTCAAAACGTGTACTTTACTACGTGCCTGCGCTTGTGATGGGGGTCGTTCTTCTCTGGGCGCCATCCACCATGGTCGCCCAGGGCGACCGCGATCCGCGGGTGTTGCCGCCGGAATCTAACCCATTCGGGCTGACATACGGCGAATGGGCCGCAAGGTGGTGGCAGTGGGCCTTCTCACTTCCGGCAACTCACCATCCCGGGTTCGGTACTACCGAATGTTCCGCCGGGCAGTCGGGTCCGGTGTGGTTCTTGAGCGGCGCGTTCTGCGGATCCGTCGGCACTACGGTTTTCCCGTGCGTAAATAATACCGTGAGCAGTTGCCAGATTCCGGCGGGCAAGGCCCTCTGGACGGGCTCCTGGGGTGACGAGGATTCATTCATCGAGGAACCGGTGGGTACGACCGAAGCAACCCTGCGATCTAACGCGAAGTCCGTCGTAGACCAATGTAGCGGCACGGTTACGGTGGACAGGGAGCCAGTCCGACTGGTTCGGATCTGCTCTTCCGGTTCGACTTGCAGCCCCGCGCAAGCGCCTCTCTACACCTACAGACTCCCATCTCCGCCCACGACGCCGCCATCTCCGCCCACGACGCCGTACGACAACGTGTTGGCAGCGGTGGGAGAAGACCTGTATGCCAACTCTATCAACGGCCTGATGCCGAACGGTCTGTCGAGCCAAGGGGTCGCGGATGGCTATTCTGTGCTGCTCGCGCCGTTACCGGTAGGGCGGCACACGATCGAGAGTGCCTTTTCCTGCCCCGGTGGCTCCAGCGGGAGTAACAAGGTCAATCTGACCGTCGTGCCGTAATATCGTTCCGCGGTGAAGCCGGGCAGGATTCCGCGCTGAAGGCGAACGCGGTTCCGGGTCCAACACCTTCCGCTAAGAGCGGAATGTTGCCCGGCTTTGCCGAATTCCTGCCAGCCGCGGGGAGTCCCGGCCGGGCCGGCTGGGGAGCTACGCGATAGCGCCAGCCGGCGCGCGACACATAAGTGGTCAAGCCGGCCTCACGTGGGGCAGGTTGTCAACCTGCGGCGGGTTGATAACCCGCCTGGGCAGCGCTGGCAGACACTCACGAGAGGCCGATTGACAATCGGCCGCAGGTTGACAACCTGCCCCACAACGGCGCCCTGAGCCTTGGGTACACGTACGCTCGGATCCGGGCCGTTTTGCGGGCGAATGGCTTCGACCATCACTCTGCGTCGCACACAGCCTGCCGACAGGGGAGAGGAAGCGCAAAATGCCGCGCGGTACAATCGGTCCGGAGACTTCCCATGCGCCCGGATCGCTGGCTCAGGTGAGTTGCTCTACCACTCCGCTCTGGAGCGGCCCGAGCGTACGCGATGCCTTCCTGCGAGAAGCCTGCCGGGAGGACGAGGAACTGCGCTGCGGAGTGCAGTCTCTCCTTCGACCAAACCAAAGGCCGAGTGTTGGATCACCCTTTGCGGTTAGGCCCGTACCAGATCGTGGGCGTTATTGGCGCGGGCGGGATGGGCACGGTCTACCAGGCCAGGGATACGCGCCTCGACCGGATAGTCGCCATGAAAGTCTCCAAGGCGGCGTTCAACGACCGTTTCGAGCGTGAAGCCCGCGCCGTGGCGGCGCTGAACCATCCCACATCCCCGCGCTCTCAACGTCGGCCGAACTACCTGGTGATGGAATATATCGAGGGCACGCCCTCAGGGTCCCATGTCGGTGTCGGAGGCGTTCAGCTAGGGAGGCAGATTGCGGATGCGTTGGCCGCCGCGCACCGCAAGGGGATCGCCCATCGGGACCTGAAGCCCGGCAACGTGCTGGGACCGGACCCAGAGGGCACCACGGCATGAAGGTGCTGGATTTCGGCCTGGCCAAGATGGAGGAACCTCCGCCTGGCGAGGAAGAGAATCAACCCGAGGGGTGAACCCGCGGACGGAGAAAAGGCGCCATCGTAGGCACTACCGCCTACATGTCGCCCGAGCAGGCAGAGGGCAAGCCGGTGGATGCGCGCAGCGACATTTTTTCGTTCGGCGCAGTGCTTCACGAAATGGTGACCGGGCGGGCGCGCCTTTCGCGGCGACACGAAGCTCTCGATCCTCTCGGCGATCCTGAAGGAGGAGCCAGAGCCGGTCAGTTCAATCCGCAAAGAGATTCCGCCTGAGTCTGGGAAGGATCATCGCGCGCTGCCTGCGGAAAAGCCCCCTCTACCGCCGCTTCCAGCACATGGACGACCTAAAGGTCGAGCTGGAGGAACTCAAGGAGGAGTCG
>CAVYEK010000028.1:0-21312 GCA_963767595.1 Terriglobia bacterium
CCGCTTGCGGCCGGGCCGGATGCGCGCGCTTTCTGCACGGCTCGACCCGCCAGGCAAACCAGGAATGCCACGCCGTACGCCCTCAGCAGCCATGGACATGACCAGTTATCCAAACCCCACAGGTACTTGCCGGGCAAGCGAAAGACCGTCGCCAGCCCGGCCAGCAGGGCGCACACGCCAACCCAGTCGATTCCGCGCACCAATTCCACCCGCCTCCCACTCACGAAGTCGGCGGTAAGAACGGCGCTCGCGACGGTCAGCCATGTGGCGGCTATTTCGGAGGCAGTATCGATGGCTGGGGCAAAGGGGTGAAGAGACAACCAGGCAATGACGGCGATGAGACCCGCGGGCAGGACCCAACTCAGCCGTCCGGGAGGACGGAGGATGGAACTTGAATCCATGAGCGCCCTCGCCCCGAAACGTATGGCGCCGAACGTCGTGACGGTGGCCACCAGCATACGCGCCCCTAGCGCACTGGCCGCGGCGTGCGACCACAGAGCCATGGCGACGCTGGGATTCATGCTGGGTACGTAGAACCGGGAGCGGAGAGTCGCCATGCCGATCACGGTGGTGAATAAAAGGGCGCCGAAAAGCGGCAAAGCCACTCCCGTTAAGCCGGCCAGCGCGACCTGCTTCCGTCCCGGGGCGCGGAAACCAAAGTCGCTTGCGAGCAGCCCCAGGGGAGCCACATAGAAGGCGAGGCGCGATGCGCCGTACCACAGGTGTGGACCCAGTGGATCATGGCCCGAGGTTGGGAAGCCTGGTAGAACAGCCGTCCACCCGTCGTGGACGCGAATGAAGGCTGCCACGAGGATGGCGATGCCGAGCTTGTTGGTGAACAGGGCCAGCCTGGCGTTGGTTCGCATGGTCCGGAGGCCGGTGAGAAACAGGAACGCCAGCAGCGCGGCGGCGGCCAGTCCCGCCTCGGTTGAGGAGAGATCGCGCCGGGCCTCACGCGAGAGGGCCCACAATGCCGGCACGGCAACCAGATTCGCCATCCACAGCGCCAGAAACACCACCGAGCAGAGGCGCAAACCGATGGCTGGAATGGACCCGAGCGAGTTCTCAATCAACCCAAAAACCGGACGCCTGGCCGTGTGCGCCGCCATGGCCGGCCCAATGAAAAAGAGAACCGTGACCAGCAGCGCCGCGGCGCCAAAAACGCCGGCGTCGACAGGCAGCGGGCCGAACAGCGCCAGATCGAGGCCATGGTCCTGCTGCCAGAACGAGAGATTGAGAAACAGGGTCGCGGTTATCAGCGCCGCCGAGCTGCCAGGGGACTGGCGACTGCCGGTCGTCCGGTTGCGGGTCGGACCAGCGAAGCCGGGGGACTGGCAGGCGCATTTCAGGACGCTCCTTGGGGGTCTGCTTCCCACTCGTACCGCCGGGCGGTGTACATACGATGGCCCAGGACGCCGCGCTACGCGGAGTTCAACGCCCCAGCTCGGCGATCCGCTGGGGACGCCGCACAAGCAGGTAGATCAACGCCCCGATGATGTGCGTGAGCGCGATGACAAGTACCCAGGTCACCTTGTGGTTGCCAGTGTCCGGCTCTTTGGTGGCGCAATCGACCAGCATCCAGATCCACAACCCCGTTCCCCCGATGCCGAACACCACAAAGAACAGGAACATCACGACCAGCAACTCCGGGAACCCTAAACCGCCAAGGGCTCTCAATAGCAGAAGCCCTGGAAACCCGATTGAGCTCATGCAACCTCCAGATGGAAGGGTTCAGTATAGGAGGCCGCGCGAGTCGAGTCAATCGAGCGCCGGTTTCCAACCGGCGCGCAGCATCGCACAGTTCCACACGGTCGGAGTACAGCCAGCCGGAGTCTGTTCCCGGAGTGCGCTCCTCGGAACCGACGCCCCGAAACGATCTGCTAAAATGAAAGCGTATTCCGTCCGGCGTGCCCCTATGCGGTGAGGTGCGAGAGCGGTTGAATCGGGCGGTCTCGAAAACCGTTGAACCTTTGCGGGTTCCGTGGGTTCGAATCCCACCCTCACCGCCAGCCTTAACCCCTGTGGTTTCATATCAATTCACGATATCCAAAATTCCGTGTACCTCTGGTGTACCCTTCGTCTCGGCGAGAACCATAGGGTCCCGTCCCCAGGTCGCCTTGACATCGGCCTCCAGTTGCTCCTGTCGTGCCCGGACCCAGGGCGAGTAGTGCTTCTCCGTGACCTTGACGCTGCTGTGCCCGAGCAGCACGGAAACGCGCTCCAATGGCACGCCCGCCAACAGCAATTCCGTGGCGAAGGTGTCCCGGAAGCGATGGGCGTGGCCGCCTTTCACATCGGCCAGTTTGAAGATTTTCGCCAGCCGCCCCATGTAGGTTCGCGCCACCCCGTCCCGGCTGGAGTCGCCGCTCCAGAAATAGTACGTGTTGTTCATGGGCGTGAAACTGTCGAGCGCGATGCTCACGAAATCCGGGAGCGGACACAATACCGGAACCCCCGTCTTCTGTGTATACAGGAAAAGCCGGCCGTCCACGATCCGATCACGCGCGAGCCTGACGGCATCGCCAATGCGGAGACCGCTGTACCGCAAGAGCAGCACCAAGGCGCGGATGCGCTTCTTATTCCCCTGGTGGCGGCCGCAAGCCGCCAGGATGGAGACCATCTCCTCCTGAGTGAACGGCAACGTGGGAGTGGGCTTCACATACGGACTCTTCATCTTGGCGGCCGGGTTCTTCACGATCCATTCACTGTCCACTGCGAAGCGGAAGAACGCGCGCAGCCGCTCCATTTTCTTCACGACCGTGTTGCCTTTGTCCTGCCACGTTTGACGGAACCGGCGCACCAATTCCAGGTCTTCCCACTCCTTCAGATATCGCAGTCCTTCCGCGGCTGAGAATGCTTGCATCTGCTTTGTCAATTGGCGGTATTTGCGGAGCGTTGATTCCTGAAGCTCGCGGGACTTCGCATCGCCGATGAAGGCCGCGCAGGCCTTCTCTGGCGAAATGGCCTGTTGTTGCGGCTCCGCCGGAACGCGACGGCCCTCCGCTTCCCAATCGCGAATTTTTTCCTGTGCCTTCTCCCAATCATGCAGGTCGAGAGACTCTCGAATCTCATCGCCATTCAGGAAACCATCCACCCAGATGGGGCAACGGCAGCGGCGGTATTTCCTTCCATCGGCCTTGTGTTTGCAGGTCTTGACGTGGCGGCGGTAGATCGTCAGCATTTCGGCCTCTTACGACACTTCGGAAGGTGGCCGCGCAGGTCGCGCGAACTGTAGGAACGTTGGCAGAACGGGCAGGGCACCAGCTTTGCGGGTCTGCCTCTGCCTCGTTTGGCCGGATTCGCTTTCATGCTGACGATTTTGGGACACAAATTCATCGAAGTCAAGCGTTGGAGTGCAAAGGCCGCGCAACGGAACCCCCGATCTTCAGATATTTGTCATCCGTCGATGGACCCGCCGGACTACCGTTTCCGGAATTCGCAATGTGGTATACCGGCGCTTGTGCGGCGCGTTCTGGCCGCCCAGCACCAGCACGCCCGGCTCACGTTCAAAGAGCTTTCGAACGGCATCACAACTGAGGCTCCACAATTCCGCAATTTCCGCGATAGCGTAATGGCGCTCAGCGAAGCTCGGAGCTGCGGACGTTGCCGGCAAGGAAGGGGAAACCGCGACGTGGCGATCGTGCATCCATGCCGCCTTCTGATCCAGACTTGTCTTGAATCGCGCCACCATACCCTCTACGCCGCCAATTGGCGCGCTGTCGATTCCTGGTAGATCGCGTAGACGCGCTCCGCCGTGATCCCGCCCTCCGCAGGGAGAAAATCGCGCAACTTCTCAAAAATGCGCGCCGCATGTCCCTGTCCATTGAGCAGGGCGCGCACCCGATGTACGCCGATATCCTCGGCGAGATGGCGCAGCCCGATTCCCGCCAAGTAATCCATTTCGCCGAACTCCTCAATCCGCGGCTCCCGCACACCGGCCGCAAGGAAATCGAGCCTGTCGAATGGATTGAACGCAGCCGATGCTTTCAGCTTTCCGAAAGAATCGATCTGGGTCGGAACGCGACCGCCCCCCATCTGCCGCTCGACCCGTGTCAGTGTCACGCCGCTTTCCGGGAATCCATACGCCTCCTCGAAGCTCGGTACCTCGGCCGCGTCCGACGCGCGACGAGTCAGTTGCGCGTATTGGTGGTGGTACTCTGCGAGCTTGTCGTAAATCCGAAAGACGTTGGGGCGCTTGCCCAGGTAGAAGGTCTGGACCTCTCGCCTCCCCATGCGCGCGAACTCCGATGTCTCGCAATCGACTTGACCAATGTCGCATACCCATTGTTTCCAGCGCGCCCGCACATGGCGCACGAACCAGGAGACGGGAACACCTCGAACATCGGCGGCAAGGTCAACCCTCATCAGCGGCAATCGGCGCGCGTCCAGGCGAAATATCCGCTCGATCTCTTCGCGCATCTCGCCGTAGCTTTTCGTGCCGGTATCCAACAACTCAATCTTGTGGTTGCCCTGCTTGTCTCGCACGCAGGACATGTGCAGGATGGCTTCGTGTCCGAAAGCCCGCAGGTCTCCGGCATACAAGTAGTGACGCGAACTGCGAAACGGGTCTACCTTCGGATCGTTGCGGATAGCGCAATATAGGCTGCCGAACTCCTTTGAGAACGGAGCCTGCGCCGGTATCCGAACCTCGACCTTATCGATCATGAGCACCCCAAAAACCGGGACACCTCGCCAGTGTGGCGTGGGTTGCAGGCTATTAGACACAGCCTGCTACCCTCAAATGGGGGGAGCCTGAGCGGCTGGCCGGAGCCTTCCTGGGGGCGCTGCCCCCAGACCCCCGGAGTTTTCAAGGCATGTGGGGAGACCCGAAAATGGCACGTTTGACTTCTGAGAGGGTCGGCCTCTTCAAACTGAGGCCGACCCTCGGAGGCTCACCATTTTCGGGGTGGCTCCCAACCGGCTATCCCTCGGCGGGACGCTCTCCAGCGTTGCCCGCTTCTGTTTCACCGGATACCGTGAAAAGCGGTCGAAATTCAGAAGCGATTGTATTTGTGGGGCAATCGAGGTAAGATCAGGTTGCGACAGATTCTACCCGGAGGCGCTTCGTTCACCGGAGCGCCCCGCCCCGTTTTCCTCTTCCTTGCACCTTTCTCCAGATAGCGGCCAGCTTCGCCGCGGTGATTTGGTCAACCCGCCACGTTGGCGGGATTGGCGAGATTGGCTGCTATCGGCGGCGCTGCCTGGCAGTACCACCGGAAGCGACGATAGCGGCCGGACTCCGCTACGGCTCAGGCGCACGCGGCGTAGATCGGAAGCCTCACTGATCTCGAAAACCGTGAGGCCGTCCCGGAGTCGCCAAACCCAGATGCGTTGGCCGGATCTCCGATGGTGACTCCGAGCGCGGGCGACCAGCTTTTCCAGATCCGTGCCGACGCCGATTTCCACGACCTTCGAACCCGATACATACGTCCGCGCACAATAGCGGCGGACCGGCGCGGCGCCGCGCCGCTTCGGTTTGATGCAGCGCGGCACGGGGTTTGGTTGGTTCGCCAGGTCGTCAGTTTTCGTCGCCCTCATCGTCCTCGAGGTCGTTGGCCTCTTCTCCCGATGCGAGGTCGGAAAGCTCCTTGATTTTGCTGACCAACTCTTCTCGGGTCAACTCCGGGTCCAGCGCTTCGTCGAGCCCGTCCGCCAGTTGCTCCAGCGTCTCCGTCAGTTCCACTTTGTTCACCGTAATTCTCCTCGATCTTGATGGGTTGGGCAAAAGCTCAGCACCCCGAGACCGCGCATACTCGGCGGGCGACATTTCCTCGAATCGTGAAGAGTCACCGCCGATCCGTTCCAAGAATTCCACGGCCTGGCGCCTCTTGCGCTCAGCCTCGGATTCGGTCATGAGTTTCTTTGCCACTACGGGGATGGTACAAGGAATCTGAGCGGCTGGGAAGACCGAATTTAAATAGAGAATTAAATTCGGTGTGCCATAAATCAGAGAGTTTTGACTCGGTTTAACTTGCGGGCTGCTCGCGCGTCCCGGCGGGCCTTAGAGACGCCTAACCGCTTGTGCTTTGAAAGCCGTCGCATGGTACTGCGAATGCGAGAGTATAGCGCTTTCCAGGTTTCCTGCCAGCTTTCCTGAGGGTAACCTAGTTGCTTGCAAATCTGCTGACCACTCAACCCCTCTCTCCAAAGGTTCATAAGCTCAACGGTGTCTCTCTTTACCGAGCCTTTCGGGCGACCGGCTTTGCGGATGGGCTTGATATGAAGAGCTTCCCGAAGGTGGTCTAATTGCCATTCAATGATAGCCTCTTCAAGATAGAAAACAGGTTCCCCACGTGAGCGCCGATGCGATATCACGGCTGCCACGCATGGATCGGGTGCGGGAAGAGGCTGGGGTATGTATCGGGTTTGAAGGTCGTGGAAATGGGCGTCGGCACGGATCTGAAGAAGCTGGTCGCCCGCGCTCGGAGTCACCATCGAAGATCCGGCCAACGAACCTTCGAGGTCCAGATCAATAATGTCAGCTTTGGAGCGGTCTTCCCTTCAGGTGATCCGCTCATGCTCGCCGGTGGCCGCGCCGCTTTCTGTGCGCCTACGCATCTTTCGATCCTCATCCTTCATCGGCAGCGTGCGAGCGGCCGTGGTGCTGCGTTTCTTCCGGTGCCAGTCCCCTGTCACGATATGCGCTCCTCGATTTCGCGCTCGACGAAAGCTCGACCGTCTGCGCGTTGTCCATGGTGGGGTCCGCCAACAGCGCGTCAATGAGCGGTTGCCGTATCAGCCAGGCGCAGGCGGTCCGCTTCTCGGCGCTGTTCGGGCCAGCCGCCGGAGAACTCGTATTTCTTGAAGTGCGTGTTGATGTGCTTCAGTAGCTGGTCGGCCCTGTCTGCCGCAGCGCGGCGCCGCGCCTGGCGTTCGGCTTCCACATCGACGAGTAGCAAGCTGCTGGGCAGGGGCAGGCTGCGGCTGAGGGGCAGGACTTCTGAAGAAAGCCTCATACTGCTTTGCCTCCTGCGCTTGTTGTACGTGAACGATCTGAAGAAACCGGAGCGCAGCGTTGGCAGCGTCAAGCTGCCTGCGTTCTTGAGCTTGGCGTTGAGCTTCCTGTTGAGCGCGCGTGATCTCGTTCTGCTTGACTGTACACACCGTCTGAACCGCATCCGTTGAGGAAGCTGTTAATCACCCCATCGGGCAGAGTGCGCGCGTTGGCGTCTTGAAGGCACTCTCAGGACGGCAACATAGGCGGCGTGCTTCAGTTCCAAGGGCGCATCTTGCGGGAGTCCGGCGGCACTCTCCGGGAGCCGTATAAATGAGCCGTACACCTTCAGCGTTTTGGGTTCGAGGGCATACGTGAGTTTTCCTTGGAGCCACTCCTGTCGCTCTTGTTCGGCTGTGGCTTCCGCCAGTAGACGGCGGTTTTCGGCCTCTTCGATCGCTTTTTCGCCGGGCGCGTTCTTCGAATTCGTCGTCGAGTTCCGCGTCCTCGAGCTCGAAGTTGGCGGCGTCGAACGCGGTTGCTTACGATCTCGACCGATTCCGCCGATTCCGCGAGCGCATCGGACGCAGTCGCGATAAAGGCCGGATGGAGGCGGCGCCTCAGTCTCCCGGATCACCGGGGCTCCAGTGGCGCGGGCCGGCCGGCGCGGAAGCTCGGGTCGCCGCGTTCCTTTCTACGGCACTGATGGCGCGCTGTGGAATCCGGTAATGTCCGCCGGGCGTGACGGAACATTCAATCAGCCGTTCCGTGCACCAGCGCAACACGCGAGCCTGGGAGACGTGCAACAGCCGCGAGGTTTGACCAGTCGAGAACTCAGCATCCATAGATCCGCCTCCCAAGAAACATTATGAAAAACGTAGCGAACAACGTCCAGTGAAACGTTGAAACATGGCACGAAACAGCCATCCAAATGTGGAAAACGGCGATTCTTCGTTGATCCCCGCAGGGGCAGCGGAGTCGGGCGACGCGAATCCGCTTTGTGATCGCCCCGGCCGCTATGCCCCAGCCCCGCCATCGAGCAGGGCTCAAGGAACACGACCGCCTTCGCACGCCACCCCCGGCAAGGGACCCGCCCCCGGCCCGCGCCTCTGTTTGGCTTGCCGGGTTGAAATTCGGGACTTTGGTCCCGAGTTTTATCTGTAACCGATAGTCGCGCCCTCGCCGTGAATGCCGCGGCGCTCGCGCCAAGAAGACCGCCAGGCCATTATTGGCCAGCGGGAAGCCTCGAAGGACCGCCCCCACGAAACGCGGTCCTGTGCCTGCGCAGGTACTAACGAATTCGTAGCCCGTGTACCCGCCGTGTACCTCAAATCGGCGGAAGGAACGATTTTGCCGTTTTTGCGATTTATTGAAATCAATAACTTGCGCGTTTTCAGGTGGGACTCGTGTTCCGAATCCCACCCTCACCGCCAGCTTCGAATTAGCCACTTGCGGCCAGCCGGCCCCCGCCCGCAATGCGCCTTGGACGGAAAAGTCCGCTTGTCCGGCCGGTGAGCGTCCGCTGTGGGCGGCCATGTACCCACTCAGGCTGCCCGGTGCGGCCTGATCCGGCCGACTATGTCCTGGCCGCGGGCGTCCTGAGCCATTTCCAGATCGTAATTCGCCTGAAGGTTCATCCAGAACTGAGGCGTAGTACCGAAGTAGCGGGCTAAGCGGAGCGCGGTGTCCGCCGTGATAGCCCGCTTGCCGCGCGCGATGTCATTGATGCGGGTCACCGGGACCATCAACTCTATCGCCAGCCGATTGGCTGAAAGGCCCAGCGGCTTCAGAAAGTCCTCCCGCAGGGTTTCGCCCGGATGGATCGGAGGGATGATCTTGGTTCTTTTTGCCATGACTTGCGTCCGTCAGTGATAATCCACTGGTCCCGGAACGACCGGATCACAGCTCCAGAGTACTAGCGCTTCGGGTTTAACGCAACACGGCAACCCCCGCTCCCTGTTACCCTGGTAGCAGACCTTCCCATGGGTACGCGCGGCAAGCCTGAGATCATGAGTCCGGCGGGATACTGGCCGCAGTTGCGCGCGGCCATCGAAGCCGGCGCGGATGCCGTGTATTTCGGACTGAAACACTTTACGGCGCGGGCCAAGGTGGGCTTTTCCATCGCCGAATTGCCCGAGGCGATGGCCACCCTGCACCGGCGCGGCGTGCGGGGGTACGTCACCTTCAACACGCTGGTGTTCGACCACGAACTGGAGGAGGCCGCGCGGGCGCTCGGCGAGATCGCCGAGGCGGGCGCGGACGCCATCATCGTACAGGATTTGGGGATCGCCAGGATGGCGCGGCGCATCGCGCCCTCGCTCGATCTGCACGCCAGCACCCAAATGAGCGTGACCAGCTCCGGCGGCGTGCGCATGGCCCAGGAATTCGGCGCGTCGCGGGTGACCCTGGCGCGCGAGCTTTCGCTCGATCAAGTGCGCGCCATCCGCGCGGCGGTGGAGGGCGAGCTGGAGATCTTCGTCCACGGCGCGCTTTGCGTGGCCTATTCCGGGCAGTGTTTTTCCTCGGAAGCGTGGGGCGGCCGCAGCGCCAACCGCGGCCAGTGCGCGCAAGCCTGCCGCCTGCCCTACGAGATGCTGGTGGATGGGCGCCCGGCGCCTCTCGGCGACGCCCGCTACCTGCTCTCGCCCGGCGACCTGTACACCCTGCGCCAGATTCCCGAGATCGTCGAAATCGGACTGTCAGCTCTGAAAATCGAAGGGCGCTACAAGGACGCCGAATACGTGGCGCTTACCACGCGCGCCTACCGCCAGGCGGTGGACGAAGCCTGGGCCGGGCGGCCATCCGCGGCTTCTCCGGCGACGGAGTTGCAACTGGAGCAGGTCTATTCGCGCGGCCTGGGCCCCTGGTTCCTCCGTGGAACCGATCACCAGGCGGTGGTGAAGGGCCGCGCGCCGCGCCATCGCGGCGTGCCGATGGGGCGGGTGGCGCAGGCGACTTACGAGGGCGTGTGGATCGAACCGGCCGATGCGCACCGCCTGGCCCCGCTCAAGCCCGGCGACGGGGTGGTGTTCGACGCAGCCGGCTGGCGCAGTCCCGAAGAGCCGGAGGAAGGCGGACGCGTGTTCCAGGTGGCCGAGCGCGACGGCATGCTGCACGTGGGTTTCGGCAACGGCGCCATCGACCCCAGCCGCATCCGCCGCGGGGACGTGCTGTGGCGCACCAGCGATCCCGATACGGCCAAAGCCGCGCGCCCCTACCTCGAGCCCGCCGCGCCGTTGCGCCGGCAGCCCGTCGGCGTGCGGGTGGTGGCGCGCGAGGGCGCGCCTCTCGAAACCGAATGGACGGTGGCCGGAGTGAGGGCCACCGTGCGCTCGGAGGCGCCCCTGGTGGGCGCGCGCGACCGGGCCGTTACGGCCGAGCACCTGGCGGCGCATCTGGGCCGGTTGGGCAACACGCCCTACCATCTGGCCGGCCTCGAAGCCGAGATCGTGGGTGCGCCTTTCGCCCCCGGCTCCCTGTTGAACGATGTGCGGCGCAGGGCGGTGGAAGAGTTGCAGCGGCGCCAGGCTGCGCCCAGGCGGACTGAAGGCCAAGGTGGGGCGGACGCCCCCGTCCGCGCGCGACCCCCTGGTCGCGCTCTTACGCAGCCCGCCGGCCCGCCGCGCCTGCACCTGCTTATCCGCAACGCCGCGCAGCTTGAGGCCGCAATCTCACTCCGTCCCGCCACCATCACTCTCGATATCCTCGATCTCTATGGCTTGCGCCCCTCGCTCGACCGCATCCGCGCGGCCTCGCTCGAAGCGCGCGTGGCCGGCCCGCGCGTGCTCAAGCCCGGCGAGGAGCGCATCGTCGATTTCCTGGTGCGATGCGGTTGCGCGATTCTGGTGCGCTCGATGGGCCTGCTGGACGCGCTCCGCGGACTGCCGCACGGCCCGCTGACCGGCGACTTCAGCTTGAACGCCGCCAACGCGGTCACCGCCGCCGAACTGCTCGGCCTCGGTCTCGACCGGATCGCTCCCACCCACGACCTCAACGCCGCGCAGGTGGCCGAACTCGCGCGCCAGACCGGCGCCGCGCACATCGAGGCCATCGCCTATCAGCACATCCCCGTATTCCACACCGAGCACTGCGTCTTCTGCCGCTTCCTTTCGAGCGGCTCAAGCTACCGCGATTGCGGCCGCCCTTGCGAGAGCCACCGCGTGGCCCTGCGCGACGAGGCCGGGCGCGCGCACCCCGTGCTGGCCGACGTGGGCTGCCGCAACACCGTGTTCGGAGCCGAGGCCCAGCACGCGGCCGCGCATCTGGACGACTGGCTGGGCGCCGGCATCCGCCATTTCCGCCTGGAGTTCGCGCACGAATCGGCCGAACAGGTGGACGGCGTGACGCGCGCCTTTGCGGACGCCCTCGCCGGGCGCCTGCCGGCGCGCGAGCTGGCGCGGCGTTTGCAGAGCCTTTCGCCCGAAGGCGTCACCGAGGGCAGCCTATATGCGCCGCCGGACTACCTCACCCTCCCGGTGTTGCAGTAGAAACGAGTGGGACGGCAGGCGGTTCCAAAAGTCATTCCCCGACGCACCGGATGCCGAAGCTGTAACTGCGGTCGCCCGGCGCGCTGGTGCCGCGGTACGATGAGCGCGCCACCTTGGAGAGGTTATCCCATGAACCGCCGCGCACCATTCTAAGCTGGCCGCTCGAAGGCCCGGACGGATCGCTCGACTCGCTGGACGGATAGACCCCATACCAGTCCGCGACCCACTGAAACACGTTCCCCAGCATATCGTACAGTCCAAAAGCGTTGGGCTTCTTTTGCCCCACTTCGTGAGTCTTAAACCCGCTGTTGTCATAATGCCAGGCAATCTCGTCCGGAGCGCCATAGCGGGGGCCCATGGAACCGGCCCGCGCCGCGTATTCCCACTCCGCCTCGGTTGGCAGCCGGCCTCCCACCGCGGCGCAGTATGCCTTCGCCTCATTCCAGTTCACCATCTCGACGGGATGCTCGGCGACCTTGAAAAAGCTCGGGTTCTTTCCCGTCACGCGCTGATAGGCCTGCTGGGTGACCGGCGTGCGGCCCAGCCAAAAGCCTTTGGTTATGTTGACCTCGTGCGCCGGCTGTTCCTGGGGCGCGCAGTCGGCATCGCCCGGCGAGCAGCCCATCAGGAACCTCCCCGGCGGAATCCAGACGTACGTCAGCCCGTCTTTGGGGTTCACCCGCGTTTCACCGGCCCGGTGCGCGACAACCGCTTCCGGCGCCGGAGCCGCCGCCGGAGCCGGATTGGGGCGCTGCGCCGCGGTCAACAAAAGCATCATGATCGAAACGAATTCCACACTCATCGACATGTCACTCTACGATGGACATTCCAGCACCTTGGCTCTGGTCCCATTCCTGGATTTTCGCAAAAAAAACGGCATGGGCCGCGGGCCGCGTCTTGGCCCGGAGCCGGTCGAAAAACCATCCGTTCAACCAGGTGAATTTCATGGTCTCACAGATACATACCGCGGGGAAATTCGATGGCTTTTTCGGGGCGCTGAACCTGGGCCGGGTTGCGGGACGATATCCTGGACGCGGGGAGCCGTGCTACAAAGACTCTGAGCTTCCTTGCAGGCGAATGAGATGAACGAAGTCCGGGTCAACCGCCGAGCCGCCGATCGCGTCGCTTCGGGGCATCCGTGGATTTTCGCGAGCGATGTTTCCGCCACCAACGGCGCCCAACCGGGGCAGGCGGTGAAGGTCTGCGATCCGCGGGGCCGCCCGTTGGGAACCGCGCATTTCAGCTCGAACTCCGAGATCGCCCTGCGCATGCTCTCGCGGCAGGTGGAGGAAATCGGCCGCGATTTCTTCCTGCGCCGGCTGCGCGCCGCCGAAGACCACCGGCGCTGGCTCGCGCCGGAGAGCGACGCCTACCGCGTGGTTCACGCCGAGGCCGACTTCCTGCCCGCCTTGATCGTGGACCGCTACCGCGATACCCTGGTCCTGCAAACGCTCAACCAGGGCATGAACGCCGCGCGCGGCGAAATCGTTTCCTGCCTGGAAGAGATTTTTCATCCGCAAGGCATCGTGGCGCGCAACGACGCCGCGGTTCGCGCCAAGGAGCAGTTACCGCTCGAATCGGGGGTGGCGCTGGGCGTGGTCCCCGACGTGGTCACCGTGAGCTTGAACGGCTATACCATGCAGGCGGACCTGCTGCGCGGCCAGAAGACCGGCATCTTCCTGGACCAGCGCGAGAACTACCGCGCGGCCGCCCGCTATGCGCGCGGCGGCGCGGCGCTCGATTGCTTCACCTCCACGGGAGGCTTCGCACTGCACCTGGCCGGCCGCTCGGAATCGGTGGAGGCGGTGGATAGCTCCGCCGCCGCGCTGGCCACCGCGCGCGCCAATGCCGCGGCCAACCGCATCGGAAACATCGCATTCCATGAGGCCGATGTTTTCGAGCTGCTGGCCGGGCACGTTTCCGCCCGCCGGCGCTTCTCGATGGTGGTGCTCGACCCGCCCGCCTTCGCCAAGTCGCGCAAGAACGTGGCCGCCGCGGCCAGCGGCTATAAGGAGATCAACCGCCGCGCCCTGAGCCTGCTGGGCCCCGGCGGCATCCTGGTCACCTGCTCCTGCTCGCACCACATGAGCGAAGCCATGCTTCTTGAAGTGGTGGCCCAAGCCGGACTCGATTCCGGCCGCACTCTCCGCGTGCTGGAGCGCCGCACCCAAAGCCAGGACCACCCCATTCTTCTGACCGTGGCCGAAACCCTCTACTTGAAGTGCCTCATCCTCGAAGTGGCGTAAAGCAATTGTGGGGCGGGTTGTCAACAGTTGTCAACCTGCGGCGGGCTGCTAACCCGCCCGCAACCGCACTGGGCGAAAACGCCCGCCACGGCCTCTTACGCCGCGCGCTGTTTCTTCAGGACGTCCACCATCTCCCGCACCGAATCGGCGCTCTTGCCCAGCATCACGCGCTCTTCCTCGGTGAGTTTGACTTCGTAGATCTGTTCGATTCCGCCGGCGCCCAGTTTCACCGGCACGCCCACGAATATGCCGTGGATGCCGTACTCGCCCTCCAGGTACGCCGCGCACGGCAGCACCTTCTTCTTGTCCTTCAGAATCGACTCCACCATCTCCACCGCCGACGCCGAAGGGGCGTAATAGGCGCTTCCGGTCTTCAAGTGCTTGACGATTTCCGCCCCGCCGCTGCGCGTGCGGTCCACAATGCGGTCGATGGTGGCCTGATCCATGAGCTCCGTCAACGGAATCCCGGCCACATTGCTGAGCCGCACCAGTGGGACCATGGCGTCCCCGTGGCCGCCCAGCACCACGCAATTGACATTTTCCACCGAAACCTTGAGCTCCTGCGCCACGAACGTGCGGAACCGGGCGCTATCCAGCACACCCGCCATCCCCACCACGCGGTTCCTCGGAAAACGCGAGGACCAATACGCCATCTGGCACATGGCGTCCAGCGGGTTGGTCACCACGATAATGATGCAGTTGGGCGAATAGCGCGCCACCGCTTCGGCGGCCGTACGCACGATTTCGCCGTTCCCTAGAAGCAGATCGTCGCGGCTCATGCCGGGCTTCCGCGGAAAACCCGCGGTGATGATGGCGATGTCGGAATTGGAGGTTTGATCGTAAATGTTGGTGCCCGTGACCACCACGTCCGATCTCAGGACCGGTCCCGTCTGCAGCAAATCGAGGCCTTTACCCTGGGGAATTCCCTCCACAACGTCCACCAGAACGACGTCCGCCAGCTCTCTGTCGACAATCCAAGTCGCACAATTCGCGCCTACGTTCCCGGCGCCGACCACCGTAACTTTCCTTTTCAAGGCATACTCCTCACTGGAGATGGATTTTTCGATTATACCCAGAGCGACGGCCTCGGGAGCGAAATTCGCAGCGGAAAATGACCACAAATTGTTGAATTAACTGTTGAAAGAATCAACACACTGATGTATTACTCACACATGAGGCTGCCCAGGCGGTCAGCCTTCGGCGTAGAGAAAATACTCCTCGAACAGCGGCCCCGCGATGCGGATCCGGTCCCGGCGGACCTCCAGGCAGTTGATGGAATGCACGTGGCTTCCCGGCCCCGCGAAGCGCTCCAGGACGGCGTCCACGGGAATGGCGCCGCTCACGCGCGCCGCCCTTGCGTTGCCCTCCTTCACCCATCCCCGCACCAGCCGCAAACCGCGGGTGAGCAGGAACTCGAGAACCAGCGAGGCGGCTTCCATGCCGGTCTGGCCGTGCGCCGTCTCAAGACTCAGCCAGTCCGAAATCAGCCGGTAGGTGAAGCCCCACAGCGGGCCTCCGTTCAACTCGATTCCGGGGTACCGCATCTCGTCCGGCAGGCCGGGAACGGGAAGCAGCAGATGGCGGGCCGGGTCCCGCGGCGCGTCGAGCGGCAGCCACATGGTCTCGGCCGCCTCCAGGGCGTCCGGAACGGCGGCCAGTTCGCCTTCGGTTCGAAACACGAAGGGCGTCACCAGGACGTACGCGCCGGCTTTCCGCCGGGCGTGCCGGGCAGGCAGTTCGGCCTCCAGATCGGCGCGCCTGAGCCGGATGCCGCATTCCTCCTCCAGCTCGCGCAGCGCGGTGGCCAGCAGGTCGGCGTCGTCCGGGTCGCGCCGGCCGCCCGGAAACGCCCAGTGGCCCGACCAGGAATCGGTCTCCCGCTCCGCGCGCCGCATGAGCAGAACCGATTCACGGGGCCCCCGCGCGTGAACGATGGCTACTGCCGCCTCGGCCTCCGTCATATCGCTCCGGCCTATTACAGCTTCAACCCCTTCAGGTATTCCCGGAACGGCCCTCCCAGGTCGGGCCGGCGCAGGGCGAATTCCACGGTGGCTTCCAGGAAGCCGAGCTTATCCCCCGCGTCGTAACGCTTGCCTTCAAAGCGGACGGCGTAAATCGGGCGGTTGCGCAGCAGGTGCTTCAGAGCGTCGGTGAGCTGCAATTCCCCGCCCGCGCCGGGCTCGATGGCTTGCAGCGAATGAAAGATCTCCGGCGTGAGCACGTATCGCCCGATGATCGCCAGGTTGGAAGGCGCTTCCGCCGCCTTCGGTTTCTCCACCATGTCGCGGATGCGGTAGACCCGGTCGTTCGAGCCGTTGTGGTGCACCGCCTCGGCCTCGATGGCCCCATAGGAGGAGATCATGTCAGGCGGCACTTCCATCACCGCCAGCACGGGCGAACAAAAGAAATCGTACACGTCGAGCAGTTGGCGCAGGCAGGGCGTCTCGGCTTCGATAACGTCGTCGGCCAGCACCACCGCGAACGGCTCCTCGCCCACCAACTCCATGGCCCGCAGCACCGCGTGCCCCAGGCCCAGCGCCTCCTTCTGGCGCACGTAGGAGACGTTGATCATGTCCGATATGCCGCGCACGATGGCCAGCAGGCTCTTCTTGCCGCGGGTCTCCAGCAGGTTCTCGAGCTCGAAGCTGACGTCGAAATGGTCCTCGATGGCCGTTTTCCCGCGGCCGGTCACCATGATGATGTTCTGGATGCCGGAGTGCAGCGCCTCCTCCACCCCGTATTGGATGATGGGCTTGTCTACAATCGGCAGCATTTCCTTCGGCTGCGCCTTGGTGGCCGGAAGAAACCGGGTTCCGAGCCCGGCCGCGGGAAAGACGGCTTTTCTGACTTTGGCTGGCATCTCCTCCAGTTTGGTGCCATAGCGTTCGAATTGGCAACCCCGAAATTGTGTTTTGGGTCTCCGCTGTGATATGTATGGATACCTGGGTAGACATACAAATGGCATACGTTATCGCTGAACCCTGCATCGGCACGAAGGACACCGCCTGCGTCGACGCGTGCCCCGTGGATTGCATTCATCCCAAGAAAGACGAGGCCAACTTCGCCGAGGCCGAGCTGCTCTACATCGACCCGGTGGAGTGCATCGACTGCGGCGCCTGCGTGCCGGTCTGCCCCGTCTCCGCGATCTTCGCCCTCGACGATCTGCCCGAAAAATGGGCGGAATTCACGGCCAAGAACGCCGCCTACTACGGCCGCTAGGACCCCGGCCAGTGTTTCGGGGCCGCAAGGCCCCGGATTTAAGCCGCGTTGGCGGGCCCCCATTAACCAACTTGCCAAATTCAACCAATTAGGTTAACGTGGTTCCATGGAGAAACGAACGCCGCACTGTAAGCTGGCGGTCGTTAAAGACCTGCTCGCGGCGGGTAAGGTCCGCACCACCCTTTCGGCGCTAGCCGGCGGCGCGAGCCTGGGGTTGGGTTTCGAGGAGATCGTCGGCGTCGTGGCGGCGCTCGCGCCAAGAGATTTCTACAAGAGTATGACGACACACGCCGATCACCGCATCTGGCAGGACGTCTATCGGCCGAAGACTCCGGCCGGCGACGTGTATGTGAAGCTCACGGTCCTGGAAGACGTGCTGATCGTTTCGTTCAAGGAGCTATGAAGGAAGGAGCCATGGCATGAAATGTCCATCCTGCGGCGGGGGAAAGCTTGTGCGGGACACGCGCGATATCCCGTACGCCTACAAAGGCGAAACCACGACCATTCCGGCCGTTCGCGGCGAGTTCTGCCCGGCCTGCGGGGAAGGTGTCCTCGCCGCGGCGGAATCGAAACGGGTTAGCGCGGCGATGCTGGAGTTCAACAAGCAGGTGAACGCCTCCATTGTCGATCCCGGCTTCATCGCGCGTGTCCGCAAGAAGCTCGCGCTCGACCAGCGGCAGGCGGCCGCGATCTTTGGCGGCGGCCCCAATGCGTTTTCGCGCTACGAGAACGGCAAGACCAGGCCGCCGCTCGCGCTGGTGAAGCTCCTCATGCTGCTCGACCGGCGCCCCAATCTCCTGAACGAGCTCCGGGCCGGGCAGTAGCCACGGGCGCGCTGCTGCGGCGGTTGGCGTACCTGGGAGACCGGGGACGTTTCCATTCATGGCTCGGCTCAAAGAACAGGGAAACGTCTCGTCCGTCCCGGCTTACCCGGTCCCGGCTTACCCGTCCCGGCTTACCCCCGGCTTACCCCCTGGTGAAACTGGCTCCCGGCGCGTGGACCGAGCACACCGAGCGCTGGAGCCTCCACCGCGGCGTGTTGGCGAGCAATGAGAGGGAAATCGAGGAACGTATCGAGCCGCTGCTGGGGTAAAATGGCCCATTCGTCATGTGGAATGGCACGCCGATTCTCCTCGCCGTTCTCGGCGCCGCCTGCGCGATTTTGCTGTTCTTCTGGCTCGCCCGGCAAACGCGGGCGATTCCTGCACGCTATCTTCGTCAGTGACGAAGATAGCCTTTTTTCCGCCGCGTTCGGGTTCTGTAACGTAAGCTGAATGGCGGCCTTCGTTTCCGCCAGCGCCGGTGGCGCCTTGACCCGTACTTGACCCCCGTAACCTCAATGCTGTTCACTTAGCGCGTTTGCTCCTCCGTGGCGCAGGCTCTCAGCCTGCCGACTCGACACTCGTGTCGAGTCTGGCGCTCGGTCCGCCACCAGGCGTCGAGAAGGAGGTTGCGCCACGTGGTCGCGGCCGAGTCTCTGTGAGAAGGTCGGGTTAACTTCTTGTCTCGGTTTCAGGCTGCGTTTCAATAGGTTATGGGTGGGCAAATAACAGATAACAAAAGTGTTGTTTTATTGGATAATGGTCATCGAGTTTGGGGGTGGAGTAGCCTGTTTGAAACTCCAAGCTCCGGTCCCCGACACTCCGGAGCAGACGCGATAGGAGCTTGGTCCGCGTGATCGACTGTCCCTTGACGGACGTCAAAGACGCCCCGCGAATTAGTAGTCACATCGAACTAATAAAACAAAGAAAAATAGTACTTGACAAATTAGTTGTGTAAACGTATTCTTCATTTCTGTATTTAACAATAGTACCCAAGGAGGTCCCCGGGGATGTTCCAGCGACTTCTTGTTACAGTACTCCTGGCCGGCCTCGGCTTTCCCGCGCTCTGCCAGAAACCTCAACCCACCCCAGCTACACCGGTCCCCGACTACATCCTCTATGACGCCTTTTTCTACCGCGTCAAGTGGCTGAACGATCTGGCCGATAAGTACGATTCGCGCGGCAAGACCGCATCGGCAGGCTATTTCCGGTCCACGTTGCAGAGGACGGCCGGGCTAACTGCCCAGGAAGAGGCCGCCGTCAAGGCCATCGCGGCGGACTGGCGCGCCGGCGACGCCGGCATCGTCAGCGCGGGACGGGCGCTGGCCAAGGCGGGCGCCTCGGCCAATGCCGCCCGGTTGCACGCTCTTGCGCTCCAGCGCCAACAGTTGGTGGCCAGCCACGTCAACCAGTTCCAGGCCGCCATGGGAACGGCGCGTTTTCAGCAACTGGACAGCTTCGTGCGCGTGTCCTCGACGGTGAAGGGTGGCGCGGCGGCGCAGATGCCGAAATGACGGCGGGAGAGGAGGAGCCGAAATGAAACCAAAACACCTGACCATTCTCTTCGCGGTTCTGGCGGGGGCGCTCCTGCCCGCGGCGGCTCATGCGCAGTATTCGACTTGCTACGAGTTCGCCTGCGACTCGTATGCGGTCTACGATCCGGGCAGCAACGAGATCAGCGGCTATTCGCGCACGGTAGACTATTGGTGGGAAGGCTGGTACCTGTTCGCCGAATCCATGCTCGGGGACCCCAACGGAGAAACAGTGGATGACGTCTACGCCGGAGGATATTCGGAAGCGGAGGCCGACGTGAGCTATGTTCCCGGCCCGAGCGGTGTGTACGGGGTCCACGGCATTCACTCGTATGGGTTGGAGGACAACATAGCGTACGACGGGGACAGCTACTACGGAGACGTGTGGGTGGCGCCGCCGCCGGTCGTCAGCTCTCCCACAGGCCAGCTAACGTGGTACAGCCTCGATCCGAGCAACCCGCATTCCATCGAAATTATTGGGACCGGTTTTACCGATTTGCCGTGGATCTCGGGGTGCGATGGAGGGATCGACCAGGCGTCCTGGGCGGTCAACAGCAGCACGGACATCACGGGCTCGTTGCACGTCTCCACGTCGCTCGAGCTCGGCCTGCACTGTTGACGTTTGGGTGGCCGCGGATCTCGCGTTTACTATCGAGTTTGGGGGTGGAGTAGCCTGTTTGAAACTCCAAGCTCCGGTCCCCGACACTCCGGAGCAGACGCGATAGGAGCTTGGTCCGCGTGATCGACTGTCCCTTGACGGACGTCAAAGACGCCCCGCGAATTAGTAGTCACATCGAACTAATAAAACAAAGAAAAATAGTACTTGACAAATTAGTTGTGTAAACGTATTCTTCATTTCTGTATTTAACAATAGTACCCAAGGAGGTCCCCGGGGATGTTCCAGCGACTTCTTGTTACAGTACTCCTGGCCGGCCTCGGCTTTCCCGCGCTCTGCCAGAAACCTCAACCCACCCCAGCTACACCGGTCCCCGACTACATCCTCTATGACGCCTTTTTCTACCGCGTCAAGTGGCTGAACGATCTGGCCGATAAGTACGATTCGCGCGGCAAGACCGCATCGGCAGGCTATTTCCGGTCCACGTTGCAGAGGACGGCCGGGCTAACTGCCCAGGAAGAGGCCGCCGTCAAGGCCATCGCGGCGGACTGGCGCGCCGGCGACGCCGGCATCGTCAGCGCGGGACGGGCGCTGGCCAAGGCGGGCGCCTCGGCCAATGCCGCCCGGTTGCACGCTCTTGCGCTCCAGCGCCAACAGTTGGTGGCCAGCCACGTCAACCAGCTCCAGGCCGCCATGGGAACGGCGCGTTTTCAGCAACTGGACAGCTTCGTGCGCGTGTCCTCGACGGTGAAGGGTGGCGCGGCGGCGCAGATGCCGAAATGACGGCGGGAGAGGAGGAGCCGAAATGAAACCAAAACACCTGACCATTCTCTTCGCGGTTCTGGCGGGGGCGCTCCTGCCCGCGGCGGCTCATGCGCAGTATTCGACTTGCTACGAGTTCGCCTGCGACTCGTATGCGGTCTACGATCCGGGCAGCAACGAGATCAGCGGCTATTCGCGCACGGTAGACTATTGGTGGGAAGGCTGGTACCTGTTCGCCGAATCCATGCTCGGGGACCCCAACGGAGAAACAGTGGATGACGTCTACGCCGGAGGATATTCGGAAGCGGAGGCCGACGTGAGCTATGTTCCCGGCCCGAGCGGTGTGTACGGGGTCCACGGCATTCACTCGTATGGGTTGGAGGACAACATAGCGTACGACGGGGACAGCTACTACGGAGACGTGTGGGTGGCGCCGCCGCCGGTCGTCAGCTCTCCCACAGGCCAGCTAACGTGGTACAGCCTCGATCCGAGCAACCCGCATTCCATCGAAATTATTGGGACCGGTTTTACCGATTTGCCGTGGATCTCGGGGTGCGATGGAGGGATCGACCAGGCGTCCTGGGCGGTCAACAGCAGCACGGACATCACGGGCTCGTTGCACGTCTCCACGTCGCTGAGCTCGGCCTGCACTGTTGACGTTTGGGTGGCCGCGGATCTCGCGTTTACTATCGCGC
>CAVYEK010000029.1:0-18598 GCA_963767595.1 Terriglobia bacterium
ATACTGCATGAAGATCCTTCAACCGTTCAATATCTTGTTCCAGCCGTAGATATTCCGCGCGAGGAGATTGTCCTGCATCCGCTTCGCCTCGGCTTTCGAGGGCACGCGCAGGCACGGTAGTAGAGGGTCCAGCCTTTCCTGAGATGCCAATCGATGATCTCGGAAAGATGGGAGCCGCTGCGGGCATACGTCTGAATCCGTCGTTCGTTCGTTCGATGTTTCTCCAACGTACTGCCACAGGATGTTCCCGCCCCTGGGGCTCGCCGGTCCCTAGTTCATAGCATGCCGCGCCCATGTAATCGAAGGAGTCGTCGAACCATTCCTTCCCGCGTGCGATCTTCCGCGCTTGTGTCCAACCCATACGGTGTAATTCTCTCAACTACTATGGGCCGCGGCAACCGATCAAGTTTGGGGAAACCGGTGACGGACAAGACGTAACTGCTCCGCAGCCCGCGAAACCGGTGACGGACGGGACGTAACCGCTGCGGGGCCGAGCGCCGAGACGAGTCTCGGCGCGGCGGACACGAGTGTCCGCGCCACGTGGCTGGATTCCGCCCCTACCACGGCCCCGACGCCGTCACCGGCTTGCGGCACGCCGCGCAGAACTCCGCGCCTTTGATGTCCAGCCGCTCCACGCCGTGGCTGGAGGCCATGACGCACCGCCAGTCCATGCAGTGGCGCAGGCCGAAGGTGTGGCCCAGCTCGTGGGCGGCCTCTTTCACCAGGCGCGCGCGCAGCAGGTCCTCGCGGGCCGGCAGGCCGTAGAACTCATCCTTCAACCGCGCCGTGGAAACCACCGCGCAATTGCCGTCGAGCTGCGCCTCTCCGAAAACGAAGGTCAGCACCGGCACGTAGAGGTCGCACGCCGTGACGCCCAGCACGCGCGCGCCGGGGTCGGTTCCGCGTTCCAGCCGCTGGATGATGGCCGTCGAGTAGTACTGGTCGCGCCGCTCGTCCCGCGAGAACGAAACATCGAACAGTTCCGGCCGGATCCGGCAGGGCGCGCGGAAGATGCGCGCCAGCGAGGCGGCCAGGTGCTCCAGAAGGTTCAAACCCGGTTCCATGACGGAGCCGGATCCCGCCGCCGAACCATTGGCCAGCGGGATGAGATGAATGGGCGTCACCGCAGTCCGTAACGGCGCAGCTTGTTGTACAGGGTGGTGCGGTCTATGTCGAGAATCCGCGCCGCGCGAGAGAGATTATGCTGCGTCTCGCGCAGAATGCGCTCGATGTGGGCGCGTTCCACATCGTCCAGGGTCTTGCCCGCGCGGGGCTCCTCGGCCTGGAACTGGAAGGAGAAATCCGCCGGCCGGATTTCCGAGCCGCGCCCCACCACCAGGGCGCGCTCGACGGCGTTCTCCAGCTCGCGGACGTTGCCCGGCCAATCGTGGCGCATGAGCGCCTCCAGCGCTTCGGAGGAGATCTGCGGCACCGGCCGGCTGGTGGCCATGCAGAACTTGTTGAGGAAATGGTCCACCAGCAGCGGAATGTCGTCGCGGCGGTCGCGCAGGGGCGGCAGATCGATGCAGAAGACGTGCAGCCGGTAGTACAGATCGGGCCGGAAGGTCCCCGACTTCACCAGCATCTCCAGGTTCTTGTTGGTGGCCGCGATGCAGCGGAAATCCACCTTGATCTGCTGGTTGCCGCCCACCCGCACGATCTCCTTTTCCTGGAGCACGCGCAGCAGATCGGTCTGGGTCTTGAGGCTGATGTCGCTGATTTCGTCCAGGAAGACGCTGCCGCCGTCGGCCACCTCGAACTTGCCCTTCTTGCGGTATTGCGCGCCGGTGAAGGCGCCCTTCTCGTGGCCGAACAGCTCGCTCTCGAGCAGCGTTTCGGTGAGCGCGCCGCAGTGGATGGACACCATGGGCATGTAGCGCCGCGGTCCGGCGGCGTGGATGGCGCGCGCCACCACCTCCTTGCCCGTGCCGCTCTCCCCGGTGATGAGCACGGTGGCTTCCGTGGGGGCCACCATTTCGATCAGCTCCACCACCTTCTTCATGCACGGGCTCCTGCCGATCAGCTCCGTGCTGGGGAACACTTCCTGGAGGTTCTCGCGCAGCCGCGTGACTTCCCGGCGGGCGCGCTTGTGCTCCAGGGCGTTCGAGACCAGGTGCGAGAGCTCGTCCGGATCCACCGGCTTGGTGATGTAGTCGTAGGCCCCGTGCTTGAGCGCCTGCACGGCGGTTTCCACGGAAGCGTACCCGGTCATGATGACCACGGTCAGGTCCGGATCGGCCTCGCGCAGGCGCGCCTGCAGCTCCATGCCGTCCATGCCCGGCATCTTGATATCGAGCAGCGCGATATCGAACTCGGCCTGCTGGATGGCTTCCAGGGCCTCCCTGGCGCCGCCCGCCGGGCGCGCCGTGTAGCCCTCGCTGGTGAACCACTTGCCCAGCGAATCGCGCACCACCAGTTCGTCGTCGACAATCAGAATCCGCCCCTGGTTTTCAATCCCGATGAAGCTTCCGTCACAGTCGCCATAGTATTCCCCGTCGTTGTCCCGTCATCTGCTCACGCCGCTCGCGGCCACCGCCGCCACCGGCAACGCCACCGTAAACTCCGTTCCTTCCCCCGGCGTGGAGCGGACCGAGATGCCGCCCGCGTGCTGCTCCACGATGCTGTGCGCCACGGCCAGGCCGAGGCCCGTGCGAAGCTGGTCCTCCTTGGTGGTGAAGAAGGGATCGAAAATGCGCGGCAGCACGTCCTCCGGAATGCCGGCGCCGTTGTCTTTCACCCGCACCAGGCATTGTTCGGAGGAAGCGTCGAATTCCGTGGAAACCTCCAGCCGCCCGCCCTTGGGCATGGCTTCGGAGGCGTTGACCATCAACACCAGGATCACCTGCTGGATCTGGTTGGCGTCGCAGTGCGCGGGCGGCAGATCCTCCGCCAGGCGTTCCACCAGCTCTATGGACTGCATGTCCAGCTTGTGCTTCACCAGCAGGATGGCGCGGCGCACCACGGCGTTCAAGTCGCCCGGCTCGCGGTTGCTGGGGACCTGGCGCGAGAACGTCAGCAGGTTCTTCACCAGGTCGCCGCACCGCTTGCTTTCGCGCTCGATGGTCTGGAGCTGCTCGGCCAGCTCGTCGCGGCCCGGAACATCCAGCTTGAGCAGGGCGCGCAGCACCAGCCGCGCGTAGGTCAAAATCCCGAACAGCGGGTTGTTGATCTCATGCGCCACGGTGGCGGCCAGCTTGCCTATGGAGGCCATTTTCTCGGCGCTCAGCAGGGTCTTGTACACGCGCTCGAGCTCGGCGGTCTTGCGGCGAACCTGCTCCTCGATCTTGGCCTGCACGCCCCCCACTTCAGCGGTCATCTTGTTGAAAGAGGCCGCCAGGTCGCCCAGCTCGTCCTCGGAATGCACCGGCAGCCGGTAGGCCAGGTCGCCGCCCGCCACGCGATGGGTTCCATCGATGAGCTCCTTGACCGGGCGGTACACCACCACCCACATGAACAGCATGGCGGCGCCGCACCCGAACACGATGGCCCCCGCCAGGAACCAGGTGAGCGCGCGCTGCTGCGCCTGCATCTGGGCATCCACCTCGGCCATGGAAAGGTGCGCATCCACAATGCCGAGCACGCGCTGGCCGGCGGGGTGCGCGTGGCAGGCGGCGCTCGAGCAATCCGGAGAATTGTAAATGGCGCGCATCACCCCCAACATGCGCACCCCGCCTTCGGTGAACTCGCGCGCGCGTACGGCGCCGGCGGGCTTATCGAGCGGGGGAACCTGGGCGTGGCACTGAATGCAGCCCTCGCCGGTCTTGTTCACCACCTGCCCGGTCTCCGCGGCCCTGTTCGAGAGCGTGATGCGGCCGTCTTTGTTGAAGATCCGGATGCGCCGGATGCCCGGCTCGCTGCCCAGCTCCTGGACGATGTTCACCAGCGCGTCGCGGTCGTTGTGCAGCATCTCATAGCGCGTGCTGCGCAGAATCACGTCGGTGATTTGCGCGGCCGTCTGCTCCACCATGCCGCGCGAGTGCGCGCGCTCCATCCTCAGGTTGATGACCCCGAACAAAGAAAAAAACGCCGCCGTGCTGGCGATGACGCACACCGCGAGCTTGGCGGCCAGGCCGACCCGGAATTTCGTGCGGAAACTCATCCAACTGCGACTGGGTCTTCCTCCGTTTCCCCCACTTCCGAAGACGCCACATCATGGGACTGCGCCTCGAAAACGGGGAAGTACTGGGCGATGACGCGGAACGTGGCGAAACCCGCGGCCACAATGGAAAGCGTTACGGCCACCTCGCTCCACTTTGGAATGTAGTGCGTTCCGGACCCGGCCTCCAACCCCGTGGTTCCGGTGTTCAGCCGGTTGGCGATGACTCCGAACACCACCATCACGGCGCAAGCGTACAGCGCTCCGGGGCGCAGCCGGATGCGCCTCTGGTACAGCAGAATGGTGGGAACCAGCAGAAGGCCGATCTCCAGCAGGAACAGCCACGTCTCGGTGCGATTCCGCAAGAGCAGGCGCAGGGCGTCGCGATGGCCCAGGTCGATCAACCGGATCCACAGGTATACCGACAGGATCACCGCCAGAACGCGCGCCAGGCCGGCCAGCAGGGAGATCTCCAGCGCCCGCCCGAATGCCCGGCTGCTGTGCCAGGATTCGAAAATGGTCATGGCGATGCCCACCGCGATGGCCGAGATGTAAAACAACAGCGGCAGCAGCGGGGTGTACCACAGCGGATACAACTTCTGCGGCATGATCAGGAACAGCGACCCCAGCGAACTTTGATGCAACGTGGAAAGAAGCACGCCCAGGATCATCAGCGGGACCGAGATTCTGTGGATCCACTCGTTGGGCTTGTGCAGGCCGAAGCGCTCGAAGACCATGGGCAGGAACTCGAGGAACAGCACGGTGCTGTACAGCGTCACGCACCAGGCCACTTCGAACATCACCGAATGCGGATTCCACATCACCAGCGGATGCCACAAGCGGTCCGGACGGCCCAGATCGTAGAGCAGCCCGACCACTACCAGGATGTAGCCCAGGAAGGCGGTCAGGATGGCCGGCCGCAGCACCGGCTTATACTTTTCCAGGTTGAAGATGTGGACCGTGGCCACCAGCGTAAAGCCGCCCGAGGCCAGGGCCACGCCGCACATGACGTCGAAGCCGATCCAGATTCCCCACGGGAATTTGTCGCTGAGGTTGGTGGAGCCTCCCAAGCCGTAGAACACGCGGAGGTAGGTGGCGTACAGGCCGCTCAGCATGATGGCCGCGAAGATGACGCGCCAGACGGTGATCTTGGGGAACCTCAACTTCATTTATGCTTGCCCTCCACGCGCGCCACATCCGCGCGCCGGTTGGTGATCCACCAGATGCCGCCCAGCAGAACCGCGCCCGTGGAAACCACGTCGGGCAGCAGTTCGAGTACCCGCCAGGTGGTTTCCGGCAACGGCTCCTGGGGCACCCCGGTGCGCAGCCCGATCTGCGCGAAGGGCACGGCGGAAAGGAAAAACACCGAGGTTCCGCCGACTTCCTTGAGCCCGTAAATCTTCTGGTAGTATTGGTCCGGTTTCTCGGCCAGGCGTTTGCGCGCCTCCGCCATCAACTCTTCGCGGTCGCCGTTGAGGGTGGCCCCCACCGGACAGGCTTCCGCGCAGGCCGTGAGCTTGCCCTGGCTCTGGCGCGCGAAACACATGTCGCACTTGCGCATGCGGGGCAGGCGGTTGTTCCATTCGTAGGTGGGAACCTGAAACGGGCACGCCTGCATGCAATAGCGGCAGCCCATGCATTTGTCGGCGTCGTAGGTAACCGGGCCCAGCGCCGTCTTTTGCAACGCCCCCACCGGACACACCGAAGCGCAGGCGGGCTCCACGCAGTTCATACACAACCGCCGGCAGAATCTCTCCCCGTGCGTCTCTATGGCGGTGAGCTTGTGGGCTGAGATCTTCTCTTCGGCGGCGATTTTATCGTCGTAGGGGAGGCCCCAGCGTTCGGCGCAAGCCCCTTCGCAAGCCTTGCAGCCGATGCAGAGGGTGCTGTCGTATAGAATGGCCTTCGACATTAATAGACCCTCAAATCCTATTCACTACTTTACCAGATTTCACGGTCCATATGTGGCAAAAACGTACAACTTTTCTAGGTTGTGAGGAAGAACTCGGCGGTTACGCGCTTCCAGTTGGCATCGGGCAGCCCCGCCAGCAGGTCTTCGGCCGGGCGTCCGCCATCTGCTGCCACCGCGCCGGCGAGGGTCGGCTGGAGCGAATAGAGCCGTTCCACGGCTTCCCGCATCCATTCCCGAACCAGCCCTTTGGGGACCAAGTTGCGCGTGGTGCTCTCTTCGTCCGGAACATGCACCGTCAGAAGCCAGGCTTTCCCGTAGGGATCTTGGCGCAGCAGTGCGGGGTTGTTCAACACCTCGCTGTTGATTTCCAGGACTTCGCCTTCGGTGGGGGAGACCATTTCGGTCTTCTCCCCATCGCGGAAGAACGCCAGGACTCTCTGGCCCTGCCGAATCCACTGTCCGGGTTTGGGCAGTTCGATCTTCTCCACCCTGCCTACCAGGGCAGTCGCGAACTCATCGGCCCCTACGCGCACCACGTTCTTGCGCTCATGCACCAGCCAGCCGTGGCCGGAGTGGTAGGACACGCTCTCGGGGGTGAGGAAACCGTCGACATATTCGCCACCAAACGCCGCCGGCGCCGGCTTGGCCGCTTCCAGCGGGACAGTAGCCATTACTTTGCCCTTGTGCAGGAAGTAGTCGAGAACGATGAAAACCAGGAAAAACGCAAGCATCAAAATGACGGTCATTGTGGTGTACCAACCTTTCGCTCTCTGATAGGGCACGGCAATGGCCAAACAACGGTGTTTTTTGCCTTTTTATCTGTTGTGATTTCATGCAGATGCGGAGAGGCCCTTTCTTGCGCTGGAATGGCCGTTGAGAATTGCAACACGCCATCCGTAGAAAAACGCTATGGACCGCTAAAAACAAAGCACTTGATTTCTCCGTGGCTATTTTCGACATGCCTGTCTTGAAACTCTACACTTTCGGATGCCTTGAGGCCGCTGTGGGACAGACGATCGGTTCTTGTCGTCTGTCAACCATCAATATTCCCAATCCTTGTGGGACAGACGATCGGTTTCCGTCGTCTGTCAACCATCAATATTCCCAATCCTTGTGGGACAGACGATCGGTTTCCGTCGTCTGTCAGCCATCAATATTCCCAATCCTTGTGGGACAGACGATCGGTTTCCGTCGTCTGTCAACCATCAATTCCCAATCCTTGTGGGACAGACGATCGGTTTCCGTCGTCTGTCAACCATCAATATTCCCAATCCTTGTGGGACAGACGATCAGTTTCCGTCGTCTGTCAACCATCAATTCCCAATCCTTGTGGGACAGACGGTCGGTTTCCGTCGTCTGTCAACTCCCGGGTCGGAGAGGGTTGAAAAACACCCCCAGACGTGGCGCCACGCTGCCCGTCGAGTTTCTTCATGAGAATTCGCCGGCCGAAGGCCCATCCCAACAGACGACGAAATCCGATCGTCTGTCCCACCCTCACATTCCGAACCGGAAAACCAGCGAACCCTTGTGCGCGCCCGAGGCTTTGCTCCACTGGCTTTGCGGGCCGCTCGATTCGGGGCCGAGGAACTTCGAGCCCATCGGCGCAATGGCGTGCAGGAACGACAGGTCTCCATCCGGGAAATCGGGGCTGGTGTTCAGCAGGCTGAAGCGCGGCGTCCCGATGCGGAGATAGATATCCGGCTGCGCGCTGGCCACCCATAGCGGGCCGCCGGCCTCTTCCAGGCGCGCCCAGCGTAAACCGGAGAAATAACCCTGAAATTCCGGATAATCCCAGTTCTCGCCGGGCTGCACTTCGTTGCGCGCGATCTCATGCACACCGAGCGAAGCGCCGCGCAGGCGATTTTGCCAGACGCGGTAGGGGCCTCCGCCGAGCCAGCGGAGAGAGCGCAGTTGGGCTTCGGGATAATCGAAGGAAACGCCGTAGTATTCGGCATCGCCCTCCAGGGCGTACTCGTAATCGAGCCGCAGCGCGCCATCCGCCTGCAACGTCCAGCGGAAGCGAGTCAGCCCCGCCGCGCCCACGCTTTCCACCCAGGCCGCCGGCTTGCCCGTTTGCGGATCGCGTCCGGCGCCGCTCGATACTTTGGCGGCGGCATTCGAGATAGCCGGGAAGCGCGCCGCGGCATAGCCCACCCGCCAGCCCCGCACCGTGACCGCCTGTCCATCCTCGCGCCGAAAGTGCGACAACCGCACCGCCACCACCCTCTGCGGCGGAAAGGCGAAGAGTTTGCCATCGCCCGAGCGGCGCGTGCCGCCGTAGATGGTCTTCCAGCTTTGGTTGTCCGGCGAAATGTCGAGCTGGTATCCCACCCAGGCCACGGTGCGGGGGTAATCCACGGTGACCTCGATGTGATTGGCCAATTGCGGCGCATCGAGGCGCGCCGTAAGTGCGGGGTTCGCCGCCGACGATGTCCATCCCGCATCGCCGGCAATGGGCAAAACCAGCCACTGCACGGCGTTGGCAGCCGCCGGGCGCGCGAAGCTGAGGCGCGGACCATTGGCCAGCGCGAAAGTCCGGCTGCCGTTGCGCACCTCGCGAAGGGTTCCGCTCGTTGCATCGAACACCGCCGAGACCGCGCCCGCTCGCAGGCGCACTGCGCCGGCTGCTTTTTCGACGCGCGGAGTCACCGCCGGGCCTTCGGACGCAGGCACGCGCGCGGTCAACCCCGGAGCGGCCCACACCCAATTCCACAGCTCCTGCTGGTCCGGGCCGGCCACGGTCACCGAGAGGGCGTCGGCCTCCCGCCAGTTGGCCGGCAGCGCCAGCGCCAGTTGGCCGCTCCCATGCGGCGGGACCGCCGGCGCCGGCGCGGAGCCTTCGGACAAAACGATGGGAGCGGTGTCCTTCTCCGCGGGCCCTCGGTAGCGCAGCAGTTTCCATGCGATGCGGCATTGCGCCAGCGAGGTGAAGTCATAGCGGTTCTCCACGCTCAGGGTTCCGGTGAATCGATCGTCGAGCGTCGGCGGCGCTATCTGCACCGGCGAATACAGATCGCGGATGGTATTAAAGCTGCCTTCCTTCTCGTGGTGCGGACCCAGAATGCCATCCGGCGCGTAGGTGCTGAAGACGTCGATTCGTCCATTCTGATCGGTGCGCACGATGCCCTCGTCGGCGAACACCCAGATGAACCCTCCGGCCCCGAACGGCGAACGGGCGATGGCGTTCCAATAGTCCTCCAACCCGGCCCCGGCGCCGCCATCGTAGATGCCATGGACCCACTCGGTGGGCATCACCAGGTTGGGACCGCGCAAGCGCCTTTCGAGATCCTCGTAGGAGGGATAGTGCTTGGTATCGATCCCGTTGAAAAGCTCGGAAGGGTGCAGTACCTTGCGATTCTGCGGATCGTAGAGCGCGAATTCGCCGTCCAGGTCGCGGTTCCAGCCGCCTTCGTTCCCGTTATCCCAAAACAGAATGCTGGGATGGTTCACATCCCGAGTCACCATCTCCCGCACCAGCAGACGGCCCACCGCCGTATCGTGCGCGTGCTGCCAGCCGCTGAGCTCGTCCAAAACATAAAGGCCGAGCTCGTCGCAGGCTTCGAGAAACGCCACGTCGGGCGGATAGTGGGTCATCCGCACGGCATTCATGTTCATGGATTTGATGAGGCGGACATCGTCGTAATTGTCCTGGACGTCGAGCGCACGGCCGGTTTCGGGACGGAAACTGTGCCGCGCCACTCCCTTCAGGAGAATGCGCTGCCCGTTGAGGAAGATTCCCTTCCCTTCCCGCACTTCAAACGTGCGGAAGCCAAATCGCCGATCGACGGTGTGTAAGACGTCGGGCCCCTGGCGCAAAGTGAGGCGCAGGGTATAGAGGTTGGGCGTCTCGGCGGTCCATAATAGCGGCGCCTCGATGCGCGTGGAAAGGCGGATCCGGCCGGTTCCTCCGGCGGCCAGCGGCACGCCGAAGCTGGCGCCAACCGGCTGCCCGTTGGCCGCCAGCACCTGCCCTTCCAGATGGTCGGCGGTGCGCACCGACGCGAGCGCCGCCTCGACGTTGAGCGTGCCGTCGGCGCGCGCATCGATGGCCGCGTTCTCGATCGATTGGACGGGCACGGCTTCCAGATACACCGGCCGGTAGATGCCGCCGAACACCCAATAATCGCCGCCGCGCTCGGCGATCTCGGTATCGGAATTCGCGGACACTTTGGCGACGTCCACTTCGACCAGGTTCTCCGCGCCGAAGTTGAGCAGCCGCGTGACGTCGTAGCTGAACCGATAAAATCCCCCCTGATGCACCGGCCCGGCGGGGCGCCCGTTCACTTTCACCGACGTATCGGTCATGACCGCCTCGAACACCAGGCGGACGCGGCTCGCTTTCCACTCCGCGCGCACCGGAAAGCGCAAACGGTAGAGGCCGTGCTCATCCGATTTCGGGGCGGCTTCCTGGCCGTAGTTGTAGCCGCCAAATCCCTGCTGTTCCCAATTCGAGGGCACGGGAATGGTGGTCCACGCCCCGCTGCGCCGTCCGCTGGTGGCGAAGAAATCCCACCCCACGGCGTCTTTGGGACCTTTGCCCGAAAGGTACTGGATCTGGGTCTCCTGCGCGCGCACGAACCCGGCGCATGCGATGAGAGCCAGAAGGCCGGCGGCGCGGCGCGCGAAGGAAACGAAGAGGCGAGTCATATGAAGAGCAGTATAACGAGAGGCGCCCCCCGTAGAGCGGGCCTCCGGCCTGCCATGCCCGCATCCTTGCGGGCATTCTTCGCGCCCAATCATTCCCGTGTACATCGGCTCCCCGAACGGGCTACAATCGCCCAAGAGCCATGCTCGAAAATATCAATCTCAAAAAGAAGCTTACGCACGAGGATTATAAGCGCGTTGTGCCGAACCTCCAGCAGCGCCTGTACGACCTCGAGAAGGCCTGCTGGGACGCCGGCGTTCCCAGCATTGTCGTGTTTGAAGGCTGGGACGCCTCCGGCAAGGGAACCGCCATAACCGCCCTGACCCAGCGCCTGGATCCGCGCGGCTTCAAGCTCTACCCCATCACCGCGCCGCGCACCTATGAGCAGCAGCGGCCCTGGTTGTGGCGCTTCTGGCTGAAGGTTCCCAACCGCGGGGAAATGGTTCTGTTCGACCGCAGTTGGTACGTCCGCGTCCTGGATGAGCGAGTCGATAAGACGGTCTCCGAAAACGCCTGCCGCCAGGCCTTCAAGGACATCGTCGAGTTCGAGCGCATGCTGGCCGACGATGGCGTCGCCATGGTCAAATTCTTCTTCCACATCGGCAAGAAGGAACAGAAGGAACGCTTCAAGGCCATCCAGGCGGATCCCATGGAGGCCTGGCGCGTCACCGAGGCCGACTGGACGCGGAACAGGAAATACGATCAGTACCTGGCCGCCGCCGAAGAGATGCTGGAGCTGACCGAGACCGAGTTCGCGCCGTGGACCATAGTCGAGGCTACCTCGAAATGGTGGGCGCGGCGCAAGGTCTTCGAAACCATCATCGCCGCCATGGAGAAGCGCCTGGGCGACAAGGCCCCGGCCCCGGTCGCGGCCCTCGGCGCGGCGGCCAAGGATGCGGAACTGCGGGCGGCCATGGAGTCGCTCGGGAAAGGCAGGCTCTAATGCTCGAAACCGTCGATTTGACCCGCGCGCTCGACCGCGACGCCTACGTGCGCGAGTTGACCCGCCGCCAGATTCAGCTCCGCGAGCTGGGCTACCAGATCTACTTGCAGAAGCGCCCCGTGGTGCTGGTCTTCGAGGGCTGGGACGCCGCCGGAAAGGGCGGAGCCATCAAGCGCTTCACCGAGAAGCTCGACCCGCGCGGCTACGCAGTCTACTCCATCGCCGCGCCCCAGGGCGAGGACAAAACCCGGCACTATCTGTACCGTTTCTGGCGCCGGCTTCCGGAGCGCGGCCAGATCGCCATCTTCGACCGTTCCTGGTACGGACGCGTGCTGGTGGAGCGCGTGGAGGGGTTCGCGTCCGAAGACGCGTGGAAACGCGCCTTCAAGGAGATCAACTCCTTCGAACGCCAGTTGCGCGACTTCGGCACGATCATGGCCAAGTTCTGGATTCACGTCTCGAGCGAAGAGCAGCTTCGCCGCTTCGAGGAGCGCCAGGGCAGCGAGTACAAGGCCTGGAAGCTCACCGACGAGGACTGGCGCAACCGCCAGAAATGGCCGCTTTACGAAGAGGCGGTCGAGGAGATGCTGGTCAAGACCAGCACCCAGCATGCCCCCTGGCGCCTGGTGGAAGGCAACGACAAGAACTGGGCGCGCGTCAAGGTGCTCGCCAGCATGGTGGAGGTGCTTTCCAGGGAACTCGATTATCAGCCCACCGACCCGCTGAAGCACGGCAAGAAGGCGGCTAAAGTCGCCAAAGCGGCTAAGCCCGCCAAGACCCCGCCGGCCAGGAAGTAAGGGTTCGCGGGTGAGTTGGCGCCCTTGTGTGGGTCCCTCGTCTTGTGTGTGCGTACCAGTGAAGCATTTGCGGACCTGCCCCTCCGATTCTTGCTAGAATATGCCGCCGGGAGGCATCTGGCATTTCTATATGCGAACATCAGCCTATCTCACCGTATTCGCTCTTCTCCTGTTAGCGGCCGCCGACGCCGCTGGGCAGGCCAAGCTGCCGGGACAAGGCGCCGACGCCTGCACGGTCGTTTCGAAAGCCGATATCGAACAGACGCTTGGCGTCAAGCTGGCGGATGGGGTGAAGGACCCCAAGTTGCAGACGCCGGGAGTTGTGTCCACCTGCCGTTACACGAATCCCGGCGGCGTCACGGTCACCATCGCCATTCGGCGCAGGCCGATCAAATACGATGGAACGGCGACCGTGAATGGCAAGAACGTGCAGCAGGGGCACATCGCGGGCCTGGGGAGAGATGCGCTCTTAACCGAAACGTCCGCCGGGGAAACCAGCGTGGAAAATCTGACCATCTTCCGCGGGGACTACGATATGATCAACGTGTTCTTCATGGGCTCCAGCCCCGTGAAGCCAATTTCCGCCGCCCTTGAGAAACTCGGGCGCATGGTCCTCGACAGTTGGAAATAACGAATTTCCACGGCCTTCCCGCATGGTGGGGTCAGGCCTTTTGACTTGCCGCCGGGCTTTTGCCCGGCGTCCGGCCTCCGGCGCCGGCGCGAAGGACGCCGGCTGAAAAGCCGGCGGCAAGCCAGAAGGCTTGGCCCCACATGGGCTCGGCCTGGCGTACGCGTACGCTCGGATTTCGTGCCTTTTGCGGGGCAGTCACGTCGCCCTCCACTCTTGTGTTGCGCGCCCGATTCCCCCGGCGGAGTTGCATCGGACGGCGATACGGGATACACGTCTGGTATCCGGCCATGGCCGGAGACGGGAGCGTGGTATCTCAATGCAAAACAGGCGTACTTTTCTGATGGGTTCGGCGATGACGGCGGCTATGTCCCGCTCGGCCGCCGGGGCCAACGACCGGATCCGTTTCGCCATCATCGGCGCCGGCACGCGCGGCAGCTACGTGGGCGGCGTGTTCACCGATTTTCCCGACGTGGAATTGGCGGCCGTGTGCGACGTTTTCAAACCTACGCGCGACGACCAGGCGGCCAAACTCGGCGCCAAAACCAACACCAAGCCGGATGCGGTCAACGATTACCGCCAGGTGCTCGACCGCAAGGACGTGGATGCGCTGCTGGTCACCACCCCGGACCACTGGCACGGTCCCCTGGTGATCGCGGCCAGCGAAGCCGGCAAGGATTGCTACTGTGAAAAGCCGCTCTCCAACAGCATCGAGGTGGGACAGAAAATGCGCGCCGCCGTCCGCCAGTATAAGCGGGTGGTGCAGGTGGGCCTGCAGCAGCGCTCCTGGGACCATTTCCAGGAGAACGCCAAGCGCGTGCAGGACGGCATGATCGGCAAGGTCTACCACGTCGAGTGCATCTACCAGGGCAATTACACGCGCGATCCCGGCCCCCCCACCGATCCGCCCGCCGGCCTCGATTGGGAACTGTTCCAGGGCTCCGCGCCGCGCCGCCCCTACGTCGCCATGCGCCAGCGCAGTTGGCGCGCCTTCTACGATTATTCGGGCGGCACCATGCTCGACTGGGGCACCCACCTCACCGACGTGTCGCACTGGTACATGAACGTGACGGAGCCGCTCACGTGCAGCGCCTCCGGGCAGTACGCCCGCGTCCCCGCTCCCCTTCCGGAGCAGTTGCCCGACACTCTGGCGGTCACATGGAAGTACCCTACCTTCGTCATGACTTACACCAACTGCGTGCGGACAAGCCCCGAGTTCGACGTGCAGGGCAACTTCTTTCTGGGTACGCAAGGCTGGTTGCAGGTGAACCGCACCGGTTATCGCTACCGCCCCGCCGGCGGAGGAGGCGGCGGGCGCGGGCGCGGCGCGGCCGCTCCGCCCTTCGAGCCCGTCAGCAAGAGCTTCCCCTATGTCGGCGGTCCTTCCGACCACGCCCACGTCCGCAACTTCCTGGATTGCGTCAAGAGCCGCCAGGAACCCGTGGTCAATATCGATACCGGTTTTTACTCGACGCTCCCGACGCTAATGGGCGTCCTGGCGGTGCACTACGGCAAGACCTACGCCTGGGACGGCAAACAAGCGGTAGCGGTGTAGGCGTTCACGATTAGTGGACCTTTCGCCACTGATATCCGTACGCCAGGTTCAGCGGTAACGTCCACCATAATTGAACCGGCGACCGCGATAACCGCCTGGCCGCGCTTTGAAGAGAATAGAAACGCCGGTTAGCGTACTGATAGCCGGCCAGCAGTTCCGCCACACTCATGAGCTTTGGCCGATAGACCACGTCGTCGCGACTGTTGTACTTGCGCCAGTCCCGCGTCAATATACGCCCTTCGGCTTCCATCTTCCTGAACAGCGGCGTACCCGGAAACGGAGTCAGTATGTTGAAGGTAGCATTCTGGACCCCCGCCGTTTCCAGGAAGTCGATGGTGTCCTTGAATATTCCCGGCCTGTCGTGATCGAATCCAAAAACAATTCCGGCTTGCACGGCGATCCCGTGCGAATGGATGCGTTCAATGATCCGCAAGTACTCCTCCGCGCGGTTGAACCTCTTGTTTACGTCGTTCATGCTCTGCTGGGAGATCGACTCCAACCCCAGGAACAACTGCTTACATCCGCTATGCGCCGCGGCCTTCAAGAAGTCGTCGTCTTGGCCGGCATGAACGCTGGCCTGGCTGCTCCACCACTTTCGATGAGGAGCGATGGCGCGGAACAAACTCTTGGCGTACTCCATATCGCCGGCGATGTTGTCATCCCAGAAGATAATTACGTTTCCCTTGAAAGAGGCGTATTCCGCGGCGACCTCGGCTACCGGACGCTTGCGCAACCCGTGGCGATACATAACGGCGACCACGCAGAAATCGCATCGGCCCGGACATCCCCGCGTCGCAAGCAAAACTCCATTGGCATGGTCCCGCCGGTGAAACAATTCCTTGCGGGCTTCGGGAACGTTGTCGAGAGACGGCGCGCTGGTTTGCCGGTACACACGCAGGTAAGATCCGGTCTCAAAGCTCTTCAGGAAGTCTTCCCATAAGCCTTCCGCTTCCCCGACGAATATCGCATCGGCGTACCGGCTGGCCTCTTCGGGCAACAGGGTGACATGCGGCCCGCCCATGACGACGCAGATTCCCCGCGCTCGAAAGCGCGCGGCGATGTCATAGGCATGAAAAGCACTCGGCGTATGAAATGTGATCCCCACCACGTCCGCGCCGGTGTTCCAATCGATGTCTTCGGCTTCTTCATCGACGTGGATGACATCCCAGCCCCGCGGAACCCGGGAGGCCAGATAGGGCATGGTGATCTGCTGAAAGTTAAGGACCCGCGCTCTCCGCACCCTCCGAATTTCCGGCGAAGAGGCGGTGATCAGCAGGAGCGTGGGCATGAATGGTCCCGGGCCGCAACGCTACTGTAGCATGTGGGGTCTGCGCTTCACTCTGGTATCGCTGTGGCGGAGGAACGCCGGCGAGGACGCCGGCGTGGCAGGCCGGAGGCCCGCTCTACGGCTGGAGTTGTTGCGGCCCGCGAAGAAATCGACGTCCTCGCCATGCCTTCCCAAATAAGAAAAGGCCCGCGCGACGCGAATCGCGCGGGCCTGATTTGCGCTTGCGCCGCTTAGTCCTTCTTCCCGCTTTCGATTCGCATCCCGTAAAAGCTGCGGTATACGAACACCGCCGAGACTACGAAAAAGACCGCCGAGAGAGCCGTGGTGAAGGCGGCGCCCTGTTTGGCGGTCAGGTCGACCGCGAGGGAAACCGCCAGCAGGCCGAACAGGGTGGTGAATTTGATGATCGGATTCAGGGCCACCGAAGAGGTGTCCTTGAACGGATCGCCCACCGTATCGCCCACCACGCAGGCATCGTGCAACGGGGTGCCCTTGGCGCGCAGCTCGGTCTCCACCACCTTCTTGGCGTTGTCCCACGCGCCGCCCGCGTCGGCCATGAAGATGGCCTGATACAACCCGAACAGGGCGATGGAAATCAGGTAGCCGACGAAGAAGAACGGCTCCAGGAAGGCGAAAGACAGGGTGGCGAAGAACACTACCAGGAAGATGTTCAACATGCCCTTCTGCGCGTACTGCGTGCAGATGGCCACCACCCTCTTGGAGTCCGCCACGGAGGCTTTCTCCGCGCTCTCGAGCTTGATGTTGCGCTTGATGAACTCCACCGCCCGGTAGGCGCCGGTGGTCACGGCCTGCAGGCTCGCGCCCGTGAACCAGTAGATCACCGCCCCGCCCGCGATGATACCCAACAGGAACGGCGGATGCAGCAGGGAGAGCTTGTCCACGTTGGTGGTCAGTCCCTTGGTGAGGGCCACGATGGTGGCGAAGATCATGGTGGTCGCTCCCACCACCGCGGTGCCGATGAGCACCGGCTTGGAGGTCGCCTTAAAGGTGTTGCCGGCGCCGTCGTTCTCTTCCAGGTTGTCCTTGGCCTTCTCGAACTGCGGTTTGAAGCCGAATTTCTTTTCGATGTCCTCGGCCACGCCCGGCGTGGTTTCCACCTCGGAAAGCTCGTAGATGGATTGCGCGTTGTCGGTCACCGGACCGTAGCTATCCACCGCGATGGTCACCGGCCCCATTCCCAGGAACCCGAAGGCCACCAACCCGAAGGCGAACACGGCTTCCACCGCCAGCGGCGTCTCCACCATCAGCGCGTGCAATCCCATGCCGCTCATGAAGTACGCGATGCTCATCAGAAACAGCATGGTAAAGCCCAGCCAGTAGGCGCTGAAGTTGCCGGTCACCAACCCCGAGAGGATGTTCAGCGAAGCGCCGCCTTCGCGCGCGCTGGTCACGATCTCTCTTACGTGGCGCGAATTGGTGGAGGTGAAGACCTTCACGAACTCGGGGATCAGGGCCCCCGCCAGGGTGCCGCAACTGATCACCGTGGAAAGCTTCCACCACAAGGAGTCGTCGCCGCCGAGGGTGGGGATCATCTGCGAGCTGACAACGTAGGTGAGGCCGATCGAGAGAATCGAAGTGAGCCACACCAGCGAGGTGAGCGGGGCTTCGAAATTCATTTTGTCGGCGCCGCCGAAGCGCGCCTTGGCGATGGCCCCGTTAAGGAAATAGCCGATGCCGGAGCAGATCACCATCATCACGCGCATGGAGAAGATCCACACCAGGAGCTGCACCTGCACCAGCGGGTCTCTCACCGCCAGCAGGATGAAAGTAATCAGCGCCACGCCCGTCACGCCGTAGGTTTCGAAACCGTCGGCCGAGGGCCCCACCGAATCGCCCGCGTTGTCGCCCGTGCAATCGGCGATCACGCCCGGGTTGCGCGCGTCGTCTTCCTTGATCTTGAATACGATCTTCATCAGGTCGCTGCCGATGTCGGCGATCTTGGTGAAGATGCCGCCGGCCACGCGCAGCGCCGCCGCGCCCAGCGATTCGCCGATGGCGAAGCCGATGAAGCACGGCCCCGCCAGGTCGCCCGGCACGAACAGCAGGATGAACAGCATGATCAGCAGCTCCACCGAGACCAGCAGCATCCCGATGCTCATGCCCGCTTGCAGCGGGATGTCGAAGCACGGGTACGGCTTGCCCTTCAGAGCGGCGAACGCCGTGCGCGAATTGGCGAAGGTGTTCACGCGCATCCCGAACGCCGCCACCGAAAAGCTGCCCGAGATGCCGATCACGCTGAACAGCAGGATGATGGCTACCTTATAGGCTTCGAAACCCTGCAGCACCCCGAAGTACAAAACAATGATGGCCGCGATGAACAGTTCCAACAGGATGAGGAACTTGCCCTGCGTGGCGAGGTACGTCTTGCAGGTTTCGTAGATCAGCTCGGAGACCTCGCGCATGCATTCGTGCACCGGCAGGTTTCGCAGGCGAACGAAAATGATCAGCCGAACAAAAGGCCGAGGGCGCTGACCACCAGTCCTCCCAGGAGCAGGTTGTGGCCGTTGATGCCGCCCAGGAATGTCGCGTGACCGAGATCGGGCAGTTGCAGATTCGCCTCGCCGTTGGCCTCCGCCACCATCATCGGCGCGGCCGCGCGAGAAGCGCCAGGAGGCTGAAAAGGACGCGCCGATCGAACCGAATCGCGCGTTCGCGGCGGGCCTGGGACTACCGGCGAGCCGCTCGACACAGAACGTGTCCGTCGTGGAGAGCA
>CAVYEK010000030.1:0-13793 GCA_963767595.1 Terriglobia bacterium
AAGTACGTGACGGCCTTCGTGAACGCGCAAAACGTCCTGGACCGGCAGTATCACGAGTACTATCTCGCACCGGGACGCACCGTGTCGCTCGGCTTGCGATTCCGCTTGTAGGTCCGCCAGGATTGGTTTATCCGGACTGGCCACGCGCCAGACGGAGAAGAGGGAGGAAACCCAATGGCAGGTAAACACGATCATAGCCACGAGCATGAGCACGAACACGCTCATACCCATACACACGAGCACCCGCACGACGAATCCGTGCACACTCATGAGCACGACCACATCCACGAACACGAACATGAGCACGAGCATTCCCATGAGGGCGATCCTCAACAACACGAGCACAAGGGAGAACACGGCCCGCACGGTCACCCGCACCAGCCGGATGAACTGGAACCGCACGACCACCCGCACAAGCCATAAGCCGGCCCCGGCCGTGGCGGCGGCGTGAGCGCGCTATCATGCTCGGGCTCATGAAACGCTGGAGACAATACGCGCTGTTGGCGCTGTTGGCGCTCGGAACGGGACGCGCCGCCGATCCCGTTCGTGTGGCCGTCTACACCAGCACTCCGCAGCAATTGCCGGACGCGCTCGGCGAATTCGAGCGCGTCAACGGCAAAGGGCTGATCGAGCTGATGGTGATTGACCGCGGTACACCGCCGGAGAAGGTGGCCGGCGCGCGCGTAATCTATGCGTACCTGATGAACGCGGCGATGTACGCGCAGTTCGCCCCTGCGGCGCAGAAGGCCGCCGCCGCAGGGGCGGTGATCATGGCGCAGCCGCCGGACATCGCCGAGCACCGCTGGCAGGTGAAGCCGGACGCGAAAGCCAGCGCTTACGCTTACGAGTATTGGAGCAACGGCGGAGTCGATAATCTCAGCGCGTTTCTGGCTTACTGCTACAAGCTTGGCGGTGGCGAAAGGCCGGTTGCGGTTCCGGCGCCGCAACAGCACGTCGTCAAGGGCATATACCACCCCGGAGCGGACAGGCCGTTCGAATCGCTGGGCGATTATCTCGCCTGGTATCGCGCGCGGAGGCTTGTGCCGGACGGCGCGCCGCTGGCCGGCATCCTGTTCTATCAGACGAACTACAAGGTTCACGACCTGGAACATATCGATGCGCTGATCGCCGCGCTGGAAAAGCGCGGAATTGGCGCCGTGCCGGTATTTGGCTGGCCGGTTCCCGAGCTGGTACCGCTCCTGGGCGAGCCAGGACGCTCTCCGCTGCGCCTGCTGTATTCCTTCAATCTGGGATTTTCCCAGGCTTCCGACAGCGAGACGCTGGAGCGCTACGGATTACACGTGATCGACCTGATGACGTCGCGGGATTCCTACGAAACGTGGAGCAAGTCCGCCTTCGGCATCACGCCCGAGCGCCTTTCCACGCAGGTGGCGCTGCCGGAGATCGCCGGCGCCACCGAGCCGATAGTAGTCGGCACGACGGAGAAGGCCGCCGGGGTGGCTGGTCCGGTGACCAAGCCGATACGGGAACGAATCGAGATGGCCGTCAGCCGCGGCGCGCGCTGGCTGGCGCTGCAGGACAAGCCCAACGCGGAGAAACGCATCGGTCTGCTCTTCTTCAACAACCCGCCCGGCAAGGGAAACATCGGCGCCAGCTACCTCAACGTCTTCCCAACCCTGGTGGCCGTGCTGGCCCGGCTGCGCGAAAGCGGCTATCAGACCGGCGGCCAGTTGCCCACCGAAAAAGAACTGGAATCGTTACTGGAGATCAGTGGCCGCAACATCGAGCTGTGGGCGCCCGGTGAGTTGGAAGCGCTGGTGGAGAAGGGCCACGTTGTACTGGTCTCGATGAAGAAGTACCGGGGGTGGTTCGAGGCTCTGCCCAAGCAGTTCCGAGACTTTGTGAATGCGGGCTGGGGACCGCCCGAGAAGTCGCAGTTGATGACCATCACGTCGCGCAAGGGCGAGAAGTTCTTCGTCGTGCCCGGCGTGCGCATAGGCAACATGTTTCTGGGGCCGCAGCCTCTGCGCACCACCTTCGAGCGCAGCATGGAGATGCAGCACAACACCGGCATCCCGCCGCCGCACTCCTACGTCGCCGCTTATCTCTGGTACCGCAACGAATTCCAGGCGGACGCCGTGGTCCACTTCGGAAGGCACGGCACTCTGGAATTCCTGCCGGGTAAAAACGTCGGGCAGGCCGGATGGGACAGCTCGGAGGCGATCCTTGGCGATCTGCCGAACGCGTATTACTACATCATGGACGGCGGCGGCGAATCGACCACGGCGAGACGGCGCAGCGCGGCGGTGATGATCAGCCACCTGACACCCATGGTGGTGGCTGCCGGCGCCCAGGACCAGTTCGCGGCGCTGCGACGGATCTTCGAGAACCTCCAGACAACCGAAGATGTTTCGCCCGCGTTGCAGGACCAATACCGTCAAAGCGCCACGGCCGAGATTCGGCGGTTGAAGCTCGATACGCAACTGGGCATCGATCCAGGGAAGGCGGAGTGGACGGAGGTGCGGGAAAAGACCGAGGCGTTCCTGGATGCGACGGAAGCGGGGCCCATACCGGCGGGCATGCACACGGTGGGCAGCCCGCCGGCCCCGGCCCTTCAGAAGGAGGCGCTGGGTGAACTCATCAAGCTGGGCTTGTCCGATGCAGAGAAGCGCCTGTGGCGCATCGAAATCGAAGCATGGGTCAGCGCGATTTTCGATGGCCGGAAACCCGCGTTGCCGGGTGGAGTACCGCCAGATGTGAGGGACCGGCTGGAAACCGTGCTGGCGCAGGGCGAGACATGGCTGCGGAATCTGCGGGAGTCGCCGGAGAGGGAACTGGCGAGCCTGATCACAATTCTCGCGGGCCGGTTTGAACCCAGCGGGATGTCGGGCGATCCGCTGCGCACGCCGGCCGGCCTGCCCACGGGGCGCAACCTCCACACCTTCGATCCGAACCTCATTCCCGCGCGTGAAGCATGGGAACTCGGCAAGAAGATGGCCGTTGCCACGCTGGAGCGGTTCACGAAGGACCAGGGCAAGTTGCCCGAGAAGGTCAGCATGGTGCTCTGGTATGGCGAGACGATCCGCCATCAGGGCGCCATGGAGTCCGAGGCGCTCTATCTGATGGGCGTGGAGCCGCAATGGAACGCGCGTGGCGTGGTGGACGGCCTGCGCCTGATTCCCGAGAAGGAACTGGGCCGCGCGCGCGTGGATGTGGTGCTCACCCTGGGAGGCATTTACCGCGACGGATTTCCCGATAAGGTGCTGCTGCTCGATCGCGCTTCAAAGCTGGCGGCATCGGATGGAGACAACGCCATCAGCCGCCATACGCGGCAGGCAGCCGAGGCCCTGAAGAAGGCCGGCGTGGCTCCGGAGTTGGCGGAAAAGGCGGCGCGCGCACGGGCCTTCGCCGCCGCGCCGGGAGATTACGGCGCCGGCATCTCCAACATGGTGAAGCAGAGCAGGGATGCGGGCAACATACAAGGACTGGCGGATCAGTATCTGAATCACATGAACCACGCCTACTCCGGCGACCTTTGGGGCGAGGCTGTCCCCGGCGCTCTTTCCTCGCATCTCGAAGGCAACCAGGCGGTGATTCACAGCCGGACCACCAACGTCTATGGCGTGCTGGATAACGATGACTTCTACGACTATGCCGGCGGCCTGAATGCGGCTACCAAGACGGTCAATGGCGGAAACGCTCCGGCATTCTATGTGAACGATATGAAGACGACCGGCAAGGAACGAGTGACCGGCATCCAGACCTTCCTTGCGACCGAGTTGAACGCACGCTACTGGAATCCCAAGTGGATTCGGGAGATGCAGAAGGCGGGCTACGCCGGAGCGCGCGCCATGGCCAACAACATGGAGAATCTCTACGGTTGGCAGGCCACGTCCGCCGAACAGATGGACGGGACGTTCTGGCAGAACAGTTATGACGTGTACGTGGCCGATAAGAACGGCCTGGAGATGGACAAGTTTTTCGAGCAGGCGAACCCGCACGCCCGGCAGATCATGATGGCCCGCATGTTGGAAGTGGACCGGCAGGGATCGTACATGTTTTCGGAGGAACAGAGGGTCGAACTGGTCCGCAGATACGTCCAGACAGTCGCGAAGATCGGCGCGACCTGCTCCGCCAATACCTGCGGAAATTTGAAGTTGCATCAGTATGTAGCCGAGCAGGCGGCCTTGGTTCCCGGCCTTGGGACCGCGGAACTGGCGGCGTTTGGCCGCAACATGGCGAAGGCCACGGGCTGGAAAGCAGCGGCGTTCGGCAGCGCTCCGGCGGCTCTGCGCGCCGGCATTCAAGAAGGCCTGCCGCGGACTCGCAGTGAAAACGCGGCAACCCGCCGCTTGCCCGCGCCGCCGCTTCCGTACGTGAATGGTTTCCGCATGGCGCAACAGGTCTTCCACGCCACTGCCGCGGGCGCCGGCCTGCTGCCGGTATCGTTCGCGCCGGTCGCGCTCATTGTGATGCTGATAGGGGCGGGCATCCTGCTGGAAGCGCTACGAACCGCAATCAAGGGTATTTCATGACGAATCTCTATCAACTTACCGTTACGCTGTTCTACCAGTTGGCCAACGCGTTCTTCTGGCCGGTCGCGACGGCGCTGCTGGCGCTGCTGGCCATCACCCTGGTCGATCTGGGCCGTGTCTTCTTCACCTTCTGGCGAAAGAGCCGCGAGTCCCGCTCGGACCTGCCGGCCATCGCGCGGGCGCTGGCCCAAAGCGATTCCATGGAAGGCGCGCTCGACGATGTGGCGCTCTCGCCATCCCTGAGACGTTTCTGGAACAAGGTCGAGACACGGCTGAGAGAGACGGGATCGGGCGCCAACGTCGACCTGTGGCTGGAGGAAGTCCTTCAGCGGGAAGAGATCGCCGTGGCCGGCCGGCTGGATCGGACGCGGCTATTTGTGCGCATTGGACCCATGCTCGGGCTGGCCGGAACCATCATCCCCCTGGGGCCTGCCCTGCGGTCCCTGTTGGGGGGCGACATGGCCGGCATGGTGAATCACCTGGTGGTGGGCTTCGGCGCCGTGGTATGCGGCCTGGTAATGTCCGGCATGTCGTATTTCATCACGCTGGTACGGGAACGCTGGACCCGGGTGGAGTTGAAAGAGATGGAAAACTTGTGCGAGCTGACGCTGCGGGCGCTTCGTTCCAGCGGGCGGGCGATTGGCGAGGACACGTATGAAGACCTTCGTACGGCGTAGGCGCGCGCTCGATTCCCTGACCTCGGTGCATCGCGAGGACCCGCTGTCGGGAGTGGCCAATTTGTTTGATGCCTCCATCGTTTTCGCGGTCGGGCTGATGGTGGCGTTGATTCAGGCTTTCAGCCTGGCCCAGTTTCTCGACCCGAATTCGCAGTTCACGATCATGAGGAAAGATGCGCGAACGGGACAAGTCGAGCTGATCGAAAAGGACCATCGCGATATCAAGGTCAGGAAGATGACGCCCGAGAAGAAGGGCGGCCCGGGCGTCCGGCTCGGCGTGGCGTATCGACTGCCGGACGGCAGCGTGGTCTACGTTCCAGAGGCCGCGGAGGCGGCGAAGCCATCGCCGGAGCGCTGAGCCTCAGCCGCCGGCTTGCGGCTGGACTACGGGCCTTGCACCGTCAGGTACACGCTGCCCGGCGAACTGTAGCCGCCTACCTGCGCGGTTACCAGCAGGTCGCCGTTTTGCGACGTGCCGGGCACCGTCACGTTGAACTGATACTCGCCGGCGCTGGAAAGTACCGCGGACACGATCTTGGCCTGGATGTTGTCGATCCAGATGGTGACCGAGCTGGCCACGGGCAACGACGCGCTTACCAGCATACCGGCCGGCGCCGGCGGGTTGGTGGGCCCGAAGCCCGTTCCGTAGATGACGATAGTCTCTCCCGGCTTGGCTGGTGTGGAAGCGCCGTTGGAAAACAGGGTAGTTGGCCCCACCAGCGACACGTTGTCGGAATGCGTGGCGGCCACGTACTTGCCGCCGAACAGGAAAAAGGCCGGGGCGAAGAGCTGCGCTTGCGCGGCGGCGGAGGAACTGGTCAGCCCGTTGTTCGCCGTCTGCACCTGAAGGGGGCCGGGCGGCAGGTTGGGAGGGGACAAAAAGTCGATCTGCTTGGGACTGATGTAGTCCACGAAAGCCGGCATGCCGTTCAGGGTCACCGAGACGCCGCTGAGCGCCGTGGGCAAGTTGTTGCCCACGAAGTCGGAGGTTGTCCAGGTGCGCGTGGTGGGCGCCAGGTTCGTGCCATAGACGCTAAGCCAGGTATTGGGCCCGATGCCCGCAAAAGCTCCGGCCGCGCCGCCAATCGAGGCGCTGCTGACGGCCGGCGCGGGTTGAAGGACGCCGAAGATCCCGTGGGTCTCCTCCGCCGGTCCGGCGGCGAAGTATACGGCGTTGACGTCTCCGCCGTTGCCGCCGTTGCCCACGATCAATCCCCACAGGCCGGGGATGCTGAGGTTGGAACCCGAACCATTTTGCAGCGTGCCCAGGAATATGCCGGTCGCCAGGTCGTAGGCGTTGATCAGCCCATCGCCGAAGTTGCCCACCAGCAGGTCGTTGGCGAACACGCCAAAGGTGGCCGGGGCGATGGCTACTCCCCAGGGCGCATTCAGGGGTCCGTTCGAGGCCAGGTGCTGGATCAGCTTGCCGCTCAGATCGAACACCGCGACGTAGCCGTTGCCCGGACCCGCGACCTCGTCGTGCCTGGCGGCGTCCTGCTTGGCGTAGGTGACGTAGAGCCGGCCCCCCAGGTTCTGGATGTTGAAGGGCGCATAGCCCGCCGGGACGACCGGGTCCGCGAATGCGCCGGGCAGGGAAACGGGGGCCCAGTTCGTGTCGAACACATCGATGGCCCCGCTGTGGAAGTTGGCGGCGTAGAGGTAGGGTCCCGTGGAGCCGCTGCTGATGGCCAGTCCCTTGTAGACCGCGCCCGAGCCCGAATTGTCCACCTCCAGGATGGCGTGGGTGGCATTTACCGAGGAGTTCCAGCCGGATATCGCGCCGTCCTCCGTCGCGAAGATGAAATTCGGGGTTTTACCGGCGGCGATCGCGAATCCGCCGACGCCGTTGAATACCACGCCCGTGGGGGTGGAAGGCGAACTTCCGGACGCCGAAGGCGGCACGGTCACCTTGGTTGCGTTGATGGAACCGGTGCTGGTGTAAAGGGTCGAAAGACCCGTGCCATTGTCATTCACCCAAAACGGGCTGGAGGATGAGGACGCGATGCCCCATGCGTCCACCAGGTTTGGATCGGTGAAATCGGCCACGCCCGCGACGTCGGCCACCAGGTTATGCTGCACGTAAGCGCTGGCGCCAGCCGCGCCCAGATTCGCCGGAACGGCCGCCGCCAGTACCAGACTCGCCCAAAGCGCACTCGTTGGCTTGATTCTCATGTCCCCCTCGCATTTCCGTCGGATGGACCTCCGAGGATAGTTGGAGGATGTTTCATCTGCGAGAATGGGTACATGTTCTTCCGCCGAAAACGTCCGGTCAAGCCCACTTTCGACGACCGGATCGAGAGCCTTCGGAAGGCCGGCCTGACGGTCGCCTCACTGGCCGGGGCCCGGGCGCGCGTCTCTCGCGACAACTGCGCCGTGGACTTGCGGGAAGTGGACGGCGCCGTCCGGCTATCCGGACGAGCCGGCCTCCTGCTGGGCGGAGAGATTGCGGCCCTGGTGGACGGTGGCTATCAGAAGTTCTTCCGCGCGCCGGACGGGCGGCGGCAGCCCGCCACCGCCGGCGAACTGCAGGCCTTGCACGAGTTCGAGGAAGACCTCAAAGAGGCGCTGGGCGAGGAGAGTTATTACAACGACTCGCTGGGAACGGTGTCGAGTTACTATCAATACGACCGCGTGGAAGACCGCGACCGGGGCGTTCCGAAGCGCGCCTGGGAATAGGGCTCTTGCTTGCGGGGCAGACGATCGGTCTTCGTCGTCCGCCAACTCAGGGGGGCTCGACAGACCACGCAAGGCGATGGTCCGTCCCACCAGGGTCTACCGGCCGGTGTGCAGATTGTTGTGGATGGCGTACAGCGCCAGTTCCAGCCGGTCGGAAACGCCCAGCTTGTCGAAGATGTTGTGCAGGTGGTTCTTCACCGTCTGCTCGCTGATGAACATCTTCTCGGCCATTTCCTTGTTCTTGAAGCCTTGCGCCACCAGGGCCACGATCTCCCGTTCCCGCTGGCTGAGCGGAGAGCGCTCACGCTCGCGCGATTGGGTCTGCGGCATCGACGGCGCCGGCGTTTCATCATTGGCCACGAACTGCCGGATGACGGCCGCCGTGGTGTGCGAATCCAGCCAGATCTCCCCGGCGTGCACTTTGCGGATGCTCTTGATCAACAGCTCCGTCGCGGTCTGCTTGAGGACGATTCCGGATGTCCCCAGCTTCATGGCCTGCACGAACTCGTTCTTGTCGTCCGACGCCGTCAACACGATGACCCGTGTGCGGTTCTTTGCCGCTTGCAGCCGTTGCAGGGTCGCCAGACCGTCCAGGCCGGGCATCTTGAGGTCCAGCAACAGGACATCCGGCTCGAGTTGTTGCAGTACGTCCAGAACCTGCCGCCCGTCCTGAGCCTGCGCCACCACCTCAAAGTCCTCTTCCAGGGCCAGCAATTTGCAGAGGCCGTCGCGGAAGATGGGATGGTCGTCCGCCACCACGATTCGGATCTTGGCTTTGCTGTTGCTGGGAGCTGCCGAAGGTCCATTGAGGGCGATACTGTTATCGGACATACAAATACCGTTCTTGGCTTATTGTAGAGTCCCTATAGTACCAAGTCAATTCGAACCTTAACTATCGACGTAGGGTATTTTCCCCGTGGGAGGGATCGGTGCAACCCACCGGGGACGTCCCAAACTGAGATGGAAGCCCGAAGGCGGGAGAGTCTGGGAGCTTTTTCGATCCCCCTCTGCTCTTTTTCGACCCCTTCTGCTAAGGTGAAAAGAATATGAGCGAAGAGTTGGCCGAAGTTGATTTTCAACGGTTTTGGCGGCGTCTGCAACAGCTTGGGCTGAATGCTTACGAGTCGCGGTCGTACCTGGTATTGCTTGGCCATCCCAAGTTCAAGGCGCTGGAACTGGCGGCTCGCGCCCGCGTTCCGCGGCAGAAGATTTATGAAGTTTTGGACAGCCTGGTGGAGAAGGGCTTTGCCCAGGTAGTGCAAGAGAAAACCAAGCTGTTCTCGGCGGTGGAGCCCAGCCTGGCGATTCCCGGCTATCTGGCGCGCCGTCGCCAGACGCTGGAGCAGGAATTGACCGACAACGGTCGGGCAGGCTCGGCCCTCATGGACGATCTGAAGAACCTGTATTCAGAGGGCCAGGGCGGCCGCGGCACGCTGGATTTCCTGCGGATTGTCACCGATCCGGGGCAGACCGCCGCGGAGTACCGGCGTATGCTGTCGGAAGTGAAACAGGAGTACGTGGAGTTTTCCCGCCCGCCTTATGCCGTGGATCCGCTGGACGAAAAGCTGGTGAAGCAGGTTCACGACGCAGGCGTATCCTGCCGGCTGCTGGCGGTGGAAGAGTCGCTCGACGAGAAGCACTGGCAGCGTTTCAACGAGTACGCCGCGGCCGGAGTGGAAGTGCGAATCGCCACCGCCCTGCCCATGAAACTGGCGCTGTTCGATTCCCGCGATGGCATGATCGCGCTGCTCGATCCGGTAATCACCCGGCCCACCTGGACCTCCGTGGTGTTCCGTCACGAGGGAATGGGCGAAGCCATGAAGGGCCTGTTCGAAGAGCACTGGCGCAGAGGCCGCGGCCTGTAACCGTCAGCTCCGGCCCGCAACCCCGCGCCGCTTCTGGGTGAGGATCTCGCGCACGGCGTAGATGCGGCGATCCTGGCTTTCGAAGTAGGTTCGCATCATCATCTCGCCGATCAGGCCGGTGCTGAACATCATCAACCCGCCCAGCAGGAGCAGGCCGCCGGCGGCCATCAGCGGCCCGTGCTCCATCACGATCTCGTAGCCCAGAACTTTCTCGACGGCCAGGTAGGCCATGATGGCCCCGCCGCACCCCGTTCCGATCAGCCCCAGCGAGCCGAAGAAGTGCATGGGGCGGGTGAAGTACTTCAGCAGGAATTTGATGGTCAGGATGTCGAACAGCACGCGGAACGTGCGGCCGATTCCGTAATGCGAGCCGCCCGCCGCGCGGGGCACGTTGCGGATGGGCACTTCCACCACCCTTGCGCCGTAGAAACTGGCCAGCGCGGGGATGAAGCGATGCAGCTCGCCGTACAGGTTCACATCCTTGAGGATCTCGGCGCGGTAGGCCTTGAAGGTGGTGCCGAAGTCCCGCAGGGCCATGCCCGAGGCCTTGGCCATCATCCAGTTGGCGATGCGCGAAGGGAGCTTGCGGCTGATGGCGTTGTCCACCCGGTGCTGGCGCCAGCCGCTGGCGATGTCGTAGCCCTCGTCGATCTTGGCGAGGAGCGCGGGGATGTCCTCGGGGGCGTGCTGCAAGTCGCCGTCCATGGCGATGACGACGTCGCCCTTGGCTTCGTGGAAGCCCGCGGAAAGGGCCGCCGTCTGCCCGAAATTGCGGCGCAGCCGGATCACTTTCAGGCGGCCGTCGGTCTCCACCAGGTTGGCCAGCAGCTCGAAGCTGCGGTCGGTGGAGGCGTCGTCCACCAGGAGGATCTCATAGGGCCGATGCAACGGTTCGAGGACCGCCGTGAGACGGTCGTACAAAGGCAGGATGGAAGGCTCTTCGTTGTGGATCGGGATGACGATGGACAGCATAGGGAGCTATCAGATTTCAGACTAGCAGCTTTTGGGAAGGGCTCAGGGGCCGGGTCACGGACTATTGCTGGGAACTGATGCGTTCCACGCGGCGGTCGAGGGAGTCGAAGCGCTGGTCGACGCGGTCGAAACGGCGGTTCATCTCGTTGCGGAGGCCGTGAACTCGTCGGCGATCACTTCGACGGCGTGGCCCAGGGCTTCGCGCAAGTCGCTTTTCGTGAGGGGCTGGTCTTCGGGCGTCATGGCGGAGCCGGCGACTCCTTCCTTCTGGTGTTACCTCAAGCCCCTGTATTCAGGAAGCCGGCGAATGCTGGTAGGCTATTGCCGATGGACCGTCTCCCATTCCAGGTCACCCGGGCCGGGGCGCTTTACGATGGCCTGGGGCGGCTGCCGGTTTCGATTCTGCTCGACAACGTCCGCAGTTTGTACAATGTGGGGTCTTTCTTTCGAACCGCCGATGCGGCGGGGGTTGCGAAACTCTATCTTTCCGGGATCACCGGGTGTCCGCCCAAGCAGGCGATCTCGAAGACCGCGCTGGGAGCCGAGTTGTCGGTTCCCTGGGAACACGACTGGGAGCCTCTTCGGCTGCTCGAAGCGGCGCGCGGCGGGGGTTGCGAAATCGCCGCCGTGGAGACTACCGTGCATGCCGTGGACCTGTTCGACTGGCGGCCCCGCTTCCCGGTGTGCCTAGTCTTCGGCCACGAAGTGGAGGGCATCCGGCCGGAGGTTTCCGGGTTCGCGGACACCCACGTTCGCATTCCCATGCTGGGGAGCAAGCACTCGCTCAATGTTGCGACCGCCGGCGGCGTGGTGGTCTACGAGCTGCTGCGCAAGTACCGGGCTCTGGTGGAACAGGGTGGGACAGACCATCGACTTTTGTGGCCTGTCGCGCCGGAATGAGAGTGACCGAATGACAGACGACGAAAACCGATCGTCTGTCCCACATCTGTCCCAGAGCAGGGGAGTTGGGGGCCTCGGGCGCGGTACGATAGGATTTGTCCCAGCCACTGCCGCGCCTTCGCCCCACCCTGGATTTCATGCCGTCGCCTTCCGAGGAGCATCCGGGCCTGCTGATTCGCGATCCGTACCGCTTTTCGGACGCCGTCCTGATAGTGCCTCCGCCGCTGGTGGCCTGCCTGGAATGCTTCGACGGCGGGCGGACGGACCTGGACCTGCGCGAGCTGCTGGTGCGAACCACAGGCAGCCTGGAAGTCGGCGAGATCGAGCGCGGGCTGGTGGAGGCGCTCAGCGGGGCGGGTTTTCTGGAAGACGAGACCTTCGGCGCCATGCGGGAACAGCGGCTCCGCGAATTCGCCCAGAGCCCGGTGCGGGAACCCGCTCACGCGGGCGGGGCCTATCCCGCCGAGCCGGAGGAATTACGCCAGACCCTGGCGGGGTACATGGCCGGCGATGCCCCCCCGCCGCCGCGCGCGGCCGGCGACGGCCTGTTCGCCATCGCCGCCCCGCACGTCAGCCCCTCGGGGGGATGGAAATCCTACCGCACAGCTTACAGCCTGCTGGGTCCCCAGCACCGCGACCGCACCTTCGTGATTCTGGCGACCTCGCATTACGGCCAGCCCGAAACCTTCGGATTGACGCGCAAGAGCTTCCGCACGCCGCTGGGCGACGCCTCCCCCGACCTGCCCCTGATCGACTGGCTGGCCGCCCGCGGCGGCGAGGGCGTGTCGATGGAGGATTTCTGCCATTCCTTCGAGCACACCGTGGAATTGCAGGTGGTGTTTCTGCAACACGCGCTGGGGCCCGGCGTGCGCGTTCTTCCCATACTGTGCGGCCCCTTCGCCCACAGCCTGTTGAACGGCGGCAATCCCGAGGACGACGACCGCGTGCGGCGGTTTCTCGATGCCCTGGGCGAGCTTCGCGAGCGCGAAGGCGAACGCCTTTTCTTCATCCTGGGCGTGGACATGGCGCACATGGGCGCGCGCTACAACGACCGCTTCCCCGCCCACGCCAACCAGGGCGCCATGGCGGAGGTGGCCGCCCGCGACGCCGCGCGCATCGCGCGCATCGAAACCGGCGACCCGGCGGGCTTCTGGGAGCTGGTGCGCCCCCGGCGCGACGACCTCAAGTGGTGCGGTTCGTCGCCGTTTTACGCCTTTCTCAAGGCCGCCCCGGAGGCGCGTGGCGAGCTGCTGAGCTACGAGCAGTGGAATATCGACGAACGCAGCGTGGTGAGCTTCGCAGGGATGGCTTTTAGAAAGGAATAGCTCCTACTTCTTCCCGCAGTTCACCGAATAAACGGATTTGGCCGTCTGGAACCGCTGCGGCGACAGAATGGCGAGTTGCACCCAGCCCGACAGGGTCTTCTTGACGGACAACCGCGCCGAGACGTTTTGCCTGGACGCCCTGGGGAAACTGAGGACCTTCTCGAAGTGGGTCCCGTCGCTGCGCAGCCATTGGTAGGTGACTTGGAGCGGGCCGTCGGTCTCGATGTACCCCGTGAAAGTCACTTGGGCCGGGCAGCCCGCGCTTACGGCAGCTTGCGGGTTCAAGTAGAACGCGCGCACTTGGGCGCTCCACGCCACGCACGGCGCAAGGGCCAGCAGCGACCACAGGGGGAAGAAGGGTCGAAGGTTCACTTGTTCTCCTTGGGCCTCGACGGGGCTTTAACCCAGCCAGCGAGGCCCTCGCCGTTCCATGCCTTCCTGCGGGCCGGAGGCGAAGGTCCGGGCCTTCGCCCGCGGACGGCCGGCGCTTTCCTAGTTCTTGCCGCAGTGCACCGTAAAAGGCGCTTTGATGGTCTGCTCCCGTTTCGGCGACAGAATGACGAGTTGCATCCAACCCTCGTAGTTCTTGTTGATGGACCAGCTCGTCGAGATGTCGCGCCGGGACGCCCTGTTGAAATTGATGGTTTGCTCTTTGCCGGCGCCGTCGCTGCGCAGCCATTGGTAAGTGACCTGGAGCGGGCCATCGGTCTCGATGTGTCCAGTGAAGTGGACCACGGCCGGGCAGCCTCCGCTGATGGCAGGAGGCGAGTCCAGGTGGATCAAGTGCACCGAGGCGCCCTGCGCGACAAATGGCGCAAGGGCCAGAAGGGCGAGCATGGGAAAGAGGCGTCGAACGTTCACGGTGTTCTCCTTGGTTTCTGA
>CAVYEK010000031.1:0-13097 GCA_963767595.1 Terriglobia bacterium
ACGCCAAGCCCAAGTTCCGTCCCTTTTTCAATCCCCACCTTGTGGGGCAGACGCTTCCAATGCCGACCCGAGCGGCCCGCCCTGAAAACGCCCATCTCCGGATTGGCGACTCGATCCCTTCAGCCTACCCGCCCAAAATCGTCTCGATCACTTCCATGTTCTTCAACGCCTGTTCCAGCGGCACGGGGACTTCGCTGTCCTCCTGAATCGCCCGCGAGAACGCATCCCCTTGCAGCCCGTACTGATCGCAGACGGGGAACTCTTCCGTGACTATGCCGCCGCCGAAAAGGTCGGACCCGTCGTCGATGAATATGCGGCTCGGGCGGTCCGGCGGCGCGTTGAACGGGATCTCCATCTCCAGGCGGCCCTTGACACCCAGGAAAATCATGCGCTGATAAGGCACAAGCTGGGTGCCGCACGTGAAGACCGAATGGCCGGATGGGAACTCGAGCAGCACCGAGGCCAGACGGTCGGTCTTCATGACCGGGTCGCGCTCCACGGCGGCCCGCACCCGCACCGGCTCTTCGCCATACATCCAGCGCGAAATGAAGATCGGGTAGCAGCCGATATCCATCACGCCGCCGCCTCCGTATTCCGGAATGTTCCGAATATTCCCCGGATCGGCGTTGTGGTAGCTGAAGCAGCCCAGAATGGACCGCAGCGGCCCGATCCGCCCCGAACGCACAATTTCCCGCGCGCGAATCCACTGCGGGTGGACCGCCACCATGAACGCCTCGCCGATCTTCACGCCCGCCCGGTCGCGGACGGCGATCAGGTGGCGGCACTCGGCGCTCGACATCGCGATCGGCTTTTCGCAAAGCACGTGCTTGCCCGCTTCGGCCGCCTTGATGGACCACGGAACGTGCAGATGGTTGGGCAGCGGATTGTAGATGGCCTCGATTTCCGGGTCCGCCAGCAGCTCTTCATACGAGCCATAGGCCCTCGGTATGCCAAGAGCGGAGGCGGCCTGCTCGGCTTTGACCAAGTCGCGCGAGGCGATGGCCGCGATTTCCGCGCGCTGGCGCCCCCGCATGCCCGGTATCACTTTCGTAATGGCGATTCGGGCGGCGCCCAGCACGCCCCAACGGATTCGCTTGCTCACGCTAGCAGTGTAAACCAAGTATCCCGTCTCGGGACTATTCGATCAGCGCGAACGCCTTCTTCATGGCGGCCGCGGTTTGCGCCAGAGCTTCCTCCGGCGGGAGCGACCGCAATTCCTGGCTCATCGGCTCCGCCGCCGCCGGACCGTCGTAACCGATCCGGTTGAGCGCGTTCAGAAACCCCTTGGTGTCGATCACCCCCGTCGAGCACGGCAATGCCCGGCGGTTATCCACCTGCTGATCCACCGGAATCCCCGCCGGCGCATCGCTCATGTGAACCGCTATGACATCCTCGTTCTTCAGCGCCAGGATGTCCGCCACCGTGTCCCCGGCGTTGTACCAATGCCAGATATCGAGCAGCAAGCCCACATTGGGCTTGCCCATTTCGGCGATGAGTTCCCTCAGGGTGGCCATGGTGTGGATGAAGGGGTACTTGCCGCGGCTCCAACCGGTCTTGGGGCCGACGTATTCGAGGCCGAGCGAAATGCCGTTGTCGCCCAGCACGGTGGCCACTTCGCCTATCCTCTTGGTGTGCAGCTTGAAGTTCTGGAGGTAGGTGAGGTTGTTATCCGACGAGGAAAGCCAGGTGAGAAACCGCCTCACGCGCGCGCGCTGGAGCGTCTTGGCGGTGACGGCGAGGTCCTTCACAAACGCGGCGAAGCGGTCGTCCGCCTGGTTGACGGGGACGGCCTGGGCGCACGAGCCGAACTCCAGGTTCTGGGTTCGCAGGCTCGCCAGCAGCTCGGTCATGGCGGAATCCGATAACGCGGCCAGCTCCTTGGGGTTGGGATCCACCGCCTCGAATCCGAACTTCACCGCCATGGCGATCGATTGCGTCAGGTTCGCCTGGACCCCGATGTTTCCGGTGTTCAAGCACATTCTCATCCTGCGCGCGGCCGCCCAGGAGGGTCCGCCGGCCAACGCGCCGGCCGCCGCCAGTCCCGCCGCGCGGAAGAACTCGCGCCGATTGGTCGAATGCATCGTATTGCCTCCGGTTCAGGAATATCATATCCGGTTTACGGCGCCGGTGGGCGCGGCCAGAGGCGCTCGTCCACACGCATACGCCAGGGCCGCCGCGGCCTAACCCGCCAGCTCGCGATAAAGACCGGCCCATTCCCGAGCAATTCGCGGCCCCCGATAGAGTTCGCACTCCGCCAGGCCGGCGGCGGTGAGTGACGAAGCCAAACCGGGCTCTTCGAGGAGCCGGAGGGCAGCCTCCGCCATGGCCTGGTGGTCGTCCACCGGAACCAACAGACCGGTGCGTCCATGCTCCACGATGAAAGGCACGCCACCGGCCGCCGTGGATACAAACGGCAGACCACAGGCGTAGCACTCGAGAATCGAGCCGGGCATGTTGTCGATATTGGGACTCATCAGGTAGATCTCGGCTTCCTCATATAGCCGCTTCATCCGCGCCTGATCGACGGCCCCAAGGAACGTGACATTCCTCAAGTCCAGTTCCTTCACCATCGCCTCCATCCGCGGCCGCAACGGGCCATCGTGAGCGAGAACCAGTGAAGCTTCGGGATACCGTTTCTGTATGATGGCGTAAGCCTTTAACGTGCAAGGAATGTTGTACTGAGGTTCCATTCCGCGGTTGTGAAGGAACCGCGGCTGCGGCCGGGCTCGTTCGCGGTAACGGAACTCCGAGGTATCGATGATGTTGGAGATGCGACTGGCGCGCAATCCGAATTTGGCGAATACCCGCACCAGGAACTCGCTGGGCGCCACGATTCGGTCCACCATGCGCATGATCCGGACGGCGCCCGGCTGTTTCCGGAGGTGGTCCTCGGCCCGGCCGTCGCGATAGTTGAGGATGGTTTTCGGTCCCAGCAGCTTGCCGAGCAGGATGGCCGGCGCCGGGGCCAACAGGAACGACGTATATCCCGCGCCGAAGATGTGGACGACGCGGTAGCGCCGGATTCTGGCCAGTAGCGCTCCAAGATAGGCGGTCTCGGTGACAATGGTGCGAACGTACTTGATTCTTTGGAGCGCGCCCAGCGGGCCCGGCAGCTCCGGATCGATGGCCTGGAAATCCACCTGAAGTTCCGGCGGCATTTTCAATTCTTCGATCAATCTGGCGGCCTGCACCGCCTGCCCCCCGGTGATGCGCAGCGAGGGCCCCACCACCAGGATGCGAAGCGTCTTGGGCAAGATGGGCAATGTTCTGGGCATCGGCGGCTAGGCGCCGCTCCATTGTTCTTGCAGCCGGACGGCGGGCCGCGACTCTTCGTTTCGCAGCCAGGTTTCGAGCACGAAGAGATACCAGAGTTGATTGGGAACTTCTCCGCTGGCGGAACGTTCCTTCCAGAAATCGAGGACTCTGCCGGATCGGATGAAGCCTTCCTTCTCCAAGCGTGAATCGAGCATCGATTGCTGGAAGTCGGCTCCCCAGCGCCCCGCCAGCCACCGCCGGACGGGGATGCCGAAACCTCTCTTGGGGCCCCTGGCCACGCGGTCCCCGATGTTTCGCCGGGCGATTTCACGCAATACCGCCTTCAACCTCCCCTGGTGCAGACGCAAACCGAATGGAAGGGCGCCGGCGAACTCCCAGAGGTGGTGATCGAGGAAGGGAGAGCGAGCCTCCACCGCATATCGCATCGCGCCGCCGTCCACCTTGGTCATGTATTCGCCGGTGAAGCGCGTCTTCCGGTCGTAGTCCAGAAACTCGCTGAGCAGCTTTTCGGCCGACGAATGAGACCAAGGGATTCCCCGCTGGCTGACGGTACGGTCCTCGAGGCGGCCGCCCAGGAGCTTCCGCCGCCAATAAACCGGCAAGCCGTCGTGAGCGCGGGCAACGGCGCCGATCCCGCCGGTGGCGTAATCCAGAAAATGCCTGGCGCGTTTGAGCGCGCCTGAATCGGGAAACAGGCGGCGCAACCGCTTCCAGGCAGGCAGCGCCGCGTCGGGAAGCTTCTCCGCCAGCCGCTGAGCCATCCACAGATTCTTGTGTTCCGGATAGCCCAGGAAGATATCGTCGCCGCCGTCGCCCGTCAGCAGGACGGTGGCTTCGTGTTTCACCGCTTTACAGACGCGCAGCATGCCCAGGGCCGAGGCGCAGGCGAAGGGCTCTCCATAAGCCGAGACCAGTTCCCCCACGTTGGGCGCGTCGCCCGGCGCCACGGGGATGATCCGGTGCGGGATTCCCAAGGTCCGCGCCGTGATGGCTGCGTCGCCCGATTCATCCATCGGATCGTTGGGCGCGCCGATGGTGAAGGCGCCGATGTCGCCCCCCAGTTTGGCGATGGCCCAGCACACCAGACTGGAATCCACGCCCGCGCTGAGCAGCGCGCCCACTTTGACGTCAGCCTCCAGCCGCAGCTTGACGGATTCCAGAAACAGAGACTCGGTTTGTTCCACCGCGTCACGGAAAGAAACGCGCGCACGCTCGCCGGCCCGCGGCAATTCCCAATATGAGGAGACGCGCAGTTGGCCGTCGCTCCATTCAACCAGGCCTCCCGCCGGCGCCTTTTGGACTCCCCGATAGATGCAACGGTCGTCGGTGACGTAGCCGAATTCGAGGAACTCCATGACGCTGTCCTCATCGATTTCCGTGGCGTAGCCCGCGTCGCGCAGGGCTCTGGCAGTCGAGGCAAAGGCCAGCGTCGCGCCCTGTATGGCGTACAGCAGCGGCTTCACGCCCAGCCGGTCGCGCACAAGATACAATTTCCGTTTCGCGGCGTCCCAAATGCCGATGGCGAACATGCCCCGCAGTTTGGGGAGCATGGTTTCGATGCCCCAGCGCCGGTAGCCGTGAACCAGGACTTCCGTATCAGAGCGGCTGCGAAACTCGCATCCCTCCTGTTCCAATTCCCGCCGTAGCTCCAGAAAGTTGTATATCGCCCCGTTGAAAACCACCCCCACTTGACGGTCGGCGGAGAGCATGGGCTGATTGCCCAACTCGCTGAGATCGAAGATGGATAGCCGCCGGTGGCCGAGGATCGCTCCAGGCCAGCATGCAAAGCCCTCGGCGTCGGGTCCGCGCCAGGCCAGAGAGTCGGTCATGGCGTGGACGGCTTGCCGGCCCCGATGAGGTTCGCACGGGCCGATCAATCCGGCTATTCCACACATGGCTGTCGGCCTTTCTCCCGTTTTTCAGTCTATCGCACGGCATCGCGGTACTCCCGTGCCGGCGCAGATCCTAAAGTCCGATTGTCCGATGGTACAGTCTTTGTATGTGTGGAATCGCCGGGTTTCTGCTCCGGAAGGGAAGCGCGGAACCCGCTTCGGTAAAGGCCATGTGCGATCCGATCCGGCATCGGGGACCGGACGACGAGGGCGTCTACACCGATGGCGGCTGCGGCATCGGTATGCGCCGCCTCAGCATCATAGACCTCGGCACGGGACACCAGCCGCTTTCCAACGAGGACGGGTCGGTGTGGGTGGTCTTCAACGGCGAAATCTACAACTACCGGGAGCTGCGCGACGATCTGATCCGGCGCGGCCACCGTTTCGCCACCAACAGCGATACCGAAACCCTGGTTCACCTGTACGAAGAGAAGGGCGCCGAGGGCTTCGCCTTGTTGCGCGGCATGTTCGCCTTCTGCGTTTGGGACGCGCGGCGGCGCAAGATCCTGCTGGCTCGCGATCGTTTTGGCAAGAAGCCGCTGTATTATGCGCGGACGCCCTCCGGGTTGTATTTTGGAAGCGAGCTGAAGTGCCTGCGAGCAGCCGGTGTTCCGCTGGATATCGATCGGGAGGCTCTCCGGCTCTACTTCCAGTTCGGCTATATTCCCGATCCGTACAGCGCTTTCCTGGCCATTCGCAAGCTCCTGCCGGGCTGCTGGATGGAGTTCTCCGAGGATGGCGGGGTGCGCGAGGGCCGCTATTGGAAACTGCCCCCATTTTCGGACGAAAACCGGACGGGCTTGAGCGAGGAGGAATCGCGCCGGCATTTGCGCGAGCTGTTCGACGAATCGGTTCACATCCGCATGATCGCGGACGTTCCGTTGGGCGCATTCTTGAGCGGCGGCGTCGATTCCAGCCTGGTCGTGGCCTCCATGGCGCTCCAGTCGGCCGAGCCGGTCAAGACCTTTTCCATTGGTTTTGAGGAAAGCGCCTACAACGAGCTCCCCTACGCGGCGCTGGTGGCCCGGAAATACCACACCGATCACCATGAAATTGTGGTGCGCCCCGATGCCGCGTCGCTGCTGACCAAGCTGGCGCGTCACTTCGACGAACCTTTCGCCGACTCCTCGGCGATACCCACTTACATCGTCTCGGAGTTTGCCGCCAGACATGTGAAGGTGGCGTTGAGCGGCGACGGGGGCGATGAGCTGTTCGCCGGTTATACGACTGTTAAGAGCGTCCTCAAATACCGGTTCTTGGACCGCGTCCCGGCAATGTTGCGAAGGGCGATTTCGTGGACGGCGGAACGGTTGCCGTATGCGGCTTACGGAAAGAACTTTCTTCGCGGAATCGGCTCCCCTACCGCGCTCGACCGTTACTTCAACCAGAATTACACGCAGTACTTCCTGCGCGAACGCATGCTCGCGCCGGAGTGGATGCTGCCGGCGGACGCGGCTTTTCTGCGGCATCTGCTTCCGGACGACTTTCTCCCCGATGGCGCGGACATCGTCTCACAGGCGATGTACTTCGAGGCCACCGCCAATCTCCCGGGCGACATGCTGGTGAAAGTGGACCGCGCCTCCATGGCCGCGTCTCTGGAGGTGCGCTGCCCCATGCTCGACCATCGGTTCGCGGAGTTCGCCACCGGCATTCCCACGAGCTGGAAGTGGCGCGACGGAAAAGGCAAGCGCATCTTACTGGACGCCCTGGGCGACCGCCTGCCCGTGGAAGTGCTGACCCGTCCCAAGATGGGCTTTGGGGCGCCGATCGATCACTGGTTCCGCGGCCCTTTGCGGGAGATGGTTCACGATAGTCTCTTGAGCCCCGCGTTCTTGCGGCGTGGCATTGTGTCTCCGGATTTCCTGAAGTATCTCCTGGCCGAGCACGCGAGCGGGCGCCGCGACAATCAACACCAGATTTACTCTTTGCTCATGCTGGACCTGTGGTACAGGGACCTCGAGGAACCGATTGCGCCGCCGGATCGGTACATGCCATGCGAAGCCCGGGGGAATTAGCGTTGCCCGGCCGGCTGGGGCCGCGCCGCAGCAGCAGCGTTTTGAGTTCCCCGGCCGGGAATGTGGTAGCCTCGACAAAGAAGAAGACCCTTGTCTTGCCACGCTGCAGCCGCCCTGGAGGGACCCCGTGAGAGTTCACCACGAAAGAATCGGCGAAGTCGATCGCTTCATCCGGAACTTTGGCCACGAAGACCTGAATGCCAAGACCCCGGAATACGAGCGTCTCATGCGGTATCTGCGCAAGGCGCGGAAAATCGATTCCAACACGCGGATTCTGGAAATCGGAACTGGAACGGGATGGTTCCCGATATTGTGCGGGATCAACGGGTTGCAGTGCAAGGGGCTGGAAATCAGCCCGCAACTCATTGAGGTTGCCAGGGAGATGGGAAGGCGTAACGGCATCGATCCGGATATCGAGCTGGGGAACGTGGAAGTGGACGATATCGGCGTCGAGAAGTACGACGTCATCGTCGCGTCGTCGGTTTTCGAGCACATCGAGCTGTGGCGGCCGGCGCTGGCCGGCATCTACAGAGCGCTCCGGCCTGGGGGAGCGTTGTTCTTCGAATCGACGAACAAGTATATGCTGAAATCCCTTTCCGCCGAGTTCGGCGTTCCCTTTTATGGATGGCTGCCGGATCGGGCGAGATATGAGTTCCGCAAGCTCGTGCACGGCAAGGACATCATGAAACTGGGAATCGATTTTCACCAGTTCACGTATCCGCAACTGCGGCGAGCGTTCACGGAAACGGGTTTCCGCGAGATCCTGGATGCCATAGACCTGCTGGACGTCGAAGGGCGAAAGGGACTCAAACGGCGGTTAATCGCGGCGGCGAAATCCCATGCTCCGGTGCGGAGCCTGGTTCTGACCTTCCTGGTGGACGCCACCACCTTCGTTTGTCGAAAATGACTCAGGCGCCGGCCGAATGCAACCTTGCCCGGAGCCAGTTCACCGACGCCTTGCGGTGCTCGCTCTCCAGGCAGAAGAAGAAAGCCGCGGCGTAGTAGACCATCGCCAGTAAGGCGCCTCCGACAAGCACCTCGCGCAAGTTACTGCCCGGCAGCCAGCGCCGTTTTACCCAGAGCGACATCGACATCGTCGGAATGGCCACCAGGAAAGGCGAAACATAGATGCCGCGCAAATAAGCCGCCATGCCGACGTGGACCGCGCGGCTTAGGAGCCAGGAGGCTACCAGGCCGCGATTCAGAACCAGCAGCGCCGAGACCACCCACGCCGCGCCCATGATCCCGTAGCGTGGAATCGCCAGGTACAGGCCGGCGACGCACAGAACCGCCTCGACCGCGACCGCAATGGCGTAGCCTTTGTGCTTTCCCAGGCCGTAAAGTATCGAACTCGAATTGAACTGCGCCGCGATTCCGAGCGTAATGCCGGTGGCCAGGACGGGAAGCAGGGGGGCGCTCATGGTCGCCATTTCGGGCGTGAGCCAGGCCCTGAAAAGCTCCTTTCCGTAAACGATCATGGCCATTGCCATGGGAGCGAACGTCGCGAAGCAATAACGGTTGACATAGATTCCCATGGTGGCGATAGCTCCCAGATCGTTCTTGGCCGCCAGCTCCGCCGAATGGGAACTGGTAATGTAGCCGACGCGACTGACCAGATCGACCGAATAGCTGGGCACCCGATAGGCCATGCCGTAGTACCCGGCGTGCGCCGTGGGCAGATAGTGGGCGATGAGAATCGGAGCGCTTTGGTTCAGCAGGAGCTGAGAGATGGCCGCCAGGAATGTGTGGATTCCGTAGGCCAGCATCTGGCGGAACATGGCCAACGTCGCCAGGGACGGAGCCAGGCGAAACTCGGGGAAAACACGGCGGATGGCAATATAGTCCAAGGAATAGGTCAGGGTCAGGCTCGCCATCAACACGGCTCCCATCCCCAGCAGACCATAGCCCGCCAGCAACGCCGCCGCCATGCCAAACGAGCGAATGGCGGTGGAGAGGATCGAGATGCGGCTGATGATATCGAACCGCTGGAAAGCCCCGATGGACGACTCGAAGATGTAAAACACCGCGCCGGCCCCCGAAGCGATTCCCACGGCGATGAGAAGTATCTCAAAGCGGCGGTGGTAGGCGGGAGAAATGTTCTCGAATCTGGCCGCGAAACGGAATAGCGGCAATGTCCCGATGATCGTGAAGGCGGTCACGCCGCTGGAATAGAGAACCGCCGTATTGATCGTTTCGTTGACCTTGCCGGGTTCTCCCATGGCCCGATAATGGGCCGTGTACTTGATGGTGGCGGAGCGAAATCCCAGATCCATCAGCCCCAGGTAATCCGCCAGGGTTATGACGATTATCCAAACGCCATACCCTTCCGCTCCCAGCTTGCGGATGGTGATGGGCGTCAGCAGAATGCCGGCGAAGATGCTGGCGGCGACGCCCGACCAGCTCCATAAAACGCTGCCCAGAAAACGTTTCCGGCGTTTCGAGGGCTGCTGGAGGGAGGCGGAGGGCATCTCGTACTACGTTAGCAGAACAGGCTAAAGCGCTGCGATTTGCGGGTTTCGCCAGTTCCTCAATGGGCGGGGGGCGCTCAGGACCGGCCGGCCCCGGCGTCCAGAAGCGTAGCGTAAAGCTCGGAAATTCCGGCGATGGAAGCCTCCATCGAAAAACTCCGTTGGATGTGGGCGGCCGCCGCCGCCGACAGGCTATGCCGCAATCGCGGATCTTCCTCAACCAGCGATCGAAGACACCGTTCCAGGGCCGGAACGTCCTCGGAAGGGAACGGCAAGCCGTTGACCCCATCGGTCACCAGCTCCGGGTTGCCCCCCACCGCCGATGCCACCACGCAACGTCCGCAGGCCATGGCTTCCATCAGCGAGTTGGAAAACGATTCCGACCGGGATGGCAGCACGAACACGTCCATCGAGTGCAGCCACTCCGGCACATCATTCACCGCCGGAATGAAGCGGCACGAGTCGCCCAGGCCCAGGCTCCGGCCGCGGGCCTCCAGGGCGGAGGCCGAAGGACCACTGCCGACGATCGCCAGCTTCAGGCCGGGCCGGGCGTCACGGATCCGGGCAAAGGCATCGAGCAGAACGTCCAGTCCCTTCTCCGGACGCAGCGCGCAGACTGTTCCGATCACCAGGGAGGCTCCTTCCAGTTGGGGCGGGCGGGTAGATGGGCCGGGAAAGAACCGCGAGCAGTCGATGGCATTGCGGCGGAGATGGATAAGCGAGCGAGGCGCGCCGTGGCGCTCGATCAGTTCCCGCTCCACCGCCCGCGAGTTGACCACAATACCGTCCACCAGTCGATCCGTAAGGCGGAGTAAGTGGGTTGTAAGTCCGGGGGTCAGGCCGCGGGACCCACGTTGGCTGGAAATTACTACCGGCGTGCGGAAGAAGCGGGCCACCGGCACGCCAAACAGGTCCATGGGATAGTCAAACGCGTGGACCAGCCGGATATCGTGGGTCCTCAGATAGCGCCCCATCAGCCATGCCCCCTCCAGCGCCGACATCGACTTAAACGATCGCACCGGAAGATGGAGAATCGGGACGCCGCAAGATTGAAGTTCCCGCGCCCTGAACCCATCGGCATGGAAGCATGCCACGTGCGGCTCGAACAGCGTGCGGTCAAGCGCCATCGCGGTGAGTGCGAGTTGACGCTCGGTTCCGCCGATTCCGAGTTCCCTGACCATCAGGAGTACCGAACGGGGTTTCGACATAGTCATGAGCCTGACGACAAGCATTGCCTCACTTGTACAGCAGATACGCCTCGCGCAGCTTGACGAACGCGGCTACCTGGTCGAGATAGCTTCGCTCGATGGCGCGCGGATCCTCGCCGGCTTGCAGGCGCCGGATTACGTCGTCGCTGCCGATCAGGCGTTTGCTTTTCGCGAAGTCGATCTTGCCGGGATAGAGTTTGCGCAGCGCCGCCGCCACTTCCAGACCCACCAGTGTAGCGTCGAGCGACTCGCGATCCGTGATCTCGAAGCGAACTCCTTCGACGCTCACCCCCTTCAGGTTCGATTCCGTGGGCTTGAAGCTGGCGGGATCGACGCGAACGCCGGGGATCCGCCGCTGGTTCAAATACGCCGCCAGCTCGCGGCCGTGGATGAAGGCGGCGCCGATCTGCTCGAACGGGGCCTCGGTTCCGCGGCCCACGGAGAGGTTGTCCGAATACTCCATCAGGCACAAGCCGGGGTACAGAGTGGCGGCCTTCAGGCTGCGCATGTTGGGCGAGGGATCGATCCAGGGAAGGCCCGTCGCGTCGAACCAGTCGCCGCGGTTCCAATCCCGCATGGGGATCACGGTGAGCTCGGCGCCGATCTTGTTGCGCGCGTTGAACAGGCGCGCCAACTCGCCCATGGTCATGCCGTGGCGCACGGGCAGGCCCGCGAGGTAGCCCACGAAGGACGCATTGGCGGCGTCGAGCAACGGCCCTTCAACGTGGTTGCCGGTAATGGGGTTGGGCCGGTCCAGCACGTAGAAGGGGATGCCCGCGCGGGCGGCGGCCTCCATGGCGTAGGCCATGGTGGTTTCGTAGGTGTAGAAGCGCGCGCCCACATCCTGAATGTCGAACACCAGGGCATCCAGGCCGCGCAGCATCTCGGCGGTGGGCCGCGGCGTGTTCCCATAGAGGCTGAAGATGGAGATGCCGGTGGCGGAATCGGCGGAGTCAGGTATTACCGCGCGAATTTCCACGCCGGCAATGCCGTGCTCGGGCGAGAACAGGGCGGCCACCGCAACGCCGGCTTGCCGCATGAGATCCACATTGCGCCGGCCGGCGCTATCCACGCCCGTCTGGTTGGTGATGAGCCCTATACGCTTGCCCTGGAATGGCTGAAAGTTGTTTTCAACCAGCGTATCGAGGCCCGTGCGCGCCGCTTCGCGATGCACGCCCACGGCCGCGGCGGCGATGGTGGCCACCTGGGAGCGCAGGGGACCCAGCGAGGGCCTTTGGCGGGGATGCACGCTGTTGGCCAGCAGGATCACGTAGGTCTTCGAAGACGGGTCGATCCAGAGGGAAGTGCCGGTAAAACCGGTGTGCCCGAAGGAGCCTATGGGGAACAGCTTGCCGCGGGGAGCGGAGAGCGGCGAATCGATATCCCAGCCGAGGCCGCGCAGGATGGGCTGGCCGGGCGGGCCCTGCGGCTCGGTGAAGGCGCGGACGGTGGAAGGGCTGAAGAGGCGGACGCCATCGATCTCGCCGCCATCGAGCATCATCTGGGCGAGCGCGCCAGGTCGCCGGCGGTGGAGAACACGCCGGCGTGGCCGGCCACCCGCCCATATAGCGCGCAGTAGGGTCGTCCACGACGCCGCGCAGCGGCCGACCGGTTCTGGAGGGTTGCGCTCGGTGGGCGCGATGCGCAGAATCCATGCCGCGGGAGGCAGGAACCGGGTCTCTTTCATTCCCAGCGGCAGGAAAATATTCTGCAATGCGTAATCGGACACCGGCTGGCCGCTGAGCCGGCGCACCAGCTCGCCCAGCAGCTCAAAATTGATGTCGCTATAGACCATCCGCACGCCCGGCGGGCCCGCCGGCGGCGTGGTGCAGGCCAGGCGGACGCCGTGTTCGTAGCCCGTCCAGGCAGGCTCCAGCGGCACATCCGGCGGGAGCCCGGAGAAATGCGTGAACAGGTTGCGGATGGTGACGTCGCTCCGGCCGCCCTGGAACTCGGGGATGTAGTCGGTGATCTTGTCGTCCAGGCGGAACTTGCCCTGCTCGAAGAGCTTCATCAGCGACGGCGTGGTGGCGATTACTTTGGTGAGCGAAGCCAGGTCGAAGATGGTATCCGCGGTCATGGCTTCCCGCCGAGGAAACAGGGCGCGCCGGCCGTAGGCTTTGCGGTACACGATGCGCCCGGCATGTCCGACAACCAGCACGGCCCCGGGCAGGCGGTCTTCCCGAATGGCCTGGTTGATGGCGGAATCGATGGCCTGCGCCCCGGAGAACGTCTGCG
>CAVYEK010000032.1:0-83516 GCA_963767595.1 Terriglobia bacterium
TGCCCCACACGAGCATGCCTGCGGCGGTTACAGCGAGGCCCTGAATCTCGAGATGCGCACCGGCGCGCCGGCGTAGGTCGCCGCTACGCTCGCCCGGTTCAACCGGACCTGGGCGTGCGACCGGAAGCACTTCACCACCAGGCGCGCCCATTCGAGCAGCCGCCCGGCATCGGCCATCATGGCGGGGGTGGCCGAACCCTCCTCGATGGCCACGCGCAGATCCTCGGCGTATTGGGTCCACAGCCGCCGCCCTTTCTCGAACTCGCGGGAGGCGAAGGCCTTTCGTATGGCGGTTTCCCGCGCCGGATTCATGCTGGGCTCACTGGCCACTGTACTGTTGATCGGCTGTTTGCATGGCCGAGAACAGGCCGCTCACGTAGTTGTACTGCTGTTCCATGGCGGCGATGGCGGCGTCGGCGGTGGTCATCTCCGCCGTAAGCTGGGTTTGCAGTTGGGTGATCTGGTCCTGTTTGTTGGTGATCTGCGCCCCGATGTCGGTGATCTGGGTCTCGGTCCCGGTCTCGGCGGCTTTGAGCGTCCCGGTGGTGGCCGTTTCGACGCCATTCAGCGCGTCGGTGGCCGCCTTGAGGAATCCGCCGCCCGCGGCGGTCCCCAGGAACGCGGTTACGCCCGCCGGGTTGCTCAATTCCGTCGCCATTAGATTGAGGGCGGTGAAGGTCATGGTTCCGTCCTTCTGCAAATCCAGCCCAATGTCGTGCAGGTCCGACACAGCGCTTCCGGGAGAGGAATACGTTCCCACCGCGCTGAGCGTCTGCCCGAGCGAGTAAACAATGGATTGTCCGGCCAACGCTCCCCCCGCGCTCCCGCGTTGCGCGACGACCGCCGCAACGGCGGCATTGTAGTCGTTGGCGAAGGCCCCGAGAGCGTCGGAGACGGCCTGGGTGGAACGCGTCAGGGTGATATTCACCGGCGTTCCATCGTCGCCGGCCAGCATGGTCACCGTCACTCCGGGGGATATCTCGACCGAAGGCGAGCTGCTCTGTACGATCTTCCCCGAGCCGTTCACCACGTAAGAAGCCAATTCGCCCACGGTCTGCGCTTTTTGCAGGCTGGTTCCGTTCAACTGGATGTCTACCGGCAGGTCCCCCAGGGCCGCGCCTTGCAGGGCGATGCGGTCGTCCGGGGTGGTGGCCGAGCCCACGTTGACCACCATCGCCTGCACCGCCGCGCCGGCGGCGGTATTGATGGCCGCGGCTACGGTGGCGGCGCTGTTGTCGGTGGGTTTAATGTCGAATTCCTGGGTCCCCACGTAGACCTTGTAGGTCTGGGGCGTGGTCGGATCGCTCCAGGTGGCCTTGCTCAGACTGGTGGCGTAGGCCCCGGGACTTTGCACATCGATGGAATACTCTCCTTCCTGGGCGCCGTCTCCCACGGTGACGCTGGCCACCGTGGGATCCGAAACGTCGGCCTGAAACGACGCGCTCCCCATGGCTGTGTCCACGGCGGCGATGGAAGTCTGAAGCGTGGTGAAGGTGGTGTCCAGGCTGGTCAGGGCCGTCGACTCGTTCTTATAAGTGGTCTGAGCGTTCTGCATCTCCGTGAGGGGCAGGGAGGCGATCGCGACGGCCCGCGTGATGACCGTCTGAAAATCCGCCGAGAACTGGCTGGTTCCGGTGAATACCGAACTGGTGGATGTGCTCATAAACTCGAATTACGAAACTGACCTTCGGATAAACCGACTTGCCACGGGCTATTTCCGTGAAAAAATGGGCCTTGTATCAGGGCACGGCTTCGGCCGTGCCGATCGGGCGGCCTTTCCCGGGCTTCAGCCCCTGGTTTGGCAACCCGGCGCAAGTTCATCTTCATCCTCCTGAAATAACAGGGGCTAACCCGACCTTCTCACAGACACTCGGCCGTGACAACGTGGCGCACGCACTCATGCGTGCCGCGTCGGCGCTCATGCCGACGCCGCAGCTCGACGGACTGTCGGCGCCCCTGAACGTGTCGAGAAGAGTCTCGGCACGGCACGCACGAGTGCGTGCGCCACGTCTTCGGGCCACCTGTGAGAGATGCAGGCTGAAGCCCTCCGGGTGTTCCCGTCTGCGGCGCGGCTAAAGCCATGCCGTTATACAGTACCGCCCACTTCGGGGTTCAGGATACATAGCTAAGCGGGGCCGCCGTTCAGGCGGCCCCGCTTTCCTCTAGACTAGGTTGCCGGTTAGCCCCTCAGGAGAGCAAGTACTGCCTGAGGCGCGGAATTGGCCTGGGCCATGGCAGCCAGCGATGTCTGCTGCAAGACCTGGGCCTTAGTCAGATTGGCGGCTTCGGCCGCCACGTCGGCGTCGCGGATGCGCGATTCGGCCGCCGAGTAGTTGTCGATCTGCGATTGCGCCAGACCGACCGAGTAGTTCAACTGGTTCTCGCCCGCGCCGACCGCGGCTTGAGCGGAGCCCAACTGGGAGACCGCCGCGGAGAGGGCGGTGACCGCCGCCATGGCGTTGGCTTGCGAATCGACCGAGATGGTCGAGCCGGTGCCGACGATCTTGCCGGCCGCGGTTTCCGCCACGCCGACGTTCAGGCCGTTGCCGTTGGCCGAACTGCCCACGCCGACCGTGAAAGAGCCCAGCCCGCTGAGGAAATTGATTTCCTCTCCGGAGCCGTTGTTTTCCTTCACCGCCACGATCTGCTGCAGGGTCGGGTTGGCGCTCTGCTGCAACTCGGTGTTGATGTAGGCCACGGTTTCATCGATGCTGCGCCCGTTGCGCACCGTCGCGGCGTCGTTGGCCAGAGTGATGGTCTTGCTCTGCAGCGCCCCGCTCGAATCGGTGGCCGAGATGGTGAGCGCCTGATCGTCGCCGCCGTTGGCCAGCGCCGCGAAAGAGATGGCATGCGTGCTCGACACGCCTTGCGCATCCACGGTGGACATGCTCGCCCCGGCGGCGGCCGTGCCGGCGCCGTACTTGGCGGTGGAATAGGCCACCCCGAACCCGAGATCCGCATTGGCCCCGCTGGTGGCGGTTCCCATGCGGAAGAAGGTGTTGTTGGCGGAGGCGATGGTAATGACGCCGGTTCCGCCGTTGACCACCGCGTTCAGACCGGCCTTCTGCAAGGCGGCATCCTGGGAGAATGCGTTGTTCAGTTGGTTCACCACGCTCTGGGCGCTGGTGGCTAGCCCGTTGTTGGTGGTGACAGCGGTGTCGAGGACGGTGGTGAAGCCGAGGGCCTTGGCGGCCCCGGTGAGGTTGGTGGCGCCGGGCCCATCGTTGATGGTGATGGCGTGCCCGCCTTTGTCGAGCGCGGTGAGAACCAGCTTTCCGGACGCGTTGACGGTCGCATTGACCTCGATGCCCGCCGTGCCGTTGATTACCGCCGCCTGCTGCTGGGACGTGTCGGACCCGGCCACGCCGGTATTGGCGCCTGCCAGGCCGAGGGTGGCGGCCGCGGCGCCGGCGATGGTCAGCGTATGGGCCGTTCCGGTGATGGCCGTGCTGTCGGTGATGGTGATGGCCGGATTGGTTCCGGATACCGTGACGCCGGTGGTCTGGGCCGTGATCGCCGCCTTGACCAGCGCCGCCGTGTTGTCGCCGTCGGTTCCGGCGGTGACCGTACCGACGCCCGTCAGGGCGGCCGCGCCGCTCACGGTCATGGTGTTGGCGAGACCAGTGGCCTTGGAGGTGAGTACCAGGGCTCCGGCGCCGTTGACGGCCGCGTTGAGGTACGTGCCGGCCTGGGCGGTGATCTGCGCCGCCACGCCATAGGCGTCGAGGGGGGCGCCGTTCGCGCCGGCGGTGACTCCGGCGCCGCTGGTGATGCCCACCAGGGCGGCGGCGCCGGTCAGAGTCAGGGTTTGTGCGGCGCCGGCGGCCTGGTCGGTGATTACCAACTGTCCGCCGCTGACGGTGGCGTTGAGGTGCGAGCCGGCGCCGGCATTCGCGGTGATCTGCGCCGCCACGCCTTGGGCCGTAAGTACGCCGATGTCGGAACCGTTGGCGTAGGCGGTGCCCGAAAGTCCCAGGGCCGCCAGGGCGCCCGTGGGGCTGCCGTCGGAGAATGTCAGTCGTATGCGTGCTGCCCGTGGTATTGGAGGTGATCACCACGTGCGTGCCGCTCACTGTCGCGGTAAGGGCGCCGGCCGACTGGGTGGTGATTTGCCCCGCCACTTGAGCGGCGTTGAGCAGGCCAACGTCCGTGCCGGCGGTGACGGATGTGACGCCTGTCAGGGCGGCTGCGCCGCTCAGAACCAGGGTCTGTGCCAGGCCGGTGACCTTGTCGGTGATTACCAGGGCTCCGGCGCCGTTGACGGCCGCGTTGAGGTACGTGCCGGCCTGGGCGGTGATCTGCGCCGCCACGTCATTGGCCGTGAGTACCTGGGCGGCCGTGCCGTTGTTGTAAGCAGTACCGCTGAGCGCAAAGTCCGTGAGGGCGGCCGTGCCGGCAAAGGTCATGGTATGTGCGCCCAGGTTCAAGGAGGTGATGGTCAAGTCTCCGGCGCCGTTGACGCTGGCGTGGACCTGCGTGCCGTCCTGGGTGTTGATTTGACTGGCCGCTTCGTAGATATCAGCCGGAGTCGTAAAAGTGATGGTCTGCGCGCCCGCGCCGGTGTTGATGGTCATCGCATCGGTGGTGGGTCCGCTGCCATACTGGGCGGCGGTGACCGTGACGCTGGCGCCGGTGGCGGGGGCGGCCGTGAAGTTGACCGTGCCGCTCGAGGCGTTGGAGCCGCCGGTGGTCCAGGTGAGCGTTTGGCTTGCGGCGTTGGCCCACGTCGAGGTGCTCGCGGCGGTGGCGGTGGCGGCCGTGGCGGGAGCCGCTGCCAGGGTGATCGCGCCGGATGGTCCGCCAGCGATGGCATAGTCAAGAACCTTGCCATTGGCGGTGACATAGTTTTCCCCCGCGGTGGTGGCATTGGCGCCGGCGGCGGCGGTGGGGGCTGTGAAGACCACCGTGCCGGTAGAGGCGTTGGAGCCGCCGGTGGTCCAGGTGAGCGTCTGGCCCACGGCGTTGTTGAAGGTCGGAGAGCCGGTGGTGGTGGCGCTCGCCGCCGTGTTGGCGTTGGCCGTGAAGTTGACGGTTTGGTTGGTGACGCTGCCGCCCGCGCCGGTGTTATAAGTGAGCGTCTGGCCGGCGGCGTTGGCCCAGGTGGATGTGCTTGCGGCGGTGGCGCTGGCGCCCGTGGCGGCGGCGAATTTGACGGTCTGCGCCCCGCCGCCGTTATCGATGGTGAGAGACGTTCCGGCCACGTTGGCCCATGTGCCGGTCAAAGCCGCCGCGGTATCGGCCCCGAAGGCGACCGCGACAGGGCCGCTGTTGAGGCTGCCTCCCGCTACTCCGATGGTCATGGCCATGCCCTCGAGGTCGGCGGCGGCAGTGGCGGTGACTTTCGAAGCCGTGGCGTCGCCGGCGCTCAGGTTAAGCGCGACCTGGTTGCCGGTGGTCCCGGCGCCGTTGACCGAAAACTCCAGGTTGGCGGTCCCGTAGCTGGTCCCCGGAACGTAGCCCGTGTTCCCGGCGATGGCGGTGTAATCCGGCGCATTGGTGGTGCTGGTGTTGGTGGTGAATGCCCCCAGACCCAGCGCGTTCTGGGCGTCTCCCGTGACTTGCACCGAGAACGTCTCGCCGGTGTAGCTGGTGAAGACCAGCGGACCGCCGGCCGAGCCACTGACCGTGATTCCCGCGGTTTGCAGAGCGGCATTGGAGCTAACCTTGGTCTGCAGTTCGGCGATGGCGGCGGCCGCGGTGGTGGACGCGGTGGAGAAGGTGATGTTCTGCGGCGCGCTCAGACCCGCGCCGGTGATCTGAAGGGTCACGTTGGCGGGGTTGAACGCGTTGGAAGAGGTCGCGTTGTTGATTCCCAGAGTGGCGGCCCCGGTTTGGCCCGCGCCATCGCTGACCGTTAGGGTCTGTGCCCCTGTTCCGGTGGCGCTGACGGTCAAGTTCGCGCCGTCGTAGGACGCCGTGAATCCATTCCCTACCCCGGCCGCGGCGATGTCGGCCGCCGCCAGCGTGGCGGTGGTGCTGCCGATCCCAATGGCGACGGCGGTGGTGACGCCATTTACCGTGACATTGAGGTTTTGGCTATGAGCGTCGGTGGCGTTGACGACGGGTTGGACGATGGCGGCGGCGGCGGCCTCGGTATTGCCGCCCGTCACGGTGGAAGCGATGGCATTGCCCGTGGTTCCGGTAAGATTGCCGAGGAAGGCGTTGGCCATCACGTCGCCCGCCTGGACCTGGAAGGCCGTGGTGGGGGACGTGAAGGCCAGGTGCGTGCCGTTGGCGTCGGTGACCGCGGAAGCTACCACGTTGGCGTTCTTGAACGCCGTGGCGGCCGGGGAGTTGCCGTTGCCGGCGGCCTGGATGCCCGCGTTCACGGCCGCCACCAGGGTGTCCATGTCGGTGACGCCGCTCAGGTTGATGGAAGCCGCCACCTTGGTGGCGTCGGAGAAGCCCGGCCCGGCGAAGTACAGGGTGGAAGCGCCGCCCACCTGGGTGGTGTTGCCGGTGTCGGTCAGAATCTGCTCCACCGTGTGGGTCTTTGAAGCGTCGCCGATGTCGGCGGTTCCGCCGATGGCCTGCATGCCCGTCAGTCCCAGGCTCCGGGCATCCACCGTGGAGCCCGTCAGGTTTATGTTCACGGTGCCGTTGGAGGTGTTGAACGAGCCGGTTCCGGCCGCTTTGCCGCCGCCCACGTACACCGCGAGCGAGGTGGCGAACTGCCCGCCGGTGTTCAGGCCGATGGCCTGCGCCTGGCGGTTGATTTCACCGAGCAGGCTCTGGAACTCGCCGTTCGGCACGGTCCGGGAGCCGGTGAATGTGTCGGAGGCGGACTGGGTGGCCAGAGTTCGCAGGCGGTCCAACATCTGGGAGATGTTGTTCATGCCGCCATCGATGATCTGCAGGGTGCTGATGCCGTCGTTGGCGTTGCGCACGCCCTGGGTGACCTCGGCGACCGAACTGCGGTAGCCGTTGGCGATGGCCAAGCCGGCCGGATCGTCGCCCGAAGAGTTGATGCGGAATCCGGAAGTGAGCTGCTGGATGGTCTGGCTCTGGAAGTTGCTGTTTACGCGCAGGTTCTCCTGCGCGATGAGGGAGTTGACGTTGGTTTGGATCGAGAAAGACATAGCTGAAATCCTTTCAGTTTTCGGTTCCGGCATCTTGCCGGTTGACTTCCTCTTCGACCACGCCAGGGGAAACATGAGCAGGACGCAGGCGCGCCAGCAGCCCGGCCACGGCCCCCGCATCAGCCGCCGCGGCGGCCATGTTCTCATCGCGCACCAGCCTGGTTTCGCGCGCCATTACGATCATGCTCCGCGGCGCGAGGATTCCCACTTTCACGCGCGAACGGCCGATGTGCGCGATAACGATCTCGATTTCGTCCCCGATCAGAATGGATTCCCCCGAGCGGCGCGCCATCACGAGCATGCGGGATCCCCCTTTGGCTCGAGCGCATGCTGGTGGGAGTAACCCGGGGCCACCGACACCGCCTGCACGGCCTTGCGGTTGCGCAGGTTGATCAACACCGGCCCCAGCAGATTGGCGGTGGGACCGCCTTCCCGCATCGACAGGACCACCAGGCAAAGCGCCTCCCGGCCGATGACGGGCCGGCGCGAAACCGGCAAGCCCACCAGCGCCAGGTCCTCCTCCCCAACTTCCAGGCGGTACGCCGGGTCGATGGCCGCCACCGGGGCGGTGATGAAGCACAGAGCGGGATCTTCCAGGCTCTGCAGAAAGACGAGCGGGTCCTTACCCGGCAGGTGAGCGGCCACGAACGCGCGCCGGTGGTCGAAGCCCGGAAGCCCGCGGGGAAACTCAATCGTGGATTCCGTATCGTAGGTCAGGCTTCCCAGCCGCTGGCTCTCGAAAACCGGCATAGAGCGCCCTCCACCTGGTATATCGGCGGGCGATGCCGGGAGCTTTAGGGAATGGGGTAAGGCGGAGCATGCCGGGCGATGGCCGGAAAGAATGCCGGCAAGGATGCCGGCATGGCAGGCTGGAAGCCCACTCTACGGCCCGGCGGTTAGAGTGTGTCCGGCGGCAGGTCGATGTGGTCGATGAAGCCGATCACGGCCATGTCGATGGGCGAGGGTAAGGGGCGGCCCACGGCGGTGGCGGCGGCGAAACCATCGGTGACGATCAGCACGCGGTCGCCGGCCCCGGCGTCCACCGCGTCGAGCGCGATGACGGCGGCGCCGCGGTCGGTTCCGTCCAGGTTGAGCGGCTGGACCAGGAGCAGTTTGCGGCCTTCGTGATCGGGATGTTTCCGGGTGGCCACCAACTCCCCGATCACGCGCGCGATCAGCATGGCGCATTCTCCGGAGAGGCGGGCCGGCTCACGCGCACGGAATCCACGATCCCGACCACGGTGGCGTCGGTGGGCGCCTGGGCGGGAAAAAAGGGGGCCGCGGCTTCCTTGCTGCGCACCCAGTAGACCACGTCCCCGGCCCCCGCGCCGGTGCAATCGGTGCAGACCAGGCGTTGGCCGGTGGTTCGCAGCTCGGGGGTGAGCGGCTGCACCAGGAGCAGGCGGAGACCCGTCAGCCCGGGATTCTTAGCGGTACACCAGAGGCAACCCACGACTTGGCCCAGGAACATGCGCTCAGTCCAGCCGCACTTCGTCGACAATGCCGACGATGGCGGTATCGACGGGCGCGTCCTTGCAGCCCTCGGCCATGCGCGCCGAGCTGCCGGCGACGGCGAGGACGCGCTCGCGGCAGCCGGCCCCCACGGTATCGACGGCCACCACGTAGCCCGCCTCGTCCTTCCCCTCGGGAGTGACCGGCTTGAGGATGAGCAGCTTCTTGCCTTCCAGGCGGGGGTCTTTGCGGGTAGCGACGACAGTGCCCACCACGCGGGCGAGAATCATGACATCTCCGGGGCCGGCTACTGGCCGGCGGTCTGCGCCTTGCCGATGGGCAGGACGTCTTCGAGGTTCTGGTGGGGCCGCGGGATGACGTGCACGGCGACGACTTCGCCCACGCGGCGGGCGGCCGCGGCGCCGGCGTCGGTGGCGGCGCGAACGGCGGCCACATCGCCGCGCACCAGCGCGGTGACATACCCCGAGCCGATTTTCTCCCAGCCCACCAGAGTCACTTTGGCGGCCTTCACCATGGCATCGGCGGCCTCGATCATGGCCACCAGGCCGCGCGTTTCAATCATGCCCAACGCTTCACCCATAACGCTCTCCAAACCCACGCCGCCGGGACTCCCGATTGTAGCAGAGGGCTGGCCGCGGCGGCGGGCCGGGGGCTTCCACGGGCCTTGCCGGCGACCCGCGCCGGATGTTACCTTGGCTGCCGACAAGGAGAAGTCCCTCATGCGAAGACTGGCCGGCGTCATTCTGGTTTTCGGCATCGCCTGCTGCGCCCAGACCCAGAGCGCCCTGGAGGCCGATCCCTCCGGCTGGAAGGACATCATGCCGGCGGCCTCGATGGCCGGTTGGACGCGCCAGCTTTTCATGGCCCGGCCCAATGCCGTCCTCCCCCCGGTCTCGCAGTGGAAGCTCGACGAGCAGAACCACACGCTCCTGTGCGAGGGCAACGGGGGCCACGATTGGCTGCGCTACGATCAGGAGTTCGGGGACGCCATTTTTCACGCCGAGTACCGCTTCACCAAGATCGAAAACGGCAAAGGCTACAACAGCGGCGTCATGCTTCGCAATAGCGCCGATGGCACGGTCTATTTCCAGGCGCAGGCGGGTGAAGCGGGAACCGGCTACCTGTTCGGCAGCTTCCCGGTGGACGGCCAGCCCAAGCGCTTCAACTTGCAGAGAACCATGACCGAAGACCGGGTCAAGCCGGCGGGCGAATGGAACGTCTTCGAGATGCGCGCGGAAGGCCCCAAAATCACGGTGTGGGTGAACGGCGCGGTAACCAGCGAATACTCCGATCCGGCGATCCCGCTCAAAGGCCACGCGGGCCTGGAAGGCGAAGGATACCGGATCGAGTTTCGCAACATCAAGATCAAGGTCCTGAAGTAGGGCGACGCCGGCGAGGAAGAATGCCGGCGAGGACGCCGGCATGGCAGGCCGGAGGCCCGCTCCACGGGGGGCCGCAGCTATTCCTTGGCCGCCAGAAGCTGGTGGTAGACCTGGCGCTTGGAAAGGCCGCGGCGCCGGGCCACCTGTTTGATGGCATCCATGCGAGGCGCGCCGCCGCGCATCAGCGCTTCCACCGCTTCTGTCACGGGGGTCTCGTCGGGAGGCGGCGCAAGCGCCTTGCCGATCAGCAGGGTGATCTCCCCTTTCACGGAATCGCGCGGCGCCAGTTGGGCGCGAATTTCGGCCGCCGTCCCGCGCAGAAACTCTTCGTGGATCTTGGTGAGCTCGCGCGCCACCACCACCGGGCGCGGGCCGAGGGTCCGCTCGATGGCCTCCAATGCCTCCAGAATCCGATGCGGCGCCTCATAGAAAACCAGGGTGGCTTCTTCGCCGGCCAGCGCCTCCAGGGCCTTGGCCCGCTGGCCCGGCTTGGATGGCAGAAACCCGCCGAAGTGGAAGGCGTCGGTGGGCAGCCCGGAAGCCGCCAGCGCGGCCAGCACCGCCGAGGCGCCCGGCACGGGCTGCACCGGGACGCCGCTTTCAATGGCCGCCCGCACCAGGCGGTAGCCCGGGTCCGAGACCAGCGGCGTACCCGCATCGGACACCAGCGCCACCACCGCGCCCGCGCGCAGCCGCGCCGCCAGCTCCTCGCTGCGCCCGGCCTCGTTGTGGTCGTGGTAGCTGATGGCCGGCTTGGCGATACCATAGTGGTCCAGCAGCTTGCGGGTTTGCCGGGTGTCCTCGCAGGCGATGAGGTCGGCCTCCTGGAGCGCGCGCACCGCGCGATAGGTGATGTCTTCCAGGTTTCCGATGGGGGTGGCGACCAGGTAGAGCAGGCCGGGCATGATCCGAGTATAGGGCCGGCGGGCTATGCGGCGCAGGGCCTGGCGTAGCGGGCCAGCGCTTCGTCGAGGGCCGCGATCTGGATGGGTTTCGAGATATAGGAATCGAACCCGGCCTCCAGGCACCTCTCGCGGTCCCCCTTCATGGCGCAGGCGGTCATGGCGACCATGGGCACGTGAGGGTTGATGTAGGTGACGATGGCGCGAAAGTGAACGGGTACGGAGCGCCCGGCGTCTTCCGGACTGAGAGCATGCACCTGGGCGACGGTGGAACGGCGCGCAGTTCATGCCGCCCCGGCAGCACCGAGATCGCGGTGGCCACGATGGTGGGCGCCGGGCCGCCTTCCCCCACCACGCCGCGGATCGCGAGATTGTCTCCGGGCCGGATGCCGGCGTGGGTAAAGGGCAGTTCGATGCGCGCGGCGCCGGTCCCATCCTCCATGAAGAAAATGTGCGCGGCCGGATCGGCGAGGGTGACCCACCCCTCCAGGCGCACCGCCAGACGGCGTCCGGCCACCTCAAGCGGCAACGCCGCCACCTGGGCGATCCGATCCAGAGGCCCGCGCGCGCGGACGCCGCAGGAGACCGTGACGAGCGCGAGGACCGCCGGCGAGAGAGGGAACAGCCACCGATAGCGCAATGCAAATACGCCCCGTTGTCCCTTATCGGCTCCGGCGGGAACAATGTGAGTGGGCCAGGTCCCCTGGCCTGCCTCCGGGCGTTACCGGCTCCCAACCAGGCAGGCCGGGAGGCCTGCCCCACCTTATCCCAACCCGGCGTAGTTCACCAGCTCGACGCCGTGGCGCGCCATCGCCTCCCGCGCCTGGCTCGACAGCAACGCTTCGAGCTCGCGCTCGCGGCTCTCCTTGAGCCGCGTGCGGGCATGGCGCAGGGCCTCGCGGCAGCGCCCTGGGTGGCACATGAACTCGGTGCTGCCGGGGGGAAGCGCGCCAATCAGGGCCACCAGTTCGGCCGCGCCGAACCGGCCGGTCATACGGAGACCCGCGAAGTGATCGGTGGTCGTGCAGCCATGGCGCGAGAGGACCCGCTGGAAACGGCCGCGCAGCAGGCCCAGCGCGCGGCTCGCGAGCCGCTCGGAAACGGGCGCCTTCAGCGGGAAATCGAAAGGCCCCCGCACCCAGCGGATTCCGAACTCCCGGCCGATGCGCGCCACGGCGTCGAGCACCGGCGGCGCCAGGTGGGTGTGCTTGTGGGTGTCCAGGTGGGTAAGCCGCAGGCCCGCGCCCACCAGCCACGCCACCTGCGCGCGCAGCTCCTCGTACGGCCGGATCTGGCGCCGCGCCAGCGCCGCCAGCAGTTGCGGAACGCCGGTGGGGAGGGGCCGGCCGGTCAGGAGGGAGCGGCCGGAGACCAGCGCCAGGTGCGCGCCGATATCGAGCGAGGGGGTCTCGCGCGCGAGGCGCAGCGCGTCGTCGAACGCCTCGCCGTTGGCCAGCATGGTGGCGGCGGTGAGGATGCCGCGGCGGTGCGCCTCCACGATGCCTTCGTTGACGTCGGGCGTGAAGCCGAAATCGTCCGCGTTGATCACCAGCAGCTTTCGGGTTCTCAAAACAGGGTCAGCCGGATGGTGAGGAATTTCTTGGGATTGGCGCGTATGTCCTTGGCCAGGGATTGAAACTCGCGGGTGGCGCCGGTAAGCGAATCGTAGAGGGCCGTATTCACCATGAGCTGCCCGATAGTGCCTTGCCCAGAGCCGATCTTATCCACCAGCCCGTTCAGTTTAGCGGTCAACTCGTCGATCCGCTGGTATAGCTGGTCATCCTTCAGCAGCTTGCCGGCCGTGCCCTTGCCGGCGTTGAGGTCCGCCAACAGGCCGCGCATCTCCCCCATGGTTTGCCGAGCCTCGTTGTAAAGGGCCGGGTCTTTGAGCAGCATGCCGGCGGTTCCCTCGCCTGCCTGCAAGCCGGCCAGCACGGCGTTCAGGCGGTTGATGGGCGCGCGGATCTCCTCGTACAGCGAAGGGTCGTAGATCAGCTTGCTGATGGTTCCCCCGCCGGTGCGCACATCCGCCATCAGTTTCTGCCCCTCGGAAACGAGGCTGTTCATGCCGTCGTAGAGTTCCTCGTCCTTGACGAACTTGCCGAGGTTGCCCTTGCCGGCTTCAATGCCGGCCAGCAGCACGTCCAGGCGATTCACGATGCCCTGCAAGGATTGGAAGAGGTTGGCGCTCTGGGCCATCAGCTCGGGAATGTCCTGCGACGCCTGGCTCTTCAGCTCGGCCCCAGGCTCGACGGCGCGCGCGGCGCGGCCCTTGGTGATGTTGATGAACTTATCGCCCAGCAGGTTGGCCGCGCCGATGCCCGCCACCGAATCCACGGGAATCTCACGCAGGTACTTGGGCTTCACCTTCATATCGAACTCGATGGTGCGATGGGGGTCGGGCGAGTTGGTCAGCACCAGCTTGTCGAGGTACCCGATGGAGATTCCGTTCAATCGCACCGGCGTACTTTCGGCGATGCCGGAAGCGTCGTCCATATAAGTCCGCAGGAGCTGGTTGCGCTGAAGAATGTCGATGTTGCTGGTAAGCGCAAACACGGACGCGAACAGAATGATGAAGCCTCCTCCGGCCACCACTCCGACCTTCAACTGCGACCACCTTACTTTGCTGCGCTCCGGCATGCTCATTCCCGCTGTTTGACGAATTTCGAAATATAGGGATCGGTGGACGACTCCAGGCGGTCCTGATCGCCCTCGAAGATCAGCCGGCCCTCACGAAGCGCCATGAATGTGGTACGCAGATCCCGCCGCGCCCCGTTGCGGGCAAGCTCCAATCGTCCTAGTTCCGAATTGTACCGGAAATTGGCCATCAGATTGCCGTCCTGGTAACGGTAGGTCACCATGAGGGTGGTGGTGCGCGCGGTGTCGCGTTCCTTGATGAGCAGCGCCATGATGGTGTGGGCGGTGATGGGATCGAGGCCGGCGGTGGGCGAGTCGTACAGGATCAGGGGAGGTCCGGTGACCACGGCCCGGGCGATGGCGGCGCGCCGCCGCATGCCGCCGGAGAGTTCGGAGGGAAATTTCTCGAGGGTCTCTCCGAGCTCGACGAAATCGAGCGCCTCCACCACCCGCGGATGCACCTGGTCCGGCGGGCAGGCGACGGACTTCTGGTTCAGCAGCGGATAGGCCACGTTCTCCTCGATGGTCAGGGAATCGAACAGGGCGCTCTCCTGGAAGAGCATGCCGATCCTGGCGCGCACGTGGGAGAGTTCCTCTTCGCGCATCCCGGTAAGATCGCCCCCGAAGGCGAAGACCTTCCCGGAATCCGGCTTGATCAGCCCCAGCGCCGTTTTGAGCAGCACGGTCTTCCCGCTGCCGGCCGCGCCCAGAATCACGCGCGATTCGCCTTCGAAGGCCTCGAAAGAGACGCCCGCCAGCGCCTCGACGCCGTCGAAAGACACGGTGACATTTTCGAATTTCAGAACCGAAGGTCGGGGCTGTTCGGGCATCGGGTTGGGCTCGGCTACACGAAGGCCTTGGTCATCAGCAGATCGGTGATGAAAATGAGCACGGTGGCGGCCACTACGGCCTGCGTGGTGGCGCGGCCCACTCCCTGGGTGCCGCCGGTGGTTCGCAGCCCGTAATAGCAGCCGATCAAAGAAATGATGGCGGCGAAGACCAGGGGTTTGAGCAGACCCTGCGCCACGTCTTTCATCTCGATGGCGCGCCACGCCGAGGTGAAGTACTGGCGCGAGTCCAGGTTGAGGAAGAGGATGGCGATCAGCCAGCCGCCCATAATGCCCACAAAATCCGCGATCACCACCAGCAGAGGAAGCATGACCATGGTGGCGGTCAGCCGGGGGGTCACCAGCTTCTGCACCGGGTCGGTGCCGAGGGCGCGCATGGCGTCGATCTGCTCGGTCACCTTCATGGAGCCCAGCTCGCTGGCGATGCCGGAGGAATTGCGGCCCGCCACCATGAGCGCGGTGAGCACCGGGCCCAACTCGCGGACCAGGGTGATGGAGACCACCATTCCGGTCCGGCCCACCTGTCCATACTGCTTTAGCGCGGACGACATTTGCAGGGCCATGACGGCGCCGGCGAAAAAGCCGGTGAGTACCACGATGGGCAGGCTGCCGACCCCGATGTAATCCATCTGGAGCGCGACGTCGTCGCCGTAATGGGGGCGTCGAAAGATGTTCCGGAAGGCCGTACCGGTGAGTAAGAAGAACTCCTGAGCCGCGAGAACAGGCGCTTTCAGCAGGTCGAGCAAGAAGGTGGGTCCCCGACATCCGATGCTACCATACAACCAGAAGACCGAAGATGAAAGGGCTCACCGATATCGCCGGAATCCGGGTGGGGCAAGTCTCGGATTTCGAAGCGATTACGGGCTGCACCGCGATCCTGTGCGAAGGCGGCGCGGTGGGCGGAGTGGATATCCGCGGCTCGGCCACCGGCACGGAAGAAATCGCCACCCTCGACCCCGGCCACGTGACGCCGCAGGTCCACGGAATCCTGCTGGCGGGGGGCAGCGCATTCGGTTTGGAAGCGGCTTCGGGCGTGCGCCGCTACCTGGAAAAGCGCGGGGTGGGCTACCCCACCGGGGCCGCGAAAGTGCCGATCGTGCCGGCCGCCATCCTATACGACCTGGGGATCGGCAAGGCCGATGTGCGTCCCAACCTGGCCATGGGGGAAGCGGCCGCCGCCGCGGCCACCGACGGACCCGTCGCGGAGGGTTCGGTGGGGGCCGGAACGGGGGCCACGGTGGGCAAGATCCTGGGCATGAAGCAGGCCATGAAATCGGGCGTGGGGTCCTTCACCGTGACGCTCTCCGGCGGGGTGTTGGTTTCCGCCCTGGTAGCGGTGAATGCCTTGGGCGACGTGCGCGATCCGTCCTCCGGCAAGATTGTAGCCGGAGCGCGGAAGACCGCCGGAGGCCGCGATTTCGCCGATTCCGACGCGCAGATGAAGCGCGGCGGCTCCACTTTCGAACGCAGCAGCCACACCACGCTGGCCGTGGTGGCCACCAATGCCAAGCTTTCCAAGGTACAGGCGGCCAAACTGGCGCAGTTCGGCAGCCTGGGAACAGCGCGCGCCATTTACCCCGTCAACACCATGTTCGACGGCGACATCACGTTCGCGCTGTCGATTGGGGACAAGACGGCCGACATCAACGCGCTGGGATCGGCCGCGGCGGAGGCCGTAACACAGGCCATCCTGCGCGCCGTAAAGCAAGCGAAGTCGCTGGGCGGCGTGCCGGGGCTGGGGTAACGGCATGAAGACGCGAAACGACCCCAGGGATTCCTCCGGGCTATGCGAAATGTGCGGCCATCATGTCGGGGTGAGGCAAAAGGCTCACATATTGGCCGAAGGGAAGAAGATAGCGGGCAACCTATTGATGCTCTGCCCCACCTGCCACATCATGTTTGATACCCACCTGAAACCAAAGGTGTTCAGAGCTATGATCGATGCGGGCTTGCAGGGATTCCCTGAGTCATGGAAAAAGTCTATTTACGAGCAGGCGGCAGAGGCATCGGCAAGGGCGTTGAAAAGGAAGAGGGGTTAATCGCGAACTCTCAAGCCGGCAGAGGGAAGCGCGAACAACTCCGGCGGGACGCGCTGGCCGCGTGGGCCGGCTATCAGACCACCGGCCTGCACGTCACCTCCGGGGAAGCCGACGCCTGGCTGGCCAAGCTCGAAGCGGGCCAGCGCGCGGTCATCCCTAAATGCCACGGCCGCGAAGCCGGATATTGAGTCACTCCCACCAAACGTTCAGAGCTACTTCGCGCCGCCGCCTGGGTGGCATTTGACGCAGTTGCCCTTCATCTCGAACGCCCGGCCGCCGGCGCGGTGGCACGTGCGGCAACCGTCGCTCGATTGGAGCGGTTCCTTGGCGGACCGCGGCCACAGCTTATCGTGGCAGGCCACGCATTCGCCCTTCTCCCTGTCTATGTGCGCCGCGTGGGTGAAGATGGCGTCGCCGCCTTTGTTCGGGAACACCAGCTTTTCCGGCGGCTTTTGGTCTTGCGCCGCCGTTGTGACGCCGGCAACCAACGCGACGGCCATGAAAAACGCGATCCCATGACGCATGAAAGGGCGAACCTGCATAGTTGAGACCGTTGTAACACGCCTCTCGCTCGAAGAATGCCGGCGGGGACGCCGGCATGGCGGGCTGGAAACCCGCTCTACGGATCGAGCGCGATGATTGAGTCGCCGCGCGGGACCGTTGTAGCCCTGCCGGAGGAGTTGGAATAGTACTTTAGATAACCCCGTTGATGTAAATGGAAACCAAAAATCGCGGCTGGGCGTATACTTACTAGTATCCGCGGCGTGACGCGGAAGCCCGCTTGAGGAGGGAAACGATATTCATGAGTTACGCACCCCGTTGGTTTTGCCCTGTTGCGTTGGCGGCGTTGTTGGTTTTCCCCGAAGCGATCCTGGCGCAAACTACTCTCACCGGCCGCGGCGCGCGCGGCCTCATCGTCGCCAGAATCGATGAGAGCAGGCTGCACCGGATCGAAGGCAACACGCGGTCCGCGGCCAATTCGCGGAATGATCGGGGCCGGGTTCCCGAAGACCTGGCGATGGATCACATGCTCTTGCAGTTGCAGCGCTCTCCCGAACAGGAGCAGGCCGTCCAGGAGTTCATCGATTCGCAGCAGGACTCCACTTCGCCGAACTTCCACCAATGGCTTACGGCGGCGGAATTCGGCGAGAGGTTCGGCGCCTCTCAGGCCGACATTGACGCGGTTACGGGCTGGCTGCGGTCGCATGGGCTTACGGTGCATTCGGTTTACCCGAGCGGCATGACGATAGACTTCTCGGGCACGGCCGGGCAGGTGCGGGCCGCCTTCCACACGGAGATTCACTACCTGGAGGCAAACGGCGAGAGTCACATCGCCAACATGAGCGACCCGCGGATTCCGGAAGCGCTGGCGCCGGTGGCGGCGGGGGTGGTTTCCCTGCACGACTTCAGGCCGCGCACCATGAGCCGGCCCCGCGCCGAGTATACCTACACTTCCGGCGGCGCTACCTACCAGGCGGTGGTCCCGGCCGATCTGGCGACGATTTACAATTTGAGCCCACTGTTTGCGGCCGGCATAACGGGGAAGAATCAGACCGTTGTGGTGGTCGAAGACACCGACCTCTATAGCACAGCCGACTGGAACACCTTCCGAAGCACGTTTGGACTTTCCACGTACACTTCGGGTTCCCTCGCCACGGTCCATCCGGCGCCGGCCAAGGGCGGGAGCAACTGCGCCGACCCCGGTGTTCCTTCCGGCGGCGATGACGGCGAAGCGATTCTGGACGCGGAATGGGCCAGCGCCGCCGCGCCGGGCGCGGCCATCCAGGTGGCCTCCTGCGCCAACACCAGGACCACCTTCGGGGGCCTGATCGCCATTCAGAACCTCATCAACGGCGCCAATCCGCCGGCCATCATCAGCTTGAGCTACGGCGAGTGCGAGGCGGAAAACGGCGCGGCGGCGAATGCGGCGTACAACAGCGCGTTTCAACAGGCGGTATCGGAAGGGATCTCGGTGTTTGTGTCCGCGGGCGATGAAGGGGCTGCCAGTTGCGATGCGGGCGCTTCGGGAGCCACCCACGGGATCGGGGTGAGCGGCTTTGCCTCGACGCCGTACAATGTCGCGGTGGGCGGCACCGACTTCGGCGATACCTACGCCGGCTCCAACGGCACTTATTGGAATTCGAAAAACACTTCCGTTGACGGCTCAGCCGTTTCCTACATTCCCGAGATCCCCTGGAACGATTCCTGCGCCAGCGGCCTGCTGGCCAAATACTTCGGGTCCAGCACGCCTTATGGCTCGACGGGATTCTGCGGCAGCAGCACGGCCACGCAGGACGGCCTGCAAGTGGTGGCGGCGGGCAGCGGCGGGCCGAGCGGCTGCGCAACTGGATCGCCATCGACCGTCGGCGTGGTCGGCGGGACTTGCAAAGGATATGGCAAGCCGTCGTGGCAGACCGGAACTCCGAATGACGGCGTGCGGGATATTCCGGACGTATCTCTGTTTGCGTCCAATGGCATTTGGGGACACTACTACGTGTACTGCTGGTCGCACACGCGGGCCGGCGGCGCGGCGTGCACGGGGGCGCCCAGCGCTTGGGCCGGAGCGGGTGGAACGTCTTTTTCGTCGCCCATCATGGCGGGGATTCAGGCGCTGGTGAATCAACATATGGGTAAGAGCCAGGGGAATCCGAACGCGGTGTATTACAAGCTTGCAACGGGCTCGGCGGTGTGCAACTCTTCGTCGGGAAAAGCGAACCCGAGCGCCTGCGTCTTCTACAATGTCACGCAGGGCGATAACGACGTGAATTGCTCGGGGAACGTCCAATGTTATGGGGCCACCACCAGCAGCGGACGCCGCGGCTCCAGTTCCCCGAATGGAGCTTTGTCGACATCGATCACGACTTACTCGCCGGCCTACGGCGCCGGCACGGGGTGGAATTTCGCCACCGGGATCGGATCGGTCAACGCCTACAACCTGGTGATGGGCTGGTAGGGAGGCTGGTGGCCTTCGGTCCGCTGCGCGCCGGATCGTATTGGCTTAACCTGGGAATATGCGCAGCCGCGTATTTCTAATGCTCGCCGCCGCGCGGATATTGTCCGCGCAGGCGGCGCTGCCGACGGAATGGATCGATTCCGACACCGGCCATCGCGTGATCCGGCTTTCCCGCGAAGACGGCACGCAGAGCCTGTACTTCAATCAGAACGCCTATACGGTCGACGGCAAGAAACTGATCGTCACCACCGCCGGCGGCGGCATCGCGACCATTACTCTGGCGACGCGAGAAGTGAGACCGCTGGTCGCCGGTCCGGTATCGGTCCTGGTGGCGGGTCACAAGACCGGCGACGTCTATTACACCAAGCGGGCGCCGGGCGGCCAGGCCGGCGGGGCCACCGTATGCGCCACCAACGTCGATACGGGCGCCACCCGCGAGGTGGTCAAATTGCCGCCGGGACGGAACGTCGCGTCCCTCAATGCGGATGAGACGCTTCTGCTGGGCACGTATGTAGAGGGCGCCGCTCCGCCCGCGCCGGCGGCCAACCGATTGCCGGCCGTGGAGCCGCGTTTTGGCCAGCCCGACTACACAGCCGTCGGCGCGGATGGGAAACCGATGACCTACGCGGATGCCAAGGACCTGCGGCTGCACAACACGTTGATGGCCACGCGCGCCGGTCCGCCGCGCGTGCTGTTCACGGTGAATACCAAGACGGGCGAGCTGAAGGACATCTTCCGCGAGCACGAGTGGCTGGGTCACTTGCAATTTTCGCCGAGCGATCCCAGCCTCATCATGTTCTGCCACGAAGGCACATGGCACGAGGTGGACCGCATCTGGACGATTCGCGCCGACGGCTCCGGCCTGACCAAGATTCATACCCGAACGATGAACATGGAAATCGCCGGCCACGAATTCTTCTCATCGGATGGGGCCACGATCTGGTACGACCTGCAAACGCCGCGCGGCCAGGATTTCTGGCTGGCCGGCTACCAGGTGGCGACGGGGAAGCGCACCTGGTATCACTTGCAGCGCAACGAATGGTCGGTGCACTTCAACGTATCGCCCGACGGCGCGCTGTTTGCGGGAGATGGCGGCGACAGCGAAATGGTGGCGCGGGCGCCCGATGGCAAGTGGATCTATCTGTTCCGGCCGGAGCGCGTTCCGGACGTGGCCGGCGTCAAAACCGCGAGTTCCGACAAGCTGATCGACGCGGGTTTCTTCCGGGCGGAGCGGCTGGTGAACATGAGCAAACACGATTACCGGCTGGAGCCCAACGTGACGTTCTCGCCGGACATGAAATGGGTGGTGTTCCGGTCCAACATGCTGGGACCGGTGCATGTCTACGCGGTCGAAATCGCCCAGAGCGCGGGCCGCTGACGGCGGTCAGTATTTCTCCCAGTGGAGGACTTCGGAAAGCGGCCGCTTCTCCGTTTCCTTCTCCGATTCCTGGGCCGGGTGGCCGATGGCGAGCAGGCTGATCAGCTTGTGCGTTTCCGGGGCGCCCAACATTTTGCGGACCTTCTCCGCGTAGGGCTTCTTGTCGCCGGCCACCCAGCAGGACCCCAGACCATGCGCGCGGGCGGCCACGAGTATGTTCTGGCTGGCGTTGCAGCCGTCCTCCAGGTAGTACTTGGTGGTCCGGCACAAGACCACCACGCAAGCCGCGGCTTGGGCGATGAAGCTCCCGTAGTCGGTAGCGGCGGCGATCGCGCGGAGCATGTGAGCGTCGGTGACAACCACGAATTCCCAGGGCTGGATGTTGATGGCGGTGGCGGCCAGGCGGCCGCAGTCGACGATGTCCTCGATCACCTCGCGCGGCACGGGTTCGCCGGTAAAGGCGCGAACCGAGCGCCGCGTCTTCAAAGCCTCGATACAGTCCATGGGACGATTATCACCGAATGCGCGGCGAAGGGGCGCATGGTGGGCGGTCGCGGGTTCGAACCGCGGACCTCCCGCTCCCGGGCGGCCACGACTGCCCAATTCCGATCGGGGTGACCTCGGCGCCATCTGCCCGTCTGCTATGCTGACGGGCAGAAGTGATCCTCAAGGGCTTGCCATATGACCGCCACCGTCAAGAATCGAATCGGCCTCACCGTGCCGCCGTCAGTACAGCACAAAGCCGGCTTTAGGACCGGCGACGTGGTCGAGTTCAAGGTGTCGGGAGGGGTGATCACCATTATTCCAAAACTTCCCAGCGCCGATGACGAGTACACGCCGGAGCAGCGCCGCGGCATAGACGCCCAGCTTGACGAAGCCGAAAAAGGTCCTTTTCACGGCCCCTTCAACACCGCCAACGAAGCCATTGACTTCCTGCACAGAGAGATTCGCGCCCGCAAGGCTAAACGAAAAGCCTCATGAAGATCGTCTTGGCTGATCCGGTTGTTGAGGTTCTGAAGGATGCGCCGCCGCCAGTGCGCGGGCTTTTGACAAGCAACTTCGGTTCCTGGCCGCCAACCTCCATCACCCCTCCCTTCACGCCAAGAAGTACGATGAATCCAACCGCTGTTGGCAGGCGCGGGTGAACAAGAACTGACGGTTCTATTTTACGATTGTCGATGACGCCTACCGCATCCTCAAGCTCATTCCCCCCCCCAAGAAGTTGCCCTCGCTACATCACCGGCGCGAGTCGGCTGCGTTTTGTTCCGTTTTGAGGCAGGCAGGGACTTGAGGAGAAAGGCAACCTCTTGATTCACAAAGCCTTTTAGGCGGCGGGCGGTCGCTGGCTCGAACCGCGAACCTCCTGTGGTTCGCCCGTTTTGGGGATGGTACGATTGAAATTCGGCCCTGTAGCTCAATTGGTCAGAGCGCTTCGCTTACACCGAAGAGGTTCACGGTTCGAGTCCGTGCGGGGCCACCACCACGTTCGACTATGCGAATAGTCGCCGGCCGCTTCGCTTCGGCGCGGCGCTGGTAGGGTTCGCAGGGATCAGTCCCTATCACTTCGGTCAGGCGCACGGCGTTCTAGGACCACCGCCCCGCCGCACAGGAAGCCGTCAGTTCCATCCGCACCAGCCCGGTAGGGCACAGGCATCACCGGCGACGGCTGAAGCGTCATGGAATCTGATGTACAATTCGTGTACAGGAGGCGGAATGAAAAGGCTGACATGGATGTTGCCCCTGCTGGTTCTGCCGTGCTTCTCCCAAGGAACGAGCGCCTCTGCTGACGGACACTTTTGGGACACTTTTTCGTCAATCTGCATAGCTATATTTACTTTGGCGATTGCCGTGGTCTCTTCCTTTCAATGGTGGGCTCTGCGGGCGTCCGTTAATCTCACTAAACAAGCGTTCCTGACCACCCATCGGCCCAGAATTGCTGTAAAGTTCATGCGGCTGTCCGGAGTGGGCACTATGGAACTTTCTGGTAGTTTTGCGGTGTTCAACTCTGGAGAAACAAAAGCTATTCTCAAAAGGCACTATTCCGACATCATAGTCGCCACGGTCCTTCCCGCAATGGCTCCGCCCCAAAAGGATGGCGATGAATTCACCGATGTCGAATTGCGGCCAGGAGAATCGCAGAACGTGAGTTTGCCAACAGGTAGAGTCAAGACGTTGAGCGTCAACGAACGCATGGCTATCGTGAATCGCGTTGAAGACATCCGGACACATGGACGTGACACGATGTCCACCAATCCTTCGAATCTGTTCGTTGTCGGTTGGATTAAGTTCATTGACGAAGGTGCCGTGCTCCGCACCGTAGGCTTCTGTAAGAAATACAACTTTGGCACGCACCGCTTTGAGCGTGAATCCGATGACGACTACGAATACGGCGACGACGGTTACACTCGCACGTAGTGGGGCTTCACTCCGGTATCCACACGAACGATGTGCGAACCAGGGGCTTTGAGTAAGTTCCCTTGGTGCAGTTAAATTTAGCACCTTTGGGCGGGTTCATAAACCACCCTTCTATCCGAGTCGGAGTGAGAGAGGTAATCTCGAACGGTGACTCCAGCGCGTAGCGATTCGTGGTGGTACCCCGCCAATTGCTGTAGGACTGACAGACACAGCTCTCTTTTCCATTCCCGGTATAAACGTCACCCTGCTTCTTGAGGTCAGCAGTAGTGAAGCACCCGGCCTGTTTTGCGGCTTCCGACATTACGTTTTCGACATATATCCGGTCACCGTCACGGCGAATAATCTTGGTTGTGCCTGACGTGAGAGATTTCCATCGGCCAGGAAAACTATCGGCTTGCTCGAAGACATCCGTTCTTTTCGCCAGCTTCGCTCGAAGCTCATCCAGCGACATCGATGTTAACGGGGCATCCATCATACCCCGTAGATAATTGACTGGCACAGCAAAATTGAGATTTTCAGTTCCGCCAATCTTGTATCGGATGATTCCCACGACTTCTGCCTTTTGGTTTACTAGCGGCCCTCCGCTGTTGCCTGGATTGACAGGTGCGTCCGTTTGAATCATTTTGAAGCCGCCACCGAAGGGGTCATCTCGAATCGAACTAACGACACCTGTGGTCACAGAACCTTGGAGTCCAAGCGGACTCCCCATAATGAGCACGGGTTCACCCACTTGTATGGCGTTGGAGTTGCCAAGATTGACCGAAGGCAGGTCGAAACCGGCAATCTTGACAATGGCGAGATCCTTTCTCTCATCGAAGGCCAACACCGAAACCAAGTCGAACTTCTCGCCTGACGCAAGTTGAACGCCACCGCTACGAAGATCCTGGATTACGTGAAGGTTCGTCGCAATCTTCCCATCGCCCGAAAGGACGAAGCCGCTTCCTAGTACCTTGCCATCGTTGGTCAGGCCGGTAACGAGCACTACGGCTGGCGTGATCTTCTTCGTGATTTCCGCCGAGTCAAATGACTGGCAGAACCCGGCACACAGGAAAATCTGGCAAAGCAGCAGTGCAAGCGCATGTGTTCTCATAGGCGCTCCAGGGGCGGCAAACGCTTCGAGCGTGTGCATCGCCCACTCCCGGCGAAGGATGTTAGCACATTGCGTCGCCTTGGGGGCATCTTATGGTGGAAAACGGGGGGAAACGGGTCAGCCTGAACTGCGTGGCTTTCTGGAGCCTGAGCCCGTTAAGCCGCGGAGAAATCGCGCAGTTCAGGCTGACGGGTTTTCCGCGGGTTTTCCGGACGGGTTTCTACGACAGGCTCTACCGTTGTAGGCCCACCCCTTCAAACCGGTGGTACGTCCCGCGGCGGTTCTATTTTGCGCCACGGATCTGGCGGATCAGCGCCAGCGTTTCGGCTACCTTGGCCGCCAGCCCCGCATAATCCTTGGCCTTCAGCAGTTCCTTGGTGATCAGGTTGGAGCCCATCCCTACGCAGGCCACGCCGGCGTCGAACCAGGCTTTCAGGGACGCTTCGGAGGGGTCCACGCCGCCGGTCGGCATGATGGAAACCCAGGGGCACGGCCCTTTGACGGCCTTCACGAATCCCGGACCGCCGACTTCTTTTCCGGGGAAGATCTTGACGATCTCGACGCCCAGTTCCTCCGCCGCTGAAATCTCGGTTGCGCTGCCGCAACCCGGAGAATAAGGGACCTTGCGCCGGTTGCAGGCGCGCGCCACGTCGGGATTCAGCAGCGGGCCCACCACGAAGTTGGCGCCATTGTTGATGTAGAGCGACGCCGTGCCGGGGTCCACCACGGAGCCGACGCCGAGGATCATCTGGGGGATTTCCTTGGCGCAGAATTTTTCGAGTTCGTTGAAAACCTCCCAGGCGTGGTCGCCCCGATTGGTGAACTCGAGCAGGTTGCAGCCGCCGCCGGCGCAAGCCGCCGCGACGTCGCGCGCCACCGCAATATCGGCATGGTAGAAGACCGGGACCATGCCCGTCTGCTCCATGGTGGTGAGGACTTTGAGTCTGGGAAAACGTGCCATCGATTGCTCCTTTGCCGCGGCTTGAGGGTGCGCCCGGAAGCTCCATGGTACCTGGATATCCGAAATGGGGGCAAACGGGCGCCTCGATCCCCTCGGAGACGCGGAATGGGTCTGGCTAACGAAACGAAAATGGCATATCCTTTTGCTAGGAGTTGGCTAACGAAAGGATTCTATGCCTACCGAAGGGGACCCAAGCCCGCGATTGGGCCGCTACGTCGTTACGGCCTACGGCGAAGAGATCGTCAGAGCGTTCGTGCCGCCGCCCCTCCCGCCCGATCCTCCGGTGCGTCTGGAGGCGCTCCACCGCCTGCTCGAACAGGCAAACCAGTCTCTGGGCCGGCTCGACGGCCTGGCCTCGGTTCTGCCAAACCTGTCACTCTTCATCTACGCTTATGTTCGCAAGGAGGCGGTGCTCTCATCCCAGATCGAGGGGACCCAGTCGTCGCTTTCCGACCTGTTGCTATTTGAAAACGACGAGGCGCCGGGCGTACCCCTGAACGACGTCCAGGAAGTCTCGAATTACGTCGCGGCGCTGGACCATGGCGTCGGGAGGCTGCGCGGAGGATTTCCGCTCTCCCTGCGGCTGATCCGAGAGATCCATGAAGTCCTGCTGTCGAAGGGCAGGGGCAGCGACAAGCAGCCGGGCGAGTTCCGGCAAAGCCAGAACTGGATCGGAGGGACGCGCCCGGGGACGGCAGCCTTCGTCCCGCCCCCGCCGGACCTCGTCCTGGAGTGCATGAGCGCCCTGGAACTATTTCTGCACGACGAGCGCGCGGATCTCCCGGTGCTCATCAAAGCCGGTCTGGTCCACGTCCAATTCGAGACGATTCACCCGTTTCTCGATGGCAACGGCCGCCTTGGCCGGTTGCTCATCGCATTTCTGCTGTGCGCCGCGGGCGTGCTGCGGGAGCCAATCCTCTATTTGAGCCTCTATTTCAAGCAGCACCGGGGCGCCTACTACGACTTGCTGGACCGAGTGCGGGCGAAGGGCGAATGGGAAACCTGGCTGGACTTCTTTCTGACGGGCGTCAGGGATACCGCCGAACAGGCCGCGACTGCCGCGCGCCGCATCCTCGCCGTCTTCGAGGACCATCACCGCAAGATCGAGGCGCTGGGCCGCCCGGCGGCGTCCGTGCTGCGCGTGTTCGAGCACATGCAGCGGAACCCGATCGTGTCGATCCCCGCCGCGGCCCGGAGTATCGGCATCTCGGCGCCGACGGTGGCGAAATCCGTGGAGCACATGCGGCAGTTGGGCATTCTGCGCGAGATCACCGGGCGACAACGCCATCGGCTTTTCGTCTACGATGCGTATCTTGCGATCCTGAACGAAGGAACCGAACCAATTCGGTGATTCGGCGTTCCGAAGGCGGATCAGGTTCCGGCCTGGACCTGGTGGGCCTTTCCAGGCGGAAGGAAGTGCTGAAGCCCCCCTATTTCGGATGGCCTTTGATCTCATCCATGAGGTAGACGTCGCCCACGATCCTGAAATAAAACCGCCACGCGTAGTTCACCCGCGCCTGCCAAAGGTCGCCGGCTTCGTCGTACTTCTTGGCGCGGAGCGAAGGGTGGTGCAGGTCCTGAAGCAGGAACGACGCCTGCTTATCGAAGGCTTCCCGGACCGCTCTTGGCGCTTTGTGATAATTCCGGAGGAAATGCTTCGAGAAGCGGAGGATCATTTCACGGCGCTTTTCGACTTCTTCTTCTCGCGCATCTTGGCCGCTTCCCGGTGCAAGGCCGCGATGAATTCTCCATGGGACTCGAATGGCCCGTAGGAGCGGCCTTCCTGGTAGTCCCTCTCGCTGGCAGCGATGCCCCGGTCAATGGCGCGTCGCTCGGCCGGCGTGTATTCATCATCGGCGGTCGGGAGCTTCGGGAGGATGGTGATCACGCCGCCGGAGGCTTTGATCTCGAGTTCCTGGCCGCTCTTAAAGCCGGCCCGACGGCGGACCGCCGTGGGGACGATGAGCGGCGTCTTGTTGTTGTTCTTGAAAGCTACGGTCATGGCGTCCGCGACACGCTCTCAGTGTAGGGCGCCGGCCATGGTCCGTCAAACAGCGCCGCCCGATTATACTGGAGTACTGCGCTCATGAACTCTCCCTTTCAAATCGTGGTCTGCGGAAGCATTGTCCCGGACCCGCTGCAAACTCTAGAGCCGGTGAGCGGCCCTTCGGGGCCCTCGCTGAAGAATGAAATGATGCTGCCGGCGGTGCTCGACCCGTGGGCCGGGCACGCCCTGTTCGAGGCCGCCCACCTGGCCCGGAATACGCCGGGCAGCAAGGTGTGGCTGGTGAGCCTGGGACCCAAGGCCAAGCTGCAACAGGTGATGATGACGGTGGCGCAAAAGGTCCCCTTCGAGCTGGTGGCGCTGGACGGGCCCGCATCGGGCTTCGCGGATTCGTTTGAAACCGCGGCGGCGCTGGCGGGGGCGATCCAGGGCATCGCCGGCCTCGATAGGAGCCGGCTGCTGCTGTTCGGCGGATGGGAATCCGCCTCGCGCGGGGCTGGGGCGACGTTGCAGATGACCGGGGAGCGCCTGGGCATTACCGAGCAGTTTCTGGGCGTGGACCGGCTCACCGTGCGGGATGACGGCAGTCTGGAGATCCTGGAACGGGTGGAAGGCGGCCAGCACCAGGTATCGGTGTGCGCCGCGCCGCCGGCGGTGCTCGGCTGGGCCACCGGGGACTTGGCGGAGCCGCGCAACAACCCGCAGATCGGGATGGCCAACATGCGCGGCATCATGCCGGCCCTGCAGCGCGCCAAGGCGGCGCCGGTTTCCAATGCGGGGTTGAGCTACGCGTCGGTGGTTCTGCCGAAACAGCAGCGCGAAACGCAGGTGATCAAGAACCAGCCGGCCGAAGAGATCGCGCGCGAAATCGTGGCCTGGATCGGGGAGGAGTAGCGTGGAACCCATACTTTTGCTGGCGCACACGGAACCTGACGGCTCGCTGGGCAAGCCGGCGCTCGAAGCATTGGCGGCGGCTAAGGCGCTGGGCGGGGAGTTGACGGTGGGCTTGGCTGGCGGGGCGACGCAGGCGGCCGCGGACCAGATCGCGGGGTGCGGCGCGGCGCGGTTCCTGGCGGTGACCGGCGAGGCTTTCGGCGAGGCGCGCTATGCCACCGACGCGGCCGCCGCGGAGGCGCTGTGCCGCGCGGCGGGCGCTTCGCTGGTGATCGCCCCCGCCACTTCGCGCTGGGCGCGGGCCCTTCCCGGGGTGGCCTATCGGCTAGGCGGGCGGGTGGATACGCACGCCACCAACATCGCCGCGGCCGAAGCAGGGCCGGTGGTGACCCGCTGGTTTTACCGGCAGCGCATGGAAGCCACGCTCACCCGAACCGGGCGGCCATGGATCGTGCTGCTCGAGGCGGGCTGCGGGGCAGCCTGGAGCGGCGCGGCGGGCGCGGCGGCGGTGGAGGCCGTGGCGGTGGAGGCGCCGCCCACGCGCACCACGGTGACCGGCGTGCGAGCCCCGCAAGCCGACGAGCAGACCATCCGCCCGGACGCCAAACTGCTGTTCGTGGCCGGCGCCGGATGGACCAAGAAACAGGCCGATGGCGCAACTCACGTGGCGGAGGCGGAGAGCCTGATTCTGGGCTTCCTGCGGGCGGCCAAGGCTTCGCTCGGCGGCAGCAAATCCCTGGTGGACCTGAGCGGCGAGGGCGAGGCCGTGCTGCGCTTCATGACCCACATGAACCAGATTGGGCAGACCGGCGCGACCCCGCGCCACCCCAAGGGCCTTTCCGCCTGCTGCCACGGCGAGGAGCCGCACGTGGTGGGATGGCGCTTCGTCACCGAGCGCCGCGCCATCAACCTGGACCCCAACTGCGGCTGGGCGCGCGGCAAAGCCGACGTCCTCTACGTGGCGGATGCGTTCGAGGTAATGCGCCACGTAAACCGCCTGCTGGGCGCGCCCGTGGGATAAGCCTCCGGGCTTGTCGATCCGAGCGAAGCTCGGACGCCGCGCGCGCCGGCGCGCATAACTTTTGGAAGCCGCCCATGGCGTACCCCCAGCGCGCACACCGTCTGGTATTCTCAGGAGGAGCGCACTCCGCGTCGCGCCCGCCTGGAAATCCGATGAGACACCGATACATCTCCGCCTTTATCATCAGCCTTGCATTGTCAGGCGCTCCGGCGGCCTGGCCGCAGGTCAATCTGAATCCGCTGCCCTCGCGCATCCTGGGGCGGCCGCTGACGCCCCAGATGGAGCAGTCGAGCACCTATTCCGTCAACCCCAACCTGGTGGAGGGCCGCGAACTGTACGAGCCGCTGGGCATCGCTATCGACAACTCCGGCGCCACGCCGGCCATTTATGTGGCCGATACCGGCAACAACCGCGTACTCGGCTGGAAGAACGCCGCCGCGTTCAGTAACGGCCAGATGGCGGATATCGTGGTGGGGCAGGTGGATTTCTGGACTACCTGGCCGCAAGGGCCCGGTGTTACGCCTTATGCGCCGGGGCAGGGCACATCGCTGCAATCGGGGTTGAGCAGCCCCACGGGCCTGGCGGTGGATAAGAACGGCAACCTCTACGTGGCCGACAGCGGCAACAACCGCATCCTGCGGTATCCCAAGCCGGTCGCCAATGCCAACCATATCCCGGACCTGGTCGCCGGGCAGCCGAATTTCAGCTCCCGAACGGCCAACTGCACGGCCCCGCTCAGCGCTCAAAGCATATGCCTGGCGAGCGGAAACACGTTGCTGCAATCGAGCGTCGCCATCGACGGCTCCGGCAACCTGTGGATGACGGACGCCGGCAACCGGCGCGTGCTGGAGTTCGCCGCGGCGGACCTTGCCAAGGGCGGGGGCGGACTCACCGCCATTTTGGAAATCGGCCAGGCGGACTTCACTTCCCTCATGACCAACCTCGTCCCGGGCGCCACGGGCGCCACCACCACTGCAAACCAGTTCGCCGTGCCGGGCGCCATCGCCTTCGCCCCCGCGCAAGGGCCCTGTCCGGGATGTCTTTTCGTTTCCGACGCCGATTCCAGCAGTCCCACCCAACTGAGCCGCGTGCTGATATTCGCGCCGCCTTTCACCAACGGCATGGCGGCCTCGCGGATTATGGGCGTGGCGCCCCAGACGGGGACTCCGACGCAGCCGCAGATCGATTCGACGGTGATGGACAACCCCTCGGGCGTCTTTTTCCTGCCCAACAACCAGATCGGCGTGGTCGATTCGGGCTATAGCCGCATCCTGATCTTCCCGTCCTACGATCAGTGGCCGGCGCAAACCACGCAGTTCTCGCCCATGGCCGCTGCAGTCGTGGGCCAGAATTTCGATTTTACCCGCCTCTACCCGAACAACGCCCCATCGGGCGCGACTTTTCTTCCGCCGCCATCGGCCAGCGTGTTCTTCCAGCCGCAGGCCGCGGTCCTGTTCAACAACGAGCTCTACGTGTCGGACTCCGGGAACAACCGCGTGGTAGTAATGCCCCTTCAGCCTTCCTCGACGCCGCCCACATTCGGCGCCGCCACGCGGGTGCTCGGGCAGTACAGCATGAATACCGGCTCCATCAACCTGATTGAGGGCAAGGAGCTGTACCTGGGCGGAGATTCCGGGATGGCGATCGACAGCACCGGCGCTACGCCTCTCCTCTATGTAGCCGACCCACGCAACAACCGGGTGCTGGGCTACAAGGACATTTACAAGGTGGCGGCGGGGCCCGGCTCGATGGCGGACCTGGTCATAGGCCAACCGAACGGCCAGACGGGGTTGTGCAATTATCCAACCGGCGATCCCGGACAGCCCACCAGTTCGAGCCTGTGCAGCCCGGTGGGCCTGCTGGTGGATTCCCAGGGCAACCTGTGGGTGGCGGACCGGGGAAACGGGCGCGTGCTGCGGTTCCCGAGACCATTTTCGCAGACCGGTCAGCCGGTGGCGGATCTGGTCCTGGGGCAGGCTTCGTTCACCAGCAAGACCACCGATCCGACGCAGAGCACCATGTCCGCGCCTTACGGGCTGGCCATGACCGTGCCCATCCAGATTGGATCCTCCAAGGAATCCCTCGTGCTGGCCTCCGACCAGGTCCACAACCGGATACTGGTCTTTCAGTCCGTGGGCGGCGTGTTCCAGAGCGGCCAGGCGGCCGTCAAGGTGATTGGGCAGCCGGACTTCCATTCTTCGGCCGCGGGCAGCGACACCAGGTCTTTTACCGCGCCGCATCACATTGCGGTGGACACCTCCAGCCTGGTGTACGTGGCGGACACCGGCAACAACCGCGTGCTGATTTTCAATTCCGCGGACAAACTTCCAACCCAGCAGCCCACCGCCGTCTGGCCAATCACGGGTCTGAACGCCCCCGAAGGCGTGTACGTGAACCCCAATACAGGCGAGATCTGGGTGGCGGATACGCAGAGTCATCAGGCGCTGCGTTACCCGATGTACGGCACGCTGATCACCGGCGCCCCCTCCAGTTTCGCCATCCCGATTCTGAGCTACTCGCTGGCCCTGGCGCAAGACCAGTTTGGAGCGTTGTTGGTGGCCGACGCCACCAACCGCGTGGCTTTCTACTTCCCGCGTCTGGCCATGGAGAACGGGGCCAACTGGCTGGACGCGTCGACCTACGGGTTGGCCCCGGGAATGTGGGCCAGCATCTTCCCCTACGCGGGCCAATTGACCAACAACCAGACGGCGAACTCCGGCGGGCAGCTTCCATTCCCCCTGGTTCTGGCGGACACGCAGGTGCTGTTCAATGGAACGCCGGCGCCCTTGTACATGGTTTCGCCGACCCAGATCAACTACTACACTCCCATGGGCGCGCCCACCAGCGGGCTGGCGGATGTGCAGGTGGTCAGGCAATCCACCGGGCAGGTGGTGGGCGCGACGTACGTTCCCATGAACACGGCGGCCCCGGCGCTGTTCATGCCCCTGAACGCCAGCGGCACGACCCGCCAGGCGCTGGCCATCAACTACGCCGACGGGACGGTGAACAGCCCCACCAACCGGGCCGCACGCGGGTCCTACGTCGAGCTCTTCGGCACGGGGCAGGGCTTTATCGCGGGCGCGCCGGGCTCCCCGGGATCGAGCCTTCCGGACGGGATGCCCACGCCTTTGTCGCCATTGTTTTACTCGACGGGAACTCTGCGTGTTTTCCTCGGCGCCGATTATCTGGATTGCGCCGGATGTCTCCAGGGCAACGGACAGGTCCAGTTCTCGGGTCTGGCGCCGGAGCTGATGGGAGTTTGGCAGATCAACATCCAGATCCCGCAGAACGTCGATGTCACCCAGCCGGCGGTACTGGTTGTCGTGCTGGGCAATCAGGCGAGCGGAGGTCTGAATCTGACGGGCTACAACACCGTCATTTACGTGAAGTGACCGGCAAGGTGGGATAAGGCTCCAGCCTTGTCAATCCGAGCGAAGCTCGGACACGCCGGCTACGCTGGGGCCTTATCCGACGCCAGGGTGGAATGATTCGCGCAGGCAAGCGTATCCGAGCTTCGCTCGGATTGACAAGGCGGGAGCCTTATCCCACCCGTTGACAAGGCGGGAGCCTTATCCCACCGCGTCCGGCGGGCGCTTGGCGGAAGCGCTGGGGGCGCGTTCGCGCTTGCGCGCATACATGCTCCGGTCGGCCTCGTCGAGCGCCTCGCGCAAGGGGCGGCCGCGGGCATCGGCGGTGCCCCAACTGAAGGAGATGGGCAGGGCCCCCACGCCGCGCACGCGGAAATCGCGCAGGCGCGCTTCGATTCCGTTCATGCGCTGATGCGCCATCTCCGGGCGCTGGCCGCGGAACAGGATCACGAACTCGTCGCCGCCCCAACGGAACGCTTCGTCGGCCTGGCGGATGTAGGATTGCAGGAGGTGGCCGATGTTGCGCAGAATCTCGTCGCCCACCAGGTGCCCGTAGCTGTCGTTGACATCCTTGAAATCATCCATGTCGCAGACCGCCACCACGCCGTCGAACTCCTCGGGCTCCTCGACGCGCCGCGCCAGGGCCGCCTGGTTCAGCAGGCCGGTCAGGCCATCGAGGTCCAGGCTGCGGGCGTTTTCGCGGCGCAGGCGGTCCACTTCGGCGTGGAGCTCGTGGATGCGGTCGACCTGGTTTTCGTTCCACATGGCCATGGCGGCGAAGGCCAGCACGCAATGCAGGGCGAAATCGTAATACGCTTCGTGGCGCAGATGGAGCGCCCACTCCGGCGCGCCGCCGCGGTCATACAGATAGAGGAAGATGCCGGCGTGGGCCAGGAAAGCGGCCGCCAGCGCCAGCAGCGAAAAGCGGAAGACGCGCGCGCCCAGGCCCCTGGCGCCCCGCAGGGCGGCGAAGTTATAGATGTAGACGAACGAAAGCGCGAGCGCATGCGAGGCGTGGTACGCCTCCAGCCGCGCGTAGCGGCCGAATGCCCACACCAGGGCCACGAAGATGGGGAGGATGGAGATGAGGCGCAGGACGGTGCGCCAGTCTTTGATGGAGGAAGCGAAGCCGGCGCGCGCGGCGGCGATCAGCACGATCACGGACGCGAACTCGAACACGGCGTACGGCGCCAGCCACCCCGGGTTGGCCGTACCGAGCAGCTCGAAGGCGAACGCCGCGGCGATGAAGCGCAGCGCCCACGCGGCGGCCCACAGCCCGAAATAGACCACCCGCGACTGGCGCCAGAGGAAGAGGAAGACGGTCCCGAACAGCAGCGCCCCGATTTCCTGGATGCAGAACACGGTGAGGTCGGCCACGGGGCTCGATGGATTCATCCGATTAGTCTCCGCCGATGGCGTGGCGCCGCACGGCCCGGGCCCGGCCGGTGGCCTCGTCCACGTCCACGATCACGGCGTGCAGCTCGGGCGACAGGCGCGAAGCCTCCATGCGCACGGGCAGGGCGGTGAGGAAGCGCCGGATGATGACATCGGTATCGACGCCGATCACGGAGTGGTACGGCCCGGTCATGCCGCAATCGGTCTGGTAGGCGGCGCCGCCGGGAAGGATGCGCGTGTCGGCGGTGGGCACATGCGTATGGGTGCCGATTACAGCCGAGACGCGGCCGTCGAGGTACCAACCCATGGCGATTTTCTCGCTGGTGACCTCGGCGTGAAAGTCCACGAACCTCACCTTGACCTGGGGATCGAGCGCGGCCAGAAGGCGGTCGGCCGTGCGGAAAGGGCAGTCGGTGTTGGGCATGAAGGTGCGGCCCTGAAGATTCAACACGGCGCACTCGGCGCCGTTGCGGGCGCGCAGCACGGCCAGGCCGCTGCCGGGGGCATCGGGATAGTTGGCGGGCCGCAGGAGGCGCGGCTGGCGGTCGAGATAGCCGAAGATCTCTTTCTTGTCCCACACGTGGTTGCCGGTGGTGAGGACATCGAGGCCCAGGGCGAACAGCTCCTCGGCGATGGCCGGCGTGACGCCGAATCCGCCGGCGGCGTTCTCGGCGTTGGCGATGGCCAGGTCGATGCGATTGGTGGCGACGATGTCCGCCAGGTGATCCGCCACGATGCGCCGGCCCGGGGAGGCGAAAATATCCCCGACGAAGAGAATGTTCATGCCAGGACTTTACGGTAGCACGGGGAGCGGAGGGGCGCGTTCTTCCAGGGCTAAGATGAATACATGCCGCAGTTCAGCGTACGCGAGGCGAAATCGAACCTGTCGCGCCTGCTCGCGCTGGTGGAACAGGGCGAGCAGGTGACCATCACGCGGAACGGCAAGGCCGTAGCCTACCTGGCGCCCTACCGGCGGAAATCCGGACGCCGGTCCCTAGGAGCGCTGGCCGGAAGCATCGCGCTACCGGAGGGGTGGGACGCGCCGATGACCGACGAGCAGGCCGACCGGTTCTTTGACGTAGGCTGCTAGGGCTGAAAGGCGGAAGTGAAGGAAGCGGGCAGCGCTGGTATCATGGGAGTAGAAGAACGTCCCCGATTTCCCAAGGAAGAGAAACCAGGGCCCTTATGAATACCGACGCGCGTCACCATGTGCATGTCCTTATCGATCAGTTGCCACCCATGCAACTGGCCGCGCTGGAAGGCCTCTTGCAATCGATGCTCGATCCGCTTTCCCGCAAACTGGCGCTGGCTCCCCCCGATGACGAGCCCTTCACCGAGGAAGACCGCTTAGCCGTGGCCGAGGCTGACGAATGGCGCAGGCACAACGACCCTATTCCGCTCGAAGGGGTCCTGGCCGACTTCGGCCTTAACATGGCCGACTGGGACAAGATGGGTCAAACGTCCGCGCTGGACGAACGCAGCGGCAATGGCTAAGCGCGTCGCCTTCACCAATCACGCCAAGGCCGACCTCCGCGCCATCGATCGACAGACCGCCATCCAGATCCTCAAGACTCTCGCCCGCTTTGCCCAATCCGAGGAAGGCGACGTGAAGCGTCTCCAAGGCGTGGATCCCCCGCTCTACCGCCTCCGCGCCCAGGACCACCGCGTCATTTTCCGCGACCTCGGCGATTCCATAGAAGTTACGCGCGTCCGCAATCGCAGTGAGGCCTACCGCTGAGTTGCGGTACAGGGCGCGGCAAGCCCGCGTCCGAAGGCCGAAGTCGTCTGGAAACGTCCTGGCCTTCGCGCCTCGCGGTCCCAGGAAGATCACGAGGTTCAGGCTGGTTCGTCTTCGCCATTTGGCGCCCTTTTCGACCTCGTCCTTTGTCGTCTATCATAAAGAGCGAATGGACGTAGATGAGTTGGTGCTGAGCGAAGTCGTCCGCCGCGTGCTGGCTGTGGCGAAGCCGGACAGGACCATTCTGTTTGGGTCGGCCGCGACGGGCCGGATGACGAAGGACAGCGACATCGACCTCCTGATCGTCGAGCGGGCCGCAAAGAACCGCCACGAGGAGAGCGTGGCCATCACCGAGGCGATCGGCGATGTCCGCTTCCCTGTTGACGTCAAGATCATCTCCTCGGAGCGGTTCGAGGCGACGAAGAACATCATCGGCGGCATCGCGTACCCGGCGCACAAGTACGGCAGGATTCTCTATGAGGCCGCCTGAGGAAGAGATTCGGCTGCTGGTGGCCGAGTGGATCAAGAAGGCGGTTCGTCTTCGCCCCTGGACGCTGGGCTCGGCGTTGGCGGGGCCTCCCAGTTGACGCATAATGGGAGAGAGAATGGAGCATATGACCATCGCTGCCGGCATCGAGTTGCCTGAGGCCGAGATCGCCGACATCTGCCGGCGCCACCAGGTCAGGGAGCTATCCCTGTTCGGTTCAGCCGCGCGCGGCGAGATGCGTCCGGACAGCGACGTCGACCTCCTCGTCGATTTCCTGCCCGGCGCGCGCCCTGGGCTCTTGGGTGTTTCGGCGATGATGCGTGAGTTCACTGCCCTGCTCGGCCGCCGCGTCGATCTGGCCGTCAAGCCCGCGTTGAAGGCGCTCATCCGGCCCGGCGTGCTGGCCGAAGCCCGGCTCATCTATGGCCTGCCTTTCGGCGCGAGTGCGCCCCGAAACACCGGGGGTTGAGTAGCCCGAAACACAGGTAGGGGCGCGCTCGTCGGACATCCTCCATGGTCCGATCGAGTGGCTCCTACAGTGTCTGATCGAGCACCAGGGTCTCGAACTCCTTCAGGCGCTCGAAGACCGAATCGTTGGTGACCATCCCCGTAGCTTGAGACCGGATGGCAGTGGCGGCCTGCAGGGCATCCGGAGTCCGCAGGCGGTGCACGGCGCGAACGCGCGCCGCGATATCGGCTACTTCCAAATCCGGCGCCACCCACTCCAGATTGGGATAGGTTGCGAGAAGGCCATAGAACCGATCGACCCGTGGCTCATCGCCATCCCGATACGGCTGAACCAGCAGCTCCGTCATGGTGATGGTGGAGGTGACCGCCGTGTGGCGGGGCTCTTCCAGCCAGGAGAAGACCTCGTCCGCCAGCGCGGCGTACCGCGGGTTCGCCTCCAGCTCATAAATGAAGACGCTGGTGTCGATGGCGATGCGGCGGTGTCGCCGCAGGTAGGCGCGCAGACGGGTCAATCCCAACTCCGGCGTTCCTTTCGAAGATAGCCGGCGGGGTAGCGGGCTCCGATTTCCCGAATCGCCCGCTGATGGGATTCCGGACGCTGAAGGACGATGACCTTGTCTCCCCGCGACACGACCAAGAGACGGTCGCCGGCCTTGACTCCCAGCGCCTGGCGGGCTTCGCGCGGGATGACGATCTGATTCTTGGAGGAAACAGTGACTTCGGGCATCGCTTTACATTCTAGCAGGAAGTAAAGCGGGACCGCCGCGCCACGGAGAGGGAAGGCCACTCGCGCGTCCGCCATCGCAGTAAGGCCTGCCGGCGAGCCGCGGTACGGGGCGCGGCAAGCCCACGTCCGAAGGCCGAAGTCGTCTGGAAACGTCCTGGCCTTCGCGCCTCGCGGTCCCAGGAGAATCGCGGCAACGGGGTACTTCGGCACTGTCACGGGTTTGGTTGACGGGTTTGGTTGGTTCGGGTTTGGTTGACGGGTTTGGTTTTTGCCTCTGGGTGCTGGGCTCAGCGTTGGCGGGGCCTTCCAGTTGACGCATAATGGGAGAGAGAATGGAGCATATGACCATCGCTGCCGGCATCGAGTTGCCTGAGGCCGAGATCGCCGACATCTGCCGGCGCCACCCGGTCAGGGAGCTATCCCTGTTCGGTTCAGCCGCGCGCGGCGAGATGCGTCCGGACAGCGACGTCGACCTCCTCGTCGATTTCCTGCCCGGCGCGCGCCCTGGACTCTTGGGTGTTTCGGCGATGATGCGTGAGCTCACTGCCCTGCTCGGCCGCCGCGTCGATCTGGCCGTCAAGCCTGGGTTGAAGCCGCTCATCCGGCCCGGCGTGCTGGCCGAAGCCCGACTCATCTATGCGGCGTGATCGGCAGCGGAATATCCGCCCGGATGAACAACCGCTGTCGCGGGCTGTGTCAGTCCGCACGTGTCCAGTATGCTCCCCGGCCCCTACCCGTCAGTTCGATTCGCCCTTCCCGCTTTAACTCCGCGAGTACTTTCTTGACGAGCTGAGGGCTGGCGGATGGCGCCTGCTGAGCGATGTCCGCCAGGCTGAATCGACCTGCCTGCTCCAGCACGGTTCGGCGCACCAATTCGCTCTTAGCCGGGCGGGCGCCAGTTGTCTCGACCTGGCGTTCGAACTCCAGGTATCCGGACCTCAGTACTCCGAGGAAGTAGTTCCACCAGGGGACGATCTCGTTCTTGCCATCATGCCAGCCGTCCGAACAAGTGCGCAGGATGCTGTAGTACTCGTCCTTTCTCTCTTCAACCAGTCTCTCCAAGCTGACGTAGCGGACAACCTCAAATCCGTGCGTCTTAAGCAGCAGCGTCGTGGCAAGTCGGGAGACACGGCCGTTGCCGTCGCGGAATGGATGCACGCAAAGGAAATCGAATACGAACGTGGCGACGATCAACAACGGTGGAACGCGTTCCTCCTGGACCGCCTCGTCGTACCTCCGACACAGAGCGGCAATCACCCGGGGCGTTTCGCGGGCCGGAGTCGGTACGAAACGAATCAACCGCTCACCGTTGGGCAGAATCTCGACAATCTCGTTGTCGCGCCGTTTCCATTCACCGGCATCGCCGGAATGGCCTCCCTGAGCGAGCGCATGCAAGCGGCGGATGACATCCGGGGTAATCGAGACGGTTCCCTTCCGCCTGAAGATCCAGTCCAGCGCCCGGCGATACCCTGCCAGTTCCTCTTCAGAGCGGTCACGCGGCTTGGCGCCGCCAAGAACAAGCGGGCGGAGCCGGCTGGCAGGTACCGTCACGCCTTCGATCCGGTTGGAGGATTCGGCGCTTTGGATCATCGCCTGTTCCCGCAGCGCCGCCAGGACCTCCGGCTTCTGTTTCACCCATAAGTCCTGCTTGCCTCGCGCCTCCATGCAGGCGCCGAGGAGCCAACCAGCGCCGATCGGGATAGTGGCGGCCGCAAGGCGGCCCGATTCGAGCGTCAACATTCCGTCCGGATCTCCAGTAGCCTAATAATAGCCTATTGCTGTTCCGGTAGCCAAATCCCCGGAGCCCCCCACTACCGCCTTCGCACCCAGGACCACCGCGTCATTTTCCGCGACCTCGGCGATTCCATGGAAATCACGCGCGTCCGCAATCGCAGTAAGGCCTACCGCTGAGCCGCGGTACGGGGCGCGGCCAGCCCGCCTCCGAAGGCCGAAGCTCACTCCCGCCGTCGTCCCGAAACGTCTGGGCCTTCGCGCCTTGGGGTCCCAAGAGAATCCCGGCAACGGGGTAATTCGGCACTGTCACGGGTTATTACGGGTTATTCCGCGTCCGGTACGGGTCTTCCGTCCGGTACGGGTCTTCGTCTCGCGCCTCGCGGTTCCAAGAATATCGCGCACTTCAGGCTGGTCCGTTTTCGGGTCCCTAACCCCAGAAAGCCAACTACGCGCACATAGCCGCTTCCATCTACTGGGAACTCCCGCAGATGGAACAGAACTTCGCTTTATCTGGAATTCGCTTGCCGCATTCGATACAGAACTTGGTGTCGGCCCCGCCCGACGGATCTGCTTGAGCGCGTGGTGGCTGCGATCTCGGCTGGATTGCATCCATCATTTGTTGCGCCATCGTGATTCCAATACCCAACCCGACTGCGGCTCCCACAGTTCCAGCGCCCTCATTTGCGGCGGCGATCGGAATTGACTGGGCCAGATTGAACTGGGTGTAGCGGCTCAGGTCTCCCACCATGTTCATTCCGATTCGCTGGTCCAGGACTCTCTGAAGTTCTTCTGGGAGCGAAAGGCTTTCAACCACGAATGAGTCTAGCGCCAACCCAATCTCGGCAAAAGTGGGTTTGAGTTCGCCGAAGACTCTCTGACCCAGATTGATTTGAAACCCAGCCATGTCCAGAAATGGGATGTGGCTGCTCGCAAACGTATCCGACATGCGGCCGATAATAGTGTTCCGAAGCTGACCTTCAATATCGGCCGTTCGGTAGATGCTGCGGGTGCCACTCACTTTGGTAAAGAAAGTCTTGGGATCGGAGATGTGGTACGAATAAATCCCATAGGCCCGCACCCGAACCGCACCAAATTCTTTGTCCCGAATAGTTATTGGAGTGGCCGTACCCCATCGCTGGTCCGTTTGCAGCCTGGTGGAAAAGAAGTACACGTCGGATTTAAATGGAGACTCGAACTTCTTGTCCCAGTTCTTCAGGTTCGTCCAAACCCGTGACGGACGGGACGTTCCCCAGCGGCTCCGCCTACGATTGGTCCCGCGGGACCGGTCTGGTCCCAAACTCAGAAAGCCGGCCCATGGTATCTCGGCACGCTCGGGCGCCCTACAGCGCGTTCACAATTCGCGGTCCACACGGACCGCATGGCCCGCGCTAAAATGTAACCAACGCCGTGAAACGCTCGATTCTAGCCATTCCGGGCTTGGCCGCCTTCGGTTTGCTGTTGGGCCTGGCCGCGTCCCAGCAGCCGGCAAGACAGGCGGAGCCGCCCCAGCAGACCCAAACGCCGCCCGCGCCGCAACCGGCCCCTCAATCCAAGGCGGCGGAGCAGGAGTCAGCCAGGTTTTTCGTGGAGTCGAGGTTGGTCCTGCTGCCGGTTACCGTCACCGACGACCGGGGGTACTTCGTCTCCAACCTGACCGCCGCCGATTTCCGGGTTCTGGACGAAGGCCGTCCCCAGCGCATCAAGGTCTTCAACCACAACGAAAAGCAGCCCATCGTGATCGGCTTCCTGTTGGACCTGAGCAGCGCCAGCGCCGTGCACTGGAAGGATTACCAGGAGGGCGTCGAACAACTGATCTGGGCGCTGCTGCCGGGAGAAAAGGACAAGTACCGCCAGGGATATCTGATCACCTACGGCAATGAAGCCGACTTGGTGGTGAACACCACCTGGGACGGCCAGAGCATGGTGGAGAAGATAGAGAAGATGAAGCCCGGCGGCGGCTCCGCGCTGTACGACGCCATTTACATGGCATGCACCAGCCGCGAAGTGGTGAAGGGCGAGCCCTACGAACCGCGCCGGGTCGTCATCATCATCGGGGACGGGCACAACAACACCAGTTCGAAGAGCCTGGCGGAGGTGATCGAGATTGCCAAGCGCCACATGGTGACGATCTACGGCCTGAGCACCGTCGCCTACGGATTTGAGAACGCCGAGCAGGACGTACTGGAGAGGATGGCTTTCGAGACGGGCGGCATGGTGGAATACCCGCTTAGCGGCGCCTACAAAGACATCGCCGGATATCTTTCCACGCCCAAGGACGCCGGCAACTATGTGTACGATCCCGGCACGGGAGCCTACGCTTCCGCGAAGCTGAAGAACATCATCACCTCCGTCGCTCACCTTCAGGGCGAGTTGACGACGCAGTACTTGCTGCAGTACGTGCCGGACACGGATCCGGAGGATCGGGCGAGGATCTTCCGCCATGTCAAGGTTGAGCTGCCGAATCTGTCCAACGCCCTTATCAAGACCCGCGACGGGTACTATCCCAACAGTCTGCCCGCCGCCGAGGTTTCGGGAGGACTGGAGCAGAGGGGACAGAAGCAGGCGGCGCCGGCGGCGAAGTAGCCGCTACTCCACCACGGCGTCCAGTTCGCCTTTGGCCAGCCGCGCGCGGATGCGCGAACCCGGCGGGGCCGCGGCGGCGTCCTTGAGGATTCCCCCCTGGTTCGAAACAATCGCATAGCCGCGCTCCAGTATGCGCAGCGGGCTCAACTGCCCGAGCTTGGCGGCAAGCTGGTGGAAGGCGCTTCGCCGCCGCTCGAGGCGCATGCGCATGGCTTGCGCCGCCGCGGCGGCGGCCGCCTCCAGGCGCCGGCGGTCCGCCGCCAGGCGCGGCCGGACGTCGAAGCGCCGCAGCCGGGCTTCCCACCCGCGCCGTTCGCGCTCGCGGCGGTCGCAGGCCGCGCGCAGGCGTTCGCGCATGCCATGCGTCAGGTCGTCGATGCGTTGCTGGGCGCGGCCCACCCGCCGGTCGAGCGCGCTCGCGGCGCGCTCGATGCCCTGCTGGCGGAGGCGCCGCTCCAGCATGGCCAGGCGATAGCGCAGCGCCCGCAGGCAGGCGCCGCGCGCCGCTTCGACGCGCTCGACGAGGTCTTCGCGCGTGGGGACCGCCAACTCGGCCGCGGCGGACGGCGTGGGCGCGCGCAGGTCGGCCACGAAATCCGCGATGGTCACATCGGTTTCGTGCCCCACCGCCGAAATCACCGGCACGGAGCAGGCCGCGATAGCCCGCGCCACGGCTTCCTCGTTGAAGGTCCACAGATCTTCGAGCGAACCGCCGCCCCGGCCGACGATCAACACCTCCGCCCACCGGGTCCGGCTGAAGTACTCGATGCCGCGGCACACCTCCTCCACCGATCCCTCCCCCTGCACCAGCGCCGGGAAGAGACGGATGTGCAGCCCCGGAAACCTCCGCGTGAGCACGTGGATGAGGTCCGCGATGGCCGCGCCGCGTGGCGACGTCACGATTCCGATGCGCCGCGGGAAGCGCGGCAGCGGCCGCTTTCGCTCGGGCGCGAACAGGCCCTCGGCGGCCAGCGTTTTCTTGAGTTCCTCGAAGGCCAGTTGCAGCGCGCCCACTCCCCGCGGCTCGAGCGTCTCCACCAGCAACTGGTACTCGCCGCGCGGCTCGTAGACATCGATGCGGCCGCGCGCCAGCACCGCCAGCCCATCGCGCGGCTGGAACTTCCAGAAGCGGTGCGCCGAGCGGAAAGCCACGCAGCGCACCTGCGAATCGCGCTCCTTCAGCGTGAAATACAAATGCCCGCTGGAGGCCGGCTTCAGCCCCGAAATCTCGCCCGCCACCCAGATATCCCGAAACTCCTCGTCGAGGGCCGCGCGGATGGCGGCGTTCAGCTCGCCCACGGTATAGACGCGGCGCTGCGGCGCGAGGTCGAACTCCAGGGCGAACTGCTCCACGAGACTATTGTAGGGGACATGTGGGGCCAAGGCTTCGGCCTTGCCGCCGGCCTTTTGGCCGGCGTTCCGCGCGCGCAGCGTGAGACCCCGAGCAAGCTCGCCGCCACGTCCACGGGCCGACAGGAGCGACAATACCAAAGGGATGCGCCACACGCGGCCGGGGCGTCCGATTTGCCAGAAGGTCGGGGCGGAGAGAGCGGGCGTTGCCGCACTGAAATCTCGGGAATCCCCCGCCCATCTTCCGCACTCTTCTTTACCATGGCCCGTTTCGCACGCGTAGCTTGTTTCCGGCTGCTTGCTTTCAGGTGGTAGGATCAGTCAGGGAGAGGATATGGCGGAAATCGCGATTCATAACGTTCGGGACCTGGGACAGGATGCCCGCCGGGCGCGCTGTGGGCGACGAGCGCCGAATTGCGGCGGAGCGCCTCAAAGAGAGCCTCAGGGCGATGTCGCAAAGCGCCAAGGCGATCCCCAGCGATGAACTCGAATCGCTGATCGATGAAGCCGTGGACGACGCCCGCCGGCGGCCGAAGTGAGAGACCGGGACCGTTTACAGCATCCGCATCAGCGCCAGTCCCACGGTGGTCAGTAGAAACGACGACACCAGGGGGATGCGCCACGGGCGGCCGGGGCTTCTGATTTGCCCGAAGGTCGGGGTGGGAAGCGGGAGAGCTTCCGGGTCGAGCATTTGCGGGCCGGCATGACCGTTCCGCTCGGTTGATGGTCCGATGGGCCGGACCGCCGGCGGAGTCTCCACTTCCTGGATGGCGGCTTCCGGCGTCTCCGCCGGCGCCGGCATCGCCGCGGACGGCGGCTCGAGCTCGGCAGGCTGAACCGCGGCCGGCTCGGCGGGAAACGGAGCCACGGGCCCCGTCATCCGTCCGGAGGCTTCCTGGCAGATTCGGCCGATGGCCAGCAGAACATCCTGCGTGTTGCGGTCCGCGCCGGCCACCTGCCGGCGCAATCCGTCGATTTCCGCGTTGCGCGCCGCCAACTCGGCGCGCAGCGGGACCATTCTCTCTTCGATGGCGGCTTCCACCGCCGCCGCCGCCAGGCTGGAGGCGTGGCTGGCCGACTGGCGGATGTCCTCCCGAAGCTGGTTCTCGAGCGGGGGCAGTTGAGCGGCCACCTCGGCCGCGATGCGCGGCTCCATGGCGGCCTGGATCGCAGCCGCGACATGCTCTTCGAGCGCCGGCTCCAGTCTGGCCGCATAAGCGTCCATTTCGGCGGCGACCCGCTCGCGCGCGATGGCGGCCAAGGCCGCCTCGATCTCCTGGCGCGCGCCGCGAAACGCCGCCAGCTCCGCGTCCAGGCCCTGGCGGAACGCGGCGAGCTGCTGGTCGCACTTGGCGCGCACTTCCTCGATGTGCGATCCCGCCTCGGAGGCCATGGCACGATCCTGCTGGTCGAGGGTCTTCAACTCCAGCGCGATCTTCGCTTCCGTCTCGGTGAGGCGGCGTTCCATCTGGCCGCTCAGCTCATGCAAGCGGGCGTCCAGGGCGCTGACCACGGCTTCCATCACTTTGCGGTCGAACGATCCGGAAGCGCCCGGCGGCGGCAGCGCGGCCGGGGCCTGCTCCAACCGCAGCAAGCGCCGTTCGAGCTCCTCCACCCGGTCGCCGGCCGGAAGCGGTTCGGCCGGATCCGCGGAGGCGGGTTGCCGGGTCCCGCCCTGCGTTAGTTTCATGCCCACGCCAAAAGCCACGCCGTCGCCGAAGGCCACGGCCAGGCTTCGCCAAACAGACGAATCGCGCGTGCTCTGCATACAACATAATGTACAGTAAATGTTTTAGCGAGGAAAGCCCTTTCCGCGCGAAAGGGTATGGCGGCGCGCACGGACGCTCCGGTCCATACTTACCGGTACGCGTCCCGCGGCAGGGCCGATGGTAAGATAGCGGCGACAACATGAGCACGGAAACAGGCGGCCTTGGTGGGACAGACGATCGGTTTTTGTCGTCTGTCGACTCCGGCGCGCCCCTCGCGTTCGACGGACCACGAAGAGTCCCGCCCGAGCCGGGCCGATAGCCCAAAGGACGGAATTGGAATTCATGCGACAGAAGATCTCCCCCGCTTCCGCCATTCGCGGCGAGATCGCGCTGCCGGGCGACAAGTCCATCTCGCACCGCTACGCGCTGCTGGCCGCCATCGCCGAGGGCGAGACGCGCATCCGCAACTACTCGACCGGCGCGGATTGCCATTCCACGCTGGGGTGCGTGCGCGCGCTGGGAATCGAAGTGGATGGCGCGGGGGGCGAATTCGCCATACGCGGCCGGGGCCTGGACGGGCTGCGCCCGCCGGCGGGGGATCTGGACGCGGGCAATTCCGGATCCACCATCCGCATGCTCTCCGGAATCCTGGCGGCGCAGCCGTTCGGCAGCCGCATCTTCGGGGACGAATCCCTCTCGCGCCGGCCCATGCAGCGCATCATGAAGCCGCTCGAGGAAATGGGGGCGCGCATACGGGCGCGGGAGGACAAGTTCCCGCCGCTCGAGATTGCAGGCGCGCGGCTGCGGCCCATCGACTACGCCATGCCGGTGGCCAGCGCGCAGGTGAAGACCTGCGTCCTGTTGGCCGGACTGTTCGCCGAGGGCGCAACGTCGGTCACCGAGCCGGCGCGGTCGCGCGACCACACCGAGATCGCGCTCGGCGAGTTCGGCGCGGAGGTGCGCGTGGCGGGCCGCCGGATCGTGGTCACCGGCCGGCCGAAGCTGACCGGCCGCGATTTGTACGTGCCGTCGGATCTCTCTTCGGCGGCCTTCTTCATCGTGGCCGCCCTGCTTGTGCCGGGATCGCGGCTGGTAATTCGCGGCGTGGGGCTGAACCCCACACGGTCGGCGTTGCTCGACTTCCTGACGGGCATGGGCGCCAAGATCCGCATTCCCGATATCGAGAGCCGCAACGGAGAGCTGTCCGGCGATGTGGTAGTGGAATACTCGGCCCTGCGCGGCGGCGTCGTCGAAGGCGGTCTCACGGCCGCGCTGATCGATGAGATTCCGGTGCTGGCCGTGCTGGGCGCCGCCAGCGAGGAAGGTCTCACGGTCAAAGACGCCGCCGAGCTGCGCATCAAGGAAACCGACCGCATCCGCACCACCATCGACAACCTCCGGCGCATGGGCGTGGAAGCCGGGGAGTTGCCCGACGGCATGACGATACCCGGCCGCCAGAAGTTTCGCGCGGCGCAATTCGATTCGTTCGGCGACCACCGCATCGCCATGGCTTTCGCCGTGGCCGCGCTGCGGGCCGACGGGGAATCGACGGTCGATGGCGCGGAGGCGGCTTCGGTCTCCTTTCCGGAATTCTGGGAAACGCTGGCTGGGATTTCCTGACCCGGACGAGCCGGAGCCAGACAGGCCCCCTTCTTGACGCAGAGACGCAGAGGCGCGGAGAAAAACATCCTTGTCAAAACGGCGGGAATTCAACTCCGTAGGTACTAACGTAGCGCGTCGCGCGGAATGACCTCTATAACCGGGGACTGCTTTGCGTATCATGGATTCGAATGGGCGCCGATGCAACACTGTTGAATCGATGTCGTCGCGACGTCCAGCGAGTTGCCCTGGTTGTTGCAGGGAAATACAGGAGCAGTCCCCGCAAACCATAAGGAGAACGTTTTCATGAATTCGAACGAATCGACCAAGGGCGGATTGTCCCGGCGTACCGCCGTGGCCGCCGGCCTGGCGCCGCTGGTGGTGGCGCGCCATGTGTTGGGAGGCGTGGGCTACCAGGCCCCCAGCGACAAACTCAGGATCGCCTGCGTGGGTGTTGGCGGCGTGGGCGCGGACTATGTGGCCGGCTGCCGAAGCGAAGACATCGTCGCGCTTTGCGATCTGGACCACGAGTTCTGCGCGCCGGTCTTCAAGCTCTATCCCAGGGCCAATCTCTACAAAGACTTCCGGCAGATGTTCGACAAGGAGAATAAGAACTTCGACGCTCTGATTCTGGCCACGCCGGACCACTGGCATTCGCACCTGGTGCTGGCCGGCCTGGCCATGAACAAGCACATCTACTGCGCCAAGCCGATGACGCGCACCATCGCCGAGGCGCGCCGGGTCAAGGCGGCGGCGCTGGCCTCCAAGGTGACCACCAAGGCCAGCCTTCAGGATTCGCGCGCCTCCTTCGCCCGGCAAACTACCGAGTTGCTGCTCAGCGGGGTCCTCGGGCCGATACATGAAGTACACTTTTGGACCGGCACCCATTGCCCCAGCGGGCTGGCCCGGCCCGCGGAGGTCCAGAAGCCGCCCGAGGGGATGAACTGGGACCAGTGGTGCGGCCCCTCTCCGGCGCGCCCGTACAACAAGATCTACCATTACGGCAATTGGCGTCCCTGGTGGGACTTCGGCACCGGCAACATCGGCGACGTGGCCTGCCACGCGCTCCACGTGTTTTTTGAGGAGCTCGAGATGGGGGCCCCGGACTGGGTGGCGGCCGACGCTTGCCAGGCCTGCACAATCGATGGCAGGGTCGCCAACACCGAGTGCTCGAGCATCGCCAACTACGTCCAGTGGCACTTCCCGGCCCGCGGCAAACACCCCGAGATGATGGCCTACTTCTACGATGGCGGACTGCAGCCGCCGCGGCCGCTGGCCATGAGCCCCGACATGGGGATGCCGGGCCGGGGCATGATGTTCGTGGGCGAAAAGGGCGTGCAGGTTTCCGCCTTCTACGGCGGAAGCAATTCGCTGCCGGACCATGTGGGACCCCGGCCGGGCCAGCGGATTCAGGGCCTCCCCGGCGGCTGGCTGCTGCCGGAGAGCCGCTTCAGGGACTTCAAGCAGCCCGAACCCTCCTTGCCGCGGTGCGAGAGAGAGGACCACTACACCGAGTGGATCAAGGCGTGCAAAGCCGGCAAGAAGTCGATTATGCCAATCGAGGTGGCCTGCGATTACACGGAATTCGCCCTGCTCGGGACCGCCACGCTGCGCCGCTACAGCGCGCCAGGGCGTACCGAGGGTGGGGAAGTGGCGCGCCCCGCGGCGCCTGTTTTTGGGGCCTCCGGCCGATCCGACTCCGCGGTGGTGTGGATCCCCGCCTCCAGTGACGGCCATGTGCACGACCCCAACGCCCGCCCCCTGTTTAACAACCTCACGGGAGCGACGTACTACCGGTCTTCCAAGGTCCTCAAGTGGGACGCGAAGGCCGGGAAATTCAGCAACGACGACCTGGCCAACAGCTTCGTCGATATGCCCTACCGCAAGGAGTGGGATTACAAGGTTTAGGCGGCGCCCTTGCTCGCCGGGACCTTCGAATCATCTGGCCCAGGCCGGCGTCCGGTCCAACGGAAGACCGGACGCCGTCCGGGCACGCTACACCCCATCCCAAAACCGGACACCCCGGAATTCCCCGGGAACGCTCTATCCCATGCGGAGTCACACCCTTGGCCCCGGCGGGAAATGGCAGTCCGTGTGCTCCATCCAGGCCGGATTCGTTTTTAGCGAATCCATGGGAACCCGACCCCTGTGGTATTCGTAAGAGAAAGAGATCATGGACAACGGCTCGCAACCACTCATCAAGCTCGATACCGTGAGCAAGGTTTTCGTCACCGATGAAGTAGAAACGCACGCGCTTTCCGGAATCCACTTCGAGGTGAAGAAAGGGGAGTATCTGTCGATCGCCGGCCCGTCGGGCTGCGGCAAGTCGACTCTGCTCGCCATCCTGGGGTTGCTCGATACGCCCTCCGGCGGGGCCTACTACCTGAACGGGAAACCCGTCACGGGGCTCAAGCTGTCCGAGCGGGCGCGCATCCGCAACCGCGAGATCGGCTTCATTTTCCAGGCGTTCAACCTCATTGGCGACCTCACGGTTTATGAAAACGTGGAGTTACCGCTCACCTATCGGGGCATGCCTTCCTCGGAGCGCAAGCGGCGCGTCCAGGAGGCCCTGGAGCGGGTGGGGATGTCGCACCGCGTGAAGCACTATCCTTCGCAACTTTCCGGGGGCCAGCAACAGCGCGTGGCGGTGGCCCGCGCGCTCAGCGGCGACCCGCTGATCCTGCTGGCCGACGAGCCTACCGGCAACCTCGATTCGGCCAACGGCGAGGCGGTCATGAACCTGATGCGCGAGCTGCATCAGTCCGGATCCACCATCTGCATGGTGACGCACGATCCGCGCTACGCCGAGTTCGCCGACCGGACCATCAGGCTGTTCGACGGCCGGATCGTGGAAGAGAGCGTCGAGACGGCAAAGGGGTAATTCCGGCAGGCTGAAGCCTGCCCCACCAGGCCCGCTATTTGTTAACCTGACAGACCATGCACCTGGTTCTCCACGACCTGAGGTACGGGGCGCGTTTGTTGTGGAAAGCCCCCGCTTTCACCGCGGTCGCCCTGGCCACCCTGGCGCTGGGAATCGGCGCCGTCACCGCCATTTTCAGCGTGGTCGACGCGGCCCTGTTGAAGCCCCTGCCATTCCGCGATCCCGAGCGCCTGCTGGCGGTCTGGGAGAACAATCCCACGGCGAACAAGGAGTTGATGTTCGTCGCGCCGGCCAACTTTCGGGAATGGCAGCGGCAAAGCCAGACCTTTGAGGGCCTGGCCGCCATTCGCGATGTCCACGTGAACCTGACGGGCGGCCCGTCCGCCCGCGTCAATCCCGAGGAATTGCTGGCCGAACGGGTTTCCTCCGCCCTGTTCCCGCTGCTGGGGGTCAAGATGGCGGTGGGGCGGGCATTTACCGCCGCGGAAGACCGGCCCGGCCGCGCCAACTACGCTTTGATGGCCCATTCGCTGTGGAGACGCCGCTTCGGCTCCGATCCCGCCATCGCCGGCAAGTCTATCCGGCTGGGCGACCAGGGGTACACGGTGCTGGGCGTCCTGCCGGCGGGTTTCTCGGTTTTCGACCCGAATATCGATATCTGGCTGCCGCTGGCGCTCGACCCCGAGGACGCGCGATCCGCCGGCAACCGCTTCCTGAGCGTGGTGGCGCGGCTCAAGCCGGGCGTTTCCCTGGAGGGCGCCCGGGCCGAGATGGAAACCATCGGCAGCCGCCTGGAAGCCGCCAATCCGGCGCTCGACAGGGGCTGGCGGCCCGCCCTGGTGCCCCTGCGCGAGGAGTTGGCCGGGCACGCGAAGCGGGCTCTGCTCACGCTCCTGGCGGCGGTCGGTTTTCTGCTGCTGATGGCGTGCGCCAACGTGGCGAACCTGTCGCTGGAGCGCGGCGCCGGGCGAAAAAGGGAAATCGCCGTCCGCGTGGCCCTCGGCGCCAGCGGGGGGCGCATCGCCGGGCAGCTCCTCTCGGAGAGCCTGCTGCTGAGCCTGGCGGGGGGAGCGTTCGGCGTGGCCCTCGCGCGCGCCGGAGTGGCCCTGCTGGCGCGTTTCGGCCCGGCCAACATCCCCGCCCTGAGGCAGGCCGCCGTGGACGTGCGTATGCTGCTGTTCGCCCTGGCCTGTTCGCTGGCCTCCGGGCTTCTCTTCGGCGCCGTCCCCGCTTTGCAGGCCTGTTCCGCGAACCTGAGCGCGGCTCTCACCGGCGGCGGACGCGGGGGGACCATGGGCCGCGCCGGCCGCGCCATGCGTAACGCTCTGGTGGTTTCCGAGGTGGCGCTGGCGGTCGTGGTTCTGATCGCCGCGGGGCTCCTCATCCGCAGCTTCGTCCGCCTCCGCTCCGTGGATCCCGGCTTTCGCTTCGCCGGGATACTCACTTTCCGCTTGTCCAACCTGGGAGGCCGCGACGCCCTGCCCGGCCAGCGCGCCGCCTTGCTCGAACAATTGCGGGAGCGCATCGGGGCGCTGCCGGGGGTGCGCGGGGCCGGCGCCGTAAGTGCGCTGCCGCTGAGCGGCCTGAACGTGGGGACCACCTTCTCCGTCGCCGGCCGGCCCGCTCCGCCGCCCGACCGGCGCCCCATGGCGCTCATGCGAACCGCCACTCCGGCGTACTTCCGGGTCATGGGCGTCCCGCTCGAGGCCGGGCGCGAGTTCAGCGCCTCGGACGACGGCCACGCCCCCGCCGTAGTCATTGTCAGCCGCGCCATGGCCCGGCGGTTCTGGCCGGAAGGAAGCCCCCTTGGGGACCATGTCCTGCTCGACGCCTTTCCGGGGCGCGCCGCCGAGGTGGTGGGAGTGGCGGGCGATGTGAAGCCCGAGAGCCTCGAAGGCGACGACTGGCCCACGGTCTATACCTCTTACGCCCAGTCGCCGGCGCCGATTATGAACCTGGTGGTGCGCGCCACGCCTCCGCCGCTTTCCCTGGCGGCCGCCGCCGAACGCGAGGTCCATCGCCTGGATCCCGATCAGCCGGTAGCCGACCCGCGGACCATGGCCGAGGTGCTCGACCGCGCGCTGGCCGGGCCCCGCTTCAACGCCGCGCTGCTGGCCATCTTCGCCGAAATGGCATTCACCCTGGCCGCTGTGGGAATTTACGGGGTGATTTCCTGCGATGTCGCCCAACGAACCAGGGAAATCGGCATCCGCGCGGCCATGGGCGCGCGGCCCGCCGATGTGCTGCTCCTCATGCTGGGACAGGGCGCGCGCCTGGCCGCCGGCGGCATCGCCTTGGGCCTGGCGGCCGCTTTCATCCTCACCCGCCTGATGGCCAACCTGCTCTTTGAAGTGAAGCCGGCGGACGCCTGGACCTTCGCGTCCATCTCGCTTCTGTTGGGCGCGGTAGCCCTTCTGGCAAGCTATCTTCCCGCCCGGCGCGCCATGGCTGTGGATCCCGTGACCGCGCTGCGGCATGAATAGGACACGCTGATGATCGCCTTGCGCAACGTCGAGAAGTTTTACGAAGCCGGCTACGGCCGGAGCTACGTCCTGCGCCGCATCAACCTGGAGATCAAGGAGGGTGAGTTCCTCACCATCATGGGACCCTCCGGGGCGGGCAAATCGACGCTCCTGAGCATCCTGGGGATGCTCGACGGGGCCTGGACCGGCGAGTTTGAATTCGCCGGCCACCAGGTCCACCGTATGAAGCCCAAGGACCGCGTGGAGCTGAACAAGAGGTACATCGGCTTCGTGTTTCAGAGCTACCACCTGATCGACAATCTGACGGTCTACGAGAACCTGGATATTCCCCTGTCCTACCGGAATATCAAGAGACTCCGAACGCGCCGCTATGGTGTGCGACACCCTGGACCGGTTCCGTATCGTGGCCAAGAAGGATCTCTACCCCAGCCAGCTTTCCGGCGGGCAGCAGCAGTTGGTGGCCGTGGCGCGCGCCGTCATCGCCAGCCCCAAGCTCATCCTCGCCGACGAACCCACCGGCAACCTGCACTCCAGCCAGGGCAAGGAGATCATGGAGTTGTTTAAGAAACTCCACGATGAAGGGACCACCATAGTGCAGGTGACGCACTCCGAGCTGAACGCATCCTACAGCCAGCGAACCATCAACCTGGCCGACGGCTGGATCGTGAACTGAGCTGTGGCCAGCGCCGGCGCCCGCTCCCTGAGAAGCCGTGAATAATTGGTTGGCAGGCGGAAGCGCCTGCCCCACAAGGATGAAGTCCTTCGATAGCATTGTGGGACAGACGCTTTCGTCTGTCAATCCGGAGGCCCACCCGATTATTTCACACCTTCTGACGGTCGCGGCTCTATCGTTCCGAAATTGGAGTTCTTGTATCAGGGCACGGCTTCAGCCGTGCCGCAAACAGGCACACACGGAGGGCTTTAGCCCCTGTTTTCTCAGGAAGGTTTGGCGAACCGCGACCGTAACGGATCGGTTGGCCGATCTGTTTCAGATTACGGGTACGCGATCGTGAACGTGCCCGGCTCATCCACCACCTGGTAGTCCACGGGCGGCTGGAAAAGCGTGGAGTCGGGCGGATTCGTGTCGAGGTTGGTCAACTGATTGGTCTGATCGCCCACGGGCGGTTTGGAGATCTTGGTGAGAACCGTGACTTTCAGGTTCGGCGATCTCCAGATTTCCGCCGTGGCGACAATCGGCCTGTCGTTGCCGCGCGCGCCGGCGGGCCAGGTGGCCGTGACCTGGCGTCCCTGCGCTACTACGCCTCCCACCATCTGGGAGCCGAGATCCTGGAATGTCACCACGGCCTGACCCGGAGCTTGCGGACTCACCCCGACCAGCATCTCGTCATAAGCGCCGGTGGGGGCCGGCGACGGGTCCGCCGATATGGGAAGCGCGCCCCTGTGAGCGATCTTGCGCTCGGTATCGAGCACATAAAACACCCTCGCCACCGGGTCGTCGATTTCCACCTGCAGGGGGCCTTGGGGATTTGGCGGCGCCAGCGCGGGCGCGGGGGCATCGTTCAAGAAACGCTCCACTCTGCAACGGCCGGATCCGTCGCGATACACCTTCATCGAAAAGCCCGTGCGCGTGATCCGCTGGCCGCCTTGGAGCGTCTCCGTTATCTGGGAAACCGATTGGGCCGAGTAGGCCTCCCCGGTCACCACGGCAAATGGCTTGCGTGGCGTTCCGAAGGTCGTGCTTGCGGAGAGGACTCCATTGGTCACGCCGCTGTGGGAGGACTGCATCGCGGCGAGCGACTGGCCGTACGCCGCCGCGGCGAGCGAAATCGTCAGAACGAATAGGACAACCCAGCGTTTCCCGGTCATGGCCGCACCTGCGCCAGGGTGTAAGGAACCGAGATGGATGGCCCGGTTTCCTCCACCACCGTATAATCCGGCGGCGGCTGGAACAGGGAAAAGGCCTGCTCGCCGAGCCTCACGTTAGTGAGTTTCTGGGTGACTTCGCCCATGCGAGGATCGGTGCGTTTCATCAGCACTATCGTGTTGCCGAGTTCGCGCGACGTCCACGTCTCGGTGACCGTGGTCATTGGCTGGTCGCTGCCCTGGACGCCGGCGGGAGACGTAACGGTGTCGCGCTGGCCCTCCACTTCCACCCCTTCCATAACCTGCTTTCCCAGGGCTTCGGATTTCGACTGGGAGCCGTCGGACATGACCGTCACTTTGGTGCTGGAAACCACATACGGCCGATTGGGCGGCGGCGTCATGTTCCGAGGCGCGGGCTGCGGCGGGAGAACCACGCGGTGGGCCACTTTACCCTGCGCATCGAGCAGGTAAGCCACGCCCGCTATGGGATCGAGGATCTGGATGACAGTAGGCAGTTTCGGGAGGCTGGGGTTCGAAGAGGTTGCCAAAGGGCGCTCGGTGCGCGTCCGGCCTAGCAAATCCCGAAAAATGAGCTGCGACGATTGGGCGCTGGTGATATGCGTGCCATCGGGGAGCGTGCGCACGCTTTCGCCGACCTGTTCGGCCGAGAAGGCCACCGTTGCCAGGGCGTATTGGTTGACCCGCAACATGGCGGTGGGATACGTATAGGCGCGGGTTCCGGCAGGCGGGCGGACGGCAGGCGGTGCGCCGGAAGTAGGGCAGCCGGGGTCGGGACCGCTGTGAACACACCAGTCCGACAGTCCGGAGCCGCTTTGGCCGGCGGGTGGGGCGCCGGGGTATCCCACAAAGCTGCCGGGGCTCGTGGCCTGTGACTGCCCGAAGCTGGCAACCGCGCTCAACCCAAGCAGGGCGAGCAAGAATGCGACATGAAATCTCATGAGGCCTCCATCCGAAACTCTAGCGGCGTCATACGCCGGTGTCAATCCCCCTCTTGAACGCGTCCCGGCCCGCGAGGCGCGGCGACTCAGCCGGCATTCTGCGCTACAGACGGATCAGAGCGGGTTTTTTCCTCCTGGCAAGCTGGTAAGATAGCGGATACCGACACTGATACCGTTCGGACGGCCCGGTCCCCACTCACCGGGTTCGCGCGTTGGGCGATTTGCCGGACTTAACAAAAGCGTCCGTAACGGGAGACGCTGGAAACCGGCGAATACTTGAAGATCCTTCTGTATAACCCCGACAACGGCGTCACCAAGAACTTCATGCCGCACCTCTGGATGTTTCTGCTCCAGGCGCTTACTCCGCCCGGCCACGAGGTGGTTCTGATCGACGGCAACGCGCAGCCGATGAGCGACGCGGAGCTGGTGAAGTTCGTTCTCGACCAGGGGATCGGCCTGGTCGGAATCGGCGCCATGACCCGCATGATCGCCAAGGCGTATCGCGTGGCGGACGCAGTCCGCGCGGCCGGTGTGCCAGTGGTCCTGGGCGGACCGCACGTCACCGAGGTTCCGGACGAGGCGCTGGGGCGCAACGGCGGGCCGCGGCACGCCGACGCCGTGGCCCTGGGCGAAGCCGACGAAACCTGGCCGCGGATCGTGGAAGACGCCGCGCACGGCCGCCTGCGGGAGATCTACGCTCCACTCGACGCCCTGGGGCGGGACCTCAAGCCAACCTTGACGGGCTATCCCGCGATTCCCTGGGATTCACTCCCCATGCGGCAGTTCAACCGGATTCCCGGCTTCGTGAGCCCCATCATGCGGCATTTCGGTTACCCGTGGGAGACTTTTCACATCATCCCCATCGAAACCGGGCGCGGCTGTCCTTATGGATGCGAGTTCTGCACCGTGACGGGATTTTTCGGCGATTCGATCCGCTTCCGCACCAACCAGAGCATTGTGGATGAGATGCTCCGGCTGAAGGCGCGGGCCCGCTCGACCAGCGGCCAGGTCGCGGTGTTCTTCGTGGACGACAATTTCGCCATCAACGTGAAGCGGACCAAATCCCTGCTGCGCGATATTATCGCGGCGGGGGCCGAGCTTTCGTGGGTGGGGCAGATCAGCGCCAATCTGTTGCGGGACGAGGAGCTGATCGATTTGATCGCCGCTTCCGGCGGGAAATGGATCTTCATCGGGATGGAATCGCTCGATGCCGCCAATCTGGCCAGCGTGAAGAAGAGCTTCAACAAGCCGGCGGAATACGCGGGCGTGCTGGAGGCGCTGGCGCGGCGCCACGTCTACGCCATCACGTCGTTCATCTTCGGACTGGATCACGATACTCCCGGAGTGGCCGGGCGCACCCTGGCCCAGATCCGCGAATGGCCGCCGGTGCTGCCGGTATTCGGACAAATTACTCCGTATCCGGCGACGCCCCTCTATGCCCGCCTGGAAAAGGAAGGACGGCTGACCCGGCCGCGGCATTGGCTCGAGTTCGCTCCGTTCGCCATGGCGCACACGCCCCTGAAGATGAGCGTCCTGGAAGTGCAGGACGAGACCCTGTACGCCTGGACCAACTCCTACAGCCCGGCCGCCACCGAAAAAGCGCTCGATTCGATCGCCGGCGAGCCGGTTCCCTACAAGATCAGCCATCTGCTCTCGCGGCTGTTCTTCCGCGGGATCTACTTCCCTCAAAAGGGGGCCTGGGGGTGGCTCAAGCTGATCGCGCGGAACCGGGGCTCCATCTACCGCATCGTCAGGGATGCGTTCACCCAGTGGCACGGGACCAAGGATCGAGTGGAGGGCCTGGTATATGCGCCGGCGTCCGGTTTCGTGGCCCCCGTCCAGCCGGGCGCGGAATCGGAATAGGGCTCCGGTGGCGCCGACGGTCTTGCCGTCGGCGATCCGCCTGGACCACCCCCGCGCTACAATCGAAGACATGGAACCGGAGATCGAGCGACGATTCGAGCGGCTCGAAAACCTTCTGGGCGAAATCGAAAGCCGGTTCAATGACCACCTGGGCGAGGTCGAAAAGCGCTTCGAAAACCGTCTGGGCGAGGTCGAAGAGCGCCTGAGCGAGCAGTTGCGCGACATGCAAACCGAACTCCTGAAGGCATTCCTTCCCTGGCAGGAGCAGGTCCGCATCCAGTTCCGCGAGCTCGAGGCCAACACCGGCAATAGCGTCGTGGCCGTGAAGCAACGCATGGACGTCATGGAACGCCGTCTCGGAGAGATCGAAAAGAGGCTGTTTCTGAACCCTCCGGCGGCCTGACTTCGCTCCGGTGCGCCGACGGTCTTGCCGTCGGCGATCCATCGCCTTCCGGGGCCGGTTGCCGTGTTCGCCGCTCCGCGCTAGCATGGCCATTCTTCCATGCTCGGAAAAACCGTAACCTTCGGCGAAATCATGCTGCGGCTCACGCCGCCCAACCTGGAGCGCATCCTCCAGACTCCTCAATTCGTCGCGACCTTCGGCGGCGGAGAGGCCAATGTAGCGGTGGCGCTGGCCGGCTTCGGCGCTCCGGCGTCCTATGTGACCGCGTTGCCCCCCGCCCATCCGGTGGCCGACGCCTGCATCGCGGAGCTGCGGCGGGCCGGCGTGGACACCTCCCATATCATCCGGCGAAAAGGCCGCATGGGGATCTATTACCTCGAAACCGGCGCCAACCAGCGGCCCTCGAAGGTGGTCTACGACCGCGATAACGCGGCCATCGCCCTGGCGGCGCCGGGCGAGTTCGACTGGGACGCCATCTTCCAGGGCGCGGGCTGGTTCCACGTCACCGGAATCACCCCCGCCCTCAGCGCCTCGGCGGCCGCGCTGGCCCTGGAATCGGCGGCCATGGCCCGCGCCAAGGGCCTCACCGTTTCCTGCGATCTCAACTACCGCAAGAACCTCTGGAAGTGGGGCAAGCCCGCCCCGGAAGTGATGCGCGAGTTGATCCGCCTGGTGGATATCGCCATCGCCAACGAGGAGGATGTACAGATGGCCCTGGGCATCGAGGCCCATGTGGACGTCCATTCCGGCAGCCTGGACCGTTCGCAATACGAAATACTGAGCGCCAGGGTGCTGGCCGAGTTCCCCAACCTGAAGGGCATCGCCATCACCCTGCGCGAATCGCACAGCGCTTCGCACAACGGCTGGTCGGCCTGCTGGAATAGCGGCCGGGAGTTCCTGGCCAGCCGCCATTACGACATCACCCACATCGTGGATCGCGTGGGCGGCGGAGACTGCTTCGCCGGCGGGCTGATCTACGGGCTGATGGCGCTCGAGAGCCCGCGCGAGGCGCTCGAGTTCGCGGTGGCCGCCAGTTGCCTCAAACACTCCATCCCCGGCGACTTCAACCGCTTCGGCGTGGATGATGTGAAGGCCCTGCTCAAGGGCGGAGGTTCGGGAAGAGTGCAGCGGTAAAAGTGGGGCGGGCCTCCTGGCCTGCCTCAGTCGTAAGGCAGGCCCGAAGGCAGGAGGCAGGCCAGGAGGCCCGCCCCACTGTGAAACTACTTCTTGCCGGCGCGGATTTCTTCCAGCCGCTTCTTGAGGTAGGCGTTGTACTCATCCCGCAACGCCTGGTCGCGAGGGCTGCTGTAAATCTCGCTGGACTTATACTTGGTTCCCGCGCCCTCGTCGAACTTCTTGCGCGTCCATTCGTCGTGAACGTGGGTGGTATCGGCCGCGTCCACGATGCGTTCCAGGGATTGCGGCGGAACGAAGGTGACGCCTTCCCGGTCCCCGATGGCGATGTCGCCGGGCATCACCGTGGTGTTCCCAATGCGGATGGGAACGTTGACGGCGGCCAGCGAGGCGCCGCCGATAGCGCTCGGGTGGACCGTCTTGTAATAGCACGGCATATCCATCTCCGCGATTCCGTCCAGGTCGCGGAACCCGCCATCTACTACCAGGCCGCCGCCGTGCGTGGCCTTCATGATGTAGTAGAACAGGTTGTCGCCTACGATGGTGCCGCCTTCCTTCTTGCCGTACAGATCCACCACCAGAACGTCGCCAGGCACGAGCATATCCATGACGTACTGGTTGTTGAGACTGGGAAGACCCTTCTCCCTCGCCTTGGCGTTGACTACCGCGTCCAGGTCGGGCCGCGCGGGCATGAAGGCCATGGTGACCACCCTGCCGGCCATGGTTTTTCCAGGGTGCAGGACCTGCCATCCGTCGGTGTACTGGCCATAGGGGGTTCCACCGCCGCCGGCTCCACGGCCACCGCCGGGACCGCCGGGACCGCCGGCGCCACCCCGTCCGCCGCCGCCGGGAGCGGCGGCGCCCGCGGCCGCGTCCGCCGGGGCCGCGGCGGCAAAGTTCACATTGATCTCTTCCGAGGACAGACCCTTGGCCCTCTCGATCAGGGCATCGGGAACCTTCGGCCGGCCGTCGGGAAACCGGTCGCCGGTCCAGGCCTTGGTGTACTCCAGCATCTGATCCTTGGTCCAGGTCCACAACTGCGCCTTGGCAGGCGTGGGCGCAAGCAGGGGCGCCAGAAACGCCGCCGAGGCAAACGCGATATAACCGTATCTGCGAATCATTCTATCGGTACTCCTCTCGCTTCCTTAACTTCAGGGCCGGTGGTCAGGCAGGCCGTAGGCTCGCGGCGGGCGTTCCCCAAACCGGGCACGCACGTAATTTTACTATCTTGCACGCCTGACCGAAAGGCCCGGTTCGTCCGCGACACGGAAGTGGGGTCGGGTCTTCCGGCCTGCCGCCACGTTTTAGCCCGGCGTCGTACGCCGTCCGGGGGCGCCCCAAGAACGCCGGCCAAAAGGCCGGCGGCAGGTCGGAAGACCTGACCCCACATTGGCCTCATGCCGGCCGCAGGCACTCCGCCAGCTCCTTCTCCTCGATCACCCCGGCGCGGATCACCCGCCAGGCCGGCTCGGTGATATCCACCGTGGTGGCGCCTTGACCCGAGCACGGCCCGCCATCCACCACCAGGTCCACGCGGCCGTCCATCATCCCGAAGACCTCGATGCCGCTGCGGCAGGTGGGGCGGCCGGAGATGTTCGCGCTGGTCGCCACCAGCGGCTGGTTCAGCATCTCCACAAGCTGGCTGGCGATATTCGAATGCGAGTGCCGCAACGCCAGCCGCCCGGTGTTGCCGGTCACCTTCAGCGGTATCCTGGCCGAAGCCGGCACGATGATGGTCAGCGGTCCCGGCCAGAACCGCCGGGCCAGCAGGTAAAAGCGGTTGCTCAGCTCGCTGGCCAGTTCCTCGGCCATCGGCAGGCCGCTCACCAGTATCGGCAGCGAGCGGTGCGGCTCGCGGCCCTTGGCGCGGAAAACCTGGGTCACCGCCCGCAGGTTGAACGGGTCGGCCACCAGAGAATAGAGCGCTTCGGTGGGAATCGCCACCACCCGCCCGCGGCGCACGGCGGCGGCGGCCCGCTCCAGCACTTCCGGCTGCGGCTTTTCGGGGTCGATCTCAACCAGGTCGGTTGCCATTTCGTTTATCGGCGCGGCCCCAGGGCCTCGGCCACGTCCAGAGCCATCTGGTAACGGCCAAACGGCGCGCTCAATTGAACTCCCTGCACCATGGTACGCACGCGCAGAGCCATTTCGCGAGCGATCGCCACCCCTTCCTCCCGCGATTTTTCCGCGCTGTCCACCTTCCGCATGCGCTCCATGTATTCTTCCGGAACCGGTACGCGCAGCTCGTTCACCATGAATTCGGCGTTGCGGAAGCTGGTGAGCGGCCATATCCCGCAGATCACCGGGATTCGCGCTCCCTCCGTGCGTTTCAGAAACGCCTCCAGCATGTCCAGGTCGAACACCGGCTGGGTGATGGCGTATTCCGCCCCGGCTTCCACCTTGCTCTCGAACCGCCGGACCTCTTCGTCCAGGTTCACCGCGCCCGGATTCGCGCCCACCCCGATCAGCAGGGCCGTCTGCGAGCCGATAGGGTTGCCCCCGATATCGAGGCCGCGATTCAGGTTGTGGACAATGTACACCAGGCCGATGGCGTCCACGTCGAAAACCGCGGTTGCCGCCGGATAGGACCCCATGCGCGGCGGGTCGCCCGTAATGCACAGCAGGTTCCGCACGCCCGCCGCATGGGCTCCCAGCAATTCCGACTGGATGCCCAGAATATTGCGGTCGCGGCAGCAGAAGTGGTTGATGGCTTCGATGCCCGCCTCGCGCTGGATGATCTGGCAGGCCGCCTGCGCGCTCATGCGCGCGCTGGCGCGCGGCCCGTCGGGCACGTTGATGCAGTCGATTCCGTGGGCCGCGCACAGGCGCGCGCCCGCCACCTCGCGCGACGCGTCCACTCCGCGCGGCGGCAGAATCTCCACAAACGCCACGAACTTGCCTTCGGCCAGCTTGGCGCCGAGCTGGGATTTCGCCGCCATGGCCGCCGGCGCCAGCGCCTGCGCCCTGGCTTCCGGCTCTTCCGCCGTCACCCGTACGCGCTTCTGCTCCGGCTGCAGCGAGCGCGTCTCCGAGCGGATCAGCCGGATGTGCTCGGGCGTGGTGCCGCAGCACCCGCCCACAATCTTGACCCCCGCCCATAGCAGCCGCCGCGCGTACTGCGCCATGTACTCCGGCGAGCACAGGTAAATGCTGCGCCCCTCCACCCGCTGTGGCGAGCCCGCGTTGGGCATCGCGCTCATGGGCTTCGAGGAAAACCCCATCATCCGCTCGATGGTCTCGAGCGCGACCTTGGGACCCACCGAGCAATTGAGCCCGATGGCGTCCACCGGCCAGCCGTCCATGGTCCGCGTGAAGGTCTCGGTGTCCGTCCCGCGGGTCAGGCGGCCGAAATCGTCGATGGTCACCTGGGCCACCACGGGAAGGCTTTCCCCGGCCACCTCGCGCGCCGCCAGCACCGCCTCCCGCAGCTCGTCCAGGTTGCCGAAGGTCTCCAGGATCAAAAGGTCCGCGCCGCCTTCCACCAGCGCCTCGATCTGTTCCCGGAAGAACGCGCGCGCCTCGGCGAACAACGTGGGACCCAGCGGCTCGATGCGCACTCCCAGCGGCCCCATGGCCCCCGCCACGAAGGCGCCGCCCGAAGCCTCTCGCGCCAGCCGCACGGCCGCCCGGTTGATGTCGCCCAGTTTCTCGGCCACGCCGTACGCCGCCAGGCGCGGCCGCGTGGCGCCGAAGGTGTTGGTTTCCAGAATCTCCGCGCCGGCTTTGGCATAATCCTGGTGAATCTGGCGCACCATGTCCGGCGCCGAGAGGCACAACTCGTCGTAGCAGCGGTTGATGAACACGCCCCGCGCGTACAACTCCGTGCCCATCGCGCCGTCGCCCACCAGAATGCGGCGCGAGAGGCGTTCGCGAAACTCGTCAAACCGATTGCCTGCCAAAGTGGCCATGGGAGAAGGGATACCGCAGTATCAACCGATTCTACCGCAGCCGTGGAGCGGCCTTCCAGGCTGCCATGCCGGCATCCTTCGAAGGCGGCCTAAACCCATGTCTCGGACGCACGTTGCGGAGACCGGATGGTCTCCGGCCCGGCAAAGCCGCAATCGCCTCCAAATCGCAGTTTCCGCGCCGGACCGAGGCAAATTGAGAGCACCTTTAAAGGTGCTATACATGGATTATGAACATCGCGCGGGATATCCAGCCGCTGACCTACTTTCGCCGGCAATCGGCCGATGTCGTAAAGCGCCTGAAGGCCACCCGCCGCCCCATGATTCTCACCATCAATGGCAAGGCGGAACTGGTGGTCCAGGATGCCGCGTCGTATCAACGGCTGCTCGACATCGCGGCCCAGGCGGATGCCCGCGAAGGGATTCGACAAGGGGTGGAGGATATCTCGCGGGGCCGGACGCGCCCATCGCGCGCAGTCTTCGACCATCTCCGCGCCGAGTATGACATACCGCGTTGAACTGACGGACCGCGCCGCCCGCGACTTGAGGCTCTTGTTCCTCTTCGTTCGGGCCGGAGAATCGGAAGCGGCCGCGCGGTGGTTCAACGGAATGGAGCGCGCCATGGAGACCCTGCGCGAATCTCCGGGCCGCTGCCCCCTCGCGCCGGAAAGCCGTCCCGGGCGAGTGATCCGCCAGCTTCTGTACGGGCACAAGCCGCATATCTACCGCATCCTGTTTCGGGTGAGCGCCAGAGACAGCGCCGTCTTCGTGATCCATGTGCGCCACGGCGCCAGGCTGCCGGCAACCGCTCCCTGACGGGGCATGCCGGGGCCCTCGTTGACGCAGAGACGCGACGACGCGGAGAAAAAGATCCTCGTCCAAGCAACAAGATCTCGACACGACCCGCACTGACGGTCGCGGCTTATTGAGGGTCTGGTGAGCAGCGGCCGTCAGATGGCGTGAAATAATCGGGTGGGCCTCCGGATTGACAGACGAAAGCGTCTGTCCCACAATGCTATCGAAGGACTTCCATCCTTGTGGGGCAGGCGCTTCCGCCTGCCAACCAATTGTTCACGGCTTCTCAGGGAGCGGTTTGAGTGGCTGTTTCGTGCGCGCGAAATCAGGAAGCCTTCTTCAGCATGGTCCGCTCCAGCGCCTTGGGAACGTCAATTGCCATGAAGCGGGCGGCGGAGTACAAATAGTCTTCGCCACTCTCGTCGACGATTCGAAGATCGCCATCCTGCGCGGCATCCGGATCGGGAACAACGGAGTAGATCTTATGCAGCTCCAGGGACGCCTCGTACTCGGAATTGTCGACGCACACGACAAACCGCGGAGTTGAATCCTTACCTCGCTTCGCTCGCATCAGTCCAGATACCGCTTTCGCTTAATATCTCTCTTACCAATACCATGGGCTTCGTACCAATGCAATTCCACGAGCCGGATTCGGCCGCTTTGGAGCCGCACGCGGGCAATTCCCTTTAGCTTTCGCCACCGGCCAGGACCGTAGACCTTTTTGAGCCGGGCAAGGTCCCGGATTGACTTCCCGACGGCGATGGTCTCGATCTCCTGAATTTCCCCGATGACCTCGAAATTCATCCTTCAGCCGTTCACAACTCCACGGCCCGTCCGGAGGACGGGTTGCGGCTGAATTCCAAGTTAAGGCCCCGTAACGGCGCAAAGAGTTCCTCAACGTCTTTTGCGACCGAAGCGGAAGGTTGCGGCGCCGCCGTCGGCCTTGGCGGGGAGGACTGGAGCGCCTGCAGGATGACATCTTCGGCGTCCTTAAACCCGCCGCCGCGGAGACGCTGGTTGATGAGCGCCTCGACTTCCGGCTGGGTGATCCGAATGGTCATAGGAGCCTCCTTCTTTATTATGACCCGTCTGCCTTCACGCGGACGCAGGCGTCGCCCCAGCACCAGGAGAGCGCCACCGACGCGTCGATGACAATCCCGCTCACGGGCGCTCCTCGTCGCGCAATTCCCGTATCGTCATACCTCCGAGCGAGAGGCCGTGCGTCTTCCCGAAGGTCTTGAGCCGCTCAATTGCGTCCCGGCGCTGTTCCGCGGCGGCGAGGGATCCGTTCCCTTGCTGTGTCCGCCACACTGCCACGGCTTCGGTGAGCACATCCACCGCGGACGCGTACTGGCCGGAGATCACTGCCTCCTGAACGATCCTCTCAAGCTCAGGTGAGAGTTCGATGGTCATGCGATGCCTCCTTCGAGAACCGTGCCGCCTACCTTATCTTACTCTGGCCCCGCGTCAAACATCAGGCAGGCCGGGAGGCCTGCCCCACTTACTGCACCACCCGCAGCCCGCTCGGCCCCGGTATGGTCCGCACCCAGGAGTTCATTTCTTCTTCGTTCTGCAGCAGGTCGTGCAGCGTGGTCTTGCTTAGCACGTGATCCACGGCCACCTGCACCGCGCGCCACAGCGAACGCACCGAGCAATCCACCGAACGCGTGCAGATGGGCGCCTGCCCCGCATGGCTGTCGCAGAAATGGGATTCGAACAGCCGGCCGCCCAACGCGTCGATCACATCGCCAATGGCGATTTCCCCCGCCGGCCGCGCCAGCGTGTAGCCGCCTTCCTTGCCCCGCGCGGCCTTCACAAATCCGCCTTTGCGGAGCACCCGCAGGATCTTGGCCGCATAGGCCGCCGACACGCCTTCCGCCAGGCTGATCTCCGGAATGGTCAGACTCCCCCCCGTGTAGCCCGCATACGCCAGGCGCACCAGGCAGCGCACCCCGTATTCCTCGTTGGCCGTCAGCTTCACTTACGAATCCTCGTGATGGGCACAATCCCGTCCAACCCCATGGCCAGTTGCGCGGCTTCCGACAGACGTTCCGGGCCCCACGGCGGATCGAAAGTCAGTTCCACCTGGACGTCGGTGACTCCGGCCACCGCCCGCGCCGCCCGCTCTACCGAGCCTGGCAGCGAGCCCGCCACCGGGCAATTCGGCGTGGTGAGCGTCATGCGAATCGCCACTTTTCCGTCTTCGCTCGCTTCCACGTTGTAGATCAGCCCCATGTCGTAGATATTGAGCGGCAGCTCCGGGTCGTGGACCCCTTTCAGCGCGGCGATAACTTGATCCTTCACCGTCACTCCGTACTGGCGGTCCCGCCCGCGTTGTTCAGCGCCGATTTCAAGGTATGCCACGCCAGCGTGGCGCACTTCACCCGCGCCGGGTAATCGCGCACGCCGCAGAAAACCACCAGCTTGCCCAGGTCCTTGCTCACCGCCGAATCGGTGGTCAGCAGCTCGTGGAACGTGTCCAGAAGCTTGAGCGCCTCTTCGCGGGTCTTGCCCTTGAGGCTCTCCGTCATCAGCGAAGCCGATGCGGTGGAGATGGCGCACCCCGAGCCGACGAAGCTGACATCCTTTACAATGCCGTCCTCCACTCTCAGATACAGTTCCAGCTTATCGCCGCAGAGAGGATTGTAACCCTCGGCCGTGCGGTTGGCGTCGGGCATCGGATGGCAGTTCCGTGGACGCTTGCTGTGGTCCAGAATAATTTCCTGATAGAGATCGTCGACCATGAGTACCTCTGGATTACTCCCCTACCAATACCTCCGAGAGACCTTTGACGCAGAGGCGCCGAGACGCGGAGAATTCGAAGAGAAGAAACAGAGCAAGACAGAATGATCGGGTTTTTTCATCTCTTCTCTTGATCTTCTCTGCGTCTCTGCGTCAAAAGCGTCTCTGCGTCAAGCTGATGTCCTTTTCTTTCTTTCTTCTTTTGATCTTCTCCGCGTCTCTGCGTCTCTGCGTCAAAAGCGTCCCTGCGTCAAACCGCGTCAAAACAAACCCGCCTACGAGAACATCTCCCTTACCTTCCGCAGCCCCGCCTCCAGCGCGTCCAGTTCCGCCGTCGTATTGTAAAACGCCAGCGAGGCCCGCGTGGTGGCCGGAACCTGGAAGCGATCCATCACCGGCTGCGCGCAGTGGTGCCCCGTGCGCACCGCGATCCCCATGCGGTCCAGCACCGTTCCAATGTCGTGCGGATGTATGCCTTCCATCACGAAGGAAAGCACCGCCGCCTTCTCTCTCGCCGTCCCGATCAGCCGCAGCCCCGGAATCCGCGACAGCGCTTCCGTTCCGTAGACCAGCAGCTCATGTTCGTACGCGCCGATGGCTTCGATCCCGATCCGGTTGACGTAATCGATGGCCGCTCCCAGCCCGATGCCGCCCGCGATATGCGGCGTCCCGGCTTCGAACTTATACGGCAGCTCGTTGTAAGTGGTCTTCTCGAAGGTCACCGTGCGGATCATATCCCCGCCGCCCTGGTACGGCGGCATGGCGTTCAGCAGCTTGCTCTTGCCGTATAACATGCCGATGCCCGTCGGCCCGTACAGCTTGTGCCCCGAGAAGGCGTAGAAATCGGCGTCCAGCGCCTGCACGTCCACCTTCATGTGCGGCGCGGCCTGCGCGCCGTCGATCAAGGTCAAAGCTCCCGCCTTGTGCGCCATCTCGACTATCTGGCGCACCGGGCTTACGGTTCCCAGGGCGTTGGAAACCTGGCCCACCGCCACCATGCGCGTGCGCGGCCCCAGCAGCTTCTCGTATTCCTCCAGCAGCAGTTCCCCGCGGTCGTTGATGGGGATCACGCGCAGCCGCGCGCCCTTCTCTTCACAAAGCAGTTGCCAGGGAACGATGTTCGAATGGTGCTCCATGGCGCCGATGACGATTTCGTCGCCCGCCTTCACGTTCTTCCGGCCCCAGGTCTGCGCGACCAGGTTGATGGCCTCGGTGGTTCCGCGCACGAAGATCAGCTCGCTCTTGCTCCGCGCGTTCAGAAACTGCTTCACCTTGACGCGCGCCTGCTCGTAGGCGGCCGTGGAGCGCTGGCTCAGCTCGTGCACCCCGCGATGGATGTTGGCGCAATCCACCTCGTAGAACTTGCGGACGGCGTCGATCACCGACTGCGGCTTCTGCGCCGTGGCCGCGTTATCCAGGTAGATCAGCGGCTTTCCGTGGACCTTCTGCTTCAAGACGGGGAAATCCTCGCGGATCTTCCGCGCGTCGAGACCGGCCGGTAACGTGCCGCTAAGAGCGCTCATGGAATTTCTCGAACAGGATTCGCTCCAGCGAATCCCGCAACGACGGAACCTTGATGCGATCCACAATGTCCTGCGCGAAGGCGTACGTCAGCAGCCTGCGCGCGTCGCTCCGCCCGATGCCGCGCGATTGCAGGTAGAACAGCGATTCCGCGTCCAACTGGCCGATGGTCGCGCCGTGGGTGCAGCGCACGTCGTCGGCGAAGATCTGTAGCTCCGGCTTGGTGTCGATGGTGGCATCGTCGGAAAGCACCAGGTTCTTATTGGTCTGCTTGGAATCGGTTTTCTGCGCGTCTTTGCGCACCAGGATGCGGCCATTGAACACCGCGTGGGCCTTGCCGTCCAGAATGCCTTTGTATAGCTCGCGGCTCGCCCCGTGCGGCTTGGCGTGGTCTATCGTAGTATGATTGTCCACGTGCTGCGATCCGCCCGCCACGTAGAGGCCGTTCAGGGTGGCCTCCGTGCCTTCCGAGAGCGTGGCCGTGACGTCGTTGCGGACTAGCCCGCCGCCCAAAGCGATCGAGCAGGTGGTGAAGTTGGCGCTGCGCCCCAGCCTGGCGAACATCGAGCCGATATGAAACGCCTCGGCGGCCTCGGTTTGGATCTTATAGTGATCCACCACGGCCCCGTCGCCCACCGCCAGTTCGGTCACGGCATTCGTCAAGTACGAGCCCGCGCCGCTCACGTATTGTTCGACGATCGCGCACTGCGAATTCTCACCGGCCAAAATCAAGGTGCGAGGATGAACCGCGATGGGCGATGCGGCAGCCGCCGGGCCTCCGTACAGGATATCGAGCGGCTCCTCGATCACCGCGCCGCGCTCGATCCGCAACGCCACGACATCATCCAGAAACGCCGTGTTCAACGCGACAAAGGCCCCCTCCTCGCAAGTAGCGCGCCGGGCAAGATGGGCCTCAATTTCCTCGCGCGTGGCCAGGCGCACGCCTTTGGGAAGGCCGGCATTCGCCAGTCTTCCATTGAAGAACATCGTCGGCGCCTCGCCGGGCTCGATCTTCCAATTCGGGTTGGGCAGCCCGAACCGCGTCCGCGCAATGGGGGCGACGCTGGTGAATCGCCAGTCCTCATCGTGCGTGGTGGGGAAACCCAGCCCGGCAAACCGCTGGAACGCGGCCTCGCGCAGCGCCTGTATCCACGGCTCCGCGCGCCGCTGCCCGGTAAAGTTCTCGAGCCATGCGCCGGTCTGTTCCGCGATGGCCGTCATACCTTGCCCACCGCCTCTTCTTCGTCCGCGATCCCCAGCCCTGCGTACCCGTGCTTTTCGAGTTCGAGCGCCAGTTCCTTGCCGCCCGATTTGACGATGCGTCCATCCGCCAGCACATGCACGAAATCCGGAACGATGTAGTCCAGCAGCCGTTGGTAGTGCGTCACCACGATCATGGAGCGCTCGGGCGCGCGCTGCAGGTTCACGCCGTGCGCCACCAGCTTCAGCGCGTCGATATCCAGGCCGGAATCGGTTTCATCCAGAATGGCCAGGCGCGGCTCCAGCACCGCCATCTGAAAAATCTCGTTGCGCTTTTTTTCACCGCCCGAAAAGCCGCTGTTCACGGCCCGGTTCAGCAGCGCCGGCTCCATATTCATGAGGCCGGTCTTGACGCGGATGAATTCCAGGAAATCCATGGCGTCCAGTTCCTCGAGCCCGCGGTGCTTGCGCACGGTGTTGAGCGCGGCCTTCAGAAAATACTGGTTGCTGATGCCCGGAATCTCCACCGGGTACTGAAACGCCAGGAAGATGCCCTCGCGCGCGCGATCCTCGGGGGACATAGCCAGCAGGTCTTTGCCATCGTAAGTCACGTGCCCGGCCGTCACGGCGTACAGCTCGCGCCCCGCCAGCACCTGCGCCAAGGTGCTCTTGCCGGACCCGTTCGGCCCCATGATGGCGTGCACCTCGCCCGCCTCGACGGTGAGGTCGATCCCCTTCAATATCTCGCGCTCGCCAACCGTGGCCCGCAGCCCGCTAATCTCAAGTAAAGCCATCTATTTCAGTTCCTCGACTCCAACCAAGTTTGACGCGGAGACGCGGAGAAATACAGGACGCGGAGACGCGGAGGCGCGGAGAAATACAGAACAAGGAGACAAAGGGAGGGAAGACACCATCGCTCCTTGTGTCACTTGTCTTTCTTCCTGTTTTTCTCCGCGTCTCCGCGTCTCCGCGTCAAATCTTCTCACCCTACGCTCCCCTCCAGGCTCACCCCCAGCAACTTCTGCGCCTCCACCGCGAACTCCATGGGCAGCTCGCGGAACACTTCCTTGCAGAACCCGTGTACGATCATCGAGACCGCATCCTCGGTGGAGATGCCCCTCTGCCGGCAATAGAAAATCTGGTCCTCGCCGATCTTCGAAGTGGAAGCTTCGTGCTCCACCTGGGCCGAGGTGTTTTTCACTTCCAGATAGGGGAACGTGTGCGCGCCGCATTTATCGCCCAAAAGCAGCGAATCGCACTGCGAATAGTTGCGCGCGCCGGCCGCCGATTTGAGAATTTTGACCCCGCCGCGATACGTGTTCTGCCCGTGCCCGGCCGAAATGCCCTTGGACACGATGGTGCTGGTGGTGTTCTTCCCGATGTGGATCATCTTGGTGCCGGTATCGGCCTGCTGGTAGTGGTTGGTGAGGGCCACCGAGTAGAACTCGCCCACCGAATTTTCGCCCATCAGCAGGCAGCTCGGATACTTCCAGGTGATGGCCGAGCCGGTCTCCACCTGCGTCCAGGAAATCTTCGAGTTTACCCCCCGGCACGCGCCGCGCTTGGTCACGAAATTGTAGATTCCGCCCTTGCCCTCTTTATCGCCCGGATACCAGTTCTGCACCGTCGAGTACTTCACCTGGGCGTTGTCCAGCGCCACCAGCTCCACCACCGCGGCGTGCAGTTGGTTGGTGTCGCGCATGGGCGCCGTGCAGCCTTCCAGGTAGCTCACATAGGCCCCTTCGTCGGCCACAATCAGGGTGCGCTCGAACTGCCCGGTGTCCTTGGCGTTGATGCGGAAGTAGGTCGAAAGCTCCATGGGGCAGCGCACGCCCTTGGGCACGTAGCAGAAGGAGCCGTCGCTGAACACCGCCGAATTGAGCGCCGCGAAAAAGTTGTCGGAGGTGGGAACCACCGTCCCCAAGTACCGCCGCACCAGGTCCGGATGCTCCTCGACCGCCTCGGAGAACGAGCCGAAGATGATCCCCATCTCTTTGAGCTTGGCCTTGAAGGTGGTGGCCACCGAAACGCTGTCGAACACCGCGTCCACCGCTACGCCGGCCAGCAACTCACGCTCTTTCAATGGGATGCCCAGCTTCGCGTACGTCTTTAGAAGCTCCGGATCCACCTCGTCCAGGCTCTTGGGGCGGTCTTTGTTGCTCTTCGGCGCGGCGTAATAAACAATGTCCTGGTAGTCGATCGGCGGGTAGTGAATGTTCGCCCAGGTGGGCTCCTTCATGGTCAGCCAGTGCCGATAGGCCTTCAACCGCCATTCCAGCAACCACTCCGGCTCGCGCTTTTTGGCCGAAATGAGGCGAATCACGTCCTCGCTCAGGCCCCGGGGGATGGCATCGGCTTCGATGTCGGTCACGAACCCCCACTTATATTCCTGATTCGCAAAGGTTTCGATGGTTTGGGTGGATTCGCTCACCGGGTTTCGCTCCTAAGCTCCTAGCCTATCATCAGTTTAGCCAATCTGTACTTATTAGTCAAGATTGCTCACTGAATGGATGCAGGATGGGATCAAACAGCTTCGTGACACCGGCTCCAGCGATTGCCGGGGGGCATAAGCGGTCGCCGTGCTCACCACTCCCGCGGCAACACCCAGGCAGGACGTGTATAGGAAACCGGCCGGGCACGAGCCAGCAGGAAAAAGCGTTTTGATCCGGCTGGGATCGCCTGAAATGTTTCTTGGAACTCCTCGTCGGCCACTGTGCGCAAACGCACCGGCAAAAGGAAATCACTCTCAGGATGCGCCCGAATGATTTGGAGCACATCCGCGTCGGAATCCGCCAGGATGGCCGTGCCTACAGGTTCCAGGGAATCGAGGCCCCACTGACGCAGGCGCCAAAGGAACATGGAACTCCACTGCGCCCGGTCGTTGAACTGGTCCGGCGTGAGAATGATGCCTAGCGACGCATAGTGGGGCGCTTCGCGCAGGGCGAAGTGGGTGGGGTCGACAAAGCAATACCGCAGTTGCGGGAGCGGCAGGGTGGCGGAATAGAAATCGTCGTCGGGCTCCACGTCTATCAGTTCGTTAGGCCGGTTCATGCGGCAGTACTCGCGGAGCGTGGGCGCGGATGCCTGCTCGGCGGCGCCGAACGGCAAACCCCACGGGCGCTCGGGAAAGGCGGCTTTTACCGCAAAGGCGCCCGCCAGCAACGCGATCACTACCGCCATCCGGCGAACGGGCAGGAAGGACGCGGCCAGCACGCAGAGCGGCGCTACGAGGTACAGCAGGTAGGGCAGATTACGGTAGCCGAACGCCAACAATGCGGCGCCAGCCACCAGAATCCAGGAGAGCAGGATGAGCGCGTCCGGCTTCCGCGCGCGGAGCGCCGTCACAAACGCGGGCAGGGCCGCCGCGACAAGCAGGCACAGCACGGGATCGGTCAGCCACAAGCCGCTCGCGTAGAAGCGCAGAGGACCCGCGGCGATGTGCTGTTCCGGCGGGTGCACGCCGAAGCCGAGCAATTGGATGCGCACATAATCCATCCAGAACCACTGCCGGTGAACCGCAAACTGGTATAGATGCCAGGGCGCCGCGAACAAGCCCAAGGTTCCCGCCGCCATGGCGATGCGCCCAGGCGAGGGCCGCAGCGCCGGCGCGGACAGCAGCCAGTACGGCCCGAGCGCGAGGAGTGGCAGCAGTCCAGTCACGCTCTTGGCCATCACACCCACCGCCAGCGCGGCGCCGAATGCCAGGGCAGCCCCCCGCGACGCCAGCCTGGGTTCGCGCCGCACCACTGCAAACGCCGTCGACATGGCGGCAACCGCCAGCATATCCGTATAGCAAACTCGCGAAAGCACGTGCCAGAGCGGGTTGGAAACCAGCAGCAACATCGCAACCCACGCGGCGGCGCTGGATCGGGCCCTGTAAACCCATGCGAACAGCAGGCTCACGGCGTAGGCGCCCGCCAGGAGGATGGGCAGGCGCAGGGTCCACAGGGACACCCCCGCCAGGCGCAGCGAAAGCCCGGCAAGCCATTGAATGAGCGGCGGTTTGTATAGGATGTAGCGTCCCTGAAACCGCGGCGTGAGCCAGCCGCCCCGCGTGGCAAACGTCACGGCGGTATTGGCGTACAACGATTCGTCCTGCGCCCGGACGTGCGCCACGGGGTCGGTGTAAGCCGCGGTGATGCCGGTACGGTCGATCGCGTAGCCCAGCAAAACGGCCGCTAACATGAAACACGCCGGCGCGCGAACAGCGGGCATCGTGCGAAGAGCGGACATCATAGATGGAACGGACCCTGATTTTAGCGTAACCAGTTCGCGCCAGGGCGGTCTTCGCGTAAAACGTTGCAACTGTTCATTGTCAGTTAATACCTGGAAGCTATACTGGTAGCCAAGGGAGAATTTGGCGTTGGAAAGAAATGGACGCAAGGGCTCGCTGGTCATGGAGCCGGCCGAGCGTTGGACTCCCCAACTGGCCAGCGACCTCTATGACGTCGCAAGCTGGGGCAAGGGCTATTTTTCGGTTGGCGAGAACGGGCACGTCCGGGTGCACCCGGAGAAGGATCCGGCCCGCTCCATCGACCTCAAGGAACTGGTGGATACCCTCGTTCTGCGCGGCATCGACCTCCCGATTCTCATCCGTTTCGCCGACATCCTGAAGCACCGGTTGGGCGAGATTCACAGCGCCTTCGACACCGCCATCGCCGAGCACAAATACCAGGGCGGCTACTGCTGCGTCTACCCCATCAAGGTGAACCAGCAGCGGCAGGTGGTGGAAGAGATATTGGAGTTCGGCAAGCCCTATCATTTCGGTCTCGAAGCCGGCTCTAAGGCGGAGCTGATGGCCGTGATGGCCCTGGCCGACAACGAGACCCCCATCATCTGCAACGGGTTCAAGGACGACGAGTACATCGAGATGGCCATGCTGGCCCAGAAGGTGGGCCGCCAGATCATCCCGGTGGTGGAAAAGTACACCGAGCTGCACCTGATCCTCAAGTACTGCCAGCGTGTGGGCGTGCGTCCCACCATCGGGCTGCGAGTCAAGCTGGCCAGCCGGGGGTCGGGTCGGTGGAAATCTTCGGGCGGGTATCGCTCCAAGTTCGGCCTCTCCGCCACCGAGGCCCTCAACGCGCTCCAGGAGTTGAAGGATCTGGGCATGGCCGATTGCCTCAACCTGCTGCACTTCCACCTGGGCAGCCAGATCACCAATATCCGCCACATCAAAGGCGCCGTGAATGAAGCCGTGCGGGTCTACGTGGATCTGGCCCGCGCCGGCGCGGGGCTCAAGTACCTGGATGTGGGCGGCGGCTTGGGCGTGGACTACGACGGCTCTCAAACCGATTTCGAATCGAGCGTCAACTACACCCTGCAGGAGTACGCCAACGACATCGTCTATCACGCCCAGAACGTGTGCGACGAAGTGGGCGTGCCGCATCCCACCATCGTCACCGAGAGCGGGCGCGCCATCACCGCCTACCACAGCACGCTGGTGTTCAACGTCCTGGGGGTGTCGGGGATGGGGGACACGGACGTGGCCCCGGAGCCGCCGGCGGACGCCGAGCAGCCGCTCATCGACCTCCAGGAGACCTACCGCGGCCTGAGCGCCAAGAACCTGCTCGAAAGCTATCACGACGCCCAGCAGGCGCTCGACCAGGGACTGAACCTCTTCAGCCTCGGGTATCTGTCGCTCGAGCAGCGCTGCATAGCCGAGAACCTCTACTGGGCGATTTCCCGCAAGATCCAGAAGCTGGCGCGCGAATTGGATTACTTCCCCGAAGAGCTGGAAGGCATCGACGCCATGCTCTCGGACACCTATTTCTGCAACTTCTCGCTCTTCCAGAGCATGCCCGATAGCTGGGCCATCAAGCAGCTTTTCCCGGTCATGCCCATCCACCGGCTGGAGGAGGAGCCCACCCGCCACGCCGTGCTGGGCGATATCACCTGCGATTCGGACGGGAAAGTGGACGCCTTTATCGACCGCCGCGACGTGAAGCGCACGCTGGCGCTGCACCCCTTCGACGGCCGCGATTACTTCCTGGGCGCGTTTCTGCTAGGCGCCTATCAGGAAATCCTGGGCGACCTGCACAACCTGTTCGGCGATACCAACGCCGTGCACGTGCGCCTGAGCCCCACCGGCGAAGTGCTGCTCGATTCGGTGATCAAGGGCGACACCGTCCGCGAAGTGCTCAACTACGTGCAGTTCAGCTCCGATTCCCTGGTGACCAAGCTGCGCCGCGACGTGGAAACGGCCCTGCGGGATAATCGCCTGACTTACGAGGAAAGCGGCTCCCTGCTGAAGTTCTACGAAGACGGCCTGCGCGGCTACACCTACCTCGAAGACGTGCACGAGCAGTAGCTATCGGAGCCCGAATTCTTCCGGCCGGGATTGAAAAGGACTCACCACCGTGATGTCGCCGAAGTGGCGTCCCGCCTGGAAATCCTCGCTCAACAGGTACGCGCACCCGGCGGTTTCGGCCGAGGCCAGAATGAGCGCGTCCCAGTACGGAACCCCCGCTTTGTCCATCCAATACCAGGCGCGTTGAACCAGGCCCAGGCCGAATCCGACCGGCGCCCACTGGGCAAGCTTCTCTACGTTGGATCGAACGCCGGAGGTGGGTAACCCCAGCTTGCGCACCGCATTGGCATAAAACTCGTTGAGGACTTGCCAGCTAAGCCGGCCGGCGCTGCTCTCCCACAGCGCGGCCACCCAGCGGTGCGCCAGTTCCTGTTTGGCGCGAACCGCGGGGTCGAGCGAATATAACAGAACGTTGGTGTCTACAAAGATCCGCTCAACGGCGCGCATTCGCCTCTTCTCTGGTCAGGCGATGCTCCGCATCCAGGCCTGGGATAGGCTCGATCTTCTTCCATTCCTGGTACGCGGCCCAGTACTCGTCGCTCTGGCGCATCTGATCGTCCAGCATCCGCCCCACCAGCTTCGATACGGAGGTGTTCTCTTCCGCCGCCTTCCTGCGCGCCCAGCGAGCGGCGTCCTCGCTGACCGTGATGGTCATGTTCTTCAACACGAACTCAGTGTAACACAAGGTTCGTGTCCGCCGCTTCTCGCAGGCCCTTTTCGTCCAGCACGAACAGGCGCTGATATTGCGACCTGGCGGGCTCTTTCGCCAGCTCGGGCCACACCTTGGCGCGGTCCACGCGGATCTGGTTGTCGCGGTAGAACAGCCGGAAAATGAAGGTCAGCATCCATTCGTTCTTGGGATACGGATCGTCGAGGAAGAGGACGCTCGAGCCGCGCGGCAGCTCGGGATAGCGGGCGGCCAGCGGCTCGATCACGTTGCGCACCGCGGCGTGAGCTTCCGCCACCCAAAGCTTGCCTTCCGGTTTTTCGCGGAGGTGGACCGGGATCAGCAGCGCCGCCACCAGCAGGAATAGGGCCGCCTGTTCGGGCCTCACCTGAAGAGCCGCCGCGAAACGGGGGAACCAGCGCACCAGCCCATCGCGGCCCAGCGCCAGGGCGCTCGCCGCGTAGAGGTACCACCCCGGCAGCGTCATATAGACGGCGAACAGGCCGCGCGGCGGAATGAAAGCCACCGGCAGCATGGCGAGGAACAGGTAGCACCAGGCGAACAGCAGTTCGCGCCGCCGCGCCAGCGCCGCCAGGGCCAGCATGGCCGCCAACAGCACCACCAGATTGAAGGTGTTGAAGGTCACCGCGCCGTAGAACAGCTCGCCCAGGTAGTGCTTCCAGGAGGAAAGGAACGCGTGCGCCGTCAGGCTGAGGGCGTAAGCCGCATTGGCCGTCATGCGGTGCGGCCCCAGCGTCTTATAGAACGCATAGAGCGCCGCCAGCGGCAGGCCCAGCCAGACGAACCGCCACTGGCGCCAGTCCCTGGCGCGATGGTAGATGCACTCGTAAACGGCCAACAGGACGGGCAGGGTGGCGGCCATTTCCTTGGAGCCGAGCGCCAGCGCAAACAAGCCGAGAAGCCCCGCGGTCTGCCGCCAGTCCGGAAGTGCGCCGGCGTCGCGAATCCGCAGATACCACACCAACGCCAGCGCGAAGAAGAAGTAGCAGAGCAGGTCGTAAATGGCTCCGGTGCTGTAGTAAAGATCGGCCAGGTGCGCCTGGTAGGCCCCCAGCAGGCAGGCCAGGGCCGCCACTTCACGGGAACGCGCCAGGCGCGCGCAGAATCCGTAGAGCAGGGCCAGGTTGGCCGCCAGGAGGGCGAAAGCCGCCAGGCGGTAAGGCAGCGGGTGCAACCCGAACAGGGCGAAGAGTCCCCGGTAGAACAGCGCCCCCACCGGCCGGTCCGCCGCCAGGGGCGAAAACGACCACGCGCCGTAGAGGTTCATCATATCGTCGGGCGTGAAGTAGGCGCGAACTCCGTCGCCCGCCAGGGCGAACAGACAGCCGCCGGCCGCCAGCGCCGCCGCCAGCGCGGCGCGGCCTCGTGGAACGCTCATGTATGTACTAATTTACAGGGTTCGGGCAGGGGTTCGGGGCGAAACCGCATCCGCGCCCGCCCCGGCGGCATCCCATAGCTACGGCAAAGTTTGGAGGATGGATGCTTAGACTCGTTTTTGCGATCGGATCGCTGGCGGCGATGGCCGCCATGGGCCACGCCGCGGAATCCGTTTACGGATTTACCCCGACCTCGATAGACGGCCAGCCGGCCCCCCTCTCGGCCTGGAAGGGGAAGGTGCTTCTGCTGGTCAACGTGGCCAGCAAGTGCGGTTTCACCCCCCAGTACAAAGCCCTGGAATCGACCTTCGAATCCTATAAGGACCGCGGGCTCGTGATCGTGGGTTTTCCGGCCAACAATTTCGGCGGCCAGGAGCCCGGCACCAACGAAGAGATCAAGACCTTCTGTTCGCGCACCTATAACGTGCAGTTCCCCATGATGAGCAAGATCTCGGTGAAGGGCGAGGACCAGGCGCCGCTCTACAACTTCCTCACCAAAGAGGCGAACCCGGCTGTGGCCGGCGATATCAAGTGGAATTTCACCAAGTTCCTGGTGAACCGCGAAGGCAAGGTGATCGCGCGCTTCGAGTCGGCCGTTACGCCGGATTCGCCCGAGGTGAAAGCGGCCATCGAGAAAGCGCTCCAGGAATAGCCCGGGCCACAATCGATGTGGGACAGGCGCTTCCGCCGGCGAAAGCGCCTGCCCCACAAGCTACCGGATGGCGTAAGAGCTCAGCACCTTCATGTAGTTGGCCCGCTCGAAAGCCGAGGGTTGCGGAACCGCGTTGCGGCTCATGCTGCCCTGCATCTGCCGGATCGAGTCGTATTCGTGCTCGCCCATCCACACCAGCAGTTCGGTGGCGATGGTGTCGAGGTACCCGATGCCGCGCTTCAATAGGGCGGACGTCATCATGGCCACCTTGGCCCCGGCCATCATGGACTTCACCACGTCCACCGCGCTGTGCACCCCGCCGGTCAGCGCCAGGTCGGCCTTCACCGCGCCGTAGAGCACCGCGATCCAGTTCAGCCGCAGCAGCAGCTCGTGGGAGTTGCTGAGGATCAGGTTGGGCACCACTTCCAGCGCCTCCAGATCGAAATCGGGCTGGTAGAAGCGGTTGAAAAGCACCAGGCCGTTCGCGCCGGCGGCGTCCAGCTTGCGGGCCATGTTGGGCAGCGAGCTGAAGTACGGGCCCAGCTTGACCGCCACCGGGATCTTGACCGTGCTCTTCACCGCCGCGACCAGATCGATGTAGAGCTGTTCGACCTGCTCGCCGGTAACCGCCAGGTCCACCGGGATGTGGTAGATGTTCAGCTCCAGCGCGTCCGCGCCGGCCTGCTCCATCTTTGTCGCGTACTCCAGCCAGCCGCCCTTGCTCGAGCCATTCAGGCTGGCGATCACGGGGATCTGGACCGCCTGCTTGCACGCTTGAATGTGCTTCAGGTAGCCTTCCGCCTTCCGCACCGGGTGCATCAGCTCGGGAAGTTCCGTGCCGGCTTCGGCGCTGCTCCCGGAGCTTTCGAACAGGAAGCGGTTCAACTCCTCGCTTTCAATCTCGATCTGCTCTTCGAACAGCGAGTGCAGCACCACGGCCGAGGCGCCGGCGTCCTCCAGCCGGCGCACATCGCCCACCTCCATGCAAAGGGGCGACGCGGAAGCCACTAGCGGGCTCTTCAGCTTCAGGCCCAGGTACGTAGTGGAAAGGTCGATGGTTTTTGTCAGGTCGATCATTTCTTTTCACCCCCGTTGGCGGGCATGTGCGCCCAATAGTCGTACAGCTTCCAGCGGCTCGCCACGTCCCCCTGCGCCAATTCCAGCAGCTTCTTGGCGTGTTCCGGATCGCTCTTGGCGAGCATCGTGTACCGCGTCTCGTTGTAGGCGTATTCCTTGAGCCCGATGGTGGCCGCCTTGGAATCGAGCTGGAAGGGGTTCTTGCCCTGCGCCACCAGATCGGGATTGTACCGGAACAGGGGCCAGTAGCCGGAATTGACCGCCGCCTTCTGCTGGTCCATGCCATAGGTCAGGTCGTAGCCGTGCGCAATGCAGTGGCTGTAGGCGATGATGATGGAGGGTCCGTCGTAGGCTTCGGCTTCGAGGAACGCCTTCACCGTGTGCATGTCGCTCGATCCCATGGCCACCTTGGCCACGTAGACCGTGCCGTAGGTCATGGCCATCATGGCGAGGTCCTTCTTGCCCAGTGGCTTGCCCGCGGCGGCGAACTTGGCCACCGCGCCGCGCGGCGTGGCCTTGGAGGCCTGGCCGCCGGTGTTCGAATACACTTCCGTATCGAGCACCAGCACGTTCACGTTGCGGCCCGAGGCCAGCACGTGATCGAGACCGCCGTAGCCGATGTCGTAGGCCCAGCCGTCGCCGCCGATGATCCACACGCTCTTCTTCACCAGGGCGTCGGCCAGGCTGAGCAGGTCGCGCGCTTCCGCCGTGCCGGCGCCGGCCAGCTTCTCCTTCAGCAGCTTGACCCGCGCGCGCTGCTCGGAAAGGCCCTGCTCGGTCTTCTGGTCGGCGCTCAGCAGGGCTTCCGCCAGGCTGTCGCCGATTACGCCGCTGAGCCGCTTCACCAGCTCGCGCGCGTACTCGTTCTGCTTGTCGGCCGCCAGGCGGAACCCCAGGCCGAACTCGGCGTTGTCTTCAAACAGCGAGTTGGACCAGGAAGGCCCCCGCCCGGCTTCGTTGACGCAATAGGGCGTGGTGGGCAGGTTGCCGCCGTAGATCGAGGAGCAACCCGTGGCGTTGGCCGCCAGTATGCGGTCGCCAAAGAGCTGGGTCATCAGCTTCAGATACGGCGTTTCGCCGCAGCCGGAGCAGGCCCCCGAGAACTCGAACAGCGGCCGAAGCAACTGCACGTCTTTCACCTGGCTCAGGGAAAGCGGCCTGCGGTCGGCGTCCGGAATATTCAGGAAGAACTCCCAGTTGGCCGCCTCGGATTCGCGGATGGGCGGCTGCGCCACCATGTTGATGGCGCGCCGCTTCACCTGCTGCTTGTCCTTCACCGGGCAGACCTCGACGCACAGCGTGCAGCCGGTGCAATCCTCCGGCGCCACCTGCAGCGTGTACTTGCGGTCCGTCATGCCCTTCCAGCGCGCGGCCGCGGATTTGTAGGTGGCCGGCGCGGCTTCGAGCAGCGCGGCGTCGTACACCTTGGCGCGGATCACGCTGTGCGGGCACACCAGCACGCACTTGCCGCACTGGATGCACAAATCCACGTCCCACTCCGGAATTTCGAGCGCGATGTTGCGCCGCTCCCACTGCGCCGTGGCCGTGGGGAACGTCCCGTCCACCGGCATGGCGCTCACCGGCAGATCGTCGCCTTCGCCCATCACGATCTTGGCGATCACCTTCTGCACGAACGGCGGCGCCTGCGCCGGTACCGCCAGCCGCAGGTCGAACGTCGACGTGACCGCGCTCGGGACCTTAACTTCATGCAGGTGGTCCAGGGCCGCGTCCACCGCGGCGAAGTTCTTCTTTACCACGCTCTCGCCGCGCTTCCCGTAGGTCTTTTCGATGGAGTGCTTGATGGCGTCGATGGCTTCCGCCCGCGGCAGCACGCCGCTGATGGCGAAGAAGCACGTCTGCATGATGGTGTTGACGCGGCCGCCCATGCCCGTCGCCTTGGCCACTTCGTACCCGTCGATGACGTAGAACTTGAGCTTCTTGTCGATGATCTGCCGTTGCACCGTTCGCGGCAGGTGATCCCAGACCTCGTCCGGGCCGAAGGTGCTGTTGAGCAGGAAGGTGGCCCCGGGGGCGGCGCATTTCAGCACGTCGATGCGCTCCAGAAACGAGAACTGGTGGCAGGCCACGAAGCTCGCCTTGGTGATCAGGTAGCTCGAGCGGATCGGCTTGGGTCCGAAACGCAGGTGCGAGGTCGTGATGGCCCCCGATTTCTTCGAGTCGTAGACGAAATAGCCCTGCGCGAAGTTGTCGGTTTCCTCGCCGATGATCTTGATGGAGTTTTTGTTGGCCCCCACCGTGCCATCCGCGCCTAGTCCGTAGAACATGGCGCGCACCGTCCCCGGCTCCTCGGTGGAGAAGTCCGGATCGTAGTCCAGGCTGGTGTGCGTCACATCGTCCACGATGCCCACCGTGAAGTGATTCTTCGGAGCGGGCTGGAGCAGCTCGTCGAAGACGCCCTTCACCATGGCGGGGGTGAACTCTTTCGATGCCAGTCCGTAGCGCCCGCCGATGAGCTTCTTGCCGGTCACTCCGGCTTCCGCCAGCCCGGTGAGTACTTCGCAATAGAGCGGCTCGCCCAGCGCCCCGGGCTCCTTGGTGCGGTCCAGGACGGCGATCGATTTGACGCTCGGCGGCAGCGCGGCCACGAACTTGTCGGTGTCGAAGGGCCGGAACAGGCGCACCTTGACCAGCCCCACTTTTTCGCCCGCGGCCACCAGCGCGTCCACCGCCTCGTGCGCCACTTCGGCGCCGGAACCCATGATCACCACCACGCGCTCGGCGTCCGGCGCCCCCACGTAGTCGAACAGATGGTATTGCCGGCCCACGATGCCCGCGAATTTGTCCATGGCGTTCTGGAAGATGGTGGGCACGGCCAGGTAGTACGGGTTGCAGGCTTCCCTCGCCTGGAAGAAAACATCGGGGTTCTGCGCGGTGCCCCGCAGCACTGGCGCCTCCGGATTGAGCGCCCTCGCGCGGTGCGCCTTGATCAGCTTCTCGTCCAGCATGGCGAACATGTCTTCCCGGCTGAGCTCCTCGATCTTGGCGACTTCGTGGGAGGTGCGGAAGCCGTCGAAGAAATGCAGGAAGGGGACGCGCGCTTCGAGCGTGGCGGCTTGCGTAATGAGCGCCATGTCCATCACTTCCTGCACCGAGCCGGAGGCCGCCAGCGCGTAGCCCGTGGACCGCACGGCCATGACGTCGCTGTGATCCCCGAAGATCGACAGGGCGTGGGTGGCCACGCACCGGGCGGCGATGTGGAACACCGTCGAGGTCAGCTCGCCGGCGATCTTGAACATGTTCGGGATCATCAGCAGCAGACCCTGCGACGCCGTGAACGTGGTGGCCAGCGACCCGGCCTGCAACGCTCCGTGGATGGCCCCGGCGGCGCCGCCCTCGCTTTGCATTTCGACCACCGTGGGTATGGTGCCCCAGATGTTGGGTTTTAATTCGGCGGACCACTGGTCCGCCCATTCGCCCATGTTGGAAGATGGCGTGATGGGATAGATGGCGATGACTTCGTTGGTTTGATGGGCAACGTATGCGGCCGCTTCGTTGCCATCGATGAGGACCTTGGGACGGGTGGCGGTGGATGAGCTTGTCAACTCTTCCCCTCCTTTTATGGTATTGGGATTTGCGTGCTTAAACCTGATTATAAGGCCCATTTATGGCTAAAATCCACCGGGGCCGGCGGGGGGGGCGAGATGAGGTGGGACAGACGATCGGTTTCCGTCGTCTGTCCCACCTTGTGGAGCGGCCGCTTATGCCTGGAGGGCTTTCACCCGCAGGTGCAGCTTGGACTTGTAGCGGGCCGCCGTGTTCTTCTTGACGATGCCGAACTTGGCGGAGCGGTCGATGACCGAGAACGTCGCCGGGAGCATCTCCAGTGCGGCTTTGGCATCCTTGCTGGCGATCGCGCGCCGCATGGCGCGGATCTGGTGGCGCAGACGGGTCTTGTTCTTACGGTTGTACTCCGTGCGGCGTTCGGTTTGACGCACCCGCTTTATTGCGGAAAAGGTATTAGCCATCTTTGGTGATTCGAATCCTTACAAAGTAGTGGAGCCTCCAGAATACCACAAGCCCCATCCACCCCGCTGGCCGTCTGGATTCGTCCGTAGAGCGGGCCTCCGGCCTGCCATGCCGGCATCCGTGCCGGCATTCTTCGCCGTCGGTGTACGGGCCGGCCCCGCCCGGCCCGAGTACCCAGTTCACCAAAACGAAATTTCTTTTTCCTTCCGTTTCTATAGCTTGCCCGCCCCGTCCCCGCCGAGCCCGTTTACCCCCATGCTAGCTTCGAATCGGGTAGTAGCCGTGCGCAAGTGCGGCCGCAACCTTCATGCTGGCCAGCATGCGTTGCATTACGTTGGTATCGAACTCCCGGAGCCATGAAGCCTTACGGAGGTCACTGACAGATGACCCCGACGGGAGACTTTGGAGCTAGCTTCATAACGCCCCACGCGAGTGTGATCCTCCCCGGTCTCTAGGGCAGGCGGGCGCGGGTTCGGATCCCGCTTCGGCGGCAAGCCGAGCCGGCCCGTTCTGGCCCTTCAGGGCCGGGATAGTCGGGTTTCGAAGAGTAGTGGAGTAGGCAAACCGGGTTACGGCTCGGGAGCCTATGCATCGAATCGGACGGTATGAGTCGCCAGCCAGCGAATCCAATGCCCCCGAAGATGCCGCTCAATCCAGTGGCGGCCGGAAACGCACGGTGATAAGTCCGCGAAGCCCCGGCCGCCAGCAACGCTGAGCCCAAGTTCCCTCTCTTTTGCCACTTCCCAGCCTTGTGGGGCAGACGCTTCCGTCTGCCAATCCCAACCTTGTGGGGCAGACGCTTCCGTCCGCCAACTCAAACCTTGTGGGGCAGACGCTTCCGTCTGCCAATCCCAACCTTGTGGGGCAGACGCTTCCGTCTGCCAATCCGAGCCAAGGAAATTTCTTTTCCCTTCCGTTTCGATCGTCTGCCCAGCCCGTGCAGGCGGATCCCGCTTGCCCCCATGCTAGCTTCGAATCGGGTAGTAGTCGTGCGCAAGTGCGGCCGCAACCTTCATGCTGGCCAGCATGCGTTGCATTACGTTGGTATCGAACTCCCGGAGCCATGAAGCCTTACGGAGGTCACTGACAGATGACCCCGACGGGAGACTTTGGAGCTAGCTTCATAACGCCCCACGCGCGTGTGATCCTCCCCGGTCTCTAAGGGCAGGCGGCGCGGGTTGGGATTCCGCTTCGGCGGCAAGCCGAGCCGGCCCGTTCTGGCCCTTCAGGCCGGGATAGTCGGGTTTCGAAGAGTAGTGGAGTAGGCAAACCGGGTTACGGCTCGGGAGCCTATGCATCGAATCGGACGGTATGAGTCGCCAGCCAGCGAATCCAATGCCCCCGAAGATGCCGCTCAATCCAGTGGCGGCCGGAAACGCACGGTGATAAGTCCGCGAAGCCCCGGCCGCCAGCAACGCCAAGCCCAAGTTCCCTCTCTTTTGTCACTTCCCCACCTTGTGGGGCAGACGCTTCCGTCTGCC
>CAVYEK010000033.1:0-21758 GCA_963767595.1 Terriglobia bacterium
ATCCAGTGGATATCCACCTTGAGGCGGTGCGCCAGGCCGCCATGCAGAAGGGCCTCCTTGAGGCTCTTGTAGGAATCTTCGTATTCGGTGTACTTGCCCACCAGCCCGATGGTGACTTCGTCCCTGGGGTGCTCCAGGCGCTCGAGCATTTCCGTCCAGCGGTCCATGTTGCGCGGGCCGGCGGCGTCCAGGCGCAGGTGGCGCAGGGCGATCTCGTCCATGCCCTCGGCGGCGAACATCACCGGGGCCTGGTAGATGGATGCGACGTCGCGGGCGGTGATCACCGCCTGCACGTCCACATCGCAGAACAGGGCGATTTTCTCCTTCATTTCCTGGGGGATGAAACGCTCCCGAGCGGCACAGCAAAATGTCGGGTGGATGCCGATTTCGCGCAATTCTTTGACGCTGTGCTGGGTGGCTTCGTTTTTAGGTCCGGGCGGTGTCGATCAGGGAACCAGCGTAAAGTGCATGAAGAGGCAGTTTCGCGGCCATCGTCGTAGGGGATTTGGCGTATTGCTTCGAGAAACGGCAAAGATTCGATGTCGCCCACGGTGCCGCCAATCTCCACAATCACCACGTCCCTCCTGCGCCACGCGTTTCATGGCTGCCTTGATCTCGTTGGTGACGTGCGGAATCACCTGCACCGTCTTACCGAGATAGTCGCCCCGCCGCTCCTTGGCGATAATCCGCTCGTAGATGCGGCCGGAGGTCACGTTGTTGCTCTGGGGAGCTTGGCGTGGGTGAATCGCTCGTAGTGGCCTAGATCGAGGTCGGTTTCCGCGCCGTCGTCGGTGACAAAGACTTCGCCGTGCTGAAACGGGCTCATGGTGCCCGGATCCACGTTGAGATAGGGGTCGAATTTCTGGCAGGTCACCTTGAGGCCGCGGCTCTCCAGGAGGCAACCCATGGAAGCCGCGGCGATACCCTTGCCCAGCGACGAAACCACCCCGCCCGTTACGAAAATGTACTTAGCCATTAAATATATCCCCTCGATACGCGCGTCTCCGCATCACGCCCACCCCGGCCGAAACCGCAAACAACCTCCTCACCCGATCGAGGTCTCCGGGGTGTCCACTCCGATCGATTCGTACTCGGTTTCCACCATTCGGATGGAATAGCCGTTCTCCATAGCTCGCAACTGCTCCAGGCGCTCGGCTTGTTCCAACGGCCCCACCGGAAGCGCCGCATAATTCAACAGGAAATCCCTCCGGTAGACGTACAGCCCGATGTGCTTATAGTAGCTGGCGGACGGATTCCGATCCCGGTGAAAGGGGATGGGGCAGCGCGAGAAGTAGATCGCGTCGCCGGCGCGGTCGGTGACCACCTTGACCACATTCGGATCGTCCACCTCGCGCGGGTCCTCGATCCTTTTTTTCAGGGAGCCCATGACGATGGCGGAATCGTGGGCCAATGGCAGCAGGGCGGCGTCGATGGCGGCGGGGTCGATGAGCGGCTCGTCGCCTTGAATGTTCACCACCAGCTCGGCATCCTCGGCCGAGGCGACTTCGGCCACGCGGTCGGTTCCAGAAAGGTGGGTAGGGAGGGTCAGGCGGACCTGGGCGCCGAAACTTCTTGCAACCTCGAAGACCCGATGGTCATCTGTGGCAATAATCGTGCTCGTGAGATACCGTGCCTGGGACGCCCGCTCATACACATGCTGGAGCATGGTTTTGGCGCCAATTTGCGCCAGCACTTTGCCGGGGAAGCGGGAGGATGTGAAGCGGGCAGGAATCACGCCCAGGATTTTGCGCGGCACAGGCGATGATAACACAAAACCCCTATGCTAGACTTGGGGAGGAAGAAAGGCGGGCCTGCCGTCGATGCTGCCATCCTACTGTAAGTCGTTTGGGTTCAGCACGATAACTGTCCTTCTGGCGGTGGCCCTGGGGGCCGCCCAGCGGACCCCGGATGCCGGCGGGGCCCCCGTAGCGACCGTTCCTCGCGCCAAGCCTCCCGAGGAAAAAGGGGTCAAGACCAACATCCGCGTGGACAGTACGTTGGTCCTCATTCCGGTTACCGTCATGGACCCCGCGAGCCGGATCGTGACGGGGCTCGAAAAGGAGAATTTCCGGATCTTCGAGGAGAAGACGGAGCAGGAGATTTCGCAGTTTTCGAGCGAGGACGCCCCGCTTTCGGTGGGAGTTATCTTCGATTGCAGCGGCAGCATGGGCGCCAAGCTGGAGAAATCCCGCCTGGCGGTAGCCCAGTTTTTCAAGACATCCAATCCCGACGACGAGTTTTTCCTGGTGCAGTTCAACGACGGGGCCCAGATGGTTCAGCCGTTCACCACGGATCTGGCGGAGATCCAGAACCGGCTGACCTTCACCCAGTCCCGTGGCCGGACCGCGCTTCTCGACGCTATCTATCTGGGTCTGCATGAGATGAAGAAGGCCAGGAACACCCGCAAGGCCCTCCTGATCATCTCCGACGGCGGCGACAACAACAGCCGCTACACCGAAGGAGAAATCAAGAACCTGGTGAAGGAAGCGGACGTCCAAATCTATGCGATCGGAATATACGAGTCGAGCGGCGCGCGGGCGCGCACCCCGGAGGAACTGCAGGGCCCCGCGCTTCTGAACGAGATCGCCGAGCAGACGGGCGGGCGTCAGTATGCCGTGGATACCGTGAGCGAGTTACCGGATGTCGCCGCGAAGATCGGAGCGGAGCTTCGCAACGAATACGTGCTGGGCTATTCGCCGAAGAACCTGGAGCGCGACGGCAAGTTCCGGCGCGTGCAGGTCAAACTTGTGCAACCGCACGGGCTGCCTCCTCTCCGGGCATACTGGAGATTGGGCTATTATGCGCCGTCCCAATAAAGCGATTCTCTTCACTTGCGCGATGGCCGCTTTTCTCGGGGGGGCCGTTCTGCCGGGCCAACAGGGCAGGCCGGCGAATTCTCCGCCGCCGGAGAGCACCGGCACGGTCATCCGCAGCGATGTCCGCCTGGTGGTGCTCCACACCACGGTGGTCGACAAGAGCGATCACCTGGTCACCAATCTGCCGCAGAGCGCCTTCACGGTTTTCGAAAACGGGGTGCAGCAACAGATCCGCAAGTTCCAACGCGAAGACGTTCCGGTCTCCATGGGACTGATTATCGACAACAGCGGCAGCATGCGGGACAAAAGGGCCAAAGTGGAAGCCGCCGCCCTGGCGCTGGCCAAGGACTCCAACCGGGAGGATGAGGTCTTCGTCGTGAATTTCAACGACGAGGCTTTCATGGATCTTCCAGGCAACAAAGACTTCACCAACGACCCCAAGGATCTGGAAGAGGCGCTGACGCGCATCGATTCGCGCGGCGGCACGGCCATGTTCGACGCGATTCTCAAATCGATCAATTGGCTGAAGGAAAAGGCCCACAAGGACAAGAAGGTGCTGGTGGTGGTGACCGACGGAAACGACAATTCGAGCGAGGTCACCCTGGAGACCCTGGTCAAGGCGGCCCAGCAAAGCGGAGTTTTGGTGTACTCGGTGGGTCTGCTGAGCGACGAAGAGCGCCGCGAGGCCGCCCACGCCAAACGCGCCCTGGAACAGCTCGCCACGGCTACCGGCGGGGAGACCTTCTTCCCCAAGGAACTCTCCGAAGTGGACCGCATCGCGCACCAGGTGGCGCACGATATCCGCAACCAGTACACCATCCAGTACACGCCTTCGAACACGGCCATGGACGGCGGCTACCGCCAGATCAAGGTGGCGGTGAACGCCGCCGGCCGCCCCACCGCCCGCACGCGAAGCGGCTACTACGCCACGCCCGACCAGCAGACGCCTCCGGCGCCGGCCAGCGGCACGGCGTTCAAACAGTGATGCGCGGCATGGCGTTACTCCTCGCGCTGGCCGCCGCCGCCGGCCAGGCGCAAAAACTCTCCACCGAGGACTCCGGGGCCGTGTTTCGGTCGGACACGCGGCTGGTGGTGTGCAATACCGCCGTGGTGGACAAGGAAGGCCACCTGGTCACCGACCTGCCCCGGCAGGCCTTCACGGTTTACGAGAACGGCGTCAAGCAGACCGTCACGGGGTTCAAGCGCGAGGACGTTCCGGTCTCCATCGGGCTGATCATCGACAACAGCGGCAGCATGCGGGAAAAAAGGGCCCAGGTGGAAGCCGCCGCCCTGGCCCTGGTGAAGGACTCCAACCCCGACGACGAGGTCTTCATCGTCAACTTCAACGATGAGATTTTCCTCGATAATCCGGCGGGCAAGGCGTTCACCAGCGACATCGGGGAGATGGAAGCGGCCTTGCGGCGCATCGATTCGCGCGGCGGCACGGCCATGCGCGAGGCCATTCGCAGGTCCATCGAGTGGCTGAAGAAGGCGCACCGGGACAAGAAAGTCCTGGTGGTGGTCACCGACGGCAACGACAACTTCGGCGGCATCTCGCTCGCGGACCTGGTGAAGCTGGCGCAGCAGAACGAGGCGCTGATTTACTCGGTGGGACTGCTGGCCGACGAGACGCGGGCGGATGCCCGCGCCGCGCGACAGGCGCTCGAAGCCCTGGCCCGCGCCACCGGCGGCGAAACCTACTTCCCCAAGGAGGTTGCGGAAGTGGACCGCATCGCCCACCTGGTGGCGCACGATATTCGCGGCCAGTACGCCATTGCGTACACGCCTCTGAATGCGGCCATGGACGGCTCCTACCGGAGGATCAAGATCACGGTCAACGCCCCGGGCCGTCCCACGGTCCGTACGCGCAGCGGGTACTACGCCACGCCGGAGCGGCAGGCGCCGCCGGGGGGGCCGTCGTTCAAACAGCCATGACGCGCGCGGCGCTGGTTCCGGGAGACCGCGGTGGAAGGATCTATTTGCTGCTCTCGACCATGCTGGCGGCCGGCGCGGCCCTCGGCCAGCAACCGAAAGCCCCGGATAGCGGAACCGTATTCCGCGCGGAAACCCGCCTGGTGGTGTGCCAGACCACGGTCACGGACAAAGAAGGCCATCTCATTACCAGCCTGCCGCGGGAGGCCTTCCGGGTATTCGAGAACGGCGTTCCCCAGGCGATCAAGGTTTTCAAACGCGAGGATATTCCGGTTTCCATGGGGTTGATCGTCGATAACAGCGGCAGCATGCGCGACAAGCGGGCGCGGGTGGAGGCCGCCGCGCTGGCCCTGGTGAAAGACTCCAACCCCGATGACGAGGCCTTCATCGTCAACTTCAACGACGAAGCTTTTCTGGTCACCCCGCCGGGCCAGGATTTCACCAGCGATACCAGGGAACTGGAGCGGCTCCTGAAGAGCATCGATTCGCGCGGCGGCACGGCCATGCGCGAAGCCGTGCGCCTGGCCATCGAGTATGTTAAAGCGAAGGGCCGCAAAGACAAACTGGTGCTGGTGGTGGTCACCGACGGGAACGACAACGAAAGCCTCATCACGCCGGAAAACCTGGTGCGGGCCGCCCAACAGAGCGACGTGATGGTGTATTGCGTGGGGCTGCTGGGCGGGGAAGCGCCGGGCGAAGCGGCCAAGGCCAGGCGCGCGCTGACGGATCTGGCGGTGGCCACCGGGGGCGAGACTTTCTTCCCCGCCGACGTTTCCGAAGTCGACCGGATCGCCCACCAGGTGGCCCGCGACGTGCGCAGCCAGTACACCATCGAGTACACCCCGTCCAACACGGCCATGGACGGCTCCTACCGCCAGATCAAGATCGTGGTGGATGCGCCGGGCAATCCGGTGGTGCGGACGCGCAGTGGATACTGGGCGGCGTCGGAGAGGAGCCGCGACCGACAGGGAGCGGTTCCCGCGCGATGATGGCGCGGGATTCTCTGGCGGGCGTGGCATGCCGGTATCGTACCGGATTCCTCGAAGAATGCCGGCGAGGAGTGGATTGTCTGTGCCGCCGACGGAGAAGCGGGTGCAGAGCCCGGGCGCGAACGGGGCGGTGCGGGTATCGGTGTACAATTTGGGGGGCAGGGGCTGTATCGTCGACGCAGTCGCGGCGGGAACGTATAATTGCGGCTTCGATGCGATGGGCTGACCGGTTTATGCAGCGGAGGATACGAATAGTGAGGCTGTTGGCCATTTTGCTGTTGGCGGGCAACACGTGGGCGCAAATACCCAGCCTTCACCCTCGCGTTGTGCTGCCGGGCGAGGCAGTCGGGGATTCATTCTGGCTGCTCGCGCCGAGTATCGTTGTCGTGAAGGTCGACACGGCGGAGTGGGTTGGACCTGAGATAGAAATAACTCCGCCGCAGAGCCTAGTCGTGCGTCTAGTCCGCGTAAGCGCCGACGTAGAGACTGTTATCCAGGGCCAGCTTCCGAAGGCGCCGATTCGGTTCTACTTTTTCGCGAACACCCTTTCACGGAACGGCTATCACACGGTGTTCGAATGGTGCGAGCCCGGCAAGCGATACCTCGTTTTTCTCAAGGAAGACGGAGAAGTGCTGCGAACAATGGCCGATGTGGCGGGGCTCAACATCCGGATATGGAGCGGCAGGCACGATGACGTCCCAGGTTCAGCCGCGCAGCCGGGCGGGCACGACCCTAGGACTGCAATCGCTTATTTAGCCTTGTCGCCTTCAGCAGACGTCGAAGAGGGGTTCGCAGTGAATATCGAGCGTGTGTGCGGCAGGATTTCGCAGTTCGCGCCGCCCAGCGAGATGGCGCTGCTGCTCAGGAAGCTGCTTAGCCACAGGAACCCGGAGGTGAGAGCCCAGGCCTGTTTGACCCTTTCCAGGAGTTTCAGCTATCGGGATCCGTGTTTGCCGGAACTGGTACACTCAACCGACAAACTGACGCGGGGGCAAGCGGGTATCTGGTTGGGTATGAAATCCAGCGCGGACGCGCTTGTGAATGCGCTCAAAGAAGACCCTTTTTCGCTAAGCATTTCAGGAAGGGTTGGCGATCTTCCCGGCGACCTGGAGTTATTCACGTTTGATTCGGACGTTGCGGTTCGACGGCAGGCATGCGACACGCTCGCGCGGCTTTTCCCATCGCGTCAGTTCCCGAATTGCCTGCCAGCACCTGCTGCCAAGTAGGCCGCCGCAGCAAGCCGGGGGAAACCGGGAAAAACCGGGGTGGAGTGCGGTATCCGCGGTGGGCGGCGAGGATGGAATCGGGGGTTTGAATCGCGTGGGGAAATCTTGGAAATCGGTGGAAATCGGGGACAGCGCCGAATTGCACCGTTCTCTGGCATCTCGGCAATGGGGTAATTCGGCACTGTCCCCTGTTCCCCAGGCCGGCCGGAATCTGTTTCGCCATGGCGGTCCACGTGGACGTGATGTCGCCCGACCACGTCGCCGCGCCGTACCGCTGGCTTCCGGCGAAAGCCGACCGCGTCAGAATGAAGACCCTCTGGTTCGGCGCCGCGCTGCGCTGGCCATCGTACACGGCCTCGCTGTTATACAGCGGGTAGCCGTTGATCACCCGCGAACCCGTGCCCATCCCGGTCTTCGGCATATGCGTCCGCGTGCCCTCCAGCGTGGGCGGAGACGGCGTCAGATCCGGCTCGGTGGCGTCCATCCACCAGGCGTCGATTCCCTTCTGAAAGAGATTGCGATCCACCTGCGACCAGAACATTTCGCGCGCCCCGGCGTTGAACGCGTCATAGAAGGTGTAAGGAAAGTCGATCCAGTCCTTCATCTTTTCGTCGAGATTCGGCTGATACAGGTAACCGGCCTTCTGCATGGCGTCGAAGTTAGGCGTTCCGGGATAGAACTTACCCCACACCGATATCATCAGGTGCGCGTGCAGGTCGTGCACCGACTTGATCCAGCCGGCAGGGTCGGGGAAGCGCGCCGGGTCGAACTCGTGAGAGCCCCAGGCATCCGCCTTCCAGTACTGCCAATCCTGCACGATGTTATCGAAAGGAATCCGGCGCGAGCGGAATCCCTTCACTACGTCCAGGCTTTCCTGCGCGGCGTTGTACTTCTGCCGCGACTGCCACAGCCCGAAGGCCCACTGCGGCATCATCGGCGCCTGCCCGGTGAGCAGGCGATAGCCGGCCACCACACTGTCGATCTTAGGGCCATAGATGAAGTAATAATCCACTCCGTCGGCTACCTCCGACCACAGCGCGATCTTATCCGCTTCGGGCGAGGGCGTCTTCCAACTGAGCTGCATGTTATTCCCGCCCTCCGCGCTCCAATCCAGCTTGAGGGCGTAACGGTGATTGGCCTCGAGGCGCACCTTTACCTGGTCGTCTTCGGTCAGCCAGCTCTGGCGGTAGTGGTGGATGATCGGCTTTCCGTCCAGCCAGACCCGGATCTCGCCGTTGGAATAAGTCTTGATCTGGTAGTCGCCGGTGGCCGGCGCCGTGACCGAACTTTCCCAGTGGGTGTCCTGGGGCCGCGCGCCGCGGCCGCCGCCGCCCCGGCCGCCGGGACGGATATCCGGAGCGGGAGTCTCCGCCGGGATGGGCGCAAACGGCCGTAGATCGCCGAACCGCGTGTACGACATGTTGTCCCAGAAGATGCCGTAGCCGCGGCTCGAGACCAGCATGGGCACTACCACGCGCGTGTTGCGCTGCCACAAGTCCATGTCGTAGCCCTTGATATCGACGGTCCCCAACTGCTGCTGGCCCAGCCCGTAGAGCGCTTCGTCGTCATTCGCCTGCCACAATTGGCGCGCGTGGAAGGTCTGCTCGCCTTGCACCTCCGCGCCTTCCAGAACGTGCCCGCCGGCCGCTTCGGCGAGGATCGGCTTGCCGGCCGCGTCCAGAAAGCCGACGCGGCCCGTTTGGCGCTCCACGCGCGCTTTCAGCCTGGCGGTCGTCAGAGTAAGTTCGCCGTTGGCGTCGGTGAGGTTCCACTTCACCGCCGCGGTATGCGGCAACACCGCCGACGCGCCGCGTGTGAAGAGAATGGCGCTCTTGGCGAACGTCACGCGCACAATGCTCTCGGTCACCACCTGGACCTTGAGCGATCCGGATCCGGTCCGGAGTACGATGCCGTCCGCCTGTTTCTGATAATCGCCCGTCGCCGCCGGCAGCAGCGGAAGCATGAATAGCAAGCCTGCGATAAGGGTTGAATAGTGAGGTTGCCTGGCAGCCTCTTTGCCGGCGGATCGGCCACGAACACTCTTAGTCGGAATTTTCATTTTGGACTTCCAAATCTCATTCAGTATAGGCCAAAGCGCCATCCTCTGCTCCCCGAGCCGCATTCTTCGTCCCGGCGCCGTTTCCGACCCTGCAAGACGGGGCTCCCGCGCTGCACGGTCGCCGTTTCCTCCCTGTTGCTCCGTTATGTTCGGCATGCTCGACCGAAGCCGGCGAACGAGATTCGCAGCCGGCCTGAAAGGAACCGGGTTCTCGCGGCATTCCGGGGTGACAGGGACGTATGGAGCGAATCGCGGTAACCATTCCGCTGCATCCCGCGTCTGGTTGTTCGGTATCTCCGAACGACCCTGCCGCGCGAGGAGCCTGGCTTGAGACATCGTTTCGTTTGGAAGAAGACCCTGCAAGACAGACGGCGCCGGGCCGGACCGGCGCCTGCCCTACGCCGGCGGCGCCGCCGCCCATCTCCCCGCCAACATCCCAGCACATTCTTGGAGACTTATCATGAAGAGCCGATTCTGGTTCTGCCTATTCGGAGCGCTGCTGTTCACCGCTGCCGCGGAGTTTGTATTTCAAAGCGCGCGGGCGGCGGAGGACGAGCAAGTCGCCGCCACGTATTCGCGCGGCGTTTTGCGCGTGACCATTCCTTACCAACTGACTCGCGCCGGCGCGGGACGGCTGACCGTCGAGGTCCTGGACCCCGAGGATAAGGTCCTGGGGCGCTCGGAACGGAACGTCGATGCGAGCGATGGAAAAGGCCGATGGCGGGAAGAGATCCGGCTGGAACAAGCGCTCGCGGTAGAGGATTTGGCGTGGCATCGCGTATTCGCTATCGATTCACTTACAGCGGCAGCGCGGAAGCGGCGCTCGGGGGCACGGAATCCATCTCGCAGATCCTGCGGATGCCGGTGGTGCACATCCTCGGCCAGCAATCCTATCTGAGCGGTGGGCAGGCGGCGGTGCGGGTGGTGGTGACGGATTCGAAGAACGACCCCATCGCCGGTCCCGGATGGCTGCGCATCGAGTTGTCGCCTCCCGGCCAGAATGCGCGCGTTCTTTTCACGGGGCGCCTGAACCGGCGCGGCTCGGCCGAAGCGCAGTTCCGGTTTCCCGCCGGCTTGGCGGGCAGCTATCCGTTGCGCTACTTCGTGGACACGCCCATCGGTTCGGCGGAGTTCAGCCAACCGGTGCGTCTGGAGGACAAGGTCTCCATTCTGCTCACCACGGAGAAGCCCATCTACCAGCCGGGCCAGACCATCCATGTGCGCGCGCTGGCGCTGGACCGCGCCAATCACGAAGCCGCCGGCGGCCGCAAGCTCACCTTTGAAGTGGAGGACTCGCGCGGCAACAAAGTCCTCAAGAAAGCCACCGAAACCGACAAGTTCGGGATTGCCTCGGCGGAGTTCGGCTTGGCCGACGAAGTGAACCTGGGGACCTACCACGTCCGCGCGCTGATGGAAGACGGACCGGCGGGATCGAAGAACTCCGGCGAGCTGGCCCTCAACGTGGAGCGCTACGTACTCCCCAAGTTCAAAGTGGCCGTGGATTTCGGCGCCGCGGAGAACAAGGCGAAGCGGGGCTACCGGCCGGGCGACCATGTGACCGGGACCGTGCGCGCCAACTACTTCTTCGGCAAGGCGGTGGATAACGGCGAGGTCACGGTCAAGGCGTCGGGCATGGACGTGGCGATGTTCCAGGCCGGCGGCGCGCAAGGGAAGACGGACGCCGACGGGGCGTACCGCTTCGACCTTCAGTTGCCCACTTACTTCGCCGGGCGCCCGCTGAGCCAGGGCGCGGCGCGCGTGCTGGTGGAGGCCACGGTGAAAGACGCCGCGGGGCATTCCGAGACTCGCGGCGAGCCCATTACGGTCAGCCAGTCGCCGCTGATCCTCACCGCGGTTCCGGAGGGCGGCACGCTGATACCCGGTCTGGAGAACCAGGTTTTCATCCTGGCCGCTTACCCCGACGGATCGCCGGCCGTCGCCGACCTGGCGATCCACGCCGCCGGGATTCCCGACCGCAACGTAACCACCGACCAGAGCGGAGTCGCCGAGATTCCCCTGCGGGTCAACGGCGGGACCGAGGCGTTGCGGATCGATGCCAGCGATAAGGAAGGCAACCGCGCGTCGAGCAACGTGCAACTCCAGGCCCGCAACGGATGCGGACCAGATTCTGCTGCGCGCGGACCGGGCCGTTTACCGCGCCGGCGACCGCATCGATCTGAAGGTCCTTTCGACCAAGCAGCGCGGGACGGCGTATCTGGACGTGATCCGGGAAGGGCAGACCGTGCTGACGCGCGACGTGGACATTGTGAATGGCCAGGCGGAGCTGGCCCTGACGGCCACCGCGGATCTGGCCGGCGCCCTCGACTTCAACGCCTATCTCTTCGGAAGCGACGCGCGCCCGGTGGCGGATCACCGGTTGGCGTTCGTACAGCCGGCGGACGAGCTGAAGATCGAGGCTACCGCCGATGCCGCCGAGTACAAGCCCGGCGGCGAAGCGCGCATCCGCTTCCGCGTGACGGACGCCAAGGGCGAGGGAGTGCAGGCCGCCCTGGGGCTGCAAGTGGTGGACGAGGCGGTTTTCGCGCTGGCGGAAAAGCAGCCGGGGTTCGCCAAGGTCTTCTTCTACCTGGAACAGGAGGTCATGAAGCCCCGCTACGAAATCCACTCGATTGAAATGCCGGAGATCCTGACCACCTCGGCGGCGAACCGGACCGGTTCGCGGGACCATGCCGCCCGCGCGCTTTTCGCGGCCACGGAACTGGTGAGCGCCAATAAGTTCGAGACGGAATTCGGCCGCGACCGTTCCGCAGACGAAATACGCCGAGTACGCCAGGCGCTACCAGACGCAATTCCAGGCGCAGCTTCGACAATTGGCGCAGACTCTCAGCCGCTCCTACGCGCAGGACGGCGGCATTCACGACCTGGTGGAAATCACGGCCAAGATGGCGTCCGCCGCATCGCCCGAAATGCGAGACGCGTGGGAGACTAGCCTGCGCGTGGAGCCGTCCTCGCAGGATCGCCAGAACAGGTTCTACCGCGTCATCAGCGCGGGCCCGGACAAGCGGTTCGGCACCGCCGACGATTTGGTGACGTATCTGCAAGTGCAAGGCGGAAACGTCGCGGGCAGTTCGAACGCCTCCGCTATCAGTTTCAACATCGAGCATGATCGCGGCCCGGTCAACGGGCTCGCGGAGATCGTCGGAGAGGTGCATGACCCGTCTGGCGCCGTCATTCAGAACGCCGAAGTGGAAGTGCGCGCAGTCGCAACCGGAGCTACCCGTACGGCGCACACCGGCCCCGACGGGCGATTCGACATGGCGGCTCTTCCCATGGGCGCTTACACAATTCGCGTCCTGGCGCCGGGGTTCAAGGTCGGTTCAGGCCAGCTCGCTCTGAAGGCGCGCGACCGCGCGATCTCTACGGTGGCTCTGAGCGTAGGGGCCGTGGCCGAGACGGTGGAGGTCAACGCCGCGATCAGGCCCTTTCCCGGCGCCCTGGGCAACTTCAACATCAACGGAGGGCAAGAGTGGCAAGCAAATGCCGGAGGCGGTATCGGTTCGGGTGTAGGTGGCGGCATCGGCCCGGGACAGGCCTTCGCCAGCGGCGGACGCGGGGGCGGCGGAGGCGGCGGACCGGTGGCCGCGCGCTACCAGGATGGCCCGCCCGCTGCCATGTTCGCCAAGGACGACTCCGCAACGCCCGCCCCCCGCGTGCGATCCTACTTCCCCGAGGCGCTCTACATCAATCCGGAAATCGTCACCGACGGCGCCGGTCTTGCCAGCATCACCATTCCGCTGGCGGATTCCATCACCACCTGGCGCATGGCCCTAGTCGCTTCCACGGCGCACGGCGCGCTGGGCAGCGGCGCGTCGAGCATCAAAGTCTTCCAGGATTTCTTCGTGGACCCCGATCTGCCGGTGACTCTGACCCAGGGCGACCAGGTTTCCATCCCGGTGGCCGTTTACAACTACTCGGGCTCGAAAGGAGACGTGAGCCTCCAGTTGCAGTCCGACGACTGGTTCTCGCTGGCGGGCGACGTCCCGGCGAAGACCCTGGCGGTGGATAACGGCCGCGTGGGCGCCGCGCAATTCACCATCGAGGCCCGGCGCATCGGGAAGTTCAAGCTGACGCTGAACGCGCGCATGAGCGGCGCGGCCAACCGGGCGGACATCGTAGTTCGGGAGATCGAGGTGATCCCCAACGGACGGGAGCAGAGCGTGGTTTTCAATGGCCGTCTGGACACCGCCGTGCAGCGCCAACTGAATTTCCCGGCGGCTTCCATCGCCGACGCCAGCAAGATCTTTGTCCGGCTCTATCCGGGCCCGCTGAGCCAGGTGATCGAAGGCATGGACAGCATTCTGCGCATGCCCAACGGATGTTTCGAACAGACGTCCTCGGCCACCTATCCCAACGTGCTGGCGCTCGATTACATGAAGCGCACCGGGAAGCTGACTCCGGAGACGCATGCCAAGGCCGAGGGGTTCATTGCGAACGGGTATCAGCGCCTGCTGACCTTCGAAGTACCCAACGGCGGATTTTCCTGGTTCGGCCAGGCGCCTGCCAACAAGATTCTGACGGCCTACGGCCTGATGGAGTTCTACGACATGTCGCAGGTCCACGACGTGGATGCGAAGGTGATCGAGCGAACCCAGCGATGGCTGGCTGGGCAGCAGCAGGCGGACGGGAGCTGGCGGCCGGACACTTCCTTCATCAACGAAGGCGCCACCAACCGCTTCAATACCGGCGACCTGCGCATCACCGCGTACCTCGCCTGGTCGCTCGAAAACACGGGCTACCAGGGGCCCGCGGTAGAGAAGGCCAGGCAATTCGTCCAACAACACATGAGCGAGAAGATGGACGCCTATACGCTGGCCGTACTGGCCAACTTCGCGGCCGATTATGGCAAGGACCGCAGCTTCACCAACCAGGCCATGCAGCTTCTACTCGATGCGCGCACCGAGAAGGACGACCAGGCATGGTGGACGGCGGAGGAGACCAGCGTCTATGCGCGCGGCGCCAGCGCCACGGTGGAGACCACCGGCCTGGCGGTGCAGGCGCTGCTCAAGTGGGGGCAGGCATCGGCCACGGCGGCCAAGGCCCTCAATTACATCGCCGCCAAAAAGGACGCATCCGGAACGTGGGGGACAACGCAGGCCACCATCATGGCCCTTCGGGCGCTGCTGCTTTCGACCTCGAAAGGCGCGGCGGACGTTCGCGGGACGGTGGAGATAACGCTCGACGGCAAGCCGGTGCAGTCGCTGGCGCTCACGCCGGAGAACAACGACCTGCTGCATCAGTTCGTCCTGCCGGTGGCCGATGCGAAGGGCGCCAACACCGTGGGAATCCGGTTCCAGGGAAGCGGCGGGCTGGCCTACCAGGTGGTGGGGCGCTACTTCGTTCCGTGGAGCGAGCGGCCGGCCAACGAGGCGCTCTCCATCGACGTGGCCTACGATCGCACGCGCCTGGCGCAGGATGACATTGCCACGGCCACCGCGACCGTCAGGAACAATCTGACGAAAACCGCGAACATGGTGATGATCGACCTGGGCATTCCTCCGGGATTCGACCTGCTCGGCGAGGACTTGCAGGACTACCAGGAGAAGAGCGCGAGCCGGGGAAGCGGCCGGCTGGAAAAGTTCAACATGACGGCCACCCAGGCGATTCTGTACTTCAATTCCGTCGCGCCGGGAGACACGGTCCGATTGAGCTTCCGTCTGCGCGCCAAGTATCCCATCCGCGCGCGGACGTTCCCGTCGCGAGCCTACGAGTATTACGACCCGGAGGTGAACTCCGTGGCGCGGCCGGTGCAGTTGGAGGTGGCCAAAAAATAGCCGTTGTGGGCCATCGGACTCCCGCAAAGCGCCTCCATGGAAGCCCCCTTGGAGTCCAAACTCGTGGTAGCCGTGCGTTTTCGCTCTATCTTTTTGGTGAACAGCCGAATCTCTTGATCCGCCCGTTCCCCGCGACATTGGGGTGTGATATGCTTCCGGATACTTCAATCCAGGGAGGCTGTTGCGATGAAGGAAGTGGTTCTGGGTCTCGTCTTTTCCGCGTTGGCCGCCTTACCCGTTCTGGCCGCGCTCAAAGTGGCCGATCAGGCGCCCGATTTCTCGGCTCGGGCTTCACTCGCCGGAAAAGAGTTTAGCTTTTCACTCTCGGACGCACTGAAAAAGGGTCCGGTCGTCGTCTATTTCTATCCCTCCGCCTATACCAAGGGCTGCGATCTGGAAGCCCATACATTCGCGCAGGAGAAAGAAAAATTCGATGCGGCCGGCGCCGCCATCATTGGCGTATCGGCCGACAGCATCGCGCGACTCGACCTGTTTTCGGCGGACCCGGACTATTGCGCCGGGAAGTTTCCGGTGGCCTCCGATCCCGATCGGAAGATCGCCACCTCCTACAACCTGACGGCGGCCGGCCCAAGAGCCGGCATGAAGGATGTGCGCGGCGCGGACATCGATCATGACTTTATTGAGCGTGTAACTTTCGTCATCGGGACGGACCACAAGATCGTCGCCACGCTTTCATCCGCGGACGACAAACTTTCGCCCGATCAGCATGTCCAGAAGGCGTTGGAGATCGTGCGGAAGCTCGCCTTAAAATAGGGCGGGCGCCCGTCTTCGACCCTTCAGTTCACGATGGCTCGCGCCGGTTTGGACTTGATCGTGACCGTCCCCGGCGGGTCAATCTGAAGATCGTACGATTGTCCGGGCCGGGGTGATTCTCGTATTCGCCGCGGTATTTCGGGCTGTTCTGTCTGGTTTATGCTCAAGATGTGAAAGCCCTTCCGGGAATTTCCTTCCTTTGTGTTCTGGCCGTATCCGCATGGCCGCAAGGTGCGGGCAGCCGGTTTCCCCGGTTCGAAGATTACCCGGCGAGAGAGATTTTCAATGGAAATCCGGCGCCCCGAAGCTCCTTCGACCTGGGGATCGTCTCTTCCGCACACGGATTCGTGAGGCTGCGTCGAAGGGGCCGAACTTTGCCGGACATTACACAATTGCGGAGTGGGGCTGTGGAAGCTCCTGCGTCTCAATTGCCGTTGTGGACGCACAAAGCGGCGCCGTGTACTCTGGTCCCTTTAGCATTCTTGGGTATGGCCGGGTTTTGCGGTACGCTGACGTTTCCGAAGAGCAATTTGAACCCCTGTCGTACGGACTCCAAAGCCGCCTGTTCGTTGTGCGGGGATGCCCGGAAGATGAGCGCTGCGCCACATATTTTTACGATTGGAAGGGATCACGATTCGCGCTGATTCGCAAAATCGTCGCCGTCGCGGTTCGACGTTAGGCGCATTCATTCGGGCCAAGTCGCCAGGAACTGAGCACAAAAGCGGTGCAAACTACTAGAAATAAAATACTTGTCCACGTCCTTCGGTTCGCGCCAGGCAACGCCTTTGTCGCGACCTGAAAAGGCTCCCTAATCACCGTTTTTTCGGGGTTTGCCGCCGCCTAGAGAATGAATTCCTCCGCCGCGGATGCTTTGAGGCTGATTACGTTATCGGCCTGCAGTTGCCTTGCTACGGCCACAATCGCCTGCTGCGCCTCCTCGACGTCCTTGATCCTCACCGGCCCCAACGCCTGCATGTCTTCCTCGAACATCTCCGTGGCCCGCGCGGACATCAAGGACGTGAAGTGCTTCTTGATCGGCGGCCGGCAGCCCTTCATGGCGATGGTGAGCACCTTCCGGTCTATCTTGCTCAGAATGATCCGGATCGCTTCGGGCCCCACATTCAGGAAATCCTCGAAGACGAACATGAGGTTTCGGATAGTCTGCGCGAGATTCGGATCTTCCGCCTCGACCTCTTTCAGAACAGCCTCGCTGGTCGACGCGTCCACCCGGTTCAGCACCTCCGCGACGGAACGCACTCCTCCGTAGGCTTCCATGCTCGACTCGCCCAGCACCCTCAGTTTCGAGCTGACCGACTTGGCGATGCGATTCAGGATGTCCGGCGAGATTTGATCCACCGCGGCCATGCGTTTGGCCACCTGCGATCGAAGCTCCGTCGGGAGAGCGCTCAGTAGCTGCGCCGCGCGGGTCGCGCCAAGATGGCACAGGATCAGAGCTATGGTTTGCGGATGCTCGTGATCCACCACCTTGGCCAAATGCTGGACATCGGCCTTTCGAAGGGTGTCGAGATTCGGTTGATCGGCCCCCAGCGATCTCATCAATCGGTCCGCCAGCCGTTTGCCGGTCTCCGGGCCAAACGCCTTCAGGAGCACGGCGGTCGCGTATTCGATGCCGCCTATCGGATGACTGTTATCCTCGGCTTTCTCCAGGAACTCCTTCAGCGTGGCGGTCCTCTCCGGGTCGCCGACCATCTTGAGAGAACTGATTTCCCGAGTGATGTCATGCACTTCCTCCTCGCTCAAGAGGCGCAGAACCGCCGCGCTGCTCTCCGAAGAAAGCGTGGTCAGCAGGATCGCGGCTTTACGGAGGCCCGGCGCCCCATTGGCGCCCGGCCCGGAGGAGAGAGCCAGCGCCATGGGCGTTGAAGAGGGTGCAACTGCGGTTGCGGCTGTCGCCATTCGAACAGGCACTAGCAAGTGCGATGCCTTTCGCCGGCGGAAAAGAGACGCCGCCGGGTTCCGCTCGGAATCAGTCTCTTGTCGCGGCGCCGGGTGGCTTTCATGCCTTCCGCCGGCGCCGGCGGCCTGTCAAAAGTTTGACGCGTCAAGAACCCGCCGGCGGTTCGGCGCCGGAATTTCGACGGATTGGGCCTGTCCACCCGGCGCCCGGCGACTGGAAATCGAAATGCAAGTGCCGGGGCGCGGAAGCTAATGCCCACCGAAAACTCGTGTCTGGACCGGATTGACGCGTTCGCCGACGTCTCGGCGCGCCTGGAAGCGCGGATCGGCCAGTGTGTGATGTCTCTGGACCAGGTGGCCTCGCTCACCGTGGGAAGTACCATCCAACTCGACCGGAATGCGGGAGACACGATGGAACTGAGGGTCGGCAACGTCGTCGTGGGCTTGTGCGAGGTGGTGGTCATCGAGGACCGGCTGGCCGTACGGATTGCGGAGCTTGCATTATGACCAGTGAGAGGCAGGACGAAGGTCGCCCGGCCGCCGAAGTGGAGGCGCCGTCGAAAGAGCCGGAGGCCCTGCCGCAGCGCTTTCACGATTTGCCGGTCACTCTGCATGCCACCCTCGGCCGAATCGACATGAAGTTGGGCGAAGTCTTCAAGCTGACCGTGGGTTCGGTCATCGAAGTGGGCCATTTGATCACCGATCCCGTTGATATCGTCGGCAATAACAACCTGATCGCCAAGGGCCAGGTTGTGGTCTCGAAGGGCTACTACGGCGTCAGGATCGTTTCGTTGCGCGCCGCGTCTTCAAGGTGGGAGTGAGCCATGCCGAAACGGCTAAGCCAGCAGGAGATCGATCGGTATTTTCAGACCGCGGCCCCTCAATCCGAGGAATCCGGCGCCCCTCCGGATGTTATGTTCGACTTTCGCCGCGTCGATCGCATATTGCAGTCGCAGATCAGCGCGGTCCGCTTCCTGCATGAACAGTTCATACGGACGATGACTTCCAGCCTTTCGGTGTACCTCCGGACTTACGTCACGGGGCACCTGATCGGCGTGGCGCAAATGCCGTTTGGCGACTTCCTGGAAGCGTTGCCGGCGCCGACTTGCATGGCCAACCTGAGCATGAAACCGTACGACGGTCAGTGCATGTTGGAAGTGAATCAGTCCCTGATTTCGCCGATATTGGACCTCGTGCTGGGCGGCAATGGCACGAACAACGTGGAACTTACGCGCGAGATCAGCAGTCTTGAAAAAGACATGCTCGAGGAAGGGCTGTTCCGCATCGTCGCTCACGATCTGACCGAGACCTGGGCCACCGTTGCGCCGATCGAGTTCTCCGTGGTCAACGTGGAGACGAACCCCCAGTTGGCGAGGCAGATTCCGGCCACCGAAGCCGTGGTTTCCATCATGATGGGCGTCCGCGTGGGAGAGGTGTCCGGCATGATCAATCTCGCCGTGCCCTCCATCAACTTGAAGACCATGCGGCAGAACTTCGACCAAAGGTCGACGGTCCAAAGGACTGCCCGGCGGGAAACCGAGACCGCCATCAAGGAGAAGATGGTTCGTGAGCTGGTGCTGGGCGTGGATTGCGAGCTGCGGGGCTCCAGGATCCGTTTGCGCGATCTTCTGGCGATCAAGGCGGGCGATGTGATCGACCTGGGCGTGGGGTGCGACAGCTCCGCCAGCGTGGTGGTTTCGGGAAGTCCCAAGTTCAAGGGATGTATCACCTCGCAAGGGAACAGGATGGCGGTTCTGATCGAAAGCGACGCCGAATTCGCCGATTCGGTCTCCTAGCGCTCCGACCGCGTGGAACTGTGCGATTGTGGGGCAGCTTGTCAAGCTGCGCGCCGGTTGGAAACCGGCGCTCCGGGCGGGTTTTCAACCCGCCGCAGGATGTCATCCTGCCCCACGTGAAAGGAACATGTTCACGCGGTTGCGGTACTAGACGCGACTACGGTCCGCGCCTCTGCGCTAACTTCGGTTTACTTGCGCCATACTACCTCAGGCGAACTTGTGTCCTGCATTCCTATTACCTATCTTTGTAGCTTCGGCGGCGGTCCGCTTGGTTGAAAGGCGCATATGAGCGAGAGAATCCTTTTTGTCGACGACGACGTGAGAGTGGTCAGCGCGCTCCAACGGAGCCTCTACAGATCCTATGAGATTGAGATTACGGGCGGGCCGGAGGACGCCCTGGCGGCCATCGCCGAGTCCGCCGGTTTCGCCGTCGTCGTATCGGATTTGAGGATGCCGGGCATGGCGGGCACGGATTTCCTCGCCAAAGTCAAGGAAATCGCGCCCGAAACCGTCCGCATCCTGCTGACCGGGTGCGCGGATATCGACGCCGCCATCACCGCGGTGAACGAAGGGAACATCTTTCGGCTGCTCCTGAAGCCATGCCCCCAGGGCGTGCTGACCACGGCTCTTGACGACGCTCTCGACCAGCATCGGCTCCGCACCAGCGAACGGGAGCTGCTTCAGAGTACCCTCACGGGAGCCGTGGCCGTCCTCGTCGAGGTGCTCGGCGCGGTCCATCCCGTTGCTTTTGGCCGCGCATCCCGTATACGGCGCTATGTGCGGCATCTGGGGCTGAAGTTGGACCCCGACAACCTCTGGCAGCTCGAAGCGGCGGCCATGCTGTCCCACATCGGATACATTTCCATACCGGCCGAGATCCTGAAGAAGCAGCAGGATAACCAGCCGCTCTCTCCGGAAGAGGAGCGCTATTTCCTTTCGCATCCGGCGGTCGGCCGGCGGTTGATAGCCATGATTCCTCGTATGGAACCCGTCGCCAGAATGATCGGTTTTCAGCGCTATGAATACCTCGACCCCTCCAATCTGCCGCCCGGGGAGCGCGCGGTTGCGCTCGGCGGGCAAATCCTGCGCACCGCGCTGGACTTCGATCAGCTCATCCTGAACGGGTCCGAGCCGCCGGCCGCCCTCGCCGAACTGTCCGCCCGCGGCAACTACGACCCGGCGGCGCTGGCGGCCTTCGACCTCGCTCAACTTCCGGCCACGCGGGAAGAAGAGCCGGCGCTGGTTGCCGAGAGAGGGTTGCCGGAAGGCTCGGAAGATCTGGAACTGTTCCGCTCGATCACCGACAAGGTCCGTCGCGCGCTGAGAAACTAGGGGCTCGTCATGAAACAACCACCGCTCCCGGACCGTCGCGTCCGCCCCGCCCTGGCAGGCCCCATGGTACGCCGGAACGCCCTGTGTTCGGTTGCCGCCATGGCGATGATCCCGGCGCTGGCGGGTTCCGGATGGAGTCAGTCGCGCCCCGCCGGGAACCTCCCGGCCATTACTCAGGTGGCCCAGATTCGGCGCCTCACCCCGGCCGAGGCCAAACGGAAATATCCCATCCGTCTCAAGGGCGTCATCACCTACCACGCGCCGGAATACAAGGTGACCTTCTTTCAGGACGATACCGCCGGCATTTTCATTTACGAGGCCACCGATACTCAGATCGGCGCCGGGAGCCTGGTGGAAATCGACGGAAATACCACGCCCGGCGACTTCGCTCCCTCGATCGAACACGCCGAAATCCACCTGATCGGCCGCGCGCCCTTGCCGGCGGCGGCGCCGAAGAGTATCGACGCCTTGCTGACGGCGCCGAAGACAGCCAGTGGGTGGAGGTGCAGGGAATCGTTCATTCGGCCACCATCGAGGATCGCTTGCCGCCGGACATGCGCAGCGGCCCTCCGCAACTGGTCCTGGACATCCATTTCGGAGGCGATAGCTTCAAAGCCAGAATCCAGGGCTTTGGCCGCAATGCCGATTTCAGCCGCCTGGTGGGCGCCGGCGTCACGGTGCGGGGCGTTTGCGGCGCGTTGTTCAACAACCGCAGGCAGCTTGGCGGCGTGCAGCTTTTCGTCCGAGTCTCGAACAGCTCACCGTGGATATGCCGCCAACAGCCGACGTGTACGCGCTCCCCCAGGCTGCCATCGGGAGTCTGACCCAGTTTAGCCCGGAGCGCGTTTTCGGCAGGCGCGTGCACGTTCGAGGCGTGGTCACGCTGCGTAATTCGAATTCGGCCTTCGTTCAGGATAATAGCGGCGGCGTTCTGGTGGAAAGCCGGCGAGCGGCCTCCGTCGCGCCCGGCGATCTGGTGGATGCCGCCGGTTTTCCTACCGCCGGACACTACGCCCCCATCCTCGAAAGCGGCAGTTTTCGCATCGCCGGCAAGGGCGCTCCGCCGGCCCCGGCGGCGCTCGCCGATGCCGCCAGCCTTTCCTCCGGCGATCACGACGCGGAGCT
>CAVYEK010000034.1:0-37260 GCA_963767595.1 Terriglobia bacterium
CGGCGTATCTCGGCTTTAATAGTGGTCACCGAATTGACCGCCGGATCGCCCAGCGTCACGGAATTTGTGAATTGCCCTCTTCCGGAACGCGCACGGAGAAATAGAACGGCGCCTCTTTGGCGGCGTCTTCGAAGCCGTAGCCGGCCTCCTCGGAATACATCGCGCCAGGCGCCACCTTCTGGAAGCCAGGCGCCGGTTTGTCGGAAACCAAATCGAACTTGAAGCTCGGCGCCGACAATGTGCTCGCAGCCATCATCAACAACGCGTATTTCATGCCGTGGCGAACTGGGTTTGTCATATGTATCCTCATTGTACGTTCCGCTTGGTAATCGCCTCGCCCTCTTTCACGTCCACCGTCAGCCCCGAGAGGTCCACCTTGCGCGCGTTCTCCATGGTGAACCCTCTCTGCGCCGTGATCTTGCAGTTCTCGAATTTCACGTTTTCGATGGGGCTGCCCTCCAGCCCGTGCATCATGCCCACCGATTTCACCGTCCCGGTGACGTTGCGGATGGTCACGTTGCGGACCACCGGCAGCACCTTCGCCGGCGGCGCGATGGGCGGCACCATGCGCCATTCCAGGTTGAATTCGAACGCCTGCCGCGTATCTTTCAACTGAATATCGCGATAGGTGATGTTCTCCACCACGCCGCCGCGGCTGGGCTGCGTCTTGAAGCGGATGGGCGCCCAGTTGTCCGCGTCGGACACGCAGTTGCGCACTTCCACGTTGCGTATGCCGCCCGAAGTTTCGCTGCCCATGGCCACGCCGCCGTGTCCGTAATGGAACCGGCTGTTCTCGATGACGATGTCTTCGCTCGGCCGGTTCACGCGCAGCCCATCGGCGTCCTTGCCGGATTTGATCGAGATGCAATCGTCGTTGACGTCGATATCCACGTTGTTGACTCTTACGCGGCGCGACGAATCGATGTCGATGCCGTCCGAACTGGGGATGTTATGGTCGGCGGTGATGTTCAACCCATCCACCGTCACGTCTTCCGAATACAGGATGTGCAGGCACCACACCGCCTGCTGGCGCAGTCTCAGGTTGGCGATGCGCACGCGCTTGCAGTTGGTGAAGCAGATCATGCGCGGCCGGCCCACCCTGGGCTGCGGCGGCGCGGCGGCGTCACGCGCGGGCGGCGGCTGCCCGCGTCCGGGGCCTTGCGACCACTCGTTGCCCGAGCCATCCACCGTGCCTTCCCCGCTCAGCTCCACGTCCGTCATATCGGTGAAGTTGAGAAACGCCGAAGTCCATTCCCGTTCAATGCCTTCCCAGCGGGTCTGTATCTGCGGATAATCCGCCGGATTCACCGACCCCTTCAGCACCCCGCCCTTTTCGATGGACAAATTGACGCCCTGTTTGAAGAACAGCGCCCCGGAAACGAACACGCCCGCGGGGACCACAATCGTGCCGCCGCCCGCGCCGGCGGTCTTGTCGATCAGGCTCTGTATGGCCTTGGTGTTCGAAGTCTGGCCATCGCCCACCGCCCCCGAAGCGGTGATCGCGAAACGCCGCGGCCCCGTCTGTGCCCCGGCCGTTCCCAGCGCCACCAGCGCCAACGCCGCGGCCGCTTTCGCAAGAAAAGAAAATGTGTGCATTACGTGACCCTCCTCACGGAACACGAACGCCATCGAGATGCTATGTTAACAGGCAAGCGGCATCGAAGCACAGAGGCCCTGAGTGGGACAGACCATCGTTTTTCGTGGTCTGTCACGCTTGGCCGGTGGGGCGCCGTGGCCAAGCTCGATCACGATGTGGAGGCAGCATGTCGAAGGCGCTTATCGCTGGTTTTATACCAGCCGCCATGGCCACCGTAGAGCGGGCCTCCGGCCTGCTATGCCGGCACCCATGCCGGCATTCTTCTTCGTCAACCGTAGTTCGAGGCGCGCTGGGTGGCCAAGCTCGATCACTGAAGGGGAGGCAGCATGTCTAAGGCTTTTCTGGTTTGTCTCGTTCTGACGGCATCGATTCAATTGCCCGCCGCCACCTTCGACGTGAAAACTTTCGGCGCCAAGGCCGATGGCAAATCCGCCGACCGGGACGCCATCAACAAGGCCATTGAAGCCGCCGCGGCCGCCGGCGGCGGCGTGGTGTATTTTCCGGCCGGAATCTATCTCACCGGCAGCATTCGTTTGAAAAGCAACATCACCCTGCAATTCGAGCACGGCGCCAGGCTGGAGGCCTCTTCCGACGGGGCGGCGTACGACGCCGCGGAGCCCAACCAGTGGGACCAGTTCCAGGATTTCGGCCACAGCCATTGGCACAACAGCCTTATCTGGGGCGAGGGCCTCGACAACGTCTCCATCGTCGGCGGCGGCTTGCTCAGCGGCGCCGCCCTCACCCGCGAGCGCGGCGCCGTCGGCGACAAGCTCATCGCGCTCAAACTCTGCCGCAACGTGACCCTGCGCGATTTCTCCATCCTCAACGGCGGCCACTTCGGCATCCTCGTCACCGGCGTGGACAACCTGACCATCGACAATATCAAGATCGACACCAACCGCGATGGCATCGACATCGATAGCTGCCGCAACGTCCGCGTCTCCAACACCAGCATCAACTCGCCCAACGACGACGCGCTGGTGCTCAAGGGCAGCCATGCGCTCGGCTTCGCCCGCGCCACCGAGAACGTGACGATCACCAACGGGCTGGTCAGCGGCTACGACATCGGCTCGCTCCTCGATGCCACCTATAAGCGGACCGTAAAACAGGCGCCGGACCGCGACGGCCCCACCGGCCGCATCAAGATCGGCACCGAATCCGAAGGCGATTTCCGCAACATCACGATTTCCAATATGGTCTTCGACCGCTCCCGCGGCCTGGCCCTCGAAAGCGTCGACGGCGCCCACATAGAAGACATCGCCGTCTCCAACATCACCATGCGCGATGTCTCCAACGCGCCCATCTTCCTCCGCCTGGGCGCGCGTATGCGGGCGCCGGAAGGGACCGCCATCGGCTCGATCCGCCGCGTGACGATTAGCAACGTGGTGGTCTACGACGCCGATCCGCGCTATGGCTCCATCATCAGCGGGATCCCCGGCCACGATGTGGAAGGCGTGCGACTCAGCGACATCCGCATCTGGTACCGCGGCGGTCTCACCATGGAGCAGGTGGCGAAGCAGCCCGCCGACCTGGTGAACGGGTTCTTCTACCGCGCCCAGGGCGGCGTGCCGCCGCGCGATCCGCTCGAAACGCCCGAGCGCGAGAAAGAGTATCCCGAGCCTTCCATGTTTGGCCTGCTACCCGCATACGGCTTCTTCATCCGTCACGCCAAAGGGATCGAACTGAGTAACGTGGAAGTCAATTTCCTGCAAGAAGACCGCCGCCCGGCCTTCGTCTTAGACCAGGTGAATGGCGCAACCTTTGAGAACGTCAAAGCGCAAAAGGCCCCCAACGTTTCAACCTTCGTCCTAAAGAACGTGGAGAACTTCGAGACCTTCCGGTGTAAGCCGGTGGCGGACATGCAGGTGGTGCGAGCTGACCGGCGGGAGTTTTGAAAAAGGCGCCGCCACGTGAGGGCTCCCTCGACGAGAATAATTGGGTAACTGGTTACTGCCATCGTTTTCGCCCGCGAGCCGGGCATGCCCGGCCCCGCGCGGGGGAACCTATCGGGCGCTTCCTGCACTAACTGGCCCGCCTCAGCCCATGGCGGATTGCCTCCTTGAGCACCGTCTGGTATCCGGTTCCGCGCTTCGATGCAATGTCCTTGGCCAGCTCGATATCGGCGACCGATAGCCGAATCGACACGGGGCGGGTGGCATTCAATTTCGCTTGTTCCAGTAGCGTCTTGAGAACGCCGGGATCCGTCCGTGGTATGCGCGACCCGGAGGAACGAACCAGCGTCCCGTTTCTCAGCGCCCGCTCGAATTCGCGCTGCGTTTGCCGGCGTCCTTCGGAGCTGGCGTACCAGTCGGTCTCTTCGGTCCTGGAGCTGGTTTCATGGAGTATTGTCGATTTCCGGGGCATAGATTCTTTCCAGTATATACAATTCCTGTATATACAGCCCCGATCCCGATGGCCCCGGGTGTGCGAGATCAAAGTGGCGAATTCTTGGGTTTCGAAGCGAATCGCAGGAATCCAGGCGTAACCAATACTCAGAGTGCTTCTCTAGCCCGTCAGGCGGAAGATGTCAGCCCACGCCGCAAGCCGCGGGGCTGGTGAGCAACCGTGGCAGCCCCCGGAGGGGGCCGAAGATCTTAGCCCACGGCGCAAGCCGTGGGACTGGTGAGCAACCCCGGCAGCCCCCGGAGGGGGCGGAAGAGGTTCTTTCGCCCCTGCCGGGGCTTAGTCGATTTCGATGTCTTCCCACGGCTCACGCCGTGGGCTACTTTCTTTCGCTCCTCCGGAGCTTCACCCGAGGACATCACATCTGTGTCGCGCTCCCCACGGCCATCGCCAAGCCGGGACTGGATAATCGCCTCCCTTTACCCCGCTTCCATGTATAATCGATGCTGACCGGGATGGCGGCACATTCCATCCTGGTTTAGAGATCGCCGGCGTCCGCCGCTGGATCCGCATCGGCTCGGACGTCGTCGTATCAAGGAGGCAGCCAGGAATGAATTCGACATCTAAACCGGACCCGGCGAGCAATTCCCGCCGGGACTTCTTTCAGAGAATCGGGGCGCTCGCCGCGGCGTCCAGTGCGGCCGCCGGCGCCGGCTCCGCCCAGCAGCCGCCTGCACCAGGCGCCGCCGCGCCGGGCCGGGGCGGGCCTGGGAATGGACTGCCCGTGCCGGGGCCCCTCTCCAAGCAGCCCATGCCCACGGTCCGCTTCGGCAAGTACGATATCTCCCGCCTGATCATCGGATCGAACGGCCCCGGGGCGCATTTCTCCCAGGTGATCGGCTTGGAGGCGCGCGCCTGGAACACGCCCGAACGTATCGCCCAGCAGTTCAAGCATTGTGAGGAGCTGGGAATCAACTGCATGGAAGACGGCCTGGCGAAAATCACCAAATACAACAAGGAAGACGGCGGCAAACTCCTGTTTGCCACCCGCAACACCGCCAGTCTGGACCTGTCTCTCCGGGCTGGGCGCGGCGCCAAGGAGATTGCCCAGAGCGGCTGCATCTCTATCCACCACGGAGGCGCCGGCGACACCGGCACCGATGCCTGGTGGCGAAGAGGCAAGCTCGACCGCGTTCGGGAGTGGTGCAAATCGGTGCGCGATGCGGGCGTCCTGGTGGCCGTCACCAGCCACCGGCCCGAAGTATTCGACATCATCGAGTCCCAGGACTGGGACGTGGATTACTACATGTGCTGCCTGTACAAGTATGGCCGCACCCACGACGAATGGGAGAAGCTCTTCGCCTTCAACCCCGGCCTGGCGCCCCTGGAAGTCGGTCACCCCACCGAGGGTGGTTCGGACGTGTACGGCGGCGAAGTAGGTTTCGTGCGCGGCGATCCGCCGGAGATGCTCAAGATCGTCAAACAGACCAAGAAGCCGTGCTGGGTCTATAAGCTCCTGGCTTGCGGCCGCATGGCCCAAAGGCAGGATATCGTCGAGGGACGGTTCAAGGAGGTTTTCGCCAACATCAAGTCCACCGACGCGGTGGTGGTCGGCATGTGGGACAAACACATGGACGAGTACGCCATCAACAAGGAGTACGTCATCAAGTACGGCGGAACCTCCATCAGGAACACCGCCACGTCCACCACCTCGGCGTAAGAATCGGCGGCGGCTGGCCCGTTCCGGCGCCGTGGAGCGGGCCTCCGGCCTGCCATGCCGGCATCCGTGCCGGCATTCTTCGCCGGCGCTGTAGAGCGGGCCTCCGGCCTGCCATGCCGGCGTCCGTGCCGGCATCTTCGCCGTCCGTGTAGGGGCCGGGCACGCCCGGCCCGAGTACCCAGTTCACTAAAACGAAATTTCTTTTCCCTTCCGTTTCTATAACTTGCCCGCCCGTCCTCGCCGAGCCCGCTTACCCCCATGCTAGCTTCGAATCAGGTAGTGGTCGTGCGCAAGCCCGGCCGCAACCCTCATCTTGGCCAAGATGCGTTGCATTACGTTGGTATCGAACTCCCGGAGCCATGAAGCCTTACGGAGGTCACTGACAGATGACCCCGACGGGAGACTTTGGAGCTAGCTTCATAACACCCCACGCGAGTGTGATCCTCCCCGGTCTCTAGGACCGGACGGGACCGGTTTCCCGTTCGGTTCTTCAGGGCCGGGATAGTCGGGTATCGAAGAGCATGGTGATTCAGTAGGAGCGGCGGGTACGCTCGTCGGCCTATGCACGAATCGGAGGGTACCGGGTTGCCAGCCAGCGATCCTAATGCCACCGAAGTGCCGCTCAATCCAGTGGCGGCCGGAAACGCACGGTGATAAGTCCGCGAAGCCCCGGCCGCCAGCAACGCTAAGCCCAAGTTCCCTCTCTTTTTCAATCCCCACCTTGTGGGGCAGACGCTTCCGTCTGCCAACCCCCACCTTGTGGGGCAGACGCTTCCGTCTGCCAACCCCCACCTTGTGGGGCAGACGCTTCCGTCTGCCAACCCCAGCCTTGTGGGGCAGACGCTTCCGTCTGCCAACCCCAGCCTTGTGGGGCAGACGCTTCCGTCTGCCAACCCCAGCCTTGTGGGGCAGACGCTTCCGTCTGCCAACCCGAGCCAAGCTCGGGCAGTCCTGGAGACGCCAATCTACCGACAGTGACGTGTTTCCCCGCCATCCTCTGCCCTTCCCCTTTCCTCCATTCAAAAGCCATGCAAAAACCGTGCGCGGCGCCCGCCCTCTCGTGTACACTTTAGAGTTCGTCATCTTTTTGTCGTCTGCGTCGCCGCTCCTTCACGCTGCCTGATCGCCGGAGGGGGGCCCGGGCCTGCGCCATCAATCTGGCCTGGCCCGAGAGCGGACTTGGGAGGACCGAGAATGCGCGCTTTCATTCGACATTCGCTCGCCGGACTCATAGTCCTTGGGCTCGCCGGCGCCGCCACCGCACAGAGGAAGGAATTCACCGGCTGGCCGGCCGGCGCCTCGCCGCAGGAAATCGGCAAGAAGATCGTTCAAGACATGCTTCCGCGCTGGATTCCCAACGGGCCCGGGGTCCACTACGCCGAGGACTCCACCTGGTACTCCGCCCTGGAATTCGCCAAGCTGACCCACGATCAAGCCATGACCGCTGCCCTGGTCAAGCGCTACGACCCCTGGCGCACCGAGGCGGGACAGCAAAAGCTGATCTCCTGGCAGCTCCACGTGGACCACAACATCTTCGGCATCGTGCCCCTGGAGCTGTACATCCGCACCAAGGATCCGCAATACCTTCCGCTCGGCAAGAAGCTGGCCGACCAGCAGTGGCAGAACCCCACCCCGGAAGGGCTTTCGCCCGAGACCCGCTTCTGGATCGACGACATGTACATGATCACCATCCTCCAGGTGCAGGCCTACCGCGCCACCGGCGACAAGGTCTACCTGGACCGCGCCGCGCTCGAAATGGTCGCCTACCTCGACAAGCTGCAGAAGCCCAACGGCCTGTTCTATCACGGGCCCGAGTTCCCCTTCTTCTGGGGCCGCGGCAACGGCTGGGTGGCGGGCGGCATGTCCGAGCTGCTCAGCGAGCTGCCCAAGAACCACCCCAAACGCGCCCGCATCCTGGAGGGCTACCACACGATGATGGCCTCCCTGCTGAAATATCAGGACGCCGACGGGGTGTGGCATCAACTGATCGACCACCCCGAGTCCTACCAGGAAAGCTCCTCCACCGCCATGTTCACCTTCGCCATGATCACCGGCGTGAAGCAGGGCTGGCTTCCGGCCAAGACCTACGCCCAAGCCGCGCGCAAAGGCTGGCTGGGGCTCAACAAGTTGTTCGTCGACAAGGATGGCCTGGTGGATAAGGTCTGCGTCGGAACCGGCCAGACCAACAGCCTGGAATTCTACCTGAACCGCCCCACCCAGAAGGGCAATCCCCACGGCCAGGCGCCGGTCCTCTGGTGCGTCAATGCCCTGCTGAAGAAGTAGCTCGCGGGACGGACCATCGTCTCTTGCGCGCCTCGACATCCGGCATAATGGTGAGATAGAGAAACGCCCATGCACTGCCGAGCACTGATACCTTTTCTGACAGCCGGGACGATGGCCCTGGCGGTCGCGCGCCCGAGCGTCGCGCAGCAGACCGATTTCACCAACTGGCCCGAGCGGACTTCGCCCGCCGAGGTTGGCAAACGCGTGGCGGAGCGCTTCGTTGTCGCTCCGCACATGGATCCCAAGCGCATCATCTACCCGGAAGTCTGCGCCTGGTATGGGGCCTTGACCTTCGCCCAACTGTCGGGCGATAAGGACCTCACCGCCCGCCTCATCAAGCGCTTCGATCCGCTGACGACGCCGGCGGAGTCCGGGCTGATCGTCACCGAGCGGCATGTGGACTTCTCGGTTTTCGGGGCGCTCCCCCTGGAGCTTTACATCCAGACCAAGAACCAGAAGTATCTCGACATGGGCAAAGCCATCGCCGACCGGCAGTGGAGCGACCCCACCCCCGATGGGCTGACCAGCGAGTCCCGCTTCTGGATCGACGATATGTTCATGATCACGGCCCTGCAGGTGCAGGCCTACCGCGCCACCGGCGATGCCCGCTACATCGACCGCGCGGCCCTGGAAATGGTCTCTTACCTCGACAAGCTGCAGCAGCCCGGTGGATTGTTCTACCACGCTCCGGATGTCCCGTTCTATTGGGGGCGCGGCAACGGTTGGGTGGCCGCCGGGATGACCGAGTTGCTGCGCTCGCTTCCCCAGGACCATCCCCGGCGCGCACGCGTCCTCCAGGGATACCGCAAGATGATGCAGGCGCTGCTCGAGTTCCAGGGCCAGGACGGCATGTGGCGTCAGCTCATCGATCGTCCCGAGGCCTGGCCGGAAACCTCCAGCACGGGCATGTTTACTTTCGCCATGGTCACCGGCGTGAAGAACGGCTGGCTCGACGCCAAGACCTACGGCCCGGCGGCCCGCAAAGCCTGGCTCGCCCTGGTCGGCTACATCGACCAGAATGCCGACGTCACCAGCGTCTGCGCGGGCACCAACAAGCTCAACGACCTGGCCTACTACCTGGCCCGCCCGCGCCGCACCGGCGACCTTCACGGCCAAGCCCCGGTCCTGTGGAGCGCCTCGGCCCTGCTGCGGTAGGGCCTGGATGGGGTGGACGAATGAGCGCCGCCCACGTCATGGGCGATGTTCCAGGATGCGTCCTATGTTTCTCTTCCCGTGAAGGACCGCCACAACTTGAAGCGGGGCTGTCTTCGGCCGGTACACGACGGTGTAGTTGGGGTAGCGGGTCAGCGTCCAAAAACCAAGCGAACGGGCTGTGAGGTCCGGCCGGGGATGGCCGCGCATGGGAGCCTCGGCGACAAACGCGCAAGCGTCGTAAATCGCCTGTTCTACGCTGTTGGCGGCGTCTTCGCTGTCCGCCGCGATATAAGACCAGATGGCAAAAACATCGGCCTTGGCAAGCGGCGTGAGAACATAATCGCTCATCGTTTGGGCGAACGCCCTGAACGCCAGTTGTCCTTCATCGCCTGAACTTCACGGCGGGCCTGTGCGCCATCGATAAGCTCTCCACGCTCGGCCTGTAGATAGCCTTCTTCGATATGAGACGCCAGCGCACGGCGCTCCTCGTCTGTCCAGCTTTCCTCGGCGTCCTGGGCTTCAAGAGCGCGGCGCAACACATCTTCAACGCTCTGGTAGCCGCCGCTGGAGAGGCGCCTGTCGATAAGCGTTGCAAGGTCGGGAGGGACGTTCAATTGCATGTTCGGTTCTCCATTCTTGCTCTTTCATCGTAACGCTTGAGCGGGGCTCGGCGCTTCGCGTCGCGGCCGCCGCCCTTGCCCCGGAACGCGCATGGGTGCGATAAGTAAATGCTGAGGCGTCATGCGCGCCACGGAAAGGAGCTTCGTGAGGCAGGCCGTTTTGATCCAACCCGGCCGCATAGAAATGCGGGATGTTCCCGCTCCCAAACCGGGACCAGGTGAGGTGCTGTTGCGCATCCGCCGCATCGGCATTTGCGGATCGGACATTCACGTGTGGCGCGGCAAGCACCCGTACACCTCGTATCCGGTTGTGCAGGGACACGAGTACAGCGCCACGGTGGAGGTGGTGGGGCCGGGAGTCACCGGCGTCCGCCCGGGGATGAAAGCCACCGCCCGGCCGCAGATTGTGTGCGGCCAGTGCCCGCCCTGCCGCCGCGGCCAGTACAATGTCTGCAACGCGCTCAAGGTGCAGGGATTCCAGGCGCCCGGCTGCGCCCAGGAGCTCTTCGTGGTCCCCCGCAGCCGCCTCGTGCCGTTGCCCGACGGCATGAGCTTCGATGACGGCGCCTTGGTCGAGCCCGTGGCCGTGGCCGCGCGCGCCACCGGCCGGGCCGGCGATCTGCGCGGGCTCAACGTGGTGGTCCTCGGCGCCGGCACGATAGGCAATCTGGTGGCCCAGGCCGCGCGCTGCCGCGGGGCCGGCAATGTGTTCATCACCGACGTCAACCCGTTCCGCGTCGGCATTGCGGCCGCCTGCGGCATCGATCACGTCTGCAATATCCGGGAAGAGAAGCTTGAAGATTTCGCCAACAGGCTCTTCGGGGGCGGCGGTTTCGATGTGGCCTTCGAGGCGGCGGGCTCCGAGGAGGCCCTGGACGACGCTCTGCGAAATGTCAGGAAGAGCGGCCGCGTGATGGCCGTGGGCGTCTTCGAACAGAAGCCGCGGGTGGATGTCTCCCTCCTCGGCGACCGCGAGCTCACCCTGATGGGGACCCTGATGTACAAGCACGCCGACTACGAGCAGGCGGTGAAGTGGATCGCCCACGGCGATATCGTCACCCAGCCGCTCATCACCCGCCACTTCCCCTTCGAGCAATATGCCGCGGCCTATTCCTTCATCGAGGAACAGGCCCACCAGGCGCTGAAGGTCATGGTGGATGTGGGGTGAACCGTGGGGCCAAGCCTTCGGGCTTGCCGCCGGCTCTTAGCCGGCGTTCTTCCCCGTTTTCCGCTATATTCGTCTGTTAGACTCTGGTACTCCGAATGGGGTTTTCCAATCGAATCTGGATGGCGCTCGGGGCCGCCGTGGTCGCGCTCCTCGCCGTCTCGGTCGCCTACCAGCACCGCTCCGGTCCCGAGCTCACCATCGGCACGGTCAACAACGCCGACATGATCCTCATGCAGCGGCTCTCCAAGGAGTTCGAGCGGGAAAGCGGGGTCCGGCTCAACTGGGTGGTGCTGGGGGAAAGCGCCCTGCGCCAGCGCCTCACCGTGGATATCGCCACCGGCGGCGATACCTTCGACCTCATCACCATCGGGTCCTATGAAACGCCGTTGTGGGCGGCCCGCGGCTGGCTGGTTCCGGTGGACGACCTGGGCGCCGACTACGACTACAACGACATCTTCGAGGTGATCCGCCAGGGCCTCTCCTGGCAGGGCAAACTGTACGCCGCGCCGTTCTACGGCGAAAGCTCTTTCACCTACTACCGCACGGACCTGTTCGAAAAGGCCGGGCTGGCCATGCCGCGGCAGCCCTCCTACGAGCAGATCCGCCAGTTCGCGTCGCGGCTCCACGACCCCGCCCACGGCGTCTACGGCGTGTGCCTGCGCGGCGAGCCGGGCTGGGGCCAGAACGTGGCGTACCTCAGCACCTTGATGCACACCTTCGGCGGGCGATGGGTGGACATGAACTGGCAGCCGCAGCTTACCAGCCAGCCCTGGGTGGATGCCATTCGCTTCTACGTCGATCTGATGCGGAACTATGGGCCTCCGGGCTCGGTGACGGACGGCTATAACGAAGTGCGCGCGCTGTTTTCCAATGGAAATTGCGCCATGTGGGTGGATTCGACGGCCGCGGCGGGTTACATCCTCGATGCCAGCCAGAGCCGCGTCTCGCGCGCCACCGGCTTCGCCAAGGCGCCCATCGCCCGGACTTCCAGCGGGTCGGCCTGGGTGTGGGGTTGGGCGCTGGCCATCCCCAAATCCACGCCCCGCGTGGAGACCGCCAAGCGCTTCATCAAGTGGGCCACCAGCAAGCGCTACGCGGCCATGGTGGGGGACCGATTCGGCTGGCTGCTGGCGCCTCCCGGAACCCGCAAGTCCACCTATGACAACCCCGCGTACCAGCGGGCCGCGCCCTTCGCGGGGCTGGTGCGCGACGCCATTCTCAACGCCAACTTCACCCGGCCCAGCGCGCTGCCGGTGCCCTATGTCGGCATCCAGTATGTCGCCATCCCGGAATTCCAGGCCATCGGTGAGGAGGTGGGCCAGGAAATCAGCGCCACTTTGACCGGCAACGTCACCGTGGAACAGGCGCTAAATCTCGCCCAGCGCGAAGCCCAGCGCGAGCTGCGCCGCGGAGGGTATCTGCAATGAGTCTAGTGGGACAGACCATCGTCTTTCGTGGTCTGTCTGGCCCGTGGGCAGCACGCGACAGACGACGGAAACCGATCGTCTGTCCCACTTTCGCGGCCGCCCCTGACCAGCAGTGGGTTGCCGGAGAGAGGATGGTGGCGCGCCGGTGAGTAACGTTGCCGTCAGACGCCGCGCCCTCGGCGCCAGGGCTCTGCTGGCCCCCTCGGTGGCGGCCCTCCTGGTCTGGATGATCGTGCCGCTGGCCATGACCCTGTGGTTCTCCCTCCAGCATTACAACCTGCTGAGCCCCGGCAAACGCGCCTTCGCCGGGCTCTATAACTACCGCTATCTGCTCGCCGGGCGCGCGCTCTGGGTGGCCATGGGCAACACGCTCCTGCTGGTGGGCCTGGTGCTGCTTATCACCCTCGCGCTGGGAACCCTGCTGGCGGCGCTCCTCGACCGCGAATTCCCCGGCCGCAACATCTGCCGCCTGCTGGTGATCGCGCCCTTCTTCATGATGCCCACCGTGAGCGCCCTCATCTGGAAGAACATGCTCATGAATCCGGTGTTCGGCATGTTCGCCTGGATCACCCGCTCACTCGGGCTGCCCACGGTGGATTTCTTCGCCCATATGCCGCTCATGGCCATCGTCGCCATCGTGGCCTGGGAATGGACCCCGTTCGCCGTGCTCATCCTGCTGCCCGCCCTGCAATCGCTCAACCCGGAATTGCGCGAGGCCGCGCGCATGGAAGGCGCCGGCCCGCTGGCGCTTTTCTGGCACATCGAGCTGCCCCACATGCTGCGCCCCATGGCGGTGGTGGCCATGATCGAGACCATTTTCTTCCTTAGCCTGTTCGCCGAGATCTACGTGACTACCGGCGGCGGCCCGGGCCTGGCCTCCACCAACCTGGCGTACCTGATTTTCCGCGACGCCCTGTTCGATTGGGACGTCGGCGGCGCTTCGGCCGGAGGCGTCATCGCCATCGTCCTGGCCAACATCGTGGCCATCTTCCTGATGCGCTTGGTGGGCCGCAACCTGGAGGACCTGCCATGAAGACATCCTGGAAGTCGCGCCTGGCGCTGACCGTGACGGGCTGGGCGGCGGCGCTGATCATCTTCTTCCCCATTCTGTGGATGTTCCTGACCGGTTTCAAGACCGAGATCACCGCGGTGGCCACGCCGCCCGCGCTGCTTTTCCGGCCGACCCTCGAGAATTACTCGGCCGTCCTGCAGCGCGCCGATTACGTGCAGTTCGCGCTCAACAGCGTGGTGGTATCGCTGGGAGCCACCCTGCTGGCCCTGGCGCTGGCGGTTCCGGCGGCCTATGCCATGGCCTTCTTCCCTACCCGGAGGACCAAGGACATTCTGCTCTGGATGCTCTCGACCAGAATGCTGCCGGCGGTGGGCGTGCTGGTGCCCATCTACCTGCTGTGGCGCAGCTTCGGCCTGCTCGATACGCGCATCGGGCTGGTGCTGATCGACGCCGTCAGCGTGCTGCCCATCGTGGTGTGGATGCTGTTTTCGTTTTTCCGGGAAGTGCCGCACCAGATCCTGGAAGCCAGCCGCATGGATGGCGCCAGCGAGCGCGAAGAGCTGCTCCACGTGCTGCTGCCGCTCTCCGCCCCAGGCGTCGCCGCCACCGCGCTGCTCTCGATAATCCTGAGTTGGAACGAGGCCTTCTGGAGCCTCAATCTGACCACCGTCAAGGCTGCCACTCTGACCGCCTTCACGGCCTCTTTCGCCAACCCGGAGGGCCTTTTCTGGGCCAAGCTTTCGGCGGCTTCCACCTTGGCCATCGCCCCCATACTGGTGTTCGGCTGGGTCAGCCAGAAGCAGTTGGTGCGGGGTCTTTCCTTTGGAGCGGTGAAGTGAGAGGGGGAGATTCATTCACCGCGGAGAGATAGCGAGAATGGAAAGAACGTGAGCACTAACCAAATACTCTTGAATTCCGCTCCGCGTCCATCTCCGCGTCTCCGCGGCTCCGCGGTGAATCCGGGGGGATTAGAGGGACTATGGCGACCGTCGAATTGAAACACGTACGCAAGCGTTTCGGCCAGCAGGAGGTGGTTCATGGCGTGGACCTGGCCATCGCCGACCGCGAGTTCGTGGCGTTCGTGGGGCCTTCGGGCTCCGGCAAATCCACGCTATTGCGCATGATCGCCGGGTTGGAGGAAGTCTCCGAAGGCGAGGTGCTGATCGACGGCCAGCCGGTGCAGAACATCCCGCCCGCAAAACGCGGGCTGGCCATGGTGTTTCAAAGCTATGCCCTGTACCCGCACATGACCGTGGCCGAGAACATGGGCTTTAGCCTGCGCCTGGCCGGGGCGCCGCGGCGCGAGCGCGACCAGAAGGTGCTGGCGGTGGCGCGCATCCTCGACATGGAGCCGCTGCTCCACCGCAAGCCGCGGGCGCTCTCCGGCGGCCAATTGCAGCGCGTGGCCATCGGCCGCGCCATGGTGCGCCAGCCCAAGGCCTTTCTGCTCGACGAGCCGCTCTCCAATTTGGATGCCGCACTGCAAGCCCAGATGCGGCTCGAGCTGGTGCGCCTGCACCGTGAGTTGAAGACCACCATGATCTACGTCACTCACGACCAGGTGGAAGCCATGACCATGGCCGACCGCATCCTGGTGCTGAACGAGGGCCGCGTGGAACAAGTGGCGTCGCCGCTGGAGCTGTATCAGAACCCCGCCAGCCTGTTTGTGGCGGGCTTCATCGGCGCGCCGAAAATGAACTTCCTCGAGGTCGGAGTCGAGCGGGCCATGGAGGACCGCTGTAGGGTGACACTGTTCCAGGGATCGGCCCTCGACGTTCCCGCCCTGGGAGCGGGCATTGCCGCCGGTGGACGGCTCACCCTCGGCATTCGCCCCGAGCACGTGGCCCTCGAATCGGGCGGCCAGGTGGAAGGCGAGATTCAGGCCCTCGAACACCTGGGACCGCGCACCTATGTTCATGCACGCCTGGCGGACGGCAGCAAGCTGGTGGCGCAGACAGCCGGCGACACCACCGTTCGCGAAGGCGAGCGCGTGGCCTTCCACATAAGCGCGGAGGCCTGCCATCTTTTCGACGCCGCCGGGAAGCGCCTGGAGCGGCCTGGGAGGCGGTCATGAAGGCCCTGCGTTTTCATGCCCCTGGGGATCTTCGCCTGGAAGAGTTGCCACTGCCCGATCCGGCGCCCGGCGAGGTGCGCATCCGCCCGCAAGCCGTGGGCATTTGCGGTACCGACGCCCACATCTTTCGCGGCGAGTTCCCCTCGGCCGCGCCGGTGGTGCTGGGCCACGAAATCGGCGGCGTGGTGGACGCGGTAGGCGCCGGCGTTCGGGGCCTGCGCGAAGGGGACCCGGTCACCGTTCAGCCCAACACGTTTTGCGGCGCCTGCCGGTTCTGCCGGGGCGGCCGCGAGCATCTATGCGAGCGCATGCGCGCCTACGGCGTCCACATGGATGGCGGATTCGCCGAAGCCATGATGGCCGATGCGCGCAACGTGTACCGGCTTCCGGAAGGCATTGGCCCGCGCATCGGCTGCTTCGCCGAGCCGCTGGCCTGCTGCGTCCACGGCATGGACCGGCTGGCGGTCCGTTCCGGCGCGACGGTGCTGGTGATCGGCGCCGGAGCGGTGGGCCTCATGCTCACCCGCCTGGCACGCCTCGCCGGAGCTGGTCACATCACGGTGAGCGAGCCCGACGAACAACGCCGCGCGGCCGCCGCGGCATTCGGAGCCGACCGCACGGCCGCGCCGGATGCGCTCGATGGAGAATTCGATTACGTGATCGACGCGGTGGGCTCGCGGTCCACTTTCGAGCAGTCCCTCGAGCGCGCCGCGCGCGGCGGCGCCATTCTGGTTTTCGGGGTCGCCCCGGCGCACGCCGAGGCCACCGTCAGCCCCTACCGCATCTTCGCTCGCGAGCTGACCATCGTGGGTTCCCTGATCAACCCCTACACGCACGCCCGCGCCGTCGAACTGCTCTCTCAAATGGGGCTGGAGAGACTGAACGTGCGGACGTTTCCGCTGGCCCGCCACGCCGAGGCCTTCGAAACGCAAGCGCGGCCGGCCGGGGCGCTCAAAGTGGTGTTTTTGCCGCGGGAGTAAGGGCGGGGCTGGCCCCAAGGCTCTCTCACCAGACGCTGTGCGCACCCTGAGTGGCGCATAGGAGACAATGGAGAATCCGAGCAGAGGCTCGAAACGTGCCCGGAAACACTGAAGGGAAGACATTCGCTTGAGGGAAATCGCGCTGCCGGTCGACGGTCCCTCTGTTGCCGATCTCGCTCGCCGCCAGAAGCAGCAGCGGTGCGCGAGCGCAAGAGCCTACAGGTTTAGCGAGGGGATGCCGATTACAATTCTGGATGAGGACCGCGGCCGGGCGTTGTTGGTAAGTGTTTTGAAGACAAGTGGGCGCCGCACGGTAGCGACGGGTGAGCGTGCCCGATGTCGATAGAGAAGAACTACAGCATTAGGTTTGTTGCGGCGCTTGCGCTCCGCGAAAAGCAGATCCAACAAAACTACCGCCCTATCATCGCCGTTCACAAGTGGTTTGCCCGTCGTCCTGGAACGCTGTTCCGCGGGCTGCTGCTGTCCGAATTTGGCAACCGCCCAGTTGAAGAATCGTACTATCGGGCGAACAGCTTCGAGGGCATCACGGTTGCCGATCCGTTCATGGGCGGGGGCACGCCGCTTCTTGAGGCAAACAGGATCGGTTGCAACGTCATCGGGACCGATATCAACCCGATGGCTGCCTGGATTGTGCGCGAAGGAATCGAGGCGATTGACCTCAGGGCCTACGTAAGGGAGGCCGAAGGCCTGCTCGATCGGCTCTCCCGGGAAATCGGCCACCTGTACAAGACGCGCTGCCCGATCACGGGCCGGGAGGATGCGGACGTCAAGTACTTTCTCTGGGTGAAAACGGGAAGCTGCAAGAAATGCCAAAAGGCGTTCGATCTCTTTCCCGGCTATGTGCTGGCCGAGGACGCGCGCCACACATCCTACGTTCTCGTCTGCCCGTCCTGCGGAGATCTCAACGAAGTAGACGACCCTGGGCATCCCGGAGCTTGCCGGTGCAAGACGCTCCTGAGGACAGAAGGACCCGTGGGCCGGAACAAGTGCGCCTGTCCGCACTGCGGGCACATCAACTCCGCTCCTTTTGACGGTGAAGGTCCACCTGCTCATCGGCTTTTCGCGATCGAGTACCACAATCCCGATCTCAAGGGACGGCCCGGGCGCCTGTTCAAGAAACCGGACCAGGACGATGTTCGAACCGTAGATGAAGCAGAGGCCGCCTGGAAGAGGCTGACGCCGTCATTCGTGCCCGAAGATGTCATTCCGGAGGGTGACGAGTCGTCCCGCCTTCGCCGTTGGGGATACGGGCGGTTCAGGGAACTCTTTAACTCCCGCCAGCTTCTCGGCCTGGAAACCAGCGCCCGTCTGATCGCTGGCGTCAGGGACCTCCGTCTGCGTTGCGCGCTGGCGACGAATCTGTCGGATCTGCTGCGCTATCAGAACATGCTGTGCCGCTACGACACGATGGCGCTGAAGTCGTTGGACATATTCTCGATCCACGGTTTTCCTGTCGGCTACATTCAGGTCGAGTCCAACCTCCTGGGGATCCGCAACGGAAGCGCTCTCCCGGTCGGCTCCGGGGGGTGGGTCAATATAGTCGACAAGTACGTGAAGGCCAAGCGCTACTGTACGGAGCCCTTTGAAGTCGCGTTCGAAGGAGGAAGGAAACTGACGCTGCCCATCAGGGGCGAATGGATCGGGGAGAAGAACCCGGAGCGCCCGGCGGCGCATGAGCGGCGAGTCGACATTCGCTGCGCTCCGGCGACCGACATGGCGCTTCCGCCGTCGAGCCTCGACGCCGTCTTCACCGACCCGCCGTATTATGGCATGGTCCAGTATGGCGAGCTGATGCAATTCTGTTACGTGTGGCTCAGGAAACTCATGGGGGAAACGTCGGCCGGACTCGAACTCCTGACCACCCGCCAAGCCGACGAGCTCACCGGAAACGATACCGCGGAGCGAGGCATGACGCACTTCGCCGAAGGGCTCGCGAACGTGTATGCGCGCATGGCCCACGCACTGAAACCGGGCGCTCCTCTGGTATTCACGTATCATCACAACAAGCAGGACGCCTATCTGGCGGTCGGCATGGCGATCCTCGACGCCGGGCTAACCTGCTCGGCCTCGCTGCCGTGCCCAGCCGAGATGGGCGCTTCGATCCACATCCACGGGACCGGATCATCCATCGTCGATACCGTCTTCGTCTGCCGCCAAAGCGGCACGACGCCGCGATCCTGGCTCTTCGACGACGCCGAGGGCCTGGTTCGGATCATATCCGGCGAACTGGCGGAGCTTCGTGCCGCTGGCATGAAGCCAACGGCGGGCGATATTCGCTGTACCGCGTTCGGGCACATAACCCGCATGGCGATCTGGCGCCTGAGGCCCTCTTGGGATAGGACGGTTCCCACAGGCGAAAAGCTCACGGTCTTCCGTACGGCGATGGACGCCCTCGCGACCGTCGAAGACGTCAAGATCGGGCTCGAAGCAACGAGAGCGCCGGAGCCAGCGATGCTTGGCGGTCTTTTTTCCCAAGGAGAAACGAGGGATTTAGTCGATGCCGTTGCGTTTTGAGGCCAACTATGGCGACCCCACCCTTGCCTTCGACCCACTTGTGGACGAAGTCTTCGCGGAACTCAAATCCAGCTTTCTGGAGATGCCGCGGGGTGACGGCTTCGTCGGCTATGCCACTTTCGAGAAGGGCTACCAGGCGCTCAAACGTTCCACCGGCGCGTTCGTCGATGTAACGCCCGCCACCGTCGAAGCCGCCGTCGAACTGGTTCCGATAGCCTTTATTGTGTTTCGGGCCATACTTGGCTTCACACCGCCGGAATGGGCCTATGTCACCACCGAAATGACGGGCGTAACCGTCGATCAGGGGACCGCCCGATCCATTGATCGGAACATGCGTGTGCAGCCACTCACGCCGCGCCCCTTTGGGACCACGCTAACCGATCAGCGCATCCGCTTGATGATCGACGCCGGGGTGAGGACTCTCCTTGCCGGAGGGAACACCGCAGGCCCAACCGTCCTGCATCGTCTTGACAAGGCCGACACGAAGGAAGGGATCAAGAGCCTCCAGCCAGTCGCCGACCTCGGCGTCCCGTATCCCGTCCTTTTGTACGAACGATTCCTGGGGCGGCCGTTCGCATCGCATCGGGATTCGGTGAGCGAGCTTGTAGGCGAGGTGGTCGAGGGGGCGATCAAGGATGCGCTCACGGCCGGAAAGGTCAGTTTTCGAGAAACGAAGCGGGCGGAGCGGATCGCTGGATTCGATCAGGCCCCGGACTTCATCATCCCGGACGAGTTCAATCCCGCGGCGTTGATCGAGGCGAAGCTCACCGAGGACGACGGCACGGCTCGTGACAAGGTAGCTCGCGTTCAGCGCCTGCGCACCCTCCGCGATGAGGCGGGCCAAAGTTATGATGTGATCGCCTGCATTGCCGGCAGGGGCTTCAAGGTGCGCCGCGAAGATATGCGTCGCCTCCTCCAGGCGACCGACGGGAAGGTGTTCACGCTTTCAACCATGCACTTACTCATTGATCGAACGCGCATCCGTGAGTACCGGTCCCGAGGTTAGGAGGCTCTCGCGGGTCGACGGGGAGACTATCGGCAGCCCGGCCCTTCCATGCCCGACTGCGCTCCAGATGGCGTACACTCGAAGTTCTATGGATAAAACTCCGTTGACCGTATTCGCCGAGTTCCACGCCAAGCCCGGTGGGGAGGAAGAGTTGGGCGGGCTGCTGAAGGGGCTGATCGAACCTACCAGAAAAGAGCAGGGCTGCCTGCGGTATGACTTGCACCGGGACAACGACAAGCCTGGGCACTTTTTGTTTTTCGAGAATTGGACTTCAATGGCGCTCCTCCAGGCGCATCTCGCCTCTCCGCACCTGACTGCCTTTCAGGCCCGGTCGGCCGACTTGCTGGATGAGCCGCTGCGCATCGTGTTCGCCTCGCGCATCGGGTAAGAACGACGTAGGACAGACCATCGATCTTCGTGGTCTGTCAGGTTCCACTAACCCACGGCCTCTTGACAGACGACGAAAACCGATCGTCTGTCCCACGGAGTGTGAGGGCAGGCGAAAGAAAGCGCCTGCCCCCCTCCGATGGCCTTCTATGTCTTGTAGTCCCACTCCTTGCGGTAGGGCGTATCGACCAGGCTGTTGGCCAACTCGTCATTGGTGATCTTCATCTTGACGTGATCCCAGGCCAGGACCCGGTTCTGCCGGCCGCCGCGGCCGCCGCCTCCGCGACCGCCGGTGGCTCCGGCAGGCGGCGGGGTGGGCATGCTGTGCCGGCGCAACGCCAGCGTCCCCAGCACGGCGAACTCGGTCAGCCCGCAGGCGAATTCGATGGGCGTAATGGACTTCTTGCCCGCCTTGCACATGCGGACCCATTCCTTGTAATGATCCGGCTTCTCGCAGCGCTCCAGTGTGGGCGCCGGTTGCTGGAAGTCCTTGAACTTGGCCTCCGGCAGCAGGTAGCCGCCGGGCAGACCACGAGGCATCTGGGCCTTGGTGGGGTTGGCTACGAATGCCGCCCAGGGGTTGCCGCCGTAGTAGGCCGAAATCTGCACGCCCTTTTCGCCGACGAACATGACGCCGCTGCCGGGCATGGTCACCTCGGCGGGCATACTCTCCGGCCGGGGCGGGGCCAGGCCTCCGTCATAGAAGTACGCCATCAGGGCCGGATGGCTCCCGCGCGCGGGAATGTGCCACTGGACGGTGTTGGCGACGCTCATGCACTCGGCGTTGTCCAGGGATTTGGGCCCCGGCGTAAAGGCCTGGCAGCCGATGCCGGCAACCCAATCCGGCGTGCCCATCGCGAGCTCGTCGTGGAACATCTGGAGGTTGTGGCAGCCAAAATCGCCGATCGTGCCAGTGCCGAAATCCCACCACGGCCGCCAGTTGCCGTAGTGATAGGTCTTGGCATAGGGACGGGCGGGCGAGGGGCCGCACCATTGGTCCCAATTCATCCCTTCGGGCGCCGCCTCGGACTCGGGGCGGGCGAAGCCGCCGCCGGAGCTATAGGTGCCGGTCCAGATGTGGACTTCGTGGACCGGGCCGATGGCGCCACTCAGCAGCAATTCGGTGGTGGCGCGGGCATAGCTGGTGCGGGAATCCTGAATGCTGGCCTTGGTGGTGCGTTTGGAGGCCAGGCACGCCGCCTTGACCCTGCGGGCCTCGGCGACGGTGTGGGTGATGGGCTTGGCGCAGTAGACGTGCTTGTCCATGGCCAGGCCGGCCAGCACCAGGTGGGAATGCCAATGGTCCGGGGTAGCCACGATCAGGGCGTCGAAGTTATTCGACTCCTTGTCGAACATCTGCCGGAAGTCCTTGTACAGCTTGGCGCTCGGGTAGCTCCTGAATACCGGCGCGGCGAAGGTGTGGTCGAGGTCGCACAAGGCCACGATGGCTTCATCCGCGCATTCGTGAATGTAGTTCCGGCCCATGCCGGCCACGCCCACGGCGGCGATTCTCAGTTTGTCGCTGGGAGCCTGAAAACCTGCGCCTCCCAGAACATGTCGCGGAACGATGAGTGGCGCCAAACCGGTGGCGATGACAGCGCGCCGGGATAACTCGCCTCTATTCGACTCATTCGAATTCATGACAGCGTCTCCTTTTAGTAACTCAATACTTCATTAACTTGACCCGCATCAGGGCTCCCTGAGCGGAAAGATTTACCATCGGACCGGTGTAGTCTCCCTGCGACGTCGTGCCCAGGACGGTGGTCTTCCAAGCGCCGTTCTCGTAATACCCTTCTTCGACTTCGCTGAACTGCGCGGCGGTGTAGTCCGATCCCTGCACCGGCCGCCATTCCACGGACGACTCGAAGCCCATCACCAGGAACTCGTCCGCTCCCAGCTCGGCGATCATTACGCGGGCCGAAGGTTCGGGCGCCCCGGCCGCCGCCGTTTGGCCCACGGCGCCCGCCGGCTGCCTGCCCCGCGGATGGAAGCGAACCAGCACGTCATAGTCGCTGAAAATCAGGTTGCGCGCCCCGATTCCGGTCTCTTCCACCGCCGCCTTCAAGCGCGGAGTGCCCTGAAGGCCGGCGATCACCGGAATGGCGGTCTTGAAGAGGCGGAAATCAGCCGCTACGGCGGCCATGTCCGGCCGCAAATTCGCGCCGCCTCCATCGATTCCGAAGGGAGCGAAACCGATGCCCGCGAAATCGGCCATGGCGTAGAAGAAAGCGCGCCCGGCGATGCCGCTGCCGGTTTCCACGATCAACAACGGGTTATCCGGCCGCCGGTAACTATTGAGGATCTTCAAGTAAGTGATAGGCGACTGGTGATAGATGTCCGAAGCGATGGCGTCGATGGCCGGAGCGTTGGCCTTCCACAGGTCCAGCATGTGCGCCACGGCCCCGCCGCTGGGATAGGATTCGCCGGGACGGTCGAAGCGCTCCCAGTTGTCATTGGTGCCGTAACCGCCGTTCCACACGTTGACGTAAGCGGGCAGCGGATAGATCTGCTTGCCGGCCTGCGCCACTTCATTGATATAGGACGAGAGGTAATACGCGTTGAAGGCCTCGTCGGCCTCGCGGCCGAAGGCTTCCTTCCAGGTTCCCGGCCTCTTCTTCAACGCCGTCACCAGCTTCGCCGGCGCCGCGCCGGCGAACAGTTTGTTCGATTCCGGCGAGAAGTCGCGCACGCTGCCGAGCGAGCCCGGTTCGTTCTCCACCTGCACCATGATGACGGTGCGGTCGGCTTCGTCGATCTGGCGCAGGTGCGTCATCATGGCCGAGTAGGCTTTCTTGTCGGCCTCCAGGTTGGCCCTCGACATGGGCGAGAGCACGCGGATGGGCTTGCCGCCGGAATCGAGCACGCGGGGAAAGCGCCTGGTATCGGCCTTCACCCAATTCGGGGCCCAGTCCATGGCCCCGTTCTTCCAGGTGCCGAACCACAGAATCACGGCTCGCAGCCCCCGTCCGCGCAAGCCGCGCAGGATCTGGTCGAAGCCGCTGAAATCGAACTTCCCTTCCACCGGCTCGATGACATTCCAGTAAACGGGATACTCGACCGTGTTCAGGTTCATCGCCTGAAACGCCGGCCCGGCGCTCTCCATGCGGTCCGGGAAGCCGGTGAAGTTGCCCACCTGGCCTCCCAGCATGATGAACGGCTTGCCGTCCACCATGAAGGTGAACCTGTCACCCTGCTTGACGAGCTGTGGAATGGGCTTGCTTTGGGCCACAGCGAGCGATGCGGCGCAAGCCAGCACTCCACAGAAACTGAGCGCACGCCCCAACGTTTTCCGCATGGGTTGACTTCCTTTTCTCCGAAGCGGCGATTATCGGCCGGGCGGCGGGGCCGCCGGCGGATTGCCGCCGCGTCCGCCTCTGCCGCCACCGCCGCCGGTGGGCTGGCCGTTCTGGGTGGTGGGCTGGAGGTCGGGGGCCACCGGGGGTGTGAAGGCGCGCAGGGGCCGAATGTAGATATTGCGAAACGCCACGGCCCCGTGATCGCCTTGCAGCATGATGGGGTTCATGGCCGCTTCGGGAATGTTCATGGCCGCCTGCGTGGGACCCCGCCTCTCGACGTTCTCATGAATCAACTGGCCGTTGTGCAGGATTCGGATGAACTTGGCATTGGCGGTTTTCTTGCCCGACGCGTCGAACTTGGGGGCCTGGAACCAATAATGATACGACTGCCACTGTCCCGGGGGACGGTCCGCGCGCGCCTTGGGCCCGATGCCGCCATCCTCGCCGTTGATCGGTCCGCCGTTGTAGTGGTACATGGACCCGCACTGGTCGGTCAACAGCCGGGGCACGAATCCCCAGCTATCCCAGATCTGGGTCTCATAGAGCCCATGCAGGAAGAAGCCCGAATTGGAGTGGGCCGCGATCATGAACTCGACGTACACTTCCACGTCGCCGAATTTCTCGGTGGTATAGATATTCGAGGCGTTGCCGCTGGGGACAACGTCGGTGTTGACGATGCGGTCTCCGGGAGTGGGCACTCCGGTGAGCACCGCGGGGTTGGCCGTGCCGCCCCAAACCACGGCCTTGGTCACCAGCCATTTGCCGGGCTTCCGTGCATCGACGAGTTCCCACCCGTCGAGGTTCTTGCCGTTGAGCAGGGGCTTCCAACCGTCCTCGGCCAGAAACGACGGGTCGCCGTGATCGCTGCCGTCGGTCAGCGGAGGAATGTCCGCGCCCATGGCGAGCCAAGCGAAAGCGCCAGCCAGCGCGGCGCCGATCAGAATAGGTTTCATGCGTGTATTTCCTCTTTTTATCCGAAATTTACTTCGATGATTGCCTTTCGCCCACGGCCGGGCGAGTGTATACTGAGTTTGCCCCGACGGGCCGCGCCGTCATCCGGACGGAGCGCGAACGGAGAATCCCATGAGAACAGCAATGATAGCGCGCCGCGGCTTCCTCGGCGCTTCGGGCGCGGCGCTGTTTCCGGCATCCATGCGGGCCCAGACCGCCGCCGCGGCCGGCGTCAAACCGGCGGACCTGCCCAGCTTCGCCATCAAAGAGGTGAAGGTCTACGTGACCGCCTCCGGACGCCTGGCGTCGATCGCCACGGAGGGCGGGGTCGAAGGCATCTGCACGCTTCAGACCAGCGTCTTCCACGCCAACTGGGACAACTCCGGATGGCTGGACACCGCCAAACGCGCGCTGGCCGGGAAGAGCGCGCTCGATCATCTCCAGTTCACTTCCCAATATGTTCCAGTCCGCCGCCATTACGGCCAGCCGCCGCAAGCCGCGGCCATCGACATTTGTCTGTGGGATCTTCTGGGCAAGGCGACGGGGCTGCCGGTCTACCAGATTCTGGGCGCCTACAAGGACCGCGTGCTGGCCTACGCCAGCTCCCAGCACCTCCAGACCAAGACCCCCGACCCTTACGTGGAAGCGGCCCTGAAGGCCAAAGCCGAGGGATTCCGGGCGTTCAAGATCAACCCGCCGCCGGTCGGCGCCGACGGCGACAGCCATTACCGGCTGGATATGGAAATCTGCGCGGCGGTGCGAAAAGCCGTGGGCGACGACTTCATGCTGATGCACCACGCGGTGGGCAACTACACGCGCAGCGAAGCCATGGAAGCGGGACGGCTGCTCGACGAGCTTCACTACCGGGGATACGAGGACCCGCTGCCCTCCACCGACGTGGAAGGTCTGGCGCAGCTTTGTCAGGAGCTGCGCACGCCGGTGATCGTGGGCGAGTTCATGTTCTCGCTCTACGACTACCCCGAGTACATCCGGCGCGGAGCGGCGGACACGCTGCGCTTCGTGGTGGACAACGTGGGCGGGATTACGCCCGGCGTCAAGATCGGAATCCTGGCGGAGTGCCACGGTATGGAATGCATGCCCCACGGCGTGGGGAACGTGCTGCACCAGGCCGCCCATCTGCATTGCGAGCTGGCCATGCCCAACAGCGCTTTTGTTGAGGTCCCTTATCCGCAGGGCGCCCGTGACGCGCAACCCTACATGAAGGACATCGTTCGCATCGCGTCGGACGGTTACGTTCATGCTCCTTCCAAACCGGGCCTGGGCTATGAGATCGATCGCGCCGCGCTCGATAAGGCCATCGTTCGAATCGAACGCTGAAACGGGACGAAACGACCCCTGAGACCGCCCCGCCCGCAAAGGCGCGAGACAATCTTGCAAGCCGGGCGAGCAACCGGCGCCTCCGGGAAAGGGCTTGCCGCTGGATTTCGCCCCACAGGTATTTTGCGTATAGTGCAAATCTATTTGCAGACAGAAGTCTATCGCGAACGGCCGGCGAAGTCAACAAACAGAGTCCGATATTCTGAATTTGATGGCGACGGGGGGACGCCCCAGCGTCCGGCGGGGGTTCGCGGCCGCTCAAACCGTCGCGGCTGGCAAGGACTGGTCGAGTGCGGCTGGGGGGGTACTCTTGCGAACCAGTACGTAGATTGGCTCGACGACGCCTACGGCGCGCTCGCAACTGTTCAGGCGCGCGATGGCCGCCGCGGTCACCTCCTGGCCTTTGGCGACCAGCAATAGCCCTTTCTTGGAGAACACGTCGGCGTTGAGCAGCATGCCCTTCCGGAGCTGGGAGACTTTTACCGCGCGAGCTTCGGTCCGCGACTCCTCGACGTGTATCTGTTGCAGGGCCGAGAGGTACGAGGGATCGTAGCTGCCGCTGGCGCGCATCTGGGAAAACGTCTCGTGGCTGTCGCGGCCGCGCATCATCTGCTCGTCGAAATCCCCGGCGACCTTGAGCAGGCCGGCCCCGGCGCCGACCGGGTCGGGATCGTGCGTTCCGTTCCATGGGGCCTGCTGGGCGGCCACCATCTGGGCCACGCGCTCCAACCGCGGAATCTTGACCAGCAGATCGTGGGCTACGGCGCAGTGAGAGGCGAAGATTTTTTTCTCTTCTTCGTCCAGTGGTTCGGCCGCATAAAGCTTGTCCAGGATATCCGACGGGACTGTGACGCACCCGATTTGGGACAGCATGGCGGCCAGCTCATACTGCCACCGTTTGGGCAAACCGAGGGCCGTCGCGATAAACGCGACGTAGCGGCGCATACGCAGCGCCCGGCCGAAAGCCGCGGGGTTGACGAGGCCGAGAATCTCGCTCAATACCTCGACGCTACCGGTCAGGGTGTGCTCGAGCAGCTCTCGCTCCGCCTGGATCAAGCCGTACTGTTCCAAGGCGGATTCGAAGGCCCGGCCGAGCATTTCGGGAGGGCTGGGTTTGGCGAGGAACTGGAAGATGTTGCCTTGGTTGACGGCTTCAATGGCGTCCGTCAGATCCGCCTGCCCGGTGAGCATGATTCGAACCGTGTCGGGCGCGATGTGGCGCACGCGGGCGAGAAACTGGATTCCGTCCATGCCGGGCATCCGCAAATCGGAAACCACCACGGCGAAGGGGCCGCGCTCGGCGATGGCCCGCAGGGCAAGTTCCGGCCCCAGGGCGGTGGTGATATCGAACCGCTTGCGGAACTGGCGCTCGATGGCGGACAAGAGGTTGGGTTCGTCGTCCACACACAGGATGTTTCTGGTCATCGATGCTACCTCAACGCCACTAACTCGTTTTCGATCCGCTGCCAATGGGGCACTTGTCCCATCAAACCCGCGTCGCCGAGGGCCTTGACGTCCAGCTCCGGACTGGCCTCATTGTGGACCAGCGCGTCGGCTACATGGACGGCCATCACGGCGCTCCTGAACCCCTCCGGCTTATGGTGCAGCGCGACAGCTTCGGTCACGCAATCGGGCAGGCCCCAAAGCCAGAGCAGGTAGGCGCCTACGTCGGCGTGCGTGGCGCCGAATATCCGCGCTTCCGCCTCGGCGGCGGTCAGACCTCCGCTTCTCGTCATTTGCAGGGCATCCTGGAATTCCGCCGGGCGATTATCGGCCAGAATCAGCTTTCCGATATCGTGCAGCAGCCCCGCTACAAAGCAGTCGTCGGCAGTGACGCCGGCGAATTGCGAGGAGGCCGCCATCTCCCGGGCGAGAACCCCCACCCGCAGACTGTGCTCGGTCAACTGGGCGGCGAATTGGGCCAGCGCCGGATCGCGGAATTGGGAGAACGCCATCACGCCGACGGCCAGGCTCCGAACGGTTTCCATGCCTAGAAACGTCACGGCCTGCGCGACGCTGGTGACTTCCCGGCGGATCCCGAACAAGGCGGAGTTCACCATTTGCAGGACTTTGGCGGTCATGGCCATATCCTGTGCGATGAGGTCCGCGATGTCCTTGGCGCAGACGCCTTCGGATCCCAGCGCCTCATTGAGCTTGAGGTAGATGGCCGGCAGGCTGGGGAGCGTCTGAATCCCGGAAATCAGGCATTTCAGGCCCGGATCCTCGAGCATCTCACGCATCGAGCAGGCGCGCTCCAGAATGAAGCGAAGGGTGGCGGCGTCGCAGGGCTTGCACAGGTATTGGTGGGCGAGGGTGGCGGTGCGCAGCGTGAGGTCCAGCTCGGTGGTGCCCGAAAGGACAATCCGGATGGTCTGCGGAAAGCGTTTTCTGACCTCTTCCAGCAATTCCGCGCCGCCCATCTCCGGCATGCGCGCATCGGTGACCAGCACGTCGAACGGGGACTCTTCGAGCCGTTCGAGCGCCTCGCGGCCGCTGCCGGCGAAATCCATTCGCCACTGGTCGCGGAGCGGATAGAGCATCCGCCGCAGTCCGCCCAGAACATTGGGCTCGTCATCCACGAAGAGTATTCGCTTCATCATGCCCCCAGGTCAGGCGTCGAGCGGGAGGCGGATGAGGAAAGTGGTCCCCGCTCCCACTCGGGATTCGAAATCGATAGAGCCTTGGTGTTTCTGCACGACCACGGCGTGGGCGATGGACAGGCCTTGTCCGGTCCCCTTGCCGACTTCCTTGGTGGTGAAAAAGGGATCGAATACCTTGGTCCGGATCTCGTCCGGTATGCCGGCTCCGGTATCCCGAATACGGATTTCCGCCCAATCCCCGTTCCGGCGCGTGGCGACCGTGATGGCGCCTTTTCGGCCGCTGTCCCGGACGACATCCCCAACGGCGTGGGCCGCGTTGACAATCAGGTTCAGGAATACCTGGTTCATCTCCCCGGGTACGCACGGGACGGGAGGCAATTCCGGATCGAAATCCGATTTCAGCTCCGCCACGTATTTCCACTCGTTTCGGGACACCAGAATGGTGCTGTCGAGCGCCCGGTTGATATCCACGCAGACCTTCTCCACCGGTCCGGGGTGGGAGAACTCCTTCATGGCGCGCACGATTCGAGCGACGTGCGCGACGCCTTCCTCCAGTTGCCCGATGGCCACCGGCACTTCCTGTTGGAGATAGTCCACATCCACGTCGTCGGGCGGGCATTCGGCCACGGTGGCGGCGCTGCCATTCGACCCGGGCCGCGACGCGGCCGGTTTCCCGTTCCGCCCGATCACCCGGAAAAGGTCCTGAAACGCATCCCCCAGGAACCTGGCGTTGTCGCCAATGTACTGGATGGGGGTGTTGATCTCGTGCGCAATCCCGGCGGCCAGTTGCCCGATGGATTCCAGCTTCTGGGCCTGGGCCAACTGCCACTCCAGGCGTTTGCGCGCGGTGATGTTCCAGGCGATGTGCGCCGAGCCCACCACATTGCCGGCGTCGTCGCGGATGGGCGAGGCGGTGAGCATGATATCCAGACGCTCCCCGTTCTTGGCGATGCGAACGGTCTCGAAATGGTCTACTTCACTGCCCCGCGCGAGCGACGCTTCGATGTCTTCCAGCTCTTTCACGCGGTCCGGCGGCAAAAGGGCGTAGGTGGTCCGGCCAATCATCTCCGAGGCCCGATACCCGTACATGCGTTCCGCCCCGCTGTTCCACGTCAATACGCGGCCCGAACGGTCTTTCCGAACGATGGCCGCATCGGTGGATTTGACGACCGCGGCCAGCTCCGCATTGACCTGTTCGGCGGCTTTGCGCTGGGTGACATCCCGGATCACGCCGATCGACTTGCCCCGGCCGGTAATCGGGTCCCGGGTGATCGAGGCGCGTATTTCCGCGTGGAGAGTTTCGCCGTCGCTCTGCGGCATGCGGCACTCCACTTCCAGGGGTTCATGGGTGGCAACGTGGCGGCGGACGGCCTCGGCTGCTCTTTCCACGTCGTCCGGGTGGAGCATCGGGAACCACTCCGCCAGGGTCTCCGGAAAAGTCAGCTTCGGGAAACGTTCCTGCACGCGGTCGCCGAAGAACTCGAGTCGTCCGGTATCGAGGTCGAATTCATACACGATATCGCTGGCGTTTTCCGCGGCGATCCGAAATCGCTCCTGGGAGGTTCGCAGCGCGTCCTCGGCCTGCCTGCGTTTGGTGATATCGAGCAGGGCGGTGCGCACGCCGACTGTCTCGCCGGTCGCGTTGCGCACCAGGATGTCGTGGATTTCGACCCACAACTCACCGCCGCCGCGCCGGAGGTAACGGCGCTGGTAGGGTTCCAGGGGCCGTTCCCCGGACAGTTTCTGGCGAAACACCTCGCGGCTGGTTTCCCTTTCCGCCCCGGCGATGAAATCCCACACCGGCCGCCCCAACATCTCGGCCGCCTGGTAGCCAAACAGGGCGCACTCGGCCCGGTTGACCCGGCGCACTATGCCGTCCTTATCCAATTCGTGGTAGCCCACCGGAGCGCAGTCGAAGAGCTCGCGGAAGTTCGCCTCGCTATCCCGCAGCGCCTCCTCGGCCCGCTTGCGTTCCGTAATCACGTCGAACACCGCGATGAAGTACCCCTTCTCAGGGCTGTAGAGAGAAATGGAAAGCCACATGCGCATGGCCGCGACGTATGTCTCAAGCCGCTCGGGCTTTCCCGTCAGGGCCACCCTGCCGTGGACTTCCAGGAACTCCGGATCGGTTTCCCGAATGCCCGGGAATACCTCGCTGGCCGTCTTCCCCAGCACGTCTTTCAGCCCGGTGAGAGTCTCGAAAGCGCCGTTGACGCCGAGATAGATGAAGTCGGCGGCCTTGCCGTTTTCGAACACCACTTGGGAGTAGACGAATCCCTCGAGCATGTGCTCCACCAGCCCGCGATACCGCCCTTCGCTCTTCTGGAGCGCCTCGCTGGCAAGCCTCTGCTGGGTGATGTCCTCCTCCACCGCCAGGAAATGGGTGGGAGCGCCCGAGGCATCGTGTATGGCGCAGATCTGCGCGGCTACCCAGTACAGCTCGCCGTTCTTCTTTTTGTTGTGGAACGTCCCCTTCCACGCCTTGCCCGATTTGATGGTCTCCCAGAGGTTCCGGTATTCCTCTTGGGAAGTTTCGCCGGACTTGAGGAACATCGAGTTTCGGCCCAGAACTTCCTCGAACGCGTAACCCGTGATGCCGCTGAACTTCGGGTTGACGTACTCGATGTTGCCTTCGAGGTCGGTGATCACGATATTGACCGGACTCTGTTCCACGGCGGCCGAAAGAGACCGCAGGCGTTGTTCCACCTTCTTGCGCTCGGTCACATCGCGATATCCCCATACGCGGCCCACGCATTTCCCCTTGACGCGCCGCGGTTCAGAGTGCCGCTCGAAGACGCGGCCGTCGGCCAACTCGAGCACGTCATGAGTTTTGGCTTCGGGTTCCCGGTAGAGCCTTCGGGTGGCGTCGACAAAGGCGGCGGGGTCCTTCAACTGCGCGGCCACGTATTGAGTGAGATCTTCATCGGCGGCGGAGTGCGCGAGGGTTTCGGGGATTCCCCACATCTCGAGACACTTATGGTTGTAGCCGGCGACCCGCCCTTCCGAGTCCACCGCCAGAATCCCTTCCTCGGTGGATTCCAGAACCGCGCGCAGGGTCTCGGTTTTTTCCTCCACGCGGCGGCGCAGAATGGCCACCCACAGCAGGGTCAGGAGGACAGCCCCGCCGAGCGCGCCCAACAGGACGAGGAACCGCGGCCCGGTTATCCAGGGAGCCGACTGGAGCACCGCGATATCGGCCGCCGAGCGCAGCAGAACCTGGTGGGAAAAAGGGCGGTTGGCCTGGTCGGTCTGCATCCACAAGACGCCCGTCAAGCGCAGTTGGCTGCCATCGCGGATGGAGCGCACCCGGTCGGCGCCGGCCGCCTGGTCCAACCTGCCCGTAAAGACGCGGCCGCCGAGCTCCAGGGTGAAGGTATGGGTCTTTCCGATAAGGGATTGGTTGAGCAGCCGGCCATCGATGCGGACAAGCTCCGCGTCGTGATCGCCGGAGGAAAGGCTGGCGGCATCGGCGAGCTCCGCCGGGGCCGGCGGAGCGCCCTTGCCGACGATGCGAAAACTGCCGCTCTCGAGGATGGGGGCGTAGTGTCCGGCGGTGGGAAAACCGGCGGCATCCACCAGATCGCCGGGCGCGACGGAGGCCGCTTGCTGGCTTTCCACCAGAACGCCGCCGCTATTATCCTGAACGAAGGCCGAATTCGAATTACGCAGCGTGACCACGCCTCGAACGTGCACGCGCCGGCCGAAAGCCCGCTCCGGGCTAAACTGGGTCAAACTCCCGATGGCAGCCTGGGGGAGCGCGTACACGTCGGCCGCCGGCGGCATATCCACGGTGAGCTGTTCGAGACTCGGGACGAAAAGCTGCACGCCGCCAAGCTGCCTGCGGTTGTTGAACAACGCGCCGCAAACGCCCCGCACCGTGACGCCGGCGCCCACCAGGCGGCTGAAATCGGCATTGCGGCCAAAGCCCTGGATTCTGGCTTTGAAGCTATCGCCTCCGAAATGGATGTCCAGGACCAGTTGCGGAGGGCCGCTGCGCATGTCCGGCGGCAAGCGATCCTCGATGGTGGCCGAATGAACGATTCCCTGCACCTCCACCCACTGGCTGTCTTCGGCGCCGGTCAGCAAGGCGTCGATACTCTTCGGCGCCGCCGCCGGCAAGGGCGCGCGGCCGATCAGGTGGATTTCGGCGTGTTCGATCGAGGGAGCGAAGTCGCCGGGCGTGGTATTTCCGTCGATTTCCACCAGGCTCCCGGCGCCGATCTGAGTATCGGTGGCCTCGTAAATGAAAATGCCGGCGGTATCGTCCTGAAAGAAGGTCACCTTGTATTCCGGCGCGTGGTAGGTGATGACGCCCTTGAGACGGATGGGATATTTCCGTTTGGCCTCGGCCGGGGTGAGGCGCCGAATCTGGGCCACCTGAGTAATGGCCGGGAGGTTCCCGGCGGGGCGCGACTGACTCCATCCGGAACCCGCCAGCGCCGGGATCATCGCCATGGCGGCAACCGAACACAGGGCGTTCCGGCGTACCATGGGGCCTGCCAGGGCGGGGCGGACGCGACGGTCCGGGAGCGGTGGTTGTTTCATGACGAGCCCCTAGTTTCTCAGCGCGCGACGGACCTTGTCGGTGATCGAGCGGAACAGTTCCAGATCTTCCGAGCCTTCCGGCAACCCTCTCTCGGCAACCAGCGCCGGCTCTTCTTCCCGCGTGGCCGGAAGTTGAGCGAGGTCGAAGGCCGCCAGCGCCGCCGGGTCGTAGTTGCCGCGGGCGGACAGTTCGGCGAGGGCGGCCGGCGGCTCGGACCCGTTCAGGATGAGCTGATCGAAGTCCAGCGCGGTGCGCAGGATTTGCCCGCCGAGCGCAACCGCGCGCTCCCCGGGCGGCAGATTGGAGGGGTCGAGGTATTCATAGCGCTGAAAACCGATCATTCTGGCGACGGGTTCCATACGAGGAATCATGGCTATCAACCGCCGGCCGACCGCCGGATGCGAAAGGAAATAGCGCTCCTCTTCCGGAGAGAGCGGCTGGTTATCCTGCTGCTTCTTCAGGATCTCGGCCGGTATGGAAATGTATCCGATGTGGGACAGCATGGCCGCCGCTTCGAGCTGCCAGAGGTTGTCGGGGTCCAACTTCAGCCCCAGATGCCGCACATAGCGCCGTATACGGGATGCGCGGCCAAAAGCAACGGGATGGACCGCGCCGAGCACCTCGACGAGGACGGCCACGGCTCCCGTGAGGGTACTCTGAAGCAGCTCCCGTTCGCTGGTGCGGAGCCGATGCTGGTCGAGAGCGTCGTCAAGAGCCGTGGTCAGCACGCCCTGGGGGCATGGCTTCAGGAGCAGCCGAAAGATGTTCCCTTCGTTCACCGCGGTGATGGCGGCGTCGATATCCGCGCACCCGGTCAGCAGGATGCGGACGGTTTCGGGCGCGATTTCCTTGACTTTGGCGAGGAAATCCGTGCCCGCCATGCCCGGCATCCTCAAATCCGATACGACGACGGCGAAACCGGCGGACTCGGCGATGGCCGCCAGGGCGTCCTCCGGCCCGCCCGTAATCTCAATCTCATAGGATCTGTAGAGGCTCCGTTGGAGCGCGCTGACCACTCTCACGTCGTCGTCGACAAAAAGGATTCTCTCGCTCATATGCGCCTTTCAACCAAGCGGACCGCCGCCGAAGCTACAAAGATAGGTAATAGGAATGCAGGACACAAGTTCGCCTGAGGTAGTATGGCGCAAGTAAACCGAAGTTAGCGCAGAGGCGCGGACCGTAGTCGCGTCTAGTACCGCAACCGCGTGAACATGTTCCTTTCACGTGGGGCAGGATGACATCCTGCGGCGGGTTGAAAACCCGCCCGGAGCGCCGGTTTCCAACCGGCGCGCAGCTTGACAAGCTGCCCCACAATCGCACAGTTCCACGCGGTCGGAGCGCTAGGAGACCAAATCGGCGAATTCGGCGTCGCTTTCGATCAGAACCGCCATCCTGTTCCCTTGCGAGGTGATACATCCCTTGAACTTGGGACTTCCCGAAACCACCACGCTGGCGGAGCTGTCGCACCCCACGCCCAGGTCGATCACATCGCCCGCCTTGATCGCCAGAAGATCGCGCAAACGGATCCTGGAGCCCCGCAGCTCGCAATCCACGCCCAGCACCAGCTCACGAACCATCTTCTCCTTGATGGCGGTCTCGGTTTCCCGCCGGGCAGTCCTTTGGACCGTCGACCTTTGGTCGAAGTTCTGCCGCATGGTCTTCAAGTTGATGGAGGGCACGGCGAGATTGATCATGCCGGACACCTCTCCCACGCGGACGCCCATCATGATGGAAACCACGGCTTCGGTGGCCGGAATCTGCCTCGCCAACTGGGGGTTCGTCTCCACGTTGACCACGGAGAACTCGATCGGCGCAACGGTGGCCCAGGTCTCGGTCAGATCGTGAGCGACGATGCGGAACAGCCCTTCCTCAAGCATGTCTTTTTCAAGACTGCTGATCTCGCGCGTAAGTTCCACGTTGTTCGTGCCATTGCCGCCCAGCACGAGGTCCAATATCGGCGAAATCAGGGACTGATTCACTTCCAACATGCACTGACCGTCGTACGGTTTCATGCTCAGGTTGGCCATGCAAGTCGGCGCCGGCAACGCTTCCAGGAAGTCGCCAAACGGCATTTGCGCCACGCCGATCAGGTGCCCCGTGACGTAAGTCCGGAGGTACACCGAAAGGCTGGAAGTCATCGTCCGTATGAACTGTTCATGCAGGAAGCGGACCGCGCTGATCTGCGACTGCAATATGCGATCGACGCGGCGAAAGTCGAACATAACATCCGGAGGGGCGCCGGATTCCTCGGATTGAGGGGCCGCGGTCTGAAAATACCGATCGATCTCCTGCTGGCTTAGCCGTTTCGGCATGGCTCACTCCCACCTTGAAGACGCGGCGCGCAACGAAACGATCCTGACGCCGTAGTAGCCCTTCGAGACCACAACCTGGCCCTTGGCGATCAGGTTGTTATTGCCGACGATATCAACGGGATCGGTGATCAAATGGCCCACTTCGATGACCGAACCCACGGTCAGCTTGAAGACTTCGCCCAACTTCATGTCGATTCGGCCGAGGGTGGCATGCAGAGTGACCGGCAAATCGTGAAAGCGCTGCGGCAGGGCCTCCGGCTCTTTCGACGGCGCCTCCACTTCGGCGGCCGGGCGACCTTCGTCCTGCCTCTCACTGGTCATAATGCAAGCTCCGCAATCCGTACGGCCAGCCGGTCCTCGATGACCACCACCTCGCACAAGCCCACGACGACGTTGCCGACCCTCAGTTCCATCGTGTCTCCCGCATTCCGGTCGAGTTGGATGGTACTTCCCACGGTGAGCGAGGCCACCTGGTCCAGAGACATCACACACTGGCCGATCCGCGCTTCCAGGCGCGCCGAGACGTCGGCGAACGCGTCAATCCGGTCCAGACACGAGTTTTCGGTGGGCATTAGCTTCCGCGCCCCGGCACTTGCATTTCGATTTCCAGTCGCCGGGCGCCGGGTGGACAGGCCCAATCCGTCGAAATTCCGGCGCCGAACCGCCGGCGGGTTCTTGACGCGTCAAACTTTTGACAGGCCGCCGGCGCCGGCGGAAGGCATGAAAGCCACCCGGCGCCGCGACAAGAGACTGATTCCGAGCGGAACCCGGCGGCGTCTCTTTTCCGCCGGCGAAAGGCATCGCACTTGCTAGTGCCTGTTCGAATGGCGACAGCCGCAACCGCAGTTGCACCCTCTTCAACGCCCATGGCGCTGGCTCTCTCCTCCGGGCCGGGCGCCAATGGGGCGCCGGGCCTCCGTAAAGCCGCGATCCTGCTGACCACGCTTTCTTCGGAGAGCAGCGCGGCGGTTCTGCGCCTCTTGAGCGAGGAGGAAGTGCATGACATCACTCGGGAAATCAGTTCTCTCAAGATGGTCGGCGACCCGGAGAGGACCGCCACGCTGAAGGAGTTCCTGGAGAAAGCCGAGGATAACAGTCATCCGATAGGCGGCATCGAATACGCGACCGCCGTGCTCCTGAAGGCGTTTGGCCCGGAGACCGGCAAACGGCTGGCGGACCGATTGATGAGATCGCTGGGGGCCGATCAACCGAATCTCGACACCCTTCGAAAGGCCGATGTCCAGCATTTGGCCAAGGTGGTGGATCACGAGCATCCGCAAACCATAGCTCTGATCCTGTGCCATCTTGGCGCGACCCGCGCGGCGCAGCTACTGAGCGCTCTCCCGACGGAGCTTCGATCGCAGGTGGCCAAACGCATGGCCGCGGTGGATCAGATCTCGCCGGACATCCTGAATCGCATCGCCAAGTCGGTCAGCTCGAAACTGAGGGTGCTGGGCGAGTCGAGCATGGAAGCCTACGGAGGAGTGCGTTCCGTCGCGGAGGTGCTGAACCGGGTGGACGCGTCGACCAGCGAGGCTGTTCTGAAAGAGGTCGAGGCGGAAGATCCGAATCTCGCGCAGACTATCCGAAACCTCATGTTCGTCTTCGAGGATTTCCTGAATGTGGGGCCCGAAGCGATCCGGATCATTCTGAGCAAGATAGACCGGAAGGTGCTCACCATCGCCATGAAGGGCTGCCGGCCGCCGATCAAGAAGCACTTCACGTCCTTGATGTCCGCGCGGGCCACGGAGATGTTCGAGGAAGACATGCAGGCGTTGGGGCCGGTGAGGATCAAGGACGTCGAGGAGGCGCAGCAGGCGATTGTGGCCGTAGCAAGGCAACTGCAGGCCGATAACGTAATCAGCCTCAAAGCATCCGCGGCGGAGGAATTCATTCTCTAGGCGGCGGCA
>CAVYEK010000035.1:0-113713 GCA_963767595.1 Terriglobia bacterium
GGCCTTGGAACAGGCTGCGCTGCGCGTCGAGTACCTGGAGGTAGCTGTCCAGGCCGCCCTGGTACCGCAGGGTCGAGAGACGCACGCTTTCCGAAAGCGCCCCGACAAGCTGTTCCTGCTGCTCGCGCTGCTCGCGCGTGCGGTCGTGGGCGATCAGCGCGTCGGAAACGTCGCGCAGAGCGCTGTAGACCGCCTTCTGGTAGGTGGCCAGCATTTCGCGCTGCTGGGCCTCGGTCAGGCGCACCTGCTGGCGGATCTGTCCGGCGTGGAAAATGGGGAGCAGCGCGGAGGGCCCGATGTTCTCCATGCGCGCGGGGTCGCTGAAGAACTGCAACAGGGCGCGGCTCTGCGCGCCAAGGAAACCGGTGAGGTCGATAGTCGGGAAGTAGAGCGCGCGGGCGGCGCCGATCTGGGCATTCGCGGCCACCAGGTTCTGCTCCGCCTGGAGGATGTCCGGGCGGCGCTCGAGCAGGGCGGAAGGCAGGCCCGCGGGCAACTGCGGCGGCAGAGGGAACCGGTTGAGCGGCTGGCCGCGGGGCTGCGTTGCGGGCGCGCCGCCCAGCAGCAGGCTGAGCGCGTCTTCCGTCTGGCCCACGCCGCGCTCGGCCGCGGCCATGGCGGAAGTGGCCGTGTAGAGCAGTTGCTCGGCCTGGCTCACATCCAGGCCGGTGGCGGCGCCGCGCTCGTGGCGCAGCTTTATCAGGCGAAGGTTGTCGGTGGCGATATCGCGCGTCTTGCGGCCGATTTCCAGTTCGAGGTCCTGCTCCAGCAACTCGAAGTACGTGGTCATCACCTGGGATACCAGGGAGACCAGCGCGCCGCGCCGCCCCTCTTCGGTGGCCAGATACTGCGCCCGCGCCGCTTCCGTCAGGCGGCGCAGACGGCCCCAGAAATCGATTTCCCAGGAAAGCGCGACGCCCGCCTGGGTGTAGGTGGCGGCGATCTTCTCTCCCGGCGGCACCGGAAAAGAACCCAATGTGGAGCTGCGCGTGGATTGCCCCAGGGCTTGAACGTCGAGGAATGGGTATTGATTGGCGCGCGCGACGCCCAGCGAGGCGCGCGCCTCCTCGACGCGCTCGGCGGCGATGCGAAGGTCGAAATTGCGGTCGATAGCGGTAGTGACGAGCCGCTTCAGAACTTCGTCGTCGAACAGGTCGATCCACTTCGCATCGGCGATGGAGGCGGCCGATTCGGGTTGCGCCGCAGAGTGGAACTGCGGCGGCAGCGGCGTGTCCGGGCGCTTGTAATTGGGGCCCACCGTGCAGGCCGACAGGCCGAGGAGCAGGATGGCGAGTAATCCGTAGAGCAGGCTGGAAGCCCGCTCTACGGGGGCGAACTGATGCCTCTTCACGCTTCCTCCTTCAGCGGATTGCGGCGCTCGGCCAGGGTTTGCACCACGATGTAGAGGACCGGGACGATGAAGACGGCGAACAACGTGGCCGAGAGCATTCCACTGAACACCGCGGTGCCCAGCGAGCGGCGCGCTCCGGAGCTCGCTCCGGAGGAAAGCATCAACGGGGTGACGCCCAGGATGAAGGCGAAGCTGGTCATCAGAATGGGACGGAGCCGCAGGCGCGCGGCTTCCATGGCGGCTTGGCGCACGGTCCTGCCGTGGGCGTGGCTTTCCTTGGCGAACTCCACGATCAGAATGGCGTTCTTGGCCGACAGGCCGATCAAAGTCACGATGCCGATCTGGATGTAGATATCGTACGGATAAGACCGCATGTACGCGCCCAGCAAGGCCCCGAACATGCCCAGCGGCACGGCGAACAGCACGGCCATCGGAATCGTCCAGCTCTCGTAAAGCGCCGCCAGAAAGAGGAACACCAGCACCGAGGCGAAGCCGAAAATGGCCGGCTCGTTGCCCTGCGCCAGCTTCTGCTGGTAGGTGGTGCCGGTCCACTCGTAGCCGTATCCGGAGGGCAGGTTGGCGGCGGTCTCCTCCATGGCTTTGATGGCGTCGCCGCTCGAATAGCCGGGCGCCGGTCCGCCCAGAATCTGGATCGCGCGGAAGCGGTTGTAGCGGTAAATCACGTCGGGACCGGAGGACGGAGTAATCGTGGCGAAGGTTCCCAGCGGCGCCATGGCCCCGCCGGAGCCGCGCACATAGTACCGGTCGATGGCGTCGGCGCGGTTGCGGAACTCCGGCTCGGCCTGCACCAGCACCTGCCAGGTCCGCCCAAAGACGTTGAAGTCGTTGACATACAAGCCGCCCATGAAGGTCTGCAGCGCATCATAGGCGTCCTCCACGGGAATGCCCAGGGTTTCGAGCTTGGGCGTATCCATGGCCACGCTGTAGGCTGGCACGTGGGCGCGGAAGGTGCTCAGCACGGTGGCCATTTCCGGACGGCGGCGAGCGGCGTCCACCAGCGCATCGGCGGCGTTGTTGAGCGATTCCACGTCTCCGCCGGCGCGGTCCTCCAGCATGAACTGAAATCCGCCGGTGGCGCTGAGGCCCAGAATGGGAGGCAATCCGAAGGCGAACGTGAACGCCTCCGGCACGTTGTAAAAGCCCGCCTGCGCGCGCGCCAGGATGGCGTCTAATTGCAGGTCCTTGGACTTGCGCTGGTCCCACGGCTTCAGCGCCGCGATGATGGTGGCGACGTTGGAGTTGGCCGTCCCGGTGGCGATGTCCAGGCCGCCGATGGTGAAGAACGTGCCAACTCCCGGCAGGCCGCCTATCACCGACTCGATTCTCCGCGTGGCCAGGTTGGTGCGGTCCATCGACGCGGCATCCGGGAGACGGACCGAAACGAAAAACGCGCCCTGGTCCTCATCCGGGAGGAACCCGGCGGGCAGCGTCCGGAAGAGCTGCACCGCCGCCAGGGTGAGAATGGCCAGCCCGGCCAGGGCCACCGCCGCGCGGCGGCTCAAGAACTTCACCGAGGAGAGATACTTCCCGGTGGTGTAGCCGAACCCCCGGTTGAAGCGGTCGAAAAGAAAGGCCAGGGGACTTCGTTTGGTCTGTTTCGGGCGCAAAATGAGGGCGCTCAGCGCCGGGCTGAGAGACAGCGCGTTGAAGGCCGAGAGCAGCACGGAGACGGCGATGGTAAGCGCGAACTGCTTGTAGATCTGGCCGCTGATGCCGCCCAAAAACGCCACCGGAATGAAAACCGCGGCCAGGATGAAGGCGATCGCCACCACCGGCGCGGAAACTTCGCTCAACGCCTGAATGGTGGCTTCGCGCGGCGGCATTCCTTCGTCGATATGGCGCTGCACGGCCTCTACCACCACGATGGAATCGTCCACCACGATGCCGATCGCAAGCACCAGTCCGAACATGCTGGTGATGTTGATGGTGAATCCCAGAATGGGAAAGAGCGCGAACGTGCCTACCACCGCAACCGGCACGGTGAGCAGGGGAATCAGGGTAGCGCGCCAGTTCTGGAGGAATAGGAAGACCACCAGCAGCACCAGGACGATGGCTTCGAACAGGGTTACCAGCACGTCCTCGATGGCGGCGCGCACGAATATGGTGGAATCGTAGGGAACCAGGTACTCCATGCCCGGCGGGAAGTTCTTCTTGGCCTGCTCCATGTAGGCGTAGACCGTCTTGGCGGCGGCCGTGGCGTTGGCCCCGGGCGCCAGGTAGACGATGACGTTGGCCGAGGGCCGCCCGTTCAGCCGGCTGAAACCGCTGTAGGTCAGCGCGCCGAGGTCGGTATGGCCCACGTCGCGGATGCGCACCATGGAGGCGTCCGGCTGGGCGCGCAGGATGATGTTGTCGAACTGGCTGGCCTCCACCAGGCGGCCCGGCGCGCTGACGGTGTACTGAAAATCGGTCCCCGCCGGCGCGGGCGCCTGGCCGATCGAGCCGGCCGGGTTCTGCCGGTTCTGCACTCCGATGGCATTGGCGACGTCGGTTGCCGTCAGCCCCAGCTTGGCCATCTTGTCCGGGTTCACCCACACCCGCATGGAATAGGTCTGCGCCGAACCCAGGCGGGAATCGCCGATGCCGGGAAGGCTGCCCAGTTGGTTCACCAGGTTGATCTGGCCGTAGTTGGCCAGGAAAAGCGAATCGTAGCGGTCGCCCTTGGATACCAGGCTGACGCCCATCAGAAACGCGCTCGATACCTTCTTCACCACCACGCCCTGGCGCTGCACTTCGGGCGGCAGGCGGGGCAGCGCCACGCTCACCCGGTTCTGCGTCTGCACGGTGGCGGTGTCGGGGTTAGTACCCAGCTTGAACGTCACCGAGATGGTTATGGAACCGTTATTGGCGCTGTTGGATTGGTAGTAGAGCATCCCGTCGAGCCCCACGAGCTGCTCTTCGATGGGCTGCGCCACGGTCTTTTCCAGGTCGATAGCGTTCCCGCCGAGGTAGCTGGTGGTGATCTGGACCACCGGCGGGACCACTTCGGGATAGGTGGCGATGGGCAGGCTGGGAATGGCCACGGCGCCCAGGAGCACCATGATCAGGGCAATCACCATCGCGAAGACGGGGCGGTCGATAAAGAAGCGCGCCATGGGTTAACGGGCCGCCCCTCGGTATGGAATCGGGTGGACCGCCATGCCGGGCCTGACGCGAAGCTGGCCTTCCACCACCACGCGGTCGCCCGGTTGAAGGCCGCTAGTGACGATCCAGGATTCCCCCGACCGGTCGCCGGTGACGATCGGCCGCGCCTGCGCCACGTTGTCGGGTCCCACCACGAAGACCGTTTGCAGGCTCTGGATCTGCTGCACGGCCCGCTGCGGCACGAGGATGGCGTTCTTGCGGTCTTCGGTCTGAAACCGCACCCGGCCGAACTGGCCCGGAAGCAGCGTATGCCGCGGATTCGGGAAGCTGGCCTGAAGCTCCAGGGTGCCGGTCTTCGGGTCCACCTGATTCACGGTGTTCTCGATGCGGCCGCGCTGGGGAAACGTGGTCTCATCCGCCAGCAGGAGTTCGAGCGGCGCCTGCTCGCGCAGGCGCTGTTTGTAAGCCAGGTATTGCGACTCGCTGACCTTGAAACGCACCCACATGGGATCGAGGGGGACGATGGTGGTGAGCGGCTGCGCGGCGCCGGGCGTGACCAGGCCGCCCACCGGAACCAGCGTATCGCCCACCAAGCCGGTAATGGGCGCCTGGATGGTCCCATATTCCAGGTTCAGCCTGGCGGCGGCCAACAGACCGCGCTGCGCGTCCACCTTGCCTTCGGTGGATTGAATCTGGGTCGCGGTTTGGATCCGCGCCTGATCCACGTTGGCCTGGTTGGCGCGCACGTTGGCCTCCGCCGCGGTCAGGGCCGTAGTGGCCGTGTCGAGATCCTGTTTGGCGGCGGCGTCCTGCTCCACCAGCGGCTTCAACCGGTCGTAGTCCTGCCGCGCTTTCACCAGATTCGCCTGCGCCACCGCCAGATTGGCCTGGGCCTGCAAGAGCGAAACCTGCTGGCGGGCGTAATCCAAATCCGCCTCGGTCTGCTTGAGGTTTCCGGTGGCCTGCTGGACGGCGGCTTCATAAGGGCGCAGGTCCAGGACGTAGAGCGGCTGGCCTTCACGAACCTCGTCGCCGGGCTTAAAAAGCCATTTCTCGATGTAGCCTTCCACCCGGCCGCGCACCTCCACCATGTTGCGGGCGTAGGTCTGCGCCGGATACTCGGCGTAGATGGGAACGTCCGCCGCCGCCACCTCCGTCACTTCCACCGGCGGAGGCGGCGCAGCCTGGTTCTGCGCCCGCGTGGAACAGCCGGCGGCGAGGAGGGCCGCCAGAACGGCGGCACAGACGGGTGGCAACATCCGATGACGCGTCATAAATGGTTTGATGCGATGGCTCCTTGAGAGGCGCTGTGCAATTCCATCATAAAGCACGAAGTGCGACAAGTGAAACCGCCGGCGCGAGCTGCCAAGGAACCGACGGTTTCCGGCAGATCCAACCAAGGGAGATTCCCGTGATCCGTCTGCTACATTCGAGTAAATGCCGGCAGCCCGGAAGCGCAAGCACGCCAAGCCCGCTCCCACCATCGAACCTTGGACCGCGCGCGCCAACGCCGCGCTCGCTTTTCTGGAACGGCGCAGCCGATTGTTGGCGTTTCTGCTGGTCCTGATCGGCTCCCTGCGGATCGTATCCACCTACACGGTCTTCAATCACGTGCTGGACGAGCCGGAGCACCTGGCCTACGGCATGGCATGGTGGGAGGGCCGCGCCGTCGGTCCGCCCACCGAGCACACGCCGCTGGCTCGCGCGGCGGCGGCGCTGGGGCCCTACCTGCTGGGCATTCGAGCCCCGCGGCAGTCCGGCGCCCCCAGCCCCGAATTCGTTGCCGCCTTCACGGGGCTCGACATTCTCTACCGCGACCACAAGTACCAACGGAACCTGGCGCTAGTGCGGTTGGGGGTCCTGCCATTTTTCTGGGTGGCGTGCCTGGTGGTCTACCAATGGGGGAAGCGCTGCTTCGGGCCGGGGGTGGCCGCGTTGGCGGTTCTCTTCTTCAGTTTTCTGCCGCCCGTTCTGGCGCATGCCGGACTGGGGACCACCGATATGGCGCTTACCGCCTTCCTCGGAGCCGCTTTCCTGACCGCGGTCGTCTGGACAGAGGACCCCACCCCGCGCCACGCCCTCTGGTTCGGAGCGGCCGGCGCGCTGGCCATACTTTCGAAGCTCTCCAGCCTGCCCTTTTTCGCCGCCGCGGCGGGCATTGCGCTGCTCTGGTACGTTGCCGCGGAGCGTCCGCGGGCCGCCTCGCTGGCCCGCGCGGCGTGCCGGAGAATTCCCACCTTATGCCTGGCCGGCCTGGCCGCCTGCCTGCTCATCTGGGCGGGCTATCGCTTCGCCGTCGGCCGAGTCGATGGCATGCTTCTTCCGGCGCCGGATCTCTACACCGCCATCCACGGGGTCGCGAGGCACAACCGGGAAGGTCATTGGAGCTACCTCCTGGGCCAGTTCAGCACTACCGGCTTCTGGTATTTCTTCCCCGTCGCGCTGGCGGTTAAGACGCCGCTGGGTTTTCTGGCCCTGGCGGGGGCGGGCGTGGCGCTGGTGGTTCGTAAGCGCATGGCCTGGCCGCGCGCCTGGCTTATGGTGGCGTTCAGCGCCGGCATCCTGTTGGTCGGCATGGCCAGCCGGATCAACATCGGAATCCGGCACATTCTTCCTATCTACGTCGGACTCTCTCTGGCCGCCGCCGCCGCCCTCCACGAAGCGATGAAACGCTTACCCGCCGCCAGATGGCTGGCGTGCGCCGCGGCCGTGGCGGCGCTGTGGTTTGCCGGCTCCTCGCTGGCCAGCCATCCGGACTACCTGGCGTACTTCAACGAACTGGCCGGCAGCGAGCCGGAAAAAATACTGGTGGATTCCGATCTGGACTGGGGCCAGGACATCAAGCGCCTCGGCCAACGCCTGCGGGAACTCGGCGCGCAGTCGGTGTACCTGTCGACGTTCACCAATGCCCGGTTCGAGGCGGAGGATGGATTCCCAATCACCTATCAGATCGTTCCAAACATGCCCGGTCCCGGGTGGAACGCCATCAGCGTGACTCCTTGGAAGCTGAGCCGCCTGGGCACGCGGATGTTGGGCAACGTGCCCCTCTGGCCGGACCGGTACAAGCCCACGGAGCGAGTGGGAAAGTCCATCCTGCTCTACTATTTTCCGGAAAGACGATAGACTCGCGGCCACCCCGAATTCTCCGCGTCTCCGCGTCTCCGCGTCAAAGGTATTGTCCGCGCAATCTCCAACCCTTACGCATCCGAATTCTCCGCGTCTCTGCGTCTCCGCGTCAAAGTTCTCGTCCGCGCAATCTCCAACCCTCACGCATCCGGATTCTCCGCGTCTCTGCGTCTCCGCGTCAAAGTTCTCGTCCGCGCAATCTCCAACCCTCACGCATCCGGATTCTCCGCGTCTCTGCGTCTCCGCGTCAAAGATCTTGTCCGCGCAATCTCCACCGCTCACGCATCCGGATTCTCTCTGCTGGCGCGGAAGTGCCGCGGGCCGCAGTGCTACATTCGAGTAAATGCCGGCAAAACAGGCTAGGCGCCGGCGTGCGCCTTCGGTCGAAAAACCCTCAGGATCTTCCACCCGGGCCGCCCTCGATTTTCTGGAACGGCGCGGCGCGTTGGTGGCGCTCGGTCTTACGCTGGTCGCCTCCATTCGCATCGCCGCCACGTATCCCGTGTTCAGCCATACCTTCGACGAGCCGGCGCACATCGCCTGCGGCCTGGAATACCTGGACAAGGGAGTCTACAAGCTGGAGCCGCAGCACCCCCCGCTGGCGCGCGCCGCCGCGGCTTTGGGCGCGTACCTTACCGGCATCCGATATCCCGATCATAGCGATGCCCCCAGCCCCGAGTTCGAAATGTCCAGCCGCGGGCTGGCCATTCTATACAGCGGAGGCCACTACGACCGCACTCTCATGCTCGCGCGCCTGGCCATTCTGCCGCTTTTCTGGATCTCGTGTTGGGTGGTCTATCGATGGGCCAAGCGGTATTTCGGACCCGCCGTGGCGGCCGTGGCGGTCTTCTTCTTCAGCTTCCTGCCACCCGTGCTGGCGCACGCCGGGCTGGCTACCACCGATATGGCGCTCACCGCGTTTCTGGGGGCCGCGTTCCTGGCCGCGCTCGCGTGGGCGGAAAACCCTACCCCGCGCAACGCCGCCTGGTTCGGCCTGGCCGGCGGTCTTGCCGTCCTTTCGAAGTTTTCCTGCCTGGTGTTCTTTCCGGTTTGCGCGGGGCTGGCGTTGCTCTGGTACATCATCGAGGACCGCCCCGGCATCGGCGCCCTGGCGCGCTCCGCCGCGCGCGCAATTCCTGGCTTGTGCCTGGCCGGCGCCATCGCCTTTCCGCTGGTCTGGGCCGGTTATCGCTTCTCCTTTGGAAAGGTGGATTTCACCAGCGTCCGCCTGCCTTTTCCGGAGTTGTACCAGGGCATAAAAGCCGTGATGCAACACGACAAGGAAGGCCACCTGAGCTATCTTCTGGGCAAAATCAGCATGTCCGGCTTCTGGTATTACTACCCGGTTGTGCTGGCGGTGAAGACGCCCCTGGGCTACCTGGCATTGGCCGTGATGGGCGTCGCACTGGCTGTGCGCCGCCGCCTCGCGCTGCGCCCGGCTCGCTGGCCGCTGGCGTTCGCGGCCGGCATTCTGGCGGTAGGCTTCTTCAGCCGCATCAACATCGGCGTGCGCCACATCCTGCCGGTATACATCGGCCTCTCCATCGTCGCGGCGGCCGGGGCCGTGCGCCTGCTCGGCGAGCCGCGCACGCGACGTTGGCTGCGCTACGGCGCCCTGCTGGCGGCGCTGTGGTTCGCCGCCTCGTCTGTGCTAAGCCACCCCGACTATCTGGCGTACTTCAACGAGCTCGCCGGCTCCCAGCCCGAGAAGATCCTCGTGGATTCGGATCTCGATTGGGGCCAGGACATGAAGCGGCTCTCCCAGCGGCTGCGGGAGATTGGCGCCTCCGAGGTCTACCTGGCTCTTTTCGCCAACGCGGCCTTCGAGCAAGAGCATGGTTTTCCGCCCTCGTACCAGTCTCTTCCCGAGCGGCCCGGCCCCGGCTGGAACGCCATCGGCGTGAGCCGTTGGAAACTGCTGCGCCTGGGCGCCGGCGGCAACCTAAACATCCCCATCTGGCCGGACCGAGCCCGGCCCGTGGAGCGGGTGGGCAAGTCCATCCTGCTTTATTACTTCCAACCGGCCCCCAGGCGCTAGTGCGTGGCAAACGACGAGGACCACACGACGTAGGCCGCCACGCCCGTGCCCAGCACCCCCAAACCGAACAGGGCGAAGCTCCAGCCGGATGTGACGAAGATGTAAAGCCAGCCCGCCAGGGCCACCAGCGAGGGCAGCGGATAGAGCCACATGCGGAACGGCCAGACGATGCCGCGGCGCTTCCGCAGCCGGTGAAGGGCCACGATCTGGGCCACAAACTGCGCCAGGATGCGCGCCGTGAGGAGCGCCGAAATCACCCAATCCAAATCGAAGAAGGCCGCGACAATAGCCAGGCCGCCGATCAGCAGCAGGGACAGGTCCGGGAACCCGTCGCGATGCAGCCGCCCGAAGGGTTTGAAAAAGCAGCCGTCCAGCGCCGCCGCGTAAGGCACGCGCGAGTAACCCAGGGTCAGCGCGAAAACCGAGGCGAAGGCGGTCCATAGAACCATCATGGCGAGCGCGCCGCCGGCGCGGAAACCGTACAGGCGTTCCATGAACAGCGCCCCGATAAACTTCGAATGCATGGCTTCGCGCCACGGAATCACGCCGATGATCGACAAGTTCATGGCCGCGTAAATCAGCGCCACCGCAACCACGGAATAGAGGATGGCCCGCGGGATGACGCGTTCCGGCCGCCGTACCTCCCCGCCCACGTAGCAGATGTCGTAGTAGCCCAGATAATCGTACATGGCAATGAGCGTGGCCCCGCCCAGCCCCAGGAAAAAGCCGCGCGTGAAGCTGAACGCGTTGGCCGGGAAATCGAAGGCCAGCGCCGGGTGGAAATGCGTCAGGCCGCTCACGATCACCGATCCCACGGTGAGCAGCATGCCGATCCATAGCGCCACCGTCATGCGGCCGATGGCGTCGATGCGCCGGTATAGCAGGGCCATCACCGCCATCCCCACCGCCGCCGCCGCGAGCTTGATTTCCCAGACCGACATGGAGCGCCGGAAGTAGCTCAAGTACTGGGCGAAGCCGATATACCCGGTGGCGATTTCGAGCGGCGCGCTGAAAATGAACTGCCAGAGGAACAGGAACGGCGGCAGCGCTCCCCATTTCTTGTCGCGAAACGCCTCGCGCAGGTACAGGTAGGTGCCGCCCGACCCCGGCATGGCGGCTGCCAGCTCGCTCCACACCAGGCCGTCGGAGAGCGCCACCACCGCCCCCGCCAGCCATCCCAACATGCATTGCGGGCCGCCCATGGCGCCCAGAATCAGGGGGATGGTGATGAACGGACCGACCCCCACCATGTTGCACATGTTGAGCGCGGTGGCCTGGAGCTGCCCCAGGCCGCGCTCGAGGCGTGGCGTATCGGCGGTTGGCACGAAGGGAACATTTTAACTTGGGGGCGGGCAGGCTTTGGGCCTGCCGCTGGCGTTCTGGCCGGCGTTGTTCGGTCCGTCGCGAGACGCCTGGGTGGTGGGGCGGGCCCTATGGGCGTCGGCCTAAGCGAGGTGAATCTGCTATGCTGACGGCAGGAAGTCAGGAATCCTGACTTCCAGGAGTCGACCCACAGTCGTATGAACACCATCGGCAAAATCCAAACCAAGGGCCAAGTGACTATCCCGACCGCTGTACGGCGACAGGCGGGCCTCGCCAAGGGCGACCTGGTGAACTTCGCTTTCCGGCGCGGCAGGATCGTTATGACTCCGAAGCTGGTGATCGACCGTTCCAGGTTCCCCACCGCGGATGGCGAGTACACGCCGGCGCAGCGCCGGGCCATCGATGCCAGATTGGCCAGGGCCGACGCCGACATCAAGGCGGGCCGCGTCTCCAAGGCCTTTTCGGAACACGGCGAGTTCATCGCCGCCCTCCATGAGGAAGCCGCCAGACTCTCCGCGAGGAAAACCAGACGCCAAGCCAAATGAGGCTCCGCTGGACCTCCCATTTTGCGCGGGCCTACGGCAAGGCGCCCAAGGAGATTCAGGCGGCGTTCGACAAGCAGTCGTTCCTTATGCTCCAGAACCTCCGGCATCCTTCCCTCCACGCCAAGAAGTATGACGAAGGCAAGGGCCGGTGGCAGGCCCGCGTCACGAAGGACTGGCGTTTCTATTTCCTCGTCCAGGACGACGCCTATATCCTGCAGGACATTACCCGCCACCCGAAATAAGAAGAGGGCCGGAAGAACTGGGACGCGACTAGAACCGAGATGGAAGCAGGCCCAGAGGGCGCCCGGCAAGTCCGAAGGCTTGACCCCACTTTCAGGTCGCCCGCGAATTTCCCTATTGACGTTTTTGTGTATTATCAGTCATAATACACCCGTGATACCCTTCCGGGTGGTCTTTCAGCCGGGCGCCCCGCTCTACGAGCAGGTGGTATATGCGGCTAAGAAGGCCTTAATCTCCGGACAACTCCGGCCGGGGGACCCTTTCCCTTCGGTGCGGACGCTTTCCGCCGTGCTGAAGATCAACCCCAACACGGCGCATAAAGTGATCACCCAACTGTTGAACGAAGGGCTTCTCGAAGTCATGGCCGGCACGGGCACCGTGGTGGCTCATCCGCCGGCGCCGTCTCCCGCCGAGCGTTCCCGGCTGCTCGATCGCGAAGTGGAGCAGCTTGCCGTGGAAGCCAAGCGGCTGGGACTGGGGCTCGAGGAAGTGACGGCTGCCCTGGCAGCTCACTGGCGGCGCCTGGACGGCCATGGCGCACCCGCCAAAGGAGAGCGTAAAAGAAAATGACCAGCGCCATACGCACGCAAAGTCTCTCGAAACGTTTCCGCCGCACCGTCGCGTTGCGCGATCTGGATCTCGACGTGCCCCCCGGCAGCATCTATGGCCTGCTGGGGCCGAACGGAGCGGGCAAGACCACCACCATCAAAGTGCTCATGAACATTTTCGGGCCGAGCGGCGGGCGGAGCGAAGTATTAGGTACGGATTCGCGGCGCCTGGGCCCCGCCGATTTCACCCGGATCGGCTACGTCTCCGAAAACCAGGAGATGCCGGAGTGGATGACGGTGGGTTATTTTCTCGACTACCTCTCGGGATTCTATCCGGCGTGGGACGCCTCCCTGGCGGCCGATCTGGCGCGAACGTTTCAATTGCCGCTCGACCGCCCGCTGCGGCGCCTGTCGCGGGGGATGCGGATGAAGGCGGCGCTGGCCTCGTCGCTGGCCTACCGGCCGAAGCTGATTGTGCTCGACGAGCCATTCACCGGTCTCGACGCCCTGGTGCGGGACGAGCTGATCGAAGGGCTGCTCGAGCGCGCGGAGGGAACCACCATCCTGATTTCGTCGCACGACCTGGCGGAGATCGAGAGCTTCGCCAGCCACATCGGGTACCTGGACGAGGGCCGGCTGCAATTCTCGGAAGAGTTGGAGGCGCTGAGCGCGCGCTTCCGGGAGATTGCGCTGACCTTCGAGACGGCGCCCGCCCTGCCGCCCGAGTGGCCGGCGAACTGGCTCCAGCCGGCGACAGCCGGGCCGGTGGTCCGCTTCGTCGAGACGCAATTCGATCAAGAACGCACCGCCGCCGAAGCGCGGCGCCTGTTTCCCGAGTTTCGCGACATGGCGGTGAATGCGATTCCTTTGCGCACGATCTTTGTGACCCTGGCGAAGGCCAGCCGGGATCGAGGGAGGGCTCGGGAATAGCGCCATGACTGCTCGATTTGCTGCTGTTCGGCAAGCGCTCGCCAAGAGGCTGGGAAGTGATCGGGGGGACCGTCGGATTGACAGACGAAAGCGTCTGTCCCACATCGCCCTCGAAGGACTTCCATTTTTTGTGGGGCAGGCGCTTCCGCCTGCCAACCCCTCCATCCCACTTCCCGCCCGCAACTCCGTTCCGAGCCGCGACGGTAAGGGAGCGTTTTCCACCCAAGACCCCCACCGTCGGAGACCAGGCCGATGAACAGCACTTTGCGCATTTTCAAAAAGGACGTGCGCCACTTGTGGCCGCGCATCCTCCTGGTGGGCGCCATCGAAGTTGCGGCGCACCTGGCTCCATCGGCGCCGTGGCTGAGCATCGCGCGCCTGCAAACGGGCCTGGGAGCGATTGAAGCGCTGGCCCAATGGTTCCTGATTGCCTCGGCGATTCACGAGGAGCCTCTGGCGGGTGGCCGGCAGTATTGGCTCACCAGGCCATACTCCTGGAAAAGCTTGCTGGCGGCCAAGCTGCTCTTTTTCCTGGTTTTCATCCATCTGCCGGTCCTGGCCGCGGATGGGAGCGCCCTGATTCTGCGCGGGCTGTCGCCGATGGCCCACGTGCCGGGTCTGGCGATGGCCCAGTTCTTCACTTTGGAGAAGGTCCTGTGCGGCGCGGCGCTGGCTTCCATCGCCGCCGGCCTGATGCAGTTCGTGTGGGTCTGTCTGGCCGTTTTCGCGTGCTCCGTTCTGATACTGGAAATGCTGGCTCTCCGGCTGAGGAGGGAACGTAAGCTTGGGGCGGCATCGAGTGGATGCACAGCGCCGCCACAGCCGCGCTCACGATACCCGGCGCGGCGGTGATTCTGGCCATTCAGTACGCCACGAGAAAGACCGAGACTCGGGCGGCGCATTCTGCCCGCTGGGATCCTGGTGATGGTCCTGATGCGCTGGATGCCGGGCTGGCACGCGGAGTTCGCGCTGCAGAGCCGGCTTGGCCCACCGCGCGTGGCGGACTCGGTGGTGCGCATCGAGGTGGACCCGGGGCGAGCCTCGGAAGCTGGGCCGCTGAATCTCGTAGTCGTGGGCCGGAGTTTTCCGGCCGCGGTGGAAGCTCCGGTCCTGGTTACGGGCATCCCCTCCGGCATGGGATTGCAGAGCGACAGAGTCGCCGCCGCCGGGGAAACGCCGGACGGTCGCGCCTGGACCACGGCATGGGACTCGATAAACCGGCTTACCCAGATTGCCACCGCCGGAGACACGGTCCGGGAAGACCGCATACTCCCCGGCGACGACGCTTGGCTGTACTTCAACGTCGACCGGTCTCTGCGGAGCCCTGAGCGCACCCTGCCGGGGCGGATACGCGCAAACGCCGCCCTCACCCTACTCACGGCGGAGGAAATCACGCCACTCCAGACCGGAGGCCGGCCGACGCGCGTTCCGATGGGTGGTCTCTGCTGGGTGGCGAGCGTGCATAACATGGACGTCATCTGTGCCGGCGGTGGCCTTGGGCGCGGTCACCAGAAATCTGGGGCAGGTGGTGCTCACGGCCATTGTGATAGGGGTAATCGTGATAACGGCCGGGTTGAGTTGGAGCCAGTTTCCGGACTGGGGCGGTTTCGGTTGGATTCGGGACTGCGGCGCCGCGCTGGTGATGGCGGCGGGAACGGCGGCGGCCGTGGTGCTACAGTACACGCGGCGGAGAACGGCGCTGGCGCGAGGCATCGTGGCCGGCACGTTGGTGTTGGCGGCGGTGACGGCTTACGCGCCGGTTTGGGGCGGAGCTTTCGCGATTCAGAAGCTGTTCTTCCCAGGCAGGCCAGGAGGCCGGCCCCACTTGTCGTTCGATGCCTCGCGCGCCGGCGCCCACCCGATGTCATACGGCCGCAACAGTAACGATCCGGACGGGGTACGCCTCGAGATACCGCTGCGCGTGGACAACGTCCCAGGTGGCGCCCGGTTGGGCGCCGATTGGACATCGGTTGGCATTGACGGTCCGAATGGCGCGTGGCGCTCGGGCTGGCTGAAGTTCCGCGCATTCCATGGTCTGTCGCACGGGGAAGCCTGGCTCACGGTCTATGTCGATCCGGAATTCTACGAGAAGAACCAGGATACTCCGGTGAGGCTGTGGGGCGCGGTGGACTTCATGCTATACCAGCGCGTCCGGACTATGACCGCGCCGGCGCCTGCGGATGGCGACACCGTGATCCCGGACGTCGGGCTATGCACGTTCGCGCCAACGGACCCGTCATCATGGGTGTCTTCACCCGGCCGGAACGAGGCGGTTCTTGTTCCTCGAATCCTGGCCACATGCTATTCGCCATTCCAGAAGCTGGCGTTTACGGCGCCGGACGCGGACGACGAGGCCCTGCACGATGCGCCCTATGCGCCCTTCCCCACTTCGCCAGCCTTCCAGGCGCTCGGATCGTACTGTTTCGTTGATTCTCGTCGCGCACACGCCTTCCCTGGCGCTCGACCGCCCTGTGGCCTGCGCCCAGCCCGTCTTCGAGGCGCGTGGGCTGCATATGCGGGAATTCCGCATGCCATAATCCTGAATTACGGAGTTAACTTCGGATAAGCTGAACCTCCATAGACTATTTCATTGAAATAACAGGCTTTGTATCAGGGCACGGCTTCAGCCGTGCCGAACGGATGCACCTCCCGGGCTTTAGCCCTTGGGCAACAAAATGAGGAGACGGGGAATCGAGCAGCAGGGACTGAAGCCCCCTACTTCCCCTGCGTCCACTCCGACCTCCCCGAAGCCTCATTAGGTTTCGCGGGCCGGATGGATCCGGCCCCCACATACCCACCGCATTCTGTAGGGGCCGGGCATGCCCGGCCCTTTGCCCCGCGGGACGCGAAAGTCAACTCACTTCTGAGACGGGGCACCAGCAGCCAAAGCCACGCCCTGATACAGCGCCCGGCCGCTGGGCAGAAACCGCGACTTAGCCGAAAGTGAGCGAGGTCATGACTCAAACTGCAAAAACCCAAACCGCCGCTTTCACTCAAAGGATCATTACAAGACTATAAATTCAAGACAATTCAAAAATAGTACTTGACATAACATTCGGGGGGGGGCGTACTATGCTACTTGGTACCTTTGATACATACGGTACTGAAGGAGGTTCCCGGGGATGTTCCCTCGACTTCTCGTTTCCGTACTCCTGGCCGGCCTCGGTTTTCCCGCGCTCTGCCAGAAACCTCAACCCACCCCAGCTACACCGGTCCCCGACTACATTCTCTATGACGCCTTTTTCTACCGCGTCAAGTGGCTGAACGATCTGGCCGACAAGTACGATTCGCGCGGCAAGACCGCATCGGCAGGCTATTTCCGGTCCACGTTGCAGAGGACAGCCGGGCTGACTGCCCAGGAAGAGGCCGCCGTCAAGGCCATCGCGGCGGACTGGCGCGCCGGCGACGCCGGCATCGTCAGCACGGGGCAGGCGCTGGCCAAGGCGGGCGCGGCGGCCAATGCCGCCCAGTTACAGGCTCTTGCGCTCCAGCGCCAGCAGTTGGTGGCCAGCCACGTGAGCCAGCTCCGGGCTGCCATGGGAGCGGCGCGTTTTCAGCAACTGGACAGCTTCGTGCGCGTGTCCTCGACGGTGAAGGGCGGCGCGGCGGCGCAGATGCCGAAATGACGGCGGGAGAGGAGGAGCCGAAATGAAACCAAAACACCTGACCATCCTCTTCGCGGTTCTGGCGGCGGCGCTCCTGCCGCAGGCGGCTCATGCGCAGTATTCGACCTGCACCGAATTCGCCTGCGACTCGTACGGGGCCTACGATCCGTACAGTAACGAAATCAGCGGGTACTCGCGCACGGTAGACTATTTGTGGGGCTGGTACCTGCAGACCTTCTCGTCCATCCAGGCGCCCGACGGAGAGGGCGAGACTACCGTGGATACCAACCAAGCCGAAGGGTATTGGGAGGCGGAGGCCGACGTGTACTATGCCCCAGGGCAGACCGGTGGGTTCTCGATCGACGGCGATCACCAGTATGAGTTGGAGGACAACGAGATGGAGGACGGGGAGTCCTACTATCCTGTGGACGTCGAGCCTCCACCGCCTCTGTTCACCCCCTGCCCTGGCCCGTGGTATCCCGGAACTAATAGTGTTAGCGTCAGCGGCTCAGGGTTCACGGGCCAGCCGGTGTCGATTTACGGAGGCGGCGTGGATTCCTATAGCTTATTCGTGATGTCCGACTCCTTGATCGAGGGCTCGGTGCAGGTTAATTCCGGGATCGTGAGCCAGACGTTTGTTTCGCTCGTGGTTGGGGTCGGGGCCTGCACCGTATCGTTGCTGCCGGCCTCCCCCCCGATCACGGTTAGCCAGTCGCCGTCAACCCTGAATTTGTCCACTGGTGACACGAACGCCACGGTCACTACTACAGTCACGCCGTCGACCTATAGTTTCTCGCCGGTTTTCTCTCAGGGGCTGCAGAACAATCCTCCCAACTCAACGCCCCCGCCATGCCAGGTCAATCTCGGGTTTTCGGGCAACGGCGGAAGTGGGTCTGTGAATACGATCATCACGGCTGCGCCGGCCGGCTGTAGCGGCATTTTCAATGCCGAGTCTGTAGTCGGCACCCAAACGAGCGGCGTCTATACTCAGATCACGGTTCCGCCCCAAATCCTGATTCAGGTCCTGTATGGAGAGGCACACTCGCAGGCCCAAATTGGCGACAGTGTGTCGGAACCGGCGATCGGGGTCACGATCTCAAACAGGTTTAACGATTCCGCCTACTTCCCGGGCTCCACTAATTATCAGAACACCATCACGGGCGCCCAGTTCGATGGCATCAACACTGGCATTAACAACGGGCCTGATCCGGAGTTAGGCAACGCTGCGGCGGTATATTCCGGCACGGCGAATGTGTCCGTTGCGAACGCCAGATGTTTCTTCAGTCCGACTGCGCGCGGATGGACACTGATTCAAGCAGCCCTAAGCAGCGGAGCGACAACGATTCCGACGGTTCGGCACGATCCGGGATGCTATCCTCTCAGCATCAGGCAATTTGTCTACAAGGGTTCGATCTGGAACAATGCCAACGGCAGCGGCGCACCAGCTTTCATATTCGTACAACTGCGAAACGCTTCGGATCCAGCCGTCATTCAGATCCCCTGAAGGAGTTACTATGCGAACATGGTGGTCGAGTTTATGGTTGATTGGATTCCTGGTCCAGTTGTCTTCCGGACAGACCCCTGCATCGTTTCAGGCTTCAAATGCCCATGAGCAGCGGCGGCAGGCATATTTGCAACTGAGCAGGAACGTCTTCGCTGGACCGCGGGAGCCGCTGGATGTTTTGCAGGGACTTGTGAGCCTTCCGGCCGCGCAAGTGGACGAGATAACGGAGCGGCTTCATGACCTGCTGGTCGCTGACATCGAGGACGTTCTATCGGCGCCGAAGCCGTCCGCGCAGGGCGTTACGCAATCCCTCCGGCACCTGCTGGGAGAGACTTCGTTATCGGAGTGGGACGCGCAAAGCAGTAACACGCCCTTCGCGGAATTTGTCGAGTTTAGTGGCGCTCAGATGCTGGCAGTGTCGTACGGGATTCTTCGGAGCGGCGGTGCCCTTCCGAACAGCCATCCGTATCTTGAGTTCTACGCGCCGGAGAATGGGGAGTGGCAATTGAGGGCGCAGGCCAATCTCGATTTTGACAGGTGCAGTTTCTTTGTGTCTTCGATGGACGCTGCGCTTCCTGGGCAGGCGTGGTTTTTGGCGTGGGGGCGAGTGTTCGGCGACACCGGCGGCCGCCTTAGATTACGGCTGTTCGCCTTTGACGGAACGGGGGTGAAGGGAATCTGGCAAAGAGATGCACTTCATGCCGGCGTTGCAACCGTTTCGAGGAAGTCGGTGGTGCTGGAGTACGACAGAGAATATCGCTCCTCCGAGCGGGTGCGGGAAACCCTGTATCCATCGCTTGACGGGCTTAGGTGATGGTCGGTTAGCTTTCCATTCAAGGACGACTAGGGTAGCCGCTCGGCTATTATAGGACGGGGAAGAACCGGCCAGGGCCGGAGCCAACGCCCAGTAGAGCGACGTTTTCGACATCGGGCTCGGGCGAAAGGGCCCGGAGGCGCTTTGCTTGCAGGCTGCGGATCAGGGGGGCCGAGTCACCGATCAGCGCTCCGCCAATTCCTGATTGCCCTGTATTGCCGCCAGCATGGCGCGCAGTGCCCCGCCTCGGTGGCTGACGGAGAACTTCTCCCTGGCCCCGGCTTCGCCAAACGTGCAGTCGAAGGGCGGGTAGTAAAAGAGAGGGTCGTATCCGAAACCTCCCGAGCCGCGCGGCTCGTGGAGAATCGCGCCTTCCACCGCGCCCCGGTATACGCCGCGCAGGCGGCCGTCTTCCACCAGCGCGATGGCGCACACAAAGCGGGCCGTCCGGTTCTGGGCTCCGCGCAGTTTTTCGAGGAGCAGGCGGTTGTTGGCCTGGTCATCGCCGTGATGGCCGCAGTAACGGGCCGAGCGGACTCCCGGCTCGCCGCCCAAGGCGTCCACCTCCAGGCCCGAATCGTCGGCGAAAAGGAGAAAAGGAGCCGGTTGGCAGGCGAAAGCGCCTGCCCCACATGCCCCACGCGCGAAGTGCAAGGCCTTGAGCACGGCGTTTTCCTCGAAGGTGGCGCCGTCCTCCACGGGCGCGGGAATCGTCTCGAACCCAGGCAGCAACTCGATGGAGACCGGCGCTTGCGCGGCCGCCAGCCGGAACTCACCGAGCTTGCCGGGGTTGCCGGTGGCGCAATACAGGCGAATCAAATGCGCGCCACCTTCTTCTGAATTTCGATCAGCTCCGAGACGCCGACGCGCGCGAGTTGGATCAGGCTGGCCATCTGCGAATCGTCGAAAGGCGTGTGTTCGGCGGTGGCCTGGACTTCCACGAAGCGCCCGGAGCCGGTCATGACCACGTTCATATCGACGTCGGCCTGCGAATCTTCTTCGTAGCACAGGTCGAGCAGGGCCTCTCCCTTCACCAGGCCGACGCTGGTGGCGGCCACGTAGTCGCGCAGGGGCGACCGCTTGAGGACCTTGAAATCCATGAGCTGGCGGAGGGCCAGCGACAGCGCCACAAAGGCCCCGGTGATGGCCGCCGTGCGCGTGCCGCCATCGGCCTGCAGCACGTCGCAGTCTATGGTCACGGTGCGCTCGCCAAGCGCCGCCATATCCACCACGGCGCGCAAGGAGCGGCCGATCAGGCGCTGAATCTCCTGCGTCCGTCCGGAGGGCCGGCCCTTGGCGACCTCGCGCTGGGTGCGTTTGGCGGTGGCCCGCGGCAGCATCGAGTATTCGGCGGTCACCCAGCCCTTGCCGGTGTTTCGCAGAAAAGAAGGCGCCACCTCTTCCACGCTGGCGGCGCACAGCACCTGCGTGTTTCCCACCTTGATCAGCGCGGAGCCTTCCGCGGTCACCAGGTAGCTGGTGACGATTTCCACCGGGCGCAGTTGCCCTGGCAGCCTGTTATCGGCCCGCATGTTTACCCCGGAGCGGAGGATTTTAATACGAAATACATGAAGAGCATGAGCAGCGCAATACCGACCAGCACCAGAATGACGCATGGAAGTCCCGCCGGTGGCGCGCCGGTCTTCTTGGCGCGGCGTCCGGCCAGCTTGAACTTCGCCATAGATCCGATGGTAGCATCCCCCGTTTCGCGGGCGCGTGCCACAATCGAAGCTGATGACGCGCCGCATTTGGGTCCTGCTTCCGCTGGCGCTGGCGGGCTGCCAAAAGAGCGCGCCGCCGGTCGCGCTGTTTCTCGAATCCATGGATGGCGGCTGGCGCCGCGCGGCGCTGGCCGAGAGGCCCGTGTCGGAAGCGCCCGATCCAGTGCCGCGCACCACCGTGCGGCGCCTCACGATAGCCGAATACCTCGGCCCCGGCAAATTGCAGGCGCGCGCCTACGAGCTGACCTCATCCGCCACCGGCGCCGTGCTGGCGCAGCGCTGGCGGCCCTCGGCGGACACGGTCTTCTTCAGCCGGGGCCACTACTTCATAGTGCTCAAGTGGCAGGCGGCGGACCGGGAGGCGCTGCACGCGTTTGTGCGGAATGTCGAGCGGCTTCTGGGGTCGGCACGGTAGCGCGGCGCCGGCGCGAGGAACGCCGGCCCGAAGGCTTGGCCCCACACAAGCGGCGCTGGTTCCGATTGGCGCCGGAGGAACGCCATCGGTTGTAACCGATCTGTAATTTGCTATCATCCCCTTTTCGGACCTTCATAGCCCAAAACCTCATGTCTCCATTCGCCATAGTTGTCCTTGTCATCATGGTCGCGCTGGCTTTCGATTTCATCAACGGATTCCACGATGCGGCCAACTCCGTGGCTACCGTGGTAGCCACGCGCGTGTTGTCGCCCATGCAGGCGGTGGTGTGGGCGGCCTTTTTCAATTTCGTTTCGGCGTTCACCTTCGGCACCGGCGTGGCGAAAACGGTGGGGTCGGGCTTTGTGGATTTGAGCCTGGTGACGCAGGGCGTGATCGTGGCCGGGCTGGCCGGCGCCATCACCTGGGACCTGATCACGTGGTGGGCCGGCCTGCCCACCAGCTCCTCTCACGCGTTGATTGGCGGCTATGCGGGAGCGGCCGTGGCCAACGCGGCGTTCAAGCTGGGGATGGGACACGCCATCCACGGCCTGATCCTCGGGCAATGGCCCAAAACGCTGGCGTTTATCGTGGTTGCGCCGTTGGTGGGGTTGGTGCTGGCCTACGCGTTGATGGTGGCCATTTACTGGCTGTTCCGGCGTTCCAGCCCGGCCCGGATGGACAAGTATTTCCGGAAACTCCAGTTGGGTTCGGCGGCGCTGTACAGCTTCGCGCACGGTACCAACGACGCCCAGAAGACCATGGGCATCATTACCGGGGTGCTGGTGACGTCGGGATATCTGAAAGACTTCCGCGTGCCGATCTGGGTGGTGCTCTCGGCGCACGCGGCCATCGCCATGGGAACCCTGAGCGGAGGCTGGCGGATTGTCCATACCATGGGTTCGCGGCTGACGCGCCTGAAACCGCGCAGCGGTTTCTGCGCCGAAGCCGCGGCCGCGACATCGATTCTCTGGGCGACTTTTCTCAAGCAGCCCGTCTCCACCACCCACGTCATCGCCGGAGCCATCGCCGGAGTGGGCTGCATCCAGCGCGTCAAGGCCGTGCGGTGGGGCATCGCCAGGAACATCGTCTGGGCGTGGATCCTGACGATTCCCGCCGCGGCGCTGATCGCGGCGCTGGTCTTTGCGGCCGGGCGCCTGCTGAGCTGAGCCCGGCGCGCGGTTCGCGCCGAAGGCCCGGTGCGATGCCTGCTATACTTTATCTTCAAGTTCAAATTCATCGAGGAATGTCCATGATTTCGGCAACACAGATGCGCCCGGGGATGGTGATCAAGTTCAACAACGAGCTGTATTCGATTTTCAGCGTGAACCACCGGACGCCCGGAAATCTGCGCGGGTTCGTGCAGGCCAGGATGCGCAGCCTCCGCACCGCCACCATGACCGAGCACCGCTTCTCCTCGGAAGACAAGGTGGAAAAGGCTCTCCTGGACGAGCAGGAAATGGAGTATCTGTACGACGACGGCGAATACTTCTATTTCATGAACACGGAGACCTTCGAGCAGATGCACCTCACCAAGGATCTGCTGGGCGACGCCACCGCGTACCTGATTCCGCAACTGCACGTGAAGGTGGAGTTCTACGAAGGCAAGCCGATGAGCGTGGAACTGCCGGCCACGGTGGATATGCTGGTGATGGAAACCGAGCCCGGCATGAAGGGCGCCACGGTTTCCAACGTCACCAAGCCGGCCAAGCTGGAAACGGGGTTGGTGGTACAAGTGCCGTCGTTCATCACCGAAGGCGAGAAGATCCGGGTGAACACGGCGGCGGGGACGTACCAGGAGCGGGCGTAGACCGCGGGCAACTCGCGCTTGTGCGGCGAGGGTGAACCGGGTACACTGAAGAAGTCGGGGCGTGGCTCAGCCTGGCTAGAGCGCCTGGTTCGGGACCAGGAGGTCGGTGGTTCGAATCCACTCGCCCCGACCAACCTTTTCAACCACTTCCAGACTCTACGCCGTATGCGAGTGATCGGCATAGTGGGTGAAATCGACAAAGACCACAACATCCGCGGTGAAGCACCGCGGGACCTGCCGCCCGGGCGCGTCCAGTTGATTGTCGTCCGGCCAGATGATGATGAGGCGGGCGCCTTTTGGCCCTGGGACGTATCGCAGGCTTGGAGTGACGAGCTGGGCGACGTGCGTCTGGCGGACGGCCAACCCGTAGATGCATCCCGGTGAGATCTGCCTCGCGAGTTTCCCGTTCGGCGATACGGCGGGGATGAAGTTGCGGCCAGTGCTTGTGCTGGCCGGGCCGCTGGGGCCTATACCCGAGGTGCTCGTTGCATAAATCTCCTCAGTGCTGCCGGCGGTATTGATGCCTTCCGATCTGGTTCTGGACCCGGCGAAACCCGAGTTCCGTTCCACAAATCTGAAGACCGCGTCCGTGCTCCGACTGCACAAGCTGGCCACAATTCATGCCTCGATGATCGCACGTCATCTCGGGGACCTTGCCGCAGGCTCAGAAAACAACTGTCGCTGCGAAGTTGCGGGATCTGCTGGCCGCCTGGTGAACCAGCCAGGAGACTCCGAGGCGCGGTCGGGCGCGTCTCGCGTGGTGACCCGCCACAAGCTATAATCGGATCGTTTACGCTCGGAAACCGCGAGCCCACAGCGGTAGCAGGTGAAGAAGAACCGATAAGGGAGAAGATCATGAGAATTGCATTCGCCGCGATGTTCGCCGTCTGCCTGCTGCTGTCGTCCAGTGGCCGGGCGCAGCAGCCTTCCCCGCCCAAGAGCTATGTGGCGGCCTTGGAAGCGCACATCCCCGGCCTCGACCAACCGCTGAGTTTCACCCTCTATCGCGACGGTCCCAGGGAGCGCATCGAGATGGGCCAAGGAGCGCTGTTGTTCGACTTCGACGCGCACAAGTACTATGACATCGGCATGCTCACAGGCAACCAGAGATGCTCCATCGGGCGCTACCCGTCGGCGCGGGCGCCCATCGGCCAGGACCTGATTACCGGTTCGGCCGACGCTCTGAAACAACTGCCCGCCGGGGCGCAGCGGAAGTTCATCCGGCGCGAAGTGGTAAACGGGATTCCGGCGCGGCTGGAGGAGATCAGCGGCGGCGCGAAGCCGCAGGATCCGGACCAACCGGCTACCAGCCGCATCTGGCTGGCTGAACAGGGCGGCTTCATCGTGAAGTCCGAAGCCGTGGGCAAGGACGGCCGGCCTTACACCGCCGTCGAGATGAAGCGCTTCAGCGCCGAGAAGCCCGCGGCGGCGCTACTCGCCGTTCCGCCCAATTGCACGGTGACGGACTCCGAGATGGACGACACCGGCACGATGCGGGCGCACGCCGAGGCCACCATCAATGCCGGCGCCTCGTTCGGGACGAATCTGGGCGATGGAACCTCGCACGCCAGCGGCTCGGCGAGCATGACGACGAACGCGACTCCGGCGCCAGTCTCCAACGGCAAGCTCACCGCGGTTACCTTGAAGATGGTTGAGAAACCTTCGCCCGGACCTTGCGGGCGGAAGCTGGAGGTGACCGGCGAGGTGACCACCGATGGGCCGGCGACGGTTTGGTACCGCGTTTACTCCAATGTAGGCGGTGTGGAGTTCTCCGGCGGACAAAACGGCGCCATCGAGATCAAGGGAGCGGGATCCGCGTTCGTGGTCAAGGACGCGACCTTTCCGACGGCAAAGCAGGGCGAGGCTCAGGATCCAGGCCGCGGTGCAGGGGCCGGACGGGAGGCACGGAGCCGTGACGATCTCAAATGTGGTCCCGTTCCAAACCGTCTGCACTGGCAAATGATCGCCACCGGATCGTGGATCCGGTCCTGTAAGGACAGGTCTCGACCTCGGCGACGCTGGGGTCGAGGGTCAACATGTCCAAATCCCGATAGCGTAGTAGCCTAATAATAGCCTATTGCGCGGCGAGTAGCCAATTACGCGGTCTGAGACCCTGCGCCACGGGAACATGCGCCTCGATTCCGCCTACTTGCCGGCCGGCCGAGCCACGTTTTGCGTGTTCTTGGGATCGCCCAGCGCCGCGGAACGGAGAGCATCGCCCGACGGCAGGGTGGAGGCGTCCCAACCGCCGCCGAGGGCCTTGACGAGATCCACCGCCGCACTCATGCGCTGCTGCAGGATGGTGATGGCGGTTTGCTGGTCGCCCAATGCGATGATCTGGGTGGTGATGACGTTCAGGTAGGAATCCGTCCCCGCCCGATACCGGTCCATCTCGAGACTCAGCGCCTCCTGGGCGGCTGCGACGGCATCCTGCTCCTGGACCGCCTGTTCCGCGAGATTGCGCAAATTGGAAAGGTCGTCCTCGACTTCCTGAAAAGCCGAGAGAACCGTCTGCCGGTAGGAGGCGACGGTCGCGTCGTATGCGGCTTCGGCGCCCTGCAACGCGGCTCCACGGCGGCCGAAATCGAACAGCGTCTGCGAAAGCGAAGGCCCCGCGGACCAACTGCGACTCGCGTAGGTCAACAGATTCGCCACATTCGACGCCAAAAAACCTGGGCTTGCGGAAAGAGTCAAGGTGGGATAGTAGGCCGTCTCGGCAATCCCGATGTTGGCGTTGGCGGCGGCTACCTGGCGCTCACTCGCCGCGATGTCGGGCCGCCGCTCGAGAAGCTGCGAGGGAATGCCGATTGGAATGGGCGGAGGCGGGCCGTCGATCTTACTTGCGCCGATCGCGAGCGAGGCCGGCGGCTGGCCGGTCAGCATGGCTATGGAATGTTCGTCCTGCGCCCGCGCGATGTGCATCTGGGCGCTCTGGGCCTTGGCGGCGGCAAGCTGGGTTTGCGCCAGAGTGATATCGGACCGCGACGCGACTCCACCGGCATGGCGATTGACGGTGAGCTGCAAGTTCTTCTCGTAGGCTCCGATAGTATCGCTCAGCAGTCTTAGCTGCATGTCCTGCGCCGCGAGCAAGAAGTAATCGGTGGCCAGCAACGCGTGCTGGCTTAGCCGGACATTTTCCAGATCGGCCGCGCTCACCTGCGCGCCGCTCACGGCGCTTTCCACCGACAAACGAACCCGGCCCCACAGATCCGGCTCCCAAGTCGCGGGCGCGGGCAAAGAAAAACTGTGGTTGGCTCTCTGTTCAATGTAGCTTTGCGAAATCGCCGGGGTCGTTCCGATGGAGGGATAGTAGTTCGCATGATTGGCCAATACGATCGCCCGCGCCTGCCGGAACTGCGCTTCCGCCTGCTTGATGTTCTGGTTGTCGATGTCGACTAACTCTTCCAGCCGGTTCAGCTCCGGATCGCCAAAGATCTCCCACCACTTGCCCTTGAGCAGGCCATCGCTGGGAGCGGCCATCTTCCACTGATCGTTGCCGGCCATTTCCTTGAGGGCCGCCGGCGGCTGCGCCACCGGCCGCTGGTATCGCGGGCCGACGGTGCAGGCCGAGCAGAGGAGAGAAGCAAGAACCGAGATTTTCCAAAGTCGCATCGTCAATCACCGCTCTCGGGGACCCCGCCGGGAATCAGAAAACCGGGACGGCCCCGGTAACCCGGCTGCCGCCGGGCGAAACGCTTGCGAAGCCGGTCAAGATACAGATAAATTACGGGCGTGGTGAACAAAGTCAGCATCTGGCTGACTAAGAGGCCGCCCACGATGGAGATTCCGAGCGGCTTCCGCAACTCGGCTCCCACGCCCCAACCGAGCGCCATCGGCATCCCGCCCAGCAGCGCGCACATGGTGGTCATCATGATGGGCCGGAACCTCAGCAGACAGGCCTGGTAGATGGCATCCCGCGAATTCATCCCTTCGTTCCGTTCGGCCGCCAGCGCGAAATCGATCATCATGATCGCGTTCTTCTTCACGATGCCGATGAGCAGGATGATCCCGATCATGCCGACGATATCCAGATTGCTCTTGAACAGGACCATGGCCATCAGCGCTCCCACGCCGGCCGACGGCAGCGTCGAAATGATGGTCAGCGGGTGGATCAGGCTCTCGTAGAGCATTCCCAGCACGATGTAAACGGCCAGCAGCGCGGTGGCGATGAGGACGGGCTGGTTGGCAAGCGCTTCCTGATAGGCCCGCGCGGTGCCCGCGAACTTGCCCGTGATGTTGGCGGGCAGGCCCATCTCCACTTCCGCCCGGTTGATGGCCGCCACGGCGTCGCTCAGCGAGACGCCTTCCGCGAGGTTGAAGGAAAGCGTGGTGGCCGGGAACTGCCCCTGGTGCGGCAGCGAAATGGGCGTGATCCCCTGCGTGAAGTGCGTGAAGGTGGACAAAGGAACGTCGGTCCCTCTGGGCGTCTGCACGTAAATGGTATTCAGGAAGTCCGGGCTTTCCCACCATTGCTGCTGCAAGGCCAGAACCACGTGGTACTGATTGATCGACTTATACATTACCGAGACCTGGCGCTGACCAAAAGCGTCATAAAGCGCGGAGTCCACGGCTTGCGCCGTGAGACCGAGGCGCGACGCGGTATCCCGGTCGATGACCACATTGGAAGACAAGCCGGAATTCTGCTGGTCGGAGCTGACGTCGGCAATCTCCGGAAGCGCCGAGAGCCGGTCCAGGAGTTTCGGCCCCCATACCGCCAGCGAGTCGAAGTCGGGCCCCTGCAGCGTGTACTGGTATTGCGCGTTGCCTTGCCGCCCGCCGACACGCACGTCCTGGGAGTTTTGCAGGAACATGGTAGCCCCCGGCACGCCCGATGTCTGGCGGCGCAGACGGGCATTCACCTGGTCCGAGGTGGACTTGCGAACCCCCGTGGGTTTGAGCTGCACGTTGATCTGCGCCGAGTTCGCGCCGCCGTATCCGCCCCCGCTGGAGCCCGCCACCATGGTGACGGTTTCGACGTCCGGATCCATCCGGACCTTCTCCTCGAACCATTTCGCCTTCGTCACCAGGGCCTGGTACGAGATGTGCTGTTCGCCCATGACAGAGCCCTGCAGACGCCCCGTATCCTGCTGCGGGAAAAACCCCTTGGGGATCTTGTCGTAAAGATAGACGCTGATGCCCACGGTAAGGAACACGGTGAGCAGCACGGGCGCGGGATGATCCAGCACGACGTTGAGCGCCGACCCATAACTGGAGATGACCCACCTGTAGAATCTCTCGCTTTGGTTGTAGAGGTATCCGTGGCCGCGGTGTTCCTTGAGGAGCCATGCGCACATCATCGGTACGACCGTCAGGGAGACCACCATGGAGATGGCGATGGCGACCGCGAGAATCACCGCGAACTCGCGGAACAGGCGCCCCACCACCCCGCTCATCATCAAGATGGGAATGAAGACGGCAATCAGCGACATGCTCATCGACAGAACCGTGAAACCAATCTCTTCGGCGCCTTTGAGGGCCGCCTGCATCGGCTTCATGCCATGTTCGAGGTGGCGCGTAATGTTCTCGATCACCACAATCGCATCGTCCACCACGAATCCCGTCGCAATGGTCAGCGCCATCAGCGAGAGATTGTCCAGCGTGTACCCGATCAGATACATCGCGCCGAAGGTGGCGATGATGGATACCGGCACCGATATGCTCGGAATAAACGTCGACCAGGCGCTGCGAAGGAAGATGAACACCACCAGAACCACCAGCACAATGGAGACGATCACGTTGCGCTGCGCATCCCTCAGCGATTCCCTGGTCGTGGTGGTGCGATCACTGGCGATCCTAAAACGGACCGTCGGCGGAAGCTGGGCCTGAAACTGCGGCATCAAGGCCTTGATCCGCGCGACCGTGTCGATGATGTTGGCATTCGGCTGGCGGTTGATCTGGATCTGAACCATCGGGTCGCCGTTCACCAGGCCTAAGTTCCGGACATCCTCATTGGCATCGATGACGCGGCCCAGGTCCGACAGGCGGACGGGCGCGCCGTTCCGATAGACCACCACCAGGTCCTTATAATCTTTCGCCAGGAAAAGTTGGTCGGTGGCGTAGATCGGAATCTCTTGCCGGGAGTTCGCCAGCGAGCCCTTCGGCTTATTCGCGTTGGCGCCCTGGAGGAACGTGCCGACCTGATCGAGACCCACGTTGTAGCGCGAGAGCGGCTGCGGATTCACCTCCACGCGGACCGCCGGAAGCGAGCTCCCACCCACCGAAACCTGGCCGACTCCATTGACTTGCGCCAGCTTCTGCGCGAATACCGAAGAGGCGATGTCGTACAACTGCGGCCGCGGCACTACATCCGACTCGAGCGTCATCAGCACGATGGGCTGGTCGGCCGGGTTGATTTTCCGGTATCTGGGGAGGGAGGGAAGATTCGAAGGGAGAAACCCCGCCGAAGAGTTAATGGCCGCCTGCACTTCGCGCGCCGCCCCATTGATGTCGCGGCTCAGATCGAACTGGAGCGTCACCATGGCGGATCCAACCGAGCTTCGGGACGTCATTTCCGTCACGCCCGCGATGCGCGTGAACTGCTTCTCGAGTGGAGTCGCGACGGCCGCCGCCATCACATCGGGACTGGCGCCCGGCAGGCTGGCGCTGACCATGATGGTGGGGAAGTCCACCTCCGGCAATGCCGCCACCGGCAACAGCGTATAGCCGATGCCGCCGGCCAGCGTCACCGCCACCAGCAGCAGCGTGGTGGCCACCGGTCTCTGGATGAATGGCGTGGAAATGCTCATAGCGCCAGTCTCAGATCGGTTCAGCCCCGGGAAGAAGTTCTTCCCTCTTGCCGGAACCGCGGAGCCGTGCCACCCAGGCCGCGGCCCGTCCGAAATACAAATAAATAACCGGCGTCGTGAAGAGCGTCAGTACCTGGCTGATCAGCAGTCCGCCGATGATGCAGATGCCTAGCGGTTTTCGCAGCTCGGAACCCACGCCGCTGCCAAAGGCGAGCGGAACCGCGCCCAGCAGCGCGGCCATGGTGGTCATCATGATCGGACGGAAGCGCAGCAGGCACGCCTGGTAGATGGCTTCCTCCGGCGGTTTCCCTTCCTTGCGCTCCGCTTCCAGCGCAAAGTCGATCATCATAATGGCGTTCTTCTTGACAATGCCGATCAAAAGAATGATGCCGATCAGCGCGATGACATCCAAATCTTTCTTGAACAGAATCAGGGCCAGAAGCGCGCCCACTCCGGCCGATGGCAGCGTGGAAAGAATGGTGATGGGATGGATAAAGCTCTCATAGAGAACGCCCAGAACCAGGTACACCGTGACGCAAGCCGCCAGGATCAGGATCAACTCGTTGGCCAGCGACGATTCAAACGCGCGGGCGGTTCCCTGAAAGCTGGGTTCGATGCTGGCCGGCATGCCCAGCTCCTGGGTAACCTGCTTGATATGCTGCACCGCCGCGCCCAGCGACGCTCCCGGCGCCAGGTTGAATGAAAGCGTGACCACCGGGAACTGGCTCTGGTGGTTAATGGTAATGGGGGATGGAATCATGGATGCCCGGGTCAGCGAGCGAAGCGGCGCCGGGGCGAGCGCCGCCGCGCCGGTGAGAGCGCTGTTGGTCCCCGCCAGCGCGATGGTTGTCGCCAGATTGGCCGACGCCGATCCGATCGGCACATACATCTCTCCCAGGGCCGCCGAATCCTGCTGATATTGGGGCGCCACTTCGAGAATCACATGGAACTGGTTGGTCTGCGTATAAATCGTCGAGACCTGCCTCTGGCCGAAGGAATCGTAGAGCGCGTCGTCGATGTTCTGCGGCGTGATGCCCAGCCTGCCGGCGGTGTCGCGATCGATGGTGACCAGCAGTCCCAGGCCGTTGTTCTGCTGATCGCTGGCCACGTCCCGCAGTTCGGGCAGCCGCTTCATGCGGTCCACCAGGCGCGGCACCCATAGATCCAGCAGCGCCTTGTCGGGCGCGTCGAGCGCGTACTGGTATTGAGTCCGGCTGATCCGGTCTTCCACCGTCAGGTCCTGCACGGGCTGCATGAAGAGCTGGATGCCCGCCACCTGGTCCACCTTCGGCTGCAGCCGCCGGATCACATCCACCGCCGAAACGCCGGCGCGCTGTTCGAGCGGCTTCAGCGTGATCTGGATACGGCCGCTGTTCATGGTGGTGTTCACGCCATCGGCGCCGATGAAGGAGGTGAGATTCTCCACCGCCGGATCCTGGCGGATCACCTGGACCAGGTCCTGCTGCCGCTTGGACATGGCGGGAAACGACACTGTCTCGGGGGCCTGCGAAATGCCCAGCACGGAGCCGGTATCCTGGACCGGGAAGAACCCTTTCGGGACCACCATGTAAAGGTAAACCGTGAGGCCGAGCGTGCTCACGGCCACCAACAGCGTGAGGGGCTGATGGCGCAGCACGCCCCGAACCATCCTGCCGTACCCCTCGATGGTTTTGACGAAGCACCACTCCGACCAACGGTACAACGCGCCCTGTTCGGCTTCCGGATGGTGGCGCAGAATTCGAGCCGCCATCATGGGCGTCAGGGTCAGGGAGACAAACGCCGAGAACATGATGGTGACCGCCAGCGTCACCGCGAATTCGCGGAACAGGCGGCCCACGATATCCGCCATGAACAGCAGGGGAATCAGGACGGCGATCAGCGAGACGGTCAGCGACACGATGGTGAATCCGATCTCGGCCGAGCCGGTGAGCGCGGCTTGCATCGCGGAGTCGCCCTTCTCGATATAGCGCGAGATGTTTTCGATCATCACGATCGCGTCATCTACTACAAATCCGGTGGAAATCGTGAGCGCCATCAGCGAGAGGTTATCCAGGCTGTACCCCAACAGGTACATGACGGCGAAGGTGCCCACCAGCGAGAGGGGCACGGCAATGCCCGGGATGATGGTGGCCGAAGGGCTGCGCAGGAAAACAAAGATCACCAGCACCACCAGCACGGTGGTGAGCAGCAGTTCGAATTCCACGTCCCTCACCGATGCCCGGATGGTGGTGGTGCGGTCGGTGATGACCTGCACGTGGATACCCTCCGGCAGAGACGCCTCGATTTGAGGAAGGATCCCCTGCACCGTATCGACCACGCTAATAATATTGGTCCCGGGTTGGCGCTGAATATTCAGAACGATGGCCCGGTCGGCGTTCACCCATGCGGCGAGCTTGGTGTTCTCGGCGCCGTCGATCACCGTGGCGACATCTCGAATCCGCACCGGCGCCCCATTGCGGTATGCGATGATGATGGGCCCGTATTGGGCGCCGGCCTGAAGCTGGTCGTTGTCGTTAATGGTCCACGCCTGATCCGGTCCATCGAAACTGCCCTTGGCCTGGTTCACGTTGGCGCTGCCCAGAGCCGTTCGCAGCGACTCGAGACTCAGTCCATAGGAGGCCAGCGCCGTGGGATTCGCCTGCACCCGGACGGCCGGACGCTGCCCTCCGCTGATGCTCACCAGGCCCACGCCTTTGAGCTGGGAAATCCTCTGCGCCATGCGCGTTTCAGCCAGCTCTTCGACTTTCGGCAGCGGCACGGTCGAAGACGTGATGGCCAGCGTCAGAATCGGCGCGTCGGCGGGATTCGTCTTGCTGTAAATGGGAGGAACCGGGAGGTCCTTGGGAAGAAACGTGGTGGCCGAATTGATGGCCGCCTGCACCTCCTGCTCGGCTACGTCGATGCTCAGATCGAGCGAGAACTGCAACGTGATCAGCGAACTGCTGAAGGAGCTGATCGACGTCATTTGGGTCAGCCCGGGCACCTGGCCGAACTGCTTTTCGAGCGGCGCGGTGATGGAAGACGTAACCACCTCCGGGCTCGAACCCGGGTAAAACGTCTGGACTTGGATGGTCGGGTAATCCACCTGGGGCAGCGCCGAGACCGGCAGTTGCCGGAAAGCGGTGACGCCCACCAGCACCACGCCAGCCATGAGCAGCGAGGTCGCCACCGGCCTCAGGATGAAGATTCGGGACGGACTCACCGGCCAGCGCCTCCACCCTGACCCTTCTTGAAGGCGCCGTCGCCCTTGGTGAATCCGCCGCGGCCGCCCCGTCCACCACGGCCGCCACGGCCGCTTCCGCCGGCGTCGTAGCCTGGCGGGTTGTCCATCTCGCCGGCTTTCCGGACCCGGACCACGGCGCCTTCAATCAGCCTGTCGGTGCCATCAACGACTACCTGGTCGCCATCCGAGATGCCGCTGAGGATGTCGGCTGAGGCCGCGGTTACGATTCCCACCTGAACGGTTTTCAGGTGCACTTTGGAACTCCCATCCACGACATAGACAAAGGTGCCCTGCTGGCCATTCTGGACCGCCACGTTGGGGACGACGAGCTGATTGGTCAGGGTGTCCACCAGAAGGCGTATGTTGACGAATTGCTGAGGGAAAAGCGCATTGTCCCGGTTGTCGAAAACCGCCTTCAGCTTCGAGGTGCCGGTGGTACTGTCGATCTGGTTATCGACGGTCATCAGCATCCCGGATGCCAGCTTCTTGGAATTGTCCCGGTTATACGCATCCACTGGCAGATGCACGCCCGCCCGCAGCTTTTGCGTGACCTGCGGAAGGCTGTCCTCGGGGATGGTAAACAACACGGATATCGGCTGGAGCTGGGTGATCGTGATCATGCCGTTGGCGTCGGAGGCGTGGACGATGTTGCCGGGGTCCACCAGGCGCAGACCCAGGACGCCCGTGATCGGGGCCGTGACTTTGGAATAAGTCAATTCCAGCCTGGCGCTGTCGATGTTGGCTTGATCCAGCTTGGTGGTGGCTTCGTACTGCGCCACCAGCGCGGTCTGCGTATCCAGTTGCTGACTCGGAATGGCATCCGTCTTGACCAACAGCTTGTAACGCTCCAGATCCACCTTCGCGTTGGCCAGCAGGGCCTGGTCGTGCGCCAGCGCGGCTTGAGCCAGGTCGAGCTGCACCTGATACGGCCGCGGGTCTATCTCGATCAGGACCTGGCCCTCCTTGACCAGATCGCCTTCGTTGAAATCCACTTTCATCAACTGGCCGTCCACCCGCGACTTGACCGTCACCGTGTAGTAAGCAGTCACGTTGCCCAGCCCGGGCAGAATGACCGGGATGCTGGAGCGTGCGACCTTCGTCACCACTACCGGCACCGGGCCCACAGCCGCGCCCCGGCCGCCGCCGCCAAAGCCTCCTCCTCCGCCGCCCTGACCTTTAGTGGCGGCGGCCGGATGGCCGGCGCGCCAGACCGCGTACCCGGCGACGCCCGCGACGATCAGCAGGAAAAAGACCCAAACGAGCCCGCGTTTTCTGGGTTTTCCGGACCGGGGCGGCGTGGGTCCATGCTGGCCGGGCAGATCCACTTCCGGCAGGGATTCAGGGGTTCTTGTGTTTGGCGCCATTCAAACGGCCTCGTGAAAGCGGCGGATTACCTCGATGAATATTATGGCAGATTGGAGGGCTGCCTTCACGGCGGAAATTCGAGGTTCACGCCCGCATCGAGAGCCCGCCCGCGGCCTCGAAGCAGGCGTCAGGATCTCGAACCCGGCCCGCGCTTTCATGAAGCCAGCGCAGCCTGGAACAGCGCCCTGGCGTATGCCACATTAAAAATGCTGCCGGCGTACGCCCCGGCCCCGGGCTCCGCTCGCGGCGGCGGCTGCACCTCGCGGTCCACGTCCAGGCCGCGCGGATGCTCCGGATAAACCAGCCGAGGGTACTTCAAGCGCACCAATTCCTTCATCACGGCGAACAGGTCCACGTCGCCTTCGTCCGGAAACACCTCGGTGTACTTCTCGCGCGGCGTGCCCACGCGCACGTTGCGGAAGTGCATGTGGTTGATGCGGTCCCGGGTTCCAAAGTAGCGGCACGCCTCCACCGGATCCTGGCCCATTTCCCGCGCCACGCCGCAATCGAAGGTGATGCCGTTGGAGGGGCTGGGGACGATCTCGATCAGGCGCTTCCAACCCTCCACGCTGCCCATGATCTGGCCCGAACCGCGACTGACCGGCGCGGGGGGATCGTTGGGATGCAGCGCCAGCCTGACATGCGATTCCCGCGCAACCGGGATCACCGCCTTCAGAAAATACGCGATATTCGCCCACATTTCGTCGAGGGTATGGGCCCCTTCTTCGGGCAGCGGCGGCAGGTCCTTGACGCGGCCGTAATCGAACGATGTGTAACCCGATCCGCCCCTTCCGGTCTCGGCGAAGTACCCTTCCATGGCGCGGTGGGCATACCAGTTGTACTCGATCACCGGCAGCCCCGCGCGTCCCGCCGCGCGGACGGATTGGATCACTTTGTCGATCTCCTCATCGCGGCCCGGCCGGCCATAAATGGCGTTCGGGAATCCCGCGATCATGGCGATCCCCATCGTCAGCCCGGCGGCCTGACAGCGTTCGATCTGGGCGCGGATGGCGGATTCCTGCCAGGGGATGGGACCCACTCCTCCGATGACGTGATCCACGCCGAGCTGCTTTACCCGCATCAGGGCGCTGGCGGTTTGTCCGCCGGGCAGGCACAGCTTGGGCGTGTCCGGGCGTTCGCGGCGCTCCGAGGCCTTGACCGCGGCCGCACCGCCCCGCGGGACGAGCGCGGCCGCTCCCACTGCTTCCACCAGTCTTCTTCGAGTCAGTTCCACAAGAGAACCGTACCACAGGATCGACTCGCGACGCGGGGCTGATATACTGCGCGGCGTGGACATCTTCACCGTGCGCGACGGGAAAGTGGCCGCCAAGCTCGCGTATGTGAAAGGGTGAACTTCGGGACGCTTGGTCCGGCTTCCCTGCGAACCTTGAGCATTCGCGCTATGCTGGAGTGCGTTTCGATACTGCTCGTTCCTGGAGACGCGAAAATGAAGAAAGTCATTGTGGCATTGGGTTTTTCTCTCGCTATTGCTTCGGCATCCGGACCGAAGCCATGCGAAGAACTGAAGTCCGACATCGTCGCGAAGCTGGAAGCCAAAGGCGTGAAGAATTATCAGTTGGAAATCGTGGCGAACGCGGATGTAAAAGGGCAAACCGTCGTCGGGAGTTGTGAGGCCGGCACGAAGAAAATCACCTACAAGAAGGGTGAGCCGGCCGGCCGTGAAGGGAAGCCTCCAGCGGCGCCCCAGGCCCGCTGAGAACCTTCGCGAAAATCAAGCCGGCTTCGCGCCGCCGGCGATACTCGAAATGGGGAAGTAGGGCCGCGGAACATATCAGGTCAGGCGGAGCCGAAGCCGCCGCTTCCCCAACTCTTGCCGTTTGCCCCCCCTTACGCCGTCTGGCAGCCTTCGGCCGGGTCGCGCCTTCTGTATCCTTTCGAGGGCGCCCGGCATCAAGAGAGTAAACTCCACGGTTGATCCAGGAGGCGGGGGCCTACGGGCTCGAATTCCGGCCCCTTTCCGGTTTCCGCATCCCGCGCGACGGAGGTTAGAGAGATTCGATGAGATTCCTTGTCATCGGGCTGGCCGCGGCGGCGCTTTGCGCGGCGCAGGAGCCAACCAGGGTCTTCATGAGCCGCTGCATGAGCTGCCACTCGCCCAACAGCGGCGCGCACGCCCCCATGGCGGAAACGCTGGCCGAGATGCCCTGGCAGGACATTCTGAAGTCGCTCGAAAGCGGCTCCATGAAGGTCCAGGGCGATACGCTCACCGCCGAGGAGCGGGTGGCGGTAGCGCGTTACCTGGGCAAGCCCGGCCCCTCCGTAGTTCCGGAGATGAGCGGGTTCTGCACCGTGGGCGCGAAACCGGCGGCTTCCAAATCCTCCTGGAACGGCTGGAGCCCGGATGATCGGAACACCCGCTTCCAACCGGCGGGCGCGGCGGGGCTGGACGCCGCCGCGACGCCCTCGCTGAACCTCAAGTGGGCCTTCGGCTTTCCCAGCGGCTCGACGGCCTTTGGGCAGCCTAGCATCGTCGACGGCCGCGTAATCACCGGCAGCAACGACGGCACGGTGTACGCGCTAGACGCGCACACCGGCTGCATCTACTGGAGATACCAGGCGAAGGCTCTGGTGCGGGCGGCGGTGGTGGTTGGCCCGGAATCGCGCGCCTATTTCGGCGATCTGGAATCCAACGTCTATGCCGTGGACGTGAACACAGGCAAGCCGATCTGGCGGAAGAAGGTGGATGACCAGCCCTTCACGCGAATCACCGGTACGCCGAAGCTGTATGACGGCAGGCTGTACGTACCCATCGCCTCGCAGGAGGAGAACGCCGGCTCGAATCCGCAGTACCCCTGCTGCAAGTTCCGGGGCAACGTGGTGGCCCTCGACGCAAAGACGGGCGCGACCATCTGGAAGAGCTATACCACCCCCGAGCCGGGGCCCACCAAGGTCAGCCAGACGGGAGTGCAGTATTACGGTCCCTCGGGCGCGACCATCTGGTCGTCGCCGACCATCGACCGCAAGCGGAAACTGCTGTACGTGGCCACCGGGAACGGGTACTCCGACCCGGACGTCAAGACCGCCGACGCCGTGGTCGCCATGGACCTCGAGACTGGCAGGATCCGCTGGGCGCAGCAGGCTTCGCCCGATATGTTCAACTGGGATTGCGGCGGACGCGGCCGGGCAGGCGGCGGGAATTGCCCCGCCAATCCGGGCGAAGACGTCGACTTCGGATCGTCCCCCATGCTGGTCGACGCGGGAGGCCACGACTTGCTGATCGACGGCCAGAAATCCGGGATGGTGCACGCGTTCGATCCGGACCGGAACGGCAAGATCGTGTGGCAGACCCGCATCGGCCAGGGCGGCAAGCTGGGAGGAATTCTATGGGGCATGGCCGCGGCCGGGGGACTGGTGTTCGCGCCGCGCTCCGACATGGGATCCGCCAACCCGGGGGGCCTTTTCGCGCTGGATCCCGCCACCGGCAAGGTGATCTGGCAGACGCCGCCGCCCACGCCGCCCTGCGCCGGCCAGCGCGGCTGCAGCGCCGCGCAACTGGCGCCGCCCACGACGATTCCGGGCGTGGTGTTCTCCGGATCGATGGACGGGCATCTGCGGGCCTACCGGATCGCCGATGGCAAGGTCATTTGGGACTTCGACGCCGCGCGGGAGTTCCCCACCGTCAACGGAATCAAAGCGCGCGGAGGCTCCTTCAGCGCGACCGGTCCCACCGTGGCCGATGGCATGGTATTCGTGAATTCCGGCTACGCCAACACGGGCGGGATGGCCGGGAACATTCTGCTGGCTTTCTCGAGCCGGTAGCCGCCGCTTAGTCCGGGCAAGCCAAAGCATGCCCCACCGGGGCGGCTGGTCTCTTTGGTGGGGCATGCTTTAGCTTGCCCGGCGTCGCGCGCGCAACGTTTGTCATCTCGTTTCGCAGCCGGGCGACGCACTGCATTTAGGTTATAGTCTTCGTTCGGAGAATTCTGATGACTCGAACCTATACGCGCGTCGCACTGGCGGTCCTGCTCACCGCGGCCTTTTCCTCAGCCCAGCGGGGCGGGCCGATTCCGCAGCAACTGACCTTCACGCCTTATCACGCCACCGGCATCTACGACATCGGAGAGACGGTTGGATGGACCGTCACGCCCGGCCCGGTTGAACCCACCTACGCCTATAAATGGACTGTTCGCCGGAACAATGCCGTGGTCCTGAAAGAGGGCAAGCTGGATCTTTCGTCGGGCAAAGACAAGATCGAGATTCGGGGCGACGAGCCGGAGATGATTTATGTCGCGATTGAACCGGTCGCGAAGCTGGCCGCGGATGCCCCCGCGCCGGAAGCCGCCGCCGTAACGCCCGCCGCTCCCGGCCGTGGCTTCTCTGCGGGTTTTGTCGGAGGTAACACGGGCCGCAGCAACGGACTCTACGCCGTCGGCGCCGCAGTCGCGCCCTTGAAGATCGGCCTGGCGACGCCGCGTCCGGCCGATTTCGACTCATTCTGGTCGGAAAAACTGGCCGCCCAGGCGAAGGTCCCGATCAACCCCGTGCTGACGCCAGTTGAGACCGATACTCCGGGCGTCGAGATGAACGCCTTCGCGGTCGACGCGCTGGGGTCGAAAGCCCAGGGCTACCTTGCCAAACCGGTGAAGGAAGGCAAGTTCCCCGCGCTCGTCCTGCTGCAGTATGCGGGCGTGTACGCATTGAACGCCCGTTCCGTCGCGGAGCGCGCCGCCGAAGGCTGGCTGGTCATCGACGTCGACGCGCATGACAAGCCGCCGTCGGATCCTTCCGGAAATGCGCCGCGGAACTATCCGGCCGTGGGCAATAACGATCGCGAGAAGTCCTATTTTCTGAACATGTACCTGCGCGATTCGCGCGCTCTCGATTATCTGATGACGCGGCCCGATTGGGACGGCAAGACGATCGTGTTGATGGGAACCAGCATGGGCGGCCAACAGAGCCTCATGCTGGCGGGATTGCGCCCCGAGAGAATTACGGCCGTACTGGTCTGCGTTCCATCCGGCACGGACGCAGACGGCGATCTGCACGGCCGCAAAGCCGGCTATCCGAACTGGCCGTCGAACGATCCCGACGTCATGAAAACCGCGCTCTATTTCGATCCGATCAATTTCGCCTCGCGGATCCAGGCGCCCGTGCTGGCCGCGATGGGCTTCATCGACACAACCTCGCCGCCCGCCGGCGTGTGGACGGCGCTCAATCAGATACCGGTGGCCAAAGAGCCGTTGCCAATGATCGAATCGGAGCATAACAATCTGACCCCGCAGAAGGAACAGAACTGGGATGCGAGGTCCAAGGAACTGCTCGGGATTCTGTTGAATGGCGGGGAGTTCAAGCCCAACGAATTACGGTGAGGGCCGTGAACGACGCGCCGGGCAAGCATGCCCCAGCACGCTTGCCCGGCTGACACCGGCGCCTTCGACCGCCTACCAATTCGTATAGGAGCCGTCCGGACGAGACATGCCTCCCAGATTCCCGCGCTGCGTCACTTCCGTGATCAGAGTCGCCTCTTTGGGATCGAATTCGACGCCCAGGCCGGGCCGCTCGTTCATGTAGACCTTGCCCTGTTTGAAGTCATAGCACTGAGGCAGGTAAGGCCGCGTGCCCGCGCCGCCCACCTGCAGGAGGAAGGGCACATTGGTAGCGGCGGCGACATGCGTTTCCGCGGCGGTGCCGATGGGCCCGGTGCCCTCCGGGCTCAATCCCGCAAAGTGCGCCTCGCACATGCCGGCGATCTTCATGTACTCGGTGATGCCGCCACAGTTCGGGAGCCTCACGCGCGCGTAATCGATCAACTGATCCTCGATCAATTCCCTGAGCTCCAGCTTGCCGGCATTGCCCGTGGCGAGCGGCACTTTGACCATGGGCCGCAGTGTTCGATACAGGGGCAGGGCCTCGTTGCGCACCGGGTCCTCGACCCAATAGGGCCGCAGAGGCTCGAGCATATTGGCCAGCGTGATGGCGTCCGGCATGTCCAGCTTGCCGTGGAAATCGCAGATGAAGTCGCCGGCTTCGCCCACGGCTTCACGAATCTCCTGGCAGCGCTTGAAGGTGGCCAGCACCGCCTGGCGCGGGTTCCAGTTCTGGGCCCCGCGGGAACTGGTGGCCGTGTCGGAGAGCCCCGCGCCAATTACCTCGGTCCGGAAGAGCTTGAAGCCGGCTTCCAGGGATGCCTTGGCCGCTTCACCGATGGTCCTTGCCTGGCCGCCGCCGCCGCCGTAGCACTCGCACAAGGTGCGCGTAGGACCCCCTAGCAGCGCATAAACCGGCACGCCCAGGGCTTTTCCCTTGATGTCCCACAAGGCGATATCGATACCGCCCAGCGCGTGCAGCTTCTCCAGGCCGGCGGGGTAGAAGTTCCCGCGAAACATGTTTTGCCAAAGAGTGTCAATGCCGCTCGGGTCTTGACCGATGAGCGCGGAGGCGCAGTGTTCGATGGTATCCTTCGTCCCACCCTCGCCGATTCCCGTGATACCCGCATCGGTGTCAATACAGATGACATTCGCGCCTGAGGTGAGATTCGGGGCTCCGCCGCGCGTTTGCGCGCCGGGAGTATAGTAGCGGACACGGGTAATCTTCATCTTTGGCAGGGCCGCGTGGGCCAACCTCCCGCCTAGAGCGACGCCTCCGGCGCCCGCCAACAGCGTGTGCAGAAACATTCTTCGCTGCATGATCGTTCCTTCCCGCCAGTACTTCCGTCTCGGGTTCCTGGCCTCCATGGATTGTATGATGGCCCCAATTTCCTTTTTTGGCCTTGCGGACCGCCACCAGCATAACGCGAATCAATTTGTCTTGGAGCCGCCGAAAACCGCCTTTTCTCTGGGAGCGCCCGCCGGCGTTCGGTCACCGGCGCTTCAGAGTAATGACCGTTACCGAGAGCTTGGGAAAAACGTACCGAATCTCATTCCCAGTCACGGCCAGGGACGAGGTCACGGGTCTAATGGCGTCCGGGCGGTCACCGGTATTCTCCTCGAGCGGCGACTTTGCGGCCAGCGTATCCACCTGTGCTTGGGCGGCGGCGGAGAATCCTTGCAGCCGCAGGGTCGCCGAAGTGTCGTTCTTCCAATCGCGATTGGCGACGAACAGAGCCAGATCGCCGCTCGCCGAGTTTCTGGTACCCAGCACGTCCAGATAGGGCACATTGGGAATCTCGGGCATGCTGGTCATCCCGTCGTGAACGTCGTAGTGGCGAACCTGGGTTTCCGTGGCCACCACGGTATCCCCGGCGCGATGGGAGTAAAGCCAGAACGCCCAGCACTGAGGCGTACCCCAGACCAGGCCATGCGACTTGCGGAGGCCTCCGCCTCCCATCAGGCCCGACATGCTGGATATCGGCACAAAATCGGCCTGAGACAGCATCATGTTCATCCAACCCGCGCCCATGACGGCTCCGCCGATGTTGGTGGAGGATGGCCCCGTACCTCCCCAGTTCCATTCCGTGTAGGCCAGCCCCACCCGGCCCTTGGTGGCCGGATCCGCGTCGATCTGCGCCCGGATAGGCTTCAAGAGGTTCGCCATCCCGACCGGCAGGGCCAGCGGGATGGCTGTCTGTGTATCGGCATCGGGCGCCTTGGCCACGAGTTGATTGAGACGGACCACGTAGTGAACGCTGAGATAGCTCAGATCCTTGCCGGCGTCTTTGATCAGGGCTCCGGTCCAGGCCGGCGTGAAGTCGGCGCCGGGGCCGCAGGCTACCAGCATCGCGCCAGGGAGAGCTTCCTTGCGCACCACCGGGAAGAACTCCAGATAACGGGCGGCATTGCTGGTGGGCGTCTGCCACCCCATCTGGTCGTCCCCCCAGAGCTCGTTCCCCAGTTCCCAGATGGTCGCCGGATACGGATCGCGATGCCCGTTGGCCGCGCGGCGGGCGCCTTGGGGCGTGGTGGACGCTCCGTTGACGTACTCCACCCATTTCCTGGCTTCTTCCTTAGTGCCGCTTCCCAGGTTCAGGCAGATCATCGGCTGCACCCCCGCCAGCCGGCAGAAAGACATGAACTCATCGGTCCCGAACTCGTTATACTCCATGGTCCCCCAGGCCCGATTGAGCTGTGTGCGGCGCTTATCCAGCGGCCCTACGCCGTCCTCCCAATGATAGGTGCTCATGAAATTGCCGCCCCAGCGCACCAGGGAGAAGTTCATTTCCTTGGTGGCTTTGAGCACCTCGGGATCGAAGTATCCTTCCACTGCGTCGGCCGGATAGAGCCGTATCATATCGAGAGAGAATCGGTGCGAGCCGTTTATCGACACCGCGAAATCCACCACTTCATGCGACTTCACGGCCCCGGCTGGAAGACGCAGGCGGAACGGGAGCTTGGTCCATTTCCCGCCATCCGGGACCTGGACGTCCGTGGATGCCAGAATCTTGTCGGGATTGTCGCGGGTCCGGAAGCTCACCATCAGGCGTACAGGCCCCTCCACCGAAGAGGCGAAGAGCGATCCCACATAATCGAGTTCCCGATGAACGGGCAGGTAGATGCCCTGGCGGATTCCGATCTCATCGGTGGTAACCGTGGGCCGCCCCTTGATCCCCTTCGGCTCAGGGTGCGGCAGGCCGATCAGGTAGATATAGCGATCGGAGTTGGCCGCCCCAGGGCCGAAAATGGACTCATACCGCTTCCCCACATTTCTCAACGGCTGCCAGGGCAGCGGCAATCCCTGGGTCATGGACTCGGTGAACGCCGGATCCGCAAACCGCGCATTCATCGCCTGCGGAGTGGCGTGGAAGTCCTCCAGGCTTGGGTTCTCCAGAAGCTGAGCCGCCAAGCCTCCATAAATCTCGTTGCCGACGTTCTCCGTGTAGATCCCATACACCGTTCGTGGAATGCGAAAGGAACTCTGCTGCCCGGCGCGTATCTCGATCACGGCTTCGGTTTTGTCGGTACGGAGGTAGCTCGACAACGATTGCGCGGCAAGAACTCCTATGAAGGGGAAGAATGCCGCCGATACCAGTCCTAACAGCCTCATCCTCGTTTTCATTGGCGCAACTCCTATTCTCCGGCTCCTTGGACCAGTCGCGGCGGAAATGCTGGTCTCCCGGCGCCCTGCCAGGCAGGATTTCCACTATCGCATCCTGCTCCCGCGAGTATATACCCGCCGCGCGAGGCGGGGCGGAGAAAAAATCCGATGATGCGCCGTGGCTGCTTAGCCGGCGAATTTGTCGGTCGCCGCGACGAGGGCGCGACTGTTCGGCGGGTCGAAAGCGCTGTGGCCGCTATCGGGGGTGATGACCAGGTCGGCTTCGGGCCAGGCACGGTGGAGCGCCCACGCGCTTTCCATGGGGCAAACGACGTCATAACGGCCCTGCACGATCACCCCGGGGATGTGGCGGATGCGTGAAACGTTGCGCAGCAACTGGTCGTCGGTCTCGAAGAAAGCCTTGTTGAAGAAGTAATGGACCTCAATGCGCGCGAAAGCGAGGGCGAATTCATCCTCTTCGTAGTGACCGGCGAAGTCGGGGTCGGGCAGGAGCTTGGAAGTGGCGCCCTCCCATCCGCTCCAGATCTTCGCGGCCGCCAGTCGCACGGCCGGATCCTCGCTGGTGAGGCGTCGGTAGTAGGCGGAGAGCAGATCGTCGCGCTCGGCCTCCGGGATGTGGGCGAGGTACGGCTCCCAAGCGTCGGGATAGAGGACCGACGCGCCGCGCTGGTAGAACCAGTCGATTTCCCGCTTGCGGATGAGGAAGACGCCGCGCAGAACCAGCTCGGTGACGCGCTCGGGATGAGTTTGCGAATAGGCCAGGGCGAGGGTGGAGCCCCAGGATCCTCCGAACACCTGCCAGCGCTCAATGCCGAGGCGTTCGCGGACCTTCTCAATGTCCGCGACGAGGTCCCAGGTGGTGTTGGCTTCGAGAGACGCGTAGGGCGTGCTTTTGCCGCAGCCGCGCTGGTCGAAGTTCACGATGCGGTACTTCTCGGGGTGGAAGAAGCGGCGCTGTTTGGGATCGGAACCGCCGCCGGGACCGCCGTGCAGAAAGACCACCGGTTTGCCGGAGGGATTGCCGCTCTCCTCGAAGTAGATCTCGTGGACAGGGGAGACCCGGAGCCGGCCCGTGTTGTAGGGCTCGATGGGAGGGTAAAGCCAGGTCACGGGATCTTTCATGGTGGAACCAGGCAGGCAGTGGTTGGGCATCGCTCGCAGTATACCTTTTTGCCTCCGGCGCGTGGGGCCGCAGAAACCCGCAGAACGCAGCTCGAGGAGATCCGCATCCAGGCGGATGGTGGTGGTTTGCTTTGCCGCCGGCATGACCACACGCGCCTTTTTCCAGAACTCCGCATCGGTCGGCCGCGCCTCCGGGTCGCTCTCAATGGCGCGCCGGACCTGAGCATCGCTCAGAGAACGTAGGCGCTTCCAATCGGTGCGCGCCTTAACCGACGTTTTCCCAATACGCTTCTCTTTCATGACGCTCCGCCTTCCACGGGCGATTGGCCGTCTATCGCTCTCGCGAAACTTCTGTGCAGCTTCGCCCAGCCATCCTGAAGCGCCAGCGCGACCGGCAACTGAAGCGACCGGTCTTGGGGAGGAGCTTCAGCAGCCGTGGACGCAATCGATGAACCGCTGGAAATATGGGCAACGCTGCTTGATGCGTTCGATATCCGCAGCAGCGGCTACCTCGGCATACACTGCCGGATCAGCCGGAAGCTGCGCTTGGGTAAGCATCTGCCGGAAGAGCTTCTTCGCATCCGCCGCGCTTTCCAAGTCTTCGGCAATAGCTCGGGCCGACGGGACCTTTTCCCGCTGTCGTGCGACGGCGTTCACAGCGCCCGCGTCGGCCAGCAGCCACGTCTCCACCATGCATCTGGTCGCGTAGAAGTGAACAGGCAGCTTCAGCTTCTCCCGAAATGCCGACTGGTCAAGGATACGAACCAGTTCATTTTCCACGGCTCGTGAGTCGTGGCAGTCGGAGTCGCGAATTACCAGCGCCTTCCCGATCAGATAGCCCGAATGCCACTGGAAGTGCTTCAACCAGTCAACGAACTGCCGGCGCACACCCACCACATCTTGGCACGGCCTCGCAAGCACGTAATCCACGTCAGGTCGGATTCTCCGGATAAGAGTTGAATACACAACTGAGTCGCGCTCGGCCTCCACAACGATCCCGAAGATCATGATTCGCCGAGCGCTCCCGTAAACATGAGGTCCCCGAGGCCGAGGTGCTTGTCTTCCACCAGCCTTCGCAGGTGAGCTTTATCACTAGGGCGAACCACGCTGGTCTCGCCGTGTTTCTTCTCGACCCAGAGTATCTCATCGAGGGTCATTTGATTGACCATGTAAGGCGAGTGAGTGGTCAGCGTAATCTGGGACGGCGGGACGTTGCGGTCCGACACTTCCTCCTGAACCTGCCGCAACAGCGCGACGAGGGTTTCGAGAAGCCTGGGATGAAGGTGATTCTCAGGCTCTTCAATTAGGAACAAGGTCCCGCCGAGATCGTCCGGAGCGCAAACAAGCGAGAGGAAAGCGATAAACGCCAACTCACCGTCGGACATCTGGACGACCGGAGTGGGGCGAGCCAGAGCCTGTTCCTCGGACGCGAGGTAAACCGTCCCCTGCTGGGTAGGCCAGGTCAAGAGACGACGAATTTCCGGAAAGACGTCCCGCGCAACTTCCGCGATGCGGTTGAAGGTCTCCGGCTTCCTGGTCTGGAGCCACATCAGCCAGGCAGACAGGTTTTGTCCCTGAGGCTCAAGGACACCACCCGCGGTGACCGGATTGAGCTGCTTCATCAGGCTGGGAACCAGATGATAATGACGCCAATTCTGGGCAAACCACTTTAGCGGGTAGCCATCCCAGTTCCGAGGAGCGAGCTCCATCGCGGACCTCTGCGCGTCGACGGTGGACAGGCGTTGTCCGTCCGCGTTAACCAACCAACGGCCTTCGCTTTCGCGCGTGATCAATGGATGTTGTTTTTCGCCTTCCACGAGCACCAGTTGCTCAGTTTGAATGTTGACGTACCCAGTAGCCCCGCCCACCAGCTCGATCCCGTATTTGAAGCTTCGGTCCGGTCGGGCTGGGTCCGTAAATTCAACACCTACCGACAGAAGTTTATCCGGCCCTCCCTTCCACAGGACCTCGTCTATCCCTCCGCGTCTGACGAGAGCGTTCACGGGGCCGTACGTTCCCGCCTGAGGAAACCAGGACTCATAGAGGAAGCGCAAGGCATCGAGAAGGTTGCTCTTGCCCCCCATATTAGGGCCGACCAGAACGTTGAGCGGACCCAGGGGAAGGTCGAGGCTTCGGAGGCTCTTGAAGTTACGGGCTAGCAATCGTGTCAACACGGAGGACTCTCTGCTATCGTACCCCCCTACGCTTCCTACCTCAAGCCACACTCGGCCAGGGCAGCCAGGTTGCGTCATGCGCCGAGCGGACAGTCAATCGGCTGTTGGCGCCGCTCAGGCCGCCCGATCGGGGATTGCTCCCGGATCACCCCTCATTCTTCCCGCAGCGCCCTCGACGGGTCCACCCTTGTCGCTCGCCTGGCCGGCAGCCAGCACGCCCCCACCCCCACAACTACCAGGAACGCCGGGACTGCCGCAAACGTGAGCGCGTCGCGCGGGCTGGTGACGAACAGCAGCTTGCGCGCGGCTTGGGTGGCCGGCAGCGCGATCGCCATGCCCGCTAGGACGCCGCCGGCCACCATGCGGGCGCCTTCGCCCAGCACCATGCGCCGCACGTCGCCGGGGGTGGCGCCCAGGGCCATGCGCACGCCGATTTCGCGCCGGCGCTGGTTGATGGAGTACGCCATTACTCCATAAATGCCGACGGCCGCCAGCACCAGTCCCAACGCTCCGAACATGGCCAGCAGCCACGCCGAGAGGCGCGGCGCCCACAGCGATTCGCGGATGGCTTGATCCACGCCGCGGGCTTCCAGCCATAGGTTGCGGTCGAGCGATTGCAAGCCCCGGCGCACCGAGGCGAGCGTGGTTCCCGCGTCGCCCTTGGAGCGCACATAAACCACCGCGGAGGGGAAGTAGTATTGCCACATCGAAAGGTAGATCAGCGCCTGCGGCTGCTCGCCGATGGCCTGGTAGTTGGCGTTGCGGGCCACTCCCACCACCTCGGCCGGCTTTTCGTCTCCGAAGAAGCGCAGCCGCCGGCCCAGCGGATCCTGGCCGGGCCAGTAGTAGGCAGCCGCGGCCTGGTTCACAATGGCCACGCGCGGCGTTTCCCGGGTATCGAGGGGGCTGATGTCCCGCCCGCGCAGGAGCGGGATGCCCACGGTTCGCAGGTAGCCCGGCGAGATCAGGCTGGTGAGCGTAAACCGGCCGGCGGTGTCGGGCTGCCCCTCCACGATCACGGTGCGCGCCAGGGAGACGCTGAGCGGCCCGTCCTTGGCCAGCGCGGCCGAAGCTACGCCCGGCTGCATGGCGGCGCTTTCGAGCGCCTGGCGCAGGAACTGGCGGCCGCGCTCCTCGCTGTAGCCCTGTCCGGCGAAGTTGAATGTTACGGTTCCCAGCCGGGCCGGCTGGAAGCCCGGATCGACGCGCTCGGCGTTCCCCAGGCTGCGCATGAACAGGCCGGCGCCGATGAGGGCCACCACCGAGAAGGCCAGTTGCCCGGCCACCAGGACGGAGCGCACGCCACGGGAAGCCGGACGGCCGGCGCGGTCTTTCAGGTCGGTCGCCAGGTCGGCCCGAGTGGCCCGCCAGGCCGGAACCAGGCCGAAAAGTATGGCCGTGACGAACGACACGGCGAAGGTGTAGGCCAGAACGCGGCCGTCCAGATCCAGCCGCAGGCTCGAGTAGGCCAGCAGCGGTGGCCGCATGGCCCACAGGACATCGCGCGCCCAACCGGCCAGCGCCAGGCCCGCGGCCCCGCCGGCCAGCCCCAGAATCACGCTTTCCACGAGCAACTGGCGCACGATGCGCCAGCGGCTGGCGCCCACCGCCAGGCGTACCGCGATTTCCCGGCTGCGCCCGGCCGCGCGCACCAGCAGCAGGTTGGCCAGGTTTCCGCAGGCGATCAGAAGCACCAGCGTGGCGATCACCATGAGGACCGCGCCGCCCTGGGCGATGGCCGGGCGGCTGCGCGCGTCGATGGCGGCTTCGGCCACGCCGGCCAGCTTGATCCGTCGCCCTTGGTTATCGCCCGGGTACTCGCGCTCCAGGTCCGCCGCGATGACGTTCAGCGCTGCCTCCGCCTGCCGTATGCCAATGCCAGGCTTCAGCCGGCCGGCCACCGAGAACAGCAGGGCGCGCCGCTGGTTCACCCAGGCTACGTTGGGGTACACCTGTTCATACATGGCCATGGGAATCCAGATATCGCCGGCCATCAGGGTGTCCAAACCTTGAAAGCCGGGCGGCGCAACGCCCACTACCTCGAACGGCCGGCCATTGATCTCGAGCTTACGGCCGATCGCCCGCGGGTCTCTTCCGAAGCGCCGCGACCATAGTCCCTGGCTGATTACGACCACGGGCGATGCGCCCAGAGCCGAATCCTCGCTCGGAAGGAAGCTGCGTCCGGGGGCCGGCCTCACCCCGAGGGTGGCGAAGTAGTTTCCGGAGACGATCTGGGCAATCGCGATCCGCGGCTCGCCCAGGCCCGTCAGGTTGACGGCGATGGGGGAGTACATGAGCAGGGAAGAGAAGACTTGGTTGCGGTCGCGGTAGTCCTTGTAGTTCGCGTAGGAGCAGAACAACTGCCCGGGGTTGTGCGAATCGAGGGTCGATACGGCTACCAAACCGGCCGGATCTTCGACCGGCAGCGGACGCAACAGAATGGCGTTGAGGAGCGTGAAAACAGTGGTGTTGGCGCCGATTCCCAAGGCCAGCGAAAGCACCGCGCCCAGCGCAAAGGCGCGATTCTTCAGCAGCCTGCGCGCGCCCAGGCGAAAATCCTCGATGACTCCCGTCATTCCAGTGGCACCAGGAACTTTATAGCAGGTTGCGGCGCGTTATACTCGCCTTTCTGTGCTTCGGCTGTCCGTCACGTTTGTCGCCCTGCTCCTGGCCGCCTGCGGTTGCCGGCCGGGATCTTTCGCGCCTCCGCCGCAGCGTCCGGCCTCGGTCGAGTGGGAGCCTGGGAGCTTCGCATCCTTCGTGGCCATGGACGATGCCTTGGCCGACGACTATATCGTGCGGGATATCGCTGCGGAGCGTGGCGCGTTTCGCTGGGCATACCTCCACCCGGAGCTGCGCTTCCGGGTCCCGGACAGCCACAAGCTCAAATTCGCCGCGGAGATAGCCATACCACAGGTGACTTTCAAGGATACCGGCCCAGTGACCATCAGGATCCTGATTGAAGGCAAGCCGTTAGCCACCCTCCGTTGTCCGCGGGCCGAGAAGTACCGAATCGAGAAACCAGTTCCCCGGGATTGGGTGGAGGCCCGGAAAGTGGTCCAGGTGACCTTCGAAACCGAGCCCCGCTGGGTCTCGCCGCTCGATGGCGCGCAGCTCTCTTTTCTTCTGTATAACGCGGGGTTTATCCCACAATGAAGCAAGTTCTGCACATCCTTTTCGGGGCCGGATTCACGGTGGCGGTCGCGATGGCGATCGGCTCGATCCTGGTTCGGCGGCTGGGCGTTGGGCTGCGCCGGGTGGAAGCCGCCCTGTTCTCTTTCCTGACCGGCTCGGCCTGCCTGAGCCTGGCCATTTTCGCGCTTTGCCTGGTTCATCAGGCGCGGCGTGGCGTACTGCTGTGGGGCGGTTTGGCGCTGATCGCCGGGGCCGTGTGGAGTTCCCGCAAAGCGCCTCGCCGGAAAGATCTGCCGGCGGTTCCAGTAGCTTGGATGTCCATTTTCTGGATTGTATTTAGCGCATTTTTCTTCGTGTACTTCTTTCATGCTCTGGCCCCGGAGGCAAGTCCCGATGGGATGGGCTATCACCTGGGCAACGTCTCCCGCTTGTTCCGAGCTCACGGGTTCGTCTGGGACTACCGCAGCATGTATTCCTATCTCTCGCAGGGTTTGGAGCTGCTCTACCTGATGGCCTTCACTTTTGGCCGCCACAGCGCCGCCGCTATGACCCACTTGGCCTTCCTCGCGGCCTTGCCCCTATTGCTCCTGTGCTACGGCCGGCGGTTCGGGTTTCCGAAGGTGGGTGTGTTCGCGGCGGTAGCGGTCTATACCAGTCCAGTGGTAGGGATGGACGGGGCCTCCGCCTACAACGACGTCGCCGTTGCAACTGTGACTTTTGCCGTTTTTTATTTGCTTCAAGTGTGGGATGACAATAAGGAGAATAAGCTATTAATACTAATTGGGATACTCACTGGATTCGCTTATGCAATCAAGTACACCGTGGGCTTCGTTGTGCCGTTTGTCATCGCCTTCGTCTGGTGGCGTGGCCGCAAGGAGCGTTCGCGCAGCCCGGCGTATAAAACCTGGCTGGCGCTTCTGGTCCCGGCCGCCGCTCTCATCGCGCCTTGGCTAATCCGGAACTGGATTTGGGTGGGCAACCCTCTGGCCCCATTCTTTAACCGGTGGTTCCCGAATCCCTATTACCACACGGGGATGGAGAAGATCTACCTGGAGTTGCTCAGGCAGTACACGGATATAAAGCACTTCTCGCAGATTTTCACGCAACTCACTATGCGAGGAGGACTTGTCGGCGGGATGGTGGGGCCGCTTTTCCTCTTGGTTCCGCTGGGACTGCTGGCTGCCCGCCGCCGCGAAGGACGCCGTCTGCTGTTGGCGGCGCTGGTGTTGGCCATCCCGGCGTACATGAACACCGGCGCTCGTTTCCTGATCCCGTGCCTTTCGTTTCTGGCGATGGCTCTGGGGCTGGCGGTGGCCAATACGCGCGGCGCGCTGGTGGCCCTGACGGTGTTTGAAGCCATCGCGTGCTGGCCCGGCGTGGTTTCCACCTATTGCGATCCTTGGGCATGGAGAATCGACAAGATTCCCATTCGAGCGGCGTTGCGAGAGGATTCCGAGTGGTCGTATCTTCTTCATTACAACGGCGATCTGAATCTTCTCACGCCGATCACTCGAAACGTGCCTCCGGATGGCTTGATCTTCTCCCTGTCGGGCATGCCGGATGCCTACATAGATCGCAATATCGTGGTGTCGTATGAATCGGCGTTGGGTAATCTGGCCTACGACGTGGTGATGGCCCCGCTCGATGGCTACAAGCCCACCCAACGGATGCGTTTCAAGATCTTGCCGGCCGCCACGCGGGGCGTTCGCGTGGTGCAAACGGCCACCGGTAAGGAGCACTGGTCGGTGGCGGAGATGCGGGTTTACTCTCAGGGCAGGGAACTGCCCCGCGCGCCGGATTGGCGGCTCAGCGCCTGGCCCAACGGGTGGGAAGTCCAGTTGGCCTTCGACAACAGCTACGTCACTCGATGGTCCACTTGGCAGCCCATGTCGCCTGGCGACAGGTTGCAGATCGATTTTCCCAGGCCCGAGGTGGTTGACGAGGTGGCCCTGGAGTGCGCGCCGTCCGACGCGGCTCATGTGCAGCTTGAGCTTTTGAACAGCCATGGGCGCTGGATTCCCATGACCGATACGCCTGAGCGGACCGCCGTGGATGCGCCTCTCGGCCTTCGTCGCGCCGCCACCTTGGAGCTGAAAGCCAGGGGAATCGGATTCATGCTGATCGATTCCGACTACTTTGCGAGGGACATGAAGATGTACAAGGCTTACTGGGGCATCACCGAACTGGCGCTGGTCAATGGAACCTACTTCTACCGCATCGACTAGGTTCGCGGGCGGAGCGCTGTGGGCGTTTTTCGCCGCCAACGTCTACCCTGCGGATCGTTTATAAGGGCCCGTGGTTGACCCTGGCGCGATCAGGCGCCTGATGGAACGCGGCCAGAGTGGTGGTTTTCGGCCACTTCGCCGCCGCGTTAAATCCAGTTAATCAATTGAAATCGCACCACATGCTATTTGGCCCCGTGCGTGCCCGAAGGGAAGCCGTAGTTCGGGAGATCTGCCATGAAACGGTTTCCGCATTTGCGTTACTTCGCACTCGCAGGCGCTGTTCTGCTGTCGGCCGGGGCGTTCAACCCGGCGCGTGCGCAGGCGGACCCCAATGACGTCCAGCGCGCCGTGGCCCGCGTCAGCCTCATCGACGGCGACGTCTCGGTTCGCCGTGGCGATTCGGGAGACTGGGTGGCGGCCGCCATCAACGCGCCGCTGGTCTCCACCGACGATCTTGTAACCGGACAGAACTCGCGGGCCGAAGTCCAGTTCGACGCTACCAACGTTATGCGCATCGGCGGCAACGCCGAAGTGAAGTTCGCCGAGTTGGAATACGGGCGCTATCAGCTCGATGTGGCGCGCGGCACGGTGACTTTCAGGGTCCTGCGTCCAGGCAGCGTGAATGTTGAACTGGATACTCCGAGCGTCTCCGTAAGGCCTTCGAAAGTCGGGAGTTATAGAATTTCCGTGAGCGAGGCGGGGGAGTCCGAAGTGACTGCCCGCGTGGGCAGCGTCGAGGTTTTCACGCCCAAGGGATCGGAATCGGTAAACGTCGGCCAGACCCTCATGGCCAGGGGCGCGCCCTCCGATCCGGAGTTTCAGATCGTCAACGCCATTGCGCTTGACGACTGGGACAACTGGAACATGGCCCGCGACAGCGCCGCCCTGGCGTCAACCAGCTATCAGTACGTGCCTGAGGGCGTGTACGGCACGGAGGACCTGGACCAGAACGGCCAGTGGGATAGCGTGCCCGACTATGGATACTGCTGGCGGCCCGCGGTGGTCGCCGGTTGGGCTCCCTACAGCATGGGCCGCTGGGTCTGGGAGGATTGGTACGGGTGGACTTGGATCAGCTACGACCCGTGGGGCTGGGCTCCATATCACTATGGGCGGTGGTTCTATCGGGCGAACTTTGGCTGGTACTGGTATCCCGGCGCGCGGGGCATGCACTATTGGTCCCCGGCGCTGGTGGGGTTTATCGGTTGGGGTGGGGGCGGCCTCGGGTTCGGGTTTGGCAATATCGGCTGGGTGCCGCTGGCTCCCTACGAAGTCTTCCATCCGTGGTGGGGCGGCAGCTACTATGGCCGGCCAGGCTATATCAACCGAAACTTGAATATTGTGAGCGGAAATATCGGAAACGTATATAGAAATGCTAGCGCCATAAACGGCGTCACGGCGGTTCGCGGCGCGGATTTCCAAGCTGGCCGTTTCGGCAGTGTGTCGCACTTCAGCGGCAGCCAGATCGGCTCCGCATCGGTGGTGCGAGGTGGGGTTCCGTTAGCGCCCGGGACGGCGAATCTGCGGTTCAGCGACAGGGCGGTGGCTAACGCTCCGCGGACCAGCGCCAATTCGCAGTTCTTCTCGCGCCAGCCATCCTCCACGGCTGCGCAGCGCATCCCGTTCGCGCAGCAGCAGAGGGCTTTCGAGCAGGCGGGTATGCCGGTTCGCGGCGGCGCTGCGGCGGTTCCGAACGGGCTCCGGCAGGGCCCCGGCGCGCCGGCGCAGGGTGGCCTTCGACAGGGGGCCGTGCCGGCTACCGCGCCGCGTATCAGCCCAGGCGCAGCGGCGCAGAGCGCCCGGCCGCTCGGGACCCAAGGGGCGCAGTCCGCTCCGCAGACCCGGGTTGGCTGGCAAAGGTTCGGCGATCCCGGCGCCAGGACGACACAGCCCGGGCCGGTGGGCTCCGAGCGCCCAACGGCCCCGCAGCAGCCCACTGGCGGCTGGAGCCGATTCGGCAACCCGCAGCCGAATCACCCGGCGATGCAGGCGCAGCCTCAGCAGCAGATCCGGAATGAGCCCGCGCCCAGCTACAACGCTCCGCGCTACAGCGCGCCGCCCGCGCCGCAGCCGAGCGCTCCCAGGTACAGCGCTCCGGCTCCCGCTCCGCGTTCGGCCCCGGCGAGCCCCAGCCGCGGAGGTGGCGGCGGCAGCCGGGGAAGCGGGCGTCGCTGACGGTCTCCCCGTTGGATGGTTTTTCTTCCCCTAGGCCCGGTCCCGTTCAGCGGGGACCGGGCCGTTTTTTGGAGGAAGCACATTAGTTGACATAATATCTGTTATCAGAAGCCGATGCCCAGGCCTTCCGGAGCCTCGCAGCGCTGGCCCCAACGCTCAAAGAGGCCGAGTCCAGGCTGCTCCTGCGGCTCCAGTATCAGTCGGGCCTTCAATCTGCGCCATGGCAAATGCCGCGCGGTGTAGGCATTTCGGGTAAAATCGAGAGAGGAAAAGGCGCTTCCACCATGACCACGCAGCAGCAAATCGACAAGCTCACCCACATAGCCTCCGTCGCCCTCGAGAGCATCCAATGCCTGGAACGCGCCACCGCCGCCAGCGTGGAGAGCATCCAGGGCCTGGAGCGCACCGCCGCCAGGCGCGAAAAGCAAATCGCCACCCTGGAACCCAACGGCATCAAAATCGACGAGCGGATCGCAAAACTACTCCAGGCCCAGGAGCTAACCAACCTGTCCGTGCGCGCCCTGGCCGACGAGATCATCAACACACAGCGCGAATGGCAAGGCTACTTGCGGCGCATCCATCCACAGTAAGGCGAAACGTCTACACCGCCGTACCACTCAGCCCGCCATCACGCCTCATCGGCCCCTGGGGCGAGGCATTAGTGCCGCCGATGCATCCCTTCGACCGCACGAAGGCCAAGCCAAACCCATCGGCGCTACTTCGCCCGTTTGCAGTTGATCTCCATGGGGGGCATGTCGCCGCCGCCGAACGTCACTTTCAACTTCAGATCGTCGCCGCTCACCGCGCCCGCATAGCTCAACTTGCCGAATTCCATGTTGACCACGAAGGAAACCTTGTCGCCATCGATCTTCCCTTCCTCGATCTTCAACTCGCCGCCCGGCCCGCCCTGCAGCGTGCCTGTGAGTGTGGCGCCGTCGGCTTTGAGGATGAACGTGTTGTCGAACGTTCCACCCGGAGTGTCGATGGTCCCCTTCCAGGTCCCGGTGATATCGGCGGCGAAAGCCGCCAGGGCCAGAACCGCCAGCAAGAACATCAGTCTGCGCATTTTCTTACACCTTTCCTCTTCCGGTTTCGATTGACCACCCCATTATGACGCCTTCGCGGCGGCAGCGTTACCATCGTGGGGTCGGATTTTCAATCTGCCGCCGACTTTCCAGCCGGCGTCCTTCGGATGGTCGCGAAACGCCGGGCAGAAGCCCGGCGGCGGGCCGAAAACCTGGCCCCACTTCAGCGCCTCCCCCACTTGCGCCACGCCAGATAGCCGGCGATGGCGACTCCGAAGGCGATCGACCCGCCCAGCAGGTAGCGGTCGACATGCCTCTCGACGGCCTGCCAGCGCTCTCCCAGGAAATAGCCCAGGCCGATGAAGGTCGCCACCCACAGGAAGCCGCCGGGGTAAGCGTAAAGGGTGAAATGCAGTGGCTCCAGCTCGCTCATGCCGGCCGCATACGCTGTCAGGTGCCGCACCCCGGGAACGAAGTAGCCAATGGTGAGACCCCAGCGTCCCACGCGCTCGAACCAGGCGTGGGCCTTGCCAATGTGGGCCTCGGTGATGCGCAGATACCGGCCATAGCGGTGCACCAGCGCCAGGCCGAAGACGCGGCCCAGGGTGAAACTGATGGTAATACCCGAAAGACTGCCCGCCAAGGCCGCGGCAAAGGCCAGGGGCAGCGCCAGGCGCCCCTTGAACACCATGTATCCGGTGAACGTCAGGAGCGTTTCGTCGGGCACGGGCAGGCCCACGATTCCAAACACCAGCAGCACAAAGATGGCCGCGTATCCGTACTGCCCGATCCAGGCGAGGACATGTTGTTCCATGGGGCGGGGTTCCGGTGGCCGCTCGGCTCACACCACCAATTGCGCGATCTGCACCGCGCTGCGGTCGCCGGCCACCACCACGATGCCGCTCTCGGTGACATAGTGCGCGGCCCGGTCGTGCTCCAGGTCGTACCCTATGATGGCGTCGTCGGGCACGCGCACGTTCTTATCGAGGATGGCGCGGCGGATCTTGGCCCGGCGGCCGATATCGCACTTGTCCAGAATCACGCAGTCCTCCACCAGCGCGCCGGAGTGCACCCGAACCCCGCGGCCCAGCACCGAGTTCCGCACCACGCCGCCCGAGAGGATGCACCCGCCGGAGACAACCGTATCGATGGCCTGCCCGCGGCGGTTGGCGTCGTCGAAAATGAACTTGGCGGGCGGATCCGGGTAGCTCGCCGTGCGCAACGGCCACTCGCGGTTGTACAGGTTCAGGGCCGGGCTGATCGAGCGCAGGTCCATGTTCGCCTCGTAGTAGGCGTCGATGGTTCCCACGTCGCGCCAGTAGGGCTCGGCGTTGGGAGGCTCGCCCGGAATGCGGTTGGTCTGGAAATCGTAGGCGTAGATTCCACCCTTGCCGGCGAGGCGCGGCAGAATGTCGCGGCCGAAATCGTGATGGCTGCTTTCGTCCGCGGCGTCCTCGCGCAGCAGCCGCAGCAGCGTGCGCGTGTTGAAGACATAGTTGCCCATGGAGGCGTACACGCGCTGGTCGTCGCCGGGCATGGTCGGGGCGTCCGGGTTCTTTTCGTGGAAGGCCACGATCTGGCCGCCGGCCGCCGCCTCGATCACCCCGAACTCAGCCGCCTGGTCGCGATCCACGGGGATGGAGGCCACCGTGACCAGCGCCGCCTTGTGGGCGTGGTACTCGATCATGCTGGCGATATCCATGCGATAAATGTGATCGCCGCCGAAAATCGCCACCACGTGCGGATCGGACTGCTCCACCAGGTTGATGTTCTGGTAGATCGCATCGGCCGTCCCCTGGTACCACGTCTCGCCGGGCGAGCGCATCTGCGCCGGCACGGGGATCACGAATTGCGTCTTGAGCAGTTGCCCGAACTGCCAGCCCTCGCTCAGGTGCTGCAAGAGGGACTGGCTGCGAAACTGGGTCAGAACGTATACCGAATAGATTCCTGAATTGATGAAGTTGCTGAGGACGAAATCGATAATGCGATACTTCCCACCGAACGGAACGGCCGGTTTGGCCCGTTCCTTCGTCAGCGGATAGAGGCGCGTGCCCTTCCCGCCCGCCAACACGATCCCCAAGACGCGAATCTGCATATATCGGCTCTCGGCGCTCCACTTTTAGCGTGGCGTTCAGCTTCCAGAGTAACCGAAAGCCGCGATGCAGTCGCATGATTCCTGTCGACAAAACGATGACGATCTCGTCTGCTACAGGCGGTCGAAATCCGCTGGTTCGGCGTCGGGGATCTTCGCCAAAGCGGCGCGGAACTTGTCCTCGCGGGAGCGGGCCGCCCGCTCCTGCAAATGATCGAGAGCCTTCAGTTGTTCCGCCAGCGCCGAGTAAACCACCCTCTCGACGGAGATATGTTCCCTCTCGGCCACCGCCATTGCCTTCTGGAACAGTGAATCCCGCAGGGTTATGTTCAAGGTCATATGCGCTCTCCAACCAGGACATTGGTATCGATCACGACCTGGTACATAAACGCCGTCGCGCTCCTGTCGTCATTGTCGCATCAGCGATGGGAAACTGGGTTGATGGTATAAGGGTATATCCTTGATGGTAGAATAGCGCCATGGGACTGAACATCAAGAACCCGGAAACGCAGCGGTTGGTGCGGGACCTGTCGGCCATCACCGGCGAGAACCTCACGGCGGCCATCACTCAGGCCCTGCGCGAGCGCCTGGAGCGCCTCCAACGCCAGCGTGGCGAGGGGCTCGCCGGGCGCCTGGTGCAAATCGGCCGGGACTGCGCGCCCCGTCTCAAAGAGCCGTTCCGCTCCACCCCGCATGGCGACTTGCTCTATGACGAGCGGGGGCTGCCGCGATGATCGTCGATTCGTCGGCGCTGCTGGCGATTTTGCGCGCCGAACCGGAGATGCTGGCCTGCGCGCAAGCCATGGAGGATGCCGCCTGCCGGCGAATCTCCGCGGCCAATTTCCTGGAGACGGCCATGGTGATCGATGGCAGCCGCGACCCGGTCGCCAGCCGCCGCCTCGACGACCTGCTCCGGGCGGCTGGTCTGGCAATCGAGCCGGTGACGGAAGCGCAAGCCAGAATTGCGCGCGAAGCCTACCGCGATTTCGGCAAGGGCAGCGGCCACGCGGCGCAACTCAATTTCGGCGACTGTTTCGCCTACGCTCTCGCCAAGGTTACCGGCGAACCGTTGCTCTTCAAAGGCCGCGATTTCAGCCGGACCGATATCGCCTCCGCCCTCGGTTCCAGCGCCCAATCCCCGCCAGAGTAGACTCTACATGTAGTCGGGAATCTGTATCCCCAGCACGCCCGCGGTTCTTTCCAGTTGCCGCCGGAAGAAATCCGTCATCCACAGCAGGAAGACCTTCTTCTCGCGATCTTCCTCGTGGATGATGGGGTACTGGTGATAGAAGTTGTTGAACGCCTGGGCGAGCTGGAAGGCGTACTTGGCCACGTGCGCGGGTTCCCCGGCCGCGACCGCGCCTTCCACCGCGGAATCGGCTTTGGAGGCGGCGAGCAGCACCTGCCAGAAATCCTCCGACTGCAATTGGCGGGCCATGGCGGCGGGGGAAAGCTCGGCCGCGAAATCGGGCACTTGCTCGCCGCGCTCCTCGAGCTTGCGCAGGATGTTGCGCGCCCGCACGGCGGCGTACTGCACGTAGGGGCCGGTCTCGCCTTCGAAGCTCAGCGCCTCCTGCAAATCGAAGGCGATCACCGAATTCCGCGTGAACTTGAGCAGGAAGTAGCGCAACGCGCCTATGGCGATCTGGGTGGCCACCCGGCGACGCTCGGCGGCGGGCGACTCGGGATGGCGGGAATCCACTTCCTCGAGCGCCTTGGAGATGAGCGTGTCCATGAGGTCGTCCGCCTTCACGCCCAAGCCCTTGCGCCCCGAAACCTCCACGTAGGGCCGTGCACGGTCCTCCTCGGAAAGGGGGATGCCCAATTCGGCGCAGCAGCGCGGCGAAAGCGCCACCATTTCGTAAGAGAAATGGATCGATTCATCGGCCTGGCGCTCGAAGCCCAGCGCGCGCAGGCCGGCCACCACCACGTCCTGCAAGTACGATTGGCGCGCGTCGATCACGTTGTACACCCGCGAGCCGCCGCCGAAGCGGCCGCGCTCGGCGCTAGGGTCGTCGGTGGTGATCCACAGCGTCCGGCCGTCGGCGTAGGTCCGGAAGGGCCGGTAGTAGAAATCCCTGCCCAGCAGCCCGAACTTCCAGAGCTGATACGCGATATCCTTGCCGACATACGTGACCGTGCCGTTCGAGCGCACAATCACCTTGCCCTCTTCGGAGAGCCCGGGCATGACCCAGCAGCCCGCGTTCTTGCCCTCGGTCTCCAGGTAGATGGCCTTGCGCTCCTTGAGCAGATCGAAGGCCGACGCCCAGAATTTCAAGTGCAGAATTTCGCTCTCGCGCGGCAGCACGTCATATTCCACGTCGAGGCGCAGCATGGTGGCCAGGTGCGCCTCCACCACGGCGTCCGCCACCAGGTGAGCCAGCTCCGCCAGCTCGCCTTCGCCGGCTTCGATGGCGTGCAGGGTGGCGGCGCGCCATCCCAGCGCCTCGGGGTTTGCCGTGTAGTAGGCCGAGGTTCTGGCGTAGAGGTCCCAGCAGAAGTAGTCGAACCGCACCGCCGGATCGGCAATGAGGGCCTTCACATCGTCCGCGGTCTTGTTTTCCAGGTAATGAAAGCCGGCAACGACGTCGGCCACCTGCACGCCGGTGTTGTCGATGTAGTTCTGCACCTCGACGAGCTGCCCGCGCGCGCGCAGCATGCGCACGAACGTATCGCCCAGGGCGGCATTGCGCAGGTGCCCGATATGCGCCGCCTTGTTGGGGTTGATATTGGTGTGCTCGACGATGACCTTTTCGCCGCCGGCGCCGATTTCCTCGGATTCGCCGCGCAGCAGCCCGGAGGAGAACGCGCTTCGGTCGAGCCGTATGTTGAGGTATCCGTTGCCGGCTACTTCGAGCGACGAAACACCATCGATGGGGCCCACCTCCGCGGTCAGTTCCGCGGCGATCTTCTTGGGCGCCTGGCGCAACTGCTTGGCGAGCTGAAAGGCGGCAGGCACGGCCATATCGCCGAACCCGCTCTGCCGCGGCTGCTCGATGGCCACGGCAAGATCGATACCGTAGCGCGCCTGTATATGGGCGTGAAAGGCGCTGGAAATTCGTTTTTCGATGGAATGGAACACGGGAAATTTCAGTATACCTGTGAGGCAGGCGCGTTCGCCTGCCAAACTCAGAAGCCCATGCGGCGCTTAGGGGCGCTGGGAGGCTGCTTCAGTTTCTTGATTTCCTCAACCACCACCGTAATGGCCGAGCCGTGCTGGCCGAGCCTGTCTTCCACCTGGTCGAGGCGGCGGGCCAGGTCCCTGTTGCTGGCCAGGATTTCGCGGAGCTTGATGAACGCCCGGATGATGACGATGTTCATCTGGGCGGCGCGTTGGCTGGACAGCACGGAAGAGAGCATTGCCACGCCGTGCTCGGTGAAGGCATAAGGCAGGTAGCGCCGGCCGCCCCGACCAATCTTTGAGGTTCCAATTTGGAACCTCAAAGATCCAACCTCTTCCTCGGTGAGCCGGAACATAAAGTCCGTCGGAAAGCGGTTGGCATTGCGGCGCACGGCGCGGTTGAGGTTCTTAGTCAGCACCTGGTAGATCTCTGCCAGGTCCGCATCGAGCATGACCCTCTGCCCGCGGATGACGTAGATCTGGCGCTCAATCAACTCCACGGGTGCAAGCAACTGCCCGACAGTCGGCGGGAGTCTTTTCGGAATTGGCATGCTACGTATCTAAATGATCTGTAAGGGAAGCATACCCCTATTGCACCTTCATCGCAAACACCGTCTGGTCGTCGAACGCCGTGGTATTGAACGCATCCAGTTCCTTGAAGATCGCCGCGATCAGCTCTTCCGGCGGCTGGTCAGAGTGGGCGCGCACAATTTGCGCCAGCCGCCCGCGGCCGAACTCGGCGCCGGTGGGGCTCAGATGGTCGGTGATGCCGTCCGAGTAGAGCACGATGGCGTCGCCCGCGCGGGCCTGAAACACCGTCTCGTCGTACTCGCGCTCGTCGAGCAGCCCCAGGGGCACGCCCTCCACTCGGATGTTCAGGATCTCGGCGCCACGGCAGATCATGGGCGGGAGCGCGCCCGCGTTGGCCATCACGATGCGGCGCGCGGCGGGGTCCCACAGCAGCACGCACAGGGTGACGTAGCGCGCCTCCACCTTGCGCTCTATCAGAGAGTCGTTGAGGGCCTTCAGAAGTTCGGCCGGATGGCGCCGGCGCGGGGCCATGGTGCGCAGCAGGCCGCTCACCAACCCGCCGTACAACGCCGCCGCGGCGCCCTTGCCGCTCACGTCGCCGAAGGCGATCACGGTCTGGCCGTCGCCGCGGGCGAATACGTCGTAGATATCGCCGCTGATTTCGCGCGCGGGCCGCAGCCGCACGGCCGCCCGCAGGCCCTCGATTTCCGGCGCCGCGTCGGGCAGCAGGACGCGCTGCAGCTCGCGCGCCGCTTGCAGGTCTTCCTCCATGCGCCGCTCGCGCGCGGCCAGCTCTTCGTACAGGCGCGCGTTCTCCACGCTGCTCGCAATCTGCGGCGCCAGCAGCGAGAGCGTGCGCACGTGGTCTTCGGTGAAGTGGCCGAAGAGGTTGCTTTCCAAATCCAGCACGCCCACCACGCGGTCCCGCACCACCAGCGGCGCGGCCACTTCCGAGCGGATGTCGGGATGCGACGCGATGTAGCGCGGGTCTTTCAGCGTATCGTGCACGCGCACGATTTCGCGCGATTCCGCCGCCGCCCCGGTAATTCCCTTCCCCAGCGGCACGTTATCGATGTCGACCCGCTCGTCATAGCGCATGCTGAAGCGGTGGCGCAGCGCCTTGGCTTGCGGGTCCACCAGCAGGATGCTGAAGGCGTCGTAGCTGATCAGCTCGCGCATGGTGGTGGCGATCTTGCCGAGCAGTTCGTTGAGGTCCAGGATGGACGAGAATTCGCGCGATATGTTCGTCAGCGTCTTGAGCGTGCGATTCTGGCGCTCCACCCTGCGGTACAGCCGCGCATTGTCGATCGAAATGCCCACCCGCGCGGCGATCAGCCGCAGCAGCGCGCGCTCGTATTCCGAGTAGGCGTCCAGGCGCGTGGATTGCACGTCGATGACGCCCACCAGCTTGCCGCGCGCCGTCATGGGCGCGGCCATTTCGGTGCGCGTGGCATCCACCGTGTTCAGGTAGCGCGGGTCGCGCCGAACGTCGCCCACCAGCAACGGTTCGCGGCGCAGGGCGGCCGTGCCGGTAATCCCCTCTCCCAGCTTGATCGAAACGTTCCGAACCACTTCCTCGCGGTGGCCCAGGGCGTAGCGGATTCGCAGGTCGGCGCGCTTCTCGCTGTAGAGCAGAATCGCAAAGAGGTCGTAGGGAATCACCTTCTGCACGATCTCGCCCACGTTGGCCAGAAGCTGGTCCAGATCGAGCGTGGCGGCGGTGGCCGCCGAGACTTCGAGCAGGTAATCGAGCAGCTCGGACCGCTCTCGAAAGCGTACCTTGTCTTTGCGCGTGGCTGGCATCGGCGCTGTCCCCAGGGGCGGACGCGTATCAGGCAGCGGTGGCCTCGACAATCTTCACGCTGGCGCTGGCCCCGATGCGCGTCGCCCCCGCCGCCGTCATGGCCCGCAAGTCCTCCAGCGTCCGAATTCCGCCGGCCGCCTTTATGCCCATCTCCGGCCCCACCACCGAGCGCATCAGCGCGACATCGTGGGCGGTGGCCCCGGACGGACCGAAACCGGTCGAAGTCTTCACAAAATCCGCGCCGGCGAGTTTCGAAAGCGTGCTGGCGATGGCCTTCTGATTGTCGTCCAGCAGCGCCGTTTCCAATATCACTTTAACGATGGCCGCGGCGGCGTGCGCGGCCTTCACCACCGCGTGAATATCCTCCCGCACTGCTTCGTGCTCGCCCGAGCGCAGCGCCCCTATGTTGATCACCATGTCGATTTCCTGCGCCCCCGCGCGCAGCGCCGCCTGCGTCTCCGCCACCTTAGCCTCCGTGCTGGTGGCTCCCAGCGGGAAACCGACCACCGTGCACACTTTCACCGGCGATCCGGCCAGCTCGGCCTTCACCAGCGGAACCCAGTACGGGTTCACGCACACGCTGGCGAAATTGTACTGCCTCGCTTCCCGGCAGACCTTCACTACATCGGCGCGCATGGCTTCGGGCTTGAGGATGGTGTGGTCGATCACGCCGGCGATGGCGGGATCGATCTTAGTGAGCCGCTCGCTCGCCGAAACGCGGTCCGCTCCGGCGGCCAGTATCTGTTTGGTGTTGCGCGCGCACGTCTGGGCGCACCGCTGCACACAGCCCGGGCAAACTTCGTCCGGAAGGTTCAGCCCTTCGCCCTTCCTGGGCGCAACCGGCGCGCCGGCGCGCCCCAGCCGCGCCAGGATTTCTTCGCCGATCTGCGCTACCAGGTTGTCCAGTTCCGCCGCCGTCACAAACAGGCCTTCTTTGAGTATTTTTGTTCGATATCGAGGATCTTCCGCACCCGCGCCTGGTGCCTGCCGCCCGCGAAGGGAGTGGTCATCCAGGTGCGCAGAACCTCTTCCGCCTGGGTCTCCGTCAGGAGCCGTCCGCCGAGAGTAAGTATATTGGAATCATTGTGTTCCCGGCTGTTCCTGGCGGAAGCCTTATCATAGCACAGGGCCGCCAGGATGCCCGGAACCTTGTTGGCCGCCATGGCCGACCCGATACCCGCCCCGTCCACGATGACGCCCCGCGCCGCTTGGCCCGATGCCACCATTTCGGCCACCCGCAGCGCGATATCGGGGTAATCCACGGGCTTCTCCTCGTGCACGCCCAGGTCGCAAACCTCGAACCCCAGGCTCTCGACAATCGGTTTGAGCGCTTCCTTCATGCGGAAGCCGCCATGATCCGCGCCCATGGCGACCATCTTCCGCGGCGGAGTCCCCGCCAGTTCGCCTTCCGGCACTTCCTTTATTCGCACCCCGCGCCCATGGGCGGCTTCGCGGGCCGATGGCGTCACCACGGATCCAATCGGAACACGCAACTCGCCGGAAGCCGGCACGTCCTGCGCGGTGATAACCCGTTTCATGAGGTAAGGACCATTGTAGCCGGTAGGGCCGCCGCTTTCGCCTGCCAATCCCGACGGAAACTGGCGCTTTTGGCGTCGGGAAAGATTCCGCGATGGCTTTGGCCGGAACCGCGGATATGGTGAGGCCGGCAAGATCGCACGGAGCATTTCTTCCGTGACTCCACTTATCATTCCCACTCAAGTCCGACAAAGACGAGTGCGCCCGCGGCTCAGCGGGCCAGGTGGCCCGCTTGGTGCGCAAATTCACGAAATCTGAAACCGCCATCGAAACCGTGTTCGCGGTTTCCTGCGTCTTTTTCCGCGGAAGGCCAACTGAAAGGATTCAGGAGGCCGCCCGAAAACTCAAACCAAGTCAAAGCTCAAGGAGGCAACATGTCTATCACTATGCGCGCATCGTCCTTCGCTGCGACGATGCTGGCTGGGCTGGTCGCTTTTTCAACCGGTGCGAGAGCGGCCGCCGTGGCGGATTCCGACCAGGTGTCCAAGATTCTTTCCGACGTGAAAATGGAGGCGTTCCAACTCAGGGAAGACGCCGATCAATTGGAGTCGTTCTCTCGTTCGTCCGCCAGTTGGCAGTCCCACGCCGACGCCATCGAGAAGATCAGGCAGAACGTGAATGCGATGGGCCGCTTGTTGGCGAGACTCCAGGAGAAGCGCAACGGCGCCGCGCCCTGGGAGCAAACTGCGATTGATCGCATGAGCCCCATGGCGAAAGAACTGGCGACCAATACCACCGCGGCCATCGAACATATCAGGAAGAATCCGGAGCGGCTGAACGCGCCCGCCTATCAGGATTACCTGGAAGGAGTCGTCGACTCCGCTCACAATCTCGCCGCGATGATCGGCTCTTTCGTGGACTACGGGAAAACGCAGCAGCGTCTCGAGCGCCTTTCCACCAGGCTTGAGATCCCGGCGACCAAATGAGCAGTCGCGCCCACGGCTCGGAATTCGCCGTGTTGCTCTCGTCTCGCGTTTCAGTGGAACTATCGCCGCCAATAAGGGCATTCGACGGCGGATTCTGCTCCGCGGGCGGACTCAGGGATGGCGCCATCAAGGGAGACAAGGGTCGATTTTGAGATCGGCGCCGGCCCACGCGGCCGGCGCCCGTCCGTTACCGATGTGGTCGATAGATCTCAACAGAAATGAAGTAATTAGTCACCGTCGCCTTTCCCCCCAGCTCTCCACCACCGGTTTGAGCGCTTCCTTCATGCGGAAGCCGCCATGGTCCGCGCCCATGGCGACCATCCTCCGCGGCGGAGTCCCCGCCAACTCGCCTTCCGGCGCTTCCTTGATGCGCACCCCACGCTCATGGGCGGCTTCGCGGGCCGATGGCGTCACCACCGACCCGATGGGAACACGCAACTCGCCGGAAGCCGGCACGTCCTGCGCGGTGATAACCCGTTTCATGAGGTAAGGACCATTGTAGCCGGTGGGGCCGCCGCTTTCGCCTGCCAATCCAGGCGGAAACTGGCGCTTTTGGCGTCGGGAGCGATTCCGCGATGGCTTGGATCGGCTGGGGATCCGCCACGGTAAAGGCTCGGTAGAGTCAGAATATTCATCGCCAGGATGCGAAAACATCGTATACTGATGAGGATATTGAAGTCCTAAATCGCTGAAACATTATCTGAACAAGGAGGCTCCGTTGAAACTTGGATTTGCTCTGTTGGCGCTGATGTGCGCATTGCTATTTCCCCTGGGAGGGCAGGACGCCTCGTCAAAGTGCATTGGCAATTGCATTGACGGGTGCACCGCAACCCTGAACGCGTGCAAGAAGTCCGGCCAAGCCATGCTCACTTGTCAAAAGAACTATAACGCTTGTCAGACAGCTTGTCAGAAGTCGTGTCTCGGGGGAAGGCATTAGCCATCCCTCGCGGGATATCCTGCGATACCGATTGTGACGGCTGGCTCGGGAGGGCCCGCCGCTGACAGTTCTCCGCCAAGGCTCCGAAAGAGCGCGCGGTAGGGAGTGCTGTGCCTGCGCCGTCGCTGTGTTCGGCGACGAGCGGAAGGCGATGCATTGCCTGTCAACGCCGCCAGCCAAGCCCGCGTTCGCAACGAAGCCGAAGCGGTTGAAGGCATCCTTCGCCAGGTATGCGAATGACGGGCAACCTGGGTGAGGGTTGTAATCGCTCCCAAGTGGATCGTGGATTGGAACACCGCGCGATTCAACATCGAGGCGAAGGCGGAAGGCGTCACCAGACAGGATCAACTCAGGTTGATGGCGAAAAAACCTGCTGGAAGACCGCTTCCAATGAAGCTGCATCGCGAGACCAGGGATCTGTAGGTGTATCTTCTGACGCAGGCCAAGAACGGAATGAAGACTACGGCGACGCCGGATAAGGGCGAGCCTTTCGGGAGAGTCTTCATCGAGCCCGTGGCGAGAGGCTGGCTCCCGGGAGCGAACATCACTGATGGAGGCCTTCTCAGAATCGCTTTGGCGGTTCACAGACCGACCCGTGCTGGATGGGACCAACTACACCCAGAAGTTCACTTACAAATTGCAGTGGGCTGAGGAAGAAAGGCCAGGGCTATGCGCTTCGAGGGGATGACGCGCAGCAGGACATGAGCGCGGCCATGCTCTTCACGGAGATTAAGGAGAAGATGGGGCTGAAGCTGGGCGGCGCTGCGCCGGCGCTCCGACCAGGAAACGAAAGTAGAAGGAATCCAACTGCCATCATGGCGCCCATCGCGATTCGCCCTGGCTTCCCCGACTCGAACATATATATACCCCGCAGTTGGAATGGGACCAACGAAAGAACCGCCTGAATCCGAAGAACCACGGCATTGCCTTTTCGCTCGCCGCCCGCGTGTTTGGCGATGAATGCCGGATCCTGGAAAAAGACCGGATCGATGAGGAAACGGGCGAGCAGCGCTGGCACGCCATCGGGAGGGTGGGCGGCGCCGCTATCTACGTCGTGGTCCACGTGTATAGGGGAGAGAAAAATGGAGAAGAAATCGTCCGGATCGTCTCGGCGAGGGACGCTAACCAGCGTGAAAGCCGAAGATATTTTCAACAGGCCGCTCACTAAGCGCGACCGGGAGACCCTGCGGCGTACCGCCGAGCGGCAGGCGGCGGGCGACGATTCGCATATCGACTATTCGGATATCCCCCCGCTCACCGACGAGCAACTTGCGGCGATGACGCGGTTTCGGGATGCCAGGGACCGGTTGGAAAAGAAGAAGATGATCTCGCTTTATGTCCGGGGCGACGTGCTGGAATGGCTGAAGTCGAAGGGGCCGGGTCATCTGACGAGGATCAACGACATCCTCACCAGCGTCATGGAGGCTGAGCGGCGCCTGAAGAAAAGCGCATAGCCGCTGGGAGCGGATAGGAGCAGTTTCTCCAAATCCCACTCTTCCGCCATCGTCGCCAGCGCGCTATTCGACCCAAAACCGCTCTGACAAGGTCTACTCGCGCCAAGACCAGTCAATTCTCCGCCGGCCGCCGAATATTCTCGGCCACCAGCGCCGTCGGCCCCGCGGGACTGGTCTCCCGGATCCCGGCGCGTCCCGCGCGGTGATCGGTGCGCGCGGCCACAGTTTTCGTCGTCGCTTGTTTTGAACCGATACTTTCCTCGAGAACCGGTGTTTGGAGAACTGTGAGCCGCGAGGGGGACGCATGAAAACGCTCTTGTCTCTGATACTTTTATCCGGTTTCGCATTCGGCCAGCCCAGGCCGCCGGTGATGACGGATCGCGCCGCGGCGCGTTTTCTGGACCAGGCGACATGGGGGCCGACGCCCGACTCGATCAGATCGCTCGAACAAATGGGAATCGGGGAGTGGCTGGATTCGCAGTTTTCCGCGCCGCTGTCCGATCTGCCGGATCAGCCCATCCTGAACTCCGAGGGGAAGTCGAACAACGATCTTAGGCCCGTGCAGGCCGCGTTCTTTCAGAACGCCGTGACCGGGCAGGATCAGTTGCGCCAGCGCGTGGCGTTCATCCTTTCCCAGATCTGGGTGGTATCGCAGGTATCGGTTCATCCGGCCTATGCGTTCCCTCCATACTGGCGCATCTTCCGCGACAACGCGTTTGGAAATTACCGGGACATCGTCAAAGCCGTGACCCTCAGTCCCGCCATGGGGACGTATTTGAACATGGCCAACAACAACAAGGGGAACCCGGCGAAGGGGACGGCGGCCAACGAAAATTACGCGCGCGAGCTTATGCAGTTGTTCACCTTAGGCCTGACCGAGCTGAACCCCGACGGAACTCCGGCGCTCGAAGCCAACAAGAATCCGGTTCCGACCTACGATCAGTCCGAGGTGACCAATATGGCGAAAGTCCTGACCGGATGGACCTATCCCACGGCGCCGGATGCGACCGCCAGGCACAATAATCCACCCTACTATTTCGGTCAGATGTTTGCGGTGGAAACCGAGCACGATACCAGCGCAAAGACGATTTTCAACAACGTCGTGGTTCCGGCCGGGCAGACCGCCGAGCGGGATTTGGAGACCGTTCTGGACGCCTTGATGCGGCAGCCCAGCATGGCGCCCTTCATCGCCAAGCAACTCATCGAGCACATGGTAACCAGCAATCCGAGCGCCGCGTATGTGCAGCGCGTGGCGCAGGTGTTTTCGAGCTCCAACGGCGACATGAAATCGGTGATAGCCGCGATTCTCACCGATCCCGAAGCGCGCGCCGGAGACGATGCCAGCGCCCCCGTGAACGCCGCGTTCGGCCATTTGCGGGAGCCGATTCTATTCCTCGCGAACCTGGTTCGCGCATTGAACGGGACGCTCACCGCGGCGAACGCGCTCAATTCCTATGCGAACGAGATGGGTGAAGACCTGTTCAACGCGCCCAGCGTGTTCAGTTACTTTTCGCCGCAGAACCGGACCCAGGGCGGGTTGCTCGGTCCGGAGTTTCAGATTTATTCGACGCAGACGGCGTCGGACCGGGCGAACGCGATCTCGGCGGCGCTGTATGGGTCGCTCGACAAGACCACCAAGCTCGATCTATCGCCGTTTATCGCCGAGACGGGGGCCGTCGGCGAGTTGCTCGACGCCATCGCCTATGTTTTCCTGCACAGCGTAATATCCCCGAACCTCGCGCAAGCGGCGGCGAATGCGGCCAACGCCGCGGCGACGCCCACGGCGAAGGCTCAAGCCGCGCTCTATATCGTGCTTACATCGAGCGAGTACCAAGTGATTCAGTGAGAGGAAACCATCATGCTTACACGTCGAGGGTTCGTTCGAGTCGCCGCGGGCTCAGTGGGATCGCTGGCGCTGCGGCCGTTCGGGTTGTTGCCCGCGCTCGCGCAAAGCGGTCCCAACTATCGCGCGCTGGTGTGCATCTTCCTGTTCGGCGGCAACGATTCGAACAATACCATCGTCCCCATGGACGATGCGAGCTACAAGGCGTATGCCTCCATCCGCGGCAGCCTCGCGCTGAGCGCGTCGGAGTTGACGCCCACGGTGTACAGCGCGGCCGATGCGCCGTATGCGTTTCACGCCAAGCTGGTGGAGCTCGCGAACATGTTCTCGTCGAAAGAGCTGGCCGTGGTGGCCAACGTCGGATCTTTGGTCCAGCCATTGACGCGCGCCCAGTATCAGGCGCAGCAGGCGCCGCTTCCGTTGAATCTCTTTTCGCACGCCGATCAGCAGTTGCAATGGCAGACGTCCATCGCCCAAGGCAATTCTCCGACGGGATGGGCCGGCCGCGCGGCCGATTACATCGAGTCGCGGAAGATCAACTCGTCGAGTTTCCCGGTGTTCTTTTCGGTGGCCGGAAATGCGCTGCTGGGGACCGGCGCCGCCACCCAGCCGGTGGCCGTGGCCCCCGGCGGAACGTTGCAGCTTTCGGGATTCAATTCGTCGGCGGCGTCGCAGGCGCGATGGAGCGCCCTGAACAATCTGCTGACCCTCGATTCGGGGGTTTCGCTGGCGCAGGCGGCCAACGATACGCTGGCCAACAGTATCGCCGATGCCACCGCGCTGGGACAGGCGCTGGCCAAGGGAACCCCGCTCAAGACCCAGTTTCCGGACACGCCCCTGGCGCAGCAGTTGCAGCAGGTGGCGCAGATAATCCAGGTGGCCAGCTACCTGGGGATGAACCGGCAGGTTTTCTTCTGCTCGCTCGGCGGATTTGACACCCACGCCGGCGAGCTCGAGGCGCACAACACGCTCTACCCGGAGCTGAGCCAGGCGATCGCGGCTTTTTACGCGGCGACCCAGGAGCTGGGCGTCGCGCAGAATGTAACGGCCTTCACGGAGTCGGATTTCAGCCGGACCTTCCAGCCAACCACCACCGACGGCTCCGATCATGCCTGGGGCAGCCATCACCTGGTGGTCGGCGGCGCCGTGCAGGGTGGGCGGATTTACGGGGCCTTCCCAACCTTCGAGCTGGGAGGCCCCAACGACACGGATACGCGCGGGCGTTGGATTCCGACCCTTTCGGTGGATCAGTACGGCGCCACGCTCGCTTCGTGGTTCGGGATTCCCGACGCGGCGTTGCCGACGGTGTTTCCGAACTTCCCGAACTTCGGAGCGCAGAAGATCGGCTTCCTCGGATCGTAGACGGGCTCAGGAGTTAACCGAGGGCCGGGCGCACCCCCTCGGGGCGCCGTCGATTCGCCTCGCGCCGCTCCGGGAGCCTGGTCGGTCAATCCGCTCTGCGAGTTCGCAAGGATTATCAAGTATTCCACCCACGCCCGCGATAATCTCATCTTGTCGCTTATGTCCATCACTCACTTAAGACGGGCCGTGGGCCTTGGCCTCCTGAGCTGGCTCCTGCCCTTCGTATTCTCCCTCCTCGTTTTTCCGCTCAAGCAGGCGAATGCTCCGCTGTTTGACGCGGTGATGGCCGTGGCCGTGGTCGCCGCGGCTGGGTTGCTCGCCAAGTGGTATTTCCGGGATCTCGCGGCCCGCGTGGGCGAGGCCGCGCTACTCGGTATTCTGTGGCTCGCCATCAACCTGATTCTCGATTATCCGATGTTCGCCTACGGCCCCATGCGCATGTCCGCGGCGCCCTACTATGCGGAAATCGGATCCGGCTATCTGCTCTACCCGGCGTTCCTCGCGGGCGCCGCATGGGCCTTCGCAAGGAGGCCCCAAGCCGTATGAAAGACGACACCGCCCGCCCGGCGGCGGAATCGCCTTCCGGGACCCACTATGACGACCTCTCCTCGTACCGGCCGCCCAATTACGGCAATCACGCCGCCGTGGAGATTCGAACCCTGCGGCCGGAGCGCGCCATCTTCATTCGCCACTTGGGCCCTTACGACAAAATGGCGGGGACCTGGCAGCGGCTGGCGGCGTGGGCCGGTCCGCGCGGCCTGTTTGGACCCGGCACGCGCTTCATCGGCCTCTCATGGGACGATCCCGATATCACCCCGGTCGAGAAACTGCGCTATGATGCCGCCATCACCGTGAGCCGCCCCGTCCAGCCGGAAGGCGATGTCGGCGTCACGGAATTGGCTGGCGGCCCCTACGCCACCATCGTGCACAAAGGCCCCTACGAAACCCTGGGCCGCGCGTATCAGGCGCTGTTCGGCGGCTGGCTGCCGGCGAGCGGCCGTGAGCTTCGCGACGACCCTTGCCTGGAGGCCTACCTGAACTCACCCCAGAACACCCGCCCCGAAGACCTGCTGACCGCGATCCACATACCGCTCGCATAGCCCGGCTCTCCCGCTACAATCGTTACGTCACATGTTCTCTTCCCGCTTCCGCTGGGACTTACATCCCAACCGGCTGGCGCGCGCGCTGGCCGAGAAAAAGCGCGCCGGCGCGCGCCTCCTCGACCTCACCGAATCCAACCCCACGCGCGCCGGCATCGAATACCCGCCGGATATCCTGGCGGCATTCGACGACCCCGCCCTGCTGGCCTACGACCCCGCCCCCGCCGGGGCCCGCCGGGCGCGCGAGGCCGTGGCGGCCTACTATGCCATGCGCGGTGTGCGGGTCGAGCCCGAGCGCATCCTGCTCACCGCCAGCACCAGCGAAGCCTACGCCTATCTCTTCAAACTGCTGGCGGATCCGGGCGAGCACGTTCTGGTCCCCAGGCCCTCGTACCCTTTGTTTGAGTTTCTGGCCGCCATGGAATCCATCGAGGTGCACCCGTATCCGCTGGCCTACCACGGCGGGTGGTCTATCGACCTGGATGCTCTGGAGGCCGCTATTACGCCGCGCACCCGCGCGGTGGCGCTGGTCAATCCGAACAATCCCACCGGCTCCTTCGTGAAGCGTTCCGAGATCGACAGGCTGGCGCGCATTTGCGCGGCGCGCGGAATCGCCATCATGTCCGACGAGGTTTTCTCGGATTACGCTTTTGCGCCGGACCCGCAACGCGTCGCCACCCTGGCGGGCTTCGACGAGTGCCTCGCGTTCGCCTTGAGCGGGCTTTCCAAAGTGGCCGGCCTTCCGCAAATGAAACTGGGCTGGATCGTGGTGAGCGGCCCCGCGGCGCTGCGCGCGGAAGCCATGGAAAAGCTGGAGTGGATCGCCGACACCTACCTTTCCGTGGGAACGCCGGTGCAGTGCGCCGCCGCCGGGCTGCTGGCCGCCGGAGAGCGCGTGCAGCGCCGGATCCGCCAGCGCACGGCGGCCAACCTGGCGCATGCGCGCGCTGCCCTGGCCGGCTCCGCCGCCAACATCCTCGAAGTGGAAGGCGGCTGGTACATTGCCGTGCAGTTGCCGCGCATCCGCAGCGAAGAAGAATGGGCGCTCGAGCTGCTCGAGCGCGACAACGTGCAAACCCAGCCCGGCTTCTTCTACGATTTCGAATCGGAAGCCTATCTGATCCTCAGTTTGCTGACGGCCCCGGCGGTATTCCAGGAAGGGATTGCGAAGCTGAGACGCTTCGTGGGGTGAGCCCTCTGTCTTCCACCCTCGCCTCAATACTGTTCACTTAATCGCTGCTCTCTTCCGTGGCGCAGCCTCTCAGGCTGCCGCGTCGAGACTCTTCTCGACGCTTGGTGGCGGACCGAGCGCCAGACTCGACACGAGTGTCGAGTCGGCAGGCTGAGAGCCTGCGCCACGGAGGAGCAGACGTCCTAACTGAACAGCATTAACCCTAGCCTTCATTACTCACAGGTGGCCCGAAGATGTGGCGCACGCACTCGTGCGTGCCGTGTCGAGACTCCTCTCGACACGTTCGGGGGTACGGACAGTCCGTCGAGCCGGGGCGTCCGGCATGAGTGCCCACGCGGCACGCACGAGTCGCGAACTGCAACGCGGTCCCGGCGTCGCGGAAAAATAACGCTTGCACTCCTAATACGTATATGCTACAGTATGTAACGTGACGAGAAGTAACGTATCATCCAGACCCCTCACCACCCTGCAAAAAGCCATCCTCGATTTCATCTGGTCCACCGGCTCGGCCAATGCCGAACAGGTCCGCGAGGCGCTGGCCCACGCGCATCCGCTCAAGGACTCCAGCGTACGCACCCTCCTGCGCCGCCTGGAATCGCAGGGCTACCTCACCCACTCGCTCGACGGAAAAACGTTCGTCTACCGCGCCACCGCTGCCTCCGGCAGCGTCGCCGCCCGCGCCGTGCGCGGCATCATCGACCGCTTCTGGGCCGGCTCGGCCGAACAGTTTCTCACCGGTATGGTGGACGAACAAGTGCTCTCCGTGGAACAACTCGAACGCTTGGCCCGCAAAGTAAGGAGCCGGAAATGAATTCCCTTTCGCAACTTGCCCTGGAAGCCTCCCTCCGCGCCGCCGCGCTGGCCGGGTGCGTGGGCATCATCCTCGCCGTGGCGCGAGTGGGCTCCGCAGCCGTGCGCCACGCCGCCTGGACCGCAGTCTTGCTGGCCATGCTCATTATGCCCCTACTGCCGCGCCTGACCCCGGAAGTTCCCGTCCCCATTGCGTTGCACGCCGTCGCCGAACAGCCGGCCAGCGTGCCGGCGCCCCCGATGCTCGCTTCCGCCCCTGTACGCAGCGGACTCGCGACCGTGACCGCGACGGTGCGCCCGGCCGAGCCCGTCCCACCCCCCCGCGCTTCCATTTGGCCCATCGCCGCCCTGACGCTATACGTGCTCGGAGTCCTCTTCCAAATGACCCGTCTGCTAATCGGCTGGCGTGCATCGAGGCGCCTGGTCGGGCAGGCCGCCTGCCCCGCCCTGCCAGGCTTTTCCCAATCCCCCGCCGTGGCCGTCCCTCTGACCCTTGGCGTCCTTTGGCCGCGCATCGTTCTGCCCGCCGCCTGGCCAACCTGGCCTGAGGCCAAGCTGCAAGCCGTGCTGGCCCACGAAAGCGCCCACGTCCGCCGCCGCGACCCGCTCGTCGCCTTCGCCGCCAGCGTGAATCGCTGCGTCTTCTGGTTCCACCCCTTGGCTTGGTGGCTGGAGCGCCAGCTCGCCGCCACCGCCGAACAGGCCTGCGATGAAGCAGCCGTCGCCGCCGTGGGCCAAACCCAAGCCTACGCGGAAGTCCTGCTCGACATGGCCGACGCCGTCCGCCGCCGCGGCGGCCGTCTCGCCTGGCAAGGCGTGGCCATGGACGGAGCCGCCCTGGAGCACCGCATCGACCGCATCCTGCGCGGCGACCTGGCCCGCCGTACCTCGCCATTCCGCAAAGCCGCCGTGGCCGTGGCCTGCGCCGGCGCCATCTTCCTGGTGGCCGCCTGCCGCCAGCAGTCCGACGCCTCGCTGGTGGCACAGGCGGAGCAGCGTGCCCGCGAAGATAGCCAAAGCAAAGCCCGCTACGCCGCGCGCCTCAAGGCCTACGAGGACCGCGAAACCGCTGCCCGCGCCATGACCGCCGACCAAGCCGCCGCCCTCGAAGCGGGCCTGCGCCAGAATCCCGACGATCTGGCTGCCCGCAAGAAGCTGCTGGATTTCTACTTCGCCAGGCTTAGCGCCCAGTTTATGCGAACGAGACTGAGCGGGCCCCCCGTCGATCACCTGGCGGTCAAAGCCGCCATGGCCGCCGGCATGCCTCACGCGTTCTGGTTGATCGAGCATCATCCCGAAGACCCCGACGCCAGGAGATGGAGCCAACTGGTGTTCCCCTCTCCCTACGACCATAGCCCCGACCCCGCCTATCTGGAGCGCGCCCGGAAGCTCTGGATGGAGCAGGCCGACCGCGACGGCCGCCCCGCCGCCGTCTACGCCAATGCTTTCGAGTTCTTCAATTTGATCGACAAGCCTTTGGCTGAAAGGACGCTTCTGCGCGCCCAGGCGGCCGACCCCGAAGGGGTAACACTGGACGGAGCGGGCTCCTGGACTTCGCGCCTGGGGAGTTTCTACGGCCAGCTCTTGTCCGTGCAGCGGACTGCCCCCGCGGATGGCGGCCCGCTCGGCGCCTTCAATGCCCAGGCGCGAGGGGGCTTAGACCCGCACAATGCATATGCGGTCGAGGTGCGCCGGAAGCTGGAGCAATCGAAGGACGTCTCTTTGTTGCTCTGGACAGCCAATCATCTCGCTAGCCTGCAGAACCGCGACCACGGCCCGGACTACGATCCCATCGCATTCGGCAAGACCCTGGTCCACCGCGCGCTCGAACTCCAGCCCGATTCCACCTGGGCTCGCCAGATTCTGAACGTGGCTGCCGACCAGGAGTTGATTACGAGCCTGCCCGAGGCGGTGTGGCACGGCTCCTTCGAATCGCGCCATCAGGCCATCCAGTCTCTCCCCGATGGCGACCGCTTCCGCGAGCTGGCCCTGCTGGCGATTGCCGAAGGCGACTGGGCCGCTCACTCCGAAATCGCCATCCGCTCCCTTCCCGCGGGCGAACAGGGACGTTACGCCGATGGCATGCGGAACGATGCCGCCAACGCAAAGACCGATTGGCGGCAAGCCGGGCAATACGCGCAGGAAGCGCTCGACATCGCGCCCCAAGCGCGCAATCACCCCGATTACGGCACGGCCTTCTTCAACGCCAACATGGTTCTCGGCATGGCAGCCATTCAAGAACGGCGATGCCAAGACCGCCGCGCGCCTATCTGCTGAAAGCCGCCGATGCTCCCGCCACCGACGCGCTGAAATACCCCATCGCCAACGCCCGGCCCTGGCCCACGGTCTGGCATTTCCCCGCCAGTCTCGCCTCGGCGCTGCTCCAAGCCGGCGAACGCGACACGGTACTCGCGTTCCTCGAGAAGTACTCCCGCATCGCCGTTTCCGACCGCGGCCGCACACTGGCGGACATTGCCCTGATCCGCAGCGGCAAGTTGCCAGCCTGGGCCCAGCCCCCCGCGCCGCGGATTTGAATTGACAGGCGGAAGCGCCGGCGGTAGCGCCTGTCCCACCATGCTGTCCAAGAACCTCCATCCTTGTGGGGCAGGCGCTTTCGCCTGCCAACCGATTTCTTCAAAACTTCTGAATCCGGTCGCAGATGCGGCTGGGAACGACCACCAAAGGAACACTGTATGAGACTCGGACTGATTCTCTTTTGCTCGGGCCTGCTCTTGGCCCAAACCACTCCTACGTCCCAAGATAAGTGCCGCGTGGAAGGCAAGGTGGTGAACGCGCTGACGGGCGAACCGGTGCCGCGCGCCCGCGTCACACTGCGGTTGAATGCGGCGGCCCCGCCGGCGGGCGCTGGGAACCCAACCGCGGTGCCGAGCGGAGGGCCTGCGCCTTCCGCCGCTTCCAATGTTACGCCGTTCAGCAGCCCGCAATTGCCGACGTTGGCTTCCGGCGGCCCGCGTACCGCGCCGATTGCGGCAGCCACGGACGCCGAAGGGAAGTTCGTGTTCCCCAATGTGGCCCCCGGAGATTACCAGATCGCCGCCCAGCGCGACAACTTCCAGTACAACCCGCCGCGCCGTCCGGAGCCATTCTCCCTGAAAGCCGGGGATGCCAGGAAGGACGTGGTATTAAAGCTGACGCCGCTTGGGGTGATCGCGGGGTTGGTTCGGGACGAGAACGGCGACCCGATGCAGAACGTTCCGGTCAGTCTCTTGACCTGGCAATACAGCGCTTCCGGCCGGCAGTTGGCCAACCGGGGAAGCGCGACCACCGACGATCTCGGCGCGTACCGCCTTTTCGGGGTAGCGCCCGGAAAGTACTTCCTCAGGGCCAGCGCGCCACTGCGGAGGGCGTCGGACGACGACGAAACGCTGGCGCCGTCGTTTTACCCCAGGGCGTCGGATCCCTCCGGCGCGGCGGCGCTCGATCTCCCTCCGGGCCAGGAGTTGCGCGGAATCGACTTGACGGTGCGGCGGGCGCGCACGGTGACGGCGCGCGGGCGCGTGTTCAAACCGGCCGGCGCGTCCATGGTGATGTTGACCATTTCGCAGAACATGGACGGCAGCGGCAGCATCAACACCATGAACCCCATCACGGACCCGGAGGGCAGGTTCGAGTTGCGGGGCATGACGCCGGGGTCCTATACGCTCACGGTACAGACCACCGCCGGCGACCGCCGCTTTAGCGTGAGGTATTCCCTACAGGTCGGATCGACGGACATCGACAATATCGAGCTGCGCCTTGCGCCGGCCCTGGATTTGAAAGGCGCAATACGCATCGAGGGCAACACCGACGTGAAGCCTTCGCAGGTGACGGTGAGGTTCCAGGGGCGTTCGGGGGGCATCGCCTCCACCATGCAGATGCCGCCGATGGCCGACGTGCCGGCAATGGCGAGGATTGCAAGGGCCGGAGGCGTAGCCGAGGATGGAACCTTCTCCCTCAGCGTCGATCCGGATTTCTACCGCATCTCGGCAACCTCGCCGGGCACGCTTTATCTGAAATCGGTCCTCTGTGGAGGCAGAGAAGTGATCGAGACCGGAATCGACATGAGCGGCGCCGCCTGCGATGTCACGGTGGTCATGAGCGCCAATGGCGGACAACTCGAAGGGCAGGTGACGGATGCGGACTCGCGGCCGGCCCCATCCGCCCAAGTGACGCTGGTCGCCGCCGGAAGCAGCCGCTCCGACCTTTTCGGAACGGCCGTGACCGACGCCAGCGGCCACTTCAAAATCACCGGCATCGCCCCAGGCAGCTACCAGGCATACGCCTGGGAAGAGGTGGATGCTAACGCGGTCCGCTATGATCCGGAATTTGTGAAACCCTTCGAGAGTTCCGCTCAAACCGTCGAGATCGCCGAGGGAGGCAAGGAAACCGTAACCCTGAAGCAAATCCAGAAGCCCGCAGACCGCTAAGGACGCGTCAAGTAGAGCAGCCGATGTGGGGTCAAGCCTTCGGGCTTGGCCCCACATCCATTCTCTGCGTCGCCCACCCGTTCCGTTTGGCCGCATCCCGCGCCTTTTGCTACAATCTCCGGCCATGAAGCTCGCGCTCGCGTTGTGTATCTCCGTTTTGCCGATTTTCGGGCAGTATTCGGCGCGCCGGGAGGGCGACGTCGTTCGCCTGGAGGATGCCCGCCGCCAGACCGTCGTGTCCATAGCGCCCTCCAACGGGAATGCCGCTTTCGAGATGAAGGTGAAAGGCAAAGACGTCCTTCGCTTCGCCTACCCTTCGGCCGCGGAATACCTGAAGGCGCACGCCGTGAGCGGCATTCCCTTCCTGGCGCCTTGGGCCAACCGGCTCGACGAGCCGGCTTTCTACGCCAACGGGAAGAAGTACGTATTCAACCTGGAACTCGGAAATGTGCGTGCGGGGTCCGACAATCACCCCAGCCACGGCTTCTTGACCAATGCTTCTCAGTGGGAAGTGACCGACCTAAAGGCCGATGCGAATGCCGCCTGGGTGACCAGCCGGCTGGATTTCTACCGCCAGCCCGATTGGATGGCCCAGTTTCCCTTCGCTCATACCATTGAGATGACCTACCGGTTGAAAGACGGAACCCTGGAGGTCGACACGGTCTTGAATAGCCTCAGCGCCGCGCCCATGCCCGTCTCCATCGGCTACCATCCGTGCTTCCAGGTGAATGACGCGCCGCGGGATGAATGGACCTTCGCCATCGGCGCGCGAACCCAATGGATACTGACCTCTCAGAATATCCCCACCGGCGAGACCCGCCCCATCGAGCGGTTGCTGCCCAACCCGCGCGGCGGTCCACTCAAAGGACTCAGCCTTGACGATGTCTTCACGGACCTCATCCGGGATGCCTCCGGCAAGGCCGTCATGTGGCTCCAGGGGAAGTCCGAGAAGGTCGAAGTGTCCATGGGCCCGAACTACAAGGCGGTGGTGGTCTATACGCCGGTCAGACCCGGTGAGACCCCCGTCTGCTTTGAGCCCATGGCCGCCATCACCGATGCGCTCAATCTAGCGCAGAAGGGCGTTTACAAAGAGCTGCAGTACATCCCGCCCGGTCAGAAGTGGCGGGAGAGCTTCTGGGTCACCCCCAGCGGTTTCTGAGCGGTGGGGCGTGCCGGCGTCCTCGCCGGCATTCTTCCCGGCCGAGGCGCTCCCAACTCGCGGCCCACCCCGCGGTGGGCCGCGGAATCCCCTACGCGAAGCTGCGGACCGCCGACAATTCGGTCTCGTGCACGTCGAAAACCGTGTAGAGTTTGGTGATCTGTAGCAGGTCCTTGACCCTCTTGGTCAGGTTGAGGAGCTTCAATTGGCCGCCGCTGTTGGTGACCGTGGTGAAACCCGAAACCAGTTCGCCGATCCCCGAGCTGTCGATATACGACACCTCCCCGAGATTGAGGAGGATCTTCTTTTGACCCTTGGTCACCAGTTCGCGAAGCGCGTCGCGCAGCGTGCTGGAACCCTCCCCCAGGGTGATGCGCCCCGATACGTCTATCACGCTCACATCCCCCACTTGCCGAGTATTCAACTTTACGCTCACTGAATATGCCTCCTGGCCGAAGCCGCCGAATCTACTTAGACACCATGTACTTGACCAAAGTTACTTCCGTGCCGGCCGGCTCCAGCCGCCGGATCTGGAACTCGTCCACAAAGGACCGGATGAGGAAGATGCCGCGGCCCGAGGTCCGCATAATGTTCTCCGGCGACAACGGGTCCGGCAGACGCTCGAACTCGAAACCCTCGCCCTCGTCGGCGATCCTCACCGTCAAACGCTCCCCGCCCGTGGCCACCGATAAACGGACCTTCTTGTTGGAATTGTACCGGTTGCCATGCACCACCGCGTTTACCATGGATTCCCGCACGGCCATACCGATCTTCACTAGGTCGTCCTCGCCGAACCCCGCGCTCCGGGCCATGTCCACCGCCAGATCCTCGGCGCTGTCGACGCTCTCGAGCGTCGAATCGAGCGATTGATTAACGATCCTCGAAACGGGGCGCGAATTATCCGGCATACCCAAAACCGCCAAACCGTGGCCAAGTCGAATGGTTAGAATAAATTACACCGCTCGGGAAAGTCAAGGACAGGCTCCCGTAGAGCGGGCTTGCAGCCTGCCATGCCGGCATCCTCGCCGGCATTTTTCTTCCGCTCCGGCCGGCCGACTCCGTAGAGCGGGCTTCCACCCTGCCATGCCGGCATCCTCGCCGGCATTTTTCTTCCGCTCCGGCTAACGGAACCAGTTAGACTACTCTCTTGGGCCAAAGGCCCCTCAGGGTGAACCATATATGAAGCTCGGAACTCTTGTTGCCACCATGATCCTGCTATCGCTGGCCTCCACGGCGGCCTTTTCGCAGGCGAATATTCCGCACCTCGCCAAACAGGGAGCCGCTACCCAATTGATCGTGGACGGCAAACCCTTCCTGGTCCTGGGCTCGGAGCTGAACAACTCCAGCGGCTCCAGCCTGGAGTACATGCGGCCGTTGTGGCCCAAGATCGCGGCCACCAACCTCAACACCGTGCTGGCCACCGCGTCCTGGGAATTGATGGAGCCCGAGGAAGGCCACTTCGATTTCAGCCTGGTCGACGGTCTGATTCAAGACGCCCGGCGCTACAACCTGCACCTCATCATGATCTGGTTCGGAAGCTGGAAAAACGGCAAGTCCACCTACCAGCCCCTGTGGATCAAGGCCAACCAGCAGCGCTTTCCGCTGGTTCAGGACGAAAAGGGCAAAGGGCTTCCCATCATGAGCGCGTTTAGTGACGCCAACCGGGACGCCGATTCCCGCGCCTTCGCCGCATTGATGAAGCACATCCGCGAGGTGGACGGGGAGGCCCACACGGTCATCATGATTCAGGTGGAGAACGAAGTGGGCGTTCTCGGCGAGTCGCGCGACCATTCGCCGGCGGCCAACCAGGCCTTCGCCGGGCCCGTGCCCAAGGAGTTCCTGGACTACCTCCAGAAGCACAAGGACACGCTGATCCCCGAGATGCGCAAGCGCTGGGAAGCCGCCGGCTTCAAGACCTCCGGAAGCTGGGAAGAGGTTTTCGGCGCGGGCATGGAAACCGACGAAATATTCATGGCCTGGAACTACGCCCGTTACATCGGCCATGTGGCGGCGGCCGGCAAAGCCGAATATCCGTTGCCCATGTTCGTCAACACCTGGCTGCGCCAGGGGAAGGAAAAGCCCAATGAGGACAAGCCCGGCGGCTATCCCAGCGGCGGCCCGCTGGCCCAGGTGATGGACGTCTGGCGGGCCGGAGGGCCGGCGATCGACATCCTCTCGCCGGACGTCCACGTCCCCAATTACTCCGACTGGTGCGACTGGTACACCCAATCCGGCAACCCGCTGTTCATTCCCGAGTCCCGGGGAGACGCGCGGGGGGTGGCTCACGCCATTGCCACCGCCGGCAAGTATAACGGCATCGGCTACTCGCCGTTTGGGATCGACCGGCTCGCCAACCCGGACGGCGAGCTCGCCAAAGGCTACCAGGTCCTGGGGCAGGTGGCGCCCCTGATCCTGGAAAAACAGGGTCTGGGGCAGATGACGGCCGTGCTGGTGGATCAGGAAACCCCCAGGTCCAAGGTGCGGCTCGGCGACTACACCATCGAGGCCCGCTTCGCCGCGCGCGCCCAGGACCCCAATGCCCCCGTCGCTCCCCCCGTGGACCGCGTGGCCGGCCTGTTCATCCGCACGGGCCCCGATGACTATGTGATCGTGGGCCGAAGCATGAATATCTACTTCGAGTCGGCCACGGATCCCACGCAAAGCGTGGGGCTGGCCTCGGCCGACGAAGGCCAGTTCGTGGACGGCCGCTGGGTCCCCGGACGCCGTCTGAACGGCGACGAAACTCCCGACTGGAGGGCCCTCTGGTTCCCAGGCGACCGCTACAGCATCCAGAAGATCAAGCTGTACCGCTACCACTGAACCGAAGTTGGTGGGGTAGGCGCTTTCGCCCGCCAACCCCTGGATTGTGGCGCAGGCGCTTTCGCCTGCCAATCCCCGGATTGTGGGGCAGGCGCTTCCGCCTGCCAACCATCAGTTCGCCAGCGTCCAATTCGTGATCGTCGCGGCGCTGCCGTCGGAGTAGGTGATGCTCCCCGAGCCCGACTGGTCCATCGCGCCGGTCGCCAGCGTCTTGCCCGTACTTACCTGGGTGATCGTCAACTTCGAATTGCGGTTCGAATTATCGATTACCGAGATCTGGAGTTGCTCGTCGTGCGTCGCATCGGCCAGCGTCCAGGAGGTCGGCGTCGGTGGGAAAAGCGAGAATCCGGCGGCGCTGCCGCTGGCGGTAGTCGAAGCGTAGGCCGTTCCGCCTTGAATGACGAACGAGGGCGGCGACGGGTTGATCAACTGGAGCGTTCCCATTGGCCCGCTGACGGTCGATCCGTTGCCGGTGAAGGCCACGCCGGTGCCGCCCGACGCGGTCGTGAACGGATTCAGGGTGATGGTGGTCACGCTGCCTATAGCCAGACCCAGCTCCGGGAAATCCTGCGCCACCGCCCCCGAGCACGGGATATTCGCCGCCGAGGCAAGACTGCCCATCATCGTATCGGGGGAAGATTGCAATACAACCCCAACTGTATGGGGGTATGCATGCCGCCCGACGGCGTGAATACGCCGAGACCGTTCACCGTGGTCGCGTATACTCTCGTCGTCACTATACCCACGTTGAGCGCCATGGTTCCGAGCTTCGTTCCGTTGAGACCGTAATACGTGGCGGTCTCCGTGAGGACGCCGGCGTTGTCCCCCGTCTGCGTCACCCCCGTCACATTGCCCGTGATATACGGTTTTGTGCAGTAGGCGTCGTAATACAAGGTCACGGGAAAGAATGGGGTCCCGTCCGGAGCGGTCAACGTCGGGGTTCCACCCGTTTGCACGCCGAACGTGCCATCGGCCGAGACAGTGCAGGAGACGGGGTTGGCGGCCAGCAACACAACATCCATCTGACTTTGGAGCACGATGGAGGCCAGCGCAATCGAGAGCCCCGTCTGCGCCAGCGCCCGCTCCGCCACGGCCCCGCCGGTCGTCATCACCGGAACCGTGGTGTAGGCGCCGGCGGGCGTGGCGCGGATGCCCAGCGCGCCGATCTGCCCGCTGGCCGGCGTATCGAACTCCAGCGTCCCGCGAATGTTGGCCGCCTGCGGGAACAGAGCCGGCAGCATGGGCGAGATGTGGCCATTGGCCGGCACGCCGATCGAGGTGGTCGCCAGCGTCGCTCCGTTCCCGTCGCGCAGCGTCGCCGGTATCACGGCGGCCTGGCTCGAACCGTTGGCCAGCGCGATGCCCGTCTGCAGGCCGTTGGTGTCGTCGAATGCCAGCGTGTAGGCGCTGGCGCTGCCGGTTTCGAGCGGCACCACGGCCTCCTGTCCAGCGTTCTGGAAAATGGCGAAACCGCTGACGTTGCCGGTGGTGGTAAGCTGCGCCGATCCGGTCACCAAGTTGGCCGATACCGGCCCCGGCGTGACCACGATGAGCGTCGCGCCCGCGGGAATCCCCCGCATGAACCAGGATTGCGTGGCCGTCGCCCCGGTCTGCGGGAAACTCAACGGCAGCGAAAGCGGGCTGCCATCGTCGGCGAAGAAGGAGAGCGTCACGTTGGCCGAAGCCGCGCCGGTGTTCACCAGGGTAATAATGGTCTGCCAGCCGCCGCCCGAGGCCACATGCGCCATCCTGCCGCCACTCGTCCCCACGTTCGCCAGCACCGGCAGAGACGTCAGCGCATTCCCATTGGCGCGCAATCCCAGTATGCTGATCTGGCCACCCTGCGGGGTGTCGAACTCCACCGTGCCCCGCTTGCCCGACGTCACTGGGAATCCCTTGGTCGCGTCCGTCAGCATAAAGTAGTCATGGCCCTCGGCCGCCAGACCGATCGAGCCTGTGCCGATCTGCGCGCCCGTGTCGTCACGGATGACCACATTGACATTGGCCGCGCTGTTCGCCACGTTGGCGATGGCGAGCCCGGTGGCCAACGCGCCGGTGTTATCGAAGGCCAGCAGGTAGGAGCTGGCGTTGCGTGTCTCGAGCGGCACAACCGCCTCCTGTCCGCTGAGCGTGTTTTTGAAAATCGCGAAGCCGCCGATAGCGCCGCTGGTGAGCAGTTGCGACGAACCCACCGCCAGCGTTTGGCTGGCCGGGCCGGTGGTATCGAGCACCAGCATGGCATTGGCGTTGAGATTCTCGGTGAAGGTCCAGCCGGGCGTGACGCCCAGCGCGGGCTGCTGCGGGAAGGTGAACGGCAGCGTCAATGCGTTGCCGTCGTTGTCGTAGAAATTCAAACCCGCTTGGCCCGCCGCGGCCCCGAGGTTGACCAGGGTAAGCGACGTATCCCAGCCGCCGGCCGACGCGATCTGCGCCATGGACCCCGCCAGAGTGAGGTTTGCTCCATTGGCGGCGACGCCGGCCGCCTGCATCGGGGGGACCGACCGAGCATCCGCCGGAGAGCGTACGGCGTTGTCTTGCGCCAGCGGCGAAGGCGAACGGAAGCAGGATCGGGAAAAGCGGCTGCGCCAATCGGCGCAACCCGGCCACGAGCGGCATCGCGGAAACCTCCCCAGGTGATGTTTCGTACAAAAACTGGCTTTTCCAAAGTAGCCGCCGTTCGCGTGAAAGTCAACCAGGAGCCCCGTTCCGTAATCCGTCCGTAAGCTCGGTTCACCGCGGAGACGCGCGTCTCCGCGGTGAACCCGGAGCCGGCATTCTGCGCTACAGACGGATCGGCTCCGTTTTGGATTTAGTTCGATGCTTGAACTGATTCAGGCGATAATGATACGAAGATGAGGCCCGACCAGTGGCAGACCTTCAAGAAAGCGGCCAAACGCGCCTCCGATGCCGTCACGCCCGTCGCCCTCATCGTCGACAGTCCGTGGATTCCAGGGTATATCGGCGTAAGCCACATGGATTACTATCTGGACCCGGAAGTCTGGTTTCAGGCCAATCTCAGGATCATCCGCGAATTCGAGGACATCATCCTGTTCCCCTCCTGGTGGGTGGAATACGGCATGGCCATCGAACCTTCGGCTTATGGAAGCCGCATCCGCTTCTGGGCCGACCGCACGCCCGATCCGTTGCCCTGCCTCACCCGCCTGGAGGATGTGAATTCTCTGCCCCGGATCGACCCAGCCTCCGACGGCCTGATGGCCTTTGCCCTCCAGCGCTGCCGCATGCACAAGCGGCGCATTCTGGACGCCGGCTACACCATTCCGGTGGTGGCGGCCCGCGGGCCGCTGTGCCTGGCTGCCTTCTTGCGCGGCGCGTCGCAATTCCTGCTGGATCTCGCGGATAACCCGGAGCAGACCCATCAACTCCTGCGGCATACCACCCAAACCGTCGTCGATTGGCTGAAGGCTCAGGCCGAAACCATCGGCGGCACGGTGGAAGGCATTCTGGTGCTCGACGACATCGTGGGGTTCCTCTCCGCGCGGTCGTACCGGGAGTTCGCGCATCCCTACCTCAAGCAGATCTGCGACGCATTTCCGGCGGATTGGGTCAAGGTCTACCATAACGATGCCAACGTCCGCCCGTTTCTGGGGGAACTGCCGGGGTGCGGTTTCGATGTTCTCAACTGGAGCCACAAGCTGGACGTCCTGGAAGCCCGCGCCAAGACGGACGGCCGCCTCTGCCTGATGGGCAACGTCCCGCCATTGGAGGTGGGCGTCCGGGGCGCGCCGGAAATGGTGAGCCGGTACGCCGCGGACATCGTGGCCAAGACGCAAGGCGTGGGACTGATCCTCTCGGTGGGTGGCGGCGTCAGCCCGGGCATGCCCAAAGAGAACATGCTGGCCCTGGCCGCCGCGGGAAACAGCCTTTTGGCGCGGACACCCGTTTGACGCGGAGACGCCGAGACGCGGAGGATTTGAGAGAGAAACAACACCATAGCGTCTCTGCGTCTCCGCGTCGAAAGGCGTCCGGGACACCTCCTCTTGCTCGGTCATCCTCGAATTTCTCGGCGTCTCCGCGTCTCCGCGTCGAAAGGCGTCCGGGACACCTCCTCTTTGCTCGGTCATCCTCGAATCTCTCAGCGTCTCCGCGTCTCCGCGTCAAAAGGCGTCCGGGATACCTCCTCTTGCTCGGTCATCCTTGAATCTCTCCCCGTCAAAAACGTTTTCGTCTTTTCTCGTCTCCGCGTCAAAGTAGTTCGCCGGCGCCCCCCTTGACACCGGCCGCGACCCATGTACAATCCAAAGTGGCACTTATTTTTCTTCACAACGGAAGTGGCGCGAAATGTTTAAGTCGAGGAAACTCCAGCCGGCGTCTTCTCCTGAAACGCCCGAATACGCCAGCGCCGAGGTCGCGCGCATCTGCGGCGTGAGCCTCAGGCAGCTTCAGTGGTGGGATGAACGCAAAGTGGTTTCGCCCCGCCAGGACGGCCACCGGCGCGTCTACATGCGAGAGGAAGTGGTGGAGATCTCGGTGATTGCGGAATTGCGGCGCAAAGGGTTTTCTCTGCAGAAGATCCGCCGCGTGCTGCGGTTCCTCCAGAAGGACATGGGCAAGCGCTTGAGCGAAGCCATGGCGGCGTCTTCCGACGTGCACCTGCTCACCGACGGCAAGTCCATCTATCTGGAAGAGTCCCCCGACCGGATCGTCGATTTGCTGAAGAGCGCCCGCCAGCCCCTGTTCCTGGTGTGCGTGACCGACCAGGCCAAGCGCCTCACCGCCGCCGCCGAGCGCAAACCGGCGCGTTCCGAGACCGCCGTGGCCCAGCGCAAAGCGCGCGCCGTCTGATCCGTCGATCGCCGGCTACGGCCTTACTTTCATGGAGCGGGCCAGCAGGATCATCGCGCCCACCATGGCCAGGGTCACCGCGATATAGGAATATGGACTGTGGCTGTCCAGATAGGCCGCCAGCTTGAGCCCCCCATTCAGCCCGGTCTGCCGCATTCCAGGCGAAATGACAAGAAAACCGCCCGCCATCCCGATGAGTCCGATCATCCGAATCATTCTCTAAGCCCGCCTCATCCATCTTGCAGAGGACCTATGCGCGGCGCCAAGCTCTAGTAGTACTTTAGTACTACCATTACCTGATGCCGCCGGCCCTCGGATGGGGCTGTGGGCTCAGCCATTTGCCGGTACGGAGTGCTAGTCTTAAGAGAGAGGCAGACCGGACCCGCGCCGTAAGAACAGTCATGATAGTGAAACGAATCCTCCTTGCCGCCCTGATCTCCGCGGGCCTGGCCCTCGTGACCCTGTGCGGTTTTGAATCTCGCGTTCGGGCCGCGTCCGCTCCCGACGATATGGACAGCGGCGTACGCGCCGTGGCGAACGTCTACGCCCTCATCGAAAAGAACTATGCCGACCCGGTTTCCGCCGACCGCGCTTTCTACGAGGGCGCCATACCCGGCATGTTGAGCACGCTCGACCCGCACTCGAACTTCCTGAACCCATCCGAGTACGCCGACATGCAGCGCAAACAACGCGCCCAGTATTTCGGCGTGGGGATGATGATCGGCGTCGACAACGGGTATGTGGTGGCCATGGAGCCATTCCCGGGGGCTCCCGCGGCCAGGGCCGGCCTCCGCCGCGGCGACGCCATCGTCGAGGTGGACGGCAAGAACGTCAAGGGCATGGACTCGGCTCTGGTGGCGGACCTTCTGCGCGGCCCGCGCGATACCCAGGTGCGCGTCACCGTCAAGCGCGAGGGCCTGTCCGAGCCTCTGGTCATCGTGGTCACCCGCGGCGAGATTATTACCAACAACCAGGTGGACGCCTACTGGGTGAAGCCTGGCGTCGTTTACCTCGGGATTGCCACTTTTGAGGCGCAAAACATCGGCGGCGAGGTGGATTCGCAGCTCAAACAGCTCGGTGAGAAGTCGGTCACCGGCATGGTCCTCGATCTGCGCGGCAATCCGGGCGGGCTGGTCACCGAGGCTGTCAAGGTGGCGGGCCGGTTTCTCCGCGACGGCCAGGTGGTGGTCTCCGACCGCGGCCGCTCCGCGCCGGAGCAGATCCTCCGCGCCAAGGCCCAGGCTCTGGCCCAGGACTACCCCATTGTCACCCTGGTGAACCGCTCCTCCGCTTCCGCCTCCGAAATCGTCTCCGGCGCTCTGCAGGACCACGACCGCGCCTGGATCATGGGCGATACCACCTTTGGCAAGGGCCTCGTGCAGGCCCAGTTCCCTCTCTCCGAGGAATCCGCGCTGCTCCTTACCATCGCCCACTACTACACCCCCAGCGGACGTTTGATCCAGAGGGACTACCAGCATCAGTCTTTCTACGAGTACATCACCCGCCGGGGCGCTCAGCCCGCTCAGACGGAAGTCAAATCCACCGATAGCGGCCGCACGGTTTTAGGCGGCGGCGGCATTACCCCCGACGAGAAGTACGTCTTTCCCGCGGTGAACCAGTTCCAGCGCCGCCTGGCCGGCTCCAACGCCGTGTTCCACTTCGGATCGGTCTACTTCGGAGCGGCCAAGCCGCAGCTTCCCTCCGCCACCTGGAGCCCGGACGCCGCCGCGTTGGACCGCTTCCAGGCGTACCTGAAGAGCCAGCAGATTCCTTTTACCGACGAGGAGTTCGCGGCCAATCGCAAGTGGGTCGGCGATTTGCTCCGCCGGGAGCTGCTCATGCGGGCCTTCGACAGCAAAACCGCCACTCGCGCCATGATCCAGGACGACCCCGAGGTCCTCAAGGCCATCGAAAGCCTGCCCAAGGCGCAGGCCCTGCTCTCGCGCCGCGGCCCCAGCCAAAGGGCGGCGTTGCAGTAGCGCGCAAGTGGGACAGACCATCGTTTTTCGTGGTCTGTCAAGCCCCCCTCAAGCCGCGGGTGCGCGACACAAGAGTGGACGGCGCCGTGGTTGCCCCGCAAAAGGCACGAAATCCGAGCGTACGTGTACGCAAGGCCGAGCCCATGTGGGGCCAAGCCTTTTGGCTTGCCGCCGGCTTTTCAGCCGGCGTTCTTCGCGCCTGCGCCGGACGCCGGGCAAAAGCCCGGCGGCAAGCCGAAAGGCTTGACCCCACTTCCATGTCGCGCACCCTCAAGCCGCCGGCCGCGTGCGGACGCTCCGCACAATCCGGTCCCCCTTGCTCTGACGAACCAGGCGAAGATCGTAGTCCATCTGCAGCCCGAGCCAGGTTTCCGGCGAAACCCGGAAGTACGTTCCCAGCCTCAATGCCGTATCGGCCGTGATGGAACGCGCGCCATTAACGATGGCGCCGATGCGGTTGGGCGGGACGTCCAGATCGCGAGCCAGTTGGTTGATGCTGATCGCCATCGGTTTCATGAAGTCATCCCGGAGAATCTCTCCGGGATGAATCGGATCGAGCGGCTTTGAGGGCTTCATTGTCATCTCCCCGGCGCCTTAGTGGTAATCCACAATCTCCACGTCGTACGCATCGCCGTTGCGCCAGGCGAAGCAGATGCGCCATCGTTCGTTGATTCGAATGCTGTACGTCCCCGCGCGGTCGCCCTTCAGAACTTCAAGCCGGTTTCCAGGAGGCACGTAAAGATCCTCCAACCGCAGCGCCCGATGTAAGTACAGAAGCTTCCGCCGGGCAGGCCGTTCGATGGATTGAAATCGCCGGACCCTTTGGTCCTCAAAGAGCCACGCGGTGTCCGCGCACCTGAATGACCGGATCAAGTTCCAGTCTATGACGCTTCGGGCGTTATGTCAAACGTAATAGGCGCTGATGGCCTAGCCTCGTCCGCCTTCCGCCCGCATTGCGCCCCGTCGGGCCCTCTTGAAGTCCTCCATTAGCTCCTCTTCGCTCGTGCCCGCCGCGGCGATCATCGCGTCCAACTTCTCTCCAGCAGTGCGCAGGGCTTCCAGTTGCTCCTGGCTCGGTTTAGGCCGGGTTGGCAGGTAGATTCCGATGGTCGCGCCATGCCGCGTAATGGCGACCGGCGTCTTCGACTCCAGATAGCTGGAAAGGTTCTCCCGAAACTCCCGAATTCCGACCCTGGTGGCCTGCATGATCTCACCTCCGTGTGTACACAATGATACCACAACAGCACAGGGGCTGCCGGCCCTAGCGTCCGCCTTCCGGCCCCATCTCTCCCCGCTTCTTCTCGTAGTCCTCGAACTGCTGGCGGTATTGTTCGAAGCCCTTCCGGCCCATCAGTCCATAGGTGAAGCGCTTGCCCAGCTCCACTCCTTCCTGGTCGAAAGCGTCGATGTCCAGCAGCTCGCCCAGGAACGCGGTCTGGAACTCCATCATCTGCAGGAAGGCGCCGAGATGTTCTTCATCCACCCGCCCCAGCGTCACGGTGCAGTTGGGACGGCCATTCTCCACCAGCGCGGCGGCCGTGGCCCGCCGTTCGGCGTCGATCAGCGCCTTTAGAGATTGGCCCGCCAGCGCATCGAAGGCGGGCAGGTTGAAGCGGCGCTCCGGAATCTTGCCCGGCGACGCGGATTTCTCCACCGCCCAAAAGGTGAAAACCTTGTCGTTCGGCCCCTCGATGTATAACTGCACCTGGGAATGCTGGTCGGTGGTCCCGAGCGCCGCCACCGGCGTTTGCCCGGTGTGCACCACTTCGCCCTTCCGGTTGCGGGCCTTGCCCAGAGATTCGGCCCAGAGCTGGCGGAACCAAAAAGCCGTTCCCCAGAGATGGTTCGAGTACGGAAACGCCACCTGAATGGTCTTCTGCTTGCGGGTCCACACCAGCCAGTGGAAAAGCGCGGCGCGCAGAGCGATGTTGCGATCGAGGTCCTCCAGCCAGCACAACCGGGTCATGGCGGCGGCGCCCCGGATCAGCCGCGACACATCCAAGCCGATGAGCGCCGCCGGAACCAGCCCCACCGCCGATAGCACGCTGAAGCGGCCGCCCACGTTCTCCGGGATTCCGAACGTGCGGTAGCCCTCCGCCTGGGCCAGAGCGAAGAGGTCGCCCTTGCCTTCGGTCGTCACTGCCACGATGCGCCCGGCCGTATCCCCTCCCAGCGCTTGTTCCATCCAGTCGCGCACAATCAAAAAGGTGGACACCGTCTCGGCCGTTCCGCCGGACTTGGCGATGACCACTGTCAGGGTCTTGCGCGGGTCCATGGAATCGAGCGCCGACGCAGTGAACGCCGGGTCCACGTTATCCAGAATCACCAGCCGGGGCCGCTCGGGCGTCCAGGCCCCTTGCACCGGATGCGGCCCGCGAATCCCGCAATCGAGCGCCCAAGCGCCCAGCGCGCTGCCGCCAATGCCCACCACGCAGACCGTGTCGTACCCGCCACGCGCCGAACCGGCGTACCGGCCGATCTCCGCAATCGCCTTCTTCTGAAATGGCAGGTGCGGGAATCCGTAGCGGCCCTGTTCGCTCAGCTTCTGAAACGACTTCAAGGCCTTGAGGGCCTTGGTCCGCGAGCGTTCGAATTCCGAACGCGTGACTCCATTGGTTTTGCCGACCATGCCGGCCAGCAGGTTCTTTTCGTCGAATTGAATCTTCATCGGGGAAACTCCGTGGTGAGACTTCGATTGTACCGTGGGATAAGCCTCCCGGCTTGTCAAGTGGGATAAGCCTCCCGGCTTGTCGCGCAGCCTCCCGGCTTGTCGCGCAGCCTTCCGCCAGTACGCCCCGTATTCGCCCCAACGCAAGCGCATCGAGCCGCCGCTTTGACGCGGAGACGCGGAGACGCGGAGAATTCGGAGTGAAAGGAGGAACCAGCGAATCGAATCCTCCGCGGTCCTTGTTTGCTCTCTCTTGAATTCCTCCGCGTCTCGGCGTCTCTGCGTCGAAAGCGCCCGCCCTCTACTCCAGGCCCTCTCTCTCCACCCTCGCCATTCTCGGAGGTTCTCCGCGTCTCGGCGTCTCTGCGTCGAAAGCGCCCTCTGCTCCAGGCCCCCTCTCTCCACCCTCGCCATTCTCGGAGGTTCTCCGCGTCTCGGCGTCTCTGCGTCGAAAGCGCCCGCCCTCTACTCCAGGCCCTCTCTCTCCACCCTCGCCATTCTCGGAAGTTCTCCGCGTCTCCGCGTCTCCGCGTCAAGAGGCCACTACGGAGAAATTACGCTCCGCCCCCGAATTTGACACGCCCTTGTATTGTTTTTACGATAACGGGGTGCATGCAATTACGGTGGCCGGCGCGCCCGCCTTCCTTCTTCAGCGCGCTTCCTCCAGGCTGATCACCCTGTCGGGCGTGGATCTGGCCATCATCATCTGCTATTTCGCCGCGGTTCTGGGGATTGGATTCTACCTGAAGCGCTTCACCAAGACGGGCGAAGATTTCTTCCTGGCCGGCCGGGAAATGACCGCCTGGATCGCCGGGCTGAGCTTCCTGGCCGCCAACCTGGGCTCGCTCGAGCTCATGGGCTGGGCCGCCGCCGCCTATCAGTACGGCATTCTGGCCACCCACTGGTACTGGGTCGGCGCCATCCCCGCCATGCTCTTCCTGGGCTTGGTAATGATGCCCTTCTACTACATCTCTAAAACTCACTCCGTGCCAGGGTATCTGAAGCTGCGCTACGGAGAGCCCGCGCGCGCTTTTTCCGCCGTCTCCTTCGGCTTCATGACCGTCCTCATGAGTGGCATCAACATGTATTCCATGGCCCTCATCATGAAGGTGGTGCTCGGTTGGGACATCCACTTCAGCATCTGGGTGTCTTCCATCACCGTTGCGGTCTACGTCGGCCTGGGCGGGCTGCTTTCGGCCATTTTCAACGAGGTGCTGCAATTCGTTTTGATCTGGCTGGGCGCGCTCCTCATCTCGATAATCGGCCTCATCGAGACCGGCGGCTGGAACGGCATGGTGGCGCGCATCCACCACAATTTTCCGGGCGGCGATTACACCCACCTGTGGAGCACCCTCGGCTCCTTCGCCGACAACCCCATGGGCATTCATTGGGTGGGCATCGTGCTGGGCCTCGGCTGGGTGATTTCCTTCGGTTACTGGACTACCGATTTTCTAGTGGTGCAGCGGGTGATTTCGGCCAAGGACCTGCGCTCCGCCAAGATGGCCCCCATCATCGGTTCGGCTTTCAAGATGTGCGTGCCCTTCATCGTGATTCTGCCCGGCCTGCTCGGCCTGGCCGTGCTCCCCGAGAAACTGGTGGGTGAGACCCAGGCCCTGGCCACCGGGGCCCACAGCTACAACGAAGTGCTGCCCCTGATGCTGATACGGTATTGCGGCCCCGGCCTGCTCGGCCTGGGCGTCACCGCGCTCATCGCCGGCTTCATGTCCGGTATGGCCGGCAACGTCAGCGCCTTCGCCACCGTCTGGACCTACGATATCTACCGCGCCCTGTTCCGCAAGGATGCGAGCGACGCCCACTACGTCTCCGTGGGCCGCTGGTGCACCATTCTGGGCGTGCTGGTGAGCATCGGCGCGGCCTACATGGTGATGGAATTCAAGAGCATCATGGACTACGTGCAGGCCCTCTTCAGCTTCTTCATCGCGCCCTTGTTCGGCACTGTCATCCTGGGCATGCTGTGGAAACGCGCCACCGCCCAGGGCGGCTTCTGGGGCCTGCTGGTCGGAACGGTCTCTTCCATTTCCATGTGGGCCTGGGTCAAGCTCGACCCTACCGCGCTGCGCTACGTGGCGCTCTCGCCCAAGGCCAAGGATATGGCCGAGAACATGTACCGCGCCCTGTGGTCCTGGACCATCTGCGTGGTGGTGACCGTGGTGGTGAGCCTGCTCACCAAGCCCAAAACCAAGGCGGAGCTGCAGGGGTTGGTCTACGGCTGCACCGATCTGCCCTCGGAGGGCGACCTGAAGCTCTACCAGCGGCCCATCTTCTGGGCCGCCATCGTGGCGGTTGTGTTCGTGGCCTTACAGGTGATCTTCTGGTAGGTGACATATGCATCGCGAGGGCATGGTTTCCATTTGGTTTTTCATCGGCACGCTGCTGTCCGTTTACGGCGTGCTGATTCTGGGCACGGGGATCTACGAGTGGAACTCGCCCCCGCCCACCGTCCGGGCCGACCTGCACGCCGCCGTCTGGTGGGGCATGCTGCTGATCGCGCTGGGCGCCATCTATGTGTACCGGTTCGCGCCGGGAAAGGGGAATAAGCAATGAGCAACGGCAATCCTGGGAAAGTGACGTTCGGCCTCATCGTGGGCAATCGGGGCTTTTTTCCGAGCCACCTCGCCCTGAGCGGGCGCAAGGAGATGATCGCGGCCATCGAGGCCGCCGGCCATGCCGCCATTGCCCTGACGCCGGAGGACACCAAGTGCGGCGCCGTCACCTCGCGCGCCGACGTGGCCGCCTGCGTCGATCTGTTCAAGAAGAACCGCGATTCCATCGGCGGCATCGTCGTCACCCTCCCGAATTTCGGCGAGGAGCGCGCCATCGCCGATGCCATCCGCATGGCCGGTCTCGACGTTCCGGTGCTCGTCCAGGCCACCCCCGACACTCCCGCCCGCATGACCATCGCCGACCGCCGCGACAGCTTCTGCGGGAAAATGTCGTGCTGCAACAACCTCAAGCAGTACGGCGTGCCGTATTCGCTCACCACCTTGCACACCGAAGCCCCGGATTCGGACTGTTTCCGCCAGGACCTCGACCGCTTCGCCGCCGTCTGCCGCATCGTGCGCGGCCTCCGCGGATTGCGCATCGGGGCCATCGGCGCGCGCCCGGCGGCCTTCAATACCGTGCGCTACAGCGAGAAAATCCTCGAAGCGGCCGGCATCTCCATCGAGCCCATCGACCTTTCCGAAATCCTGGGCCGCATCAATCGCATGGGCGACCAGGACCCCGCCGCCGTGGCCAAGCTCGACGCCATCAAGCGCTACGTTCCCACCGACGGCGTTCCCGCGCCGGCTTTGCTCAAGATGGCCAAACTCGGCGCCGTCATCGATGGCTGGATGAAGGAAACCGAGGTGGCCGTCAGCGCCGTGCAATGCTGGACGTCTCTCGAGGAGTTCTTCGGCGTGGTGCCTTGCACGGTCATGAGCATGATGAGCGAAAACCTCATGTCGAGCGCCTGCGAGGTGGATATCTGCGGGGTGATCGGCATGCACGCCATGCGCCTGGCCTCCGGGACGCCCAGCGCCCTGCTCGATTGGAACAACAACTACGGCGACGATCCGGATAAAGCCGTCTGCTTCCATTGCAGCAATCTCCCCAAGCACTTCTTCAAAGAGACGCGCATGGATTTCCAGGCCATCATCGCCGGTACCGTGGGCCGCGAGAATGCCTATGGGACCTGCGTAGGCGTGGTGAAACCCGGGCCCATGACCTTCACCCGCTTCTCCACCAACGATTGCGAAGGATCCATCGAAGGCTACACCGGCCAGGGCGAGTTCACCGACGATCCCCTCGATACCTTCGGCGGGGCCGGCGTAGTGCGCATTCCGCGCCTTCAGGAGCTGCTGCATTTCATCTGCGACCAGGGCTTGGAGCATCACACCGCGGCCAATCTATCGAGCGTGGCCGCTGCCGTCCACGAAGCGTCCACGCGCTATCTCGGCTGGAACGTGGTCCGGCATAGCTAATGCCTTCGAAAGCCGCGATTCCGCCGCCTCGTGGAGCGGGCCTCCGGCCTGCCACGCCGGCGTCCTCGCCGGCGTTCTTTCCGAACCGCCGGATCGCGGGAGTTTCGACTTGCCGCGGCTTGCCGTATTGTGGGGCAGGCGCTTTCGCCTGCCGACTTCGCAGCAACATTGTGGGGCAGGCGCTTTCGCCTGCCAATTTCGCAACACATTGTGGGGCAGGCGCTTTCGCCTGCCACCTTCGCAACCACATTGTGGGGCAGGCGCTATCGCCTGCCACCTTCGCAACATCGTTGTGGGGCAGGCGCTATCGCCTGCCAACTTCGCAACCACATTGTGGGGCAGGCGCTTTCGCCTGCCACCTTCGCAACACATTGTGGGGCAGGCGCTATCGCCTGCCAACTTCGCAACCACATTGTGGGGCAGGCGCTATCGCCTGCCAACTTCGCAACCACATTGTGGGGCAGGCGCTATCGCCTGCCAATTGCGCAACCACATTGTGGGGCAGGCGCTATCGCCTGCCAACTTCGCAACCACATTGTGGGGCAGGCGCTATCGCCTGCCAATTGCGCAACATCGTTGTGGGGCAGGCGCTATCGCCTGCCAACTTCGCAACAACGCGCCGCGACCGTCAGGGAGCGGTTGTGCCCCGTCGTAGAGGCCGGGCATGCCCAGCCCGCCTCGGTCCGCCCCGCATGATGGATAGAATATCCCCTGGAGGTCCCCATTGAGCATCGTAGCCGGCGTCGATTTCGGCACCCTCAGCGTTCGCGTTTCCATCTTCGATAGCGCCCGCGGCCGCCTCGGCTCCGGCGTCGCCGAATATCCGCTCTTCCGCAAGAAGGAAGACCCCGACCACGCCACCCAGAGCCACGCCGATCACATGCGCGCCCTGGGGGATGCCTCGCGCCGCGCCATCGCCCAAGCCGGCATCGACGGCCGCGCGGTCGATGCCATCGCCCTCGATACCACCGGGTCGAGCGTGATTCCGGTCGACAAAAGCCTCCAACCGCTCGACGACTACTACCTCTGGTGCGATCACCGCGCCTGGAAGGAGGCTGCCGCAGATCACCGCCCTGGCCCGCCAGCGCGGGTTGGAGGCCATCGACTGGTGCGGCGGCGTCTACTCTTCCGAGTGGGGCTTCGCCAAGCTGCTCCACTGGCTGCGCCACAATCCCGATAAACGGGTCCGATTTGCCACCGCCCTGGAACACTGCGACATGGTGGCGGCCACCCTGTGCGGCATCTCCGATCCGGCCGCCGTCCCACGCAGCGTCTGCGCCATGGGCCACAAATGGATGTGGAACGCCAGCCTGGGCGGGCTGCCTCCCGAAGATTTCCTCGCCGCCGTGGACCCTCTGCTGGCCGGCGTTCGCGAGAAGCTCGGCGGGCGCTATGCCACATCCGACCAGATAGCCGGACGCCTCACGCCCGAGTGGGCCGATAAGCTCGGCCTGCGCCCCGGCATCCCCATTCCCGTGGGCGCCTTCGACGCGCATTGGGACGCCATCGGCGCCGGCGTCCGCCTGGGCGACGTAGTCAACGTGGTGGGCACTTCCACCTGCATCATGGCCATTAGCGACGCCCCCGCCTGGTTCCCGGCGTCTGCGGCGTGGTGCGCGGATCAATCGACCCCGCTCGCACCGGGATCGAAGCGGGCCTTTCGGCCACCGGCGATATCTTCGAAGCCATCGCCCGCCGCGCCGGCGGCACGGTGGCGGAAATGTCCCGCGCCTTGGGGCGCTACCGCGCCGGCGAAACCGGTCTCCTGCGCCTCACCTGGGACAATGGCGACCGCACCGTGCTGGTCAACCCCGAGCTGGGCGGCATCACCCTCGGCTGGAGGCTCACCCATACCGCCGAGGACGAATTGTTCGCGGCCATCGAAGGCACCGCGTTCCACACCCGCATCATTCTCGAGCGCATGGAGGAGTACGGCGTCCCGGTGCGCCGGATCATCAACGGCGGCGGCGTCCCGCAAAAGAACGCCGTGCTCAACCAGGTCTACGCCAACGTCATGGGCAAGCCTATCCTGGTTCCCAAGGGCGACGTCACCAGCCTGGGTTCGGCCATCTTCGCGTTCCTCGCCGCCGGCGCGTTCCGCGACATCGAGGAAGCCCAGGCCGCACTGTGTCCCGGGCACGTCGCCATTGAGCCCGAAGCCGCGCCCGCCGCCGCCTGCCAGGAGTTGTATGCCATCTACCGCAAGCTCTATTTCGCCTTCGGGCAGCGCGCTTCGGATAAGGTGGAGTTGGGAGCGGCGTTGCCCGAGCTGCGCCGCATAGCCGCCGCCGCACGAGCAAGATAAACGCACGCGGCGCAGGCTCTCATCCTGCCGCGTCGAGACTCCCTCGAAAATCCCCGACCGCTGTACGGTTCCGCACGTGGCGCAGGCTCTCAGCCTGCCGCGTCCCGACTCCTCGGGACGCTTGGTCTTTTCATCCTTCGCTGAGCGCCGCCGCGCCGCTCGTTGCGACGCCTGCCGCCGAGAGCCGCGACCGTCAGAAGGTATGAAATAATCGGGTAAGCCTCCGGATTGACAGACGAAAGCGTCTGTCCCACAATGCTATCGAAGGACTTCCATCCTTGTGGGGCAGGCGCTTCCGCCTGCCAACCAATCATTCACACCTTGTGGGGCAGGCGCTTCCGCCTGCCAACCAATCATTCACACCTTGTGGGGCAGGCGCTTCCGCCTGCCAACCAATCATTCACACCTTGTGGGGCAGGCGCTTCCGCCTGCCAGCCAATCATTCACAGCTTCTCAGGGAGCGGTTCAACTGTCCGCGTTACCTGAATCCCGAGGTCGGCGTCGGTTGAAGCTGGATTGCCACAGCCTAGTGGTCTGCGGCGAGCAGAATGACGAGTATGCAGATAACTGTGGGGCAGCCAATCCTGGCTGCCGCCGGCTTTCAGCCGGCGTTTGCCGTGTGAGAGGGCTCCGCGGACGCGAAAGAGCCGCCTGGAAAGGCGGCTGCAAGGCAAGATTGCCTGCCCCACAAAACATGCAGAACTTCGGCCGCACTAGTACCATGAAGGAGCAGGCTTTGTATCAGGGCACGGCTTCAGCCGTGCCGCACGAATGCAACCCCCGGGCTTTAGCCCCTGCTGGCGCAGGCCCGGCCCGCAAGTTCTTCTCACCCTTCTGGAAGGACAGGGGCTAAAGTCCGGGGTTTGCGGCGCGGCTGAAGCCGCACCCTGATACAAGACCTCCAACTTCGGGCCTCAGGCTCAATGACGGAGGAAATCATGCTGGAGAAATTACGCGCCGAGGTTTACCAGGCCAACCTGGAGTTGGTCCGAAGAGGCCTGGTGCTCTACACCTTCGGGAACGCCAGCGGCGTATCGCGGGAGCAAGGCCTGGTGGTCATCAAGCCTAGCGGCGTGCCGTATGCCACCATGACGCCGGCCGACATGGTGGTCTCGGACCTGCAAGGCAAGGTGGTGGAAGGCGCCTTGCGGCCGTCTTCGGACCTCGATACCCACCTGGCGCTCTACCGCGCGTTTCCCTCCATCGGCGGCGTGGTCCACACCCATTCGCGCCACGCCACGGCCTGGGCGCAGGCCGGCCGCGAGGTCCCCTGCCTGGGTACCACCCACGCTGACTATTTCCACGGACCCATACCGGTGACCGCGCCGCTCACCGCCGCCGAAATCGAACAGGACTATGAAGCCAACACCGGCCTGGCGATCATCCGCCTGATCGAGGGGCGCGACCCGCTCGGCTGCCCCGCCGCTCTGGTGGCCGGCCATGGCCCGTTCTGTTGGGGTAAGTCGGCCGAGGATGCGGCCTACCACGCCGTCATCGTCGAGGAACTGGCGGCTATGGCCTGGCTCGCCATGGGTCTGAACCCCGCCGCCGCCCCCATCCCCGACGCTCTCCGCGACAAGCACTACTTCCGCAAACACGGCGATAAGGCCAGCTACGGCCAGCGCTGATCGGAGCCGCCACCATCAGAGCCGCGAGCGTAAGCGAGCGGACGCGATCAGAGCCGCGACCGCAAGCGAGCGGACGCGATTGGAGTCCCAAAATCGGATGCCATTTCGCCCCAATTCCCAAAAGCGGCGTACCCCGGCCTTTTCGATCACAACCGAACCAACTTTTTTTCGCGCTGATTCCAAAAGCCTTAACCCAATCCACCCCCAACCAGCCGCTTGCCCCCGTGCTAGCTTCGAATCAGGTAGTGGTCGTGCACAAGCCCGGCCGCAACCCTCATCTTGGCCAAGATGCGTTGCATTACGTTGGTATCGAACTCCCGGAGCCATGAAGCCTTACGGAGGTCACTGACAGATGACCCCGACGGGAGACTTTGGAGCTAGCTTCATAACACCCCACGCGAGTGTGATCCTCCCCGGTCTCTAGGACCGGACGGGACCGGTTTCCCGTTCGGTTCTTCAGGGCCGGGATAGTCGGGTATCGAAGAGCATGGTGGTTCAGTAGGAGCGGCGGGTACGCTCGTCGGCCTATGCACGAATCGGAGGGTAAGGGTTGCCAGCCAGCGATTCCAATGCCCCCGAAGTGCCGCTCAATCCAGTGGCGGCCGGAAACGCACGGTGATAAGTCCGCGAAGCCCCGGCCGCCAGCAACGCTAAGCCCAAGTTCCCTCTCCTTTGCCACTTCCCAACCTTGTAGGGCAGACGCTTCCGTCTGCCAACCCCAACCTTGTGGGGCAGAAGCGTCCGGCTAACCCATCTTTCCCGTCCTGAATTCCGGCGCCATACTCCTTGATGACGGCATATCCGCTCGATGTGTCGGCACGTCGGGCAAGACATGGGAGGTTTGTGTGAGCCGGAGAAAGCAGGACGTGGAGAAGGCGCGGCTGTGGCGCTCAACCATTCGGAAAGCAGCGCGGAGCGGCATATCGGTTCGGGAGTTTTGCCGGCGGCGGAAGCTGCATGAGAGTCGGTTTTACTGGTGGCAACGGCGGCTGTCTCTCGTCCGACCGCAGCGCCGGTGTTGGACCCCGAATTGCCGCGCACGCGCACAGGGCGGATCTGGACCTACGTGGGAGATGAGGAACATGCCTACACGGTTTACGACTACACGCCCACACGGAGTCGGGATGGACCGGACGCGTTTCTGAAACCATTCACTGGATATCTGCAAGCCGGCGCCCATTCGGGTTATGACCAGATATACGCAGACCCCGAGCGCGCGGTTGTCGAGGTGGCGTGCTGGGCGCACGCCCGGCGGAAGCCGTCACTCCTCCACTGCCGCCACATTCGATACCTCCGCTTGCCTCACGCCATAAAGCTTCATCAGGCGTTGGCGGATTTCCTCCGCCAGGCGCTCGGGCTTCTCCTCCGGGTCGTGTTCCACCACCACTTTGAAGAACAGGTTCGTCCGGCTCGTCCGGCTCATGCGCGCTCGTCTCCCTCCGACTCCTATACTAAAAGAATGGAGTGCGCCATTTGCCATACCCGCCGCCCGCGGCGCTTCTGCCCCGGGGTGCGAGGCGACATATGCAGTACCTGTTGCGGCTCGGAACGCGAGGTGACGGTGAGCTGCCCTCTCGATTGCTCCTACCTGCGCGCGGCGCGCCGGCACGAAAAGCCGCTCCCCCTCGATCGGGAACAGATCCCCAACCGCGACATCAAGGTCTCGGAGGAATTCCTCGCGGAACACGTGGCGCTGGTCGAGGCGCTGGCAAACGCCGTGGCGAGCGCCGCCTCGCGCACCCCCGGCGCGGTGGATACGGATGCGCGCGATGCGGTCAAGGGGCTCATCCGGACGTATCGGACCCTCGATAGCGGCGTCTACTACGAAAGCCGTCCGGAGAACACGCTAGCCGCCGGAATCTTCGATGCGGCCCAGGAAGCAGTGTCCGGCTTTCAGCGCGAGGAGCGGCAGGCTACCGGCCTGGCGCGGACGCGCGACTCCGACGTGCTCAAGGCGCTGGTCTTTCTGGAGCGTATCGGAATCGACCGCGACAACGGGCGTCCCCGCGGGCGCGCTTTTCTCGATGCCCTGCGCCAGTTCTATGCCGGAGGCGACAGCCCGGAGCCGGCCGCGTCGGGTTCCCTGATCCTGCCCTGAGGCGGCGCCGGCTTCACCGTCTCGATCAGAAAACCCCGCTTCTTGCCCGAAGCCACGATGTGCCCCGCGAACCGCTCCGAGCCGTTCACCTTGAGTTGCACGGCGCGTTCCACGGGGTAATCGAAGGTGAGCAAATGCCCTTCCCGCAGACGCATCAGGTCGTGCATGCTCAACGTCGGACCCTCCAGGCGTCCCTCCACGCTGAGAATCGCGTTTCTCAGAAGCCGCAGAATGCGGGTCTGCTCCGCTTCGCTGGCGTGGGTCTTGCGAACCGACCATTGCTGGTCGAATTTCTGCCGCATCATCTTGATGACGATGGACGGCAAAGCGATGTTCATCATGCCCACCGATTCGCCGATGTGCACTTCGACGCCAATCGATACCACCGCTTCATTGGGGGCCATCAGGTGCAGCACCTGCGGCTCGGTCTCCATGGCGTCGATGGTGAACTCCACCGCCGTCACGCCCTTCCAGGCTTCGCGCAAGTCGTGCAGGATGATGCGGAAAAGGCCGTCCAGCAGCTTCTGTTCGATCTCCGAGATCTCGCGTTGGATGCTGGCCGAGGATTTCCCGGTCCCCCCTAGCAGCATCTCCAGAATCGGGAATACCAGCGAGGGGTTCAATTCCAGGACGCCGTTTCCATCGTATGGCCGCAAACCCAGCGATACCATGCAGGTGGGCGATGGCAGCCCGTCCAGAAACTCCGAGTACGAGAGCTGTTCGACGCTCACCAGGTTCACCGTCAGGTACGAGCGCAGGTAAGCCGAGAGACTCGATACCAGGTTGCGGACGAAGGTGTCGTGCAGCAGGTGGATGGCGCGCACCTGCGACTTGGGAATCCGGTCCGGACGGCGGAAATCGAACTTGGCCGCCGGCGCGTCGCGCCGGTGCTCCTGGGCGTTCTCGAATACGGCGTCGATTTCCTGCTGCGATAACTGACGGCTCACAGCCTGGCTCCTGCTCATCTATCGGCGTCGCCCCCGCGAAACTGTAGATTCCGGCGCCTTTCCCCGCATTCCCGGCGCTCCGCTCCAGCCCGGCAGGCGCATTTTCCGCGTTTCGGCCCTAATGGAATCGCTAATTCCTCCGATAAATAAGGTGAAGGGAGCCGAATGGACTCACAGATTCTGGTGGTGGACGACTCCGCCGCAATCCGCAAGATCCTACAGCGCGTACTGCGTCAGACGGGCATGTCGATCGGAACCATTCATGAGGCGGGCGATGGGCACGAGGGCCTGGAAATCCTCAAGCTACATAAGATCGACCTGATCCTCTCGGACATTAACATGCCCAGAATGGACGGCTTGCAGTTTCTTGCGGCCGTGAAATCGTCCCCCGAGCGCCGCCATGTTCCGATGGTCATGATCACCACCGAGGGCGGTGAAACCAAGGTGGCCGAGGCGGTCCGGTTGGGCGCGTCCGGTTATGTCCGTAAACCCTTCACCGCCGACCAGATCAAGGAGAAGTTGGTGGGATTTCTGGAGGTCGCGCCGCTATCATGAAACTCCAGGAACTACTCGTCGATTCCATAACCCGCTCCGCCACCGAGGTGTTCTCCACCATGCTCGATGTGCAGCTCCGATGCGGGCCGACCTCCATCGAGAACGGCGCGCCGCCAGCCAATGACGGCGTGGTGTCCTTCATCGGGCTGGCGGGAGCCTGGGCGGGGGCCGGCAGCCTGGTGTGCTCGCCTGCCATGGCGTGCCGCATCTGCGCGCAGATGCTCCTGACCGAGCAGACGGCCGTCAACGACGACGTTCTGGACGCCGTTGCGGAACTGACCAACATGATTGTGGGCGGGGTCAAAACCCACCTGGAAAGCCATCTCGGGCCTCTGGGACTGAGCCTCCCCACAATTGTCTATGGGAAGAACTTCAGAACCAAGAGCGTCGGTTCCGCGGAGTGGATCGTGGCCCCGTTTCACTGGGACGATGAGACCCTGGTGGTCAAAGTGTGCCTCGCCCCCAGTGAGAAACCCCGTTTTCCGATGCATGGGCCGAGCCAGACCTGCGCGCTGGAGGTATGAGCCTGAGAGCCGCTCGTTTCACGATTACAAACAGGAATGATCGGTCAGCCGTTCGAGGGCGAGCTTGTGGTCTGCGACGAAAACCGCGGTATCCGGCATTGCGCGCCGAAGATCAAGGTCCACGATAGCACAGGAGGGACATCGAGAGCCCCACCTGCCGGACCGCTCACACGGGCATCGCCGCCGCTACGCTCCGCCAGCCGCCGCGGGTGAAATCGGGGAATCTCACCGGGATGCCGCCCCTGGCCACCGAAAGCTCGCTCAGCGGGCCGGCCGCGCTCCACGCCGCGCCGTCGTAGACGTCTATGTCCGGCGTTGTTCCTTCGCGCATACACTCGATCAGCCGGTACGCCATGACAAAATCCATGCCGCCGTGGCCGCCCAACTCGCGCGCCAACTGGCCCACCTTTTTCCAGTAGGGGTGGGTGAACTTCTCCTTGTAGGGGTCGAGCGGGCCGAAGGCGTCGCGCCCGCCGCCGTCAACGAAAATGCGCGGCGGGTAATCGCGGAATATGCCCTTGGTCCCGGCGATCAGGTTGATGCGATCGTAGGGCTGCGGGGTGGCCACGTTGTGTTCGAGGGTGATCATGCGGCCCTTGGCGGTCTTGATCAGGCTCACGTTAAGGTCGCCGTTGCGGTAAACCTCTTTTTGCCGCGGATCATCCGCCGGGATCTTTTCCTGGCGGTACGCCTGCAATGCGAGCGACGGCGAGCTCATGGAGACCACATACTCGAACCGGTCTCCGCGATTGATATCCATATAGTGCGCCACTGGGCCCAGGCCATGGGTGGGGTAGAGGTTGCCGTTGCGCTGGACGTTTTCGAACCGGCGCCACAGGCCTTCGCCTTCATTCGAGAACAGAATGCTCCGCAGGTCGTGGTTGTAGGCGCAGGCGGCGTGGGTGAGGTCGCCGAAGAGGCCGGCCCGCACCATCAGCAGCACCATCAGCTCGTTCTCCCCGTAGCAGCAGTTCTCGAGCTGGACGCAGTGGCGGCGGGTCTTCTCGGATGTCTCCACCAGAGCCCAGCACTCCTCGATGGTGCGTGCGGCGGGCACCTCCACGGCAACGTGCTTGCTCGCCTTCATGCCGGCCACGGCCATGGGCACGTGCCAAATCCACGGGGTGGCGATTACCACCAAGTCGATATCGTCGCGCGCCACCAGTCGCTCGTAGGCGTGTTCGCTCGAATGGTAGGGCGCGGCAGCGGGCTTGCCGGCCTTCTCCAGCCTGGCTTGCGCCTTATCGACTTTGTCCTTGACCACGTCGCAAAGGGCCGTGATGCGCACTTGCGGGATGGCTCCGAAGTTGTCGATCAGCGCATTGCCGCGCCCGCCTACGCCAATCACGCCCAGCCGGACGGCGTCTTTGGCCTCGAATTTCATGCCGGCCACGCTGGCCGCGCGCGACGGCGAACCGGCGGCTTCCGCCACGCCGGCCGCCAGCGTGCTCAGGGACGCGAGCTTGAGCAGATCGCGTCGGGAAGAATCGGTGTTCATAGAAACAACTCCGCCGGCATGTGAAAGAACTCCGCCAGTTTGCGTATGTGCGCCTTGCTGGGCTCGCGCTTACCGGCCAGCACCTCGGAAGCGACGCTTCGGGAGCCGAAGACCGGCAGCAGATCGGCCTGACGGAGATGCTTCTGGTCCATCAGGAAGGCGATCATCTTGTGCGGTGGCACATCGGGAAGCGGGTAATGCAAGTCGTCGTAGTCCTGAATCAGTTTGATTAGCAGCGCCGAAAGGGCCTCCTCCTCCGGCGTGGGGTTCTGCTTGAAGTCTAGGGCTTCCATCTGTGCGACGAGGCGGTCGAACTCCTCGTCGCTTTCGATGACTTTCGGAACCACGGTTGCGCAGAGGCGTCCGTATTTGGCGGGGTTCAATGCAGTCAGGGCCATTTCTTCCAGTCCTCCCGGTCGGATTCCTTATGCGTCAACAGCGCTTTGAGGTAGAGCTTTTGCTTTCGATAAACCACGAACGCGATCAGCCTGTAGCGATTATGGCGGATGTTGAAAACCAGCGCCGAGCCTACCTGGTCTGCGAACGGGAAATCGTCTCGGACATCCCCCAGATTCCGCCATGCAGCCGCGCGGGCCGCGCGGAGCCACGCGTCCAGCTCGTTCATGGTCTCGGAATCGACCTTCTTCGATTCCGCCCGTTTCATCAAGCCGCGCTTGCTGATCACGCGCACAAGTGCATATTAGCATTATGCGAACAGCGGTTGCAAGCGTTTTGCGAACAGTGACCCTGTCCGCCCTACCTCCACAGCCGGTTCACCACCCGCATCACAACCGCCGCGCTGACCACGAACACCGCCGCCAGCGCCGCCGCGTATCCCATCCGCCCATACAAGAAGTTACCCACCATGAACAACGCCGACCAGATCATGGCCACGCCCGCCGACCAACCGGCCAGCGCCAGCGGGATGTTGGCGCCCCGCGCGTCGGCGGCGGCCTCGGCTTTGGAAATGCCGGCCTGCACCCGAATGGGCGTCCAGCCGGGCCCGAACGGCCGGATCTTCTTATAGAACTCCACCAGCGTGCCGGCATCGGTCTGGGGGCCCAGGTATGCCGTCGCCAGCCAACAGATGGTGGTGAGAATCACGGTGGCGAGCAACTCCTGGTGCGCGCCGAGGTTCACGCCACTACGGTGCAAGATCAGGAATACAACGGACAGGCCGAACGAGCTGATCATGGCGACGATTTCGCACCAGGCGGTCACGCGCCACCAGAACCAGCGGACCAGGTACAACAGGCCCGTCCCCGCGCCCACCTGCAAGATCAGGCTGAAGGCCTCTTTGGCCGTATCGAGCGCGAACACCAGCGAGGAGGAAGCCACGAAGAGCAAAACGGTGGCCAGCCGTCCGGCCATCACGTAGTGCTTCTCGGTGGCTTGCGGGCGCACGAAACGGCGGTAGAAATCGTGCACCAGGTAAGAAGCGCCCCAGTTCAGGTGAGTGAGGATGGTGGAGGAATTGGCAGCTACCAGGCCGCCCAGCATGAGCCCCACCCAGCCGGCAGGCAGAAACCGCAGCATGGCCGGGAAGGCGATGTCGTGGCCGATCAACCTCGGGTCGAGGTGCGGGAAGGCCTTTTGGATATCGGACAATTGCGGGTAGACGATGAGCGAGGCCAGCCCCACCAGAATCCACGGCCAGGGCCGCAAGACGTAATGCGCGACGTTGAAGAACAAGGTACCGCCGAGGGCGTCCTTTTCGGATTTCGAGGCCAGCATGCGCTGCGCGATGTAGCTGCCACCGCCCGGTTCCGCGCCGGGATACCACACCGACCACCATTGCACGCAGAGGGGCATGATGAAGACCGCCACGGCCAGGTCCCAGTGGTTCGAAAAATCCGGGAGCATGTTGAGGTAGTTCAGGCCGCCGGGTCCTTTGACGTGGGAGAGTTTGTCCACCAGCCCGCTCAAGCCTCCCACCTGCGGCAGGGTCACGGCGAAATAGGCCGCCGCGATTACGGCCGACATCTTGATGAAGAACTGGACCATGTCGATGACCAGCACGCCCCACAGCCCCGCATGCGCCGCGAACACCACGTTGAGCAGGCCCACCGCCAGCAGGGTTTGCCAGCGGTCGAACCCGAAGAGCACGGCGGCGATCTTGCAGGCCGCCAGGTTCACGGTGGCCATGATCATGCAGTTGAAGAGCAGACCCAGGTAGACGGCGCGGAAGCCGCGCACGGCGCTGGCGGCTTTGCCGGAATAGCGCAGCTCGTAAAATTCCAGGTCGGTAAGGACGCCGGAACGCCGCCACAGGCGCGCATAGAAAAACACGGTAGCCACGCCGGTCAGGGTGAAGGCCCACCACTGCCAGTTGCCGGCCACGCCTTCGGTGCGGACGAAGTTGGCCACCAGGTTGGGGGTGTCGCTGGAGAAGGTGGTGGCGACCATGGAAATGCCGGCCAGCCACCACGGGACCGAGCGTCCGGAGGCGAAAAACTCGGCCGTGCTTTTGCCGGAGCGGCGGCCGAAAAACAGCGCCGGAACGAAGCAGATGCCCACCGAAATCAGGGCGATGATCCAATCGAGCGCGTGAAGCTGCATGATTATGGCTTCTCCATGTGGAGGGCGCCGGGGCCGGGTTGGGCATCGATCATCTGGGTGTCGGGATCGACCACGGGCTTGGTGGAGTAGAAACGGGCGGCCAGCCCGGCGCGCACGGCCGGGATATCGGGTTTGGCGGCGAAGACCACGGCGCAGCCGCCGAAGCCCGCGCCGGTGAGCCGGGCCCCCAGGGCGCCGGACTCCATGGCGGCCTCCACCAGGCGGTCCAATTCCGGACAGCTCACCTGGAGCACGTCTCGCAAGCTGGCGTGCGATTCCAGAAGCAGGCGGCCGAAGAGGGGGGCGTCGGCCCGTTCCAGGGCGTCGACAGCGGAGGCTACGCGGCGCGCCTCGCCGGTGACGTGGTCGAAGGCGTTGCGCTCGGCGGAGGGGAGATTGACAGACGAAAGCGTCTGTCCCACAAGATTGACAGACGAAAGCGTCTGTCCCACAAAGCTCTCGAAGGCCGGGCGACCTTGTGGGGCAGGCGCTTTCGCCTGCCAACTGTTTTGTCCACGGCATCCCACAGACTCGAAAGACTCCATCCCCATGCGCGCCAGCGCGCTGGCGCCGGCGGCGCGCCGGGCGTTGAAGGCCTCCCGCGCGGCTCCGGATTTTTCCGCCGTTTTCAAACAGTGAGCCACCAGGAAACCCCAGTCTTCGGGCACCGGGATGGCCCGCAGCGAAAGCGGGTGGAAGTGGATCAGGGAGGCGCAACCTTGGCGGGAATCGAGCGAGGCGGCGTGGTCCATGCCGCCGCCGCGCGTGCCCACGAACTGCTCGCCCGCGGGAAGCGCTTCCATCAACTCCTCGAAGGTGGCGCGGCGCCGATTGGCGCCCAGCAGAGCCAGGGTGAAAGCCACGATCAGGGCCGATGAGGAGGCCAGGCCGGCGGCCGCGGGAAGGTCGGAGAGCACGGCGGCGTCCACGCCCACGCCGGGGCCCCACTGGCGGGCCACCGCCTGGGCCGCCGCACGGAGGTAGTTCTCCCAGTCGCCCGCGGGGGCCGGCGCCAGCTCCGGGGTCCAGTCGAACTCCCGCGTTCCGTATCCCGCGCTGACGGCGCGGATGCGGTTGTCGGTACGAGGCCGAAACGCCACCCGGATGCGCCGGCGAAGGGCCATCGGCAGAACCGCCAGACCGTGATAGTCGATGTGCTCTCCGATGAGGTTCACGCGCCCCGGCGCCGATACCACGAACATCTCCCCCGGGCCGAACATGTCCAAGGAACTTTGAAGCGCATCAGCCCGCACCCGATCACGATAGCACCACGTGGGGGCGAGCCTTCCGGCTTCTCTAATCCGTCCGCGGCGCGGAGTTTACCGCTGACCTGTTATGAACAGCTTCGGAAATTGGGGCTGCTCCATTTGTGAGCCAACACCGCGCAACTGCCTGTGCGAACCTCAGGCGAGAGCTTTCAGGAGAGCCGGATGCCGGGAAATCCGCATGTCCGGTTCGACGAGGGGAGAGTGGGACGGCCTCTCAAGGGCTCGCCCTCTCTCCTAACTCTACCGTCTCCGCGTCAAAGCGGTGGCTCGACCCGGATTGGTCTGATGCCCACCGGGAAACATGAGCGTAAAATCGAAAAGGAGGTTATTTCCATGCGGCCCCTCGCGATTGTTGCCTTTGCGGCCCTCCTTTCGCCCGCCCCGGGCGTCGCGGCGCTCGAAATCGTCAAGCCCGTCATCAGCCAGATGGAGGGCGGCGACCCGCTTGCGCCCGGCTATGAACACATTGGCGGCGAAACCCTGTTCTTCTCCTGCCGCGTCTCCGGCTTCGCCAAGAGCGCGGAACAAAAAGTCCGCCTGGCGTATTCGGTCCAGGCGTTCGACCCCAAGGGCGTACCCATCGCCGAGATCTACAAGAACGAGATCGAAGAGGAGGTGCTGCCTCAGGATAAGGAGTGGCAGCCCAAGGTCGAAGTCGCGGTGCCCACTCCGCCGCTGGTCCCGCCCGGGGACTACAAGATCGTCGTCAAACTGGACGATCTGGAGGCCAAGACGTCGGCCGAGCTGGCCGTGCCGTTCCGTATGCGCGGAACCGTTGTGGAGCCCAGCGATAAGCTGGTGGTCCGCGGCTTCCGGTTCTACCGCGGCGAAGACGACGCTCAGCCCATGGCCAAGGCGGCCTACCGCACCAGCGACGATCTCTGGGCGAGATTCAATATCGCCGGCTTCAAGTTCGGCCCCAACAACAAGGTGGACATCAGCTACGTGGTATCCATTCTGAACTCGGCCGGCAACGTGCTCTGGAAGGGAGACCCGGCCGTGGAACAAAGCGAATCGTTCTATCCCAAACCCTACATGCAAGCCAGCATGAACCTCAGCCTCAAGACCGTCAAGGCCGCCGAGTACACCATGGTGATTCAGGTAAAGGACGCCGTGGGCAACCAGAGCTACGAAACCAGGCAGAACTTCTCGGTGCAGTAGACGCTCGGTAGCGCCGACGGTCTTGCCGTCGGCGTCGCACCCGACCCCGCCCAGGTTGGCGGAGGAAAGTTGGACCGCCGACGGCAAGACCGTCGGCGTTACCCTACTCTCATGGACCGAATATTGGAATTGGGCGCGCGCCCGCTCACCATCGAAGATGTCGCCCGGGTGGCCCGCGAAGGAGTCGAAGCCAGTCTCGCCGCTTCCGCCCGCGAGCGCGTCGCGCTGGGCCGCCGGAAGCTCGAAGAGCTGGTCGCGCGCGGCGAGCGCATCTATGGCGTAAACACCGGCGTCGGCGGCAACGTGGGCATCAGCCTGCCGCCCGAAGAGATGGAGCTGTTGCAGAGCAACCTGCTGCGCCACATCGCCTGCGCCACCGGCCAGCCGCTCCCACGGGACGTGGTGCGCGCCGCGGCCCTGTTGCGCGCGGCCACTTTCGCCACCGGCTCTTCGGCCGTGCGGCCGGAGCTGGTGGACGCGCTCCTGGCCATGCTGAACCGCGGCGTAACGCCGGTGACGCCGCGCTACGGGTCCGTTGGGGCCAGCGGCGACCTCATGCCCTCCGCCTACATCGGCCGCGTGCTCGCCGGCATGGGCGAGGCGGAATTCGGCGGCCGCCGCCTGCCCGCCTCCGAAGCGCTGGCGGCGGCGGGTCTCGAGCCCATCCGCTTCGCCCCCAAGGAAGGGCTGGCGCTGATCAACGGGACCACCGTGATGACGGCCGTGGCCGCCCTGCTCCAGGTGGATTCTTTCCGCGTCCTGCGCGCGCTACTGGGGGCCGTGGCGCTCTCGGTGGAAGCCATGCAGGCCCCCGATCTGCCCTTCGATCCCTGGGTCCACGAGCGCAAGGGGCATCCCGGACAAATCGCCGTGGCGGGATGGTTGCGCGGCCTGCTCGAAGGCTCGGCCTACACCAAGGCCTCCGGCGGCCAGAGCTGCTACTCGCTGCGCTGCGTTCCGCAGGGTCTCGGCCAAGTGTGGGAGGCGTTCGCGGATTCGCGCGCGGTGATCGAGCGCGAAATCAACTCGGCCAACGACAACCCGCTGATCGACCCCGACACCGGCGTGATGTACAAAGCCGGCAACTTCTACGGCGGCCATATCGCGCGTGTGCTCGATGGCTGGAAAATCGACTACGCCTCCATGTCGAATTGGGGCAACGCCCTGGTGGCTCTGATGGTGGACGACCGTTTCAACGGCGGCCTGCCCGCCAATCTCACCCCCGCGCCGGGCGTGAACTCCGGCTTCAAGGGCATGCAGTTGAGCGTCACCAGCCTGGCCTGCGCCATCCGCCAACTGGCCGGGCCGAGTTCCATCCATTCCCTGCCCACCGAGCAATACAACCAGGATGTGGTCAGCCTGGGCATGCACGCCGCCGTAACCGCCATGGATGCGCTCGAATGCCTGCGCAACGAAACCGCCATGGTGCTGCTGGCCTCGGCGCAAGCCGTGGACCTGCGCGGCGGCCCGGCCAAGCTCGGCCGCGGATCGCGCCGGGTCCACCAGCGCGTGCGCGAAATGGCGGCCTTCCAGGACAAAGACCGCGCCATGGAAAATGAAGTGGCGGCGGTCGCCGCCGCCATCGCCGAGGGCGATAGCGCCATCACGGGAGCGCCGCGCGGGTAGCAAACCGTGACCTTCGCAAAGAAACTGGTGGCCAGCAAAACAATTCCAGAAAGCCGCCAACCAAGGCTTCGGGGTGTTAGCCCGCTTCTCTCACAGGGATCTTCTGGTACGTCGGCTTCCGGCTCGTCGAGGTTCAATTTGGGGCGGGTTCTCCCCCGACGGCGTAAGAGGCGGCCAGTTTTGGGCTCGGAAGCCGGGCAGGCGGCGTTTGGCGGCGTGGGAAGATGATTTTTGTCCAAAATCGACCGAGTTTCGCGCACGGCCTTCCCTGCTTCGGCAAGACTTGAGAGTTTACTTTAACTGAGGCCTCCTTTCCGGGTCATGTCCCCAACTCGACTGCGGGCCGCAAGTTCTGGTAGGCCTGCCCGAACAGCCGCTGCAACGGATAGCTGGACGCCATCGACAACCACACCTTGCGCACGGTGATCCGGATCTGCGCCCCGATCTTCAGCAGCCGAAGCCGTATGGTCGTCGCCTGCGCCCGTTCCAGTTCCGTCCCTTTCAGCCCCAACCGCCGCAGTCCGTGCATCAGCACATAGGCCATCCCTGCGAAGTACACCCGGAGTTGATTGGCCCGCATCGTCTCCGCACTCACCCGATAGGCGAACAGCGACAGTTGCTCTTTGATGCGGTTCTCCATCTCGCCGCGCGCACAGTACAGTTCTTCGTACAATCCCTGCGCCGGCCAATCCTCCGCGCTCAGGTTGGTCACCACGAAACGGGGATTCTCTTTGCCGTCGAGTTGTTCGGCCTTGGCCACCACGCGGCGCTTCCGGCTCCAACTCCCGGTAGTCGTCTGATAAGAGAACTCCGTGAACACGCGCGCCGGTTTGCCGGTCTGCTTGTGGATCTGGGCGACCTGCTGCATCTGCGGATCGATGGTGCGCCGCAGCCGTTCGTTGCGGGCGAAACCGATCACATAGTACACACCGTTGTCCTCGCACCATTTCAGCAACTCCTCGCGGCAGAAGCCTGAGTCGGCGCGCACGATGATGCGGACCTCGGGCCAGGCGGCGCGGATGCGGCCCACGATCCGTTCCACCTCGTCCTTGCTGCCAGCCGCCGCGTCCTGATCCGCCGTCCGCAGTCGCGCGCACAGCAGGTGCTCGCCGGCGAAGATGTACAGCGGCAGGTAACAGTAGCTGTCGTAATAGCCGTGGAAGAAGCGGCCCTCCTGGTGGCCCTCCAGCGGCAGGTCGGTCGTATCCAGGTCCAGCACGATCTGTTGGGGCGCTTCCCCGTGCGCCTCCACAAACACCTGAATCAACAACTCGTCGAGGGCTTCTTGGCGGTAGTGAATCTTCTTGTACCGGCTCGGCTTTTCGTCTCCCAATTCCAAACGGTTCAGGGTGCTCTTGCCCGCCAGCGGGTCCTCACCCGCCCGCGCCTTCCCGCTGAGCACCCCCAGCAATGGATCCTCCCGCAGTTGGTCGTGATCGCTGAGGTCCTCATAGCCGAGCGCCAGGCCGTACACGCGCTGCGCCACCATCTCTTTGACCGTGTGCGAAATCAGCAATGGGTTGCGATGGTCCTCGAAGCAAGCCGCCAGGCGCGGCAGCAGGTTCAGCCGCCGATCCGTTTCCCGCAGCAGCACCGCCCCGGCATCCGAGGTCAAAGCGCCGCCATCAAAACGGGCGACTACGTCGCGTGAAAAATGGGCTTGGAGATCGAAGCTGGATTGGGTACACTCTGTCATAGAGAAAGCCGCTTTCTTCTTGGCGTTAACTGCTGACTGGAAACTCAGTTATGCCAGAAAAGGCGGCTTTTTGCTAGACCCCCCGTGAGA
>CAVYEK010000036.1:0-111201 GCA_963767595.1 Terriglobia bacterium
TAGGTATTGGCCAGGGTTTGCGCCTCCACGCCCTGGGAAGCGTCCACCACCAGCAGGGCGCCCTCGCAAGCCTGCAAGCTGCGCGACACTTCGTAGGAGAAATCCACGTGGCCGGGCGTATCGATGAGGTTCAACTGATAAAGAACGCCATCGTCGGCGCGGTAGTCCAGGCGCACGGCGTGGGCCTTGATGGTGATGCCCCGTTCGCGCTCCAGGTCCATGGTATCGAGGACCTGTTCCATCATTTCGCGCTGAGAAAGCGCTCCGGTGACCTCCAGCAGGCGGTCGGCCAGGGTGGATTTTCCGTGATCGATGTGCGCAATTATGGAGAAATTGCGGATGAATTCGCGGTCCATTCTGAGAGGGAACTCTCCCGATTATCCCATACGCGGGGGTTGGGAGACAGGGGCGGGGAAGGTCTTGACGCGGAGAACGGGGAAGGTCTTGACGCGGAGACGCGGAGACGCGGAGAACGGGGAAGGTCTTGACGCGGAGACGCGGAGACGCGGAGAACGGGGAAGGTCTTGACGCGGAGACGCGGAGACGCGGAGAACGGGGAAGGTCTTGACGCGGAGACGCGGAGACGCGGAGAACGGGGAAGGTCTTGACGCGGAGACGCGGAGACGCGGAGAACGGGGAAGGTCTTGACGCGGAGACGCGGAGACGCGGAGAACGGGGAAGGTCTTGACGCGGAGACGCGGAGACGCGGAGAACGGGGAAGGTCTTGACGCGAGACGCGGAGAACTTGGGAGTTGATTGGGGGTTTAAGAGCGCGGACGAGAGGGAGCGCCAGCCTGCTCCGCTACGTACCGCCGCACGTAAGCGGCGAAGGTCCGCTCGATGGCTGTGCGCGCCTGCGCGCCGGGTCCCACGGATTTTCCCTCGATCTGCAACACCGGCAGCAGATTGCGCGTGGTCGAGGTGATGAACACCTCGTCGGCGGATTCCAGATCCGCGGGAACCAGGGTTTTCTCGCCGATTGCAATTTCCGGCGGGTGAATCCCGCCGAGGATGATCTCGCGCGTGACGCCCGGCAGGCAGCCTGACGCCAGGGGCGGCGTCCAAACCTGGTTCCCGTTGGCGATGAAGATGTTAGCCGAGGTGCATTCGGCCACTTCGCCGCGCTCGTTCAACAGGATGGCCTCATCGAAGCCGCGCGCCTGGGCGGTCTCGAGCCAGGTCAGATTCATGGCCCACGAAAGCATCTTGGCGCCGGCGAACTGGCACGCGGCGTGGCGCGCGTTCGCCACGCAGGCCAGTTTGACGCCATGGCCCCAATTCTTCGAATCGGCGGTGAGCGCAATCACGTCGCTCGCGGCGCCGGTGGACGGCCCCGACCACATGCCGCCCTCGTTGCGCACAATCACCAGGCGCAGGGTGGAGTTGTACGCGCCATTCGCCTCCACCAGTTCCAGCAGGGTGCGCCGGAGGGCCTCGGGATCGGGCGGAAGCGGAACATGCAAGGCCGCTGCGTCGCGGGCGATCCTGGCCCAATGGCGCTCGAAGGCGAAGAGCGCGCCGTCAGCCACGCGCAGCGTGCTGAAGACGCCCCAACCGGAGAGCAGTCCCACCTGCCCCGGCGAAAGGAGGCGGTCGGAAGCCTCGCGGATGGCGCCGTTGTGCGCGATAAAGCGATGGATCACGAAGCCCATTTTAGCGTGCGGCGGAAACCTTTTGACGCGGAGACGCGGAGAGAGCTTTGACGCAGGGAGAGCTTTGACGCGGAGACGCGGAGACGCGGAGAATCCGGAGAGAGGAAGGTTCAAAGAGCGCGCCCGCCTTTCTTTCTCCGAATTCTCCGCGTCTCCGCGTCTCCGCGTCAAAGCTCTCCCTGCGTCAAAGCTCTCCCTGCGTCAAAGCTCTCCCTGCGTCTCCGCGTCAAGACCTTCCCCATGCCAATCCCCCTACCCTCACGCATCCGGGTTTTCCTCGCGCCAATCTCCCAACCCTCACGGCCAAATCCGCTCAGTCCCTGGCCGCTACCGCGTCCAGGGCAAAGCCCGCGTCGAGGGAGGGCAGGCCTTCGAAGACCAGCAGGGTTCCGGCGGGCCCCTGCGCCGGGTCGAAAAACTCCGCCCGGATCCTGCGGACCTGGCCGGCTAGTCCGGCGGCGAGCGGGTAGTAGCGGACGCAAGCCACGTCGCGCATCGAAGCTCCGGCCTGCTCGAGGGCGGCCCGCAAGCGGGCAAAGGCCAGTTGCGAGTCTTTCGCTTCGTATCCGAAGGAAACCTGCGATCCGGTGAGGGCGACGCGGGGAGCGGCGACCAACGCGATTTGGGATTCGCCGGGGTCGCGGGAGCCGGCGTCCGCGTCCATAAGCCGGAGCCGCGAACCCGGGTCGCGTGGCAGCCGCGCCACGGCCTCGCACGCCCCCAAAGCCACGTCGGGCGCGCGCTTGGTCTGAATGTAGTCGAGCGCCGCCTTGGGATACTCGGCCTCCACCAGGGCGCGCGACGCGGCCAGGTCCTCGAGCGAACTGAAGAAGCACGTCACCCGCAGCACATCGCGCGGTTCGGCGCCGGCGGCGCGGACGGATTGCCGCAGCGCGGCCAGGGACCGGGCGGTGAGCGGCGCAACCGGTCCCTGGGGATCCGCGGAAGTGGCCGCCTGCCCGGATATCCACGCCAGACCGTACGGGTTCACGTCCTTCCGGGCGGTGGTCTCGGCTTCCAGAACCACCTGCGCCCCGGCCAAAGGCAGCATCCCCGCCTGCACCAGGCTGAGCGAGGGAAGAGGCTGGCGCCGGTCGCCGAAGTTCTGGCTCACCAGGTCGCGGACGCGGCGCGGGTCCCCCGAGCCGGCCACGAAGGCGCGTATGCGGAGCACCGTCTGCCCGGAAGCCTGGCGGCCCAGATCCTTCAGCGCATCGCGCACCTGCTGCGAGAGCAGACCCTTGGCGGAGAGCGGCGTAACGTAAAACGCCAGTTGGCGCGTCTCACCCACCACCGCCAGGGGCAGCTCCCTGGGCACTTCCAGACGCTGGGTCTCTTCCTTCTTGCCGTTGTTCTTGCCCTCCCAGTCGATTGCTTTCCGCTTGGGATCGGAATTCTGGGCGGACCAGGCGGCCATCGCCGCAGCAGGCCAACGCGGCGAGAGCCAACGTCCGGACGGCGGCCCAGCGGGACCTCGCGCGCGGCGTGCGCACCATAGTATGGATTTTAGCAGACCGGCGCCGCGAAACGCCCCGCAAACGCTTCATGAGTACTGGACTGCTGGCCCACCCGACAGTACCCCTCCAGCCCTTGCGGCATGCTCCAACATAGGTTATTCTCAACTCGGAATTCCCGGAATTTCCCCCTATGAACGATCTTGAAGAACCTATGACTCCCAGCCACGCGGCGTCGGAGCTGTTGTCGATGGAGGAGGCGCTGCCCGTGGACGAGGCCCTGCGCTACGCCACCAGCCTGGCGCAAGCCCTGCGGCGGATGCACCAGGAGGGCGTGGTCTGCGGCTGTCTCGACCCCGGCCACATCGTGTGGAACAACCACGGCGCGGAGTTGACGCCCAACGGCGGCGGAGGCCTCACCCCATACCTCGCTCCCGAGCAGGTGCGCGGAGAAGCCGCCGACGCGCGCTCGGATATCTTCGCGTTCGGCGCCATCGTCTACGAGCTGCTTTCGGGCCGCAAAGCCTTCCCGGCGCGCGACCCGGAGGAGTTGAAGGAAGCGATTCTGGAGCGCTCGCCGGCGCCGCTCGGGGGCCTCCCTGGGGAGATCGCTCCCCTGGTGAGCCGCTGTCTCGAAAAGAGACGCGAGGACCGCTGGCAGCGCATGAGCTCCGTGCTCATCGAACTGAAGCTGGCCCACGCCACCGCGCGGCAGGCGCACTCGGCGTCGGAATGGAAAGACAGAGTCGCCTCCCTGCGCTCGCAGATTGCCGGGCAGGAGGGGAGGCTGACGGCCCACCAGGCGGCGCAGGAATCGGTGGACGCCGAATTGCGGCGATTGATCGAGCGGCTGGAGGAGAAGATCAAGAGCCAGGGGACGGAGATGGCCGGGATCCAGGAGACTCAGGCGGCGCTTCAAGAGTCCATCGCGGGTTTGCGGAAGGGCGTGCAGATTCAGGCCAAAGCCATCGAGGCGATGGAGGCCGCCGCTTCGCAAACCGACGAAGTGGTGGAGCACGTGGTGGAAGCATTTGGCATGATGCACAAATCCGTGGTGGAACGTGGGGAAGCGAAAGTTCTTCTGGTCTCGCGAAACGGAAACTGAACCCGGGCCTCCGCCGGAGCGCGGAGGCGCGGATTCGCTGGCGGTACGCATGGCGGCTGGGCCGCTTCCCGTGGCGGAAGCGCTGCACTACGCCATCGCGCTGGCGGAGGCCTTGCGCGAGGTTCACAGCCGCGGGCGGGTCTACGCCTTCCTACAGCCCGCCGGCGTGGCCGTTCTCGATGGCCATGTGCGCCTCGCGCCCGGCGGTCCGGCCCCGGTGTCTCCGTATTTCTCGCCGGAGCAGGTGGCCGGCCGCGATCTGGACGCGCGAACCGATATTTTCTCCTTGGGCGCCATGATGTACGAGATGCTCTCCGGCCGCCGGGCCTTTGACGCGGCCACCAGGACGGCCTTGCGCATGGAGATTCTGAACCGCCAGCCGGCCCACCTGGAGAACGCGCCTCCGGCGGTGGCGCGCCTGGTGCGGAGGTGCCTGGAAAAAAAGCCGGAGCGGCGGGTGCAGCGCATGGAGATCCTGCTGGCCGAGCTCAAACTGCAGGAGATCATCGCCCGGCAGGTGGACTCCATGCGGCTGGGGCCGAAACCCGCGACGCGGATGGCTCCGCCGCGCAGGTGAAGCGGGCCTCCAGTGGGATAAGGCTCCAGCCTTGTCAATCCGAGCGAAGCTCGGACCATGCCCGCATCAACCGTACTCCGATGGCGCGGCGGGTTCCCGCCTGCTCAGCGTGCTTCGCCGGGTAAGGGAGGAAACCAGGCGGTCATGGTCTTGCTTCACGACGCGACGGCTTTCTCACGACGCCTTGAGGAACGCCTCCTCGGCCGCTTCTGGCAATTTGATCGGCACGAAGAAGAGTTCCGGATACAGGTAATCTCCCCCGGACTCGTCCACTATGCGGATCTGCCGATGCAGTGCGGCGGCGGGGTCCGGGGCGCCCGGTAGATCTTTCGCCGTTGCAGGGACGCAACGTAATCCCGATTGTCGATGCACACCGCGAACCGCGGCTCGTTGGGTTTTCCGCGATCCATGACGTCACTCCAGAATCCGCCTGATCTTGAACTCCATTCGCCCCGCCTCGCAAATCACGCCATCCGGTAAGGCGACGCGCGTGTGCGACGCAGAGAGTGATGGTCGAAGCGATTCGCCTGCAAAACGACCCGGATCCGAGCATACGTGTACGCGAGGCCCAGGGCTCCGTTGTGGGGCAGGTTGTCAACCTGCGGCCGATTGTCAATCGGCCTCTCGCGAGTGTCTGCCGGCGCCGCCCAGGCGGGTTATCAACCCGCCGCAGGTTGACAACCTGCCCCACATGACGCCGGCTTATCCACTTATGTGTCGCACACCCAGGCGGCGCGGGCACGCCCTTTGAGCTTCCGCCATCGCCCTGGCCGGTAGAAGTTCCAAAGCCTGACGATGTCCCGAATGCGACTCCCTACCGCAATGGTCTCGACGTTCGTGATTGGGCCAGGAATCTGAAGAGGCACGGACTATGGCGATGTAGCGGCCCACCCAAAAATCACAAAGGTCGGAACGCCAAGGGCGTTCCGACCAATGCGGAAGGCAATATGAGGATTCGTTTTCGGAACTATTTGCGTCCGGACGCACCGACAGTGAGGAGAACCACTGCCAGCAGGTCTATGGCGGCAGCGAGCTGCTCAGGCTGCGCCCTAGAGACCCTTACGGGCGGAAAAGCTTCTTGCGACCGAATACGCCGAGGCCCAACAGAGCGCCGCCGATCAGGCTAAGCGTCGCAGGCTCGGGGACGCCGGAACTTTCGTCGTACTGGACATAAAGGGTTGCGCTATCGCTGCCGGTGGGCGCAACACCATCAGCGCCAACAGCGGCAGCCGACACGGTGAAGGTCACCGCGTTATAGGATCCGCCCCCCCCTATGTTTAACCCCGTAGCGCTCAGAATTATCGGGCATGCACCGATACCCGGCCCGGAAACCCCGGAGCACGTGTCAAAGGATGTCCCCGCTTGACTGGTCAGGTTGAGCACCTCGGGCGGCGAACTCATGGTGTACCCCGAGGTTGCGTTCCAGGTGTAATTGATGGCCGATGAGGCGTCCTGAGGGTGCTGTGCGTCACTCTCCAATAAGAAGTCTACCTGGTAGAGCGTGAACCCGGCGGGCACGGTGATACCACTGCAGGTAAGCGACGCTAACCCGGCCCCGTTAACCGACGCATTTAGGCTGGCGGTGCCACCGGTAAAGCCTGTCGTGCCCACAACGCTCCCGATTGAACCGCACTCGATAAAGCTGGCGTTTGCCATGGGTGCGAAAAGCACCAGCGCCATAATCCCTGTCAATACCGCTAAGCACTTCTTCATGTTCTCAAAAACTCCTTCTCCGAGTTCCGCTCGGTGTACGAAGACCGCTACCGCATCGCCAGTCGTGTACTCGACCAGGCTCTCCTCAAAAGCGACGCCAGCCCGCCGACTCTACGCCTTCAACTGGTCTTCCCAAGATTACGACAGTGAGATCCCCGTCGTCAACATAATTCTGAGAGAATTCCCGTTGCAAAGTACTATCTAGATTACCAGTTTCTATCGTCTGTCCCACCCCTTCTTAGCCTTGTTTCGGTTCCGCCGGGCCGTGCACCATCTGCTGGAAATGGGCGTAGGCCTCGGGACCGTTCGCTTCCATCCTCTTGATGAGCGCGTTGCCCACGATTTCCAGGTTATGCCAGTAGTTGGGGTTCTTGACGGCCTCGCGATAAGCGGGCGCCAGGGCCCGCACGCGCTCCCACACGAACAGCAGCTCGCCGTTGCTTTGGAAGAACAGCTCCTGGTTGAGCACTCCCGAGGTCACGAAGGAGGCCGCCATGTCCCAGTAGCTCACTACCATCCGCATGTAGGCGTTTTCCTGGCTGCCCATGGGCGCAAGGCGCTGCACATCCTCCAGAGATTTGGGCTTGAAATTGGCGGAGAACCATTCGCGGGCTTTTCGCAGTTTCTCTTCGCGGCGCAGCTCATAGAGCCGCAGGATCAGGTTGGCGTCGTCGTAGGTGGCTTGAATTGGCATAGGGTAATTATACAGGTGGGGCAGGCCAAACGGCCTGATGCCACATACTTTTCACAACAAGAACAAAACACAAGGCTTATGTTCTCGTGGCGCACGCTTCAGCGTGCAGCGTCGGCTTCAGCCGACGTTCCCCGGATCTGGGCGCCGATCGTGGGCTGAAGCCCACGACGGCACGCTGAAGCGTGCGCCACGTAAAATCAATAGCTTACAGGCTAATTGGGAAAAGTATGCGGCATTGGGCCAAACGGCCTGCCACCGGCTTCAGCGGGCGGCCATTAGGGCTCGCAGCCTGCGGGCGCGTTCGGGGGCGCGCAACTGGCGCAGGGCCTTGGCCTCAATCTGGCGAATGCGCTCGCGGGTGACGTCGAACTCCTGTCCGATTTCCTCGAGTGTATGTTCGCGCTCACACCCGATGCCGAAACGCATTCGGATGACCTTCTCTTCCTTCGGGGAGAGGGTCTTCAAGATGCCGGCGGTCTCGTCGCGGACGTTGGATTCGATTACCGCGTCCACCGGAGAACCCACCCAGCGATCCTCGATGAGATCGCCCAGCGCCGATTCGCCGTCCCGCCCGACGGGGGTCTCGAGTGAAACCGGGTCCCGGGAAATGGTCTTGAGTTTCTGGACCTTCTCGACCGGAATTTCCATGCGGTGGCCAATTTCGTCGTTTGTAGGAGTTCGGCCGAGCTCTTTTTCCAGCTCGCGCGTGGCCCGCAGGAACTTGTTCATGCTTTCGTTCATGTGGACCGGGATCCGAATAGTCCTGGACTGATCCGCGATAGCGCGGGTGATGGCTTGGCGAATCCACCAGGTGGCGTAGGTGGAGAATTTGTAGCCGCGGCGGTATTCGAACTTGTCGGCCGCGCGCATGAGGCCGATGTTGCCCTCCTGAATCAGGTCGAGCAGGTGAAGGCCGCGGTTGACATATTTCTTGGCTACCGACACCACCAGGCGGAGGTTGGCCTCCACCAGGTCCTTCTTGGCCCGTTCGGCTTCGGCTTCGCCGTGGCGAATTACGGTGAGCGTGTGCTTGAGCTCGGGAAGCGTGGCGCCGGCCAGGGTTTCGCGCTTCTTCAGTTCGCGCTTCAGATCCCGCAGGCGGGGCTGGTTGGCCACGTTGGCGCGCAACTCGAGTTTCCGGATCTCCCCGTCCAGATGGCTGATTTCGTCGACGGTGCGCTCAATTTCGCGGGTGAACTCCTTCCATCTGTTTACTTTGAAGGGAACCCGGCGGATGGCCAGGGAAGTCTCCACCTTGGCGCGATTCAGCTTGGCGCAGAGCCGCTTGCGAGGCCGCCGGTTGGCTACCGGAGTGACCATGACTTTGTCATCCAGTTGCTGCATTTTCTTGTGCAGAAACACTACGTCGGTGAAGTGTCGGGCGGCTTCGGTGCGCACCTGCACATCGGCGGGAGAGCCTTCCTCGACATCTCCCAGGTCCACCACGCCCTCCAGCTCGGCGGCGCCCCTGCGCAGTTGCTCGGAGATATCGAGGACCACGTGCTGCACCACGGCGGAGCGGCTGATGGCCTTCTGCATCCGCATCTTGCCCCGCTCCATGCGGCGCGCCAAGTCGACTTCGCCTTCGCGGGTCAGCAGCGGAACAGCGCCCATCTCGCGCAGGTAGACGCGGACCGGATCGTCCGTGTAGATGGACTCCTCGACTACCGGCGGATGCAGGAAATCGGCCTCGTGCGCGGCTTCGGGGTCGAAGAACTTGGCTTCGTCCTCGAAGTTCAGCCCTAGATTTTCAGGAGTGTCGGCTAAGAAATGATCTTCGAAATGGTCCACTAAGACTCACCTCCTCCCTGCACACGCGACTGCTTACATCGAATGTCCGGGAAACGGGGTATTACCTGAAAAAACTTCGACGCGCTGGTCCAGCCCCAACTGTCGAAGAGAACGGCTGCATTCGGGGTTCGACTTCCGACTGATGATACCATCATTCCCCCCCAAAGTTAAGCCCTATTTTAAGAGATGCCTTACAAGTGTTTAGGTTACATAGATCTTGCGGGCGTGACCTCCGGTTCGGATGGGGGGCCAGGCGGGGTGGCCGGAGGCAGGCGCTCCCGACCGAACAAGACCGCCAAAGGGTGTTCGGAGACCCGGCCACATCTTAGAAGAGACGGTGGAACAGGCCGTTTTGTTACCGGCGCTTCCGACGCCTCAGGGCAGCTTGTGACGCATGAGGTTCTTCAGCTCGTTGAAGAAGGCCTGCTCGTCCTGAAAATCCCGGTAAACCGACGCGAATCGAACGTAGGCGATCTTGTCCAGTTCCCGGAGGCTTTCCATGAGGAATTCTCCTATTTCTGTAGTAGATATTTCCCGATCCGGAGAGTCGCTGACTCTGGATTCCACCTGATTGACCAGATCGGCCAGCTTCCCCATGCTAACCGGCCTCTTTTCACAGGCTTTGAGGAGACCAGCGAGCACCTTCTGGCGATCGAACTTCTCGCGCCGGCCGTCTTTCTTGACGGCCATGTAGGGGACTTCGTCGATCCGCTCGTAGGTGGTGAAGCGCCGTTCACATGCGAGGCACTCCCGGCGGCGGCGAATGGCGTCGCCTTCCTTGCTCTCTCGGGAGTCCACCACCTTGTCTTCTAAGTGATTGCAAAAAGGGCACTTCATAGTTTGGCCTCAGGAGCGGCGCAGCGTCATATACTACCAATATAGTATTTAGTCCAACTTCGACGCAGAGACGCAGAGGCGCGGAGGAAACGCGGAGAGTGGAAGTATTGAAGCTCTCCGCGTTTCCTCCGCGCCTCTGCGTCTCTGCGTCGATTTGCGAAATCCCGAAATATTGAATTTCTCCGCGTCGAGGTCTCCCCCGAAAAACTGAACCTATCATGATAAAGCCTCGTTTCTCAATTTTGTAAGGACCAAGCGCCATGGCGACCGCGATGATCGGGTTCGACGAAATCCCCCCAGCCGCCCGTGGCGCGTCCGGATCGCGATGGATGGGTTTTCCGGGAGCGCGCAATCTGGTAGAACGTAGCTTGGACCCGGACTACAGCCTGACCGCCCGATGCCTGAACGGCGACGAAGCCGCCTGGGAGGATCTGGTGCGGCTGCATACCCGGCAGGTTTACGGGTTGTGCTTTCGCTTCACGGGGAGCGGGGCGCAGGCGCAGGACCTGACGCAAGAGGTGTTTCTGAGGGTATTCCGGACTTTGCGCACTTTCCGGGCGGCGGAAGGCTCGTTCGCCGCCTGGCTGGCGCGGGTGGCGCGTAACCTCCTGATCGATCACTATCGCCGCACCCGTCAGGAGCGCGTGACCGATTCCATTGAAGACCAGCTTCCGATGCTGGAAGGATACGGCGCGTCGTCCTCCACGCGTCCCGACCAGGCTCTGGCCGGAAGGGAAGCCAGCGAGGTCTTGCAGGCCACCCTGCAACGGCTTTCGCCGGAGCTGCGAGAGGCGGTGATCCTGCGGGACTTGCAGGAGATGGAATACCGGGAAATCGCGCAGGTGTTGGCGATTCCCGAAGGCACGGTAAAATCGCGAATCAATCGGGGCAGGGCCGAACTGGCCCGCCTGCTGCGCAAGCAGAAGCTGGCGGTATGAACTGCGCGGACCTGGAAATTTCGATCTGCGACTACGTGGATGGAGCGCTCCCGGAGGCCGAGAGGGCCGCAGTGGAACGCCACCTGGCCGAGTGTCCGGGTTGCGCCGAACTGGCGCGCGACTCGGCGGCCGCGGTGGCGTTCATGGAACGGGCCGAGGAAGTGGAGCCGCCGCCGGAGCTGATCACGCGCATTCTGTTCGATGCGCCCTGGAGCAAGGGAAAAGCCAGGCCCGCGCCGTGGCGCAAGTGGGCGAACGCCGCGCTGAGCCCGATTTTGCAGCCCAAGTTCGCCATGGGGATGGCCATGACCATCCTTTCGCTATCGATGTTGTTCCGCTTCGTCGCGCCGGTTCCGCTGACGGTCAAGGATTGGAGGCCCGCGAGCATCCGGGATTCCATCCGCAACCAGGCGGAATACGCCTGGACGCGCGGCGTGAAGTTTTACGAAAACCTGAAGATCGTGTATCAGATACAGAACACGCTGCGCCAATGGCAGCAGCAGGATGACGAGCAGCGACCCGCCGCGGAGGGTAACGCGGACGGACGGAAGCTGCCGGTGACGACTCCGGGCCGGAACGAGCCCGGCCGAACATCGCCTTCGGACTCGACGGGGGAAACACGCTAAGGGGATACGCATGAACTGTCAGAATCATCCTGAAATTCCGGCTACGGCATATTGCCGCACGTGCGGCAAGCCGGTTTGCGAAGAATGCCGCCGCGACGCTAACGGGACGGTATTCTGCGCGGAGCACGCACCCGCTCCGGACGCAAGCATGCCGCCTCCACCCGCCGGTCCGCGGCCGCCCGCCGGGCCGGCCCCGGCCGGGTACGTGTACTCCGACGTTTCTCCCGGCCTGGCGTTCTTTCTGGGCTGGATTCCCGGCGTGGGCGCCATTTACAACGGCCAATACGCCAAGGGACTGGTTCACGCCGTGCTTTTCGGCGTGATGTGCAGCGTTTTGGATTCGAACGTGCGCGGCCTGGAGCCGGTGTTCGGAATCCTGCTGTGCGCCTGGATGTTCTACATGGCCTTCGAGGCCTATCACACCGCGTTGAAGCGCCGCAACGGCGAACCGGTGGACGAGTACTCGAGTCTGCTGAACCTGCGCTCGCGACACCAGGTCCCGGTAGCGGGGGTGGTGCTGATTTGCCTGGGGGTCGCGCTTCTGTTGCACACCCTCGATGTGATCGATTTCTCGCGTGTGCTGGCGTACTGGCCGGTTCTGCTCATACTGGCGGGCGCCTACCTGCTGTATAACCGTTTCACCGGCCAGGACGCGCCGAAGGAGATGGGCCATGAACGGCGATAGCCGCGGCATCCTGTGCGCCATCCGGGGACCCATCATGCTGATCACGGTGGGCGTCCTGTTCGCCATCAATAACTTCACGCCTTACGGCTTCCAGTGGCCGGTGCTGTTGATTGTATTCGGGCTGCTGACCCTGATGGGGCGCGGCGCGCGGCCGGCGCCGCCGCCTCCGGGGCCGCCGCGCTATCCCGCGGCGGCGCCGCCGCCGCGCGACTACGCCGCTCCGGCCGGCTATCGCCGGAGTACGTATTCGCAGCCCCCGGCGGACGCACCGAAGGCCAGTGGATCGGGCGCGCCTGGCCCCTCTTCCGATCCGGGCCAGACGCCGGGAGGCGCGCTATGAGACGCCGTTCGTTCACCGGCCCGCTGCTTCTGATCGTCATCGGCGGAGCCTTTCTGTGGCGGAACATGCATCCGGAGACGCCGATTTTCGACATTGTGTCGCTCTACTGGCCGTATCTGCTGATCGGCTGGGGCGTTCTCCGGCTGATCGAGGCGGTGATCTGGAACCGGCAGGGCTACCGCTCCGGCTTCGGTGGCGGCGAGGTCGCGCTCATCGTGCTGATCTGCATCGTGGGCTCGGGGGTGTGGCAGGCGCGCCAGCACGGGGTTCGTTTCTTCACCGCCAACGGCATCGATTTCTGGGGGCAGTCGTACGACTACCCGATCTCCGTCCGCGCCTCCGGGGCGGGCATCAAGCGCATCGTATTCGAGAGCCCGCGCGGCAATATCAAGGTGACCGGCGGCGATTCCCAGAACATTGAGGTCACCGGGCGCAAGATGATTCGGGCCTACTCCCGCGAAGACGCCGACCGCACCAACGGGGCGACGCCGGTGGAGCTGGTTCCGCAAGGCGACCGCCTGCTGGTGCGCACCAACCAGGAACGCGGCCGGGACAACCAGCGCATTTCCGACGATCTGGAGGTGGTGATACCGCGCTCTCTGGCGGTGGAGTCGCGCTCCGATACGGGCGACTATGAAATCGACGACGTGGCGGGGGATGTGGATCTGGGCTGCGCCCACGGCGATGTGCGGCTGGCCCGCATCGGGGGCAACGTCACGCTGGGCATCGGACACAGCGACCTGATCCGCGCTTCGGCCGTGACGGGGAAGTTCAGTCTGGACGGGCAGGGGTCGGACATCGATCTCGAAAACATGGCCGGACCGGTGACCGTGAGCGGGTCCTATCGCGGCTCGCTCGATTTCAAGAACCTGGCCAAGCCGCTGCAATTCGAAGGCACGCGCAACACCGAGCTGCGGGTGGAAGCGGCGCCCGGCCGAATCAGCATGGACCTCGGAGTGTTTTCGGCGAAGAACGTGGTGGGACCCATGCGCCTGGTGGGCGGTTCGAGAGACGTCAAGATCGAGCAGTTCACCAACACGCTGGAGTTGGAGACCGAGCGCGGGGACGTGGAACTAATCCCGGGACATTTGCCGCTGGCCGCCATGGATGTGCGCTCGGGATCGGGCAAGATCGACTTGGTTCTGCCGCCCAAAGCCGCGTTCACCATCGATGCCACGGCGCAGGCGGGCGACGTGAGCAACGATTACGCGGAGCAGATAGTCAGACAGGTGGAAGGCCGCACTGCCACCCTGAAGGGGAAAGTGGGGGAAGGGCCCACCATCCGGCTCACCGCCAACCGCGGCTGGGTTTCGGTGCGCAAGGAGGGCAGCCTTCCGAGCGCGCCCGAGCAACCCAAGCCGCCGAAGCCCCCGGAGGCGCCCGCGCCCAAGGGGACGGCGATTTAGGGTGAACTGTGGGGCAGACTGGCAGTCTGCGGGCCGATTGTCAATCGGCCCGCGCGGCGGTTGTCAACCGCCGCGCAGGATGCCATCCTGCCCCACGCTAGAGGGCACAGGTCCGTTGCGCGACTCAGCGCGGCGTCCACTTCAGCCATGCGGGCCGCGGGTGGCGCGCCGGCTTCCGTCGTCAACCGCGACGGGTCGACGGAACGGACCTGGAAGCATAGGAAGACTGTGTCGCGGGGCAACCCGGATTCGGCCGCGGTAACCCGGACGTTCACCGGATAGTCGCGGGAGAGGTTGGCGGGGTCGGTGCCGATGACCACCGTAAGCACCAGCGGGAGGCGACGCAAACCGCGACATCCCCTTTTTCCATTCCCGCTTTTCCCCACGGGTATCCAACAAGGGTCTTTTCGCAGGGAGGCAGCCGACGCCGACTGTTGGTCTAAGATATAGGAGGGGAGATCCCGAATGGCGAAGGGCTACGTCCAGCAACGCGATGGCGGCTACTACGTTGCCGGCAGCCGTGTCTCGATCGAGTCGATCGTATACGCATTCCTGCGTGGCGAGCCGGCTGAAACCATCGCCGAGTCGTTCCCGGCGCTGACTTTGGAGCAGGTTTATGGCGCCCTGGCCTTCTACCTCGCGCAGCGAAGCAGGATAGACGCATACCTCGAGGCCGGAGAGGCCGAGTTTTATCGATTGCGATCGGAGGCCCGGCGGACCCATCCGGCGCTCTACGCCAAGATCGAGGCGGCGCGCCGCGTTGCTTCAGTGGGATAATTGGGCCATGCTCACCGCGTATATCCGGGCGGCCATGCGCCAGGCTCGCTACGAGATTATCGAGGATGACGGGTCGTTCTATGGCCACATTCCCCCCATCCCGGGGGTCTGGGCGAATGCCAAAACCCTGGAGGCTTGCCGCGACGAGCTGGAGAGCGTGCTGGAGGGATGGGTGCTGGTCAGCGTTGCCGACCGCTCCCCGATTCCCGACATTGACGGCAACCGCGTCGAAGTCCGCGAAGTGGCCTGAATGCCGGCGATTGGTCCAGTCAAGCGGAAAGACCTGATCGCCTGCCTTCGCGCGCTGGGCTTCGCACCGCCTGTGTCCGGCGGCGATCACCAGTACATGAAGGGGCGCGGAAGAAAGCTTCGGATACCGAATCCTCACACGGAAGACGTGGGTCGCGGGCTGCTGGTGCGCATCCTACGGCAGGCGGGGATCGAGCGGGAGGAGTGGGAGGCGCTCTGATTTCGCTCCTACGAGGTCCAAACCGCCCCCTACTGAAAACCCCTACCGCTTCGCGCCCACCAGAATGAGCCGCACATCCATCACATTGGTGTTGGTGGGGCCGGTTTTCACCAGGTCGTCGAGTTCCCCGAAGTAGCGGTAGGAATCGTTGTCGTCGAGGAAGCGCCGGGCATCCGGCTTGCGGTGGAGGGTTTGGCCATCGGCGCAGGCCCCCGCCGCGTCGGTGGGGCCGTCGGTGCCGTCGGTGCCGGCGGAGAACACCAGAACATCAGGCAGGCCGGCGATATCGATGGCGGCGGCCAGGGCGAACTCCTGGTTTCTGCCTCCCAGGCCCTGGCCGTGGAGCACCACCGTGGTTTCCCCGCCGGTGATGATGCATGCGGGAGGCTTGACCGGCTGGCCCGCGCGCACGATTTCGCGCGCGATGGCGGCGTGCATGCGGGCGATTTCGCGGGTTTCGCCCTCCACCTCGCTGGCCAGGATGAGCGTGCGGTAGCCCAGCTCGCGGGCGCGCCGGGCGGCCGCCGTGAGGGCCAGGCGGTTGCTGCCCACCACGGAATTGGTCACCCGCCGGAAGATCGGGTCGCCCGGCTTGGGCGTGTCGTCAACCTCGCCCAGCGTACCGCAGTTGATGCGGTCATACACGGTTTGCGGAACGCTGGCCGTCAGGCTGTACTTGCACAGGACGTCGGAAGCCGTGGTGAAGGTGGAAGCGTCGGGCGCGGTAGGGCCCGAGCCAATCACATCGAGCGAATCGCCGATCACGTCGGAGAGCAGCAGCGATTCCACCGTGGCGGGCGCGGCCAGGCGGGCCAGTTGGCCGCCCTTGATGCCCGAGATGTGCTTTCTGACGGCGTTGATCTCGTGAATATTGGCGCCGGAGGCCAGCAGCAGGCGGGTGACTTCCTGTTTTTCCTCGAGCGAGACGGGCGGAGCGGGCAGCGGCATCAGGGCCGAGGCGCCGCCCGAGATCAGGCACACCACCAGGTCGTCTTTGCCGGCGGCGGCGGCGATCTCGGCGATGCGGCGGGCGCCCGCCACCCCGCGCGCGTCGGGTACCGGGTGGCCGCACTCATTCATTTCGATGCGTTTGAGTTTGGCGGTATGGCCGTCCTTCACGTTGATCAGCCCGCCGGTGATGCGGCGGCCGAAAATGCGTTCGGCGGCCTGCGCCATGGGGGCGGCGGCCTTGCCCGCCCCGATCACGAAGATGCGCTCGAAACGGGAGGCGTCCAGGCGCTTCAGCCGGCGCGCGACGGCGTCGGCAGGGTCGGCCGCGGCCAGGGCGGCCTCGAAGATGGAGAGCGCGTGTTTGCGCAGAAGACCGGCGGCGCCGGTATGGGTAGATGCTTTCTTCTTCATTTGAGTAGAGGGTGGGCGAGGATGGCTTCCACGGTGGCGGCCGGGTCGTCGCCCTCGATGGCGACGTGGATTTGAGCCAGCCGGTAGCCTGGGATTCGGGACTGGTACAGGGCCGCAAAGCGGTCCGGGTCCTGGGCGAGCGGGCGGGAAGCGTCGCCCGCCACGCGCCGCGCGACGATGGCGAAAGGGCAATCGAGCCACACGGTGACGCCATTGTTCTCGAGCAGTGCGCGGTTGGATTCGATGGTAAAAGCCCCGCCGCCCAGAGCTACCACGGCGGGCTTGCCGACCTCGACCGAGGCGACGCGCCGGCGGATGGCTTCCGTTTCGATGCGCCGGAACTCCGGCTCGCCGTGCGCGGCGAAGATCCGGCCGATAGCCTGGCGCTCGGCCCGCTCGATTTCCGCATCGATATCGAAGAAACTCCACCCCAGGCGCTCGGCCAGGGCGCGGCCCACGGTAGACTTGCCGGAGCCCATGAAGCCCACCAGGTAAATGCCCGGCGTTTGTTTGAGCTTGAGGTTCATGCGGTTCCGTTCACTTTGGCCAGCCGCTCTTCTACGAGCGCCGGGAACAGGCTCGCCAGGGCCGCCAGAATCCAGCAGGCGCGCGGGGCGACGATGGTGCGCGCATCGCGTTCGAGGCCCCGGCGAATGGCCGTGGCGCATTGGGCGGCGCCGATGGCGAAGACCCGGCCCTGAACGATGCCGGCGGGCGGCTGGCCGGCCAGCGCATTCTTCTGGAAATTGGTCTTGACGTAGCCCGGGCAGACCAGCATGGTCCGTACGCCGTCGCGGCGCAGTTCCATGCGCAGCCCTTCGGTGAGCGCCCCCACGGCGGATTTCGACGCGCTGTACAGGGTGAGCCAGGGCAGGGTGACTTTGCCGGCGATGGAGCCCACGTTCACGATGCACCCCCGGCGGCGGGCGCGCATGTGCGGCGCAACCAGTTGGGTCATCCCCAGCAAGGCGAAAAAGTTCAGCTCCATGAGGCGGCGGGCGTCTTCCATGGGCGCCTCCCAGGAGGGCAGGTAGAGCCCGGCGCCGGCGCAGTTGATCAGCGCGTCGATGGCGCCGTAACGCTCGAGGGTGCGCTCCACCACCGCGCGCCGGGTGTCTTCGCGGGTGAGATCGCCGGGGGTGACCAGCGCCCCCGGAGCGGCCTTGTGGAGCGCCTCCTCGGAGCGCGCGGTGAGCGAGAGCCTGGCGCCGTAGCGGGCAAACTCCGCCGCGCAGGCCGCCCCGATGCCTTCCGAGGCGCCGGTTATGATCGCAACTATACCTTCGATTCGCATGGCGCAATGAGCCAAGACGCTTATTGCTGCATAATATTACCATGCAATTGCGGCTGCTCCCGCTGTTTCCCTTGCGCGTGGTAGTGTTCCCCAGGACCGCGCTGCCGCTGCACATCTTCGAGGAGCGCTACAAGGAAATGGTGAGCGAAGCCATCCGCGACAATACGGAGTTCGGCATTGTGCTGGCGAAGGCGGAAGGAATCCTCAACTCCGGTTGCGCGGTGGCGGTGGAGAAGGTCTTTCAAATGTACCCGGACGGCCGGATGGACATACTGGCGCGCGGGCGCAGACGGTTCGAGATCCAGTCACTGAGCGAGGAGAAGGCCTACCTGCAAGCGGAAGTGACGTATTTCGACGACGAAGACTTCGATCCCGTGCCGGAGGAACTGCGGGCGCAGGCCGTGGCCCACTACCAGGTCCTGCGCCCGCTGGCCAGCCCCGAAGGGCGCGGCGACGCCGACCTGGCCGATCCCCAGCTCAGCTTTCAGGTGGCGCAGGGTCTGCCGGACCTGGACTTCCTGGTTTCGCTGCTGCGGCAGCGCTCGGAGAAGGCGCGGTTGCAAGAACTGAACCGATACCTGGCGGCCTACATACCGCGGCAGCGGACCATCGAGCGCATGAAGGGCCTGGCGCCCACCAACGGGTGCGGTCCAACGCCCGCCGGCCTGTAGAACATGCCATCGTTCCTGATAATGGACGCCGACGATACGCTCTGGGAGAACAATATCTACTTTGAGCGGGCGTTCGAGGAATTCGTCGCCTTCCTGGACCATTCCTCGCTGACGGCGCGGCAGGTGCGCGACGTGCTCGACGAAATCGAGGACGCCAATAACAAGATTCACGGCTACGGCTCGCTCAATTTCGGCCGCAACCTGCGGCAGTGCTACCAGCGCCTGGCGGAGCGGGATATCCGCGAGGAGGATCTGAACACCGCGCTGGGGTTCGCCGAGCGTATTCTGGACTGTCCCATGGAGGTGATCGAGGGTGTTCCGGAAACGCTCGCATACCTTTCCGCGCGGCATGACCTGACGCTCTTCACCAAGGGCCATCCGGAGGAGCAGAAACTCAAAATCGACCGCTCCGACCTGGGCAGTTACTTCGCACATACCGCAATCGTAAGAGAGAAAGATGCGGCGGCCTACCGGAAGCTGGCGGAAGAGCGCGGCATGGAGCCGGCGCGGACGTGGATGATCGGCAACAGCCCTAAGTCCGACGTCAACCCGGCGCTAGCCGCGGGGTTAAACGCGGTGTTTGTGCCGCATGCGCATACCTGGGTGCTGGAGAAGCAGGAGATCGTCGAATCGGGGAAGGGAAGGCTGTTGGTGGTGGAGCGGTTTGGGGATTTGCGAGGGTGGTTCTGAGGGGGAGGGTGGATTGTGGCCCTGGACTGGGAGCGGCGCCTTGCGGTAGGAATCCCCCTGGGGGGCGTTGCGCGGCCTCGGGGCGCCTCCGGCAGGTGGTCCCGCAGACTATTCCCGAAACCCCGGAACGGCAGGTAGCCCCTCGACATGCAAGCAGAAGGCAAGTGCAATGCGTTCCTCTGGGAGCCGACCCTCTTTTTCGCCCAGTATTGGCGCGATGCCGGCATCGAGGCCACACAGCGCATTGGGAAGGTCCATAAGAAAATTGAGGTTCTTAAAATGCAAAAGAACCAGCAATCAGTCAAGCCTGAAACCCCGCCCCGTCCCAATCCTTTCGCGGGGCTGGACTCCCCAGACGACAAGAAAGCGAGCGTTCTGCTTGAAGAGCTTCGGGGCTGCTATGACGCCCGGTGCTGGAACGCGTGTGGCATCCTTCTCCGAATCGCCACAGAGCGTGCTCTGGATGCGGTTGAGCCAGCCTGCAAGAGGAAAAGGGGCCTCAGCAACAAACTCGCCTACTGCTCGGGCAACTCACAAGCATTCGGCCAAAGCTTTAGAGATGGGTTGAAGGAGCTAAATGCCTGTAAGATTACAGGCGATATTGTCGCGCACGACTCGGCCATAGTTATCGACCAGCCTGACGTCGATCTCGCGGCGCAGTACTTCCGCCACCTCATGAAACAGTGGCGCTTGACAAACCGGTGACGGACGGAGTGTTCACCCGCAGCGCCGGATTGAAGTTCTCGTCGGCCAGCCAGCGCAACATCACCCCCGGCGCCGGGCCATCAATCGGTCGCGGATGCCGTCCGGCGGCCACCTGGACTCATTCCATTCTCGGGTTTCGCGACTTTCCCGACGCCGCCGCGCCCAATCGGGCGCCAGTTCAGCGGAATGCCGCAACCCATATCCAATCGCCTGATACGCGTCGGCCAGCGAGATAGACGGATACTGCTGGGCGATTTCCTCCGCCGTGGCGCCCGCAGCGAACGCCGCCAGCACAGTATCCAGGGTTACCCGCGTACCGCGCACCCGCATCACGCCATCGGGGTCGAATTCGAGAGGCATCGGTTCGGCGGTCAGCGCTTCGGCCATACTTACAGCCTATCGCCAATCAGCGCCGCCAGGCAACGCCGGAGAATCGTGGCACAAACCGGACACCGTGGAACGTTCCCGGGGGCAATAAGGAGCCAGACGCATTTTCTGAGGCCAGGGCCGCCTCGGGTCAAGCGCCGCGCGGCATTTCACGACCAAATCCTCTATACTGGGGGCGTGCAGGCACACTGGAGAGAGACTACCGTCGGCGCCCATGGCGAAGTCCTTTTGCAGGGTCTTCCATTTGAGCCCGGCCAGCCGGTCGAGGTGCTGGTGGTCTCAAGGACCGCGGAATCGACGGCGGCCGGGGACCGAAGCCTTCGAGATTCGGTTCTCGAGTTCCGCGATCCGTTGGAGCCGGTTGCGAGCGAGGACTGGGACGCCTTGCGGTGATTCTGCTGGACACCCATGTTTGGGTCTGGTGGGTTTCCCGGCCGGATCGGCTGCAATCGAGGCATCGGGAACTTCTCGATTTTGGCCCTGACCGCGCCTTCGGCGTCAGCATCATCTCCTGTTGGGAAGTCGCGAAACTTGTGGAGTACGGAAGGCTGAAGCTTGATCGGACCGTCGCGCTTTGGACGGAAAGCGCCCTTGCGGAGCCGGGCGTATCGCTCCTACAACTCGATCCGCGGATCGTGGTGGAATCCACTCAACTGCCGCAACCTTTCCATCGCGATCCAGCCGACCAATTGCTGGTCGCGACAGCCCGCATTCTTCAGTGCCCTATTATGACTGAGGACAGCAGGATTGCGGCGTATCCGCATGTCCAGCTCGCCTGACCCTGCCCGGTTTGAGTGAACACCGCCGACCCGAAGTGAAAGACGAGTCCATGGGAAACCGGGAAACAGGAGGTTCCCTTGCGTTCGTCGCAGGTAATGCGGGTTTAGCTCAGGCACATTGCCGAGGGGCCGCATTCGCGAATCACGCAACCCGTTTGCTCTTCGTTCTCGGCCTGCCGGCCGCAATGTCTACATCTACCTTCAGACCGGCGGCGGCCACCATGTTAACCAGCGTGTCGATTGTGAATAGGCCGATCTTGCCGCGCATCAGATCCGAGATTCGCGGCTGCGATACGCCCATGATCCTGGCCGCGCGAGATTGGGTGATCTTTCTTTTTTGGATATAGCCGGTCAGAGCCATCATCAGCTTAGCGCGGATGCGGAGGTTTTCCGCCTCGGCGGGCGGAAATCCGCAGTCCAAGAAGACGTTGTCACTGCCTTTTGTCACTCGCATCATTTCTCAACTGACAGCCGATTTCGCGCTGCGCCGCCTGGGGGAACCGGCGCAGGCGGTCACGGCTGTCTCCGAGCCATTGGATTAGCTTTGCATCCATTCTTCGCCCAGCATGATTATACAGAGTTTTTATAATCAAAACGGAGCGGGAGTTTTGCGACGGTCGCGGAACGCCGGCTAAAAAGCCGGCGGCAAGCCGGAAGGCTTGACCCCACATCGCAGGCCGCCGTGGCACAATGGGCAAGGCCGCCTGGTGTTCTGCAGGGCCATCCAAAGTTCATGAGTTCCGAGGCATGACCACTTCCAGAGACATACGACGACGCGATAGGGCACTTACCGAGGATCAGGCCCGGGAGATTCTGGCGCGGGCGGAGCACGGCGTATTGGCCACCGTGGGGGCCGATGGATGGCCTTACGCCGTCCCTGTGAACCACGTGCTGTGCGGCGACGTGCTCTATTTTCATTGCGCCCTCGAAGGGCATAAGCTGGAGAACATCGCGCATGAAGAGCGGGTCTCGTTCTGCGCCGTGGCGAGCGCCAGGGTGCTGCCGGCCGAGCTGTCCACGCTCTATGAGAGCGCCGTGGCATTCGGCCGGGCGGCGGTGGTGACGGATCCGGATGAAAAACGGCGGGCGCTCGAAGCGCTGGCCGTCCGCTTCTGCGGAGAGATGACGGCCGAGGCGGAGAAGACCCTCGCCACTTCCGGCGCCCGCACAGCCGTGGTGCGCATCCGTCTGGAACGAATCGCCGGCAAGGCCCATCGTCCCGCCTGAATTCGTCCCGGCCTGTGCGCCGATGAGACCATGAGGAACATCCGCGAAGCGGCGGACCTCTACATCGAAGGCTGTATCGCCACTGGGCTGGAAGGCGGCGGTACGTGGGCGGTCTGGACGCCCCCCCTTGCGCCGATATTGCGTGTGATGTATCGTAAGATATATCATGCGTAACAATTCTTGGACGTCACATGGAGGCCCTTGGCCTTGGTCGGGGATGGCTTTTGGCCGGCGCGCCCGCTTCTTTGAATCCGGCGAAGTCCGGCTGGCTATCCTTTCGCTGCTTAGCGAAGGGCCCAAGCATGGCTATCAGTTGATGAAGGAGATGGAAGAACGCTCCGGCGGGCTCTACCGCGCCAGCGCCGGAAGCGTGTATCCTACCCTTCAGTTGCTCGAAGACGAGGGGTTGATCGAGGCCGGCCAGAAGGAAGGGAAACGCGCTTACAGTCTCACCGACGCTGGCCGGGCCGAACTGGAGAAGGACCCCGAGGCCGTGCGCCGCATCTGGGAGCGCGCCGAGAAATGGGAGGAGTGGGGGCACTACATGAACCCCGACACCTTCTCGCTCATGAAGCCGTGGATGGCTTTGGGGAAGGCCGCCTGGCAGGCCGCCGTTCGCGTGACCGGCAAGCGCGAAGGTGAAGACAAGCTGCGCGAAATCCTGGAACGCGCGCGGCATGAGCTGGAGCAACTGTAGGGCGCCTGGAGGCGGATCGGCCACTTTTTGTGAGATGCTGGGATCGACCAGTCGAGGCGAAACATGATTGACGTAAAACAGGCCGTTTCCAGCGCCACGCAATATCTTCTGAATCTCATGGGCGCCGAGTCGGTCTCGGACGTTCTGCTTGAGGAGGTGGAACCGTCCGACGACGAGCGATTCTGGCACATTACGCTTAGCGCGGCACTCCCGGCCCCGAAGGATGGCATGAATGCGATCGCGGCGGCTTTCGGCAATTCTCCGCGTCGTCGCGTTTACAAGGATCTCGAGGTCGACGCCGCAACCGGCTCGGTAAGATCGATGAAGATGCGCTCGGTCCATGAGTGAAGCCCTGGCGCTTATCGAGAAGCATAGAAGCACCGGCGCGCTATTTGACGCCAACATTCTCTTGGTCTATGCCGTCGGGATGTGCGACAAGAGCCGCCTGCAGCACTATCCCCACACCAAGCAATATGTTGACGATTTCGACCTGATTAAGTCCCTGGTGGAGTTCTTTTCCGTCATCTATACTACTCCCAACATACTCACCGAGATCAGCAACCTCGGGGGCAAGCTGGGTTCCGCCTTCTTTGCCACTCTGGAGACCGTCGTACGGTTCAGCGAAGAGCAATACTGCGCGAGCAAGGATGCGGCCTCCGACGCCAGCTTTCGCAAACTCGGCCTCACAGATGCGGGGATCATCAGTCTTGCGGCGAACAAGTATGTGGTAATTACCGCGGATTGGCGCCTCTACCAGGTTCTTCGCTCCAAAGGCATCGATGCGGTCAACATCAATCACCTGCGGCCGCTTGAATGGTCTGCCCGTTTGTCGAGTTGAGTCCGTGCGGCCTGGGATACCGTGAGAACCTTTTTCCACCTCGATATGGACGCCTTCTTCGTCTCCGTGGAAGAACTCTACGATCCGTCTCTCAAGGGCAAGCCCGTGGTGGTGGGTGGGCGTCCCGATCAGCGCGGGGTGGTCTCGGCCGCTTCCTACGCGGCGCGCAAGTTCGGCGTGCATTCGGCGCTGCCGCTGCGCACGGCCTATAAGCTTTGCCCGCAGGCCATCTTCGTGGACGGCCACATGGAGCGCTACCGCGAATACTCGCGCAAAGTATTTGAAGTCCTGTGCTCCTTTTCGCCCCTGGTGGAGATGGCCTCCATCGACGAAGCCTGCCTGGATCTCACCGGCGCCGAACGGCTCCACGGGCCGCCGCTGCGCGCCGCGCATCTGCTGCATGAGCGCGTGAAATCGGCCACCGGGTTGAACTGCTCCATTGGCATCTCGAGTTCCCGCATGGTGGCGAAAATCGCCTCGGACCAGGCCAAGCCCAACGGCGTCCTATGGGTGATCCCAGGGCAGGAGGCCGCATTTCTCGCGCCCCTCGACGTCCGCAAGATCCCCGGTGTGGGCAAGGTCACCGAGAACAACCTGCATATGCTGGGTATTCGCAAGGTGGGCGACCTGGCGCGCCTGGACGAGGCCTTTCTCGAAAAGCGCTTCGGCCAGTGGGGCCTGGCGCTGGCCGGCAAATCGCGCGGCCTGGACGCCGGCGGCTGGTTCGATTCCGAAATCGGCGCCGCCGCGGGGCCCAAATCCATCAGCCACGAGCACACCTATTCGGAGGACACCGCGGACCAGGTGCAACTCGAAGCCACGCTGGCGCACCTCAGCGAACTGGTGGGCCGGCGCCTGCGGGAGCACGGCCTGCGCGCCCGGACCATCCAGCTCAAACTGCGCTATTCCGATTTCTCCACCATTACGCGGGCCCATTCGCTCGAGCGCGGCACGGACCTCGACCCCGAAATCTTCGACGAAATCCGCAGCCTGTTCCGCGCCAACTGGAAGCCCGGAGCCAAGGTGCGCCTGCTCGGGGTGCATGCGGCGTCGTGGGACGAAGCCGGCGGCCAACTGAGCCTGGAAGGCGAGGAGCGGCGCGAGAAATGGCAGCGCGCCCTGGCCGCGGCCGACAAACTGCGCGACCGGTTCGGAGAATCGGCCGTCTCCCTGGCAGGCGGCCTGGGCGCCAGGTTCCGCGAGCGAACCCATGAGACGCCTCCGGACCTGCCGGGCCGGAAGGGGTAGCTCCAATCCGCGGGAAGAATGCCGGCAAGGATGCCGGGATGGCGGGCTGGAAGCCCGCTCCACGGCGGCCCCTGATCCGTCTGTAGCGCAGAATGCCGGCTCCGCGGTGAACCGAGCTTACGGACGGATTACGGGCGGCGAACCGATCTTGCATATTCCTTCGGGATCGGTGTACACTCCGAGGGTAGTCGAATTCCGCTGGCGTTTTTTTGGGAAGCTGGTGAAAATCCAGCGCGGCCCCGCCACTGTAAGCGCGGAGGATCGGCCAAGCAAGCCACTGTTCCGGAGACGGGATGGGAAGGCCGGCCGCATCCGACGATGCGCAAGCCAGGAGACCGGCCAGCGAGATCCAGTCGTTCGGCTCTCGTGGGAGGAGCTTGAGATGAAAAACGCCGTTCTCTGCTTGTTGTTGTCTTCCGTTGGTCTCTCCGCCGCGGTTATCGGCGGCACAATCGTGGATCCATCCGGAGCGCTCGTGAGCGGATCTCAGGTGTCCGTGGTGACGCCGTTGGGAGTGCTCGAAACGCTGCCCGCTCCCAAGGGCGCTTTTGAGGTGAAGACCGCGCCGGGGGCCAAGCTCGTGTTCACCGCGCCGGGCTTCGCGGCGCTATCGGTTTCCGCCGATGTGGCCTTCGACGGCATGGTGGTGAAGCTGCGGCTCGCGCCCGTGGTGGACTCCGTGCGCGTGGTGGGCTCGGCGCTCGACGCCCCCGCCGCCGAGCAAGGCGGCAGCGTTACCATCATTCCGCGCGAACAGATTCAGGAGAGCAACGATCCGCTGGCGATCGACCTGCTGCGCGGCGTTGCGGGCCTGACTCTCGTCCAGAACGGCCCGACGGGCGCCCTGGCGGGCTTGTATATCCGCGGCGGAGACCCGAAGTACAACCTGGTGGAGATCGACGGCGTGCCGGTGAACGCGTTCGGCGGCAACTTCGATTTCGCGCACATTCCCACCGCGGAGCTCGACCATGTGGAGGTGATTCGCGGCCCGGAGTCGGCGGTCTACGGGCCATACGCCAACAGCGGCGTGGTGAACTTCGTGACGCGGGAGCCCGGCCCGGGGCTGGACCTGGACGTGCTTGCCGAAGGCGGAACGTATGGCGAGCGGCGCTTCAACGTCTCGGGCGGCGGGGTGCTGGCGGGCTTCGGCATGGCGGCCTCGGCGTCGCAGATGAACACCGACGGCCCGGTGGAAAACAGCGACTACAGAAACCAGGGCGTGACGCTGAACGTGACGCGGCGCCTGGGCGAGCGCCAGTCGCTCGCGCTGCACGGCGATTTCGATTCCAGCGAGAACGGCGTGCCCGGGCCGTATGGTTCGGATCCCAAGCACACCTTCACCGGCATCGATACCATCAGCCGCAACAAGAACAACTTCTCGGACTATTCGGCGCACTACCAGGCGGATCTTTCCAGGCGCGTGCGCGAGGAACTTTCCGGCGCGTTCTTCCTGAACAATAACGGCTTTGTCAGTTCGTACCCTTTTGCGTTGAACAAGGATCTGCGCGCCATCGGCGAGAGCCGCACGGTGGTCAGCATTACGGGGCACGATGTGGCGGCCTTCGGATTTTCCGGCGGCGAGGAGGAGGTCCGCAACTCCTACATCACCGACGCCGACTTCCAGATGTTTCCGATCCGCCGCCGCGACCTGGCGGCGTATGCCGAGAACCGGCTGCAGTTGGGCGGACATTTCTTTCTGAACGTCGGCGTGCGGGGCGAGTCCCTCCACACCAGCGCGATTCCACCGGACGGATTTTCACGCCCGCAATTCCCCGCGCAGACCATCAACGCGGCCAATCCGAAGGTGGCGGCCACCTACGCGCTCGGGACCACGCGTTTTCACGCTTCCTTTGGGACGGGCATGCGGCCGCCCGAGGGATTCGAGCTGGCCTACACCAACAACCCGGCGCTCAAGCCCGAGAGAACGCGGAGTGTCGACGCGGGCGTCGAGGAACGGCTCTTTCATAACTGGCTTTCGCTCGATGGAACATACTTCCACAACCGGTTCCACGACCTGATCGTGATTCTGGGCGGGTCGCTCTCCCAGTTGAGCCACTACGAATCGGACAACCTCGCCAATTCCATGGCCCAGGGGGCGGAGTTTTCGGCCAAACTGCGCCCGGCGCGATGGCTGTTCGTGGAGGGCTCGTATACCCTGCTCCAGACCGAGATCCTCTCCTTGAACGGCGCCGCCGGGCTGGCGCCCACGCCATTCAGCGTCGGCCAGGAGCTGATTCGCCGGCCCAGGAACTCGGGCTCGGCGCTGGTTTCGTTTCACCGGGGCAAGATCTCGGCCAGTGCGACGGGCTACTTCCGCGGCTCCATTCTGGACGTGGAGCCAACCTACGGGGCCACCGACGGGTTGTTCCGCAACCCCGGTTATGCGAACGTGGGCATCAACCTCAACTACGCCGCGGGACGCGGCGCCACGGTGTATGGCAACCTGCGCAACGCGCTCAACCAGTATTACGAGGAAGCGCTGGGCTACCCGTCGCCCAGGCTGAATTTCGTGACGGGCGTGAAGTGGACGCTCGGGAAAACGAGGTGACATGAGCGGGAAACCCTTCGACCAGCCGCGCCTGGCCATCAACCGCGTCTACACGCGGATGGGAGACCAGGGCGATACGCGCCTGGCCGGCGGGCAGCGTGTTCCGAAGGACGGATTGCGCATCTCGGCCTATGGAACCGTGGATGAGCTGAACGCGTTTCTGGGCGCCGCGCGGGCCACCGTGGAGGAATTGTCCGCCCTTCAGCCGCGCCTCGCTCCGCTGGCGGCTGTGGTGCTGCGCGTGCAGCACGAGCTGTTCAATCTGGGCTCGATACTGGCTACCCTGCCCGATGACGTGCATCCCAGGCAGGCGCGCGTTACGGAGGCGGAGGTGGCGCGCCTGGAGACGGAGATGGACCGCATGAACGAAGAGTTGGCGCCGCTCGGCTCGTTCGTGCTCCCCGGCGGCAGCCGCCTGAACGCGGAGCTGCACATTTGCCGCACGGTGTGCCGCCGCGCGGAGCGCGCGTGCGTGGCCCTGGCGCGGGCCGAGCCGGCGCCGCCGGAAGCGGTGCGTTATTTGAACCGCCTGGGCGACGCGCTGTTCGTCTGGAGCCGCTGGGCCAGCCACGCCGCCGGCGCGCCAGAGACGTTGTGGGAGCCGAATGAATCGGCGTCCGGGTTTGATGGATAATCTTAGAGTAAGGAGAATGCGATGCAGGAGAATACAGCCCGGCCTCTGGGCGCCGGCCTGACCGTTGTGGCGGGCCTGGCGCGGATCGCGCAGGGCCTGAATTTCGCTCCCGTGGGAGCCTTGAGTCTCTTTGCGGGCGCCCGCCTCCGCGGATGGCGGGCCTACGCGCTGCCGCTCGCGCTGATGGCCATCACCGATCCGCTGGTGGGCGGGTACTCATTCGCCACGCCGTTCGTTTACGCCGCCTTCCTGATCAATGTGTGGATCGGTTCGCGGTTCCTGCGCGACACCGAAAGCCCGCTCAAGATCGGCTCGGCCGCCGCCGCGGGCAGCGTGCAGTTCTTCCTGATTTCGAATTTCGGCGTGTGGCTGAAGTTCCCGCAATCGTATGCGCATACGCCGAGCGGCCTGGCGGCCTGCTACGTCAACGCCATTCCGTTCTACGGCCGCACGCTGGCCGCGGACCTGCTGTATTCGGCGGCGCTGTTCGGCTTGCATGCCTGGCTCAGCCGCCGCGTGGCGCGGGCCGAGCTGGTGGCGCAGGCGGCGTAGCGTGAAAACGCTGCTCGCCTGGAGTTCCGGCAAGGACAGCGCCTGGACGCGGCGAAAACGGCGAGTTTCACACATTTGTCTGCGACGGACCGATGTCTCGCGCGCCGGTCGGAATAGAGGCTGGCGAGGTCCGCACAATCGACAGGTTTGTCTATGCGGACCTGCTGCCGTGCCACGCGCTATCATGAGCTAGTGACATGGCGTTGATCGCCGTTTCGGGCCATCCGGGATGCCGTTTCGAGGAGGTGGCGCGGCTTGCCGCCCAGCGTCTGGATTTCCACCTCCTGACGCAGTCGCGCGCGCGAGAGCTGGCGGTCGAAGAGTTCGGCTCCGGCGCGCCGCTGCCCGACAAAGCCTACCCCAGCCTGGTGACTTCGGTGCTCGCCAAACTGGCCACCGAGCGCCACATTGTCTATTGCGCGGTGGGCGGCGAGCTGCAGGCGCGGCATTTCCCGGGCATGCTCCGCGTGCACGTGGTTGCCCCGGAGAGCGTCCGAATCGGTAATCTGATGATCGACAACCGGCTGGAGCGGCCGGCCGCGCGCCGCCTTCTGCTGGAGCTGGAGGCCGCCGACCGCGCCGACCGCAAGTCCAAATTCGGCAAGACCAAGGCCACCGCCGACTTGTTCGATATGGTGCTCAACGCCGAATCGTTGAATTCCGAGCAGATGGCCGGGTTGATTGAAACCGCGGCCGGCGGGGCCGGGCTTCAGGAGCGCGGCCTGCTTTCTCCGGCGGCCGAGATCCAGCTTCAGTTCCAGATGCGCCTCAGGCTGGCGCGATACGGCATTGTTCCCCCGCGCAATATTACCGTGCGCAACAAGATGTTCGCCAACCCCAGCGAAGAGATGTTCGCCAACCTGCTGGACTTCTACCGCATCGCCTGGGAGTACGAACCTCGCAGCTTTCCCATCCAGTACGAGCGGGACGGAACGGTTCTCGAAGCCTTCACGCCCGATTTCTATCTTCAGGAATTCGATTTGTACGTCGAGCTGACAACCATGAAGCAATCGCTGGTGACTAAGAAGAACCGCAAGGTGCGGCTGCTGCGGGAGCTTTACCCGGGCGTCAATATCCAGGTCTTCTATCAGAAGGATTTCGAGAACCTGATTTTCAAGTACGGCCTGGCGGAACGGCCCGTCATCGCATGATCGCGACCTCCATCCCGGGCCTCGACCGGGTTCTGTTCACCGAAGAACAGATCGACGCCCGAATCCGCGAGGTGGGCGCGGAGATTTCGCGCGACTACCAGGGCAGGACCCTGAAGCTGATCGGCGTGCTGAAGGGGTCCGTCTACTTCCTTACGGCCCTCTCACGCCACATCGAAGTTCCCGTAAAGATCGATTTTCTGGGCATTTCCAGTTTCTCCAACCGCAGCGGCGCGCCGGGCATGGTACGCATCGCCAAGGACCTGGACGAGAGCATCGAAGGCGAAGACGCGCTGCTGGTGGAGGACATTGTGGACACCGGTTTCACCTTGCGCTACCTGCTGCAAACACTTTCCGGGAGGGGGCCTAACTCCCTCTCGGTGTGCACGTTTCTGGACCGCCATTCGCGCCGCATCGTGCAAACCCCGGTCAAGTACCGATGTTTCGAGATACCCGACCGGTTCGTGGTGGGGTTCGGCCTGGACTACAACCAGCTCTACCGCAACCTGGGGTGCGTGGCGGTGATGAAACCCGAGAAGCAGTAGAGCGCGAGCCAGGAATTCTCAGAATTCTCTTCTGCCCCCGATAGTGATTTCTTATACGAAGACCTCAAGATCTTCTTGGGCTTGTCATTGTACTTTTACAGAGTCCGGTCTAGTATTAATGAAGGTTAACCCCGAACTCACTGAGAGGGCGCATTCATGAGGTCCAGGATTCTGTTCGTCACCGGGCATTTGGAAGATGCCCGCCGACTCTCGCACATGCTGAGCGCACTTCCGCTGGTTTTGGATCATGCGGAGAACCTTCAACAAGCGCGCGCCCAGCTTCGACGCAAAGAATACGATGTGGTTCTTACGGAAGCCGCTTTGCCCGACGGGAACTGGCTGGATACCCTGCACATGGCCCGTGAAAACCCCGGCGACGTGGAAGTGATCGTCACCGACCCGCAGGCCGATGCCCGCTTCTGGGCCGAAGCCCTGAATCTGGGCGCGTACGACCTGCTGACGCAGCCATTCTATGAGCCGGAGGTACGGCGCATCTTGTACAACGCCTGCTCGCGGCCATGGCATCGGCCGATTCTGGCGGCCGTGGCGTCATAGCGCCTACTGGGACGGGAGAGACAATTTCGAGTTTCTATTTCCGGCGGCGGTTTTCCGGCATGGCGGGGGGCGCGCCTTGGTCCGCGAAGCGCCGGACTTCCGCCCGTTGCGCCGAATGAGAGGCGACCCTGAGACGCACCGCGCGCCCGTGCAACGCCACGCTCAGGAGCGCCGGAATCGCCTCGCGCAGGCTCGTCAGGGCCAGCACCGCCGCCAAGGTAACAGCGGTGGCCAGGGCCCCCGCCAGCAGGTAGTGAAACGGCTGGTGCGGCGCGGGCAGGATTCCGAGGGAAAGCTCGGCCAGTCCGGCGAACGCCAGTGCTCCGCCGCCTAGCAGGATCGCGTTGCGGGTTCCTCCGCTCACCCCTCTATTCTAGGATGCCGGTGCGCCGGAGCGGTTGGTAAACTGATAGCAGGCGTGCGTTTCGGTTCCATAACCAAGGTAAACGTGGCCGCTGGGCTGATGCTGCTATTGGGCTCGTGCGGCGGCGGAACCGCGCGCCGCTCTCCCTCCATCGGCGAAGCCTATGTGGGCCCCTCGGATCTGAAGATCCGTGCCGACATTCCACCGGAATCGGCGGCCGTGGCCACCGTGCGCCACGGCGATCGTCTGGAGATTCTGCAACAGAAAAGGACGTCGTTCCTGCGCGTGCGCGCTCCCAACGGCGCGGAAGGTTGGGTGGATGCGCGGCAGTTGCTGGGGGCTGACGATATGGCCGACCTCAAGGAACTGGCCGCGCGCGCGCTGAAGATGCCCTCGCAAGGGGTGGCCACCACGTACAGCGAACTGCTGAGAGTGCACACGCAACCGGCGCGCGGCGCGCCGAGTTTCCTGGCGCTCAAAGCGGGCGACAAAGTGGATGTGCTGGCGAGCGTTGCCGCCCCGCGCTCCGACACGCGGCGCCAGCCTTTGGTTCCGCCGGTTCCGAAGCAGCCGAAGAAGCCGGCGAAGAAGCCCGCCAAACCGCCGAAATACCCGCCGCCGCCCATGCCCAAGCCTCCCGCGCCTCCGGCCGATTGGCTGGAACTCTCCGAGACCGGCCGTTCCGGCGCGCCGGCGCCCGGCAACGCGGCGGCGCCGCCGCCATCGGCGCCCGTTCCCACCGACAACTGGAGCCTGGTCCGCACGGCCAACGGGCAGGCCGGATGGGCGCTCACCGCGGCCCTCTCGATGGCCATTCCGGACGAGGTGGCGCAGTACGCCGAAGGCCATCGGATTGTCTCGTACTTCGCGCTGGGCGAAACCCCGGATGGCGACCAGAAGAAGCAGCAATGGTTGTGGACCACCATCGGCGGCGGGCCACAGCCGTACGATTTCGACAGTTTCCGGGTGTTCGTCTGGAGCACGCGCCGCCACCGGTACGAGACCGCGCATATCGAGCGGAATCTCAAAGGGTACTCACCGGTGCTGGTGGGCCAGGTGCGGATGGCGGAATCCAGGGGCCAGCCCGCGGGCGTATTTCCGGGATTCTCGGTGTGCGTACAAAAAGCCGACGGGCAACGCTACTGGCGGGAGTACGCGTTTCTGTCCAACATGGTTCGCTTCGCCGGCGAACGCCCGTGCGAGGCGCCGCAACCGGTGACGGCCAAGCCCGCGACGGCGCCGGCGGCGACGGCGCCTTCAATCCCATCGGAGGGGAAATCCCTGGGCCAGCGCTTCCGGGAACAGTGGGACGCGGCCAGGCGCAGACTGTTCGGAAAGTAGTGGGGCCAAGCCTTCGGGCTTGCCGCCGGCCTTTTGGCCGGCGTTCTCCGGGCCGCCGCAAGACGCCGGGCAGAAACGGGCCCAAAGGGCGCCCCGGCAGGATGAAATCCTGACCCCACTGCCATGTCGCACACCCCTTTACGTTGCTTCGCGGGGTGGGTTGTGTTATTTATGTCTTCAAGTCGGAAATTGATCCAACTTGAGCCGCCCGCCCAGGGCTGGCGACGGCCAATCGTACGTCAATTCAAAGGATGGCAATCCGTGGAAGCTGTCAATCGTAAACTCATTCGTCCTTCTCTGAACGAAATCAAGGAACAGATTCCGCCGCCGCGCCGGGCGCCGCAGCCGCAATCGCAGCAGAAGAAGCCCGTCCCCCCGGACCAGACCAACGCCGAGAATTTCTATTACGTCAAGCAGATGCAAGCCAAGACGGCCATGGTTTTCGTGCTCAAGGACGGAGAAACGCTGCATGGGACGATCGAGTGGTACGACAAGTGCTGCCTGAAGGTGAACCGGACCGAAGGGCCCAATTTACTCCTCTACAAACCGAACATCAAGTATATGTATAAAGAGGCCTGATGGGTCCGGGCCGCTACCTCTTCGCGCGGTTGCGCATGGCGAGGCGGTATTCGCGCCTTTCGCCGGCTTCTCGATAACGCCGCTTTTCAATCTCGGTTTCCGGAATTACCGGGGGAATGGGAGTCGGTTTTCCGTTTTCGTCCAACGCCACAAAGGTCAGATAAGCCGAGCAGGTGTGCACCTTCTGGCCGGTCATCAGGTTCTCGGTCTCCACGGTGACGCCGGCTTCGAGCGAGGTATGGAAGACGCGGTTGACGGAGGAGCGCAGGGTGATCAAATCCCCGATGTGGCCGGGGTGATGAAACACCAGGCTATCCACGGCGGCGGTGACAGCGGGGCGCCGCGCGTGGCGCATGGCGGCCAAGGCGCCGGTCAGGTCCACCAGGTGCATCACCTTCCCTCCCAAAACGTTGCCCAGCCCGTTGGCGTCGGTTGGCAGCGCCAACTCGGCGTATTCGGAGATGGATTCGCGGACCGGCTTGCCTTCGATGGTCATACGGCCGCGGCCTTTCGGCGAAAATAACTGCGGACGTAAGCCATCGCCTGGCGGCCCAGCCATTCGCCATGGGGCGGATTCACCAGCGCTCCTGAAGCCAGCGAATACTCCAGCGGACCGTGCGCGAAGGGATGGTGGTCGCGTTCCACCACGTAGTAAAGACGCAGCCCGGTGTCATCCGCCGCCCGAACCGTGAAGCGCACGGCGTCGGGTCCATCGCCGGCGGGGAAGCGGGAGCACGCGCCGCGCGCATAACCGAGGTTGCACCAGCCCGCGTCATCGGGTTGGGCCGGCGCGGCGGGTTCGGCGCGGCACAACCCCGCCCACTCGTCCCCCAGCGGCAGCATGGCGGATCCGCCGGCGCCGCGCGGTTCGGTGGGGTCGAAGTAGGGGCAGCACATCCCGAGGTATAGTAGCACAAGAGATGGCGACCTCCCGTCTGGAAGTTCTCAAGAGCATGGTGGCGCAAAACCCGGGCGACAGCTTCGCGCGTTACGGCTTGGCCATGGAGTATCGCAACGCGGGCGAGGTGGAAGCCGCGGTGACCGAATTCCAGGCCCTGCTCGCCGGCAACCCGGATTACGCCGGCGCCTATTTTCATTACGGCCAGACCCTGTTGCTCGCGGGCCGCAAAGACGAAGCGCGCGAGGTCTACCGCAAGGGAGTGGAAGTCACCGCCCGGCTGGGCAACTCCCACGCGCGAAGCGAGCTGGAGGGGGCGCTGGAGCTGTTGGGGTAGCGGTGAGCTCCGGGTCGAGCCCTTTAGCGCACGCAGGGCGCCGCCCGGCCGAGGTCCGCGTCGCCCTTGGCATCCCAGAGGAGAGTTTCCTTGCCATCCGGGCACAGCGCCACGGCGCTCGCGTTACCGATCCGCAACACGGCTCCCTGGCTATCGCCAATCTCACGACTCATGCCCACGTCGATCAGGAACAGAAGGCCCCATCGCTGAAACATCTCGCCGGTGTGGCGCTCGGCGCCGTCGGCGAATTTAACCTCGTTGTGCTGATGCCCCTGGACCATGTGCTTGACACCCAGCGCGGCGGCATAAGATGCCAGCACCTGCTTTTCGCTCATTCCCGGACTGGGCGGCGCAAACCACTTCCGCCCCTCGCTCAACCGGGATTCCAGGATCGAGTTTGGAGCCGTGAGATCGTATGAGCCTTCCTGGATCTCGGTCGAAAGCTGCCGGATCGTGCGTCCGCCGGCGTCACCCGCATGGGAGAAGAACCAGTCGCCGACCCGCGCTCCAAAAGGGAGGGAACAAAGGAATTCTCCTATCTCGCCCCGGCATACCGGCGCGCCGTTCCGGGACATGCCGAACTTCTCCAAATCCGCGACGCGGCCGGCGGATGACGCGCCATTCGGGGCGGCGAGCAACTCCGCTTCATGGTTGCCCGCCAGAACGATCACCTCACCCTGCCGCTTCCGGGCCGCCATTTGCAGGCTTCGGAGCAATCGAAGCACTTCCGCGGGACGCGGCCCTTTGTCTATCATATCGCCCGCCACCACGAGCACGGAATCCCGCGCGCTCCAGCCGGCGCGTTCCGGGGTAGCGGGCTTCGACGGCATGATCCGCGCGGTCACCAGAAGCCTGATGAGCCGCTCGTAATCCCCGTGTATGTCTCCCACCGCAAACACAGTGGCGGGCTGTTCTCTTTCGACGATCGCCGGGTAGCGCGCCCAGTCGCGGGCGGCGTACGGGCCGGCCCACGTCATGTGCGCCGCCACGCAGAAGGCGAACCCGCTCACGAGCGCCTTCAAACAGAGCCTGCTCACGCCGGCCTACCTCCTGGGAGCGAAACCGAACATGACCGTGAATATCACGCTGCGCGCGGGCAGCAGCGTCAGCACGTCGCCGGGCGCCGACCCCGGGTTCGGCCCCGAATTCGCCGGCGTCACGCCCACGATGTTGTGGTTGTCCAGAAGATTATTTACGCTCAAGCGCAGCTTGGTTCCCCGCAAGGGCGATGCGCCCTTCATCGTGTAGTTGACAAACGCATTGGTCAAATTGAACGGGTCGATGGCCACCGCCTCATTGTAGGACCCGTTGTCATTGTACATCGGGCCGATGCGCTTATTGAAGAAGCCGGCGTCCCAGTTTCCGTGCTGGTACGTCACCCCCACCGTCTCCGTATTGCGTGGAGCGTTCGCCACCCATAGCTCCGTCTGCTGGTACTTGGCGGCGCCGGCGGTTCCATTCAGATAGAGATTGAATCCGTATCCAACATAGATATTCGTCTCCGCCTCGACGCCCTTCGTATTGGACGGACCCGTCTGATAGTAAATCGGCTCTCCGGTGATGTCGGGCGTGGTGGCGTAGGGGTTCTGGAAATGCGTATAGTATCCGTCGAAATCCAGCGTGAAGCGGTTGAACTTCCACACCGATCCCGTCTGGTAGGTTTTGGCCAGGGTCGGCTTCGGCAGGACCGAAACCGCCGCATTCGCAGTGTCGAAGACGGCGCTGGGCGGGACTACGCTGCCTTCGGCGAACTGAGCGTAAACCGACCAGTTGTCCCGCACAAAGTACCGGGCGTCGAGGGACGGAAGCCACGAATGGTAACCGGCGTCGTTGGTCACGAACGCGACGCCCCCGACGCAGGTGGTGGTGGCCGTGCCGGCTTTGCCGGACAGTTTTCCGCCGGGACAACCGATGATTTTGCCATTGTCGGCGTACTGGTTCAAGTACATGTTGTAGTAAGCGAGCTTGATGCCGGGCGTAATGCTCAGCCTCGGCGTTACCTTGAACTCATACTCCACAAACGGCTGCACCGACTGGGTGAGAAAATGCTCGTGAAAGTTGCCAAAAGGCATGTCGGCCCACGTGCGCGGGTCGGTCGGGATCTGGTAGCGGTCGGTGTACGCCCATTCATACCACATGCCGGTTCGCAACACGCCTAATGAAGACTCATTCGTCAAATACATGATGTCCCCGATCTTGCGATAGCCGTTGAGCTTGTCGATGCCGCTCGTGCTGCTGACCGTAGTCGTACTGCTGTTGTAGTTTTGCTTATTCCAATAGCGATAAGTGTAGACTTTGTTATCGAACTTCCAGCCGTGGCCGAGATCGCTGGTGATGCCGATGTACTCGAAGTCGGTCTGGACGTGATAGAGGCTGAAGCCGTAATAGTTCGGAGCGGTCGGGTCGCCGCTCATCAGGTAGTCGTCCCCGAACTGAGCCACCTGGGCGCGGGTGGGCCCTTTGGTGTTGGGCGTGTTTGTAAACAGATCGGTCAATCCCCCGAAAATGGTGACGACGGTGTTCGGTGAGAGTTGATATTGATACTTCAGAAAGCCGCCGTCGCGCTTCTGATAGTTATAGGTCTGATACCCGTCCGATTTCATTTGGTGCACATCCAAAGTCAGATTGGACTTGCCAAACTGGCCGGAGTCCGCGTTCAGATCGTACAATGTGGTGCCGTAGGAACCGAAGGAAGCGGACGCCCTGATATCGGGACTGGCTTGAACCGGGCGGGACAGCAGGTTAATCGAACCGCCGAAGTTCGTGGGTCCGATGGTAGCCGCCGAGCCCGGGCTGCGGTCGAAGAGCGCGCCGCCAATCCATTGACCGGGAATGAAGGCCCAGGAGTGATGCGTGGGGGTATTGGTATCCTCGAACGGGATGCCGTCGTAAGTCATGGTGTATTGGCCATCGGCGAACCCGCGGAAGTAGGTCTTGCTGTCGCCCAAGCCCACCCCGTTTGGATTAATCCCAAACGTGCCCGGGGCCATATTCAGGACTTCCGTGTAGTCGGCCACCGGCGAGGTGAAGTTCTGGACAAAGTCCCCACTAATCCTCGATTGAGCGGACCGCGCTTCCAGGGAGCTTTGAGAAGGCGCCATTTCCGCTGCCTCCGAGACACTGCCCTCGACGGTGATGGTCTGGGGCAGCGCGGCGAGACCCAACGCGGTGGAAAACTCCTCTTTGGCGCCCTCGGCGAGTTTCATGCCTTCGCGGCGGGAGGTGGCGAAGTTCGGCGCCGATACCTCGATGGTGTACACTCCGGCGGGCAGACCGGCGATTGAATAGTGTCCGGCCGCATCGGTTGTCGCGCGGGTCGTCGAGCCCGTGGTTTCGTTCTTCACCACCGCGACGGCGCCTGCGAGGGCGGTTCCGGACTGATCCACCACGGCTCCCGTAATTGTCGCGTCCGCGCCGGGTTGGGCGAACAGGCGGGACGGAGTTTGCAGCCAGGCGAATAGCGCAACAAGAGCGATAGGTCCCAGGATTCTCATGTGTTTTTCCTCCAGATGGCGAAAACGAGAGAACCTGGATGTTAGCAATGTCGAGTTACACAGTCGTGTCTGGCGGGTGAATTCAAATAGACGGAAAGGTCACAGATTCATAACGGAGTGAAACCTGGATTTCGGCGCACGGACGTGGTTGACTGTGGGGGCGGGTTCGCGACCCGCGGCAGGCCGCAAAATCAGCCCATCCGCGGCGCAGTTCCGGCTGTCCGTCCGGATTTCCGAGTGCGCCTCAAAGGCGTGGATCGGCGCCGCGCCGGGCTACTTCTTCTCGAGTCCGGCGGCCACCAGATCGGCGATGCCCAGCCCTCCGCGTTGCGCCAGGGCGACGGCGAATTGCTGCTCGGCGTACTCCGTGGCGCAATCGCCCGCCGAGTCTTTGTCCGAACCGAGCCAGCCCGACCCGCTCTCCCGCGCGGAGCGCAGGATCTGCTCGAGCAACAGCGACTCGAACTGCCGGGCGGCGTCGCGCACGCGGGCGGTAGTGTCCGGCCCGCCGGCCGGGACCGGCGAAGTTCCCACCAGAACCGGCGCCAGGGAAGTTTCCGGCATTCTCAGATCACCTCGAGGTCGGCTTCCAGAGCCCCCGCGCTGCGCAGATTCTCCAGGATCGCGATCACGTCCCTCGGCGTGGACCCGATGGCCGCCAGCGCGCGCACCAGTTCCTCCACCGTGGCCCCTTGCTTGAGCACCACGCTGCGCGCTTTCTCTTCCTTGGTGGCCACCGTGATCTGCGGAACCACTTCCGTCGTGCCCTGGCCCAGCGCGTTGGGCTGCGATACCTCGAAAGTGGTCTGGATCTCCACCGTCAGGTTGCCGTGCAGGATGGCCACCGGCCGGATGTGCACGTCCTTGCCCAGGACGATAGTGCCCGTGCGCTCGTTCACCACCACGCGCGCGGGAGCGTCGGCCTCCACCGTAAGGGCTTCCAGTTCGGCTACGAACTGGGTGGCGCGCAAAGCGTACTCGGCTGGTATCTTGACGCTCACCAGGCCGGCGTTTTCCGGCTGGGAGGAGCCGCTGAACTTGCGGTTCACCGCTTCGGCGATGCGCGCCGAGGTGGTGAAGTCCGACTGCCGCAACTGCAGGCGCACGGTTCCGCTGGGAGCCGCCGAAGGCGAGGCCCGCTCCACGATCGCGCCGCCGGGTGAGCGCCCCACGGTGGGATGGTTCACCGTCTGGGTGGAGCCGCCGCGCCCGGTGGCGAAGCCCCCCGTAACCACCGGTCCCTGCGCCAGCGCATAGACCTGGCCATCCGCGCCGCGCAGCGAGGTCATGACCAGGATGCCGCCCTGCAAGTTGCGGCAATCGCCGATAGCGGCCGCGGTGGCGTCGATGCGCGCGCCGGTCTGCGCGAACGGCGGCAGGGTCGCGGTAACCATCACCGCCGCCGTGTTGTTCACCTGAAAGGCCGTGGGCGCCACCGAGACGCCCATGCGCTGCAGCATGTTGGCCAGGCTCTGGGCGGAAAACACGGTCTGTTTCCGGTCTCCCGTGCCCGCCAGTCCCACCACCAGGCCGTAGCCCACCAGTTGGTTGTCCCGAACGCCTTCCACCGAGGCAAGGTCTTTCAAACGCGTGGACGCCGCAGTCGCGGCGGCCAGCCAGAAGACCAGGAACAGGCTCACATTCCGCATCGCCGCCTCAGAACGGGAGCAGCCCCAGCAGCAGCCGGTACAGGATGAACGGGCGATGCGTGGCGTCGTTGATCACGCCCTTGCCGTTGACCCGGATTTCGAGCTGCGCCAGGCGGTCGGACTGCACTGTGTTGTCGGTGGCGATGTCGGCCTGGCGCACCACCCCGCGCACGGTGATGATCTGGCGTTCGGAGTTGATCTCGATGTCCTTGGATGCCTCGACCAGCATGTCGCCGCCGGGCAGCACGCCGACCACCCGCGCGGTGAGCTCCGTGCTGATCACGGTGGTGCGGCTGACGCTCCCTTCCCCGTTCAGAGTCGAGCTGCCCGAAAGGTTGGTGAGATTGGCCAGCGGGCCGGTGGCCTTGGTTACCCCGGCCAGCGCGGTGATGGTGTTGGCGGCTGTGGAGGCGCGCTGGGTCTTGGTGGTCCCGGTGGCCACCGCCGACGCGTTCTCCACCACGACCACGGTGAGGATGTCGTCCACCTGGCTGGCGCGCACGTCGCGCGCCGGATCCGCCAGGCGCGAACTCGGCGACCAGATGGCGCCCGGCGAGGGCGGCGCGGCGGCGGCCGGCCGCGCATTCGCCGCGGCCACGAATTGATCCACCGGCGGGACCACCGCCGCCTTCTTCTTGGGCTTGCCGGCCGCCCATCCGGCGCCCAGGATGGCGAGCGCCACCGCCAGAATTCGTTTCATAGATCTCCCTTGCCCACCGATGCCCGGCCCTTGCCTTCCACCCGCGCTATGAAGCGCTTCCCCGAGACGGGGTTGCGCACCGGGATGGACTGTCCGGTCGAGCCCGGCCCCTCGGCGACGCACTCCAACTCGACGCGCGCCCCGCCCACCTGGGCTTGGACCAGCACGGCGTCGCCGCGGGCGATCTCTCGGGGCGGGTCGAGCCACTGCCGCCGAACGGCCACGCCGCGCGCCACCGCGATGCGCGCAACCTGCCCGGCTACCTCTTCTATCGAAGCCGCCATGTCCCCCGGCTGGGGAAAGAACTCGCCGGCTTCGAGGCGCAGTTCGCCGGCTGCGATCGGCCGGCCGGGAACCAGCGCCGTGGCGGCCACCACCCGGACTTCCGAGACCGACGCTTTCACCTTGGCCCACACCGGGAACCTGCGGCCGCCGGCATAGCCCACCCATCCGGTCCAAAATCCGTCCGCCGAGGTTCCGCGCAGACCGGAGAGAGGGAACTCGATTTTCCCCTCGGGAACCGGCTGCCGGCTGTACTCGACGATTTCGATGCGCGCCTGGGGAAGTTGGCGCCGCATGGCCTCCAGCACCGCGGCGGAATCGAGCGGCGCCGTCTTTCGTTCGATGCAGATGTCCTGCTCCGGGGCCGCCTGCACCTTCAGGCGCAGCGCCAGCCGGCGCAGTTCCGCAACCCGAAATACGCGCCGCACGCCGGCCAGCGGCGCCGGCGCCAAGGGGGTTTGCGGGTCCACCGCCGCGAGACCCGGAAAGCCGGGCTTCAGATCCCGCGCCAGCACCCAGTCCGAGCCGGCGTTCACCGCCAGGCAAGCGGCCAATACTAGTTCGGCGAGCGGCATCATCGCACCAGGCTGTTGACTTCCTGGTACATGTTGTCGGCCGCCGTTACCACCTTGGAGTTGGCCTCATAAGCGCGTTGCGCCACGATCAGGTTGATGAACTCCGAGACCACCGAAACGTTGGACTGCTCCTGGTATCCCTGCAAGACCGCGCCCAGGCCTTCCTGGCCGCCGGGCGAGCCCACCACGGGCTGCCCGGAGGCGTCGGTGGGAGCGTACAGGTTGCCGCCCAGGCTGTTCAAGCCGGCCGGATTCTGAAAATTGGCGAGCTGGATCTGCCCGGCCTGCTGCGAAGAGGTCTGGTTGGGCTGCGTGTAACTCACCGTCCCGTCCTGGCCGATGCTGATCTGCTGCGCGTCCGCCGGCAGGGTAATTTGCGGCTGCAGCGGATTGCCTTCGGCGGTGACGATGTTCCCGTCGTGGTCCAGATGGAACGACCCGGCGCGGGTATACGCCAGTTGTCCGGAGGGCTGCTGCACCTGGAAGAACCCCCGGCCTTCGATCACCAGGTCGAGGGGGTTATCCGTCTCGACGAAATTCCCCTCGCTGAAAATGATCTCGTTCGAAGAGGCGCGCGTGCCCAATCCCACTTGCAGTCCGGTGGGAACCTGGGTCGACTGTCCGGACGCGGACCCGGGCTGCAACAACGCTCTGGTAGAGCAGATCCTGAAACTCCGCCCGCCGCGATTTGTAGCCCACCGTGTTGGAGTTGGCCAGGTTGTTGGCGATATTGTCCACGTTGAGCTGTTGCGCCGTCATGCCGCTGGCGGCGCTGTAGAGCGCTCGAATCATGCCGTTCCTCTTTCTAGCCCACCTTGGCCACTTCGTCGATCGCCTTTTGGCTCATGTTGTCCGCCAGGCTGGCCGCCTTCTGCATCATTTCGAACTGGCGCATCACCGAGATCAGCCGCACGGCCGCATCCGCGGCGCCGGTGTTGGAGCTTTCGAGCTTGCCCTGTTCCACGCCGGTTGAGACGGCGGTGCGCGCCGCCGCCGGGTCGGCGGTAAAGTAGTTGGCGCCTTGTTTGCCCAGCGCGCCGGCGTCGGCGAAGTCGACCACTTCCATCTGGCCCACCACGGAGGCGTCCTGCTGGACCGTTCCATCCTCGGAAACCTGCACCGGGAGCGAAGCATCGAGGGTCAGCGCCGCGCCGCCCGTCCCCCGAACCGGGTATCCGTCGGCGGTGACGATATCGCCGCTGGCGGACGTCGTGAAACTGCCGTTGCGCGTGTAGAGCGTCCCGCTGGGCCCATTCACGGCGAAAAAGCCTTTACCCGAAAGCGCCACGTCGAGACTGTTGCCGGTCACCTGGATGGCGCCCTGAGACAAGTCGGTCCAAGGCCGTTCGATGAGGGGCATGACGGAGGATTCGCCGGCGTCCTCGGCTTCCGGGGCCATGTACAGACTGTAGAACTCGCGATCGGCCTTGTATCCGCCGGTGGAGGCGTTGGCGATGTTGTTGGCCAGCATGTCGAGCGATTCCATGCGGGCTCGCAGCCCGCTGGCCGCGATAGCCGTGATCGGGTCCATGGCGCAGAGAGCAGTGCACATGGAGGGCCGGGAAGATAAGAGGAAGTAAGTATCTCAAAACGCAGCGCAATGAGCCGATAAGCTGGGCAGGAGCGGGTGTGCACGCGGCAGTTTATTGGCGCGGGTGGACCCGGACGACGAGTTCTTGCCGCGCTCGCTCTCCTATCCCTTTGAAAACAGGAGCCCCCTTTTTGGACGCCGAGCTGCATCTCAGACGGCGTGACCGCTCCCGCTCCGCAGATGTCTTTGCCCGGCGCCGCTTGGCCGCCTCCCGCCAAAGGCTCGGCGACCCTTTTCGGCAAACCGTACGGCGCGGCTGCCCGAAGCGCGGGCTCCGAGCCGTTGTTCGGGGCGATGCTGGCCCAGGCCGGGCGGCGCCAGAGCGACACTGCCCCAGATGGTTTTCGAGAGACGGCGCAGGCAGCCGCGGAGAGCGGGCCGTCCGCGGAGAAGCCGGCGGCCCTTCCGGGGAAAGCTGCAAACTCCGGCGGGCTCGGTCAACGGGCGTCTCAGCGCCGCCAGCGGAAGGAGGAACCCGCTGCTCCGGCGCTTGCCAGCCTCCCTCCCACCGAGCCCGGTGAACCGCCGGCGGGGAGCCCCCGGTTGCCCGTTTCGCCGCCAGTGGACGGGGCCATGGCCGCCCCGTGGAGCGCCCGCGACGCGACGTCGGGCGCCTCTTCCGGCCCCCGCTCCGCGCCGGCCGACCCGGCAACGCCGCTGGGGTCGACGGGCCGGGCCACTGCGGCAACACCTTCGTCCGTGCGGTCGGCGCCAGACGCAACCAGGGGCTCCTGCGCGCCGGTCGTCGAGATTCTCCTGGGGCGATCCGCCGCCGATGCTTCGGCGCCGGATGCAGCCGGAAAGGCGAACCAGGCATCGAGTGCGCCGGGCGAGGACCCGGCATCCTCTCCCGCGCCGGCCCTTTCATCCGCGCCCATGGACGACGCCACCTTGCCGGCCGCCGCCAGTCCGGATTGGCGCGCGCGCCCGTTCTTGGCGGCCGGGGAACTGGCTTTCGCCGGATGGCTGCGGGTCGCGACTCCGCCCGGCGAAAGCGCGGGCCGCGCGGCGCCCGCGGCGGACAGCGGTCCGAACCAGGACGCCGCGGCCGGCGCGCCCGGCGGCGGGAAGGTTGCGCCGGTCTCCGCGAGCGAGGATGGGGGCGGAGCCGGCCCCGAGCCTCTGTCCGACGGCCCGCCGGATTGGGCCGGTGACGTTGCGCGCAAGAAGGCGGGCGGGTCGGCCGGCCAGGACGAAGGGATCGCGAAGGACGGCGCCAACCCACCGGCGGTGGAGTTTCGCCCGGCGGACGGGATCTCGACCGGGAGCCCATCCGCGAGAAGCGAAACCGGCGCAGGGGCCCTCCAAGGCGAGGCGCGCGGACCGGCCGCGGACCGCCCGACGCCGGCGCTTTCGGCGTCGCCTGAGCCGGCGCCCGCGCCGCGAACGCCGGCGCGGGATATCACGCTGCGGCTGAGCGAAGGCGACCAACGCGTCGACCTACGCCTGGTGGAGCGGCAGGGAGACGTCCGCGTCGAGGTGCGCACCCCCGACGCCGGGCTGGCCGGCGACCTTCGCCGGGACTTGCCCTCCCTGGCGGCGCGCCTGGAACAGAGTGGCATCCGCGCCGACGCCTGGCGTGGCGAGTCGGGGGGGCGTCGGTTCTCCGGCTCCGATTCACCGCCCGCGGAGCAAGACGCCAACGCCGGCCAGGGGCGGCGGGACGGCCGGGAAGGGCGCGACGATCCGCCGCGCCGCTCCCCGCCAAGCGAGAAACAAATCGATCCGAAAGAGGAACGAAAGGAATTCGAATGGTTCATGTCATCTCATCGGTAAAAACGTCCACCGCGGGGCTCTCGGCCGCCGCGACGCGCAGCGCCTCCGCGCGGCGCGCCGCGCTGGACAACTGGCGCGCGGCTCTGGCCAGCCGGACCGGCTCCACGGCCGCACAGAAGCCGGCGGTCCAGACTCCCAGCGCCGCCGCGGCTTCCCCGGCCGCGAACTCCACCCCCGCCGCGGCCACAGTCGCCTCAACCGCCGCGGCCACGGGAACCACCGCCGCCGCGGCCGCATCCACGGCCCCGGAGGGGCTGGCCGCGCTGTTTCCCGGCAATCCGAGTTGCTGGGCATCGAGCGCCGCTCCCGCGCCGGTCCCCGTGCCCACGGCCGAGTCCGTCTTCGGCCCCAACGTGTTTCTCGCCAACCCCACCGAGAGTTTGCCCGACGGGAGCCTGCTCTCTTTGAATCCGCTGTGGTTCGCCACCCCCGCAACCGCCGCCACCGTCGCACAGATGCTGGGCGGCACGGTGGTGGAGGCGAACGATTTCACCTCCGCCACCAGCCCGGTGCAGCAGCAACAGCCCAATGAGCTGGTTCAAATGCCCGATGGACGGCAGATCAACGCGGGCTGGGTCGCTTCGCTGTACACCCACGGGCTTCCGCAATCTTCCATCGACCAGATGATCGGCGAGGCGACCGGGCAAAGCTCGACGCCGGCTTGAGAAAGAGGAAACGACATGAGTCCCATCGCACAAAGCAGTACCGGCGCCCCAGCGGCGCCGGGCGCCAGCGCGGGATCCGGATCGACAGTCACGACCGGCGCCGTCCAGGTAACCGAGAACATGTTTCTGCAGCTCCTGGTGGCCCAGCTCAAGAACCAGGATCCCATGAGCCCGGCCGACGGCACGCAGTTCGTCACCCAACTGGCCCAGCTCCAGCAACTGGAGCAGAGCGTCGACACCGGGCAGGACGTGGCGAACATACGCGCGCAGGTGGACGCCCTGGCGGCGGCCCAGTCCGCGGCGAGCCAGACCGGCGCGGCGTAGAACGGGAGAATCGCATGTTAACGGCATTATCCACGGCGCTTTCGGCGCTCAACGCCAATTCCACCGCCATCAGCGTGGTGGGCAACAACCTGGCCAACCTTAACACGCCGGGGTACAAAGACAGCGTGGTTTACTTCAGCGACCTGGTAACGCGGTCCATCGGCGAGGGCCTGAGTGAAACGCAAGTCGGGTTCGGGACGGCCCAGCCCACCACCATTCGCGAGTTCACGCAGGGGGCCCTGCAAACCAGTTCGGGAGCGCTCGACGCGGCCATCCAGGGGGATGGCTTCTTCGTCCTGACGGACGCCTCGGGGGCCACTTCCTACACCCGCGCGGGCAATTTTCAGACGGACGCCTCCGGCGTCCTGATGACCAACGCGGGAGATCGGGTGCAGGGGTGGACCGCGAACCCCACCACGGGGGCGATCGACACCAACGCTCCGATTGGCGAGATCGTCGTCCCGGTGGGCTCGACCAAGCCGCCCATCGCCACCCAGAACTTCTCGCTCGATCTCAACCTGAATTCGGACGCGTCCACCACCGGCGCGCCGGACCTCTCTTATCCGATTCAGGTCTATGACTCGTTGGGAACGGCCCACACGCTGACCGTGGATTTCACCAAGACCGGCGACAACCAGTGGACCTACAACGTGTCCATCCCCGGAGGCGACATCTCGGGAGGGACCCCTGGGGCGGCCTCCAGCGTGGCCACCGGCAGCCTGCAGTTCGACGCCACGGGTCAACTGACCACGCCGGCGGCGGGCGCGCCGATTACGTTCAGCGTGGCGGGCCTGACCGGCGGCGCCTCGGACATGAACCTCACCTGGAATCCTTACGACTCGGCCGGAGTGGGGCATCTCACCCAGTTCGCCGAGACGTCCGCCGTATCCTCGTCCGCCCAGGACGGCAGCGCCGCGGCGCAGTTGCTGACCGTGGGTCTGGCCAACGGCGGGCAGATCGTGGCGCAATTCTCCGACGGCCAGCAGACCGTGGTGGGACAGGTGGCCATGGCTGGAATCCGCAACCCGGATTCGCTCTCGGCGGAGGGTAACAACACCTACGCGGTGACGGCCGCCACCGCGACCCCGGTGGTGGGCGTGCCCGGCACGGGCGGCCGCGGGCAGATCGTGGGCGCTTCGATCGAAGCCTCCACGGTGGACGTGGCCACCGAGTTCACCAACCTGATCGTGTATCAGCGGGCGTACGAGGCGAACTCGAAGGTCATCTCCTCGGCCGACGAAATCACCCAGGACACTATAAACCTGATTCACTAAGCCGCCGATGACTCCTTTGGAAGAGATCGCGACGCTGGCCGATGTGCCGGTGGATATCGAAGTCGAGCTGGACCGCCGGGTTCTGCGGGCTCGCGACGTGCTCGAGCTGGGCGAAGGCTCGGTGCTCCGCACCTCGCGGTCCGCCGGCGAGAACATCGACATCTACATCGGCGGCGTGTTGTGCGGTTCCGGAGAGATCGTGGTGATCGAGAATCTCCTCGGGGTGCGTATCACCGACTTCCGCGAAGACCTGTAAAAGGAGCGGATCAGCATGGACGTAGTCCGGGAAATGACGGCCGTGGCGGCCGTCTTGGGGCTGCTGGGGCTGGCGCTGTGGGCGCTGAAGCGGCGCGGTTTGACCCTGCCGTCGGCGCTGCGGCGCGGCGCGGGCCGGAAGCTCGAATGCGTGGAGCGGGTGGCCCTGGGCCCGCAGCACGCTCTGCATCTGGTGCGCCTGGGCGAGCGGGGTCTGCTGCTGAGTTCGTCCCCCTCGGGTTGCGCGTTGATCGAGACCTTCCCCTGGCGGGAGACCAGGGGCGAAGCGGAGGCCGCGCGATGAAGACCGCTCGCCTGGCGGCGCTGGCCGCGGTAGCGCTGGCCGCGGCGGCTCCGGCGGCGGCGGCCGCCTCCGATCCCCTCTCGCTGTTTGGCATATCGGCCGGCAAGAACGGCTCCGGCCTCAGCGTCCCCATGCAGATCGTCATCCTGCTGACGCTCATGACCGTGCTGCCGGCGGCCGTCATGACCATCACGCCGTTCCTGCGCATCACCGTGGTTTTGCATTTCCTGCGCCAGGCGCTGGGCACCCAGACTACGCCCTCCAACCAGGTGCTGGTGGGGCTGGCCCTGTTCCTGACGATTGTGATCATGCAGCCGGTGGTGGCGGAGATGTACCACCAGGGCTGGGAGCCCATGGAAGCCGGCCATCTGTCCGCCCAGCAGGCGGCCGACGCCGCGGCCAAGCCCCTGCGGCAGTTTCTGGCCCGGTTCGCGCGGGAGAAAGACGTGCGGCTGTTCGTGGAGATCTCCCGGACGCCAGCCCCCCGCTCGCCGGCCGATCTGGAGCTGAGAATCCTTATTCCGGCCTACATCCTTTCGGAGTTGAAGACCGGTTTTCAAATCGGGGCCGTGCTGTACCTGCCGTTCCTGGTGATCGATCTGGTGGTGGCTTCCGTCACTCTTTCGGTGGGCATGGTGCAGTTGCCGCCGGTCATGATCTCGGCGCCCTTCAAGATCCTGCTGTTCGTGCTGGTGGACGGCTGGAACCTGGTTATCGGATCGCTCATGAAGAGCTTCTACACATGACCCCCGAAATGGTGGTGCAGATCATGCGGGAAGCCTTGCTCACGGCCTTCTGGCTGGCCGCCCCGCTGCTGGCGATAGGCTTTGTGGCGGGCATCTTCATGAGCCTTGTGCAGATCGCCACCTCCATGCAGGACAACGCCTTCAGCACCGTGCCGCGGCTGATGGCCTTTCTGGCGGCGCTGCTGCTGATGATGCCTTGGATGATCCAGAAGAGCATGGCGTACGCCGGCGCGTTGCTGGGGAACCTGGGCCGGTATGCCCGCTAGCCTGACGATTTCGGGCGGAGCGCTGTGCGCCTTTCTGCTGGTCCTGGCGCGCGTGGCGGGGGCCCTCACGTTTGCCCCGCTGCCGGGCGTGAAGCGGGCTCCGGAACCGGCGCGGGCGGCCCTGGCGGTGGCCATCGCGCTGGCCCTGTTTCCGCGCTGGCCGGCGGTGGACGCCGGGACCGTCACGGCGGCCAGGCTGGCCGCCTGGGCGCTGGCCGAAGCCGCCGTGGGGTTGGCCATCGGGGTTTCGATGGCGTTTGTAATGGAAGCCTTTGCCGTGGCGGCGCAGATGGCCGGGCTGCAGGCGGGCTATGCCTACGCCTCCACGGTGGATCCCAACACCCAGGCCGATTCCGGAGTACTGCTGGTGTTCGCCCAGCTCATTGCCAGCGCGCTGTTCTTCGCCCTGGGGCTTGATCGCGAGATCCTGCGGCTGTTCGCGCGCAGCCTCGAGGCGATTCCGGCGGGAGCCTACGTGTTCTCCCGCGCCTCGGCGCGACCCATAGTGGAGCTGTCGGCCGGGCTGTTCACGGTGGGGGCGCGGCTGGCGCTGCCGGTGGTGGCTCTGCTGGTGATGGTGGATGTCGCCCTGGCTCTTCTGGGACGTCTCAACCAGCAACTGCAACTGCTGTCGCTGGCCTTTCCGGCCAAGATGCTGATCGCGCTGCTGGCGCTGAGCTGGGTGGCCGTTCTGTACCCGCGCATCATGACCGAGTACGGCGGGCAGGCATGCGCCGCGGCGCGGCGGATTTTGGGCCTATGAGGCGCGATGCCGGACAAATCCTCGAGAACCGAAGCGCCCACCCCGCGACGCCTCGAAAAGGCGCGCAAGGAAGGACAGTTCCCGGCGGCCAAGGAGTTCGTGTCGGCCCTGCAATTCGTGGCCCTGCTGGGGGTGGCCACGGTAGGCAGCGGCGCCTGGCTGGCGGCCTTCCGCCAGACGGCGCGATCATTGTTGCGGCTGGCATTCGCCGGGGAGCTGAAGCCCCAGGATCTTACGCGCGTGGCCTGGCAGGTGTTCCTGCGCATCGGGCTGCCCCTGGTCTGGGGCGGGGCCGCGGTGGTGGCCGCCACGCTGGCGATCCGGCTGGCTACCACGCGCTTCGGCATCAGCCTCAAGCGCCTGGCGCCCGATCCGGCGCGGCTCAATCCGCTCTCGCGTTTGCGGGACTTGCCCCGCCAGAACCTGCCCTCCACGCTGCAGGCCGCGATCCTGCTTCCCATGTTCCTGTGGGCGGTGTACACCATCGCCCGCGAAAAGCTGGACGCATTTCTGGCCCTGCCGCTCGGCAGCGTGGAAAGCGGCGGCGCGCTGCTGGGCGCCTCGCTCATGGAGTTGTTCTGGAAGTCCGCGGGCGTGTTCCTGGCTTTTGGGGCGGTGGATCTGTTCCGGCAGTTGCGCCGTTACCGAGCGGATTTGCGGATGAGCCGGCAGGAAATCCGCGACGAGGTGAAGGAGCAGGAAGGCAATCCGCAGATGAAGGCGCGGGTGCGGCGGCTGCAGCGCGACCGGGCGCGCCGCCAGATGATGAAGGAAGTTCCCAAGGCCACCGCCGTGGTGGTGAACCCCACGCACTACGCGGTGGCGCTGCGCTACGAGATGGACGGCATGACCGCGCCGCTGGTGGTCGCCAAGGGCAGGAATTATCTGGCGCGGCGCATCCGCGAGATGGCGGTGGAACATCGGGTCCCGATCGTCGAGAACCCTCCGCTGGCGCAGGCGCTGTACCAGGCGGTCGAGGTCGGGCAGGAGATTCCGCCGCATTTGTATCGCGCGGTGGCCGAAATTCTGGCCTACATTTTCAAGCTCATGAACGGGAGGCTGCCGGGCTGAGATGACTCCCTCGAAAGCTCTGACCCGGCCGCCGGCCTCGTGGTGGAGCGGCCCCGCTCCGCTCGACGCGGTGCGCGAGCTGGCGGTGCCGGTCGCGGTTCTGGCCATCGTGGTGGCGCTCATCACGCCGCTGCCGGGCTTCATTCTGGACCTGCTGATCGCCACCGATATTCTGGCCTCGGTGACGGTGATGATGGTGTCGCTGTACCTCGTGCGGCCCGTCGAGTTCACCTCCTTTCCCACCACCCTGCTGCTGCTGACCCTGTTTCGCCTGGCGCTCAACGTCTCTTCTTCGCGGCTGATCCTGCTCCAGGGGAACACCGGGACCACGGCGGCGGGCCAGATCATCGGCGCATTCGGCAGTTTCGTGGTGGGCGGCAACTACATCATCGGCGCGGTGATTTTTCTGGTGCTGATCGCCATTCAATACGTGGTCATCAATCACGGCGCCGTGCGCATCTCGGAAGTGACCGCGCGCTTCACCCTGGATGCCCTGCCGGGCAAGCAGATGTCCATCGATTCGGACCTCAACGGGGGGCTGATCGACGAATCCGAGGCCAAGCAGCGCCGCAAGCAACTGGCCACCGAGGCCGAGTTCTACGGGGCCATGGACGGGGCCTCGCGCTTCACCCAGCGCGACGCGGTGGCAAGCATCCTGATCACCAGCATCAACATCATCGCCGGATTCCTGATCGGCGTTCTGCAGCACGGGATGGAGTTTCGCAAGGCGCTCGAGACCTACACCGTGCTGACCATCGGCGACGGGCTGGTGACCGTGATTCCGGCCCTGATGATTTCGATATCGGGAGGGCTCATCGTCACCCGCGCCAGCTCCGACGCGCGGCTGGGCACGGAGTTTGGGCGGCAGATCTTCGGCCACTCGCAGCCGCTGCTGCTGGGGGCGGGGGTGCTGGTGGCCCTGGCCGCGCTGCCTTCCATGCCCAAGATCCCGTTTCTGTTGCTGGGCGGCGGGGCGGGCTGGGTGGGGTGGACCTTGCGCCGCCGGGAGCGGCTGAAGGCGGCCGCCCCGGCGGGCGCCAAGCCGGCGGCCGCCAAAGAGAACCTGGAATCGCTGCTGCGCGTGGAACCGCTGGCCATCGAGGTGGGGCTGGGGCTGGTGGGGCTGGTCGAAGGGGCGCAGGAATCGCCCCTATTACGCCGAATTTCGGCGATTCGGCGGCAACTGGCTTCCGATCTGGGCTACCTGCTTCCCCCGGTGCGCGTGGCCGACAATCTCTCGCTGCGCAGCCGGGAGTATGTGATCTCGATCAAGAGCGTGGAGATAGCCCGCTACGAGCTGCCGCAAGGATGCGAGCTGGCGATTCCCTCGGGCGCGGGAGACGCCGCTCTGGAAGGCCAGCCCACCCGCGAGCCCGCCTTCGGAATGCAGGCGCTGTGGATTCCGAGCGGGCGCGCGGAGCGCGCACGCGCCGCCGGGTACACCGTGGTGGACGGAGTAAACGTGCTCGGGACGCACTTGGCCGAAGTGATCCGACGCCATGCCCACGAGCTCTTTTCGCGGCAGGACGCCAAACGGCTGCTCGATCGCGTGGCAGTGGAAAATCCGAAGGCTGTCGAGGACCTGGTTCCCAAGCTGCTGCCCCTGGCCACCGTGCAAAGGGTCTTGCAGAATCTGCTGCGGGAGCGGGTTTCGGTTCGCGACGCGGCCTCCATCCTGGAGGCGCTGGGAGAGGCCGCGCCGGCCACCCGCAACCCGGCCCTGCTCACCGAATACGTGCGCCAATCCATCCGGCGCGCGGTGATCAAGCCCTATCTCAACCGCGCCGGGGAACTGGCGGCGTGGTTCGTCGATCCTTCGATCGAGCAAGCCATCGAATCCGCCGTGCAGCACGGCGAGCAGAACAGCCATCTCACCCTGGCGCCGGAAGCCATGCGCGGCATTGTGAACCGGGTGGTGAGCCGCGTGGGCTCGCCCGAAACGCCGGTGGTGGCCATCACCTCGTCGGGAGCGCGGTACTTCCTGCGGCAGATAGTCGAGCCCTCGGCCCCCAACCTGGTGGTCCTGTCTCACGGCGAGATCCCGCCCGGACAGAAGGTCCAATCGCTGGGGAACATTCAGTAAGACCGGCTCTACAGCGATTCGCGAAAAACGACGATAGATCACACGAAGCCTAAGGGTAGCGATTGGCCGGCGTACGCCGGGAGCCTCTGTCGATGAAGATCAAATCGTATTTCGCGCGGACGGTGGAAGACGCCATGGCGATGGCGCGCCTGGAAATGGGGTCGGAAGCCATGCTCGTGAACAGCCGCAAGGCTCCGCCGGAGACGCGCGGCCGCGGCGAATACGAAGTGGTTTTCGCGGATCTGCAAGAAGATGCGCCGGCGGAAACGGCTGGCGGGGCGCCGCCATCCAGGCAACCCTCGGGAGACCGTCTTTCGACGGAAGTGGCGGAGCTGAAGCGCGAGCTCGAGGAAATGCGCCGCGCCCTCACCCGTTCGGCCTTCGCGCCGTCGCAGTGGCTGGCGTCGTCTCCGGACATATCGGAGGCTTACGCGGCCCTGACCGCCAACGAGGTAGGTCCGGAACTGGCGCGGGAGATCGTGCAGGCCGCCGCCACGCGCTCGTCGGGGACGCGCTCGCCGGTCGCCCGCGGGGCCGGCCGCGCCGAAGCGGACGCGTTTCCACGCGCCCTGGCCGAGGAGCTGGAATCGCGCATCACGGCCGAGCCGCTGCTCGGCAAAGGCGACCTCCGGCCCCGAATCGTGGCTCTGGTCGGGCCGCCAGGCGCCGGCAAGACCACCACCCTGGTGAAACTGGCCGTGAATTATGGCCTGGCCGCCCGGCGCCCCGCCCTGTTGCTCTCCATGGACACGTACCGCGTGGCCGCGGCCGACCAGTTGCGCTCTTATGCGGCCATCCTCGGCGTGGGCTTTCATCTTCTGGAGACGGTGGCGGCCCTGGCGCAGGCCATCGAGGAGCACCGCGGCAAAGACCTGCTTCTAATCGACACGCCGGGCTTTGGTTTCGGCGACATGGACCATGCCGGCGCGCTGGCGCGCTTTCTGGCCGGGCGCGGCGATGTCGACGCGCAGTTGGTCCTATCGTCGTCCATGAAATCCGCCGATCTTACCCGTGTGGTGGATTCATTCGAAGTCTTCCGGCCGCAACGCCTGCTCTTCACCAGGCTCGACGAGACCGCCTCCTTTGGGCCGATTCTCAACGAGGCCGCGCGCACCGGGAAGCCGCTTTCGTTCTTTGGCACGGGGCAGCGCATACCGGAGGACCTGGAGACCGCCAGCCGCGGCCGGGTATCGGAGCTGGTGCTTACGGGGCATCGGTCGCGCGCCCTTTCGGCGGCCTAGAACGGCCTGAAGCTCAAGGTGGCTTATGTATGCGTACGTGGCGTCTGAATCGATAACCGACGAGGAACGGGAGCGCCTGATTCTCGAACATTTGCCGCAGGTCCGCCTGATCGCGCGGCGGATTCAGGAGCGGCTGCCCGAGAATGTGGTGCTCGAAGATCTGATCTCCACCGGCGTTATCGGTCTGATTGCCGCGATTGACAACTTCGATGCGGGCCACAACGTCAAGCTCAGGACCTACGCGGAGTACAAAATCCGCGGAGCGATTCTCGACAGCTTGCGGGGAATGGATTGGGCGCCGCGCCAGAAGAGGCGCCGGGCGAAACAAATCGAAGCGGCCATCGCCGAGGCGGAACAGCGCTTCCAGCGCTCCCCCACCGAGGAGGAGACCGCCGCGCAGCTCACCATCTCGATCGAGGAGTACCACGCTTGGCTGGTCGACGTGCGTGGCCTGAACATCGCCAGCCTCGAAGACACCGCCGGAAATCAAGGCAAGGGCCTCCTGCACTACATCTCCGGCGGCCTGGACAACCTCCCGTCCGTGCTCCTCGAGCGGGCCGAGCTGGAACGCATACTGGCGCGGGCCATCGACGGCATTCCCGACATCGAGCGCACCGTGCTGAGCTTGTACTACCGCGAGGAGCTGACCTTGCGCGAGATCGCGCAGATCGTCAAACTCCACGAGTCGCGGATCTCGCAACTGAAGTCGCAAGCCATTCTGAGGCTCCGGACGCACCTGGCCGGCCGGTGGCCTTCTTCGCGCGGGGTGGTGGTGAAGGCATGAGCGCGGAGGAGGAGGTTCATATCCCCGGCCGGCTGAGAACCACCGAGCCGGCGCGGGGTCTGGTGGATGCGTGGGTCGAAAGCCTGGCGCAGGTGTTCGAGTCCATGGCCGACGAGCGGCCCGAGTTCCGATGGGAGCCGGCCTCCGAACCCGCGATTCCCGAAGGCGATGGCGCCGAAAGCGAACTGCTGTGGTGGGAACAGCCATTCGAGGGAGCGGAAGAGGCCAAGGCGTGGGTGGGCGCTCCGCGTTCGGCTTGGGAGTATGCGGGCGGCCAGACTCTGCGGGCCGCCGGGCTCGAAACGGTGGACGCCGCCGAGGCCAGAAACACCTGGCTGGAGATGCTCGGCCAGTCGCTGTCGGTCATGGCGCGCGCGGCGGGTTCGCTGCTGGGCCGCGAGGTGGTCTGCGCCGGCGGCGGCGAGCGCCCGCCCGGACCCGAAGTGGTCGATTTCGCGCGCGTCTGGCTCCAGTTCAAAGCGGCGTCGCCCGCTCCTTTCACCCTGGCGTTGAGTCCCAGCATGCTGGACTTGTTGTCCGCCCCCGCCGGCGCGCATGGGGAGCCGCGCGGCCAGCCAAGCGGCGAGGAGCAACCGCCCGAGCCTCCCAAAGGGAACTCGCAAACCCTGGCCCTGCTTCTCGATGTCGAGCTGCCCGTGAGCATCTCTTTCGGCAGGAAGGAGATTGCCATGAAGGACGTCCTGAAGCTGACCACCGGGTCGATCATCGAGCTGGACCGCGACGTGAACGAGCCGGTCGAGGTGCTGGTCAACCACTGCCTGATCGCGCGCGGAGAGGTGGTGGTGGTGGACGGGAACTATGGCGTGCGCATACAGCAGATCGCCAACCGGCACGAGCGGCTGCGGAGCGTGCGGTGAGCGGGCTGAGCTTACCGCTCGCCATGGTGGGCGGCCTGGCGCTGGTGGCCCTGGCGGCCAGTCTCCTCGCTCTGCTGCGAACCAAGTTGATGGTATGCGCCGCCGCCGGGCGCGCGGATGCCCGCCGGGCCCTGTGCGAGGCCGCCGTGGAAGCGCTGCAGAGCGATCTGGCGGCGGGCCTTCAGGAATTCCGCGAGTTCCAACGGGAGCCCGTGCTTCCATCGATTGCGGCGCCGGCCAAGCCGGGCCTGAATCTGAGCAAACGCTCGCAGGCCTTGCGCATGCACCGGCGGGGCGAAGCCCCCGAGCAAATCGCGGAGGCCCTGGAGCTTCCCCTGCAAGAGGTGGACCTGCTGCTCAAAGTGCACCGCATCGTCATCGAAGCGAGTTAGGGCCTGTCCGGAGACAGGGTGGCCGCCGCGACGGGCCGAACGCACGAGTGCGCGATGCCGCTTCGGATTCCCATTTCCGGGCATCTGGACGAATCGGGGGGCGGCCCCCCTGGCCGGCTTCTCGGGGGTGGGAATCACTTGATGCTTCGAGAGAAGAGTAGGTTCAGAGGGACCCGCGCGGACCAGGCATTGGCGTTAAGTCAAGGCCTGATGGAACTATTCCTGGTGGGTTTGGCGACAGCAATCGGCCTTTCTAGGCGCTACGGCGTCAGGGTGGATCTAGGCTCAACCGTCCAGATGTCGGGGTAGGGCGTGTTTCGTCAAAGTGGTGGGCAAAACCAGTTTCCGGCAACGCCACATCATTCCCGACCCTGGGCGGAAGCCGGTTAGCCGCTATGTACAAATGGCGCGGACAAGGAGTGGCCTTCAGCCCGGCGGAGTCGCAGAACGTCCCGAAACGGGTCCTTTGTGCAACGTCGATTGCAAGTGGGTGCGCGACACGTGAGTGGACGCCGATGCGATTGGCCGGCGGAACCGACAGAATCCGCGCGCCAAGGCACAGACTATGAACTCTCTCCAGAGGTGACCTCCAATCAAGCGACCCTGTTCGATTTGTGATGGTACAGCAGTGCGTGGGACCCCTGTTCCCCGTGTTCCCCGCCTGTTCGCCCTGGGCCTGGAATCGACGCGGCGCCCTGATGCCCCGAACGAACGAAGGCCGAGACGGGGGGATCGCGTCAAGTCATATAACTCGGTAACCGAAATGGGGATTTTTGAAGCCGGAGTATAATGTCCTATAATCTGGTTGTGCGCTGCGCGCCGATGCTGCTTGCCGCCGTTGCCTGCCTAGGCGCGGAGCGCGACCCCGGCGAGGTTCTGGCGCGTTTGCGTGAATTCGTTCACGGCGAAAAGGCGCGCATCCCCAACTACACCTGCGTGGAAACCATCGACCGGGTGTTTCTTTTGCCCAGCCGCGAAAAGAAAGCCAGAACCCCCAAGTCCTGCCCTGAACTTGCCGAGTTCAAGCGCACGCCCGGCTACCGCCTGTCTCCGAACAGCGCCGACCGGTTCCGCCTGGACGTGCGGGTGGGCCCGGACATGGAAATGTATTCCTGGGTGGGCGCCGGCCGCTTCGAGGACCGCTCCTTGCAGGACCTACTCGGGTACGGACCAACCAGCACGGGGTCCCTGGGCCCCGTGCTGACGGGCATCTTCGGCGCAGACGCCCCCGAGTTCCAATTCGAAGGCGTGAAGACGGTCCACGGCCTGACGGCGTACGCCTACTCGTTCCGCGTCCCGGTGGAGCATAGCCATCATGCGTTCTTCTGGGGCGGCGGACAGGTGACCATCGCCTACGAGGGGACCATCTATGCCGACCCCCGGACCGGCGCGCCGGTGCAGCTCTCCGTTTTCGTCGGCGGCCTACCGCCCGAGACGGCTTGCTGCCAGTTCACCACGGAGTTGGATTATCGCCACGTGCCGGTCGGCGCCGGCGAATTCCTGCTCCCCCACGAGGCGCTTCAGCGGTTCGTGGAAGTCAATGGCACGGAGGTAGAGAGCACGGTGACCTTCACCTCATGCCGCGAGTACCGGGCGGAATCGAGCGTGGCGTACACGGGCGCCTCCCCTCCCGCGCCGGCGGCGAGCGCCGCCGCCGCTCCGCCTCCTCCCTGGGAGGCTCCTGCGGGCCTGCCCGTGAGCATCGCCCTGACCGGCACGATCGACAGCGCCGTGGCGGCGGCCGGCGACCCCTTCGGCGGCCGGCTCACGAAGCCCGTCGTGGACAAGGATAAGAACGTGATTGCGCCGGAAGGGGCGCTCGTTCGAGGGCGGGTCACACAGGTGCAGCGCACGCTCGATGTCAGCCGTGTGACCATCCTCCTCGAGGTAGAAACGGTCGAAATCGCCGGTCGCGAAGTTCCTCTCCGACTGACCAGCGGCGCTCCTCCGATTCCCACGCCTCCGACGGGCACCTTTCCTTCGCGCGGCGTTCTCATCGGGCCGCTCCCGCCGTGGCTCACGGCGGGCCGCGCCTTGTTCCGGTGTTCCACCAGCCGCTGCGTGATTCGCGACGGGCAAAAGACCGAGTGGGTCACGGTGAGCCGGCCATGAGCTTCAAGCGGTGCGGGTGGGTGCTTCTGCTGGCGGCGGCGTGCGCCGCGGCGCAACAGGACGCGGTGGACGCGCTGGCGCGCTTCGGCCAGATGGTGCTCGAAGAATGCCGCCATTGCCCCCAACTATACCTGCGTCGAGACTATCGAGCGGCGATATTATCGGGCCAGGCTGGCCTCCACGCCGCGCAACTGCGACGACCTCGCCGCCGAGAAGAAGAGACGCGGCTACAAGCTCACCTTGGAGAGCGCCGACCGGCTCCGACTCGAGGTCCGCGCGGACAGGACAGCCGAGATGTATTCCTGGCCTGGCGCGAATCGCTTCGAGGATCGCGAGCTGTGGGATATCATCGGCTACGGCCCTGCCGCCACCGGCCCCTTCGGCATGCTGCTGTTGCAGGTAGTCCAGGGCGACGCTGTCGATTTCACGTTTAGGGGCGATGCCGAGGCCGCCGGTCGGAAACTGTTCCAGTACTCCTTCCGCGTGCCGGTGGAAAGAAGCCATTACCTCATCTATACGCAGAGCGGAACCATCGCCACCGCCTGGGACGGAACCCTGCTCCTCGATCCGGAGACGTCGGAACTCGCGCGGATGACCACCCGCACCAGCGAGCTGCCTCCCGAGGCGTTCAGTTGCGAACTCACAACCGCCTCCGATTACGGGCGCGTGGCGATAGGCAGGCGCGAGTTCCTGCTTCCCCGGGAAACGCGCCAGAGGTTCATCGACCGCTCCGGCGCCGAAGTTGAGAGCGTCGTCACGTTTTCGGGCTGCCGCGAGTACCAGGCGAAATCGTACCTCAGCTTCGGCGCGCCCGGCGAAGCGCCCGCGGCGCCGGCGAAGGCGGCTCCGGCGCCGCGCTGGGATCTGCCCGCCGGACTTCCGGTGACCATCGAGCTTACGGCCGGCATCGACAGCGCCACGGCGGCCGGCGGAGACCGTTTCACGGGCAGGCTGGCCAAGCCTGTCCAGGATGACCGGAAGAAGACTCTCGTGCCGCAGGGATCGGTCGTCGCCGGGCGGTTGATCGAGGTCGCGGCCCGCGTGCAACCGCCCGAGGTGGCGGTCGTTCTGCACGTGGAAACCATCGAGGTCGATGGCGCCGCGGTTCCCTTCCACGTGATGGGACACACGCCCGAGAAAGGCGGGTGGCTCCTTGACCTCCTGTCGAACCTCAACATCAGCGTGGGCGGCGCCCCGGCCGGCGTTACCAGAACCTCCACCCCGCCGGAGCCGGAAGGCGAACTCAACGCCCTGCGTTTTCCCGGAACGCGCAAGGTTCTCGAACCCGGGTTCAAAACGGAATGGGTGACGGCGCCGGCGCCGTAACATTGCCCTCCCATGGAGCGGGCGTCCGCTGTCCGGCGGCGCCCGGACAGCCCGATAGGGCCCGGCCCAGGGGTGCGCGACGCAGAAGTTGAAACTCAGGCCGCCCGGCGATCCTCCCAGTAGTCCTCGAAGCGGCCGTCGAGGTGGCAACATCGCAGGGTAATGATGGCGTTGGCTCCCCGCACAAGCTAAAGCATGCCCCACCAATCGGGCTGATCTCCTTCGTCCATGCCTATTTCATCTTGGAAGGCAACTGAATTGTCCTGCCGGCGATCATGAAAGCGCCCTTTCCGAGATGATGAATCGTCCGCGGGCGTTTCACCGATGGGTCGATCCATGCTTGAATCACTTCAAGTACAAAGAGACCGTACGTGGTTGTCATCCTGGTATCGACGACCTTGCATTCCAGATTCGCATAGCATTCGTCGATGAGCGGCGCCTTGACTCGCCCGGCGGCCGCCGGCGTGAGACCAAAGGTCGCGAATTTGTCGGTTTTCGCTCCGGAGGTGTTCCCACAGCCCACCACCTTCTCCACCAACTCCACGGTGGGGATGTTGATGACGCATTCTTTGCCCGACTTCAAGACGCCGAACGTGTAGTTCCGGTCGCTGATCACGCAACCCACCAGCGGCGGCTCGAACTCCATCATCGTGTGCCACGACATGGTCATGATATTCGGCCGCCCCCGGCGAACGGTGGTGACCAACACGACCGGTCCGGGCTCAAGCAAGCTATAGACCTTGGACAGGGGAAAGCGCTTCTTGGACATTTCGACGCCTCGGTTTCAATCCTCACGGAGCGGTTGCGGCCGCAATCGGGTCACCCCGGCGATGTCGAACGTCTGGAAGACCGGGTAGACGCTGATCCGGTCGCCGTCCCGGATTCGATAGGCGAAATCCACCGATTGGCCGTTGACCAGGATGAGATCGACCTGCGTGTGTGACACGCCCAACGATGCGATGTGGTCCTTGACGGTCGCGGCATCGAGGAAGCTATCCGCGAACTCCGTACAACGGCGCTCCGGCGGCAAGAAGTCGTTGAGTCCCGCGTAGAAGCGGAAGTTCGCAACAGGCATGGCGCTGGCCACGGTCCGATGGGGCATACCGGCCAGTAACGAGTGTACACCCCGCGGCTTCCGGCCGCCGCGATCCGTCGGTAGCCCAGAATGCCGGCTCTGAATCTACCGCGGAGCCGCTGAGACCGCGGAGAGGACGCGTAGTAGAGCGGGCTGCCCGGCGATCTTTGGCTCCTGCGAGTTCCACCTGCCTGGTAAAGCAGGGTTCGGCCGGCGTCCACCCAAAGGAGTGAGCGGAAATCGTCGATCTCAGAACTCTCCGCGCTGTCTCCGCGGCTCGGCGCCTCCGCGGTGAATGGAGCTTGCGGACGGATCAGGGCCGGCCGCCACGAGGGAGCGCGCCGCCCCCTTCCCGGTGCTACGCTTGGGGCATGCCCAAACAGATTGGACGCGGGCGGCGGGCGCTCGGCTCGACCGCGGTCCGCATCGCTCTAGTGGCTTCCGTGGTCGTACTGCTGTTCGGAGCCCGAACCATCGCTTCATATGCCATCGAGGTGGCCTGGTGGAAGGAGTTGGGCCAATTCCACACTTGGTTGAGCATGCTCGCCTACAGCTTTGCGCCTACCACCGCGGCCACGCTGGTAGCCTTCATCGTCCTGTGGATCGCGCACGCGCGCGCCCTCAAATTCGCCGGGACGGCGCTCGGCGAGCACAAGCTGTACGCGCGCATTTCCACCCTGGTCCTGCTGCTGTTGGGCTACCTCATCGCGGCCGCCTCCATAGACACCTGGACGGTGGTGCGTTTCGCGGGTTCACGCGGCCTGCCGGCCGCCACCGCCGCCTGGCACGACGCGGTATTCGATAAACCGCTCTCGTTCTACCTGTTCGACCTGCCCTTCTATGGCCTGCTGCGCGGCTACGCGCTGGCGCTGGTGATCTTCTGCATCCTGCTTTATTGGGTGGCGGCGCGCGGGTGGCAATTGCGATACCAGTTCCCCGACATCCACGAGCCGCGCGAAATTGACGCCCGGATCTTGCGTCTGGAAGGCGGACTCGAGTCCCGCTTCCTGCGCGGCGCCGCCATTGTGCTGCTGATGGCGCTGGCCGTGCGCTTCTTCCTGGGCCGCTATGAAATGGTCTACAACGAGCACGGGTCGTTCCTGGTGGGCATCGATTGGGTGGACCAAAGGGTGGGGCTGCCGATGCAATGGCTCATGATTGGGGCCTGTTTCGCCGCCGCCATCCTGGTGTGGATGCGCCGTTGGATCACGGCCGCCGCCATGGCGCTGGCGCTGGTGGTGGCTTTCGTGGTCCCGGCGGCCGTTTCTGCGCTCTACGTCCGGCCCAATGAAATCTCCCTCGAGCGGCCCTACATCCGGACCCACATACACGCCACCCGCAGCGCCTACGGAATCGAGCAGCGCGTCAGCGAGGTCGAATTCGCCGCGCAGCCCGAGGCGCCCATCGACTTGGCCGCCAACAAGCCGCTGCTCGACAACGTGCGTCTGTGGGAGTGGCGCCCCTTCCACGACACCATCACCCAGCGCCAGGCTCTTCGTACGTACTACACGTTCAACGACAGCGACGTGGACCGATACATGATCGACGGGCAGTACCGGCAGGTCCTGCTGGCGCCGCGCGAGTTGGACGTTCGCCAGCTTCCCGACGCGGTTTCCAACTGGATCAACCCGGCCTTCATCTATACCCACGGCTACGGGCTGGTGCTCTCGGAGGTCAGCAAGATGACGCCCGACGGCCTCCCCGTGCTGCTCATCGACGACGCTCCGCCTGAAGTGAAGACCAAGAGCCTGAAGCTCACGCGCCCGGAAATCTATTACGGCGAATCCACTCACGAGCCGGTGTTCGTCCACACCGCCCAGAAGGAGTTCGATTACCCGTCGGGCGAGAAGTACCAGCAGACCAGCTACGAAGGCACGGGTGGCTTCCCCATCTCCTCCTTCTGGATGCGCCTGGCCGCCTCTCTGCGGGAGAGTGAGCCGCAGATTCTGCTCACCGGCTTCCTCACCGACAACAGCCGCATGATGATCCGGCGTAAAGTGCGGGAGCGCCTCGAAACTCTGGCCGGCTTCCTCCAATGGGATCCGGACCCGTACATGGTGATCACCGATTCCGGACGGCTGGTATGGATGGTGGACGGCTACACCACCTCCGCCGCGCACCCGTACTCGCGGGCCGTGGATCTGGGAGACGTGGGCAGCATCAATTACATCCGCAACGCCGTGAAGGCCACCATCGACGCCTATGACGGCGAAGTGCACCTGTACGTGTTCGCGCCCGACGATCCCATCATCGCGGCCTACTGGAAGCTCTTCCCGGACCTGTTCCGGCCGGCGTCCGAGATGCCTCCGGACCTGCGCGCCCACGCGCGCTATCCCGAGGCGATGTTCCGCGTGCAGGCCGATATCTACCGCACGTACCACATGCTCGATCCACAGTCTTTCTACAACAAGGAGGACGTGTGGGACCTGGCGCTGACCAGCTCCGGCCAGAACAACGGAACCGAACCGGTGACGCCGACCTACGTGATGGCCACCGTGCCCGGCGAATCCAAGCCCGAATTCCTGCTCATGACCCCGTTTACGCCGCACAACAAGAACAACCTGATCGGGCTGATGGCCTCGCGCTGCGACGGAGCGCATCTGGGCGAAATCGTGGTGCTGCTGCTCTCCAAGCAGCAGTTGATCCAGGGTCCCATGAACGTGTCGGCCAACATCAACCAGGAGCAGACCATCTCCAAGGACCTTACTCTGTGGAACCAGCAGGGTTCGCACGTGGTGCGCGGGCAGATCCTGGTTCTGCCGGTGGGCAACACCTTTCTGTACGTGGACCCCATCTACATCCAGGCCACCGAAGGCAGCATGCCGCAGTTGAAGAAAATCGTGCTGGCGGTAGGCAGCCGGCTGATCTACGCGGACAGCTACGAGGAAGCCCTGGCGCAGTTGTCGGCGGGAGCGCGGCAGTTGATCCAGCAGGCCAAAGAGGAAGGCTTCGCGCCGGCTGCCGGCGCGCAAGCGCAGGCAGCGCCGGCTTCGTCGGACCCGCGCATCCAGCGCATCCGCGAGCACCTGAGCCGCTACCGCGACCTGGCCGCTCAAGGCCACTGGGCCGAAGCGGGCAGGGAACTGGAGGCGATTGAGGCGGAGGTGCGCAAGTAGGGGGCGGGTATCGGGCTTATGCTGTGCGGATGCCTTGAGACTCAGCTTGCCTTCTCAAGGCTGCGTCAAGGTCCTCACCGCTGACGATCCTCGCGGATCAGTTTGACGGGATCGCTGAACCGCTCGCCGTTCGCGGAAGGACTGGATTGACTCGCGGCCAGCAACGCCCGTCGGCGAGCCTTGGCGTCCACCTCAACCTGGAGCCCTCGGGCCAGAGTGACGACGGCCTCCTGGGCAAGGCTGCGGCGTTCGCGTTTAGCCCGTTCGGCCAACAACCGATAGATGTGGTCGGGGATGTCCCGCACCTGGATCAGGGGCATTTGCCTGCATTATGACGCGGAATGCATTTCGCTGCAAAATGCACCGGCTGAGGATGTCAACGTGGCGACATCCGCAGCACATAGTCGGCGATGCGCTGGCCCTCGCCCACAATCAGCAACTCGCCCATTATGCCCGCCGGCCCGACCGCCCCTACCGCGACGAACCCCGGCCGCCTCGCCTGAATCGAGTAACTGCCAGGTTCCAGGTCCGGGAAGGCAAAACGGCCTTCCTCGTCGGCCTCCGCGACGTTTTCGCGCAGGCCGCTAGACGTCATCATCGGTCCGGACATGTTCCTCAGAACCACGCTCGCGTACTTCAGAGGCTCGCTGGAGCCGGCCTCGACTACCCGGCCTTCGAGACTTCCCTCGGCTCGCGGAGGCTGGGCCGGTACGGGAGAGTCCGGGTCGGTGGTCTCCGAGGCGGGAATGGCCGTGAGTTGGATCCTCGTGCTGCCATCTGCCTCAACCGTAACCACCTTGGCGCGGCTTTCGAACTGCTTTAGGAATTCCGGCGATCGCGCGGCGCTTGTGTCGACCCGCTCCCAGGCGAACACCTCATAGGTTCCGGGCGGGAGGCTGCTGAAAGTGAAATCCGTGGACGAATCGGCCTGGCGGAAAGAGGAAGACGGGCCGCCTTTGCGCATGAGCGTCACCAAGGCGTGCGGCAGAAAGTCGCCGGCGGCGTCCACCACGGTTCCTTGCACCGTCGCGCTGGACGCCGCGAGGGTGATTTCCAGGGCGCCGGTTGCATCCATGGACAGGCCCGAATCCGCAACCTCCTTCCCCGCGTATTGGACGGACTGGACGTAGCAGGGGCCGGCGTTCATGAGATTCACCGTGTAAGTGAACGGTCCCACGTTCTTCAAGGTGAACCTGGAGTCGGAGCCTATCTGGGCCGCCCGTACGTAGCCGCCGTACGAGATTCCCGGGGCCGGCGAAAGGCCGACCGTCATGCCAGAGGCGTCGCACCGCGCGGCTGGCGCGAACTTCACAACTCCCTGCACGTCGAACGAGGGGACCAATTTCACGGTAATTCCGTCTAGGTTCCGGTCGCGTACTTCGATGGGCAGGACCGCAGTCGCGGGGGGGTCGGTCGCGGCGGTGTTGGTTCTCTGACGGAGTTGAAGAGGACGCATCGGGCCGGGCGTCTCCGGCCGCTGCAAAGAGGCCAAATTGATGACAACACTTGGTGGCGGCGGGGCGACTCGAACGCCCGACCTAGGGATTATGAGACCCTCGCTCTACCGACTGAGCTACACCGCCATCTGGTCCAAGTGTAGCAAAAGAGACGTCGGCGCCGCGCCCATCCGCGGCAGGGTGTGGCCTCGTACAAACTGTGGAAAATAGGCGCAAACCCGAGGGATAGGGCGCCGGTTCCCCGCCGGTGTGTGGGCGAATTTCGGAGGTTGCCTGTAATTGTCATGGAAACAAGCGTTTGCACGAGTTGCTGCCACGTGGTTCAAAATGAGGTAAGTGCCTTTTTTGACGGCAATTTAACACGTCCGTAAGGGCCTTTTCCCACAGGATTTTCCACAGCTATTGTGGATCTTTCGAGGAGCGCTCCAGACGGCGCTTCAGCGATTCCGGGATCTCCACCTCGATTTCGCAGCGATCCTCCGAATAGCGCCTCGCCAGGACTTTGCCGAACTCGTGCAACAGCGCCAGGGTGGCGCCATCGCCGGCCGGAATGTGGAGGATGGCGCGCACCACGGGGTCGAGCGGAAGCGCTTGATCGATGGCTTCGAGCAGGTCCGGCAAGCCTTCTCCAGTGAGCGCCGAGACGGCCACGGCGCGGGCGGCGCGCTGTCCGGTCCCCAGCAGCCGGCGTTCGAGCTTCCGGGGGTCGGCTTCACCGGCCGGCAGCCGGTCAAGCTTATTCATCACCAGGATCTGGGGGATGCCGGCGGCGCCGATTTCGGCCAGCACGTGGGTGACGTGCATCACGAAATCGCCCGCCGAAGCGGAGGAGACGTCCACCACATGCAATACCATGGCGGCCTCCGTCACTTCCTCCAGGGTGGCGCGAAACGCTTTCACCAAGGTGGTGGGCAGGTTGCGGATGAAGCCGACGGTGTCGCTCAGCAGCACGCGCCGCCGCGAGGGCAATACCAGCGGACGCACGGTGGGATCGAGGGTGGCGAACATACGCGCGTCCACCAGAACGGCGGCCTCGGTGAGGCGGTTGAAGAGGGTGGATTTGCCCGCGTTGGTGTACCCCGCCAGCGCCAGAGTGGCCAGCGGAACGGCGCTCCGGCGGCGGCGATGCAGCGCGCGTCCGGCGCGCACGCCTTCCAGATCGTCGGCGATTTTCTTGATGCGCCGGGCGATGCGGCGGCGGTCCGTTTCCAGTTTCGTTTCGCCCGGCCCGCGCGTGCCGATGCCGCCTCCCAGCCGCGACATCTCCACGCCGTGTCCCGCCAGGCGCGGCAGCAGGTAGTTCAACTGCGCCAGCTCGATTTGCAGGCGTCCTTCCCGCGTATGCGCCCGCGAAGCGAAAATGTCCAGGATGAGCTGGGTACGGTCGATGACCTTAACCCCCAGCGCCTTTTCCAGGTTGCGCTGCTGGGTGGGCGAAAGGTCGCGGTCGAAGATCGCAACGTCGGCGGCGGCCGATTGCACCAGGGCCGCCAACTCCGCCACCTTGCCCTGTCCGACGAGGGTGGCGGCCTCGGGAGCCGCGCGTGTTTGCGATACGCGTTCCAGCGTCACGGCGCCGGCGCTGTGGGCCAGTTCGGCGAGCTCATCGAGGGATTCCTCGAGGGGCGCGCCCGCAAAGCGGTTGCCCGTTCCCCGGGCTTTCCACTCGACCCCCACCAGGATGGCCCGCTCGCGCGCTCCGTTGCGAGCCGTGCTCTATGCCTCCGGCCCGTCCGGGGGAGCCGCGGCTCCGGGCGCCGTGGCGCCCACGCCAGCCTGCGCGGCGGCCGGCGGGCTGCCCGCGTAGGAATGCGAGGTCTTTTGCGTAACCACCGTCGAAATCGCGTGTTTGAAGATCAACTGCTCCTGGTTGTTGGTCTCCAGCACCAACGAGTACTTGTCGAAACTCTTGATTCGTCCCGAGAGCTTCACGCCGCTCATCAGGTATATTGTGAGGACGATCTTATCCTTGCGGGCGTTGTTCAAGAAGCTATCTTGGATATTCTGCGCCGGTTTTTCCATTCCAGGCCCCCCAAAAAGCCCTTTCGGGCAAGCAAAACAGTATGTCAGAACAGCCTTTGTATTGTACACCGATTTGCCATCGGGAATGTTCCTGAGTGCTTATGTTGGGGTCAGCCCCGCCGGGCGCCCGTCCACGAGGCGCGCCGGAAATCGACATGCCGGCGTTCAGCGTGACCTCGTGGGCGGGCGCCGGGGTTGCCGGAGTCGCATTCTCCGGGGTGGGCCGCGCAGGCGCCGATTCGCTCGATCCCCCTCACTTCAATCTGACGCCGTCCGGGCGCTCTCCGTTTCCGCCGGCCAAACCGGTAGAATCTAGTTATAGAAGGTCATGCGGCCGTTCCCAACCCAGTTCTCGATCGGAGGCGTCCGGATCGCTCCAGCCACCGTGCTGGCCCCCATGGCGGGAGTGACCGATACGGTGTTCCGGCGGTTCATCCGCAACCTGGGCGGATGCGGTCTGCTCATGACCGAGTTCACCAGCTCGCACGGCGTGAGCGCCTCGCATGGCGGCCGAAAGCCCACCCGGACTCTGCGGTACCTGTATTTCGAGCCCGACGAGCGCCCCATCTCGGCGCAACTGTTCGGGGCCGATCCCGAGGTCATGGCCAGTGCGGCGCGCGTTTGCGAAGACCTGGGCTTCGACGCCGTGGATATCAATTTCGGCTGCCCGGTGAACAAGGTGGTGAAGTGCAATGGCGGGTCGGGCCTGCTGCGCGATCTGCCGCTGGTGGGGCGTCTGCTGCGCGCCGTTCGCGCGGCCATTTCGATCCCGCTCACCATGAAATACCGGGCGGGTTGGAACCATGAAGAAATCGTGGCGGCGCCCATGGCCCGCCTGGCGGAAGACTGCGGCTTGCAGGCCGTGGCGCTGCATCCCCGCACGCGCGAACAGGGATATGGCGGAAAGGCCGACTGGCGCCTGATCGCGGAGGTCAAGGCGGCGGTCGGCATCCCCGTGATCGGCAACGGCGATATCGTCACGCCCGAGGACGCCGTGCGCATGACGCGCGAAACCGGCTGCGACGGGGTGATGATCGGCCGCACGGCGGCATCGAATCCCTGGATTTTCCGCCAGATCCGGCAGTACCTCGAGACCGGCGCGTACGAGCAGCCTACCCAGCGCGACCGCTACGGTCTCATGCGAAGTTATTACGGTATGCTCATCGAGCGTGAGGAGAGGGACACAACCGGCAAGATGAAACAGTTCGCCACCTACTTCACCCACGGCGTACGGAACGGCGCGCAGTTGCGCGTCTCCATCCACAGGGCGCGGGATGCTGCGTCCATCCTCGATCTGGTGGACGAATTCTTCGCGGCCGAGCCCGCGCTGGCTCAGTGAGAAAAGTTCAGATCGTTACCGACGGCTCATGCCTTGGCAACCCCGGCCCGGGCGGCTGGGCCGCTATCCTGCGCTACCAGCGGCAGGAGAAGGAAATCTGGGGTTCGGAGCCGCATACCACCAACAACCGCATGGAGCTGCGGGCGGCCATCGAGGGACTGCGGGCCTTGCGCGAAGAGTGCGAAGTGGAAGTGGTGACCGACTCGGAATACCTGAAGAACGGCATCACCGAATGGATTCACGGCTGGAAGCGGAAAGGATGGATGACCGCCTCCAAGAAGCCGGTTGTGAACCAGGATCTTTGGAAGGACCTGGACGAGCAAGTGGCGCGTCACAAGACCACGTGGGTGTGGACCAAGGGACACGCCTCTCACGCCGATAACAACCGGTGCGACGAGCTGGCGTCGCGCGCGGCGAAGGAACAGAACCGTTCCTCGTAGGGGCCGGGCATGCCCGGCCCTTCTCCGGATTGACAGGCGGAAGCGCCTGTCCCACCCCGAATGTCGTCACGCCACGGTCTTGGGAGTCTCTTCGGGCGCGGCCCGCAACTGCGCGTCTTCCAGGTGTTTGCATTCCCGAAAGGTGTAGATCATGCGATGAATCACGGTGACGTTGGATAGAATCGCGATCACCCACAAGACGGCCGCCATGCGGTCGAACAGCGCGCCGATGATAATCAGGACCACGCGTTCCGGCCGTTCCAGAAAGCCGACCTTGCACTTCGGAATCACGTTTTCAGCGCGCGCCCGCGAGTAGCTCACCATCACCGATCCGGTCATGACGATAGCCGTCAGCACAATATAGGGGAAGCGGTTGATGGAGGCGTAGTAGACCAGCAGGCCCATGTAGAGCGCCAGATCGGAGTAGCGGTCAATCACCGAATCGAAGAAGCCGCCGAAGCGGGTCACCTGGCTGGTGGCGCGCGCCACGCGGCCGTCCACCATGTCGAAGAGGCCCGCCAGAATCACCACTACGCCGGCCCAGCGAAAGTACCCCAGCGCGAACAGCCAGGTGGCGACGATGTTGATTACCAATCCGAGGAAGGTGAGGACGTTGGGATGAATGCGGGAAAGCGCCAGCCAGCGCACGATGCGATCGACGATCGCCCCGAAAAAGATACCGATTCCGCGCGTGGCAGTCATAATCTACTTGGCCAGATCGTGGATGGTGGTGAGCTTCCGGATTTCGAGCTCCTTCACGCCTCCGGGGCTGGTCACCTTCACCACGTCGCCCTCTTCCTTACCGAGCAGCGCGCGGCCGATCGGGCTGGTGGTGGAGATCCTTCCGTTGGCGGCGTCGGCCTCTTCGCTGGTAACCAGGTAGTAGGTGATCTCCTCATCGCGCTTCGCGTCCAGCACGACCACGGTAGAGCCGAGTCCGACCCTGTCATGCGGGATCTTGGAAAAATCGACCATGGATATCTCGGCGAGCCGCTGCTTGAGCTGGTTCAGGCGGGCGTTCACGAACCCCTGACGGTCCTTGGCGGCGTGATACTCGGCGTTCTCACTCAGGTCCCCATGGGCCCGGGCCTTGAGAATCTCCCGGGGCAATTCGTTCCGTAGCTCATAATCCAGCGCGGCAATCTCGTCCTGCAACTTCTTCTTGATGTCCATGGGACGGGGACGACCCCCGTCACATTATAGCGGAGATGGCATGGGACGACGCTCCGCGGGCGGGCCCTGATCCGTCTGTAGCGCAGAATGCCGGCTCCGCGGTGAACCGAGCTTACGGACGGATTACGGGCGGGTACGATATCCTGGTCTGGTATGCTCCCTGAGAAACTGCGCGAATGCGGGGTGGTGGGCGCCGGCGGGGCGGGGTTCCCTACCCAGGTGAAGGCGCAGTCCAAGGTCGAGTACATGATCGCCAATGGGGCCGAGTGCGAGCCGCTCATCCACAAAGACGCCGAGTTGATGAAGCGCTTCCCGGACGGCATCCTGGCGGGCATGACTCTCATGATGGACGCGGTGGGCGCGCGCTCCGGCAAGTTCGGCATCAAGACCAAGAACGCCGCTTCGCTCGAAGCGCTGAAAGGGAGCCTCCAGTCCGGCCGCGTCGAATTCGTCATGCTGGGCGATTTCTACCCCTCGGGAGACGAGTACGAGCTGGTGTATACGGCCACCGGCCGGCTCATCCCGCCCGCCGGAATCCCTCTCCAGGTGGGGTGCGTGGTGAACAACGTGGAAACGCTGTATAACGTCCACCTGGCGGAGCAGGGCATTCCGGTCACGCGCAAGTTTCTTTCGGTGTGCGGCGCGGTCCGCCGGCCGATGTCGTTCTGGGTTCCCGTGGGGACGTCTTTCCGCGATCTGATCGCCCTGGCGGGCGGCGCCACGGTGGAAGACTTCGGCGTTTTCGTGAGCGGCATCATGATGGGGACCCTGACCTTCGACCTGGACGAAGTGGTCACCAAGACCACCGGCGGCCTGATTGCGCTCCCGCGCGACCACTATTTGATGACCCGCCGCACGCGCTCGCAGCAGGAGATGAACCGCATCGGGAAATCCGCCTGCGATCAATGCAGCTACTGCACGGAGTTCTGCCCGCGCTACCTGCTGGGCTACGAGGTGATGCCCCACAAGGTGATGCGCAGCCTGGCGTTTTCCACCTCCGGCGCCGATATGTGGAACCAGTGGTCGGAGTTGTGCTGCGCCTGCGGCCTGTGCACGCTCTATGCCTGCCCCGAAGACCTCTACCCCAAGGAGGCTTGCGACGACGGCAAGCGCGACCGCCGCGCGGCGGGCCTGAAGTTCGTGCAACATAGGCCCGTGGAAGTCCACCCCATGAAGGAATACCGGCGCGTGCCGCTCACCCAGCTTCGCCGGCGCTTGCAGGTGGAGGAATACGAGAGCGAAACACCGTTTGAAGAGGTGGATTTTCATCCCGCCTCGGTGCGCATCCAAATGCGCCAGCACGCGGGCCAACCCGCCGCGCCGGTGGTGCGCGAGGGCCAGAGGGTCAAGCGCGGCCAGGTGGTAGGGCGGGTGGAGGAATCGAAGCTCGGGGCGCACGTGCATTCGAGCATCGACGGCAAGGTGCGCACCGTAACCCCGGAGCGCGTGGAAATAGTGGCATAACCATGGCAGACAATTCCATCGGTTTGATTGAACTCACCAGCATCGCCGCCGGGTTCGAGACCTGCGACGCCATGCTCAAAGCCGCGGGGGTCGCCCTGGTGCTCTCGCGCTCCATTTGCTCCGGCAAGTACATGGTGATGGTGCGCGGGGACGTGGCGGCGGTGGGCGCCTCGGTGGCGGCCGGCATGGCCGCCGCACGGTTCTCCGTGATCGATTCGTTCGTGATCCCCAACCTTCACGAATCGGTCTTTCCGGCCCTCAGCGGATCGAACAAGGTGGAGACGCTCGAAGCGCTGGGCATAGTGGAATCGTTCTCGGTGGCGGCCCTGATCGAAGGCGCCGACGCGGCCGTCAAGGCCGCCAACGTGGAGCTGATCGAGATTAGGCTGGCCATGGCGTTGGGAGGCAAAGCGTTCGTCACGCTGACCGGCGACGTGGCGGCGGTGCAGAGCGCGGTGGAAGCGGGCGCGCGGGTAGTTGGCGAGAAGGGCATGCTGGTGAACAAGGTGGTGATTCCGCATCCGCGGTTGGAGTTGTTGAACGAGATGATCTGAGGGCTTGCCGGTGGCGCCGTAGAATGGAGATGGGATGAGCCTCGACGACTACAAGGTAGTTTTGTATCGGAACCAGCCGGATGGCTGGGTGGCGGAAATCCCTGCCATCCGCGGGTGTTACGCGCTCATGCCGACGCGGGAGGAAGCCCTGACCGAGCTCGGAGGCGTATTTGAGATGATCGCCGCCGAATACGGCGAGAAGGGGCTATCGCTGCCGGCGGACAGCACTGCGATCATAAATGCCTAGCGCCCGGGCGGAGGAATTCCGCCGCGCCGCCATGCGCCTTGGTTTTGAGCTGCGCCGGCAGGCTGGAAGTCATGAGCGCTGGATCCATCGAGACGGGCGAGCGGTAACCATCCCAATCCACGGCGGACGTGAGATTGGGCCGCCCCTTTTCTACAATATTCTGGCGCAGTTCGGCATCAGCGTAGACCAATTCCGCAAAATCTGACGTGAACCCGGCATCCCTCACGCAAACAAGAGTCGCCCCTTTGATTCGCTCCGCGAGGCCGAGTTGCCGGAGCAGCGCGCGGAGGGAAACCTCTACGCGACTTTAAGCCGCCTTAGCTTGATCTCGTCGGCGCGAACCTGGGCTAGATCGTACTGCGCCTGTTGCACAAGCCAGCTTTCGGCGCTGCCGCCGAACACCTTCGATAGCCTCACGGCCATTTCGGGAGATATGCCGCGCTTCCCGTTCGCGAGTTCCGAAAGCGTGTTGCGGGTCACTCCAAGGGCTTGGGCTGCTCGCGTGATAGTCAAGCCCGACGGCTCAATGCACTCCTGCAACACAACAAGGCCCGGATGGGGTGGGTTCTTCATGGTCATGGGCGGTTTCCTGTCAGTGGTAATCGACATAATCGACGTCCTCCGCGTCGCCGTCAAAGCGGAAAATCACTCGCCAGTTGGCGCGCACTGTGACGGCCCAAGAGCCTCTAGACGCGCCTTTGAGCGGATGCAACCGGAACCCCGGCAGATCCATGTGGGCAACGGTTCGGGCGGCGTGAAGCGTGGCAGAATATTCCGCAGCTTGCCAGCATGTTCCGGGTTTACGCCGCTCGGGTCGTCGTGCTCAAAAAGCCGCTTCAATCCGCGGTGGCGGATTGTCCGTATCATCCTACTGTACCGTAACGCGCCACGTTGCACATGTCAACGAGAATCCTAGCAGCCCCAGCGCCTGGCGTTACACAATCAACATGCAGTCGCCATACGAGTAAAATCGGTAGCGCCCTTCCACCGCGTGCCGGTACGCCGCCATCGCCAGCTCTTTGCCGGCGAAGGCGCACACCAGCAGCAGCAGGCTGGTGCGCGGCAGGTGGAAATTGGTGAGCATGGCGCCTACTCCGCGGAACTCGAAGCCGGGGTAGATGAAGATATCCGTTTCGCCGCTTTGCGCGCGCCATTCGCCATCGCGCAGGACGCTCTCGATAGTTCTGACCGTGGTGGTGCCCACCGCTACCACGCGCGTGGCCGCGCGGAGCTTTGCCGCGTTTTCCTCGTCGAGCGAGTAGCTCTCGGCGTGCAGGCGCGCCGTCTCCACCTGTTCGGCGTGCAGCGGCTGGAATGTGCCTAGCCCTACGTGCAGCGTGAGGTAAGCCGTTTCGGCGCCGCGCGCCCGGCACTCTTCCAGGACCTCCGGCGTGAAGTGCAGCCCCGCCGTGGGGGCGGCCGCCGACCCCTTCTCGCGGGCGAATACCGTCTGGTAGCGTTCCCGGTCGGCCGGCTGATCGGGACGCTTGATGTAGGGCGGCAGGGGGATGTGGCCTATGCGCTCGAACTCCGCGAACAAGTCCGCGTCCCCGTCGAACCGTATGGTCCGCAGGCCAAGTTCCCCGCGATCCACGATCTCTCCCGCCAGGCCGCCTTCGAACTCGATGCGTTCGCGCAGCCGCATCTTCCGCCCCGGGCGCACCAGCGCTTCCCACTGCCGGTCTCCCGTGGGCCGCAGCAGAAACACCTCCACCCTGCCGCTGAGATGCTCCAGCCGCTTGGGGTTGTTCTTGCCGATGGGCAGGGAGCGCACGCCCGCGCGCCGGCCGTACAACCGCGCCGGGAACACGCGCGAGTCATTGAGCGCCAGGCAGTCGCCGGGCCCGAGAAACCCAGGGAAGTCGCGAAAACCGCGGTCCTCCCAGCGCTGCTCGCGGCGATGGAGCACCAACATGCGGGCGCCGGCCCGGTCCGCGGGCGGCTCCTGCGCAATGAGTTCCTCCGGAAGTTGATAGTCGAAGTCCGCCAGGTCCACAAACTTCACTGTAGCGTGAGGTGGGACAGACGATCGATTTTCGTCGTCTGTCAGCCAGCCGGCGCTTAGCGAAGCGCGACAGACCACAAAAGGCGATGGTCTGTCCCACCTCTCCGCGCTGGTTTACATCTTGTAGCGGCCGAGGTCCTCGTCGTTGAGGCCCTCCAGCCAGCGGCGCAGCTCTTCGTTGTTGACTTTGTCCGTTCCCACGTTGGCCTGCTTGGAAGACTTCAGTACGCTGTCATCCACGTAGATCGGACAGTCCAGCCGGAGCGCCAGCGCCAGGGCGTCGCTGGGGCGGGAGTCCACGCTGATCAGCTCGCCTTCGCGGTCGAGCCAGATCACGGCGTAGAACGTATCGTCTTTCAACTCGCTGACCACTACTTTCCGCAACCCGGTGTTCAGGCCCAGCAGCAGGCTCTTGATCAAATCGTGGGTCATGGGCCGCGGGGTGGAGACTTTTTCGATTTCGAGGGCGATGGCGTTGGCTTCGTACATTCCCACCCAGATGGGCAGCACGCTCGCGCCGTTGACGTCCTTGAGAATGACGATGGGCATATTGGTCACGGGGTCCACCATCAACCCGCGTATTTTCATTTCGACTTCCATTACGCCCTCCCAGCCTATTACACCACGCTTTCGCCCACCAGCGAGTTGGGTCCGGAGCGCGTCACGCGCACCTGTGCATACTGACCCACCAGCGAGGTTCCGTTCGCGCCGGGGTGTGTGAAATTGAGCACACGGTTATCGGTGGTGCGGCCGATCCACTGGCCCAGCGCCTGGTTGCGCCCCTCCACCAGCGCCTCGCGGACGCTGCCGATCAGCTCCGCGTTGCGGCGGATCTGGATGGCGCGCTGCTTCTCCTGCAGGGCCGCCAGCCGGCGCTGCTTCTCCTCCTCCGGGACGCGGTCCTCCCTGACCAGCGCCGCGGTGTTCGGCCGGGGGGAGTATTTGAAGCTGAACAGCGAATCGTACTCCACCCGGTCCAGCAGATCGAGGGTCGCCTCGAAATCCTCCTCCGTCTCGCCGGGGAAGCCCACGATGATATCGGTGGTGATGGCGTACTTGCGCCGCGCGGTCTTCAGCCAGGCAATGCGCTCCATGTACTCTTCGCGGGTGTAGAGGCGCTGCATGGCCTCGAGCACCTTGCTGGAACCCGATTGCACGGGCAAGTGCACGTGGTCGCAGATGATCTCATTGGAGTCCATGGCATCCACGATGTCCTTGCCAAAATCGCGCGGGTGGGAGGTGGTGTAGCGCACCCGCCGGATTCCGGGCGTCTCGGCCACGCGGGTCAACAGCGTCGCGAAACCCCAGGCCGCGGGCGAGGGATCGCGGTAGCTGTTCACGTTCTGGCCCAGCAACTGGATCTCGGTATAGCCTTCTTCCGCCAGCCGGCGGGCTTCCTCCAACACGCTCGCGCCGGCGCGGCTGCGCTCCGGCCCGCGAGTGAACGGCACCACGCAGTAGGCGCACGATTTGTCGCAGCCTTCGATGATGGTGATGTACGCCCGGTGCGGATTGTCGCGGCGCGCGAAGGGCGTCTCGAACGTCTCCTCGGTATCCAGACTCAAGCCCGTGACGCGGCGCTCGCCGGCTTCGATGCGCTCGAGCAGTTCCCCCAGGCGCGGATAACTCGCCGAGCCGGCCACCAGGCTCACGTGCGGCGCGCGGTCGAAAATCCTCTCGCCTTCCTGCTGCGCCACGCAACCCAGCACGCCGAAAACCTTGCCCTTGCCGGCTTCGCGCTGGAAACGTTGCAGGCGGTGGAAGACTTTCTGCTCGGCCTTGTCGCGGATGCTGCACGTGTTGTACAGGACCAACTCCGCATCCTCCGGCGCTTCCACCGGCGCATATCCCCTCGCCATGAGCGCGCCCGCCACCTTTTCGGTGTCGTGCACGTTCATCTGGCAGCCGAAAGTCTCGATGTAGAAGGTTTTCCCAGACACTGTTCTTTCTATTGTAATCGAGGGCCGCGCGCCCGATCCGTCTACAAGCAGCAACCCCAGTTCACCGCGGAGACCTAGAGGCGCGGAGTGGAACGCGGAGGAATGAAAAAGGGCGCGTGGATGGCCGGGCAGAGATCCGCAATTCTCCGCGCTGGCTCCGCGGTGAACGGCGCCGTGGGGCTGCCCGCGCCGCCGGTGGTACACTGTGGGTTGTTCGGAGGGATGGAACCGTGAAGCTCTTCCTCGACGCCGCCCATTTGGATGAAATCGGACCGCGCGCCTGCCGGCGCTCGAACCATCGCCCGTGACCGGTCAGGCGGATTGCGTACGATGCCGGGTTGGGCTTTGTCGTTGAAGGTCGCGGAAGTTGTGGCGCTGGTGTGCGCCGGCGCGGCGGTCGGGTTGGCCGCCACCTTCGGATATCGCGCGTGGAGGCGTTCCCGGGTCACTCCCGCGGAGCGCGAGCGGCGCCGCCGCAATGCGCTGGTTGCGCGGGGCAAGATTACCGACGCCACCCTGGTGGAGATTCAGGATACCGTTCTGGTTTACACCTATCTGGTGCGGGGAGTCGAATACACCGCCTCGCAGGACGTCGGCTCGTTGATCGAGCAGATGCCCAGCGCCATGGGTCTCGGCGTAGGTTCGGTCTCGGTGCGATACAACTCCGGAAACCCGGCGAATTCCATTGTCCTGGCCGAGAACTGGAGCGGCCTGCGCAGCCCCAAGCCGTAAGTGTGGCGCCGGCCCTCCGCTTGCGGTAATCTCGGAGAACGAGGCCATTCCATGCGAATCCGTAGATCGCTTTTGTGCTCCTGTCTGGTCGTCGCCACGCTCTCCGCCGGGGCCGCCGCCGCGCAAACCCCGCAGATGAGGCGCGAACCCGACGTACCGTACGTGCCCACTACCGAAGAAGCCGTGCAGGCCATGCTGAAGCTGGCCGACGTGAAAAAGACCGACGTGCTGTACGACCTCGGCTGCGGCGACGGCCGCATCGTGGTCGCCGCCGCCAAGGACTTCGGGGCCCATGCCGTGGGAATCGACATCAACCCCGTCCGCATCGCCGAAGCCAAAGAGAACGCCAAAAAGGCCGGCGTGGAGAACCTGGTGCGATTCGAGGAAAACGACCTTTTCGAGGCGGACTTTCACGAAGCCACCGTGGTCACCCTGTTCCTGCTGCCGAACGTCAACCTGAAGCTCCGCCCCAAGCTGCTCGAACAGTTGAAGCCCGGGACGCGAGTGGTTTCCAACACCTTCGATATGGGCGACTGGAAGCCGGAGAAGGAAGCCACCGTCGGCGACCCCAACGAAGACGCCTACGCCTACCTGAGCAAGAAACTGTTCCTGTGGATCATTCCGGCGCGAAAGTAGGCCGGGCCGGATATGCCCGGCCCCCGCACCGCGTCGTAGGGGCCGGGCAAGACGATGGCCCCACCCGTTCTCACTTCCCCTGGTTGAAGCGCCTCTCGATCTCCGGCCAGTTCACCACGTTCCACCACGCCGCGATGTAATCGGGCCGCCGGTTCTGATACTTCAGGTAGTAGGCGTGCTCCCAGACATCGAGGCCCATCACGGCGCACTTGCCTTCCATCACCGGACTGTCCTGGTTGGCGGTGGAGACGATGTCGAGGCTGTGTCCCGATTTCACCAGCCACGCCCAACCGGAGCCGAAGCGCGTGACGCCGGCCTGGGCGAATTTCTCCTTGAACTTGTCGAAGCCGCCAAAGGTCGCGTTTATGGCCTGCGCCACGTTGCCCAACGGCGCTCCGCCGCCGTCCGGAGCCATGATCTTCCAGAACATGGAGTGGTTGATGTGCCCGCCGCCGTTGTTCCGAACCGCGGTCCGTATGTTCTCGGGCACGATGGCGCAGTGATTCGCCAGCAGTTCCTCGACCGTTTTGCCGGCCAGGTCCGGCGCCGACTCCAGCGCCTTGTTCAGGTTGTTGATGTAGGCGGCATGGTGTTTGCCGTGGTGTATCTCCATCGTCATTTTGTCGATGTGCGGCTCCAACGCCGCGGGCGCATATGGCAGCGCCGGCAGCGTGAACGGAAAAGTGGTCCCTGTTAGTACCCTCTGAGTCATGTTCCCCTCCAAATGGTATTCGACCGGTTCCCAGCCGGTCGTGCTTAAACAGCAAAGGTTGGCGGGCGGAAGCGCCTGCCCCACAAGCATCCTGTCAGTCGCGGCCCGTTTGTTCCAGCGCGTACGCTACACGAAACATTGTAGTCTCGCCGAAGTGACTTGTCAGTATCTGCATGCCCACCGGCAACCCACCGGCCGTCAGCCCGCACGGTACGCTCATGCACGGTATGCCGGCCAGCGAGCCGGTAATCGTGTAGATATCCGAAAGATACATGGCCAGCGGGTCGTCCACCTTCTCGCCCAGCTTAAAGGCCGGAAAGGGCGAGACCGGCGCCACGATGGCGTCCACCTCTTCGAAGGCCCGGGCGAAATCGCGCGCCACCAGGGCCCGCACCTTCTGGGCCCGCAGATAATAGGCGTCATAATAGCCCGCGCTGAGTACATAGGTCCCCAGCACGATGCGCCGCTTGCACTCCGCGCCGAATCCCTCGCCGCGCGTGTTGCGATACATATCCGCCAAAGTGTGCGAGTCGCCGGAACGGAACGTATACCGCACGCCGTCGTAGCGCGCCAGGTTGGAACTGGCCTCGGCCGTGGCGATGATGTAATAGCAGGCCACCGCGTATTCGGTGTGCGGCAGGCTGATTTCCCGAACCTCGCACCCCTGCCGCCGAAGCTCGTCCACGCCCTTCGCGATCAAGTCGCCGGATTCACTCGTCAAATCTTTTAGATACTCGCGGGGCAGCCCAAGCTTCAGGCCTTTTGCGCCCCTGTCCAGACCACTGGCGTAATCCGGGACGGGGGCCCCCGCGGAGGTGGAATCCCGCACATCCCGTCCGGCGATGACCCCCAGCAGGGTAGCGGCGTCCTTCACCGAGCGGGCGAAAGGCCCGATGTGGTCGAGCGAGCTGGCGAAGGCCGTGAGACCGTATCGGGAAACACGCCCATAGGTGGGGGTGACCCCGACCACGCCGCAGAACGAAGCCGGCTGCCGAATGGAGCCGCCGGTATCGGAGCCCAGCGCCGCCACTGCCGTGCCCTGCGCCACCACGGCCGCCGAGCCGCCGCTCGACCCGCCCGGCACGCGGTCCGGCGCCAGCGGATTCCGCACCGGGCCGAAGGCCGAATTCTCGGTCGAGCTGCCCATGGCGAATTCGTCGCAATTGGTCTTGCCGACGATCACGCCGCCGGCGGCCTCCAGCCTTTCCACCGCCGTGGCGTCGTATGGGGGAACGTAATCGGCCAGCAGCTTGGACCCGCAGGTGGTGATCAAGCCTTTGGTAAGAATCACGTCCTTCACGGCCACCGGGACGCCGGCCAGCGGCCCGGGATCTTGGCCGCGCGCCACGCACTCGTCCACGCGCCGGGCCGCGGCCATGGCGCGCTCCGGCGAAAAGCGAAGGTAGGCGTTGGTCTTGGGATTCTCGGCTTGGGCGAAGCGCAGCGCTTCCGCCGCCAGCTCGGCGGCGCTGAACTCCCGCGCCAGAACGCCCTGGCGAACCCGGTCGATGGTGAGAGAAGCGATATCCATGTTTGTTTCCAGCGGCTCGCGCCGGCGCCCGGACCGCCTACCGCTCGATGATCTTGGGAACCTTGAAATACCCGGCCCCGGACTGGGGGGCGTTGGCCAGCGCCGCCTGGTTATCGAGCGGCGGCGCAACGATGTCGGGGCGCAGCGTGGCGCCGTCGGCGGCTTCGAACAGCACCTGCGCCATGGGCTCGACTCCGCTCACATCGAGCTCGTTGAGCTTGTCGATATGCCCCAGAATGCCGTCCAGGTCCGCGCGAAACTTGGCCACCTCCGCGTCGGTGATGCGAAGGTTGGCCAGGTCGGCCACATAGCGGACTTCTTTTTCCGTGATCTTCATGCCAGCGCCTTTTTCCGGGAGGCCCGGTAAATGGAGCGGAGCACGGGGTCGGCTATTTCACTGGCTTCGTCGGGCGCCAGCGCGGGTACGGCCGCGGCGGCGCGCTCCGGTTCCCTGCGCCGCGGCACGATCCGGAACTCCACCTGCTCCACCACGCCCCGGCCCAGGCTCTGCTCGAGTTTCGCCAGAATCTGCGGCGTCAGGGTGAACAACTGCCGTTGCCAGATGGCATCCTCCACCTCCACCACCAGACGCGTCCGGACCATGCGCGCGGCGCGCGTGTGCCCGGCGATCTTCCGGCCCACGGAGAGCGCCCACGCCGCGCAGGCCACCTGGGCGTCGTCGATGGGCTCGCCGTGAAGTCTCAGCCTTCGAATGGCCTTGCTGGCGCGTTCCATGGCAGTGGTGGGAACGCATCATTCTAGCATGGGGGCCGGCCCGCTCAACACGCCAGATCTTCGCGGCCGATCTTGAAATTCTCCAGGCTGCCCAGCACCGTGAGGGCGATCTGTCTGGAATCGAAAAAAGTCAGCGCGATGCGCCGGACATCCTCGGCGGTGACGGATTCAATGCTCTCCACCAGGTCGTCGAGGGTGAAGAAGCGTCCGAAGTACATCTCCTGCCGCGCCAGGTTGGACATGCGGCTGGCGGTGGATTCCAGGCTCAGCATGAGCGATCCCTTCAGGTGGTCCTTGGCGCGGCGCAGTTCCTCTTCGCCCACGCGCTGCTCCTTGAGCTGGCGGAACTCCTTGACGATGGATTCCACCACCTTGGGCGCGTTTTCGAGCGACGTTCCGGCATAGATGGAGAGACAGCCCGTATCGCGGTAGGGGCTGAGCTCGGAGAAAACCGCGTAAGCCAGGCCCTGGCGCTCGCGGATGTTCTGAAACAGGCGGGAGCTCATGCCGCCGCCCAGCACGGTGTTCAGCACGTAGCACGCGAACCGTTCCGGGTGCGCCAGCGGATAGGAAGGAACTCCCAGGCACAGGTGCACCTGCTCCAGTTGCTTCTTGTTGCGCAAGGCGATGCGCGCGTGGGACCCGGGGGCAACCTCGGGAGGCGCCGCGACGCCGGGCGGCAGACACTGGAAATGCGAGTGCACCAATTCCACCAGGCGGCCGTGGGTCAGGTTGCCGGCCCCGGTGACGATCAGGTTCGAAGGCGCGTAGACGTCCGAGTAGTAACCGCGGATAAAGTCGCGGTCGAAGCGCTTCACGGTTTCCCGCGTGCCCAGAATCGGCTTGCCCAGCGGGTGGTCCTTCCAGAAATTCGCCGAGAAGATCTCGTGGACCAGGGAATCCGGGCTGTCCGCCTCCATCTTGATCTCTTCCAGAATCACGCCTTTTTCGCGCTCGACGTCCTCTTCGCGGAAAAGCGGATGCAGCACCAGGTCCGCCAGAACGTCGAAAGCCAGCGAAAGATGCTGGTCCAGCACCTTGGTGTTGAAACACACCAGCTCTTTGGCGGTGAAGGCGTCCAGGTTGCCGCCGATGGAATCCACGGACCGCGCGATGTCCTCGGCCGAGCGGGTGGTGGTGCCCTTGAAGAGCATGTGCTCGATGAAATGCGAGACGCCGTTCTGCTCGCCCATCTCGCGGCGCGAGCCCGCGCAGATCCAAATCCCGACCGAGACCGAGCGCACGTGGGGCATCGGCTCGGTGATCACGCGCACCCCGTTGGCGAGCACGGTCATTTCTATATCCCTTGCGGGAGTTGTGGGCGCTGTCATGCTGTGGTTGGGTGGAGAGTCCTATATCTATCGTACAACCTTCGGGACCGCGCCTCCGGGCTGCACTCGGGCAATGGTGGACAGGCGGGCCCAGAGGGCGCCCCGCCTGTCAATCCGAGCCATGTGGGACAGGCGCTTCCGCCTGTCAATCTGAAAGGTTGGCCGGCGAAAGCGCCCGCCCCACAATTACACTGGTAGCAGAATGTCCCAGCCGCTCGTGGGTATGGACCTTTCCGAACTGCGCGAAGCCGTAGGCATGGACCAGCCCGCCTACCGCGCCCGGCAACTGTACGAAGCCCTGTACCGCCGGGGAGTGTTCGACATGGCGCGGGTTTCCACCCTCCCGGCCGGCATACGCGAGGCCCTCGCCAGTGGGTATGCGGTGGGGCTGCCCGAGATCGGCGCTGTGTACGAGTCCTCCGACGGCGCCCGCCGTTACCTTCTGCGCCTGGCGGACGGGCGGACGGTAGAGACCGTGCTCATGCCCGAGGGCGAGCGCGACACTCTGTGCATTTCCACGCAGGTAGGCTGCCCGGTAGCCTGCGCGTTCTGCATGACCGCGCTGCTGGGGCTGGAGCGGAACCTCACGGCGGGCGAGATTGTGGGCCAAGTCCTGCTGCTGGCGCGCGAGAACAAGCTGAAACAGGAAGGCGGCCGCCTCAACATCGTCATGATGGGCCAGGGTGAGCCGCTCCTGAATCTGGATAACGTGCTGAAGGCCACGCGCCTTCTGCTCGATCCCGCGGGCTTCGGTCTCTCGCCCCGGCGCGTCACTGTTTCGACCGCGGGCATCGTTCCGAAAATCGCCGAACTGGGCCGCGAAACAGTGCGGCCCAAGCTGGCGGTGTCGCTGAACGCCTCCACCGAGGAAATGCGCCGGGAGCTGATGCCGATTACGCGCAAGTACCATCTCAAGGATTTGCTCGATGCCTGCAAAGCCTATCCGCTGCGCCCCTGGGAGAAGCTGACCTTCGAATACGTCTTGTTGAAAGGCGTGAACGACGCGGATGCCGACGCGCGGCGCGTGGCCAGGCTGCTGGCGAACCTGAACTGCAAGGTGAACCTGATTGCGCTGAACCCCGGGCCGGAGATTCCCTTCGAGACGCCGGCGCCGGAGCGCGTGGCGGCCTTCCAGCAGATCGTGAGGCGGTCGCTGCCGTGCTTCATCCGCAAGCCGCGCGGCCTGGATATTTACGCGGCCTGCGGGCAATTGAAGCGCAGCGCGGGGTAAGGCGGCCGGATCTCGTTCTCGAACCGGCCCATTTGCGATCTCTACGCCCCGGAGCCCTGGCATAAGGGGTATTCTCAGAATAGGAGCCGTTCCATGAGTATTGAAATCGCGCAGGAAACCGAAGCCCGTCTCATTGGCGAAGCCCGGAGGCAAGGCATTTCCGTGGATGCGCTTTTGGAACGGCTGATAAACGAACGCGAGACCACAGCCCCCGCCGCCGGCCCTCCCTCTGAGTTGCCAATTCTGCATCTTGGAGCAATGGGAGCCTTCCACCGGCGAGACATTTACGACGATGCTCGTTGAGCCGGGGGTACTCGACGCGAATATTTTGGCGTATGCTGTCAACGCGGACGCCCCGCGCCACGCGGCCTCGCGCGGCTTGCTGGAAGCGGCCCGCGATCCTTCGATCACGCTCTACGTCACGTCGCAGATACTCTGCGAGTTTTATTCGGTTATCACCAACCCGCGCCGGGTTGCCGTGGTCACTTTCTCCAACAGAGGCGTTGCGCATCATCTCGGCCGTGCTGGCTTGTCCCGGTCTGCACGTGCTGCCGGCCCCGGCCCGTACAGTTGTGGGATGGATGGAATTGCTGCGGCGTCACCCGGTCACCGGTGGAGACGTATTCGACCTGCAAATCGTCGCGACCATGCAGGCCAATGGCGTTCGGCGAATCTACACCTTCAATGCCAGCGACTTTGAGATATTTCCCGAACTCACGGTTGTCACGCCGTAGCCGGGGCGCGTGGCGGCCTTTCAGCAGATCGTGAGGCGGTCGCTGCCGTGCTTCATCCGCAAGCCGAGGGGGCTCGACATTTACGCGGCGTGCGGGCAATTGAAGCGCAGTGTGTGGTAAGGCGCCTGGGGAACCTTCCTATGGCTTCCCTTCAGGGGGCTTCTACCTCATAAAGCAGGGGGGGCGTGGACGAACCGATAGGAACCACGCGGTACCCTGCCGTGACCAGATGCCTGGGCAGGTAATCTTTTTGTATCGCGGCGAGTACGAAGCGCCGATGCGCCGCGAGGACCGCATCATAGGCGACGATATGGAGCTTCGAGCGATGGCTCAACGCGGACATCAGGAGCGCACCCGTATCGAAACCGAAGTAGCGTAAGTCCAAGTCGGGGTTGACCGGATAAATGAGGCGTTCACGGAGCGGGAGCGCCGCATAGTAAGACACCTCCATGAACACGTGATGATCGGCGACGACAATGGGCTCCGAACCATCCGGTAATGCCGCCAGTTCCTGAAACACCGCTTGACTCTGTATGAGATCCGGTCTTTTCAACAGACTGTACGACTCGCGTATGGCGAGCGCGGCCAGCAGGAGGCCCAGCACGCTCATTCCCACGCCGTTTCGGCCACGCGCCGCCACGCGCAACACCGCCGCGACAAACACGGCGATGCCGGTCACCGCCCAAAGAACATAGCGCTCAACAAACACATGCGTAATGCACATTGACAAAACCAGGATGCAAAACGGCATCAGCACAAGCACGCCGGCTGCCACCCACTCAGGGAGCGTCAAGCCCGCCTCGCTGGCAGTCCGGTCCCGCGGCGTCCTTAAAAGCACAGCCAGCAAGCCCAACGGCGCAAACGTCATCACGCAGACGTACATGGCCGGCATGTCGTCCCACGAAGCGCGGGCCCAGTAGTGTTCCTGGAACTTCTGCTGGCCCGCCGCGATGAACGGGTAATGCAGACCAAGCACAAGCAGGGCAGGCGCCATGGCGGCCAAAACGGCGGCATCCAGCTTTCCGGACTTCCTCCAGCGCGCCATTTCAGCCAGAAACAGTGGAACCAAAAAGAAAATGGAGTAGTAATGCAGGGCGGTCATCGACGCCAGACAGAAGGCAAGCAGCGGGATGGCCACGATTCTGCGCCGGCCATCGGCGGCAGTCTGCCAGCACAGCAACGCACCCGCGGCGCAGCACAGTATAAGGCCGTAGCAACGGCCTTCGGTTGAGTACTCCAGGCAGGCATTGCACGCCAGCAGGGCGGCAACCAGCGAATAGAGGGCCGGCAATCGCCGGCGGCAGAATGCCAGCAGGCAGAAAACCATGCCGCAGAACCCAAGGGAAGAGGGCAAGCGAACCGCCAGCGCCTCGTGCCGCACCCACGGCAGAATCGAATGGACAACCATGGCGTACAGCGGCGCTGCTCCATCGCAGCCCTCCAGCGTCGCCTTGACGATCTCTCCTAAACCAGCCTGCCGCGACATATGGAGCGTGTATAGCTCGTCAATCCACATCTTGTCCCGCAGGCCTCTTACGACGGCGCATGCCAGCAACAGCATTACAAGAAGCGCGGCGCAGAGCCTGAAATGCTTTTCCAGGGCAAAGTCGATCTCGTCCGCTACCCGAGCGAGAACATGAGTCATCGAAGGCATTGCCATACCGTCTCTGACTACTCCTGCCCCAGTCCTTTCGCTGCCGCTTCCTGAAAGGCGATCCGCACGTCGGAGTTGTCCGGATTCCCTTTCCCGTCGCGCTCGAACATCACAATCCAGATGAGATTCTTGAGCGGGTCGGCCCAGCTCTGGGTGCTGAAGGCCCCGCCGTGGCCGAACGAATTGGGCGACAGGACGCTGTTGGCGGCCATCTTCGACGGGTCTTCCACCACGCAAAACCCCAGCCCCCAGGGCATCCCGGGCCGGGCATCGAGCGCTCCGGTCTGCTTCCGCGTCATCTCCGCGACGGTCTCGGGTTTGAGGATGCGCCTGCCATGGAGAGCACCCTTACCGAGCATCATCTGGTAGAACCTGGCGATGTCCGCGGCGGTGGAGAAGAGCCCGGCCCCGCCTAGCGGCGGACGCTGGCGGTCGGTGACGGCCGTCTTGTAAAGATACGAGATGGGGGTCTCTTCGAGCTTGCCGGTTTGCGCGTTCCAGCGGTAGGGATGCGCCCAACGCGACTCTTTCGCCGGCGCAATCCAGAAGCTGGTGTCCTTCATTCCCAACGGGTCGAGCACACGCTTCTGCAAGAACTTGTCGAAGGGCATGCCGCCGGCCACTTCCACTACGCGCCCCAGGATGTCAATGCCCGCCGTCGAGTACGCAAAACGGCTTCCCGGCTGGAAGCGCAACGGCTGCCGCGATAGCTGCTTGCCGGTTTCGGCCAGCGTAAGATGCGGCTCGCGATTAGTCATCTCCCCGAACCCGCTGGTGTGGGTCATGACGTCCCGCAGGGTGACGGGGCGGGACGGCTGGACGGTCCGGCCGTTCTCCGCGACCACCAGGCCGGCGAATTCGGGAAGATGCTTCGCCAGCGGGTCGTCGAAACTCAGCTTGCCTTCATCCGCCAGGATGGCGATGCACACCGACGTGATCGGCTTGCTCATCGAGGCTATCCAGAAGATGTCATCCGTCCGCATCTTCCGATCCTTGGCCATATCGGTCTTGCCAACCGCGCCGATGTGCAAGATCCGATCCTGGGTGGCGATGAGGGTCACGATGCCGGCGGCCTCGCCCTTGTCGACAAACTCCCGCATCCGCGGCGCGATGGCCGCAAAGCGATCCGCCGGCTGCGCGCCCAGCTTTCCGAGTGCGACGACGATGCCCAGCGACGACGCCAGGGCCGCAACGGCCGTCATCGTCTTGCGTAATCTCATGGCTATACCTTCACACCTTCTGCACTCTCCGCAGGGTGAACAGATCGGGGCGCATACTTTCCTTTTCGAAACGCTTCCAATCGTCGTTGACGTGGATCAGTTTGCCGCTGATGTGGTTGGAACGATCGGAGGCGAGGAACAGCGCAAGCTGGATCTGCTTCTCGGGGGCCATGCCGCCGGTGATGCGCGACTGTTCGGCTTCTTCGATCTCCTTGCGGCCGGCGCGCACTTCGCCGGCGTGCAGAACCTCGTCGGTAATGTGAGTGTAGGTCCCGCCGGGCGCCATGGCGTTCACCTGGACATTTTGGTCGCGCACCTCTTCCGCCAGGCACTCCACAAACCGGACCACGGCGGCCTTGGAGGCGGCGTAGGCGGTGAAATTGGGGCGCGGGTGGCCGGCGCCGGGCCCGGCGATGGCGATGATCTTGCCCGAGCGGCTGGCCACCATGGCCGGCAGCGCCGCGCGGCACGCATTCGCCACGCCCTCCAGGTTGATCTCGATGGCTTCGCTCCATGCCTTGGGTTTGGAGGAAAGAAATGGCCCAATCGGCCCCGCCACGCCGGCCGCGCACACCAGCGCGTCGAGGCCGCCGAAGACCGCGCGCACGCGGTCCGCCGCCGCCATTACCTGCTCCAGGTCGCGCACATCCGCGCGGATTCGAAGGGCGCTCCCTCCGGCCTGCTCGATTTCAAGCTTGGCCAGGTCCAGCTCAGCCTGGCTGCGCGCCAGCAAACCGACGCGCGCGCCCGCTTTCGCGAAACCGAACGCCAGCCGCTTGCCGATGCCCCGGCCCGCGCCGGTTATTAGAACGCATTTGTCGCGAAGAGAGGTCAACCGTCGGTCCTCCCGAAATATTTGGGCGGTCCGGATACCCGGCCCCTGGTGGGGCAGGCTTCCCCCTGCCAGGCGGTCCGGATATTCGGCCCCTGACGATTGTAATCCTCTTCGCGCTTCCGCTGCCCGTTATAATCGGCTTCAAATGCTGCTGGAACTGGTGGTCGAGAATTACGCCGTGGCGGAGCGCCTGCGCATCCACTTCCACTCCGGGCTGAATCTATTGACCGGTGAAACCGGCAGCGGCAAGTCGATTGTGGTAGGCGCGTTGGGATTGCTGCTGGGCGGGCGCGCCTCCGCCGACGCGATTCGCACCGGCGAGCCGCGGGCCCGCGTGGCGGGCATCTTCGACGTACGCGATAACGCGCCCATCCGACGCCTGCTCGAGCCCTCGGGGCTCGATATCGAGGACGGCGAGCTGATCGTCGAGCGCGAGATCCTGGCCGGCGGCAAATCGCGCGCGTTTCTGGGCAGCCGGCCGGTGGCGGCCGCCCTGCTGAAGGAATTGGCGCCACACCTGGCCGATATCCACGGCCAGCACGACCAGCAACTTCTGTTCCTGCCCGAGGCGCAACGCGACATGCTGGACGTTTTCGCCGGCTCGGGAGAGATGGCCGGCCGCCTCGCCGCCATTTACGGCGATTGGCTCTCGGCGGCGCGGGAAATCGAGGAACTGGAGCGCGGCGAACAGGAAAAATTGCGCCTGCTGGACATGTGGCAGTTCCAGCGCCGCGAAATCGAAGGCGCCGCCCTCGGGTTGGGAGAGGACGCCGCGCTCGAAAACGAGCGCCGCGTGCTTCAAAACGTGCAGAAGCTGGAGGAAGCCGCGGCTACTGCCTACGCGGCGCTCTACGACAGCCCCGAATCGGCGCTCTCGCTCACCCGCGCGGCCGCCAAACGCCTGGACGAGCTGTGCCGCATCGATTCGTCGCTCGAAGTGCTGCGCGAGCACCTCAAAGCCGCCGACCTGAGTCTTCAGGAGGCGTCCTATGGCCTGCGCGACTATCTCTCCGGCCTGGAGGCCAATCCCGGCAGGCTGGAAGAAGTCGAAACACGCCTCGCCGCCATGGACCGCCTCAAGCGCAAGTACGGCCCGTCGATTCCCGAGATTTTGGCGTTTCTGGCCGAGGCGCGCAGGCGGATCGAATCCGTGGAACATGCCGGAGAGCGCATGGAAGAGCTGCGCCGCAGCCGCAAACGCCTCTCCGGCGAGTACGAAAAGCTGGCCGCCGAGCTGACCGCGCGGCGCGCGGCGGCGGCCCGCAAGCTCGAAAAGAAGGTGGAAGCCGAACTGGCCCAGCTTGCCATGGAGCGTACCGTCTTCCGGGTGGCCATGGCGCCCGCGGACTGGTCCGCCGAGGGCGCCGACGCAGTCGCGTTTCTGGTTTCACCCAACGTGGGCGAGGAACCCAGACCCTTGGAAAAAGTGGCGTCGGGAGGGGAGATCTCGCGCATCGCCCTGGCGCTGAAGACCTGCCTGGCCGGCCCCAAGACCGCCGTTCCGCGAACCCTGGTCTTCGACGAAGTGGACGCCGGCGTGGGTGGCAGCGCCGCCGAGGGCGTGGGACGCCGCCTCAAGCGGCTGGCCGCCGCCAACCAGGTGCTCTGCGTCACCCACCTGCCGCAGATCGCCTGCTTCGCCGACCATCACTACCTGGTGGAGAAACTGGAATCGAAAGGCCGGACGGTGGCCACGGTGGAGGAATTGGACGCCGCCGGGCGCACCCGCGAAATCGGCCGCATGCTCTCCGGCCAGAAGCTCACTCCCGAAGCGCTGAAAAACGCCGAGCAGTTGATCCGCATGAGCGCAGTGTGATGGTGGGGGTGGGACAGGCGCTTCCGCCTGTCAACCCGAGCGAAGCTCGGGCCGCGCCCTGTTCTGCGGGATTTCGCCCACCTGCTCCCTATCCCCCTGTTGCGAAATTCCGCAAGGGTTTTGATTTCATGCCCCGCCGCTTGGTAGACTAATTGCTTCTCCGCATGAGAGTTAAGGGCCGGAATGCGCCAATTCGCGCATTCCGGCCGGCAGAATGGATGGGCCGAACGTGACCACAGCCGCTACTGAAAACAAAACAGAATACTTGCGAGCGCTTCCGGGCGATGACGTCCGGCAGATCATGTGGCGCTTCGCGGATCGTTACGATTTGCAGATGATGGTGCAATCGGCGCGAGCGGTGGCGCGCGGCCCGGTGGCCCGCCTGGTGGCCGAGGGAGCTCCGCAATACCCACGAGTGGACGCCCGCCAAAGCGTCCTTGCTTCAGGCATTCGACGAATCCGGCATCACCGCGGTTTTCATGGACCCCTCCGAAGGCGGATTCATCGAGGGTCCCAAGAACCTGGCGCTGGCGCTGGTGGCCTTCGAGCTGGCCTGGGTGGATGCCGGCGCCGCCACCGGCAGCCTGGCCGGGTGCCTGGCGCTTTCCCCCATCCACGAGCGCGGCACGCCCGAGCAGCGCCGCTACTACATGAGCAAGTGCGCGCCCGCGCAGCCGGGCGAGGACCGCAAGCCCTGGCGCGGGTCCTTCATCCTCACCGAGCCGATTCCCTACGTGGGCGTGGAGACCGGCATCCTGGGCGGCAAGGTGCGCGTGGCCGAGTGGAACGAGGGCCAGGAACCCATGTTGCAGGTGGAGAAGCGCGGCCGCTTCATTACCAACATGGGGTTCGCCAACTTCGTGACGGCGGCCGTGGAATCCGACGATCCGCGCATCAAGGGCACCTGCTTCGTGGTCCTGGAGGAAACCGATCCGGGCCTGTTCGACCGCGGCACGCCCACGCGCAAGATGGTGCACCAGCTTTCCTCGACCAGCGATCCGATTCTCAGTCTCAAAATTCCGGCCAGCCGCATCGTGGGCGGGTACAGCCTCAAGTTCGGCGTCATCACGCCGCGCTATTCCCACGGCGAAATCATCGAGGCCGTTTTCAGCCACACGCGGGTGACGGTGGGCATCATGTCCTCGGCCAAACTGCTCTCGGCGGTAGAGCCGTTGATCCGCTATGCCCGCGGGCGGTTCCGCGGAGGTTCCATCGCCAGCCCCGGCTCGCCGCGCTATGAGCTGGGCCTGCAACTCAAGCAGGATGTGGTGCACCGCCTGGTGGACATCTGGGCCGCCGGCGAGGCCAGCGCTTCGCTGGGCTTCGAGGCGGCGCGCGCGTTCGACCTGCTCGATCCCCTGGAAAAGCAGAAGAACGCCATCCTGGCGGAGCGCGGAATTACCGGCGGAACGGCCATGCTCAAGGCCCTGCGCCCGGTCCAGAAGGAAGCCATCGAGTATCTGGGCGGCAAACGGCCGGAGTTGCGGGACGACGTTCTGACGCAGTGGGCGCTGGTCGATTCGGTGGCCAAAGTCCTGTGCCCCGCCTGCAAACTCTGGAATACCGGCCACGGCTCGCACATGATGCGCGAGGCCGTGACGCTCATGGGCGGCTACGGGATCACCGAGGATTGCCCCGGCTTCCTGGCGCACAAGTGGATGGACACGCAGCTCGAAGCCACCTATGAAGGCCCCGAGGCCGTGCAGCGCCGGCAGCTCAGCATCACCATGACGGACGACCTGTTCCTGGCGCAGTACCGCGAGTGGATCCGCGAAATGCGGCTGATCGCCAACGACCGCCCGGGAACCGGCGCCTGCGCCCTGGCCACCGCCATGCAACTGTGGCTGTGGACCCTCCAGCACCTGCTCCACAGCGCCGACGCCGATGGCGCCAAGCTCTACCAGAGCGCGCGGCAGGGCGTCACTTTCCCCCTGGCCGACGCGCTGTGCTGGCTGGTTTCGGCCCGCTCCCAGATTCTGGACCTGCTGGAGCTGGAAAAGAAGGGACCCGAAAGCCCCACCGTCGCCGAAGGATTGCCGGGCCTGCTGGCGTTTCTGACCGACCTGTGCCATGTGCAATCGGCGCGCGCCGGGGGCGAAGTCGGGCGGATCTGCGCCGGGCTGGTCTTCGGCTACAACCGCCATCCGGCGTGGGACACCGAAGGCTGCGCTGGGTGCTACCAGGCGGACGATCTCGAAGGCATGGAGAGCCTGATTCCGGGCATCTCCAGCCTGGCGCGCGGGTACGCCGACGTGGTTGAAATCGGCGGCGCCCATCCGCCCAAGGCCGGCCCCTGCGTCCGCTTCACCGGATTGGATCAGTTCACCCGGCTGCGGGCGCGCCTGGATGGCTGCCTCACCGGCTCTCAACTGGCCAAGGACCGGGCCGCCGAGGCGCTGACCAAGGTCATGATTCCCGAGGCCTTGGATTACCCGGTATGAGCGAGACTCCGGTCGAACGCCAGTCCATGGACGTGGACGTGGTTTGCGTCGGCTTCGGCCCCGCCACGGCCGGCTTCCTGGCCACGCTCTCACGAAAGCTGGTCAATCCCGACGGTTCCCCGGCGGTGGAAAGCCCCTCCAGCCCGGGGCTTCCGCTCCAGGTGGTCTGCTATGAGCGCGCCGACGATATCGGGTTCGGCGTTTCCGGCGTGGTGACGCGTGCGCGCGGCATCCGCGCCACCCTGCCGGATCTAGACCCCGCCCAAATTCCCATGGCTGCCGCGGTAAGGCAGGAGAAAGTGGTCTACCTCCTCGATCCCGTGGGCGCCAGTCGCAGGCCGTGGATGCTCCGCTTCGGCGACCGGCTCCTGCGCCTGTTCGGAATGGGCCGGGAGTACGCCTTCGAGCTGCCTTACATCCCGCCGTTTCTGCACAAGGACGGCGGAATCGTGATGTCCCTCGGCCAGTTCATGCAGTTCGTCGGGAACGAGCTGATGGCCTCCGGCACGGTCCAGATCTGGCCCGCCTCGCCGGTGGAAGAGGCGCTCATCGACGGCGCCCAGGTCCGCGGCGTGCGCCTGTGCGATCAGGGCGTGGACCGGGATGGCCGGCCGGAAGCCGGCTTCATGCCGGGGATGGACGTACACGCGGCGCTGACCGTGGTGGGAGACGGGCCGGTGGGAGCGGTGGGCCGCCAGTTGGACGAAAGCTTCGGGCTGCCGCCCGGCCACCACCATCGCGAATGGGCCGTGGGCATGAAGATGGTGATCGATCTGCCTGAGGGGACCGATCTGGAGCCCGGCACGGTGTTTCACACCTTCGGCTACCCGGAACCCGAGATCTTCGGCTTCCTCTATGCCCATCCGGACCGCGTGGCCACCGTGGGCATTTTCGTTCCCTCCTGGTTCCGCAGCCCCATGCGCACCTCCTACCGCTACTTGCAGCACTTCATGCTGCATCCCTACATCTGGCGCCATTTGAAGGGCGGCAAGCTGCGCTCCTGGGGGGCGAAATCGTTGCAGGAATCGGGCCGGCGCGGCGAGCCGTTTCTGGCCGGCGACGGCTACGCGCGTATTGGCGAGGGCTCCGGCAGCACCAACGTGCTCACCGGCTCGGGCGTGGATGAAGCCTGGACCACCGGATCCCAACTGGCGGAGGCGGCGCTCGAATTACTGGCGCGCGGCCAGCCCTTCAGCAAGGCGAACCTCGAAAAGACCTACCTGGCCAGGCGGCGCGCCAGTTGGGTGGAAGAAGAGGGCCGCATCGCCGAAAAGGCTCGAGATGGCTTTCACCGGGGCATCGCCACCGGCTTGCTGGGCATGGCCGTGGCGGGCTTCACGCACGGCAAGCGATCCATCGGAGGCGAGCCGCGGGCCGTCCCCGATATCCTGGAATACTACCGAAGTAAGATTTCCGCCGCCGAGATCGACCGGATTGTCGAGGACTGCCGCAGGCGCGGAGTCGGGTGCCACAACGCCCTGATGGAGCGCTGCGGCTGGCCCGCCATCCCCTACGATGGCCAGTTGCTGGTCACCCACCAGGACGCGCTGCTGATCGGCGGCAAGGTGCAAGCCCCGCCGGGCTTCGCCGATCACGTGCGCTTCGAGTACCCCGACTTCTGCGAGCGCTGCGGTTCCAAGGCCTGCATCGAGATCTGTTCGGGGCAGGCCATCACCCCCGGCCCCACCGGCGCCCCCCTGTTCGACCGCGAGAAGTGCGTGCACTGCGGCGCCTGCCTGTGGAGCTGCCCCACGCAGTTCGACGACGATCCGCCGCGCGGCAACATCACCTTCCGCGCCGGCGCGGGGGGCCTGCACTCGAACGAGAACTGAGGTAGCGCCGACGGTCTTGCCGTCGGCGTGCCGGAACGGTCTTGCCTGGCTTGCCAGTCCGCGGCGGCTCACATAGGCCTGAAAGCTGGAAGTCAAGGGAACGTCCGTCTGTCCCCGTGTCATGTCCCCGTGTCCATTGGTCCAAAAGCCAATTGGACTGGTTCGAGCGGACCGCGTTTTAGGCTGCAAAAGTTGGAAACGTGTCCAGACTGGGGAGCCAAAGTCCTGCTTCGGCGCCCCAAGCTGAACGCAAACCAGCCGCCGTCGCGCCGTTAACAGCCACCGATTCGATAGGCTGGTTCGCCCGCGGCCTCACTGGACGGGTGCGGCGCCCGGCCCACGGAGCCGGTCGCCAAGACCAAGGAAGAGCGCTAATCCCTCATCGATGGCAGCGATCTCGCCCTGCGCCAGCTCACCGAAGAGGCGCCGGATCCGCCGCTTATCGATTGCTCGTAGATGATCGATCAGCGCGAACGACTTCTTGGCGAGCCCACTCTCGCCGGGACCCAGGGCTGGATAGAGGATCCCCTCGCCCGGAATCCCCGTCACCGGCACGACGCACACCAGCGGATATCGCTGGTCGCCGATGACGTCTGGATCGCTCACCACAACGCAGGGTCTCACGCCACGCTGCTCGTGGCCGAGCGTGGGGTCGAGTTCCACCAGGACGACCGCGCCACGGCCGAGTCTCACTCCCGTTCCTCCACCCAGCCTTCGCCCTGCGCCCATCGAACCGGGTAGCCGGAGTGGCGATCGACGAGCGCTTCGGTGTCCTCATCGGGTAGGCTGCGCGCCCATTCCGCAAGTCCCTCCTCAGCGAGTTGAGCGCTTTCGGGGTGGGGGTTCTCGAGCGACCGCCGAAGCTCTTCACGACGGCGCCGGTCTAGTTCCTGGCGTACGGCCTCCGCTACGAACTTGCTGCGGTTCCTCTCCCGCCGGTCAATGTCTCGGATCAGGTCAGTCGGGAGGGTCACGGTCACGCGTTCAACGCCAGCCATTTTCATACCCTCGGTATGATCATACCTCCCACCGTGCTCCGCCGCAACGCGTGCCAGAACGGAAGTCGCGACGCCTGCGGAAGCAGTCGGTGACGGAAGCAGTCGGTGACAGACGGAACGTTCCCCTCACCGGCGGGCGACCGGTGATAGACGGGGGATTTCGTCGATGAGCGCGTCCAGCGGCGCCTCGTCCGTAGGGGATGTTGTCTTCTCAGGGCGGACCTTTCTTACAATCCGCGCCTCTCAACCCAGCCTCGCTCTCCTACTCGCCCAGGCTTTCAAGAATCATCCGGTAGTGCTCGTCCCGCACCCAGAACCCCGCCCTTCGCAGCTCGTCGAGTTTCGGGCGCACCGCCAAGATGATCCTCCGCTGCTTCGCCAGGCGGTAAATGCCAAGCGTGCGGATAACATTGACGCCAGCGGTGGCCGCGGCCTGGATTCCGTCGCGGTCATCCATCAGGAGCGCCGGTGCATGGATTTCTCCGGCAAGCACGATTGCTTCGGCCTCTCCGGTATGCAGACCGCATTGGCGCAGCAGACCGGCTTTTGGCTTGCTCGCGATCTCTTTCACCGAGAGCCACGAAGCTAACGCTCCCTCTACGGCATACGCTACCGGAAGGCCGGCGCCGCCCACGGAGATCTCTTCGTACACGCCGGGTGGAATGGCAACTTCGGAAAACAACTCCGGGAGCAGAGCGAAATCCCCAAGTTCGGCCAGATAGACGAGTGGGCTGGTGTTGGAAACGACCAAGGGCTATCCGGCCTTGGGCCGTCTCTCGAATTCATCGATGGCCTTAGCGTCCGATTGCCAATCTTCCGCCCCGTAGTCAATGTAGGGAATGCCGCGCTCCTTCAGCCAAGCCATGAACGCGATGCGCGTAAGGCCAAGCTCCTGGGCCGCCTTTCCGGCAGGAATCTGGCGGTCAGCGAACAGCGCAAGGATCGCCTCCTTGCGCAGGTGTTCCTGGAGGCCAGCCCTGACGGCGGGGTTGTCAGCGACGTTGACCTCGATTTCCAGCTTCATGGCAACTTAATTGTACCGCTGGCGGGCAACGCCGTTACCGGAGCGCTTCGACGTCTGAGGCCTTGAGACTTTTGCGGCGACAGCCTACGCAATTCCCGAAAGCGGCGCGGCCAAAGACTTTGCGCCGCACAGGCTAAATATTTGGGGATTGCGTCACCGCAAAGATGAAACCAGGCAGCCTGTGGGACAGACGATCGTTTTCTGTCGTCTGTCAAATTCCGGGCGCTCCCGACGCCTGACAGACCACAAAAACCGATGGTCTGTCCCACCCTTATAATCGAATCAGTGGATCTTGAGAAGTCCCTTCTGCGCAAGGTCGGCGAAGCCATACACCGCTTCAAAATGATTCGCGATGGCGACCGCGTGGCGGTGGCGCTTTCGGGGGGCAAGGATTCCGCTACCCTCCTCGAAATCCTGCTGCTGCTTCAGAAACGCGCGCCGGTCGACTTCTCCGTTTGCGCTTTCACCGTGGAGCAGGGCAAGTTCCTGCGCCCCATCGAACCCCTGGCCGAGTACCTCAAACAGCGCGGCGTGGCGTGGACCTACCATCGCGACGCCCCTTCCCTGCGCCTGCTCGCGGACCAGCCCGAACATGGATGCGACCTGTGCAGCCGCTACCGGCGGCGGGCGGTCTACGAGATCGTGCACGCCCTGGGGGCCAACGTCATCGCCTTCGGACACACCGCCGACGATTTCTGCGAGGCCCTGCTGCGCAATGCCATGTTCACCGGCAAGCTGAGCGCCCTGCCGCCGGTCACCGCGTCGCGGGACCGCGAATACCGCCTGGTGCGCCCGCTGGTCTACGTCACCGAGGATCTGACCCTGGCCTACGCCCAGGCCAAGGGAATCCCCCTAGTGCCGTGCGGCTGTTCGCAGAAGACCGGGACCGTGCGGCGCGCCCTGCGCGACGTGTTCGCCGGCCTGGAGCGCGAACATCCGCATCTGAAAGAGAACATCCTCTCGGCCATGGGCAACGTGGATACCGGCCGGCTGCTCGATACGCGCTTCCTGAAACTGGACTCCGGCGGTCCAGCCGAGCCCTTCCCCATCGTCACCGATCTGTAAACATTTCGTAACCGGAAATTGACCGGCGGCGCGCCGCCGATTACCATGGGGGTCTCTCTTCCATCACCCTGCTTATGAGACTCCTGCCACGCGAAGAAAAGTTCTACGGGCTCTTTCTGAAACAGGTCGAGATCATTTCCGAGGCCACGCGGCTGCTTCTCGACGGAGTGCGCACCGGAAACTCCCGCATGGCCGGCGCCGCCACGGAAATCAACGTCCTGGAGCACCGCGGCGACGAGGTGATCCACGAGATCTTCACGCGCCTCAACCAGACCTTCATCACGCCCATCGATCCCGAGGACATCCACAACATCTCGGCCGCGCTCGATAATGTCCTGGACGGCATCGAAGACACCGCTCACCGCCTGGTTTCCTACCACATCAACCCCATTCCGCCCGACCTGATCACGCTTTCCGAGTTCGCCCAAGCGTGCGCCAAGGAGCTTCACGGCGCTCTGGCGGCCCTGGAAATCGGCGGTCCCATCATGCCGCACTGCATCGAGATCAATCGCCTCGAAAACGAAGCCGACCGCATCGGCCGCAGCGCGGTAGCCGATCTGTTCAACAAAGAGAAGGACCCCGTCACCCTCATCAAACTCAAGGAAATCTACGAGTTCATCGAAAACACCATCGATAGCTGCGAAGACGTAGCCGACGTGCTGCAAAACGTGGTGGTCAAGAACAGCTAGTACCTTGGCCGTTTGATTTGTTCCCGCGCTGCGGGCCGGGCACGCCCGGCCCGCAGCATTGAGGAAGTAATCACGCGGTCAGAGCCCATACGGGCGGCATTTTCCCGTCGTAATTCCCTCGCGTGCGTTTTTCTCTTGACTTCAATCGCAATTTGCAATATATTGATCGCATATTGCAATAGTAAGGAGATTCTGCAATGAAAAGCATCCTACGAATCGCGGCGCTGGCCGCACTGATCCTGCCCGCCATGGCGCAGGACGTTGCCGGCGACTGGCAGGGAACCCTCAAAGCGGGCGGAGCCGAGCTGCACCTGCGGCTGCATTTCGCCAAGACGGCCACGGGCGGCTTCACCGGGACCATGGACAGCGTGGACCAGGGCGCCAACGGCATCCCCATCGCCTCGATTTCGCTCACCGGATTTAAGCTGCGGCTCGATATAAATGTGGTCGGGGGCGTTTATGAAGCTACCCTGAGCGCGGACGGCAAGTCGCTTTCCGGAACCTGGACGCAAGGGGGCCAGCCGTTTCCCCTCTCTTTCGAGCGAATGGCCCCCCAGGCCGCGCGCCGGCCGCAGGAGCCCGTCAAACCGTATCCGTACCGGGAGCAGGAGGTGAAATACGAAAACAAGATGGCCGGCATCCACCTGGCCGCAACCCTCACCGTCCCCCAAGGCAAGGGGCCGTTTCCGGCGGTGCTGCTGATCCCCGGTTCCGGAGCGCAGGACCGCAACGAAACGGTCTTCGGCCATCGCCCGTTTCTGGTGCTGGCGGACTATCTCACCCGCAAGGGCATCGTGGTGCTGCGCGCGGACGACCGCGGCGTGGGCAAGTCCAGCGGCAGCATGGCCACTTCCACCACGGCCGATCTCGCCACCGACGCCGAAGCCGGTCTCGCCTATCTCAAAACCCGCCCAGATGTAGATCCCGAGAAAATGGGGCTGCTGGGGCACAGCGAAGGCGGCGTAATCGCGCCCATGGTGGCGGCGCGCAATCCGGACGTGGCGTTTATCGTCATGCTGGCGGGCCCGGGCGTGCCCGGCGACCAGGTGATTGTCGAACAGGTCCGCATCGCGGCCAAACAGGGAGGTGCATCCGACGAGCAGGCCAGCGCGGCCGTGGGCATGGAGCGCGACATGCTGAACATGGTCAAGCAGGAGAACGATCCAGCCGCCCTTGCGGCGAAGCTCAGGCAGAAGTTCGGCCCGGCCATCCCCGAAGATCAAATCAAGGCGCTCACTTCGCCCTGGTATCGCTACTTCATCTCTTACGATCCGGCCCCCGCGCTGGCCAAGGTGAAGTGCCCGGTGCTGGCCCTGGACGGCGAAAAGGACACGCAGGTTCTGGCGAAAGCCAACCTGCCGGTGATCCGCAAAACCCTGGAAGCCTCCGGCAACAAGGATTTCGAAATCGTGGAAATGCCCGGCCTGAATCACCTCTTCCAGACCGCCAAGACCGGCAGCCTGGGGGAATACGAGCAAATCGAAGAGACCATGTCCCCGGCGGTGCTGGAGAAAGTCGCGGCCTGGATTCTAAAGCACTAGCATCGGGCCAACCGATGTGGGATAAGCCTTCAGGCTTGTCAATCCGAGCGAAGCTCGGACGGCCTTTGGCATGAGCGCGCGGGCGACCCGGCTGCCGCCGGGTCGCTTTGGCAAGCCAGGAGGCTTACCCCACGACAGCGCGGCGAATCCTACCGCCCTGGGGATTGAGCCGGCAGCGGGACCGAGAGCGAACCCACGCGCGCGTTCCCTTCGTCGACCACGGCCACTCGCAGCGCGACCGCCGCTGGGTCGCGATGGATCCTCAATTCCAATCGCACACCCAGCTCCAGCGCTTGCTGGTAACTCTCCCGCGGCAAATCCACCGGCACCGTCCGGCTGGGGCCTTCGTAGCGCTCACCGGTCGCGCCGGTTTGCAGCCACTGCAGGCGCAGGGCTCCCGTCCATCTGTCCGAATCGTGCGCCAGGCTGAGGTCCGCGGGATCCACGTGGAGCACCAGGGCCAGGGCGCCGGCGTCGTCGCCCGCTGGTTCCACGCTGGCCTGAATCCCGATCTCCGAGCTGTCGAGCGGCGACCCAAGCACGCGAGCCAGGCGATCCGTCGTGCTCTCCACTTCGGCTGCCGTGGCGTAGTATCCGCGGCGGAAGCGGAGCTGGACTCCGGGGCGGGAGGAGCGGACGCTAATCTGATGGTACGCGCCGTCCTCGGTGAAGGCTTTCGGGTAATACGTCATCACGTACACCTCGCGCGAGTCGTCGAGCGCCGTGCGCACGCCCCGGTTCAGGTCGTTTCGATTGTAATACGCCAACCCGCCCGTGGCATCCGCAATCTCCCTCATTGTGCCGATGTTGATGTTGACGTTGGAGTCGATGGAAAGACCGCGGGCGTCGATGGGATAAACCGAGACGTTGGCGTCGTTCAGGGCCGCCATGGTACGCTTTATCTCCGGGCCGAAAGCCCGGTAGTTGACGGGCGGGGCTGCTCCGGGAATTGGCGAGGCCGTCCTCTGCGCATCGCCGACTACCACGGGAAAAGCCGCCGACAGCCACAGCAGGTTCTTCCGCCCGGGCATGCCCTTCACGTAATTGGCGATAGCTTCCAGCGCTCCGAGGGTGTCGAGTATCCTGCCTTGGTCGAAGTACTTCTTCTGCAGGGGCTCCAATGGAATAAGGGCGTGGGAGGGCAGGTCGAGGTCCTCCAGCATGTCGTCCCCGGTGGTGACTTCGCCATGATAGGCCTTGAGCCTGGCGAGAAGCGAGGTCCTGTCGGACGTAAAGTCGTGGATGATCCGGAAGCGGTCGCCGAAAGCATAGATGGCCACACGCTCCGCCGGATCGATCTGCTCGAGGATGCCCGCCAAAGCGCGCCGAACTACGGTCTGGAGGCGGAACTTGGTGTTAACCGCGTCCAGCAGAATCATGGAGAGCACTTGGGGCTCTTTCGCCCTCGAGCCCGCTTCGCCCACCCGGTTGGAGTACGTGTTGGGCGGCAGCGCCGCCTGCCCGGGCGGCGTTCGCGAGACGATCTTCTCGAAGCTCGCGATGGTTTGCTCCCTCCCGTTGTCGAACACGCGAAAGTCGCTGGCGCCCAGGCCGCTCACAGGCAGGCCTTTGGAGTCGGTCGCTATCACGCTGACCTCCACCGCATGGACGTTGGTACGTATGACCATCTGGTAGCTGGCGAAAAGACATACCAACGCCGCGCAGACCAGCAGGAGCGGGAGCTTGAAGAGTGCGCTAAAAGTCATCGATTCCATCTTCCTTCCGTCATTAAGAACTTGCAACCTCGTGGGGCAGGCGCTCCCGCCTGCCAAGCTTCTCCGGCCCTGGTGGGTTGTCCGGAATCCTCGAACTTACTTGGCGTCGTCGAAGGTGATGGACGAGTCGCTGGAAAACTTCCCATAATTGCGGAACTCCATGTGATTCCTCGTCGACTTCGCCGGGCCTCGCATCACTGTTTCGGCGCTCGCCGGCAATAGATAGTTCCGGCCGCCGACGGCCGTAAAGGCGTAATTCACGGTGGTGATTGCGGAGTCCCATTGCAAGCTCCTTGGGATGCTGTCCGCTTCGTAAGTGAAACCGAGCACGCCGCCCGTTTCCTGGTCGATATCCAATTCTCCGTGATAGCCGACCAGGGCCGTTTGGGGCTCGCCGGACCCACGGGACACAATGCGGTAACTCGAATGCGGCTGCTGTATCGCGTAGGAGTAGACCCCGGCGCGGCGCCGGCGAACGTTTTTCCAGCTAACCCAGCGGAAGCTGGCCTGCGAGGAGGGGTTGAAAATACTGTGCAGCATTCCCCCGAATTCACCCGCGCCGAGCACTCCGCCGAGTGAATCGTACGTCCGATTGGTCGGCTTGCCGTCGATCAGAGTGAGCTTGTGCTCCTCTTTGTGTTCGAAGTAGCCAAGCTGGACGGTGAGCGTATCCGTCAGATTCCAGACGTCGGAGGACGCCCGAACGGGTAGGAGCTGACGCCCGCCGTACGGGTCGGTATACCGGTAGACCACCTCCGTGCACACGAAATCCGGCAGCGAGAGGCTATAATCGAGGGCCGCTTGGCGACCCTTCTCGAGGAGGGCCGCAGTGTCGGTTTCGGGCGGCGCTTGCGGGAATGCCGGCGCGGAGCAAGCGAGCAAGCCGATCGCCGCCAGCTTGAAAAGAGCGGGCCGGCCATGTATGCGCGAACTGCTGGAATTACTTAGAGCCATCAACGCCACCTATCTTCTATCACAAAGCCGATCAACGCCTGCTTATCTACTTCCCCGGTTGCGCGGCCTGGCGCGGCAGCGGCACCGAGAGCGAACCCACGCGCGCACCCCGTTCATCCACCACCGCAACCCGCACCGCGACGGCCGAAGGCTCGCGTTTCATCTTCAGTTCCAGCCGCACACCTTGCTCCAACGCGCGCTGGTAGGTCCCCGGCAACAAATCCAATTGCGCCGTCTGGCTTTGTCCTTCGTATCGCTCGCCGGTGGCGCCGATTTGCATACCCACCAGGCGGAGCGTTCCGGTCCATCTTTCCGTATTGTGCGCCAGGCTGAGATCCGCCGGATCCACATGGAGCACCACGTCCACATCATTGGCGCCGCCTGGTTCCACGCTGGCCTGAATCCCGATCTCCGAGCTATCGAGCGGCGACGACAGCGCGCGCGCCAGGCGATCCACCGCACCAACGCTGGTATCTTCGTCTCTTCCCGTGGCGTAATACCCTCGGCGGAAGCGAAGCTGGACACCCGGGCGGGTGGAGCGAACACGAATCTGATGATAGGCGCCGTCCTCGACGATGGCCTTCGGGTAGTACGTCATCACGTACACCTCGCGCGAGTCGGCCAACGCCTCGCGCACGCCTTGTTCCCGGTCGTTCCGGTCGTGAAACGCCTTTCCGCCAGTCGCGGAAGCCATCTCCTCCATGGTGTTGATGTTGTCGTTGAACGCCACGTTGGTCGCGGGGCGCCCGTGCAGATCCGGAGTGGTGACAATCGCGACGATGTCCTCGCCCTTCGATAGGCCGCGCGCGTCGATGGGATAGACCGCCACGCCGGCGTTGTTGAGCGCCGCCATCGCCCGCCCCATCTCACCGCCAAACGTGCGCCATTGAGTGCGCTCCGCCTGGAGGCTGGGATTTCTCACGTTGCCCGCAACCCAAGTCTGCGGCTGCCCGACGGTCAAGGGGAAGCCCGCGGAAATCCACAGCAAGTTCTTCCGCCCAGGCACGCCTTTCACGCGATTGGCGATGGCCTCGAGAGCCTCGAACGTATCCACGGCTTTGGCCGCCAAGGTTCTCGCTATGATCCAGTTGGGCGGCGGGACCAAGCTGCCGGAGATGTCGAAGTCAACATCCAGCGCCGCGAGAACGTCGGCTCCTTCGGGAACTTCGCCGTGATATTTCCTGAGCTTGGCGAGCAGCGACGCCTTGTCGGAGGAGAAATCATGGAGCGTGACGAAGCGCGAGCCAAACGCGTAAATGGCGACGCGCTCTTCCGGCTGGATCTGCTCCAGGATGTGCTCCACCGCGCGCAGCATGACCGTCTGGCTGCGGAAATTGGTGTTGACCGCGTCCAGCAGGATCATGGAGAGCACTTGCGGCTGTTTCGCCTTGCCCAACCGGCCCGCGCCGGCCTCGCCCACCCGGTTGGAGTAGGTGTTGGGCGGCAAGGCCGCCTGGCCGGGCGCGGCCCGCGAGCTGATCTTCTCGAAACTGGCTACGGTTTGCTCTTTCCCGTTGTCGAACACGCGAAAGTCGCTGCGCGCCCAGGCCGCTCACCGGCAGGCCTTTGGAGTCGGTCGCGATGACGCTGACCTCCACCGCACGGACGTTGGTACGTATGACCATCTGATAGCTGGCGAAGCACAGCACCGCCGCGCAAACCAGCAGAAGCGAGAACTTGAAGGGCTGCCTGAGAGTCATCAATCCCACCTTCCGTTTATCATTAGGGAGTTAAACGTGCGAATATCCGGGCAGGTTTCATCCGTCAGTTCCTTTCTTTTCAAAATTCTCCGCGTCTCTCTCCGCGGTGAATGGGATCCGCGGATTACACGCCGGCCGCCGGCGCCGTGGGCGCCCGTTTTTCGCGGTACATGGCTTCGTCGGCTCGGCCCAGCAGGCCGCCCAGGGAGTCTCCCGGCCTCGATACGGCTACTCCTACGGCCGCGGCCACGGTGATTTTGCGCGGGGCCCCCTGGGACTCCAGCGTGTACTCCCCGAATACCCACTTGGCCACCCGGTTGCGGTGGACCGCGGCCTCATGCGCCTCGCAATCCAGCACCACCACGAATTCGTCGCCGCCCCAGCGGCCAATCACGTCCGTGACGCGGAAGGCCGACTTCAACTCCGCGGCGAACTTCTTCAACAGCTCATCCCCCGCCAGGTGTCCGTATGTATCGTTGATTGTTTTGAACCCGTTCAGGTCCAGAATCATGATCGAAAACGGCTCTCCGCGCCCGAGCCGGAACTCGATGCTGGATTCGACCTTGCGCCGGTTGTCCAGGCCGGTGAGCGCGTCCAGACCCGCCAGGCGTTCGGCGTCATCCAGACGGGCCTGGTAGATTCCCACGTCCTTACGAAGGCCCGCCACGGCTTGCTTGCTCTCCTGGGCCATGGCCGCCGCGCAAGCCCGCAGGTCGATGGCGCTTTTCACCAGCGAATCGCGGATCTGGGCCAGGTCGTGCAAGTCGGCGATGGTTTCCAGGCGCCCGGTGAAGTCCTGAAACTGTTTGACGTAGCGCTGATCCCGCTCTCCCGCCACATCCGCGGCTCCCGCCAGGATCACCATCAGCTCCTTGATTTCCGTGGCTCTCTGCTTGAAGTAGTCGGCCGCGCCGGAGCCCCATTGGTCGAGCTCCGCCGCCAGCCTTTGTTCGGTTTCCTGCAGCAGCCGGGGCGTGGTTTCGCCTCCCAGGGCCTGCTGCATGTTCAACAGGCTCTGCCGCAGCCCGCCACCCACCGGCGGGCAGGCGCGAAAACCGCCGTTCCCCATGGCTTCAAGCGCCAGGCGATAGGATTCCAGCGTGGCCTGGAGCAGCTCCTCCCGGTCGGACTCGATGTATTTCTTGAGGGAGATCATCGCTTTCACATATCGGCCGGAATCGGCCAATCAGGCGCCCTCCAGCCCGCAGGCTCGCCGGCTGGCTATAATATGGCGGTGCAAATCTTCTCGTTGGAAGGCAAGACCGCGCTGGTGGCCGGCGCCAGCCGCGGCATTGGGCTGGCCATCGCGCGCGAGATGGCGGCGGCCGGAGCAAGCGTGATCCTGGCCGCGCGGTCGCTACAGGAACTGCAAGCGCGGGCCGCGGAAATCGGCGGACGCGCCCTCCGCCTCGATGTCTGCGATCCGGCATCCATCGCCGCGGCCGTCGAGGCCGCGGGAACCCCGGACATCCTGGTGAACGTGGCGGGCATGAACATCCGCAAACCCTTTGTGGACTATACCGACGAGGAATACCAGCGCCTCTTCGACACCAACCTGAACGGCATCGTGCGGCTGACGCGCGCCGTGGGGGCCCGCATGATCGCGCGCGGCCAGGGCGGCAAAATCGTCAACATCGGAGCGCTGGCTTCCTTTGTGGGCCTGCCCTATCTTTCGGTCTACGCCATGACCAAGGGCGCGCTGGCGCAGATGACCAAGGCCCTGGCGGCGGAATGGGGCCGCTATAACATCCAGGTGAACTGCGTGGCGCCGGGTTTCATTATCACCGACCTGAACCGCAAAATGTGGCAATCCGAGGAAATGCGCGCGTGGCTCCGGGGATGCCAGGCGAATCCCAATCCGGGCACGCCGGAGGATGTAGCGCCGCTGGCGGTGTATCTCGCGGGACGGGGCGCAAACTACGTTACCGGGCAGGTGATAGCGGTGGACGGCGGGTACAGCACCACGGCGGTATGGCCTTTCGAACCGTAGAGGACACCATCATTCCTTCGTGGCGCACGCCCGGCATCAAGGAAGAACCTGCATCCAGACAATTCGCGATATCGGATACCGCTTCGAGACGTTCTCCGTAGCGGCGGCATTTGACGCCCGGACTCCGCAAGCATCGCGGAATACTCGACCAAAGGAAAAGCGGGGACGCCGGTTTTTTGTCGCTCTCTTTTCCTTCTCCGAATTCGCGGCGTCCGCGTCAAAATGGCGGCCGCCCGAGCCGGTGAAACGCCCCGTGTTACCATCCTGTTTTCAGGGGAATATCGTTGCGCAAGGTCCCACTGGGTGAGTCGTTGAAGATTATCGGCCGGGGGTCGCTGAACTGGTTGTCTCAGCGGCCCGTGGTGGTCTCGTTCGAGGTTACCGATGCCTGCACGTGCTGGTGCAAGCACTGCGACCACGGAGGCCCGCGCGACGAATCCCGCAATCTGAAACCGGCCGATTTCCGCCGCTACATGGAAGCGTTGCGCCCCTGCGTGGTGCAGGTTTCCGGCGGCGAGCCGCTCATGCGGGACGACGTGGTGGAGATTGTCCGCCATATCAAGGGCGGGGCCACGCCGCCCTATACCATCCTGGTTTCCAACTGGTCGCTCATGACCCCGGAGAAATATCTGGCGCTGCGCGATGCGGGCATCGACCAGTTCTCCGTCAGCCTGGATTTCCCCGACAGCCGGCACGACGAATTCCGCGGCTACCCGGGCCTCTACAGCCAACTGCAGGACCTGGTCCCCCGCCTGGCGAAGCTGGGGCACGACGACATCGTGCTGAACAGTTGCATCACCACCGAAAACCTGGGCGAGATTGAAACCATCGCGGACAAGGCGCGCGAGTGGGGCGTCAACCTCTGCTACAGCGCCTATTCCGCGCGGCGCACCGGCTGCCGTGACTATTTCCCGAGCTCGCCCGAACAGCTCGCGGAGTTGAACGCGCGCCTGGACCGGGTGGAAGCGCGGCGCGACCACACCAACTGGATTGTCAATTCGCCGAGCACGCTCGATGCCACGCGGCGGTATTTCCAAAACGGCGGAACGCCGGGCTGCAAAGCGGGCTTGCGATTTCTGGTGGTGACCGCCGATGGCTGGCTGCAGCCTTGCTCCATGCAATTCAAGCGCTACCAACTGGCGGACCGCGCCCGCATGATCCAAGAGTTCACGGCCACCAATACCTGCGACGAGTGCTACGTGTCCATCCGTTCCTACCTGGACAAGAGCTTCCCGCAACTATTGTGGGAAAACGTAAGCGGGTTCTTCTCGTTCGGCAGCCGGAGACAGTAGCGGGGGTTCACCGGCTGTGGTCCCGGTAACGTGGCGAATCGTTTGCCACGTCGCGCCGGACGCGATCGTGATTCTGGACGTCTTCAGCAAGAAGACCCAGGCTACGCCGGTACACATCGTGGAAGTCTGCCAAAACGCCTGGCTTCCTACTGGCGAGCGATTTCGGATAAGGAATACACATGAAGCATATCAAGCAGCAACGTTTGGAACGTGCCGGTTGGGTGGTTGGCGACAGCGCCCAGTTCCTGCAACTGAGCGAGGAAGAGAATCGCTTTATCGAATTGAAGCTGGCGCTCGCCACTGGAGTCCGCGAGCTTCGCGAACGAAAGGGGTTGACGCAGGCCGCGTTGGCGCATCGGCTGGGATCAAGTCAGTCGCGCGTCGCCAAGATGGAAGCAGCCGACCGCTCGGTGTCGCTCGACCTGATCATGCGGTCACTCTTCACCATAGGAGCTACTGCAACCGACATTGCCAGGTGGATCAAACGTGCCGAAACCGCGCGAGCTGCCTAGAGGCACGCCGTCTGGCGCTGCACAAGTCCCGTAGCTTCAGCGACCTTCTTGCCATTCAGCCGGATAATGTGATACTGTGAACCCATGCGCAATATCACAGTTTCGGTTGACGATGACACTTACAAACGCGCCCGGATCGCCGCCGCCGAGCACGATACGTCCGTCTCCGCGCTGGTCAAAGCCTATCTGGAGCAGCTCGCCTCGCGCGAAACCGAAACCGAGCGTCTAAAGCGCCAGGAACGTGAGATCCGGAGCCGAATTGCAGCCTTCAGCGCTTCCGACAGGCTCTCTCGCGAAGACCTGCACAACCGATCATAAGCAATGCCCCACTTTCTCGACACGAACATCCTGCTCTACTCCATCAGCCAAAATCCGGCGGAATCGCTGAAGCGAGATCGGGCGCTCGCGCTGTTGGACGATGATTCGGGTTCATTGTCAATTCAAGTCTTGCAGGAATTCTACGTTCAGGCGACCCGCTCCAGCCGTGCCGACGCAGTTCCCCACGAGCTCGCCGCCGGTCTGATCGAGGCGTGGTCGCGATTCCGCATTCAGGACATGACCCTTCCAGTCCTCAAGACGGCCTTGCGAATTCGCAAAGCCCATGGGTTTTCATTTTGGGACAGCGCCATCGTGGCCGCGGCGCTGGCGCTGGGCTGCGACCGGGTCTACACCGAAGACTTGACCCATGGGCAAGTGGTAGATGGCCTTGCCATTATCGACCCATTCCGCTGACCGTTGCCGCGCCGGAACGATGCCCACCGGCGGCGGTTGGGCCAGTGGAAGGTGCGCACTTCAAGAGTGCGCCCGGGCGATTCGGAATCAAGTTATGGAAGCCTGCGGAAGCATTACGGGAGATTAGGAAATGACGCCCAGAGTATCGACATTTTCTTTGCGGCTGCCAATCTCGCTGAAGGCAGCGGTCGAGCGGATGGCAGAGGCCGACGGAACCAGCATGAACCAGTTTCTGGTAATGGCCGCAGCGGAGAAACTGGCCGCGATCCAAACTGCGGAAACCTATTTCGCGGCCCTACGGGGGCGCGGTAATCTCGGCGAAGCGCTGGCCTTCCTGTCGCGTTCCGGCGGCGAACCGCCTCGCTCCGGGGACGAGATCGACGCCTGAGCGACCCTTGGCGGTGGCTCCCCAGCACGCATGCTACTGGTCTAAAGGCTCCCCACATTGGACGCGTTTCGAACCTTGGTGGCCTGAAACGAGGTCCGCTCGGCTTTCCAGCGGATTCAAGCGTTTGCGGCCGTTTTGAACTTGACAGACCAGGCGGCATGGAATAACATTGTTATTACTATGCAGGCTGTGCACGTGAGCATTCGACAGATCGGGAACTCCCAGGGAGTCATCATCCCCAAACCGGTACTTGCGCAACTGGGTCTGGACGCACAGGCGGGAGTGGAAATGACGATTGAGGATGGCGCACTGGTGCTGCGCAGGCCCGCGAGCCCGGCCCGCACAGGTTGGGCCGAGGCCGCCAGGAATATTGCGGAAGCTGGCGACGACGAACTCGTGATGGGCGAATTTGGTAATGCGGAGGATTCGGAGTTGGTCTGGTGACGCGTCGAGAGATTTGGCTGGTGAATCTTGATCCCACAGTCGGGAGCGAAATCCGGAAGACACGCCCGTGCGTCGTGGTGTCCCCGTGCGAAATGCACGATCATCTGCGCACAGTACTCGTCGCCCCGATGACCACGGCGGGCCGCGAGGCGCCGTTTCGGATCGGTATCAATCATGGTGGCCGGAGGGGTTTGATCCTGCTCGATCAGGTTCGCGCCGTGGACAAGACCCGGCTGGCGAAGAAACTGGGAGTGGTCTCGGCCAAGACGCTCACCGCCGCGTTGAGGACGCTGCAAGAGGTATTCGCGGAATGAGACTCCTCCACTGGAGTTGCCTCCCCAGTCTGGACACGTTTCGAACTTTTGCGCGCCAATTGGCCGTGTGATCGAACCCATGGACGGATTTTGTTTTCATCGTCATGGATGCAGAGGGCCGAGCTGTATCCACGCCGGGCACCCAGATTGGACACGTCTCGAACTCGCCGGAACTCCTCACAAAGGGTCGTTTGTGCGAATGCCTTCCTAAGGGTCGAGCCTTAACTCCCGCCTGACCATCGATCGGGCCTACTGGCCGGGCCACTGCCCGTATGAGCCACGGTGGCCCGATTTAACGAGGTTTCACTGTTTTTTCCTCCTCGTTCGCTCGAGGGTGAGCGTCATCCAGGGCCGTGACGAGCGACGTCGGGTCTTGCGAGCCATTGGAAGGCCCGCTCCACGAATGGCCTTGCGTATCTCTCGATGCACGGGCCGTGTGCCATGACAAGCTTGTCGAAATCCCACGACAGCAGCCTAACGAGTGATCGGCGCGCGAGGTCGCGATTAATGAAGGAGAACCTGATATCGAGAGGAACGCCGCCCTGCGGAGATGCAACGCCCGCCAGTTTCAACAGGGCGTTGCGGAAAGGCCTGCCCTTCGCGATGGGATGACTCTGGATCAGATCGTCGAGGATGACCGTGCGCGACTGTTTGTGAAAGAAGAGGATTTCTTCGATGAAGGGGTTCCCCTTGAAGGCAAGCTGGTCGAAGTCATCCTTCCAGGCTTGCGGCGGCTCGTCCCCCAGAATGCCGGTGAAGGGCAGACTTCCCTTCTTCAAGGTAAACGGCGTGGGACGTGGTGCCCATAGCTGTGCTTCGGGAAACAGCGTGTGCCACGCCGCCAGCCGCCAGACATGCCGGGGCGTCGCCGCAAGAAGATATCTCACCGGCCCAAGTTCGGTAATGTGTTGTAGTGTATCGAACGGCACGGAGACGGGAGAATTGACCCATAATGAACCGTCGCAGAGCTTCACGACGGCCATCCGGGTCGTAAACATGACCCCCATGTCGCGGACGAGAGGGCCATCGACGATCACAAAATCACTGGCGAATGGCTGAAGGTCGGGCATGGATGCGTCTCTCCGCTAAATATCAAAGCTGCAACAAAATGCGTGTCCTGTTCAAGCCCATTGTAAGGAGCGGTCCATTTCCAACCAACCCAGCCCCCAAGGTCATTCGGCGCCGGACGCGGATGGGCTCGCATTGCCGTAATGCTCAAACAGCATGGCTGCCGCCAGCTGCGGCCCATTCCACTGCGCGATTACTGTGGCAAAGGCAGCCGCTTTCGCCTTCGCACGCTCGTCCTGCAGCAATTTGTGGATGGCGGCCTGAACCTGCCGGGACGGGTCCTTGGATTTCGAGACCCGGATCGCAAAGCCAAGTCGCTCGAGACAGGCGAGATTGGCGACCTGCTCCATCTGCATGCCCACGCCGACAACCGGCTTGCCCGCCAGCGCCGCGGTCATGACTGTTCCGATGCCTCCGTGAATGACAGCGAGATCCGCCATATGGTTGACCTGAAGCGCCGGAACCCAGTCCGTGACGAGGACGTTGGAAGGAACGCGGACTCCAGCTACCTGGCCCAGTTGAAACTTCACGGGAGCAATCACGCGATAAGGTTTGCCTTCAAAGCTCTCAACGATTTTCGCGATGATCTCGGGCGTGCCGGAGCTTCCCATTGCGAAATAGATCAGCGGCTTGTCCATTGCAACGGCGGCGATCTCTGGGGGCAGGGCGAATTCATCCTGTGGGATGAGAGGACCCGTGTAATAGTGCTTGGGCGGCAGCTTGACGCCGGAAAATTCAGGAGGCTCCGCAACGAGGGTAATGTCGCCGCGCCAGAACTCGAAGATCGAGGCATATCCCGGAACTCCAAAATGCCTGGCGGCCCTGTTGACCGGATTGAGAAATCCAAACCGGATCCAGAAGTTAATGAATCGCAGCACGGTCCAGTCCGCGACCGCCTTCAGAGGTGCAGGTCTGATTTTATCGGTCATGCCTGCGCCGTGCCGAAAGAAGTCCGGAAGCCAGGTCGACTGAATAACCCAAACGAGGGGTGTCTGAGCGGCCCGGCACGAAATCGGGATCGTAAGGTACGACCCGGTGACCACGGCCGCCGGCCTGGCTTTCCTCAGAAGGGCAATCTCGCTGTCTACGCGCTGGATCATTTCGAGATCGGTGAAGGCGGGCGCAAACTTCTCTCCGCGGTCCACTTTGCCAATGTGCTCGATTTTTTCCTTCGTGAGCCGTGGCTCCATTCGCGTCAACGGAAACCCGTGCTTCTCGACCATACCCTCGAAGTCGCCGCCATCGGAAATGAACTGGATGTCGAAAGCCGAGCCGGCTGCAGGGTGTCGTTCCACCGCTTTGGCAATTTCGACCATGCGGCTCGTCTCTGCCAGGTTGAAAGCGCACGGCGCAAAAAGAAGAGGTCGTTTCGACATCGTCTACCTCTAAACGTACCCAGGTCGAGTCCCATCTGGGACTCAATAGACGTTCGAACCGCCAAGTTGAAGAAGTACCAGAGGAAAGGCTGAAAACGGCGATTTTACTTGGC
>CAVYEK010000037.1:0-66232 GCA_963767595.1 Terriglobia bacterium
AGACCGGACACCGGGAGAAGTCCGTCTCCTGGGTCAAGAACGCACGGCGCACGTTGAACGGCTGCTCGGTACCGCCATCCTTCCGGACCTCACCGAAGACCGAATCCGCGCCTACATGGCGGCGCGGCTTGCGGAAGGCGCCGGAAACCGAACCGTCAACATGGAAGTGGACTGTCTGGCGCGGGCCATCGGGCACCAGTGGCGGGAACTATGGCCGAAGGTCAATCGGCTGGAAGAAAACCACGAAGCCGGGCGCGCACTATCCACGGAAGAGGAAAACCGGCTGCTGGCGGTTGCCGCGGCGAACAGGTCGCCCCTGATTCTGCCGTTCATCCGGATTGCCCTATTGACCGGAATGCGGAGCGGTGAGATTCGCGCGCTTCGCGTGGGCCAGCTCGATTGGAAGGCGCGGTCCCTTCGCGTGGGCAGGGCCAAGACGCGCGCCGGAACGGGCCGCGAGATCCCGATGAATGCGGACCTCGCCGAAACGCTTACGGGACAGGTGGCCTGGCTCAAGAAGAAATTCGAGACCGAACCGGAACCGGACTGGCATCTGTTTCCCTTCTCGAATCGCGTGCGGCCCGTTGACCCGATGCGGCCGGCGACCACGATCAAGACCGCCTGGGAGTCGGTGCGCAAGACGGCAAAGGTAGACTGCCGCTTCCATGACCTTCGACACACGGCGCTTACCAAGATGGCCGAAGCGAGCGTTCCCGAGTCACCATGATGGCGCTGGCGGGCCACATGAGCCGGGCCATGCTGGAACGCTACAGCCATATTCGGATGGCGGCGAAGCGCGAAGCGGTGGAGTCTCTGGCGCTCCCGAAGGCGGTAAACGCGAACGGGGTACCCAAAGAATCCCCCAAAGTCAGCCGAAAATCGCGTCTTTCCGTGGTCTCGAAAATCGCTGTAAGTGATTGATTCTAAAGTGGTGGGCGCGACAGGACTCGAACCTGTGACCTCCTGCGTGTGAAGCAGGCGCTCTAACCAACTGAGCTACGCGCCCACTGGGGGCGGGAATGCCACTGTGGCACGGCGCTTGGAAGCGCCAAATATCGAGTTTACCTGAAAAGTGAGGGCCGGCGCCACTTGCTCTTGCTCCTGGATCGAGCGGGCTGACAACCCGCTGCCGGTTGGCAGCCTGCCCCACTGCGCAAGCCTTTCGCATGGCGCAGTTTAGTATGATGAACCTGTAATGTCCCAGCGGCAACCCATGGCAGCCCAGGCGGCTGCGTTCCCGCCGCATGCCGCTCCCCCTCTGGCTGAACTGGAGAGGGTTCTCGGCTCGGCGGTTCGCGGCAAAGCGGAGGTAGTCAGGCTCTCCGTGGTCTGCCTCCTGGCGCGGGGCCACCTGCTGATCGAAGACGTTCCGGGAGTCGGAAAAACCACTCTGGCGCAAGCTCTGGCCCGCGCCGTGGACTGCCGTTTCCACCGCCTGCAATTCACCAGCGACATGCTCCCCAGCGACGTTCTGGGCGTCACCATCTACAACATCCGTTCGGAGGCCTTCGAGTTCAAACCGGGGCCGATTTTCAGCAATTTTCTGCTGGCCGACGAGATCAACCGCACCACCCCCAAGACGCAATCGGCGCTGCTCGAGGCCATGAACGAGGGGCAAGTCACCATCGATGGGCGCTGCCATCCGCTGCCGCGGCCGTTCATGGTGATCGCCACCCAGAACCCGGTGGAGCATCACGGCACCTATCCGCTGCCCGAATCGCAGCTCGACCGTTTCCTCATGCGCCTGCGCGTGGGCTACCCCGATCCGCTCAGCGAGCGGGAGATCCTCAGGAACTTCGGCGACAGCCTGCCCGCGCCCGCCGCCTCGGGTCTGGCCGGCGAAGACATCCTGCGGCTGCAGGAGGCCGTGCACCGCATCGCGGTGGACGACGCCCTGGTGGATTACATGCTGGCCATCGTGGAGAAGACGCGCAACCACGAGGCGCTGGCGCTGGGCGTGAGCCCGCGCGGATCCCAGGCGCTGTACCGCGCCGCGCAGGCGCTGGCGCTGGTGGAAGGCCGGGAGTACGCCATCCCGGACGACGTGAAGCGCTTGGCCACGCCCATTTTCGCGCACCGCGTGGTGATCAACACGCGCGCCACGCTGGCCCCGCGCCGCGCCGATGTGGCCGAGCGCATCATCGAAGAAATTCTGAGTCAGGTGGAAGTCCCCCTGTAAACGCTCCTATTATGAAAACTGCGATCATCGGTCTGCCCATGACGGGCAAGACCTCCCTTTTCACCATCCTCACGGGCGCGCATCACGAGACGCGCATCGGCTCCACGGCCGCGCGCATGGGCGTGGCCAAAGTGCCGGATGCCCGTCTGGACGAGCTGACACGCCTCTTCGAACCGCTCAAGACCACCCACGCCGCGGTCGAATACGTGGACATGCCGTCCATCTCCAAGGAAAGCCTGCGCGATCCCAGCTACCTGGCGAGCCTGCGCGTGGTGGACGCCTTCGCCCAGGTGCTCCGCCTGTTCGAGGACGAGACCATCCCCCACGAGCGCGGCTCGCTCGACCCGCTGCGCGACCTGGAAGATGTGGAGACGGAGCTGATCCTGAGCGATCTGGTGGTGATCGAGAAGCGCCTCGAACGGCTGGAGAAAGACCGCAAGAAAATCAAGAACGCCGAGCTCGATCACGAATTCGACGCGCTCCAGCGCTGCCTGGCCGCGCTCGAAGCCAACCAGCCGCTGCGCCAACTGGATCTCGACGCCGAGCAGGAGAAGCGCATCCGCGGCTTCCAGTTTCTTTCCCAGAAGCCCATGCTCTACGTGCTGAACCTGGGCGAAAACGAAGCCGGCCAACTGCGCGAGCGCGAGCGGGAGTACCGGGACGGCGCGCTGGCCGGGCGGAAGCGCACGGCGGTGGCCGCCGTGTGCGGCAAGATCGAGGCCGAGCTGGCCGAGTTGTCCGCCGAAGAGCAGCGCGAATATCTGGCCAGCTACGGTTTAAAGGAGTCGGGACTGGAGCGGCTGATCTCGGCCACTTATTCGCTGCTGGGATTGATGAGCTTCCTCACCGCCGGCGAGGACGAAGTGCGCGCGTGGACCATACCGGCCAACAGCAACGCCGTGAAGGCCGCCGGGGCCATCCATTCGGATTTCGAAAAGAAGTTCATCCGCGCGGAGGTGGTGAACTGGAAATCGCTGGTGGACCTGGGCGGATACGCCGGCGCGCGCGAAAAGGGACAATTGCGCCTGGAAGGAAAAGAATACATCGTCAAGGATGGTGACGTGCTGGTGATCCGGCACGGATAGGGGCCGGCACGCCAGGCCCTTACGAGAGAATCGCCTGCGCTTTTCTGAGCCGCCCCGCCACGCGCACTCCGAAGCGGCATTCCACCGTGCACTGGGCGCATGTGCAGCGCGCCTGCCGGGCAGCATCGGGCAGCTCCAGGTAGCGTTCGCGGGCCAGCGGGAACTGTCTGTAGCCGTCGGCGTAGGTCAGGATGCGTAGCATGTCGGATACCGGCAGGCCCTTGGAACAGGCGCCTTCGCAGTGGCCGCACGCCCGGCAATAGAGCGGGCCGAAACGGTCGATGTACCGCGCCAGCATTCTGGCGTCCGGCTCGGCGAAGGGCTCGGACATGGCCCTCATGTTTTCCTGAAGCTGGTCGGCGTCCAGGATGCCTGGAACGGCCACGTCGATATCGGGGTTGCGCAGCGCCCACTTTAGCGCCGCGAGACCCGCTCCGGGCCGCTTGAGTATTGCCCGTGCCTTGTCGAACGTGGCGGGGTCCAGACGGAAACTCCCGGCCAGGACCTTCATGGCGATGACTCCCACGCCGGCCTCGTGGGCCGCATGGACGATGGGGTCCATCTTCTGGTGGTCCATGGCGAAGTTGTAGCTGGTCATCACCACGTCGAAGTGGCCGCTCTTCGTGGCGGCGGCGATGACATCCGCGTGGCCGCGGTGCACGCTCACACCGGTGAACCGCGTCTTTCCCTGCTTCTTGGCCTCCTGCAGCGCTTCCATTAGACCGGGCGTCAACTCCGAGACGCGGCTCCTGTCGTGAAGCATCCATATGTCGACGTAATCGGTGCCCAGGGTGCGGAGGCTGTCTTCCAGATCCTTCAGCGCTTCCGCCTTTTCGGTGGCGGCCGTCTTGGTGGAAACGCAGACACTGGCGCGTCTGCCTTTAATGGCGGTCCCGAGCATCTTCTCGTTGTTGCCGTTCTGGTAATCGCGGGCGGTGTCGAAGTAGTTGATGCCGGCGTCCAAGGACATCTCGACCACGCTGGAATCGGACGTCACCATGCAGCCGAAACTGACGGACGTAAGTTTCAAGCCGGTCTTGCCGAGGGCGCGATGTTGCAGCTTCGCGCCGGACTTGGACGGTCCGTCGAGGTCGCCAGTCAGAAACTCTCTACGTGTAGCGCTGCCTGATGTCATAAGATGCAGATTCCTTGGCGCAAAATCGCCGTTACTTCTTTTGGAGCGCGCGCTCCCCCGCGCGATACGTCCTGGCCGCAATTGCGGCGCCACGGGCCACCAGTAGTTCCACCTCCGACCGGCGGAAGGAATGTACCGCGGCGCGGGCCTGTGCCAGAGCTTCCCGCCCCGCCTTCTGTTCGGCCGCGGCTTGGGATATGTCGATTTCTCCTGCCGCAGCCCGCGCCAGGATGCGGTCCGACCGTTCCAGCGAGTCGCTGAGATCCGAGATCAGACGCGCCATTCCGGCGCCCTGCCCTGCCTCGGCCGATCCGGGTTGGTGGCACTGGGCGCAGCCCGGGCCCGGCCCCGTCAGCAACTGCGCGGAGGCCCGCAGCACTTTGTGGGCGCCATGGCACGCGATGCATTCGCCGCCCTTCCCGGAGAGCATCGGCTGGTGCGAGCTGCGCTTGAGCCGGTCCGCCTCGGCCGCATGGCAATGGCCGCAGACGGCGGCCGAGGAAATCTCTTTGGCGCTCGAGGTGTGGTGGCTATCGTGGCACGAAGCGCACGAGGGGGCGTGCCGGCTGCCGCCCTTCGAAAGGGCATCCCAATGCACGCTTTCGCCGTACTCGGCAACCTGCGTGGCCGGCAGTCTGTGCCTGGCCATGCGCTCCGCGTCGGCGTGACACTCCCCGCATGTTTCCGCCACATGCAGCCGGTCGACCCGCGAAAGCGGATCGTCGGCCGGCCGGATCTCATGGACGCCGTGGCAATCGATGCAGTTCGCCGAGTCCGTATCGCCGGCCGCCAGCGCCTTTCCATGGACCCCGGCCTGATACGCGGCTGGTTGGCCGGCGGATTGCCCGGGCTTGTGCCTCTGAATCAGAGCCACGTCGCCGTGGCAGCGGCCGCAGAGTTTGGGCACGTCGGCGCGCTCCCAGGAGCTGATGAAATTCGGCCCCTTCGATCCGGTAAGGTCCGCCACCGTGGAGTCGCCGTTGTGGCACGCCGTGCAAGTGAGCCCGGAGCGCCGGTGAGCGTCGTTCGACCAGAGCCTGGCCGGCCGCTGGAGCTTGCCCTTCAGCGTCAGATGGCACTCGTAGCATGTGTCCTTCACTTGCGCCGCAACTGGCAGCGAAACCGTCAGGACGACGGCGGCAAGGAGGCGATCGGGACGTCTGATTCGGACCATTTCGTCTTTATTTGCGAACGCCTATTGTAACCGTTTTGAGACGCGGCGCCGTCAGCGGGTTCCGAAGACAGACCCTACGCCACCCGTTCCCCAATCAAGCACGCAATCGCAATCGTGGCGCACAGCAGGGGGAACCAGTCTCCCCAGCGCGTGTACGGCGTCTTTTCGGAGATGTAATCGAAGCCCGTATAGGACGTGGCCGCCGCGAAGAGCGGCAGCGCGCCCCTCAGGCGGCCGGCGGAATCGATGGTAGTGGTGACGCCGTCGTTGGTGGCGCGGAGAATCCAGCGCCGGTTCTCCGCGGCCCTCATGCGCACGATGGAAAGGTGCTGCCATCGGGCGGCGCTCTTGCCGAACCAGCCGTCGTTCGAGATGTTGAACAGCGCTTCGGCGCCGCCCGCGGCGAAGCGGCGCACGAAGTTCGGGAACACCGATTCGTAGCAAATGAAGACGCCGATCTTGTGGCCTCCGGCCACCGGCGAGACCATCACGCGCCGGCCCGCGGCGAAATCGCCCGCCTCGCGGCTCACCTTGTCCACCAGCGCGCCCAGCGGCCAGGGCACATACTCGCCGAAAGGTACCAGGTTCACTTTGTCGTAGCGGCTCACCAGATCGCCCTGGGGCGATACCAGGGCCGCCGAATTGAGCGGCGCCCCGGAGCTGTTATGGCTCACCACGCCTACCAGAAAGTAGGCGTTGAGCGTGCGCGCCAAAGCGCCGGCATAGGCCCGGAAACTCGGGTCTTCATCGTAATAGAGCGGGGCTGGAGCCTCCGGCCATGCCACAATCGAGGGCGGCTGCCGAGCCTCCGGGCTGGCCCCGTTTAGCGTCAGGCGCAACTGCTCCACCAGCATTTTTTCGAGCGATTCCGCGTTCCACTCCTCCGTCTCGGAGAGATTGGGTTGCACCAGCAAGGCGGTGGAATGGCCGCGCTCGGCGGGAGGCATTTTGGGCAGCAGCAACAGCACGGGCAAGGCCAGCAGCCAGGCCAGGTGCGCGCGCGGCCGGCGCAGAATCGCCAGCGCCAGGGTCGCGGCGGACGCCGCGAAAACGAAAGAGAGACCGTAGACGCCGGCGAGGGGCGCCAGGCGCATGGGAACCGCCATATCGATGCCCGCGTTGCCCAGCGCCAGCCACGCGAAGCCCAGCGGCCCGTGGGTCACCTCCACCGCCACCCAAAGAGCGGCGGTGGCGGGAACCGCCCACCAGCGGCGCATCACGATCCCGGCCAGCCAGGCGAACACGCCCATGTGAAGCGCCTTCACGATGGCGAAGAGCGTGAAGACGGCCCATCCCGCCGTCTCTCCCATGCCGCCGTGAAAGGCCAGCACAAACTGAATCCAGTAACAGACTCCGAACCAATACAGCACGCCGGCTATCCATCCCAGGAGGAACCGGCGCATGGGACGGCGTTCGCGCACCGCCGCGATCAGCAACGGCGCCAGCGCCACCGGCGCCAGCCAGGCGATCTGGAACCGCGGGAACGCCAGAATCAGCAGGGCCGCCGAAGCCAGCGCCAGAATCAGGTTCAACACGGCGGCCGCCGGGCTCGCTCGCTCACCGCCTCCGCCATGTAGGAACTGCGGACCAGCGGCCCGCTGAAGACCGCCCGGAAGCCCAGGGAACGGCCGTACTCGCCATACGCCGCAAACTGGCGCGGCTCGATGTAGGCGGCCACCGGCAGGTTGCGGCGGGACGGCTGAAGGTATTGGCCAATGGTGGCCACGTCCGTCCCCGCGCCGCGCAGATCGCGCAACAGGGCGTAAACCTCCTCTTCGGTCTCGCCCAGTCCCACCATGAAGCCGGATTTCACCAGAGCGGTGGGATAAGGCTCCTGCCTTGTCAATCCAAGCGAAGCTTGGACAGTTGCGTTTCCCGTCAATGGCCCCTCCGGGAGATAACGCCGCGCGAACGCCAGCAGCGCGAGCGACCGCCCGTAATCCGCTTGCGGGCGCACCCGCCGGTACAGCCGCGGAACCGTCTCCACGTTGTGGTTGAACACCTGCGGCCCGGCGTCGAGCACGCGCGCGACGGCGCTGCAATCTCCCTCGAAATCGGGCGTTAGAGCCTCCACACGCGCCTCCGGAAGAGCCTGCCGCACCCGGCGCACGGTCTCGGCGAAGTGGCGCGAGCCGCCGTCCTCCAGGTCGTCGCGATTCACGCTGGTGATCACCACGTAGCGCAGCCCCATGGCCGCCGCCATGCGGGCCACGTTGGCCGGCTCCTCGGGATCGAGGCGCTCCGGGTGGCCCTTCGGAACCGCGCAGAAGGCGCACCCGCGCGTGCACCGGTTGCCCAGAATCAGGAAGGTGGCGGCCCCGCGGTGGAAGCACTCGTGGATATTGGGGCAGCGCGCCGATTCGCACACCGTATGCAGGCGCGAGGAGCGGAATCCGGCTTTCAGGCGGTGCAGCGAGGCGAAGTGCGTGGGGCCCTTGCGCGCCCACTCCGGCAACCTGGGCCGCGCCTCGCCGATCTGGACCAGGGGCGCTTCCACTATTTCGAAATCGGATGCAATCCGAAGCGGGTCTCCAGATCGCCCTTGGCCTTGGCCTTGGATTGCGTGTCGGAATACGGCCCCACCACCAAGTGCGTGAGCTTGTCGGCGTCCGAGCGCATGAAAGCGGGCATGCCGCCGTCTTTCAGGGTTTGCAAGAGATCCTGGGCGTCCGCGGGATCCTTCCATGCTCCCACCTGCCAGTACGAGCCCGGCGGCGCGGGGGGAGGGGTGGCGGGCGGCGCGGGCGGCGGCGGGTTGGCCGGGGCCATTTCGCGCGCGGGTTGCGTGGTCGGCTGCGGCGGCGGTTCGGCGGCGGCCTGTTGGGCAACGTCGCCCGCGGCGGGCTCCGTGGGGGGTGGCGCCGCGGCGGGCTGCGACGGAGCAGGCGCCGCCGGCGGATGCGTCTCCGAGGGGACGGCCGGCGGCGAGGCTGCCTGGTCCGTCTTCGGCGAATGCGGCGAGTTCTGTCCCACTACATACCCCATCATGAACACCACCGCCAGCAGCAGCACCACGATGAAAAACCCGCTCAGCAACTGGCGGTCGCCCACCACCAACTCGAATTCGCCGGTTTCCTTGTTTCTCATGTTCTACGAATTGCCGTTCTTGCCCACGCGGTCCAGCGCCCGTTCCAGAGACGACATTATATCGAGCGGCAGAGGGAACACGATGGTGGTATTCTTCTCCGCGCCAATCTCCACCAGGGTTTGCAGGTAGCGCAACTGAATGGCCACCGGCTGCTTCTGGATCACTTCGGCGGCCATGGCCAGCTTTTCCGCCGCGGTGTATTCGCCTTCGGCGTGGATGATCTTGGCGCGGCGCTCGCGTTCCGCCTCCGCCTGCCGCGCGATGACCCGGATCATCTGTTCCGCCAGGTCCACCTGCTTCACTTCCACCATGGTCACTTTGACCCCCCAGGTGGAGGTGTGCTGATCCAGAATGGCTTGCAGACGGACGTTGAGCTTTTCGCGCTGGCTCAGCAACGTATCGAGATCCACCTCGCCCAGCACGCTGCGCAGGGTGGTCTGGGCGAGCTGCGAGGTGGCGTACAGGAAGTTGGAAACCTGGATCACCGCCAGGCTCGGGTCGAGCACCCGGAAGTAGATCACCGCGTTCACCTTGACGGTGACATTGTCGCGCGTGACCACGTCCTGCGAGGGCACCTCCAGGGTGTCGATTCGCAGGGAAACGCGAACGATGCGGTCGATGGGAGCGAAAACCAGGATGATGCCGGGCCCCTTGGGACGCTCCAGCACGCGGCCGAGCCGGAAGATGACGCCCCGCTCGTATTCCCGCAGGATTTTGATCGAGTTCAGCAGGTAGATGACCACGATCGCGATGACGACTATCAACAGCGTGCCTGACTCCATTTCATTCTCCTCTCCGGTCGTCCAGAGGCTCGACCGTGAGCCTGAGCTTGTCGATGGCGGTGACGCGGACGCTGGCGCCGGCCGCGGCGGGCCGTAGCGAGGTCGCGTCCCAATACTCTCCATGCACGAACACCTTGCCGGCCGGGGCCAGCTCCGTAATGGCGGCCCCTACCTCGCCCACCATGCCCTCGCTGCCGGTGACCGCTTTGGCCCGGCGCGCGCGCAACGCCAGGGAGAGCAGCAGAACGGTTATGGCGGAGAAGGGGAGGGTCAACGCCGCCGCCGTGCTCCAGTGAATGCGCATTTCCGGCAGCGGGCTGTCGATCAGCATCACCGCGCCCAACATCATGGAGACCGCGCCGCCCGTCGCCAGGACCCCGTGCGAAGCGAACTTGGCCTCCAGCGCGAACAGGGTGAAGGCCAGCAGCAGCAACGCCGCGCCCAGCCAGTTGATGGGCAGCACGGATATGGCGGACAACCCCAGCAGCGCCAGAATGGCTCCCACCACCCCCGGCGCGATCAGCCCCGGCGAGGTGAACTCCACGTAGATGCACAGTGCCCCGATCACCAGCAGGATGAGCGCGATATTCGGATCGGCGATGGCGGCGACGATCTTCTGGCGCAGCGACCGCTGGTAGATCTCGATCTCCGCGCCGGCGGTGGCCAGCGTTTGCGACGTCCCGTTGAACCGCGTGACGCTGCGCCCGTTCAGGGCCGCCAGCAGCGCCTGCTCGCCGGGCGCCACCAGGTCGATCAAATGCTGCTCCAGCGCTTCGCGTTCGGTGAAGGACTTGCTTTGGAGCACGGCGCTTTCGGCCAGCGCGCTGTTGCGGCCTCGCTTGGCGCAGATGCTGCGCATGTACGCGGCCGCGTCGTTCTCCACCTTCTCCTTCATCACCGCGTCCATCTCGCCGCCCAAGGCCACCGGGTGCGCCGCGCCGGTATTGGTTCCCGGCGCCATGGCGGCCACGTCGCCGGCCTCCAGGATGAAGAAACCCGCCGAAGCCGAGCGTCCTCCGCTGGGGGCTACATACGTGACTACGGGCACGGGCGAGGCGACCAGCGCTTCGATGGTTTCGCGCATGGCGTCCATCAGCCCGCCGGGCGTGTTCAGACGGACGATGAGTACGGCCGCGTTCTCCCGCCCGGCTTGGGCGATGGCGCTGCGCACGATTTCCGCGGTGATGGGATGCACCATGCCGTCCACGTCCACCACCACCGCCTTGGCGGCCGCGGAACCGGCAGGCACGCCCAGCGCCAGCGTCATCAGAGCTACCGCGAGTCTTCGCAACCTACACACAACTATACACTACCAGGACCACCGGGTCCGAAAGAACATGGTTCGCCAAAAGACCATCGGAGCCGCGACGTTGATTCTTAAAGCGGTGGCCCGCTTAACTTGAATTACGAAGTTAACTTCGGGAGAGACTGAATTCCTACAGGCTATTACGTTGAACGAACAGGTTTTGTATCAGGGCACGGCTTGAGCCGTGCCGGTCAGGCGGCATTTTCTGGGCTTTAAGCCCCTGGTTTGGCAACCCCGACGCAAATCCTTCTCGTCCTCATGAAAAGACAAGGGCTGAAGCCCGGTGATGGGTAGCGCTTGCGGCACGGCTCAAGCCGTGCCCTGATACAATGCGCCAACTTCGGGATTCAGGCTTTATGGCGCCGATACGAAGTTTTGATGATTTCGTAACACGGAACGGGGTACAATGAGAGAAATTCATCGCACAAGAGGGTGCATCGAAATGGCAAGAAAACGCATTCTAAACAGCGAAATTGCAGCGTCCTCCGGCCCGGCGTCCGCCGCCCCGGTCCGGCGCGTTCCTTCGCGGCGCACCATAGTGAGCAAGCACGTCGCCGAAAACCTGGACAGCGGTAAGAACCCCAGCGTCCCGCAGCCGGTGAGCCCGGCGTACGAACCCTCCCACCAGGAGATCGCCGCGCTGGCGTACTCCTATTGGGAGCAACGCGGTTGCCAGGGCGGTTCTTCCGATGAAGACTGGGCCCGCGCCCAGCGCGCCTTGCGCCAACGCGCCGCCGCGGCAGTGGCGTAGCGCGCCGATTCAAGGCCTCGCCCGGCCCCTGTTTCCGGAGGGCGTTCAAGCCCGCGAACGGAAGCGCCGAATGGCGTCCGCCACGGCGCTTTCATACGCCTCAATCAGCTTGTCCCACGCCACGTTGGCTTCTTCGTCGATCTGCCGGCGGGCGGGATCGGCGTCGAACCAGGCCAGCGTCCGCCGCACGCCTTGCGCGAATGGAACCGTGGCGCGGAAGTCCGGCACGAACCGTTTGATCTTGCTGTTGTCGAAGACCACGCTGGAGGCTTTGTCTCCGGTAAGGCTGCCTAGTTCTTCGGGTTGGCAGGCGGCCAGAAAATCGGAGGTCATGTGGACGAGCTTCGGCTCCACGCCCGCGGCTTCCGCCACGATGCCATAGAACTGGTCCCAGCACATCACTTCGTCGCTGGTGATGTGGAAAGCGTGCCCGATGGTCTGCGGGTTGCCCAGCAATCCCACCAGCCCCTTGGCGAAATCGCTGTTGTGCGTGATGGTCCACAGCGACGAACCGTCTCCGGGAACGATTACTTTCTTCCCTCGCCGCATCCGATCCACCACCGTGTACGATTTCGCCCAACTGTTCACCGCGAGAGTGATCTGGGTGTCGCCGTAGGTCAACGACGGGCGGACGATGACGATCGGAAAACCCTCTTCGCGGCAGGCCCGCGTGAGGCGCTCTTCACACGCGATCTTGTTACGGGAGTAATCCCAGTATGGATTGGCCAGCGGGGTGGACTCGGTTATAAGGTAGTGGCTCACGGGCCGTTGGTAGGCGCTGGCGGAGCTGATGAAAACGAACTGCCGCGCACGGTCCCGGAACAGGCGGATGTCGCGCTCGACCTGCGCCGGCGTGAATGCGATCCAATCCACCACCGCGTCGTAGGATGAGCCGCCGAGCGCTTGCGCGGCGCCGCTCTCATCCTCGATGTCCGCCGCCAGCGTCTTCACGCCCGGCGGAAGAGCGGCCGCGCGCCGCCCCCGGTTCAGCAGGGTGAGGTCGATTCCGCGTTCCGCCGCCAGGGCGGTGCATGCGCTGCTGATGATTCCGGTTCCGCCGATGAAGAGAACTTTCATGTCAACGTTGTATCAGCAAACGCGTGAGGATTGCCAGTGGCGCGGGGCCCCGCGGCCTTTCAGAATGCGCCCCTCGACTGGTTCAGCGATTGCTCCACCACGCGCAGCAGGCCGGCCGGGGTGAACGGCTTCGGCAGGAGAGTGTAACCCTTGCGGGTTACGAAACGCTGCACCATCTCGGCATCGTGAAAGCCGGAGATGAACAGCACGCGGAGATCGGGTTGCCGGGCGCGCAGCCGCTCGGCCAGGACCGGGCCGGTGAGGTCCGGCATGATCACATCGGTGAGCAGCAGGCGGACTGGCTCGACGCTATTCTCGTAGGCGCGGATGGCGCTCCAGCCGCCGTCCGCCGCCAGTACCCGATAGCCCGCGCGGCTGAGGGTATTCTCCAGCAAACCCAGGATGCCGGGATCGTCGTCAACCACCAGAATTGTGGGCTTGGAACCATCGGGAGGCGGCGCGGAGGTCATAGGGGTTCGCAATCTCCGCGGGCGGGTCCACGGTTATCGGTAGATCCGGATACCCTCCCGCTTTACTCCCATTATATGCGTCGAGCCCCGACCGTCAGAGACCTAGCGCTGCGCCCAATACCCATGGCGGGCTTGCACCAGCAGACCCTTTTGCCTGGCCGTCAGTTGGATGGTGCGAAACCCGGAAAGGGTGACCGGTTTATCCGACACGTAGCCCAGGTTGTACTGGTTGCGCAGTTCCTCCTGCAAAATGTCGAACACCCGATCCACGGTTTGCTTCTTCGAAACTTCGAAAAAACCGCCGCCGCTCTCGTTCGACATGCGCTGCAAGGCGCGCACGCCCTCCCCGCTTCCGCCCCCGAGGGTCCCATAGGCGCCGGAATCGGAATAGAGAATCGAATAGACGAGCGTGTCGGCGCGCTGCGCCGCCTCCACGGCATCCTTCAGAGTGAAGTAGCTGCCGAGATCCACGCCATCGGAAAGCACGATCAGGGCTTTCCGGCCGGTCAGCTTTTTCATGACCTCGGACGCGCGGACCACGGCGTCGTACAGCAGCGTTCCGCCGCCATGCTGTATGCGCAACTGGGCCGCCGACTCCGTGTCCACGTAGGCCAGGGCATCCTCCAATTTGGCCACCGAAGAAGTGAGCGCCTGGCGCATCTGCACGGCGCTGTCGAACTGCATGATGAAAACCCGGTCCTGTTTTTCCCGGACCACCCGATCGAAGAAGCGCAGACTTGCGCCGCGCTCGGCGCCCAGCACGCGCCGCTGGCTGCCGCTCGAGTCCACCATCAGGCCGAGGGTCAGCGGCAAATCGCTCTCGCGCGCGAAATAGCGGATGGTTTGCGGGCGGCCGTCTTCAGACAGCAGGAAATCCTCCTGGCTGAGGCCGCCGACCAGCGATCCGGTCTTGTTCCGCACCGTCGCCAGGACATTTACCACTTTCACTTCGGTGGAAAAAACCGGGGTGTCCTGAGCGCGGGCAAAGCCGGCGGCGCACACCGCCGCGGCGCCCTGGAGGAGTTCGCGTCTGGTGAAATGACCCGGCATGGGATGTTACTTAAATCAGCTTATAGCACCGCCGCCAAGGCGCACAAGGCTCGTGGCGCGCATGCATCTTGCCCTTGACGTTTGAACCAGGCTGGCCCCACGTCGAAGCGGCGACTTATGGAATCCGGTTGCTCGGAAGAAAACAAGTCTGGTCGAATCCACCAGCATTGTGCGGCCCGGCCGACGACAGGACCGTCGAAGCCTTCTGCAACACCGGCGTTTTTGCGGCTTGAGCCTCGCTGAACTTGCGCCCCAACTCTCCTTTGGCGCGCCTTCTTTCAGCGGATCTGACGCCGCCGGGTCACGGGCCGTCAAGTTGGGTCACAAGCTTTCTCCTTTTATTTCATCCGTGATTTCAGTCAGTTGAGAGACATGACCGCCCTGAACTCTGGCGGCCGCGCTCTAGCATGTGGCTAGGAGATGCCCGCTGGTCAGCCCGGCGCATCGTTCCGAACTCACCATCATGAAGCTACAAACGATCGTCATGTGTTCGCTCGCGGCGGCGACACTCGCGGAAATTGGAGATGCGCAGACGCGCGTGGATTTGCGCACTCAAGGAAAGAGCGTCGATTTTTCCTCGGCCAATTCCACTTTGCCGTCCAAGACCGGCACACAGTTGCCAGCCACCTGCCAGGTAGGCGAGACCTTCGTAAGAACCGATGCCCCGCCCGGGAACAACTGGTATGTATGCACCTCCGTGAACTTTTGGACCGTGCAAGGCATCGAACTTCCGCCCCAGGCTGGAAAGGCGGGCGCGGTTCTGTCGACCGACGGCGCGGCGCAGCTCTGGAAGCCTCTGGGCGGGGATATAAGCGGTTCCCCGGGATCGGCGCTGGTGAATCGGATCCTGGGACGAGCCCTGAATCCCACAGCGCCGGCGACGGGGCAGGTGCTGGCATGGGACGGGGCACAGTGGTCGCCATGGACTGTGATGGGCGTTTCGAGCGCGTTCGGACGAACCGGAGCGGTTGCTTCGCAAATCGGGGATTACTCGTTTTCGCAGATTGTGGGGACGATCGGGGGCAGCCAGTTGCCGGCGGCAGGCGGGGATCTCTCGGGCGGCCTCACCGCGGCGACGGTGGCCCGGATTCAAGGCATGCCGGTCGGCTCGGCGGCGCCCGCCTCGGGACAAGTGTTGTCGTGGGATGGGGCAAAGTGGGCGCCGTCAAGCGTGACGACAACAGGTGTTCCTACCGTGTTCGGAAGAGCCGGCGCCGTTACCGCGCAAACCGGGGACTACTCGTTTTCGCAGATTGTGGGGACGATTGGGGGCAGCCAGTTGCCGGCGGCGGGCGGGGACCTATCGGGCGGCCTCACGGCGGCGACGGTGGCCCGGATTCAAGGCATGCCGGTCGGCTCGGCGGCACCCGCTTCGGGACAAGTGCTGTCGTGGGATGGGGCAAAATGGGCCCCGTCGACCCTGACGACGGGCATTTCGAGCGTATTCGGGAGAAGCGGCGCGATCACCGCGCAAGCGGGCGACTACACCGCCGCGCAGATCACCAACGCCGCCGACAAGACCGGCGCGAATGCGTTCTCCGCGGGCGCGCGGCAGACGTTTCTGGGAAGCGCGGCTTCCTCAGGCATCCAGATCGCTCCGGCGCCGCTGCCCGGCGCGGCGCTGGCCGGGGACTTGGCGCTGGACGCGGGCGATTCCAACCGGCTGAAGTTATACAATGGGGTCTCCTGGCTGACACTTACCCCAACTTCATCCAAAGCCAATTACAGCGCTTCTTTCCTTAGCCAGACCACGGTGACTGTTCCGGGCGCCACCCACCAACTGGGGACCGCCAACCTGATGGTGGAGTGCTACGACAACGCGACTCCGGCGAACCGTGTGGACCCGAGCGCAATCACGGTGGACCCGGGCAGTTACGATGTCGCCATCGTCTTCGCCATCCCGCGCAGCGGACGCTGCGTTATCAACGGCTACAACGGAGGCGCCGTCTCAGGCGGCGGTTCGGTCTCTAGCGTGTTTGGCCGGACCGGCGACGTGGTGGCGGTAAACGGCGATTACAGCTTCTCGCAGATTGCGGGCGCGGTGACGGATTCTCAGGTTGCGGGAGGAGTGAACGCGTCGAAGATCGGCGCGGGAACGGTGGCGAACCAGGCTTTCGGATACCTGGCGAACGTCACCTCCGATTTGCAAACGCAACTTAACGGAAAAGCGGCCCTCGGTCCTCTTAGTGGAGACGTAACCGGCAATTCCGGAAGCACAACCGTCGTGGCCCTGCAGAACCGGGCGGTGGCGAACATCGCTCCATCCGATGGGCAGGCGTTGGTATGGAGCGCCTCCGCCAACCAATGGCGGCCGGGCGCGGCGAGCGGCTCCGGCGGAGGGGGCGGCGGGGCGAACATGGCTTCGCAACTCGGTGATTTCACAGTCACGAGGACCAGCGGGACGGTCTTGTCGATCGGGACGAATTGTTCCGCAACGACTCCGTGCAACGTCCGGTTCGGCAACCAGGTCTACGCACTTACGAGCAGCGCGACTGCCACCCTCGCCGGTGGAAGTGGAACGGCATACGTCTATACGGACTCGGCGGGGAACCTTACGGTTCAGACGGGTCTGTCGCTCGGTTGCTCGGGCGCATGCATCACGACTTCCAGCGGGACGGGGTTCCCGGTGAATTCGATTCCGCTGTATACCTGGACAGCCACCATCGGCGTGTGGGACGTCAACGGGGGGATCGACCGAAGGGGATGGCTCAGTTCGAGCAATCTCCTGGCTGGCGCTGGCATCATGACCGTGCAGTCGGGCGGGCAGACGACCATCGCCGTGGACGCCGCGGTCGTGCCGACATACCTGACTGCTTCGGCGGCGCTGGATTTCCCGTCGATCCCGGCGGGCGCCTGTTCCGCCGATCTGACATTCGCTCTGCCGGGCGCCAATGTGGGCGATGGAGTTGTTCCGGGCTGGCCAGGCGGACTCGAAGCGGGCCTGAGCGGCTTGATGCGGGTAAGCGCGCCGGGTATGGTGGCGGTGCGGTTGTGCGCCGGTTCGCCCGCGGCCATTGACCCGGCGAGCGCGACCTTCACCGCAACCATCGTACGAGGATACTGAGGAATCGCAATGAAACGAGCTATCTTGTTCTGGTGTTTGGGAACCGTCACCCTATTCGCCCAATCGACGGCCATGGGCAGCCGTACCATGGAAGGAGCCTGGGACGCCTCGGGCGCGCAAACCACCAAACCGGCAAGGACGGGGACCGCGCTGCCGGCGGCCTGTTCCTCGGGCGAAGTCTTCTTCCTGACCGGCGCGCCGGGAGGGCAGAATCTGTATCTCTGCAATCCCGGCGCCACCTGGACCCTGGCCGGCGGCGGAGCCCGGTCGATTTCGATTACCGACATGGCGCCCGTGGCGGCGGATTCGGGCCTGATCCTGGCCGTCAATCCGCCAACTCCGATTCACCTGACCAGGGTATACTGCGCGGTCCAGGGGAGCGGCAACGTAGTAGTGAATCTGGACAAGCGCGCGGAGGGAACCATCGGCGCCGACAGCGGAGCGCACCTCCTGGGGCCGGACCTGGCCGCCGCAACGAGCGGCGCGAGTACCTCCACTTTCGCCAACGGGACGAGCCAATGCGGCGGAACGTCCAGTTGCGCCATACCTGCGCATAGCCCCGTGGTACTGACGTTTACGAGCGTGAGTGGCGCGCCGGCTGCCCTGAATTGTTCGGTGGATTATACGGTGGACTGATGTGAACAGACTACTCTCACTTGCGACGTTCCTCCTCCTGGCGCTCTGCGCTCCCGCATGGAGTGCGGTGGCGCTGGTTGCTACCTCCGCGTTTGCCTTCGGTGGCGGCAACCAGGTTTCGACATCCCCGGTCGATACGACCGGAGCAAGTCTGCTGGTCCTTGTGAGCGGTCGATACTCCGGCGAGGCAACTTGTCCAGTGATGGATTCGACCATGACCCTATCCGACACGGTAGGCGGATCGGCCACCGGCAACATCTGGCATTGTGCTGTAATATCCTCCCAAGAGTACGGTGCGGCAGTCTCTGCAATTTACTACAGCTACAACAGCGCGGGCGGCGCCTTGGTTGTCGGGGCGAATCATGTGGTCCAGGAGTACTTCCCCTCCTACCACTCCATGGCGTTCGCGCTGTCGGCGTGGAGTGGGACGAACACATCGTCCGATCCCCTGGATCAGACCAATTCCAATTACGACGACAATACCGTGATTTCTTCGGGGAATATCACCCCCACCGCGTCTGGGGACCTGTTAATAGGCACCTCGATTTTCGCTTCCTCCGCGGCATGGACGGCAACGCCGACGTTTACCGAGATAACTCAAACGGCCAGTTCGAGCGCTGCTTGGCAAGAAGACATGAGTTACTTGGTGCAGGGCACGGCCGCTCAAATAGGCGCTTCGTGGACCTGGGGCGCTTCCACGTCCGTTACAGCGGCAGTCGCCAGCTTCTTCGCCGCCGCCGCGCCCCCTCCAGCCGGGCGTCGGCGGATTATCGTGGTGAACTGACATGCGAAACCTGGCGCTTTTGTTTCTCTTATGCCCGCCATACGTTCGGAACGAAGACCGCGCTGGCGATTGCGCGAAAAAGAACGATCGTGGTGGAATAGGAAACGTATGAGAACGGTCTATTGGTTTCTTGCCGGTGCGCTGGCCATTCCGACGATTGCGGCCGCGCAGATCGTGGTGACCGGCGTCTCGACTACCGCAATGCAGGCGATTCTGCAATATGACTCACCGGTTCAGCAAGCCTGCAGCGTTAAGGTGGCGGATATGAACCGGGCGATCTCGGCTCTTTCGGGAAGGCAGTCGAGCGGGACGGTCACGATTACGACCAAGGCTCCTCACGGGCTTTTGGCCGGCGCGGTGGTCTATCTGGAAAGTTCCGGCGTGGGCGCGTGGGATGGCTGGCAGACCGTCGTCTCGGCGCCAAGCGCGACGGTACTCACCTTCGCCAATGCCACCGCGGGAACTTCCACGAGCGGCGTGATTGGCGTGCTGGTGGACGATGTAAACGCAACTCTCTACGCGGGCGCGAATCAGGACTCGCGCGCGGGGAACGTCGTGAGCGGCCGCAGCCGGGTCTTTGTCGTTGGCCGCCGGGATGCGCCAATCGCATTGGACGGCAACCGTTACACCAGAGCGCTTCAGGCCGGCTCACGGCATCATTATACTCTGACGTGCGGATCGGACGTCGCATCGGGTGACTTCTCGACGCGCAACCCGCCTCTCGGCAATACGCACAACGATGGCTTTCCCATCGACCTCGGCAATCCCGGCCAGTATGCCTATCCGAACATACAGTGGTCTAATGCCAAGCAGGCGCTCATCGATCCATTGACCGGGCTGCGGTCTTATCGGTCGTCGGGCCCGGCTGGAACGCCTTCCGCCGCGCAGAATTTCGTAACGGCCCTCGATCCGACCTCGGCCTGGAAGAATCCGAGCGGGCCGTTGGCAAGCTGGGGAGGCGTTGCTACCTTTACCGGTCCATGCTCTAGCGGGAGTTGCACCCTCCTCTTGCGGGCGGACAGTCTTGCGCTGCCAGGCGGAAACTCGCTCGATTGGGTGGCAGTCACCGTATCAAACGCTTCTGTTACTTCCGCGTGCTCCGGAGACGACTGCAAGATCGTCGCCTGTCTTACGGTCAATGGCGTCTCATGCGCCGGTTCCCGACTCGAAATCGCGCTCACGAGTACTCCGGCCACGTATACCTTGGGCTCGAAGGCTCTCATGGACTTGTGGCAGGGATCCGGACCCCCGGTCATAGCGTTGGTGGACGCTTCCCAGGCGTCGGGAACCGTGAATTACACGGTATCGTCCAAGCAGGTCACGCTGTCGGGCGGAAGCCCTTTTAACATCAAGTGGGGGACGGGCAGTCAAATCAACGTCGCAGGCTCCTGGTATACCATCGCCTCGGTGCGGAACGAGAACCAGTTGACTCTTTCGTCCGGACCGTCCTCGAACCTGGGTGGCGTTCCGTATTCCGCGAACAACTTCGGCGTCTTGATATCGAAGAAGACGGCCGCCGCGAACACGGTTTCCATCGGATACACGACGTTCCAGTACGGCAGCAGCGCGCAGGGCGGCGCGAACACCGTTCTCACGGGCGCGTGCTCCACGACGTTTGTAACCGTAGGCGGCGTCAATGGCTACAACTGCTTTTCGGGGCACGAGCTTTTCTGGATAGCCGCCGATGGAAGCGATGTGCGGGACCTGGGACAGGTACTGACTCCGGGGACTGGAAACGCCTGCGGGTCTCCGGGGGGGTCGATGTTCGACCGGCTGAACGGTGATGTTTGGTACTGCATGGCCCCCGAAAGCGGCAACGTACACCTGGATATTCTCCAGGCGAAGTATACCGGGAGCCACACCGCCGTTACGCCGGGGACGCAGCTTCCGGCGTGCGGAAGCGCCCCGTGCATTACCTTCACGGTCATGACGCATGTGGATCAGACGATTCCGGCGTGGGCCACGTACGCAGCCAGCGGATACACGGCGCAGAATTGGTGGTGGGACGGCGGCACAGGGGCCGACGACTACCTGGTCGTTAATACGCGCCTGTGTTGCCAGGACACCATAGGTTGGATTTTCGTTTACACGCTCGGCGACCGCACTCCTTATGGAACCGGGCCGAACAGCTTTCGGCTGGTGGCGGGGACCTCAAGTTATCAGACGGCCCCATTCTCTTGGAGCACAATCCATAATGTCGGCGCGCCAGACGGTGGTTGGTTGAGCATTGTTTTTAATACCATGTCTTACACCACTACACTGACCAGCGCGACCCTGAATGCCACCACTGGCGCCTCCGGCGGCCTCAATACTTGCCCGACAAATTCGTTTGGGGTCACCGGGCGGAACTGCACGGAGATCACAGTGAGTGGAGAGCCAACCAGCGGCGGGAGCGCGTTTCAGCCTATTGCTCCCGGCGATCTGTACGTGATCGACTCCGAATTGATGAGGGTGCTGGTCAAGAACAGCGCGACCGATCTGTGGGTCCAGCGTGGTTATGATGCCGAGGTCGGCGGTTATCAACCCGCGCAAAATCACTCGGGAACAACGCTGACAACTGTAGACGGGACGCTGAACGGGTACGGCGATGGGGCGGGGCTGTGGAATTTTGTGGCCGATCCGAATGGGACGGACGCCACCGGGACCATGCGCCTGTCCGACCCCAACGAGCCGGGCTGCCATAGCTCGATAACGCAGGGGTCTACTACCATCTCCGGAGTGGAGATGAACGCCTGCGGGTCCGGATCTCCCGTTGCGGAACCCACCTATCTGGTGCGCCGCGCTCATCTGGGGTCGCTTCCAGCCGCCGCGCGGACCTATGTCGCGCAGAATCCGCCTTTCGCTGGGGCTCAATGGATACGGCACGCCCAATGGAGTGGATTCTCATCCGTCATTCTGTACACAGACCTGGTGTCTGGACTCCAGGCCCATGCTTGGCGGCGGAAGCGGAACAATGGTCGGATCGTCGGGAACGCCATTCGTGAACGTCACCGGGCAATTGTGGAAGTATGCGGGAGCCGGCGGCCTGCTGAATCGGAAGAGTCTGACCACCATGGCCTACGTGGGGAGTTTCCCGTTGGTCGATGTGAGCGGCCCGAGTAGTTCGGTCCCGTCCGACTCCACTGGCTCCTACAAGTATTGCCATGCGTTGGCCGCCGGCGAATGCCACCCAGGATCGGCCGCGGGTGACGTTTACGTGAACGCGCCATACGTCAGTTACCCATATTGTTATTATCCCGGAGTCGGGAACCAGCCAAAAGCGAACGACATCTGCATTGGCGACCTCGGAGCAAACACCGGATATCTGACGCAGATGGGCATCGAGCGGCAAGATCTGCTTGGAGCGCTTTCCCGGCGCATCGGGACGAATTACTCCCGCTGGAACAACATGTACGCGTTCTGGGTATCGTTCGCGTCCCCCGGCGGGGAAGTGATCTTCTCCAACGCTTCGGGTCTCGATGGCGTCAGAACCGACAATCTTGTTTCGGTTCCCCCTCCATATCCAGCCCCGGACAGCACGCCGCGGGGCACGTTCATTCCCATACAGGTTCAGACCGATCCGCCGCCGGGCCTGATGGTCAACGACGTGATCGTGGAGTTCGGCTACGCGGAAAATGGCGATCCGGGCGGCTTCTACTGCACCTCCAGGCGGGAATCCTGCGTGGCCGTGAGCGGGGCCATCAGTTCCTCGACCGCATTCTTCTACGAACAGGCGGAGACGTATTCCGGCGCCCCGTGTCCGGCCGGATGCGCGGTTGCGATACCCGCGCTGTCCCAACGGGTCCTTTACTACCGCTGGAAATACAGAGACGCCTTCGGCAAGGTGATTGCAACGAGCGAGATCCGAGCGACTGCGACGCCGTGAAGCCGGACGAGCGTGACGCGTTGCATGGTGAGCAGCGCATCTTCCGTGCCTTGCCGGCGCGAGAGCAGGATTAGCTCCGGCGCCCGCCGGTCAGGCGTGGGACAGGGTCTTTTGTTACCCGGCCCCCACTCAAAAGGCGAGGCGCGGAACCACGGCGGCGCCTACTTGATGGGCAGCGGGGCGGTGTTGCTTGGGACCCCGTTGACCAGGATTTGCAGCGGCGCCGATGTGCTGGACGGAGCCCCGGCCCCGAGGCGGAACTGGATGGCGTCCACGGCCACCCGTCCGGGGGCCCCGAAGGCCGCCACGGCGGGGAATGTCGCATCGCCCACCAGGACCGTGACCGGGTCCACCACGTTGAAGGGCGGCGTGTCGGGAATGGCGAGGCCGTCCGGGCGTGCGGGATTGAGAGGGCCCGTGCCGGTGGCGAACAACGTCAGCAATTCGCCTTGGAGGGCCGGCGATTCCGCCGAGACGAGCGTGCCGTCCTCGTGCAGGGCCAGCGCCAGCGTGGTGTAGCCGGACGTCTGGTTTCCAAGCACTTGGGTGAAGAGGCCCGGCGCGTCACGGACCACTTTGAAATTCGCGCTCACACTCGGCAGGCCCTGCACGTTTATGGTGAGGGTATACGGTCCGGGAGTCAGTTCGGAGGGGAGCTGGAGGTTGATCTGCCCCGGCGACACGAAATACAGCGGCGCGAGCATGGTTCCAATTTGAGCCGTCACGCCGCCCAGGGTCTGCACCATGGGGCTGTTGGGGGCCACCAGGGTCGCGGTTGCCAGGCTCGCGCCGTAGACCGAGACCACCGATCCGGCGGCCAGGTCCGGCTTGGGCGTCAGGCCCGCGGCGTTCACCATGCCCGCCGGCGCCACGTAGGGCGCCAGGTTGAATACCGCCGTCGCCGAGTGGGGCTGGTTCATGGCCAAGGTTCCCGAAGGCGCGCTGCCGCCGAGATCGCCGTCCCAGCGCAGGAAACGGAAGCCGTGGTTGGCCGACACCGAGATAGTCACGGTGGACTGGGAATCGTAATAGCCGTCGGGGGAAGCCGGCGCCGTGGTCCACGACGCGCCCCCCGGAGGACTGGACAGCGCCACCAGGAGGTTCATGGTCCGGTAGTTGGCCGAGATGACCTGCGGATCGCCGTTCAGCGCGGCCACCCAATCGCCGGTTCCGTTCGGCGCCGAGCCCGTCCATCCGGAGAAATCCAGCCGCGTGGCGTTCGACAACGGGATCGAGGACGGCGCGCTCACGTCCACTTTGGTTCCGAGCGGCCGCTGGACGGCGCATGGAAGCGCGCAAGCGGTCCCGTCCACCTTCACCGAGCCGATGGCGAAGGCGCTGTTGACCGTAAGCTGTCCCAGTTCCACGTAGGTGGCCGTGACCCACATGCTGCCAGCCGGCGCGACGAATGCCTGGGTGTTGGCGGCCACCCCGTTGGACCAGCCGGTGAAAGACCACAGGCGCCCTTGCGCGTCGGTCTGTTGCGCCGGCGCCTGGAGTTGGTGGGTGTCGCCCGGATGCCACCAGAAGTTGTAAGGCGGGCTCATGGCGCGGCCGTCTATGGTCAGGTTCAGACTCGTCGGCGAAGTCGCAACGGTGACATTCGCGCCTGGAACAAACGTCGCCGTGAGGGTGGCGGCGGCGGCAATCTCCGGCACGGTGTAGGCGTGCTGCGAGGCGCCCCCATCGCTCCACGAGTCGAACACCCATATGCGGCCAAACATATCCGCCTGCGGGGAAACCACATCCAAGGTATGGATGGTGTCCCACCCCCAATTAAAGGTCCACGGCGGGGAAATCTGCGCATGATCGATCAGTACCTGCATGTTCGCCGGCGAGCTCGCCACGTTGACGGCGCGGGCCGGCACGAACTGGGGATACACGGTCATGGGCCCCGCCAAGGCTATGGTGTCGTTCGGTCCTTGAATCACCTGGTTGGGGCCCGCCTGCCAGCCCACGAAGGCGTAGCCGGTGTGGGCCACGGCGGTGAGCGTCACCGGGCTCCCGGCGGTCATATAGACATCCTGGTCGCTCGAAATCGTGCCGCCGCTGCTGACGATTATGTCGCCATTTCCCGGGCACGAACCGGGCTGACCGCACGTCTGAAAGCGGATGCCGACCAGATACTGGGTGGTGAAAAGCGCTTCATATTCGGGTTGGTAAGGGCTGGCTATGATGTAGATCGGATTGCCCGCGAGGTTTCCTTGCGGCGTCGTCCAGCCTGTGAACACGAATTGGGTGTTGGGGAGCAGGTTGCTCTGCACGGGCAGCGGCACCGACAGTTGATGCGGGCTGCCTTCCGGCCAGAGGGCGCTCATGGAGTGCTGATAGTTCTGACCATCCACGTTGAACCAGACTCCGTCGGGTACGGTGATGACCTTCGTCACGGAGGTGACTTGGGCGCGGCACTCCGGCGCCAGCGCCCCCGCCATCGCGATCATCGCCAAAAGAGGCGGGAGTACCCGATGTTTCCGCATGGCCGCATGTCCAAGGCAGCCGCGTAGCGCGCCCCCGCGAAGCTCGATCAGCCGTTTTCCCACAGGGGCCAGTATAGGGGCAAATCTCCGGAAATACACGGCTAACTTTGGTAATGCCGTGTCTATTAGCCATTTCGATCATTGATTCCTGGCGGTTGACGGCCTGTAATCGTAAGGTCGAAGACCCCACTATGCGCTGGAACGGTTGCCCGATTACGATTGCCCTGGCGGCGGCTCTCGCGAGCGTCGCCCCGCCGGCTCACGCGGCCAGTTTCGGAACCGTGGTTCCGATCGCCGGCCAAGCGTCCGATATCGCGCTCGACGAAACGCGAAACCTGCTCTATATCGCCAACTTCACGGCTAGCCGAATCGAAGAGATGTCGACTTCGAACAACGTCATCAACAGCTCGATAAACGTGTCGGCCCGGCCTGGCGCGCTGGCGATTTCGCACCCCGGCGCCAATAGCGACCAATACCTTCTGGTGGCCCACTATGGCCTGTTGGGCAACGGCGATCCGACCCCGAATCTGGTCACGCTCATCGACCTGAACACCTCCACCAGGCAGACCTTCGTGACCGGCGATCCGCCGCTGGGGGTGGCCTTCCTGAAAGACCAAGTGTCGGGGCACGATCAGGCCCTCATCGTGACCACCACCTCCATCCTGCAGATGGACCCCACCACCGGCGTCATCCGGGTGATCACTACCTTGGCGGCGCTGGCATCGCAGACCCTGCCGGTGAAGCCGGCCACCTTTCCGGCGCAGATCGTGGAGACCGCCTGCTCGGTCTCGGGGGATGGCTACGTGGCTTGGTGTATGGGCGATGCCGGCCAATCGCCGCACATCGTGATCCGCTACGACATTCGCTACGGCAATCCCTACCAGAACCCCACCATGATATTCACGGCCGCCTCGCCGCCGCTGCTGCCGCGCGTGAGCGTGAACCAGGACGGCACGCGGGCCATGATCGGGTACGCCATGTTCGGCGCGAATCCGCAAAACGGCATCCCGCAGAGCGGCGTGATCCTGGCGCAATACCCCGATGTGCTCCCGTCGACGAACGTCACGGGGAGCGCCATCGACCCAACCAACGGCATCGTGTACGCGCAGATACCCGACGCCACCCAGCCCACCGGCCCGCCGTACGCCGGGAAAAACGCGCCTTCCACCAGCCTGCCGGGACTCTACGTCATGGACCTGGACAACCTCACGAAAAGGGACCGGCTGGGCATGCCCGAGAGCATCGTGGGCCGCGCCGTGCTGAACGGCAAGGGCACCATGATGTACGCCGTCTCGGACAGCGGCGCGATGGCCCTGCCGGTCGGGTCGCTGAATCAATATCCGCGTCTGGCGGCCTCTGTGCAAGACCTCACCTTCCAGACCAGCTTTTGCAACCGCAACGTCATCACTAGCACGCTGACCATCACCGATCCGGGCGGGGGAAACACGGATTTCACGGTTTCCGTCGCCCAGGCGGGCGTAACCGTATCGCCGACCTCGGGAAAAACGCCGGCCAGCGTGCAGGTTCGCGTCGATCCCACCGCTTTGCAGAACCAGACCGGGACCACCGCAGTACCGCTGCAGATCCTCTCCGGCACGGCCGTGAACGCTCCACCCACCGTGCGCCTGCTGGCCGCCAATCCGGGTCCCAACCAGCGCGGGACCGTCATCGACGTGCCCGGACAGCTCAGCGACATGTTGGGCGATGCGGCGCGGAATCGCATATACCTGCTGCGCCAGGACGACAATCAGTTGCTGGTCTACGATGGCTCCAGCTATAGCCAGATAGCCACCATGCGCACCGCCACCACGCCCACGCGCATGTCCTTCAGCGTGGATCACAAGTATCTCATCGTGGGTCACGACAACGCGCAGGTCCTTTACGTGTTCGATCTGGACGCCTTGCGGCAGACGGCTACGGTGCCGCTGCCGTTGGGGCACTATGCGCGATCCATCGCGGAATCGAACGCTTCCACGCTGGCGGTGGCCCGCTTTGGGGCAGCCCCCAGCGCCACCGGCGGAACCAGCGCGTGCATCGGTTGCGACAGCGCGCCCGCGCCGGCGGTTGTGGACCGCATCGATCTGGGCTCCAGCACGTCCTACACGCTGCCCAGCCTGGGAGTCTGGCTCAACCAGTTGACCTCCGAGCAAGCCACGCTGGCGTCTTCCGGGAACGGCGCATCCATCCTGCTGGCCGCGCCGGATGGCAGCGTGATGCTGTATTCCGCCGCGGCGGATTCTTTCGTGGCGTCGCGCCAGGATTTCAAGGCCCTCCAGGGCGCCATCGCCGCCTCCATGTATGGATCGTACGTGGTGGGCAACAACGTCCTGAACATGTCCGGCACGCCGACCGGCTCCTTCAGCTCCTCGCTGGGGGCCTCCTCCGGTTTCGCATTCGTGAACCAGGGCGGATTCCTGGTAACGGGCGGCACATCCGCGAACCCCGGGGTGATTCAGAACTTCGCCTCTCTGCCCGCCGCCTCGGCGAGTCCCACGCCCATGGTGGAGGCGCCGCTGGGGATCAACCCGGGGGTGAGCTTCACGCGCACGGTGGCCCCGTTGGCCACCGGGACGGTAGTGGTGGCTCTCACCACATCGGGCTTCACCGTGCTTGCCTGGAACTACGACGCCGCGGTGGCGCCGCCGGCCATCGCGGCTGTTACCAGCGCAGCGGACTGGACCCAACCGGTGGCGCCGGGCGGGCTGATCACCATCTGGGGGCAGCAGATGAGCCCCAGAAACATGGCCACCAGTCAGATACCGCTGCCCACGGCGCTCGGTGAATCCTGCGTAACGGTGAACGGCGCGCCGATTCCACTGTTGTTCGTTTCCAGCCAGCAGGTCAATGCGCAGTTGCCGACAAACGTGGAGGGGAGTGCGACGCTTGCCATCCTCACTCCGGGCGGTTTGAGCAACAACTACTATCTCAGCGTGTCTCCGACGGCGCCGAGCATCTTCCTATCGGGAACCGCGGGTCCGCTGACGGGTCTGGCGACCGTGATACGCTACGACAACGGCCAATTGGTCACGCCTACCAACCCGCTTCACGCCAACGACATCATCTCGATCTATCTGACCGGGATGGGGGCCACCGTTCCGGCGGTGGATGCGGGCCTCCCGTCGCCCTTCAACCCGCTGGCATGGGCCGCCATTCAGCCCACGCTCACTATAGGCGGCCACCCGATGAACGTCTCGTACGCGGGGCTCGCGCCGGGGAATGTGGGGGTCTATCAGATCAATGCGACGGTTCCCTACGGCGTGCCGCAGGGCCTGGAGATTCCGCTGGTCATCGATCAGGGGGGCGGCGCCACCCAACTGAATCTCCGCGTGGTGAATTGAACGGCGCCGGAACCGCGGCCGCGAGTACACTGGAGAGTACATGCAAACGCTTCGCACCATTTTCGTCCTGGGGGCCGCCGCGTCCGGATGTTTCGCGCAGCAGTGGGAGTTCGGCGTGGGCGCCGGGGCAAGCTTGCCGACCACCGTGCCGGTGACGGCGCCGGGCGGATCGGCCACCGCCGGTTTCCAAGACGGGGTGGCGGCGGGGGCGTACCTGGGCCAGAACCTCTATAAACACGTGAGCGGCGAAATCCACTATGGCTTCATGGTGAGCGACCTGTGCGTGAAAAGCGGAGGTTCGGAAGCCACGTTTAGCGGGCAGTCGCACGTGTTGCACTACGACGTGCTGCTGCACACGGGCAGCCGCACCGCCCGCCAGCAAGCCTTTCTGTCCCTTGGCGGCGGCGTGAGGATCTTCCGCGGCACGGGCACGGAGGCGGCCTATCAACCGCTCAGCCAGTACGCCTACCTGACCAAGACGCAGGAGCTGAAGCCCATGGGCGACGTTGGCGTGGGGGTCAAGGTGGCGCTCTCCGCCAAGCTCCTCGTACGCGCGGAAGTCCGCGATTACATCACCGCGTTTCCGACCAAGGTTATCACCCCGGCGGCGGGGGCCAGGTTCGGCGGCAACATTCTGCATGATTTCGTGCCGATGGTGAGCATCGTCTTCGGCATGTAGAACATTGTGGGGCAGGCGCTTCCGCCTGCCAATCGCCCGCGCCGCAGCCGCTGTCCGATGGGCGTCGGGTGGGCGGTGATCGGCGTGATACGCTAGAAATGGCAATCATGGTTGAGCCCACCATACTTGAGACGAGCGCGGGCGGTGAACTCCAGATTCCCGCCGGAGTCCTCGGCGCCGGTCCACATGCCCGGTTCCGGCTGGAACATGACGGGCTGGCCCTCCGCCTGATTCCCGAAGCCTCGGGCTTCCGGGAAGCCACGCCGTCCGGCGCACGGGCACAGGCTTTCCGCGAGTGGGTAGCCCGGTTGCCCAAACGCGGAGGACCCGCGATTCCGGCCGAGGCGCTTCGCCGCGAGAACCTCTACGAGTAATGAGTTGGCTCATCGATACGAACGTACTCCTGCGATTGGCGGATGCGGAATGTCCCGAGCGCGCCGTGGCGGAGACCGCCATGGGGCGTCTGGTCGCTTCCGGCGCTTCCGTTTTCATCGGCGCTCAGGTTCTTGTGGAGTTCTGGGCTGTCGCGACTCGTCCCGAGTCGGCCAACGGCTTGGGCTGGGCGACTGAGACAGCGGCTGAGACAATCCGGTCGCTTCGATGCCAATTCCCGGCGCTCAACGAGTCTCAAGACATACTGGACCGCTGGCTCGAACTCGTCGAGCGCTGCCGAGTTTCCGGCAAGCGTACTCATGACGCCCGCCTGGCGGCTCTGTTGCTCGTGCATGGTATTCGCAATCTGCTGACGTTCAACACGGCCGACTTCCCGCGCGAGTGGGGTGTACAGGCGGTCCATCCCTCCGATCTTGTCGCCATGTCTCCGGCCCAGCCAAAACCCTAGCGGAGCCGCGGCTCGTAACGCCTGCGGCCGGGCCTGATAGAATCGGAGTCATGGCAGTGCAGGCCCGCCGCAAGGCGGTGGTGGCGGACGTCGGAGGGGTGAAGGTGGGCGGCAATTACCCGATTGTCGTCCAGTCCATGACCAACACCGATACCGCCGATATGCCCTCGACGGTGAACCAGGCGATGGCGCTGGCGCGCGCCGGCTCCGAGCTGGTGCGCGTCACGGTGAACACGGAGCGGGCCGCCGCCGCCGTCCCCGGGATCGTGGAAGCGCTGGGCGGCTTCGGCGTGCGGGTTCCCATCGTCGGCGACTTTCACTACAACGGCCACATCCTGCTCAAGAAGTACCCCGCGTGCGCCCGCGCGCTGGCCAAATACCGCATCAATCCGGGTAACGCCGATATCGGCCGGAAAACCGACGACAATTTCCGGACCATGATCGAAGCCGCGGTGGAGCACGGCAAGCCCGTCCGCATCGGGGTGAACTGGGGATCGCTCGACGCCGCGCTGCTGACCCGCATGATGGACGCGAACTCGCGTCTGGCGGCGCCCAAGGACGCGCGCGCGGTCACGCTGGAGGCCATGGTGGAGAGCGCGCTGCGCTCGGCCGAGGCCGCCGAGCGCTACGGACTGGCCCACGACAAAATCATTTTGAGCGCCAAGGTGAGCGGGGTTCAGGACCTGCTGGACGTCTACCGCGCCATGGCCGCGGCTTGCGACTACCCGCTGCACCTGGGGCTCACCGAAGCCGGGATGGGGGCCAAGGGAATCGTGGCCACCACCGCGGCGCTCGCCCCGCTGCTTCAGGAAGGCATCGGCGACACCATCCGGGCATCGCTCACGCCCCCGCCGGGCGGCGATCGCACCGAAGAGGTGATGGTCTCCCAGCAGATCCTGCAATCGCTCGGGATTCGCAGTTTCACGCCCCAGGTTACGGCGTGCCCCGGTTGCGGCCGCACCACCAGCGTTTTCTTCCAGGAGATGGCGGAACAGATCCAGACCTACCTGCGCCAGCAGATGCCCGCATGGAAGGAAACCCGGCCGGGGGTGGAAACCATGACGGTGGCGGTGATGGGCTGCGTGGTGAACGGCCCGGGCGAATCGAAGCACTCGAGCATCGGGATCTCGCTCCCCGGCTCGTTCGAGGAGCCCAAAGCGCCGGTTTACGTGGACGGGCGACTGCTCACCACTTTAAAAGGCGACCGGATCGTCGCCGAGTTCATCGATATCCTGAACGACTATGTGATCGCGCATTATTAGCGCGGCGTAACGCCATGCCGAAGCGCTTCACCATCGAGCAAGCCGAGAAGCTGATCCCCCGACTGGAAGCGCTGGTGCGCGACGGGATGGCGCGGAAGACCGAGTACCAGCAGGCCGAGCGGGCCATCCTTTCCTCCACCGAGCGGATCATGATGATGGGAGGCATGACGGTGGACCGGGGGACCGCCAGGGACGCGCGGGCGCGCCGCGATTCGGCCGCCGCGCACCTGCGCGACTCCATGGCATCCATCGAGCGGCTCGGCTGCCTGCTGAAGGATCTGGACGTGGGACTGGCCGATTTTCCCACGTTGTATCGCGGCGAGGAGGCGTATCTGTGCTGGAAACTGGGCGAGAAGGCCATTCGATTCTGGCACGGCGTGGACGAGGGTTTCGCGGGAAGAAAGGCCATCGACCGCGATTTTCTGGAGCACTACGGCGGCGAATCCGATTGACGGTATGAGCCACAGCGGCCCCGAAACCGAGATCAAGCTGGCCCTGGCGGACGTCAGGACGGGGCGTGCGCTGCTGCGCAACGCGGGCTTTCGCGCGACCCGGCGCAGGGTGTTCGAGCGCAACGACGTTTTCGACACCCCCGAGTGCGCCCTGCGCAAGGGCGGCGTCCTGCTGCGCGTGCGCCAGGCGGGACGCGCCGTGACCCTGACCTACAAGGGTCCGGCCGCCGTCTCGCGGTACAAGAGCCGGGAGGAAGTCGAGACGCGGGTTCCGGACGCGGCCTCGATCGCCGCCATTTTCGAACGGCTTGGATTCAGACCCATGTTCCGGTACGAGAAGTACCGCACCGAATACGGTCATCCGGACGGCGGCGGCGTGGCGACCCTGGACGAGACCCCCATAGGCGTCTTCATGGAGCTGGAGGGAACGCCGCGCTGGATAGACCGCGCCGCGCGCCAATTGGGCTTCGCGGAATGCGACTACATCACCGCCAGCTACGGCCGGCTGTTCCTCGAGTGGCGCCACCGGCAGGGCCTGGACACGGCCGCGAACATGGTATTCGATTCCCCTGGCGGCCGCGCGAAGGCGGAGTAAGCCGTGTATCTCACACCCCACCCTCCGAGGTGGCGCACGCACTCGGGCGTGCCGTGTCCAGACTCGGGACTCCTGCCGTCGTGGCGCCAGAGTTGAGCTCCAGTGCAGGCGGGCAAGCTCAGAGCATGCCCCACGACGGAGGAGATCAGCTCGCTTGGTGGGGCATGCTCTAGCTTGCCCGCCTCCGCCACGCGCCGGATGGGCGCTATCATCAGGTTCTAAACGCCTCCTGGAGATTCAATGGAACAAGTGAAGACCCCGCCCTCGGGATCCGTGGATTCGCGCCATCTTCCCCTCCTCGTACTTCTGTTCGCGGGCAGCGGCTGCGCGGCCTTGATTTATGAAATCGTCTGGTTTCAGCTTCTGCAACTGGCCATCGGCTCCACGGCGGTGTCGCTGGGGATTCTGCTGGCCACCTACATGGGCGGCCTGTGCCTGGGCAGCCTTCTGCTGCCGCGCCTCAACCGGCGGGAGCATCCCCTGCGCGTTTACGCGGCCCTGGAAGCGGGCATTGGGGCGTGCGGCGTGCTGGCCCTGCTGCTGATTCCGCTGGTGGGGCGGGTATACTTCGCGTGGGCCCCCCACGGCCTGGGAGGGATGCTGGTGCGGGGCGTGGTGGCGGCCATCTGCCTGCTGCCGCCCACCGTGCTGATGGGGGCGTCCCTGCCGGCCATCGCGCGCTGGACCGAAGCCACTCCGCGCGGGGCCTCCTGGTGGGGGCTGCTGTACGGCGGGAACACCGTGGGCGCCGTGTTCGGCTGCCTGTTGGCCGGCTTCTACCTGCTGCGGATCTACGACACCACTACCGCCACCTTCGCCGCCGTGGCGATCAACCTGGCAGTGGCTGGATTGAGCCTCCTGCTGGCGCGCCGCGTTCCGGCACAGGCGGGCGGCGATCCAGCGGAGAGCGCGCCCGAAAAAGCGGTCCTCGATTCCGGCGCGCGCTGGCCGGTCTACGCCACCATTGCCCTTTCCGGCGCCGGGGCCTTAGGCGCGGAGGTGGTCTGGACGCGGCTGCTGGGCATGCTGCTGGGGGCCACGGTCTACGTGTTCTCCATCATCCTGGCGGTGTTTCTGATCGGCCTCGCCATCGGCAGCGCCTGCGGATCCTGGCTGCTGCGGGCGGCCAACCCGCGCGCGGCGCTGGGCTGGTGCCAGCTTTTGCTCGCCGGTGGAATCGCCTGGGCCGCCTGGATGATCTCCGATTCCCTGCCCTACTGGCCCATCAATCCGCTGCTCACCATCAGCCCCTGGCACATCTTTCAGCTCGATATGGTGCGCTGCCTGTGGGCCATTTTGCCGGCTACCATTCTGTGGGGCGCGAGCTTCCCGCTGGCCTGCGCGGCCGCCGCGCGCCGCGGCGAGGATCCCGGGCGCACGGTGGGCGGCGTGTATGCCGCCAACACCCTGGGGGCCATCGTGGGGGCCCTCGGCACGAGCCTGGCGCTGGTCCCCTGGATCGGCACGGCCAACTCCGAACGCGTCATTCTCATCGCTTCCGCCGCCGGCGCCCTGTTCGTCCTGGTCCCGCGCTTCAAGGAGCGCCCCTCCATGCTGGGCGCCCCGCTCGCCGCCGCCGCCCTGGCCGGCGCCATCGTGCTCGCCTGGAACGTGCACCCGGTCCCCGGAAAGCTCATCGCCTACGGCCGTAAGATGGCTATTTCGAGCGGCAACGTGGTTTACACCAGGGAAGGCATCAACTCCTCGGTGGCCATATCGCAATGGCCCGACGGGGCCTGGGAAGTGGACGTCAACGGCCACGTGGAAGCCACCACCGAACCCTACGACATGAAGCTGCAGCGCTCGGTGGGGCACCTGCCGGCCATGCTGCATCCCAACCCGCGCTCGGTGCTCGGAATCGGCTTCGGCGCGGGCGTTTCGGCGGGCACGTTCACCACCTACCCCACCATCCGGAAGATCACCGTCTGCGAGATCGAGCCGGTGATTCCGCCCACCTCGACCCGCTACTTCGCCCAGCAGGATTACGACGTGCTGCACAACCCGCGCACCACGATTGTCTACGACGATGCGCGCCACTATCTGATGACCACCCGGGATACCTTCGACATCATCGCCTCGGACCCCCTGGACGTGTTCGCCAAGGGCACCGCCGCGCTCTATTCGGTGGAGTACTTCGAGGCCGTCAAGCGCCACCTGAACCCGGGCGGCATGTTCTCCCTGTACGTCCCCCTGTATGAGAGCGACGAGAAGACCGTGCGCAGCGAAATCGCAACCTTCTTCGACGCTTTCCCGGAGGGATCGCTGTGGGCCAACACCATCAACGGGCGCGGTTACGACATGGTGTTCCTGGGACAGATTGGACCACTCAAAATCGACCTCGACGCGGTCGGGCAGCGGCTCAACCGGCCGGACTATGCGCCGGTGGCGCAATCGCTTCGCGAGATCGGCGTATATTCCGCCCTGGATATGTTCAGCGGCTATGCCGGCCAGAAATCGGACCTGGCGCCGTGGCTCGAAGGGGCCGATCTCAACCGCGATGGCGACCTGCGTCTGCAATACCTGGCGGGCTGGGGGATCAACTCCTCGCTGGAGGATTTCATCTACCGGAGAATGGCCAGCTACCGGCAGTTGCCGCGGAACATCTTCAGCGGCTCGCCCGAGGCGGTGCAGAGGGTGCTGGACGCCATCGCGGCGGGCTCGCGGTAGACTATCAGGCGGCCAAGAGCGCGTTGGACAACTCTTCCGCCGTGTGTTCGGGACTATCCCGGACCAGATAACGGCGCAGGCGCACGTCCAGTGGGAGATTGCCCGGATCCAGGCCCTTCGGAACTATCGGCACGACCTTCTTCCCCATGCCGATGGCTGCTCCGAGCTCAAAATAGAGAGTTGGCTTCGCCGTGTACTCGGGATCGAACAGGGCGACAAATACGTCGCTTCCCCGCAAGCCGCATTCCAGAGCCTCGCGGAGCGATTCACCGGGGTGAATGTCGAACTCGTCGAACCACACAGCTACCCCACGTTGCTTGAGCGCTTGAGCGAACGACCGCGCCCAGTCCGCATCGAGCGCGGAGTGCGAAATGAAAACTCTCGGTTTGTCCATAGCCGTCATCCCTCTCGTTGCACGCGCGCCGCCAACTGCTCCAGATAAACCTCAATATCGTTCAACTCGAGAAGATCGCGCTTCTTGAGCAGCACTGGTATGCCCGGACGAATCTGCAACTCCGACGCCGTAATCCCAAGCAATAGCGCCACGATCGGAATGCGGCGGCCCCACGCGGCTCCGATCTCGGCCCAAACATAGGGCCTTTCCAGCGCCCAAGGCGTAAGCAACACCACCAGCTCGTGCGCCTGTTGCAGAAACCCTAAAATGTCTTCTTCAAAATCCGCGCCGGCATCGACCTGGGCCTCGTCCAGGAAAGGCGTCGCGCCGCGCGCCGCGATTTCCCGTGCGATGTGCTTTGCAACCCACGTATCCAGGCCGCTGTGGCTGACAAAGACCAATCGCTTTGCCGTGCTCGAAGACTCATCGGCCACTTCAAGTATTGCACCAACGGGCGCGGTAAGATACGAACATGAACATGACCGAGCTTCAGCACGCGATCAAGCTGCTTCCGGCGGTACAGCAAGCCAGCCTCGCCGCGTGGCTCTCGGAGCGGGTTCGCCGCCAGTGGGACGTCGAGATTGAACAGGACTTCTCGCCCGGCGGCCCGGGAATAGCCCTCCTCGACCGGGTTCGGGCGCAAGTTGGCCGCGGCGAGTCCAAGCCGATAGCCGAGATCCGGCGGCGGTGAGTTTCAAACCCTTCGCCTTGCCCGAGTTCTGGAAGCGCTACGATGCCCTTCCGCAGCATACGCAGGAGCTTGCCCATACCAAGTTCGCGCTATTCGAGCGGGAACCTTTTAACCCCTCATTTGGGCTGGAGCAAAAGGGCGGGGTCTGGACGGTCGATGTGGGCCCGCGCTATCGCGCCATCGCGTATCGCGATGGCGATGAGTTCCATTGGTTCTGGATCGGTTCTCGCGAGGCCTACAACGAGCTCCTGGGCCGCGTGAAGCGTTAACGGTGGCGCCTTCGCCGGCGGTGGCCGCCTGAAAGCGAAAGGGGGCCCGCCGGCGGACCCCCTTTCCTCGGATCGGAATGTACCGTGGACCTCAGACCCTCATCACGTTCTCGGCCTGCAGGCCCTTGGGCCCCTGCTTGACCTCGAATTCCACCTCCGCGCCTTCATCCAGGCTACGGTAACCGTTGGCCTGGATCGCGGAAAAATGAACGAACACGTCGTCGCCGCTCTGCCTCTGGATGAATCCATAGCCTTTGGCGGCATTGAACCACTTCACTACGCCTTTTTCCTTCACTACCCATCTCCTCGTTCATTGTTCGTCGTGCTCTTGGGTAACCCTGGCAAGGAAAGCGGAACTTTCGAGGCTTGCAAAGAAACTTTCGAGGCGCGCCCAAACAACCTTAACTACAGCGTCTGCGTAGGGTATTCTCTCAGATGGCGGATCTATGGTCAAGAGCAAGCGCGAGAGCGGCGGCGAGGTGGGATGGATCGAGCGCATCCGGAGGCGGGCCGCGCTACCGCCGGAGAGCGGCGTATTCCTGGGGATCGGCGACGATTGCGCCATTTTCCGGGCGCGCGGGGCGGCCGAGGACCTGCTCTTCACCACCGACATGCTGATTGAGGACGTGCACTTCCGGCGCGCCACCCACTCGCCCGCCGACGTGGGCTGGAAGGCGCTGGCGCGCGGGCTGAGCGACATTGCCGCCATGGGGGGAAAGCCGCGTTTCTGCCTGCTCTCGCTGGCTCTGCCGCCATGGGCGGACGCGCGCTGGATGGAAGCCTTCTACGGCGGGTTTCTGGGCTTAGCCGCGCGCGAAGGAGCGCCGCTGGCGGGAGGCGACCTGGCCCGCGCCGAAAAGGCCCTGTGCGACGTCGTGGTCTGCGGCGAGGCCCCGCGGAATAGGGCCTTGCGGAGGGATTCCGCCCGCGCCGGCGACGCCATCTATGTCTCGGGCGCGCTGGGGGGCTCGGCGCTGGGGCTGGCCACCGGCCGCGGGCGCGCCTGGCGGCGCCACTTGCGCCCCACACCGCGCCTCGCTCTGGGCCAATACCTGCGCGCGCGTCTGGGGGCCACCTCCGCCATGGATTTGAGCGACGGCCTGTCGCTCGACCTGCGGCGCCTGGCGCTGGCCTCGAAGTTGAGCGCGGAGATCGGGCCGCCGCCGGTATTTCCAGGCGCGACCCTCGAGCAGGCTCTCCACGGCGGAGAAGATTACGAGCTGTTGTTCACCCTGCCGGCCCGCCGGCGCGCCCCGGCGGAGTTCGAGGGTCTGCCGCTTACGCGCATCGGCGTCATGCGGGCGGGCCGGCCGGGCCAAGTGAGGCTCGACGGAGAACCGCTGCCGGCGCTGGGATACGATCACTTGCGGGGGTCGGAAGAAAGGTGGAACGCCGGCGGCAAGACCGCCGGCGCTACCGGACGGCCCCCTCACCCGGTAAAATAGGAGTTTGATAGTCACACTTACGGTTAATCCGGCCATCGACCGCATTCTCAGCGTGGACCGGCTGGCGTTCGAAGACCGAGCCTACATCAAATCGAGCCGCGAATCCGCGGGCGGCCGGGGCATCAATTCGTCATGCGTGGTGCACTCCTTCGGCGGGCGGACGCTGGCCGTGCTGACCTCGGGCGGAGATACGGGAAAGCGTCTGGAGAGCCACCTGATCCAATGCGGCATCCCCATAGCGGTGGTGACCATCGGCGCCGATATCCGCACCAATCTGACCATCACTGACGCGCACGGGCTTACCGTGAACCTCAACGAAGCCGGGCCCACTTTGACCCAGGACGAGGTGGAAAGAGTGGAGCGCACGGTGCGAGACTCGCTGGACCGCGCATCCTGGTTGCTGCTGTGCGGCAGCCTGCCGCCCGGCGTGCCGCCTTCGTTTTACGGAAAATTGATTGAGATCGCGCGGCAGAAGAAGGTGCGGACGCTGCTGCGCGCCAACGGCGAGGCGCTGCGCGCGGGCCTCGAGGCGCGCCCCACGGTGGCCGCGCCCAGCCAGTTGGAGGCCGAGCGCCTGCTGGGGCGAACGCTGCTCACCCGCGGCCACTACCTCGAGGCGGCGGAGCGCATTCGCTCGATGGGCCCCGAATCGGTGGCGCTTTCCCTCGGCAGCCGGGGCGCGGTGGGGGCTTTCGCCGACGGCATGATGGAGGCGCTTCCTCCGGCCATTGACGCCGTCTGCCCCATCGGCGCCGGGGACGCGCTCACCGCCGCCTACGCCTGGGCCATGCGGCGCAAACCGAACCACCCCGACGCCCTGCGCTGGGGGGTGGCCGCGGGCACGGCTTCGGCCCGGCTGCCGGGCATGAGCTTCGCCTCGCTGGCCCAAACCGAAGAAATGTACCGCAAGGTGGAAGTGCGCCGGGTGGAATAGGGTGGGACGGACCATCGTCTTTTGCGGTCCGCCGGAGTTGACAGACGACGAAAACCGATCATCTCCCGGAGTTGACAGACGACGAAAACCGATCGTCTCCCGGAGTTGACAGACGACGAAAACCGATCGTCTGTCCCACAAGGCTGTCCCACAGGGCTCCATAAGGCCGCGGCTGGCGCGGCGTTCCCCGCATGCGTGTTACACTCCGTTAAGGAATGCTCCCCGACCTGAAGCTGGTGATCCGCCTCCAGGAAATCGACAATCGTCTGGCGGAACTGACCCGCGAGATTTCCTACCTCCCCAAGCACATCGCCGAGATCGAAAAGAAGCTGGTGGCGCACGAGCGCAAACTGGAAGCCGACCGCGGCGCCTTATCCGCCAATCTGAAAGAGCGGAAGAAGTGCGAAGCGGACATCCAGGTACAGGACCAGAAGGCCTCGAAGCTCAAAGACCAGATGCTTCAGGCCAAGACCAACGAGGTGTACCGGGCTTTTCAGAACGAAATCGAGTTCTGCCAGAAAGAGGTCCAGAAGCTGGAGGACCGCATTCTCGAGTTGATGAGCGAATCCGAACCGCTGGAACGGAACGTGAAGACGGCGGAAGGGGCGCTCAAGGCCGAGAAGGCCCAGGTGGAAGCGGAGAAAAGCGTGGCTCGCGAGCGCACCGCGGTGGACGAGAGCGCCGCCGCCGCCCTGAGAAAGGAACGCGCGGAGGTGGCGGATTCCACCGCGCCCGCGGTTCGTCAGCTTTACGAGCGCATTCGCAAGGGCCGCCGCGGACTGGCGGTGGCGGAAGCCGTGGAGGGCAGGTGTACCGCGTGCAACCTGGCTTTGCGCCCGCAACTCTCCCAGGACCTGAAAAGAGGCGAGCAGATCGTGGCCTGCGAAAGCTGCCAGCGGATCCTCTACTACAACCCGCCCGCGGCGGTGGAAGATCTGGCGGGCGAGGCCGCGCCGGCCGCCGGGCAGTAGGGCAGACCACCGTCTTTCGTGGTCTGTTGGAGAGGGCCTTCGGCCCGCGGAATTTCATGAAAATCCGAGCAGTGGGCAGGCGGAACCGCCTGCCCCACCTTGGGTCTCAGGTGCTTCTTGGACCCCGTCATGCCTCAGCCGGGTGACAGACGACCAAAATCGATCGTCTGTCCCGCCGCGGGCCGGGCGTGCCCGGCCCCTACATGCCGCGTCACCGGTCGCCCAGGGTGTAGCCTATCCAGACCATGCCCTGGACCACGCCGCTGCTGCTGAACTGCTCGGTCAAGTTCGGAACGTAATGGAAGTCGAACTGCGGCCGGAGGTACACGTGATCCGTCAGGTATATCTGCACGCCCACGCCGGCGTGAATCTGGAAGTGATTGGCGCTCGAAGCGTATTGGCTGGTGTTGGTGCCGCCCAGCGGCGACCCGCTGGCGACATAGCTCTCGTAGAACTTGGTGTTCGCTCCGCCGATTCCGCCAATCAGTTGCAGCGTGGCCCTTTTCGTATTCACCGGCTGGTAGATGCCGTTGACATCGGCGAAGGTTTCCCGGGACTTGAAAGTGAGAGCTGGGTACCCTGTGATCGAATTCGCCGGTATCGTGAAGTAGGTGGACTTGCCCGGCTGGAAGTCCGCCTCGACGCCCAGGCCAAAGTGCTTCCAGAGCATCATGTTCGCTCCAAAACCCATAAACATTCCACCCAGACCGGTGGTCGGCGAGCAGGTGGCGCCTGTCGCATTCGAACAGGAGCCATAAGTCGTCTGGTCGATGCCCGTCGCGGACGCCTTGTCGTGAGCGGATCCAAAGCCTATGTTCACATCGATGAGACTCTGTGCGGTGGCAAGCTGGAGGCAGCAAAGCAGCAAAAGAGTCAGGGGAAGGTAGCGGCAAATTCTCTTCACGTCGGAAATCTCCTCAATTTTAAAGAAAGTGCGAATCCGATCTTCAATTATCGCCGATGCCGGCGTCTCCGAACTGGCAAATTCCCGGCGACCTAGCATTTCGGACGCGATACAGTGCGGCGGGGTTTCAGATTGTGGGCGGGTTAACGCTTCTGGCAGGCCGGGCAGAAATGTGAGGATCTTTGCGACACCAGAATGCGGCGGACCGGCGTTCCACAGGCGACGCACGGCTCGCCGGTGCGCTGGTACACGCGGTGGCTGGTCTGGAAGAAGCCCTGGCGGCCCTGCGCGTCCACATAATCCGAGATGGAGGATCCGCCGGCGGCGATGGCTTCGGCGAGCACTGCGGCAATCGCGTCGTAGAGCCGCCGGGCGCGGACGACGCGCAGTCTGGCGGCCGTCGCCAGGGGGTGGATTCCGGCTCGAAACAGCGCCTCGTCGGCGTAGATGTTGCCCAACCCGCGCAGGAACCGCTGGTCGAGCAGGAGCGCCTTGACGCGGGTCTTGCGGCGCGCCAGCGCGGCCTTGAAATCGGCGAAGGATACCTCCAGCGGCTCCGGCCCCAGCCTCTTCAGCCGCTCGGGAATGTCCTCGCTGAATTGTACGCAACCGAACTGACGGCTGTCGTCGTACAGCAGAACCCCGCGGTCCAAGGTGAAGATGGCGTGGGTGTGCTTGCCGGGCCTCGAGCCGAGCAGCAGGCGGCCGGTCATCCCCAGGTGAACCACCAGGTACCCGCCGCCATCGAGCGGCGCCAGGATGAACTTGCCGTAGCGCTTCAGGCCGGAGATGCGGCGGCCCTGAAGGCTGGCCGCCAGGCGTTCCGGATCGGCCCCCCGCAGGACGCGCGCGCCACGGAATTCGGCCGACAGAATCCGGCGGCCCGCCAGGCGCGCCAGGGACCGCACCACGGTTTCCACTTCGGGGAGTTCCGGCATCAGATCCCAGTAAGGCGGATGGCCCCCCGGCTTGTCAACCTGGCATTTACTGGCGGCTGGGCATCCTGGTCCCGATGGCGCCGCCCACCATGCTCAGCAGATTCACGAACACGAACAACTGGACCAGGAACATGGCCAGCCCCGAGGCGCTCTGGAGGGTCTCGAACTCCGTCACCACCTTGGGATCGATGCTGTTCTTGAACTGCGCCTGAAGCGCGGCCATGCCACCCGCGGAATTGACCACCACAACCGTGCCGGTCAGCAGCAGGGCCATGATCGAGAACATCAGCAGGCCGGTGATCCAGCCGATTCGCACGCCCGATTCCATGTTCAACCGCTGGCCCGTTCGCCGGCGGTATAGGAACACCGAAAAGAACCCGGCCCCCAGCCAGTTCAGGTAGGGGAGAAAAAAGAACAGGGTGGCGGCGACCGCCACCTTCAGGCCGATGTTCATGGCCAGGCGGCTTTGGAAAAGCGCCGGTGAAGGAGAAACCACGGGATCCACGAGGGGCGCCGGCGCCGGCCGCTCTTCGGGGGCCGCCGCCAGGATCTCCCTCTGCGGCTTTCCGCATTTGTGGCAGAACAGCGCATCGGGCGGCAGTTGCGCGCCGCAAGTACAGATATCCGGCATCGGCACTATCAGTGTGACGCAGGGCCGCTCGATAAGCAACTGTGGGGACGCCGGAGGGACAGGCGATCGGTTTTTGTCGCCTGTCACGCAGGTGGGACATGGCGATTCAGCGAGGCCCGACAGACCACGCAAGGCGATGGTCTGTCCCACCCGCATGTTATCTTTGTCTCCTGATGGGCGATCACACGATTCTTGTCATTTCCGATCCCGCCGACTCCCGGCTGGCCATGCTGGAGGCGCTGCCCCCGGAAACCAGCATCGCGGTGGGGGAACGCGCCGAAGCGTTCGAGAGGGCCGCTCCGGAAGCCGATGTCATCCTCAATTGGGCCTTTCAGTCCCGGACCCTGCGCGAAATCTTCGGCCGCTGCCCGCGCCTGCGCTGGGTGCACTGGCGCGCGGCGGGCCTGGACAACCTCCTCTTTCCCGAGCTGGTGGAGAGCCAGGTGGCGCTAACCAACGGCAGCGGGCTGTACAGCCAGTCGCTGGGTGAGTTCGTGCTGGGGGCGATTCTCCACTTCGCCAAGGGCTTCCGCGCCATGGTTCGCAACCAGGAAGCCGGCGTGTGGGCCCCGTTCGATATCGAGGAAATCTCGCGGCAGACGGTGGGCATCGTGGGTTACGGCGATATCGGCCGCGCGGTGGCGTCGCGCGCGCGAGCCATGGGCATGCAGGTGCTGGCCGTCAAGCGTCACGCGCCGCCGGCCGATTCCGCCGATGCTTTCGCGGACCGGGTTTTCGGGCCGCGGAACCGCCTGGAAGTGCTCTCGCGGTCCGATTATGTGGTGGTGACCGCCCCCTTGACGCCGGAGACGCGGGGCATGATCGGAGAGCCCGAATTCGAGGCCATGAAACCGGGGGCCGTCATCATCAACGTGGGCCGCGGCCCGGTGATCGACGAAGCGGCCATGGTCCGGGCCCTCACCGAGCGCCGGATTCGAGGCGCGGCGCTGGACGTTTTCGACCAGGAGCCGCTGCCCGAGGGCCATCCCTTCTACAAGCTCGACAATGTCCTGCTCTCCCCGCACTGCGCCGACCACACCGCTACCTGGATCGACGATGCCATGCGTTTCTTCCTCACCCAGTTCGAGCGATACCGCAAGGGCGAGCCGCTGCTGAACGTAGTGGATAAGAAGCTGGGGTACTGAGCGAGAATGCCCGCAAGGATGCGGGCATGGCAGGCTGGAAGCCCGCTCTACGGCTCTCTCCCCATCCAGCCGTCCAATTCTTCGATCCGCTTCTGAAGCTTGCCGGCGGCATTCAGGTTCATTCGAGCTATCAGGTGGAACGCCAGCGCTATCGCCAGCGCATACCCCGCCAGAAAGGGCCACATGCGCGGCAGGCGGCCGGGGTTGGCCACGGCGGCCGCCACTACCAGCCAAGCCAGGCCGGGGATGAGCGGCCCCAGGTACCAGCGCCAGATTCCGCGCAGGAAATCGCGCTGGCGCACCAACTCGCCGCGGTAGAACTCCATGCAGTTGGCCAGCGCCAGATCGGCCGGCGCGGTTCGCGACCGCGCCCGGCGGTAGATCTGATAGGCCACGTACCAGCCGCCCAGGATGCAAAGCGCGGCGCCCGCCCGCATTCCCGCGAACGGGATCCGGAAGATCGTCCAACCGAAGAATATCGACGTGGCGGCGATGGCCGCGTATTCCCTCGCGTTCCTCCACCGGATTTTCCGTTGGTAGTCGCGAGCCTTTTCACGAATCTGCTCTAAAGACATCGGCGCATTCTCCATGTTCTGGCTTTGCCAGAGATTCCTGATGCGGTCCGGAGACTGTTCCTCAGGCATGGTACTCTCCCGAATGGAATTGGCGGGTCAGGATGTTCTTGATGCGGTGCACCTTGGTCGCCACGTGGCCGGGCGAAATGCCCGTGATTTCGGAAATGGAGGCTGCGTCCAGCCCCTCCAGGTAGGAGAGAATCACCTGCCGGTCGAGCGGGTGCAGCCGCCGGATCAGGGCCAGCAGGCGATCGAGCGCCATGCGCTGGTCCGCCACGCGCTGCCCATCTTTGGGGTCCGGCAGCGCTTCAATTTCTTCCAGGCCCACCAGGATCGCGCCCTTGGCCCGCCGCTGCCGCAGGACGTGCGACGCGGCTGCGTTGTGGGCCACCCGGTAGACCCAGGTGCGCAGCGAGCAGCGCCCGTCGAACCCCTCGAAACTGCGCCACAGCGCAAGCTGAATCTCCTGCGCCAGGTCGCGGCGCGCCTCCGGATCGGCTTCGCAAGCCCGCGCCAGCCGGTCCATGGCCGCCCCGTGGGCTTGCGCCGCTTCTCGGTAGAGTTCGTCCTGTGTCACGCTCCATCCCACACTGAAGGTAGTCGCCGCCGGGGCGGCTTTCTTACAAGCGTGCGGAACAATTCGCGCCCGCTCCCGCGCTCCGGGCCGGGCGTGCCCGGCCCCACCATGGGCGCCGCGTGGGGCCGATCCGATGCGGTTGACGAAGAAACCACACGGTCGGAGACCTACCCCACGTACCGGGCGTAGAGGCTGCGGGCCACGCCCGTGTCGCTCGTGCCCTTGACAATCGCCCGGCCATCCGCGAACACCGTCATTTCATACGGCGGGATCACGAGACGCAGGGCGAACTCATTCAGCTTCACTTCGCCCAGCGGCTCCAGGCGGGCTTTCAACTCGCCCAGGTCGAGCGGCCCCCGGCGCTGGTGGATCTGCACCGCGTTGCGCCCGCACAGGCGCACCGGCGGGCTCGACGATTCCTCCAGCCAGGGGAACTCGCCGCGGCCGCAGCAGGGGCAGTCCGGGTCGCGCGGCGGCCCTTCGATTTGCCGGATGCCGCCCTCCCACACGTCCAGGGTGGTGATTCGCGGGTGGACCAATTCGGTGCGCCCGCACAGTATCTTCAGCGCGTCCGCCACCTGCAGGGCGGCCACCGCCGCCACGATGGAGTTGAGCACTCCGGCGGTTTCGCAGGTGGGCTGGATGCCCGCCGGCGGCTCGGGATAGACGCAGCGCAGGCACGCCGTGCGGCCGGGGATCACGGGCATTACCAACCCGTAACTGCCCACCGCCGCGCCATAGATCCACGGCTTACTCCGGCTCACCGCGAAATCGTTGATCAGGTAGCGGGTCTCGAAATTGTCCGTGCCATCCAGAATGGCGCCGGCGTCGCCCAGAAGCTCCGCCACGTTGGAAGCGGTGAGGTCCGCCACCACCCCCCGCGCCCGCACGCCGGAGTTAATCAGCGCGATGCGCCGCTCGGCGGCGACCGCCTTGGGCAGCGCCTGGGCGGCGTCGGATTCCTCGAACAACCACTGCCGCTGGAGGTTGCTGGACTCGACGTAATCGCGGTCGATGATGGTGATGGTCCCCACGCCGGCGCGCGCCAGCGCGGCGGCATGGAAGCTGCCCAGGGCGCCGCAGCCGGCCACGGCCGCGTGCGCGCCTGCAAGCTTTTCCTGGCCGCGCTCCCCGATCCCGCCGAACAGAATCTGCCGCGAGTAGCGCTCGCGATCGGCCGCATCCATCATTGCCGATGGTAACCCCAATCCGCCCGCGGCGCGGAATGCAACGCCCCGGATTCACCGCGGAGACGCGGAGGAATCGCGGAGAACTCCACGATATTCTTCTCTCCGCGACTCCGTGGCTCCGCGGTGAAGGCGCTCGCGACGGATTGCGGGTAGCAGAGATGCTCTAAAGGGCTTACGGTATCATGAACTTGGTGCGCTTCCTGTCCGCTTACGCTCCCCCATTGCTCCTGCTGCTCGCGGTCGCGCAGCCCGCGGCGCTGCCGGCCCAGAACCGGAAATACGAGGGAGCCAACGTCGCGGAGATTCAGTTCGAACCGGCCGCGCAGCCGCTCGAAGGGGACGAAATTCGCGAGATCCTGCCGCTGAAAACGGGGCAGCCGCTGCGGATAGTCGAGGTGCGCGCCGCCATCGAGCGCCTCTTCGCCACCGGCCGTTACGCCGACATACAAGTGGACGCGCGGCCCTCCGCCAACGGCGTCGCCGTCGTCTTCGTCACCAGGAACAGTTGGTTCGTGGGGGACGTTTCGGCCGCCGGCAAGATCTCCGCTCCGCCCAGTCCCGGACAACTGGAGAATGCGGCCCGTCTCGACCTGGGCGCTCCTTTCTCCGACGCCCTGGTCCAAGAGGCCGTGACCAGCCAGCGGCGGCTGCTCGAAAGCAACGGCCTGTACGCCGCCGAGATTCGGCCCAGCCTCGACTTCCTGAGCGACCGCGGCTTCCAGCAGGTAAATGTCCGCTTCGACGTGCGGAGCGGCCCCCGCGCGAGCTTCGGAATGCCCGTCCTGACGGGCGATTTCAAAGTGGATCCCGCGAAGATCTTCACCGCCACGAAATTCCGCCGCTGGCTGTTCCACTCCTGGAAGCCGGTCACCCAGACGCGCGTCCGCCAGGGCTTGGATGGGGTCAGCGCGCTGTACCAGAAAGAAGACCGGCTGGAAGCCAAGGTATCGCTCGACTCGATCCGCTACGACGCGGCTTCGAATAACGCCATCCCCACCATCCGCATCGACGCCGGCCCGCGAATCGTCATCAACCCGGTGGGCGCCAAGGTCTCCCAGAGGCAGTTGAGGCGCTACGTGCCGGTCTTCGAGGAGCACGCGGTGGATCACGACCTGCTTGTGGAGGGGGCGCGCAACCTGCGCGACTATTTCCAGTCGCAAGGCTACTTCGACGCCCAGGTGCAGTTCAAGGAGCAGCGCGTGCTCAACGACAAGGCCTCCATCGATTTTCTGATCGTTACCGGCGCGCGCCGGAAGCTGGCGTTCATTGGAATCGGCGGCAACAGTTACTTCGGTACGCCGTCCATCCGCGAGCGCATGTTCCTCCAAACCGCCTCGTTCCTCCTGTTCCCGCATGGCCGATACAGCGAAGATCTGGTTGGCCGCGACGAAGACGCCATCGTCAGCCTCTACCACGCGAACGGCTTTCGGGAGGCCAGGGTGACGCACCGGCTGGTGGAGAACTACCGCGGCAAGCCGGGCGAAATCGCCGTCTTTCTCGATATCGTGGAAGGCCCGCAGACCTTCATCGCCAGCCTCCGGGTGGATGGCGTCGAGCGCCTGGACAAAACCGCCATCCTTTCCCGGCTTAGCTCCGTGGCCGGCCAGCCGTTCAGCGACTTCAGCGTCGCCGTGGACCGCGACGCGATCCTGGCCGAGTACTTCGCCAAGGGTTTTCCGAACGCCACTTTCGAATGGAGCGCCAAACCGGCCGCGGAGCCGGGCCGCGTGGATGTGCTCTACACCATCCGCGAGGGCCAGGAACAGGTGGTTCGCCAGGTGGTGGCCACCGGCTACAAGGTCACCCGGCCGAGCCTTATCGACTCCAACCTTACCCTGAAACCGGGCGATCCGCTTTCTCCCACCGCCGTCACCGACATCCAGCGCCGGCTGTACGATCTGGGCGTGTTCTCCAAGGTGGACGCCGCCATCCAGGACCCCGATGGGGAGACCACCAGCAAGTACGTGCTCTACAACGTGGACGAGGCGCGGCGCTACTCGCTGGACCTGGGGCTGGGAGCGGGGTTGGGACGCATCGGCGGGTGCAGCGATTGCCTGGAAGCGCCGGTCGGCACGACCGGCTTCTCGCCGCGCGTTTCGGTCGATATCGCGCGCAACAACCTATGGGGCGTGGGACACAGCCTGAGCCTGCGCACGCGGGCTTCCACGCTCGACGACCGGGTCCTGCTGAACTACTCCTGGCCGCGAGTCGGGCTGAACCCGAAGCTCCATATCTCGTTCACCGGCCTGTACGAGGATTCGCGCGACGTCCGCACCGCCGATTTCAAACGGGCCGAGGGCTCCGCCCAACTCTCGCAACGGCTCTCCAAAGCCACTACGCTGTTCTATCGCCTCACTTACCGCCGGGTCAGCGTGAACAACCTCAAGGTCACCGAGTTCGCCATCAGCCAGCTTTTGCAGCCGGTGCGCGTCGGGATGCCGTCGTTGAACCTGGTTCAGGACCGGCGCGACGACCCGGTGGAGCCGCACAAGGGCGTCTATACCACGCTCGACCTGGGCCTGGCGTCCCACGTCTTCGGCTCGCAGCCGAATTTTGCGCGTTTCCTGGCGCGCAATGCCAGCTATTACTCCCTGGGCGGAAGACTGGTGCTGGCGCGCAGCACCGAGTTCGGCGTCATACGCCCTTACGATTTCCAGGGCTCCGCGCTCGACGCTGTCCCGCTGCCGGAAAGGTTCTTCGGCGGCGGCAACACGTCGCAACGCGGGTTTCCAGAAAATGAAGCCGGACCGCGAGACCTTGGCACCGGCTTCCCCCTGGGCGGCACGGCATTGCTCTTCAACCAGACGGAGCTCCGCTTCCCCATAATCGGCGACAATATCGGCGGGGCTCTGTTCCACGATTTCGGGAATATCTTCTCCGACCTGAACAGCATGTCGTTCCGCACCGACCAGCGCAACGTACAGGATTTCGACTACATGGTCCACGCCGTGGGCCTGGGGATCCGCTACCGCACGCCCGTGGGCCCGCTGCGCCTGGACTTGGCGTACAGCGTCAACCCGCCCTATTTTTATGGCTTCAAAGGCACGCTCCAGGACCTGCTCAACGCCGGCGTGGACCCCTGCAACCCCAACATCGCGAACCGTTGCCAGGTGCAGAGCGTGGGCCATTTCCAGTTCTTCTTTTCGATAGGACAGACGTTCTGATGAGGGAAAAGGGGACAGACGCATTTTCCCAAAAACGTGGCGGCGTGAAGCAATGGCGAGCGGGCGGCCTGACGCGTGGAAAATGCGTCTGTCCCCTTTTTCTTCTTCTCGCCGTCCATGCGCTGGCGCAGGCCGAGATCATAGACCGCATCGCCGTCTCCGCGGGCCTGCGGGTCATCACCTCGAGCGACATCGACCGCGAGATTCGAGTGGTGGCGTTCCTGGCCGGCAAGGCCGCCGATGTCAGCCCCGCCGCGCGCCGCGCCGCCGCCGGACGCCTGGTGGAGCAGCGGCTGATCCAGCGCGAACTGGAGGTCAGCCACTACCCCGTTCCATCCGCCTCCGAGGTGGAACCGGTCCTCGACAAGCTCAAACAGGAGCGTTTCCCCACCGACGCCGCCTGGCGGAAAGCGCTGGCCGAACAAGGCGTATCGGAACAGGAAGTGAAGGACGAGATGCTGTGGGTGCGCACCCTGGTCTTCTTCACGGATTCGCGCTTCCGCTCCGGCGTGCAGGTGAGCGACGAAGAGGCCCGCGACTACTTCGAGAAAACCGTAAAGCCGGCGGCGGAGTCCGCCCACCCGGGCCAACCCGCCGCATTTGAAGACTATCGCGACCGGATCGAGGAAACGCTGGCCGGCCAGCGCGTGGATCGCGAACTCGATAAGTGGCTGGCGGAGGCCCGCGCACGCACGGAAATTGTTTATCACGAGGAGGCCTTCCAATGACCGGCCGCCGCCTGGCGCGGCTGTCGGCCTGGTGCGCTTTGAGCGCGGCCGCGCTGCTGGTCTCCGGGGTGATGGTTGTCCGCAGCCAATGGTTCCGCGAACAGGTGCGGCGCCGCATTGTGAGAGAGGTGGAAACCGCCACCGGCGGCCGGGTGGAGGCGGGGGCCTTCACCTTCGACTGGACCCGCCTGCGCGCGGAAGTGAAGGGGTTCGTGATTCACGGAACCGAAGCGGCCGATAAGCCGCCCCTGTTTCGCGCTGCCTCGGTGGCCGTGGGCCTCCGAATTGTCTCCCTCCTTCGGCGGAAGTTCGATATCGCATACCTCGATGTGACCGAGCCTCGGGTCTACCTGATTCTGTATCCGGACGGCCGCACCAACGTTCCCGAGCCCAAGGTTCATAGCAAGCGGTCCACCGTGGACGCCATTCTGGATCTCGCGGTGGGCCGCTTCAGCCTGCAAAACGGCGTGGTCGAAGTGGAATCGCATCAGCCCACGCCCTTCAGCGCGCGCGGTGGCAACCTGAACGCCAAAGTGGTATACGACCGGGCCGGCCCGCGCTATCGGGCGGAGGTGGCCATCCAGCCGCTGGACCTGGACATTTCCGGTTACGCACCCACGGCGGTCGCCGTGGCCCTCCGCTTCGCGGTGGAGCGGAACCGCGTTACGATCAACTCCGCAAGACTGGCGGCGGGCGATTCGCACCTCGAAATCTCGGGCGTGGTGGACGGCCTGGCTTCTCCGCGCGCCACCCTCCGCTACCAGGCCCAGGCCTCCCAGGCCGATGTGGCGCGCTTCCTCCGTACCAAGCTCCTGGAAAGCGGCGCCGCGCACGTGTCCGGGAACGCCACGTGGGCCGCCGCCGGGAGCTTTTCCGTCACCGGCAAGCTGAACGCCTACAATCTGGAGTACCGCGACGCCTACGTCCGGCTGAGCGATTTCCGGGCCGACGGCGCGCTCAAGGCCGGGCCGGCGGGGCTCGATGTCATCGGCCTGCGCCTCTCCGGCTTCTACGTGCGCCCGGATAACCGCATCCCCATCGACGGCCTCATCGCGCGCGCCGAGGTGCGCGGCCCCGATATCCATTTCATGGGCATGGAATTCGCCGGCTTGGGCGGCGTCTATGCGGCCGACGGCCTGCTGCAACACCTGGACCTGTTCCATTTTGAGGGCGCCGTCACCGGTTTCCAGGCGCGCCGGGTGGTGGCCGTCTACAGCCCGGCGCCGCTGCCCTGGGATGGCCGCGCTTCCGGGCCCCTGGATTTGCAGGGCTACCTGCAGAGGGGTGGAAGCCTGCATGTCACCGGGCGGCTGGCGATCACCCCCGAACCCGGCGGCCCGCCCGTCCACGGCCAGGTGAACGCGGATTACGACACCAGCAGCGGCGTTCTGGACCTGGGCCGCTCGACCCTCACGCTGCCCTCTTCGCGCGTCGATTTCTCCGGAGCCATCGGCGGCGCGAGCGGCGGCCGGATGCGCGCTCACCTGGAAACGCGCGACCTGGACGACCTGCTGCCGGCGGTGGGCGAGACCAGCGCTTCGGTGGGCGTGAAACTGGAGAATGGCGGCGCCGTTTTCGATGGCTCGGTGGAGGGATCGCTCGACGACCCGCACATAGCCGGCCGTTTGAGCGCCACCCGCTTCTCGGTGTCCGGAGAACGCTTCGATTCGCTGGCGGGCGACGCGGCGGTTTCCCCCGAAAACGCGCGCCTGGATAACGCCGCGGTGGCGCGCGGCGGGCTGCGCGCGCAATTTCAGGCGGCCGTGGCTCTGCACGATTGGAAATCCGGGCCCGATAGCGAGATCTTCGGCAATGCCACCTTGCGCAACGCGCCGCTGGCCGAGCTGGCTACCGCCATCGAGTGGGCCGGGCCGCCGGCATCCGGCTCTCTGAACGCCACGGCGGAGGTGGCGGGCACGCTGTCCAATCCCCTGGCGCGGGCCGACATCGAGGCGCTCCGCGGGCGGTTCGCCGAGGAGCCTTTCGACCGCGTTGCCGCGCACGTGAACTACTCCGGCCGCACGGTGGAAGTGGCCTCCGCGCAAATCGACGCCGGGACCAAGCAGGCCCGGCTGAAGGCTTCTTATGAACATGCCGGTGACAACTTCGATGCCGGCGTGCTGCGCTTCGAGATAACCACCAATGCCGTGCCGCTGGAGCAGATTGCGACGCTCAAGAAGGCGCGCCCGGGCGTCGGGGGAACGGTGCAGGCCAGCGCCGGCGGCAGCCTCCAGATCGAGCCGGCCAGCCGCGTCCGCCGCGGTTTCCAGATCCTCGATCTGCACGCCGACATCGCCGCCCATGGATTGCAACTGGCGGATCAATCCTTCGGCGACGCGCACCTTACGGCCGCTACCGAGGGCCACACCGTAAAGGCGCATCTGGAATCGAACGTGGCCGGCTCCAGCATCACGGGCGACGGCTCGTGGCTGCTCGAAGGCGATTATCCCGGCAGCGCGAATATCGCCTTCTCGCGGCTCGATTTCGCCCGCCTGCACGCCTGGATCGATTCTTCGAAACCGGCCGCGGCCGAGACCTTCGAGGGCTTCGCCGAGGGCGGGCTGCGCATCGATGGCCCGGCGCTTCGCCCGCGGGATCTCAAGGCCGAATTGCAGATTCCGAAATTCGAATTCGGCCCCGTGCCGGGCGCCATCCCGTTGCGCACCGGCGCCGCGCCGCTGGTCATTCGCAACGCCGAGCCTATGGCGGCCTCCATGGCCAATTCCGTGTTCACCGTGGAAAGCGCTCACCTGGTGGGCCGCGACACGGATCTGACTATCGGCGGAAAAATCCAGTTCGATCGGGACAATGCGCTCGATCTGCGGGTGAACGGCCACATCGACCTGGCCTTCCTCGAAGACCTCGGCGCCGGCATCCTTTCCGCCGGCGGGCTGGCGGTCACGGCCTCGGTGCGCGGGACCTTCGACAAACCCCAGATCGGCGGCCGCCTGGAGGTGCAGAACGGCTCTTTCAGCCTGGCCGATTTCTCCAACGGCCTGGACAACGCCAACGGCGTGATTTCCTTCAGCGGCGACCGCGCCACGATTCAGAACCTGACCGGGGAAAGCGGCGGAGGCAAGATCCGCATCTCGGGCTTCGCCGGGTACGGGGGCGACCAGGTGGTCTTTAACCTGCACGCCGACGCCGAAGCCGTCCGCGTGCGCTACCCCGAGGGCGTCAGCACGGTGGCCAACGCCAGCCTGGACCTCAACGGGGCCACCGAACGGAGCATGCTGGTGGGCTCCATCACGGTTCTGCGCACCGGTTTCAATCCGCAGTCCGATTTCAGCTCCGTGCTGGCGCGGTCCTCCGAACCTGTCCAGACGCCTTCGGCGCAAAGCGGCCCGCTGGGCGGCCTGAATTACGATATCCAAATCCAGACGGCCCCCGACATTCAGGTCCAGAGCGATCTGACGCAGGATCTCAACGTGGAGGCGAACCTGCGGCTGCGAGGCACGGTGAGCAGCCCGGCGCTGCAGGGCCGCATCAACATCACCCAGGGCCAGGTGCTGTTCTTCGGCACGAAATACAACATCAGCCAGGGGTCCATCGCGTTCTACAACCTGGTGAAGGTGGAACCCATCGTCAACGTGGACTTGGAAACCAAGGTGCGGGGCGCGGATATCACGCTGAACATAGCCGGCCCGTTGAGCAAGCCAATTTTGACGCCGCGCTCGGATCCGCCGCTGCAGTTCAGCGAGATCGTGGCCGCGCTGGCCACCGGCCAGACGCCGGCCTCCGACCCCACGCTGCTGGAGAATCAGAGCGCGTCCCCCAATTCGTGGCAGCAGATGGGCGCTACCGCCTTGCTCGGCCAGGCCATCGCCAGCCCGGTGACCGGCCGCTTGCAGCGCTTCTTTGGAGTGAGCCGCTTGCGCATAGACCCCGCGCTGCCCGGAATCGAAAACAACCCGCAAGCGCGCCTGACCCTGGAACAGCAGGTGACGCCCGACATCACCTTCACCTACATAACGGTGGTCAACAGCAGCAACCCGCAGGTAGTGCGCGTGGAATGGGACCTTAGCAAGCAGTGGTCGGTGGTGGCGTTGCGCGAAGAGAACGGGTTATTCGGGCTGGATTTCTTTTTCAAGAAACAGCTAAAGTGAGGCCGCGCCACGAATGCGCGCTGCCCGATTTCTCTCGACGAAACGGGGTGGCTTTCTTCACATCTGACTCGGATGTTGCACCATTGGCAGCACGACAAAACGCTCCAGGTATTCGCGTAGCCGCCGGCGGCGGCTCTCGCCCCAGTGAGCTTCGAGCGCCCAGCGATCCAACTCCGCCAGAGTCATGAAAGAGATCATGGGCGTCCGGTCTGTGAGGTCCGGAAGGTACTGGAAGGCGGTTGGATGGCGCTTGAACAGATAGGAAACTACGTCCGTATCGACAACGACGGAATTGTTCATGCGGCTCGATCGGACCTGTCATGCCCGCGCCATTCGTGGAGGGCAGCCAGGAATTCCTCGATGGGTTCGTCCTCCGGCCAGAAGTCCCCCAACAAGACCGAAGGGTCATGGATGGGGCCCTTCCCCTGTTGGGTTATCAATTCGTCCACCGTGGGGCTGGCATAGAAGTTGTGCCGCGGATCATTGGATCTGTCCATCTTGGGCCTCTACGCCTTGAGTATAGCGACTTGATCCTAGCCGGGGTCAACAGCAGCCGAGGAGGAGGAATACCCGCTATGATTACGGATATGGGGACGCTCCGTATCACCGAAGCCGAACTCGCCCGCGATATCCACGCCGTGTTGGCCAAGGTCCAGACGGGCGTCGAGGTGATCGTGGAGCAGGACCACCGCACCGTGGCGGTAATCCGCAGGCCGCTTCCCCAGGGTCGTCTGCTGTCGGAAAGCATTGCGCTGGCCGAGGCGCGCGGCACAACCGCAATTCCCGATGAGGGCTTCATGAAGGACGTCGAAGAAGGGATAGCGCAACGCAGCCAGCCATGGAACCCGCCCACCTGGGGGTAATCCTCGACTCCAGCATCGTGATCGAGGCTGAGCGGCAACGCTAAAGAAATCTGGCGAACTCGTCCCCCGTCAACCCGGCCTCTCGTATCAGCGTCCGGAGGGTTTGAGGATGCCCGGAGGCAACGGATCGCCGTGCTTCCGGAGGCTTTTCAAGTAACCTTCGATCGCCTCATGGATGTTCTCGGTGGCTTCCGCGCGGGTTCGGCCCTGGGAGACGCATCCCGGCAGAGCCGGACAGGTCGCAACGAACACCCCATCCTCATCCGGTTCGAGATAAACGCGGTACTTCACTACTCCACATTCTACCAGAGCCGCGTCTCAGAACAGCACGTCGAAATCCATCGTGAGATGCCTTCCGCGCTGGCCGAAAAAGTAGCCGTACGCCGGGTCCGCCGTGTTCCAGTGCAGGGCTTCCGGATTGAAGTGGTTGGTCAGGTTGAACCCAGTTACCGAGAGGCGCACCGAATATTTCGGATTCAGACGGATGTCTTTCCATAGGCGCGCATCGGCGGAGAGAAAGTGCGGAAAACTATCCTGATTGGGAATCCCGGCGTAATGCTGCAACGCATCCAGGCTCGAATATGGGAATCCGCTGCGGTATTCCACCACCGGCGCCAGGCCGAAGCCGTCCGGCAACGGCACGTGGCCCCAGGCCAGGAAACGGTTTGGCAGATTGGTAGGCAGATTCCCGAACTGGTTAGGGTGGATGATGGGGGTCGGGAAGCTGCCGATGAAGCTGCTGAACTCGTTCAGATCGCCGCGCGCGCGGCTGTTCACGTAGGAGAGAAACAACTGGCGCTCGTGGCCCAGGCCCACGCGGGTGGTGACTTCCAGTTGCCGGTAGCGCGATTGGCCGATGCCCGAAAGCACGTTCGCCGCGGCGCCGGTGACCGGGTCCGGGACGGAGCGGTTCAGAACCACCAGGCCGTCGGAGAGGTTGCTCATGTATCCGGCGCGCAGCTTGACGCGTTTGGTGAGGGGCTGCTCCACCTGCACGTTCCAGGTAGTGCTGCGCGGCGAGAAATTGCCCGGCGTGGGTTCGAAAGACACGAAACGGCGCCGCGTCAGCACCTCTCCCAGGCCGTTTAAGTACAGGATAGGCCCCATCGCCACGCTGCCGTCCGCATTGTACGTAGTAACGATCTGATCGGGGCACTGGGCGAACGAGTAGACGCTCAGCGGGACCCGGTCGTAGAACAGGCCGACTCCGGCGCTCACCACCGTGCCCAGGCTCGAAAACGGGTTCCAGGAGAGTCCGCCGCGCGGGGCCACGCGAAACGCTTCGGAAACCGCCTGCGATTCGGTGCGCATCCCGATATCCATCGCCAGCCGGGGCGCGATCATCCAATGGTCCTGGCCGAAAAAGGCGAGCTCGGTATCGGACCGGTTGAAGGGCTGGCCGCTGGTAAACGCGATCTGCTGCAAGAGGAGACCGCTAGAGTCCACGATATTCACCGGGCGTTCGGAGACTCGGCCGCGGTCGGTGCTCTCGGCGACGTAGCCGCCCAACTTAAAATTGTGCTGCCCGAGCCCCTTCACCGGCGCAAACGAGTAAACCGAGAGCCATCCCGCGCGCGATGCTGTGCGGTTCTGCCCGGCGAAGTAATCGCCCGTGTTGCCCTGCGGCGCCATGGTCAGGTCCTGGCCGCCCAGGCTCCAGACCTTGGCATCGAACCTGGTGAGTGAGACGGTGGTGTCGAGCAGGCCGGTCCCCAGGGTAAGGCGGTCCCCCAGAGTCGACGTATAGTTGTGCGTACTCGCGTCCGGGGTGGTCTGCTCGGGGTTGTAATAGTCCATGTTCACGTGCGCCAGCCGTTGCGGGGCGAGGTGCACCGTGAGCGTGACCAGGTTCTTTTCCGAGGCCACCCAGTCCAATTGGGCGAAAGAGTTGATGCCTTGCTTGCGCTTCAGGTTGTGGGGAAAAGGCAGCGTAAAGACCGGCGTCTTGCGGACCTCGTATTCGAGCCCTTCGGAAAAATAGAGCTTTCCGGGAACCAGCGGACCTTCGAAATTCAAACGCGGCGTGGCGTCGCGAAGTCCGCGCACGCGCCAACTGCGGATGAAGAATTCGGGGAGCGGATCGTTCAGCTCCCACTTCCACTTGTCGCCGCCGCGGCGCGTCGCCACCGATACCAGACCGGCGGTGAACCGGCCATATTCCGCCAGAAAGGGCGTCTGGAACACGTTCAGGGTCTCGACGCTGTCCATGGGCACGGTCAAGCCGAACTGCCCGGTAGCGGGGTCGGTAACGTCGGCCGAGTTGACGATCAGGGAGCTGCGATGCTCGCCGCTGCCGGAGATCTGCAAGCCGCCGCCGGGCGATCGCGCAACTCCGGGAATCAGCGGCAGCGCATCCGACACGGTGGCGGGACGGGTTGGCAGCGTCTTGGCTTCCTGCCCGCCAATGGCGTTCGAGGTGGAAGCGCCTTCCTCCACGGGAGGGGCTTCGCCGGTCACCTCCACGCTCTCCCGCCGGGCCAAGGCGGGAGCCATGGTCAATTCCATGGAAGCGCCGGCCTGGGAAAAATCCAGATCGCCTTTTACCAGCGGCTCGAGTCCTTCCTTGGTCGCGGTGATCTGGTAGCGCCCCGGCGGCAGTCCTTTGAAATCGACATGGCCGGCCTGGTCGGTGTCGGCCGCGGCGGCGGCATTTTCACCGCTCTGGAGCTGGACGCGCGCGCCGGCCACGGGGCGGTTGGCCTGATCGACGATCGACACGGTGACGGCGACGTCGGCCGCGGCGCAAATGCCCGCCAGCCACAACGCCACAAGAATCCCCGCCACTCCGACCCATCGCATGTATTCGATACCCTTGACAACCCGGCGGGGTCCACCCAAACGTCCATCGGACGGTTCCCACCGCGCGCCGGTTGCGCAGGCGCCGTATAGCGCCAGAGTAACACCTGACGCCTCTGTGCGGCGCGTTCTACCGCGGCGCCGGCCCGACTCTGGCGGAGATGCCGCGCGCCGCCTTTTCGAGCGCTACCGACGTCCCGCCCGCATCGCTGAAAGCCTTCAGCTTCACGAAATACCGGCCCTGCGTGAAGTTCAGCATGCCCTCCCTGGCGTAGCCTCCCGCGCCGATCTGGATTGAAGGGCAATCCGGCGCACGCTCCACCAGGGACATCGCCAGCGCGTTGGCCGCCAGGCCCATATCAAAGATGTCGACATCGATCTCCGCGCCGGCGGTCTTGTACTCGCGGTGAATCAGGGCCACGAAGCCGCGCCGGTGGTATTCCTCGGCGCCGCCATCGATGTACTTATAGAGGTCGGCGGAATAGTAGGCCGCCTCACCGGCGGGCTTGCCGGCGAAGACTCTGGCGTCGGGAAGCAGCGCGGCCAGCCGGGCTCTCAGCGGGCGCGGGATTTCGTCGCCTTTCTGGCCCTGAAGAAGGCCCGCAAGAAACAGAATCGAGAGGGTTCCCGCAATTCCATGCCGCACAATCCATTCTAATTGCCGGCGCGCGGCGTGTCCTGTTATGCTCCGGTTGTGTTGGGAGAGCAACTGAAGCTGCTGGGGGGACTGTGGACGCGCCCGATTTCGGCAATGGGCGCCATTCTGGATCGCGGCAGCGCGCTGTTCGCTCTGGTGGCCGCCCTGGGCGCGACTTTCGCGGTGGAAACCGGCGCGCATCCGCGGGTGGGTTTCTTCCTGCCGCTCATCGTGCTGGGCGTGGTCTACGTGCCCGGCGCGCTGGCGCTGAGCGCCTTGTTGGGCCGCCTGGGCGGGGTCGCCATGGTCTTCCAACGCGACTACTCCGCGCTGTTCACTTGCTCCGCCATGGCCTGGACGGCGGCCTGCCTGCCGGCGGCCGCGGCAAGCTGGCTCGGTCCTCCGGAGGTGGCCGCCGGAATCGCGGCGGCGGCCGGGTTGTACTTCCTGCTGCTGATTTTCTTCGCCGTGCGCACGCTGTTCGGGGTGGGAAGCGGGGTGGCGGCGGGCGTGGTGGCGCTCTCCTGGGTTCCGGTGGCGGCGGTGGCGTTTCTGTGGGGTCCGCTGCGGTTCCTGTTTGGCTGGCTGGCCTCGCCGTTTGTCCTTTTGTACGCCTGGTACTTTCTGGGCGGAGAATTGAGCCGTCTCGGCTCGGGGTTCCGCACGCGCCAGAGCCTCCGGCGCATGCTGGAGGCCGCCGCCATCAACCCGCACGATGCGGACGCGCAGTATCAAATCGGGCTGATCCACCAGGAGCGGCGGCAGTACACCGAAGCCATAAGGCGTTTTCAAGCGGCCGTGGCGATTGACCCGGAGGAGACCGACGCGCAGTTCCAACTCGGCCGTATCGCGCGCGAACAGGGCCGCATCGACGACGCCCTGGCGCGGTTCCGTATCGTGCTGCAACAGGACGAGAAGCACAACCTCAGCGAGGTCCGGCGGGAGATGGGCGCGGCGTACCTGGCGGCCGGGCGATTCGAGGACGCGCGGCGGGAGCTCGAAATCTACATCGACCGGCGCCCCTACGACCCCGAAGGGCTGTACCAGTACGGGCAGGCGCTCGAAGCCCTGGGCGACGCCGCCGGCGCGCGGGAAATGTACCAGCGCGCCGTGGAGGCCGCCCGAACCGCGCCGCGCTATCGGCGGCGTTTCACGGCGCGCTGGAGCAGGCTGGCGCAGAAGCAGGCGGGCAAGCTGGCGTAGTAGCATGACCGCCTGATTCCTTCCCTTGCCGTGCGAAGCACGCTGAGCGGCGGGTCGGGCATGCCCGGCCCCTACACCGGGCCCCCGTAGGCCGCGGCCCCAGCCGGGGCCGAATTCGAGATTGTACTTGCGAAACGGCGTACTTACGCGGCGGGCGGAAGATGGAGCCGCTTTTCGATTTCAAGGAGCCGGGCTTGCCGGGGCGCCCTCTGTGCCCGCCTCCGCCCGGCGTCTGGCGCTGGCGCGAAAAACGCCGGCCAAAAGGCCGGCGGCAAGCCCGAAGGCTTGGCCACACACAAGGGGCGGGCTGGTCCACTCCTGTCGCACACCCGCCGGGCCGCGCGCCTGTTCGTCTCACGCGCCGCCTGCTACACTGGTCTTCAATGAAGGTGCTGTTGGTGGCTCTCGCCGCTCTGGCGCTTTGCGCGTTCCCGGCGGACAAGAAGAAATCGTCGGACGTCGAGATCCTGTTGGCCAAAGCCGTGCATGATGGAACCGAAGTCACCGTGGATGGCCGCCTGCGCGCCACGGCCGACAAGCCTCTCCTCGACCTGGTGCTGGAGTTCGTTTTCCTGGCTTCCGGAAAACAGGTGGTCACTACGCGAACGGCGGCCATTGACGAGCCCAGTTTGGAAAACGGCGACGAAGCCGCCTTCCACGTGGTCACCTCATACCCGCGGAACGCGATCCAGATTCTGGTCCGGGCCAGCGCGGGCGGCGGACGTGAGCTGATCGTGGCCAACCCCGGCCCCTTCCCCATTGAGAATTAGGCGTGGAATGAAGAACGCCGGCCGGAAAGCCGGCGGCAGGACGAATTCCGGCCCCACAGCGCTCTGTTTGACACCCCAAAATGCTGCTGTTAGCCTGAAACTTCATGCCCTCGAACGGTCTGCGAACTACGCCTCTGACACACATTCATCGAGCTTTGGGCGCAAAAATGGTGGATTTCGGCGGCTGGGAGATGCCCGTGCAATACAGCGGGATCCTCGAGGAGCACCGCGCGGTTCGCACCGGGGTGGGCGTCTTCGATGTCAGCCACATGGGTGAAATCGAGATCCGTGGACCGCAAGCCGCGGCGCTGGTGGATTTCGTGGCCACCAACGCCATCGCGAAACTGAAGATCGGACAGACGCGTTACTCGGCCTTGCTCTACGCGCACGGCGGATGCGTGGACGACATCGTGGTTCACAAGGTGGCCGAAGACCACTTTTTCCTGTGCGTCAACGCCTCGAACCAGGAGAAGGATTTCGAACACATCCGGGGGGCTAACCGTTTCGACGCGCACGTGGAGTTCTCCAGTCCCCGCTACGCCCAGATCGCGGTACAAGGCCCTCGGGCGCAAGCTACCCTGCAGAAGCTCGCGGCCGCGGACCTGGGCGCCATCCGTTACTACTGGTTTGTGGACGGCGCGGTTTGCGGCGTCCCGGCGCGCATCGCGCGAACCGGCTACACCGGCGAGGATGGCTTTGAAATTTACATCGCGCCTCGGGAGGCGGAGCGTATCTGGGGCGAGGTGATGGCGGCCGGCGCGGAGTTTGGCGTCCGGTTCTGCGGGCTCGGCGCGCGGAATACCCTGCGTCTGGAAGCCGGCATGGCGCTGTACGGCCATGAGATCGACGCTTCAATTTCGCCGCTCGAAGCCGGGCTGGAATGGATCGTGAAGCTCGATAAGGGCGAGTTCATCGGCCGCGAGGCTTTGCTGAAGCAGAAGCAGGCCGGCATCCGGCGCAAGCTGGCGGGTTTCGAAATGCGCGGCCGCGGCATTGCGCGCGAAGGTTACGAAGTAAGGCTCGATGGAGCGCCGGCGGGCTGGGTCACCAGCGGCTCGCCTTCGCCCACGCTCAACCGGAATATAGGCTTATGTTACCTGCCCGCCGCCGATGCGCGGCCGGGCAGGCCCATCCAAGTGGTTGTCCGCAACCAGCCGGTGGATGCGGTAACCGTGGAAACACCATTCTACAAACGGGCGAAATAAAGAAAATGTATCCAGACAATTTCCGATACACGAAGGAACACGAATGGGTCCTCGTGGAAGGGGACACCGGGACGATCGGGATTACCGATCATGCCCAGGAAGAGCTGGGCGACATCGTTTACGTGGACCTGCCGAAGGCCGGGGCACGCATCGAGCAGGGCAAGTCGCTCGGCTCGGTGGAGTCGGTGAAAGCGGTTTCCGACATCTACTCGCCGGTGAGCGGCGAAGTGACGGACGTCAACCACGCCCTGGCGGACGCGCCGGAAACGCTCAACAGCGACCCGCACGGCGCCGGATGGCTGGTGAAGATCCGCTTGAGCGCCCCCGCGGAGCTGGACGCCCTCATGTCCGCCGCGGATTACCAGAGTTATATAGGAGACGAAAAGTAGCTTGCGCTATCTTCCCAAGTCCGACTCCGAGCGCCGGGCCATGATGGAGGCTTGCGGCATCGACGGCCCGGACGCCTTGTTCGCCCACCTGCCCGAGGCGGTGCGGCTGCGGAAACCCCTGGACCTGCCGCCGGGCATTTCCGAATACGAGATTGTGGATTACTTCCGCCGGCGGGCCGCGGAGAACGCCAACGGCTACGCGTCGTTTCTGGGCGCCGGCGTCTACCATCACTTCCGCCCCGTGCTGGTGGACGCGGTAGTCTCGCGCGGCGAGTTTCTGACGTCCTACACGCCCTACCAGGCGGAAATCTCGCAGGGCGTGCTCACCACCATATTCGAATTCCAGACTATGATCTGCCAGCTCACCGGCATGGACGTGGCCAACGCCTCCATGTATGACGGCTCCACGGCCGTGCCGGAAGCCGCCATGATGGCCGCCCGCCTGACCGGGCGGCGGCGCGCGCTGGTGGCCCGTTCCGTTCACCCCGAGTACCGCGAAACGCTGCGCACGTATGCCCGGCATCAGGGCATGCCGGTGGAGGAGTTCGGCTACCTGGCGGATGCCGGGACCATCGACCTGGAAGACCTGGAACGAAAAATGGACGATGCCACCGCCGCGGTGATGGTGCAATCGCCCAACTTCTTCGGCGTGGTCGACCAGGTGAAGGCCGCCGGCGAGATGGCGCATAAGCGCGGCGCGCTGCTGGTCCTGGTGTTCACCGAAGCCGTTTCGCTGGGGCTTTTGCAGCCGCCCGCGGAAGCCGATATCGTGGCCGGGGAGTTGCAGAGTTTCGCCATTCCGCCCAGCTACGGCGGCCCGTTCGCGGGAATCATCGCCACGCGCGAAAGGTACGTCCGGCAAATGCCCGGCAGGCTGGTGGGCCAGACCACCGATACGCGCGGCAATCGTGCCTTCTGCCTGACGCTCTCCACCCGAGAGCAGCACATCCGGCGGGAAAAGGCCACTTCCAATATCTGCACCAACCAGGCGCTCATCGCGCTCATGGCCACGGTTTTCATGACCGTGTACGGAAAGGAAGGGCTGCGCGAGCTGGCCGCGCAGAACCTGGCCAAGGCGCACTACCTGGCGGGCCAGCTCAAGCCGCGGTTCAGCGGCGGGTTCTTCAATGAATTCGTGGCGCGCGTGGGTGGCGGCGAGCCTGAAGTAGTGAACCGGGCGCTGCTGAAACAGAAGATCATCGGCGGACTTCCGCTGGGGCGATTCTATCCCGAGCTCGCGGATTCCGTGCTGCTGTGCGCCACCGAGATGTCGCGCCGCGAGGATATGGACGCCGTGGCAAAGGCGATGGGGTCATGATCACCAAGGTTCGCAATCATATCTCGCAGAACGAGGCCCTGCTGTTCGAGCGCAGCTCCCCGGGAAAGAAGGCCTGGCAGCTTCCCGCGCTTGACGTGCCGCCTGTCGAACCCGCCGAAGCGCTCGGCGCCGAAAACGTGCGCTCCGGGATCGAAGACTTCCCCGAGGTGAGCGAGGTGGAAGCGCTGCGCCACTTCACGCGCCTCTCCACCTGGAACTACGCCATCGATTACGGCATGTATCCGCTGGGCTCCTGCACCATGAAGTACAACCCGCGCGTGAACGAGGTTGTGGCGCGTCTGGAGGGCCTGGCCTGGGCGCATCCCTATCAACCGGAATCGCTCTCGCAGGGATGCCTCGAAGTGATGGCGCGTCTCGAAGCGGCGCTGGCCGAAATCACCGGCATGGACGCCGTCACGCTGCAACCCGCCGCCGGGGCCCACGGCGAGCTGACCGGCATCCTGCTCATACGCGCGCTGCTCGAAAGCCGCGGCGACGCACGCAAGAGAATCCTCATTCCCGATTCCGCGCACGGCACCAACCCCGCCACCGCGGCCATCGCCGGGTACGCGGTGGAGAACATCCCGTCCAACGCCGACGGGCTGCTGGACGTGGCGGCGCTCGCGCGCATCGTGGATGGCGAGGTGGCCGCCCTCATGGTGACCAATCCGAACACCCTGGGCGTGTTCGAAGAGAACATCGTGCAGGCCGCCGAAATCCTGCACGCCAAAGGCGCCATGCTCTATATGGACGGCGCCAATATGAATGCGCTGGTGGGCATCGCCCGCCCCGGCGATTTCGGCGTGGACGTGCTGCACCTGAACCTGCATAAGACCTTTTCCACGCCGCACGGCGGCGGCGGTCCCGGGGCTGGTCCGGTGGCGGTGAAGAAGGCGTTCGAGCCGTTTCTCCCCCTGCCGCGCCTGAACCGCACCCGCGGCAAATGGGCCCTCGATTACCGGCGCAAGCGCTCCATCGGCCGCGTGCGCGCCTTCTACGGCAATTTCGGCGTGCTGGTGCGCGCCCTCGCCTACATCCTGGCGCACGGCGGACCCGGGCTGCGCAATGCCACCGTCGACGCGGTGCTCAACGCGGTCTACATTCGCAAACGGCTGGAGCCGTTCTTCGAGCTGCCGTACCACTCGCCCAACATGCACGAGGTGGTCTTCAGCGACCTGCGCCAGGAGGCCCACGGCGTGCGCACCGGCGATATAGCCAAGCGCCTCATCGATTACGGCTTTCATCCCTACACCGTCAGCTTCCCTCTGATCGTCCACGGGGCGCTCATGATCGAGCCCACCGAGACGGAGGGCAAACTGGAACTGGACGCGTTCATCGAAGCCATGATCTCCATCGCGCAGGAGGCGGAGACCGATCCCCAGTTGGTGAAGAGTGCGCCGCACAACACGCGGACCAGCCGGGTGGATGAAGTGGCCGCCGCGCGCAAACCGGTGCTGCGATGGAAGCGCGCGTGAACCGAGCCGCGACCGTGAAAAGGCGTGAAATAACCGGGTGGGACTCCGAATTGACAGACGAAAGCGTCTGTCCCACATGGCTGTCGAAGGACCTTCATCTTTGTGGGGCAGGCGCTTCCGCCTGCCAACCACTTCCTTCACAGTTCCTAAGGACCGGTTTGCCATCCCACTCTCATGTCCACCCCTGAAACGGAAACGCGCGTAGCCCGCGGGCTTTGGCTCGTGCTCGGGGTTGTGCTGCTGCTGCGCCTCCCGTTCTTGAATCAGGCCATTCAGGGGGACGATCACATCTATCTCACCGAGGCGGCCCATGCGCAGATCGAGCCGCTGCACCCCCTCCACGTGAAATACGTGTTTCTGGGAGATGAAGTGGATCTGCGCGGGCACTCGCATCCGCCGCTCAACGCATGGGTCCTGGCGGGGTTGATAGCAGCCTTCGGGGAAGTGAAGGAGATTCCCTTCCACGCGGCGTATATCGTCTTTTCGATGGTCGCGGCGTGGGCCATGTGGAGCCTGGCGCGCCGGTTCTCTCCACGCCCGCTGTGGGCCGCGCTGCTGTTTGTGGCGACGCCCGCGTTTGTGGTGAACGGCAACTCGCTCGAAGCCGACCTGCCTTTCCTGGCATTGTGGATGGCCGCAATCGCGCTCTTCGTATGGGGCGGCCCTCCTTCCGTGGCGCAGGCACTCGTGCCTGCCGCGTCGAGACTCGTCTCGACGCTCGTTCGCGATGATGACCCAAGCGTCGGCATGAGTGCCGACGCGGCAGGCACGAGTGCCCGCGCCACGTCGCCCTTCGCGTTGGCCGGGTCGGCAATGTGCATGGCGCTGGCCGCGCTGGCCGCCTACCAGGCGGTTTTCCTGACGCCTATTCTGGCCGTCTACGTGTGGCTGTTCCACCGGCGCGACCGCGCTCGCTGGGCGCTGGTTCTCGTTCCGCCGCTGGCGCTGATCGCCTGGCAGATGTTCGAGCGCCTCACCACGGGTGCAGCCCCCGCCGGCGTCCTGACGGGGTATTTCGCGGCTTACGGGTTTCAGCAGTTCCAGAGCAAGCTCGCCAGCGCCGCCATGCTGTTCCTGCATAGCTGGTTCCTGGTATTTCCGGCGCTCGTCCCCGGCGCCTTTCTGCTGGCGTGGCGCAGGCGGCGGGAGAAGGACACGCTGTTTCTGCTGGCGTGGATCGCCATCTTTTTCGCCGGCGCGGTGGCGGTGTTCTTCGCCGGCTCGGCGCGCTATCTGCTGCCCATGGCCGCCCCGGTGGCCCTGCTGGCTTCGCGGCTGCGCGTGAGATGGCTGGCCGCCGGAGTGGCCGCGAACCTGGCGCTGGGCCTGGCCCTGGCCCAGGTCAACTACCAGCATTGGGACGCTTGCCGCCGCTTCGCTGCCTCGCTCGAAGTCTCGCAGCGGGTCTCGGCCGGGTACCGCGTGTGGGTCAACGCCGAACTGGGACTGCGCCACTACCTGGAGGCCCAGGGCGCCCTGCCGCTACGCAAGACCCAGCACCTGCGCCCCGGCGACTTAGTGGTCTCGAGCGAGTTGGAAGCATCGGTCCATCCTAAAGGCCCGCTGGCCTTGGTAGCCAAAACGGCGATCGATCCGGCCATCCCGCTGCGCCTGATCGGCGTCGAGTCGCACTCCGGCTATTCGACGGTATCCAGAGGTTACTGGCCCTTCGGATTCACCGGCGGAGTGATCGACAGGCTCCGCGCCGACGCGGTGCGCGAGCGCCGTCCCACCCTCGAGTACTTGCCCATGAACGCGCCCGAAGCCGCGGACCAGATAGTAAGTGGCGTCTTCGACCTGGAAGGAAAAAGCCGCTGGATCTCCGGCAGCGCCGCCATCGCCCTGAAGAACCCCACGGAACCAATGCCGCTTCGCGCCGAGTTTTACATTCCCCCGAATGCGCCCGCCCGCCGCGTTTCGTTGCTGCTAGATGGCAAAGAGGTAGCGACGCGCACTTATCCCGGCCCTGGAAGCTGGTCGCTGGAGTCAAAGCCAGTAAAAGGCGAGAGCGAATTCGCCATGGCGGAGATCGCAGTAGACAAGACTTTTCGGGCGCCGGGGGATACGCGCGATTTGGGGGTGGTGCTGATAGGGGTGGGATTCGGGGGAAGGTAGGCGTTGGGAGCGGAGAGCTGTGCTCCGCCACAACTGGAAACT
>CAVYEK010000038.1:0-81890 GCA_963767595.1 Terriglobia bacterium
ACCGGCTCCAGCACCAAATTACCCCGTTACCGATGCGGTCGGGTAGCCCCAACGGAACTGGGTAATTGGTTACTGTCCGAGCGCCGGCCTCCACCAGTGTTTCCCAGCGGTTTTCAGCGCGGCCTCGATGGTCGCCAGCGGCAGCAGCAGGCATAGCGGCGCATCGAGCAGCGGCACGGCGCCATAGCTCGAATACCATCTCGCCACCCTGGCATTCTTGGCGTCGATGACCAGCACGACGCCGCCAACTTCCGCCGATGCCAGCAGGCAGCGTCTGCCCGCCGCCAGCAGAAGCTGTCCGCCAAGGCCCTGTCCCTGAACCCCGCGATCCACGGCCAGGCGCGCCAAACGGAAACCCGGTACATCGTGACGCGCCAGCTTGCGTCTCACAATCTCCGGCGTTCGGGCATATTCGACCGAAGCCGGGCTCAGGCTGTAGAAGCCGAGAATGGTCTCGTTGTCCGCATCGTCGATCGCCAGGAATGTTTTGGCGCCGCCCTGGTTGTGGCTCTTGCGGGCGTAACGGCGTAAGAACTCGTTCAACGCTTCTTCGCCGCAGTCGAACGCCTCCCGATCGTGTTTCTTGCCGATCGGCTCTTCGTGCCATGCCGTCACAGTCATGAGCGATGCGGCAACGCCTTTGCGGCAGCCAGCAGTCTGGCGTTGGGCTTGGGCGGGTTCTCCAGCAGGTCCAGCACTCGCAGACTGTCCCTCCCGGAGAGCCGCACATGATCGGCTTCCGCGATTACGGCCTTGGCGGCGCGCAATGCGTGGCGAAGAACGAAATCCGTCAAGTCGGTATGCTTCAGCGCCACCGCCCGCATGAGGATCGCTTTTTCGTCGGCGCGAATTCTCAAGGACATCCGGCTATTGTCTTCCACTGCAATTCTTGGCATGACGAGCCCTCCATCAGTGTACACATTCAAATAGTACATTAGCAAGCTGGAAAACTCGACCAATGGGCGTATTGATTACGTACATGTTCCGGCATTCACGCCGCCGGTGAGGTTTCGAGCACTGCCTGGCGAGCGCGCAATTCCCGCATTTCTTCTTCACCGAGTTTCTCGGCGCAGCCCGCCACGATCCGCCCTCCGCGCTCGACGAGGATGCGGCGGAACTCCGGATCGGGCGTCGAGGCGGCGATGTCGCCGAGGGCCCTCAGCATTCGCAAGCTGACCGCCACGTCGGTCTTCGAATACATGCGGATCTGCTCGAAGGCCGCCTCCAGCAGGCGCTCGAAGTGGATCCACCCGATGGTGGCGCGCACGATGCCCGGCGGATCGTAGAGCAGATCCTCGGGCGGCTCGCGGGACGCGAAGCGGATCAGAATGCGGCTCAACTGATCGACGCAGCTAATGGCGGTGGAGGGGTCGTTGACGGCGGGGGAGATGGCCTTCAACGCAATATCCACAATCTGCAGGACGCCAAACTCCACGTCCTGCTCCAAGGTTCTGGTGGGGCCGAAGTCGAACGCGGCCAGCAGTCCGGCGGCGCCTTCGGGGGGCATGCGGCCGCCCTTGGAGACCATCATCAGCGGGATTCCCGCCGGAACGAAGTGGCCCACCCGGCGCAGCACGCGGATGCTGACGTGATACTGCTTCGCAAGGCCCACCAGGCGCGGCGCGTCGACGAAGCGAATGTACCCGGAACGGTCGCTCAAGACGGCCACCTCGGTGGGATTGGGCCGGAGCGGCGAAGCAGCTTGCAGGTGGTTCAGCCGGTGCGGCCAGGGCATCATCTCCTCGATTACGGCTTCGGTTTCTTCCGCGATTCTATCGACGATGTGATTGACGCTGATGGCCTGCGAGATATGGTGGATGAAGAAGAGCAGCCAGCCGACGCAGGCCGCCGCCAGCGCCATGGCCCCCAGGACGGTGGCCACCGGCGCGAAGGGGTGAGGCAGCGAGCGCGCCGCCGGAAGCGCCGCCATGCAGTAGGAGAAGGTGCCGAGGAAGATGCCCAGCGTCCATTGCGTCACGCGGTCCCTGGAAAAGCTGACGATGATGCGCGGGGAGAACTGCATGGATGCCAGGGTGAGGGTCATCAGCAGGATGGCGAAGACGATGGACACCACCGTCATGATGGAGGCGGCGATGCCCCCCAGAATGACCTGGGCGACCTGCGGGTCGGCGTGCGAGGGGAACAGGAGCGTGGGAACCCAGGCGCTGGCGCCCGGAAACCGCTCTTCCAACCACGAGAGGGATGCGCCGGCGAAACCCAGCGCCGCCGCGATGGTCAGCGGGCGAATCAAAAAGCCGCCACGCAGGTTATACATGGCGTGGCGAAGCATCAATGGGAGGCTCTTAGTCACGGCTCTATCCGTTCCAGTGTAGTGGATCGCAATCGAGTGGGACAGACCATCGGTTTTCGTGGTCCGGCCCGAGAAGCGTGCCGGCGTTGACAGACGACAAAAACCGATCGTCTGTCCCACATCGCAGCTACTGCTGCTGCGGCTGCGGCTTCTCCCCTGGCCGCAGCAGCGTCGGCGGCTTTTTCTGCTGGGCCCCGGCGTCGGCGGCCTTCTGGTCTTCGGCCTTCTTGGCGTCGCGCTCGGCGGGAGTCATGGCCTCTTCGGCTTCTTTCTTCTCCCGGTTCTGGCGCGCTTCGATGTCCAGGGCGCGCTCTCGGGGGTCCTGAAGCGAGGCGTCCAGGCTGTCGGAGGCGCTTTCGATGGCTTGATCGAGGACGAAAGCGTAGCGCTCCAGGTCCTTGGGCTGGCTGGCTTTGAACTTCCGCAGGGCGGAGAGCATTTGCTCATCGGCGTTCGAAACCGCGTTCATTCCCACCTTGATATCCCGCTTGCGCTCCAGCGCGTCCTCGGCCGTATCGTCTATGGCGTCGAGAATCTTGGCGCAATCTTCCAGCGCATCGTGAATCATGACCGCGCGGCCGGGCTTGTCCTTGGAAAGCAGGTTCTTCACCCGGTCCACGCGCTCGCGGGCGAGGGAGGCATACAGCGCCAGGCGCGCGTTGGGTTCCTGCGCATCGCGGACGCGCTCGATCTCCGCCTGGGTCAGAAAGTCCCGTTGCGCGGCCAGAGGAGCGGCCAATAACAGACAGCAGATCAGCGTTCTCATTTCTTGTTCCCCTCCATCAACCCCATGAGCAGCTCGTCGTGGACCTGCTGGACACGGGTCTTGGCGCCATCCACCAGGGAGCGGTCCAGGTAGCTCATCTCCTGTTGGAACGTCTCCATTTTGCGCAGCAGGTCCCGGGTGGCGATCTCGGCCTGCTTGAAGTACTTGGGGTGACTGCGAGGGTCCTTGCCGGTCTGCTTGAGCGAATCCCGCGCCAGGTCCACGGACTGCCGCATTTCCTCCAACGCGGCAGCGGCAGCGGCGGCGTCGTCCTTGTTGTACGCCGCGCGCGCCGCTTTGAGCGCGGCCTCGGCGTTGTCGAGCGCCAGCTTGGAGCGCTTCTCGAGGTTCGGCTCCGCCCGTGCGGCCTCCAGATCGGCGCCCGCCGCCCGGATGGTAACCGCGCCCAGCGCCAGCGCGAGCGCCATCCCCCACCGCATTGCAGGCCACGCATCACCTTCTGTCCAGCTCCTTCTGGAGAATCCGCGCCCTCTGCTTCGCCTGGAACTCCTGGTCCGGATTCTTCCCCTCGTTCATGCCCAGAAACCGCCGGTATGCCTCCAGGGCGGGCTTCAACTGCCTGAGCTTGTCTAGAATGATCGCACGAAGGAACCAGTTTCCGGCAGTATCCTGGCCCAACTCGCGAGCCCGGTCGAGGTTGGCCAGGGCCCCCTCGGAATCGCCCATCATATAAAGGACCGCCGCCAGTTCACTCCGCGTCTGGGCCTCGCCCGGCTTGATCCGGGCGGCCTCCTGGAACTGGGCCGCGGCGGAGGGAAACCGCCTCAGATCGCGTAGCGCGCGGCCGTAGCCCATGCGCAGATCGAAGTCCGCGGGGCTCTCCGCCACGGCCTTTTCGAGCAGAGGAACCGCTTTGTCCAGTTGGCGGTTGAGCACGTAGGCCTGCGCCAGCGCCACCCGGTTTGCGGCCGTGGGCGCCTTGGCGCAGGCCGCCTCGAGCCGCGCCACGGCGTCGGCGTATTGCTTGGATTCCAGCAGCAAGTTGCCCAGGCGCTCCTGGGCCCCGGCATTGCCGGGGAATTCCCGATAGATGGCCATGGCTTCGGCCGGCTGCCCATCGTTCTCGTAGCGCCGGGCAAGATCCAGCAAAGCGTCGCGGAAGGTGGGGTCCAGCTCCGCGGCCTGCCGATAATGCGGGGCCGCTTCGGCCAGCTTATCCTGGCGCGCCAGCGCTTGCGCCAGCCCCAGATGCGCCTGGGCGTTCTGGGGGTTGGCGGTCGCCGCCAGGCGAAAATTCCCCGCGGCTTTCTCCGCCTCGCCGGTTTCCAGTTGCGCCTCGGCCAGGAAGAATCGCGGCTGGAACTCGGCCGGTTTCCGCGTCGCGGCGGCTTCCAGCACCGCCAGCGCGTCCGCCGGCTCTTGGTCGCGCATCAGCAGCATGCCCAGATTGAGCTCGGCCTCATACAGCCCTGGTTTCAGTTCCAGGGTTTTGCGGTATTCGGCGGCCGCCTCCGTATCGCGCCGCAGGGCGCCATAGGCCAGCGCCAGGTTGAAATGCGCGAAGTAGTCTTGGGGGTTGGCTTCCACAGCCCGGTCAAAGGCCTGAACCGCGGCCTCGCTCTTTCCTTCTTCCAGGGCTTTCAGGCCTTCGGAAACGGGATCGGTCGCCTGGGCGAACAGCAGCGCCACCGCCAATGCCCACATAACTGAGATTCTACCTCGGCGTTCGACAGACGGCCGACAGACGACGAAAACCGATCGTCTGTCCCACTACTTGCCTACGGGAGGCGGCGTTTTCTCCGGGATGCGCATTGGCAGTTCGGGAGCGTCCGATGTAAGAGTGAGGGGCAAGTCGACAAGCGCCGTCTTCTGTTCATTCTCGTCGGCAAGACGCAGCTTGTAGTGCCGGGGCGGAACGTCGAACACCACGTTGCCCTGCGCGGCTTCAGCCGGCTTGGCCTGGCGAAGGATGCCAAGCCAGTTCGGCGCCCCTTCGCCGTTGCGGGACTCCGCGTAGGCCTTGCCATCGTCGTCCACCACCGTCATGGCGGGCACCAGAACTTCCGCGATGCCGCTGTTGGCCGCGCTGAGGCGAACCAGGAAGAAACGGTTTTCCGGAACCTTGGCGTCCAGACCCGAGCCGAGCTGGGTCATCCACTGCGTCTCGAAAACCGTATAGATGATATGGCCAAGTTCGACCTTCTCGCCCATGGCAAAGGCGTGTGGTTGGGAGGGACCGCCCGCACACCCCGCCGCCAGCAGAAGAATCAGTATCGCCATGACGATGAGAATAGAGCGAAAAGACCGCATTTCAAAGCTATTCTCCCCGCTTACGTTGCGGGTGTCAATCGCGGAGTCGGCTTTGTGGACGGGAAAAACCCCGAAAACTACTTTTTCTGGTCCTGCAACAGGCGCTCGAACCTGACCTTTTGCTCCGGCGTCAGGAGTACTTCGATGCGCTGCTTGGCATCGCTGAGGACGGTGCGGTAGTATTGCCAAAAATCGTTTAGAATCAATCCGATCTGCTCGGATTGCGCGGGCGTCAGGTCGAGATCTTTCTGCATCCGCGCAAAGTAGTCGGCTTTGCCCTGGGGAGTGTCGAAGGCCGCCACCTGCCCGCGGCCATGAACGCCGAAATCCATGACCACGGCGCCGATGACGGCGCCGCACAGGAACACCAGCGCGAGCGTCACCCCGCAGGTCACCCGCGCGTTCCACAGGCCGCGCACCGGCGCCCCAGCGAGAAGGTTAGCGCTCATAGGCCGTCAGCGTGAGCAGCATGTTGTCCTGGGCGGGAGCGGAATCGTAGGCGGCGGAATACTCCTCCGCCATGACTGTTTCCGGAGAAGGACCCACCGGAGACCTCGACTCGCGCACGATCAGGAAGCTTCCCAGCACGGCCAGCGTGACGAGCGATCCGAACGCCAGGCGCCGCGCGAACGAAAAATCCAGCGCGAAAATGTTGCCAAAGGACGCGGCCTTTTGCGCATTGGCCCGCGCCATTACCCGCGCGTAGAAACCGGGCGGGGCTTCCACCGCTTCCGCGCACTGCAAAGAGCCGAACAGCAGCCCGACCTCCCGCATGTCGGCGACATCTTTACGGCAAGCCTCACAGGCGCTCAGGTGTGTCTCGATTCGCCGCTCGACCGCCGGCGACAGGGCCCCGGACAGGTACTCTTCGAGGCTCTCCATCACTACCGCGTGCATACGTTTCTCTTCCCTTACAAAACCGTCAAGTTACCACGCTTAAGCCAGCCCTTTGCGGATCTATTGCCCTTGCGGGCCCGCCCGCTGCGGGAACCTGCCGTCTCAGCGCCCTCGCCCTCAACCGGCCACCAGGCCGGGAGCCCGCTCCATGCGTTGCGACGCCCGCACCAGCTTCTGGCGCGCGCGGAACAACTTCACCTTAATGGTGTTCTCGTTCATCCCCGTCCGTTCCGCCAGTTCCTCCACCGAATATCCTTCAACCTCTTTCAGCATCAATAACATACGGTCTTCTTCGGAGACCCGGGCCAGGAGCTTGAGCACGTAGTCGCGGCGCGCCAGCGCAATATCCGCGGGAACCTGCCGGTTCACCGCCGGCTCGATGTTCTCCACCCGGCGCACCTCGTCCTCGCTCAAATCGCTCTCGTAGACCAGTTTCCGCACTTTCCGCTTGCGCAGATAATCGAAGCACTCGTTGACCGCAATTTTGTAAATCCAGGTGATCAGCGAACTGCGGAAATCGAAGTTCCTGACGGACAGGAAAATCTTCGCAAATACCTGCTGCGCAATGTCTTCCACGTCGTTTCGCTGGCGGACGATGCCGTGGATGATGGAAAACACCTTGGCCTGATAGCGTTCCACGATTTCCTGAAACGCCGATTCGTCGCCCGCCTGCGCCCGCCGCACCAGGGCGCCTTCCGGTGTGTTCTGGTAGTCCACTCTCGATTTCGCCGCAACCCTGTTTCCGAAGCCGGGGAGTGGTAGGACGCCGGACAGTGTTCCCATACACCGCATCCGACGCACCCCGCTATGCTCGGGTTTCAACTACCTGACGAACAATACAATTGCAAGATAGCACAGGCGCTTGGCACGGTCCCCACCAGAGGCAGCCCTCTTCCAGGATCGATAAAGTCCAGTTTCCCGCGACTCCCGCGCGCCTTCGATCATCAAACCAGTTGAGATCCGAGAAGCTTGGCAGTCGCCGCTTGTATAATAGGACTGCAAGCCCGACATCAGGAGAGGTCATGGTTCAGTTAACCGAAAAAGCAGTGGGCAAGGTGAAGGAAATTATGGCATCCCAGGAACCCGCTCCCGCGGGGCTGCGGATTTCAGTCGTGGGAGGCGGATGCTCCGGCTTCAGCTACTCCATGGCCTTTGAGAATCAGCCCAGCATGTTGGATAAGACCTACAACTATGGGGACCTCAAGGTCTTCGTGGATCAGGCCAGCATGCTCTATCTGGATGGCGCCGAAGTGGACTTCGTGGAGACGCTGGAAGGCTCGGGGTTCAAGTTCAACAACCCCAACGTGAAATCCACCTGCGGCTGCGGCAGTTCGTTCCAGGCGTAAGGGGGCCGGCAGTCCCGGCAAACCAGGCGCTCCCCAGGCAGGGGAGCGCTTTTGTTTTTTGTGGCGCAGTTCTAACTTGTTATTTTTCTTTGGTTTCCACTTCAAGTCTCAGCGCCACGGAGTGGCCTACGTTCTCGACGCGCCGGCGCAGGAGGCGCCCCCCGGCTCATCGGGACGCGCACCCCCGGCCATCCTTTTCAGGGCTGCATCGCTTCCCGGCGCATGCACTCGATCACCCACATCCTTACCAGGGTGGAGGCTTCGACGGTCTTGCGCTTCGCCAGTCTCTCGATCATGAGTTTGGCCGTCGCTGGGATTCGAATGTTCAACTGCTTGGTGTTTGGTTGGCTCCAGTACTCGAGCAGCATGCGATCCAGATCTTCATGGTCCGGATCCACCTCCATGATGCCCCGCTCCAACAGGTCAACCCCGTCGTGACGGTCGAAGAAATCCGACAATTCCGCGTGACTGGCTCCCTTTCGCGGCAGTCGAATTCTGGCTGCCTCGCTTCCTGCCTTTGGTGCTTTCATCAGTTTTTCCTGAACCTTTGTTTCTCTCGGGGACTCATCGCGCGCATGTGAAACACAACCGTCCGGCCTGCTTCGCGGCGGTAAGCAACGTGCAAGTACTCCCCAGCGCCGTTCCTTCCGTAGAGCTCGTAGACGCGTTCCAATCCGCGTTGGGAACGCAGTTTCAGCGGGCCTGCTTCCAACACTTCATAAAAGTCCTCTTCCTGAAAGCCGTGCTTATATGCGCTCTCGGCAAAAGCCACCACTACGTACCATGTATAGCATACGCTAGCGTTGGGCGCACGCCACGAATTTCGGTTACCTCTGGCTCAACCCGCCATCCACCGCCAGCAGTTGTCCGGTGACGAAATCCGACGCTTTCAAGAAGTAGACCACCGCATCGGCTATCTCCGCCGGCGTGCCGCCGCGCCGGGCCGGGGTGGCGGCGATCATTCGCAGGCCCTCGTCGTCGATATCCTCGAACGGAATCACTCCCGGGGCTACCGAGTTGACCGTGATCTCCGGGGCCCACGCTTTGGCCAGCGCGCGCGTCAGCATGATCGCGCCGGCCTTCGAAGCGCAGTAGTGTGCGTGTTGCGTCCACGGCCGGATCCCGCCCAGCGAGCTGATGTTCACAATCCGCCCGCCGCCAGTCTTCTTCATGATCCGCGCCGCGCCCTGGCAGCAGAAAAAGACGGCCTTCAGGTTCACCGAGTGGATGAAATCCCAGTCCTGTTCCGTGATTTCGAGCGGATCGCGGCGGGTGAACCGGGCCGCGTTGTTCACCAGGCCGTCCAGTCTCCCGAAACGCTCTTCCACCTCGGCGAACATGCGGGCGATTTCGGCGACGTTCTCCAGGTTGGCCCGAAACAGGACCGCGCCGCACTGCCCGGCGGCCAGCCGAGCCTGGTCTTCGGAGCGGTGGTAGTGGATGGCCACGCGCGCGCCCTCGGCGGCCAGGCGCAGCGCGATTCCCCGGCCGATGCGCCGCGCGGCCCCGGTGACGAGCACCACTTTGCCCGCGAGGTCACTCATGGCTGGTATCCTGCCTCACGTTGGAAAACGTGGCGCGGGCACTCTTGCCTGCCGTGTCGAGACTTGTCTCGACACGTTTTCGCGGGGGGGACACGGTGTCGTGGGCAAGCGTCGGCACGAGTGCCCGCGCCACGTCATCATACGTTCGGTTCGCCATGGATCTCGAACTCCTCCGGTTCCACGCCTTCGAGCGCCGGTTCGGGGAGCCGGCCGGTGAAGTGCGCCCAGCCCCAGAATATCGCGGTTGTGGCGCTGAGGCATCCGGCCACCGCGCCGATGGTTCGCGGGTCCCAGGTCTGGGAGGCGATTCCCGCCAGCGTCATGGAGACCATCATGACGCTCCAGGTGAGGGATTCCAGGGTGGCGAAGACGCGGCCGCGGAACGCGTCCGGCACATGGCGCAGCAGTTGCCCCATGTTCAGCACCGAGCTTAAGCCCACCCCCACGCGCGAAAGGGCGATAAAAACCAACGCCCAGGGGAAGCTCCGCGTCTGGCTGAACAGCACGTACGAGCCCCCGTGCACGACATAGCAGGCCACCACCACGCGTTTGTAGTTATTGAAGCTCAGCCGCCGGCCGATGCCATAGGCCAGCGTGCCCCCGGCCAGCAGGCCCAGCCCCGCGCAGCCCCAGATGAGCCCCAGCCCGGCGGGCCCGCGATTGAACACAATCTCGCCGAACACGCTGAACAGGATCTGCGCGGCCCCGCCGCCGGTGGCCCACCCCACGTTGATTACGGCGAGGCCCAGAATCAGGGGCACGGACCGCATATAACGCAGGCCCTCGGCGTACTCATGCCACGGCCGCACCACCTCGGCTTCGGTGAATGAGCGGCGCGGCGGGCGGAAGCCGCGGCCCGGCAGGAACAGCCGCGAGATGCACAGCGCCGAGACCAGAAAGGACAACGCGTTGCCCGCGAAGGCCCACACATACCCGAACTGCATCAGCGCTGGCGCCGGCCAGGAACGCGCCCAGCGCCAGCGTGCTCCACTGCGTGGTTTGGGTCAGCGAATTGGCCGTGTGCAACTCTTCCGGAGTGGCGATGGACGGCAGTATGGCCGCGCGCCCGCTGGTGAAGAACGGCGAAGCGAACATCAGCAGGGCGCTCAACAGGTAGAGCAGCCAGGGTTCCGGGTACCTTACCGTGACAATGAACAGCGCCGCCACCACCGCGCGGATGAGGTCGCTCGCAATCATCACGCGCTTGCGGTCCATGCGGTCCAACCACACGCCCGCCAGCGGCCCGGCCATCACCGCCGGAATGGCGCGCGCCAGCATCACCCCGCTCACCACCAGGCCCGAGCGCGTATGCGCCACCGCCAGGCTGAACACCGCGATGTTGTTGAAGTGGTCGCCGATCTCGCTTACGATCTGGCCGGTCCAGGTGTAGCGGTAGTTGCGGTTGGAGCCCAGCAGCGAGACGAAAGCGTTCATCGCGCCCGCTCCGTCAGAAACACTCCCGCGAAAATCACCGCCGCCGAAACCGCCAGCGCCCAGGTAACCTGTTCCCCCAGCGCCACCACCCCCAGCGCGGTGGCAAGCGGCGGCTGGAAGTACGAAAACTTGGAGATGCGGGAGGGCGCCATGCGCCCTAGCGCCCAGTAGTAGATGAGGTAGGAGATCACCGAGGAAAACAGCGCCATGTAGAGCAGCGCGGTCCAGGCCCCCAGGGAAATGGAGGCCATCGGGAACCGGGTGGATTGCCACGCCGCCACGGGGGCCATCAGGATGGCGCCCGAGATGTAGGCGAAAGCGTTCACCGTGATGGCGCTGTGGCGTTTGGTGACCGGCTTGCCGTAGACCGTGAACAGAGCGAAGGCGAAGCCGCCGGCGAAAATCAGCAGGTCTCCCGCCAGGCTCGCCTGGGGCGCATTCCGCGCGCGCGGCTCGAGCGTTTTCAGGAGCGCGACGCCGCTCAAGGCCACGGCCATGCCGCCCAACTTGCCGGCCGTGATTTTCTCGAGGCCGCGCGCGGAGGCCAGCAAGAGCACTGTGATGGGCGTCAGGTTGGCGAAAATGGCGGCGTGCGCCACGCTGGTGCGGCTGAGTCCGAACACGAACAGCATCTGGTTCAGCGTGACGCCCAACAGGCCCAAAGCCAGCAGGGACGGCGCCTCCGGCCAGGTCCAGCGCGCGCCATTCCTCCGCCGTTCCCACAGATAGGCCGGCAGAATCAGCGCGCCCGCGAACAACGCCCGCCAGCTCGTGAGCAGCAGCGGCGGGAATTCGCGCAGCGCAATCTTGCCCGCCACGTAGTTGCCGGACCAGCCGAAAATCATCAGCGCGATCAGCGCATAGAGCAGCGGCCCCCCGGTCAACCCAGAGACTCCTCGCGCACCGTGATATGCCGGATGAAATCGAGATCCAGCGCATATCCGAAGCCCGGTTCGTCGGAAACCCGTATGGTCCCATGCGGGGTGATTTCGATAGGCGGATCGACGATGTCGCGCTTCCAATAGCGCCGGCTCGCCGAAACGTCCCCCGGCAGGACGAAATTCGGCAGCGTGGCGAGCGCCACGTTGTGCGCCCGGCCCACGCCGGATTCGAGCATACCGCCGCACCATACGGGTATGCCGGCGGCCTGCGCCACGTCGTGCACGCGCCGGGCTTCGCGGAAGCCGCCTACGCGTCCCAGCTTGATGTTGAGGATGCCGCAGGAGCCCAGCCGGATGGACTGCCCGGCGTGATGCGCCGAGCGGATGCTCTCGTCCAGGCAGATGGGGGTGTCGAGCCGGCGCTGCAATTCGGCGTGGTCCACGATGTCGTCGTGGTCGAGCGGCTGTTCGATCATCATCAGGAAGTAATCGTCCAACTGTTTCAGGTGCGCGGCGTCGGCCAGGGTGTAGGCCGAATTGGCGTCGGCCATCAGCTTGATTCCGGGGAAGCGCCGGCGCACGCCCAGCACGGCCTCCACGTCCCAGCCCGGTTTGATCTTGATCTTGATGCGCTGGTAGCCATCGGCCAGCTCGCGCTCGATGACTTCCAGAAGCTCCTCGATCGAGCCTTGAATTCCGATGGAAACCCCGCAGGGGATCTCGCGCCTGGCGCCGCCGCCGATCTTTTTCCATAGCGGCAGGCCTTCCATACGCGCCGCCAAGTCCCAGGCCGCGGCTTCCAAGCCTCCGCGCGCCATGTTGTGGCCGCGAATGCGATCCATGAGCGGCGCTATGTCCTGGGGTCCCGCCACCTCGCGCCCCAGCACGCGCGGCGCGGCGTAGTCGCGCAGAATCAGCCAGGCCGATTCGGTCCACTCCTCGTTATAAAAAGGGTTCTCGCCGGCGGTGACTTCGCCCCATCCCGAAAGGCCCTGGCTGCGCGCTTCCACCAGAATGATGCGGCGCCCGGTGGTGCGCCCGAAGCTGGTTTCGAAGGGATGCGCCAGACTCATGCCGATCTCGCGCAGGGTTATATTTTCGATGCGCATCACGCGGCCTCCGGGCCTTCCGTATCGCCGCGCCGCACAGTGCGCAGCGCCTTCCTCTCAATCCGCCGGATGCGCTCTCCCGCCGCCGCGAAACCTTCGGTCACGGCCTCATCCGCGCGTTCCAGAAGGTATGCGCCTTCGCTCCCGGCGCGCTCGAAGCCCATCACGGCCAGTCCCCGCGCAAACGCATCCTGGAACTTCTCCCCGTTGGCGCGCTGGATGGCGCGCGCGCGGGCCGGGTCGTTGGCCCGTATGTGCGCCATGTCCGCGGGGTAGGCGATGCGCTCGCCGGGGCCCCGCACGGCGACCTTGCCGGCCACCGCCGCCTCCACGCGCGGCGACCGCAGCCACCATTCCGCCGCGCAGCGGTCCGTGGGAAGCCCGCCGTGCAGCGGACTGGCCGTGACGCCGTACAGGTTCTCCTCGTAGCGCCCCACAATGGCGCCCAGCCGTTCGACATTGAAATACGCGTTCTTGAGCTCCAGCGGGTCGAAGGTCCACTCGACCAGGTCGATGCCGCGCGCGAGCGCTTCTTCCCGCTGCGCCAGCTTGAGCCGCCGGCCCACGCCCCGGTCGCGGTACTTCGGCAGCACGCCCAGCATGTGGCTGTGCAGATACGGCCGCCCGTCCGGCAGGATGCCGGGCATGGCGCCCAGAAACCCCACCATCTGGCCGCCCTCGCACGCGCCGAAAACCTGTCCGCCCACCTTGCTCGCCACCACGAACCAGCGCAGCGGCATGGCCTCGATGTCGGCGAAGCCCCAGATGCGCTGCTGCAGCGTCATCGCTTCGGCGAACTCATCGAGGTCGTGAAGCTGCCAGATCTCGATCATCGCTTGGCCTCCTGCCACAGCGCTTCCATCTCGGCGATATTCGAATCCTCGAGCTTTCTGCCGCGCTCGGCCAGCTTGCGCTCGAGGTAGCCGAAGCGCGCGCGGAACTTGGCGTTGGTCCCGCGCAACGCCTGCTCGGGATCCACCTTCATGAAGCGCGCCAGGTTCACCAGCACGAAGAGCAGGTCGCCGATCTCGTCCTCGATCTCGCTGGGCGACCCGCCGCGCCGCGCCTCGCCTAATTCGGCCAGTTCTTCATCGAGCTTATCCAGCACCTGTTCGGCGTTTTCCCAATCGAAGCCCACGCCCGCCGCACGCGAGGCGATCTGCTGCGCCTCCACCAGCGCCGGCAGCGCCCGCGGCACGGTGGAGAGCAAACCGTCGGGCGTGGTCCCCTTTTCTTCCTTCTCCGCGGCTTTGACTTCGCCCCAGATGCGCTTGACGTCGCCGGCGGTTTGCGCCGATTCCCGGCCGAACACGTGCGGGTGCCGGCGGATCAGTTTCCGGTTGATGGCCTCGAGCGCGTCCTCGATCGAGAAGAGGCCTTGTTCGCTGGCCATCTGCGCGTAGAAGACCGCCTGCAGGACGAAGTCGCCCAGTTCCTCGGCGAGTTCCTTCCAATGGCGCCGGTCGATGGCGTCGAGAACCTCATAAGTCTCCTCGAGCGTGTAGGGCTTGATGGAATCGAAGGTCTGCTCGCGGTCCCAGGGACAGCCGCCGGGCGCGCGCAAACGCGCCATGAGAGCTACCAGCTCCTGGAACTTCTCTCCAGCGGTGGTATTGCCTTTCATTACGAGGGAGCGAAAATGCCGGCGATTTTTCCAATGTAGCACGCCCGCCGAAGGGCGCGGCCGCCCGGTGGGGTCTACTGCAACGGGCGCTTGGTTTCGAGGTAGAGGACGCGCTCTTCGAGGGCCGTCAGGCGGATGTTGGTGTCGGCGTCGGACGTATCGAGGCGGTGCATGCGGGCGAAATTGCCGCGGGCGAAGGCTTCGAGTCCGCGGAGGATCTCGCTCTGCATGTCGCGCATGGTCTCGGTAAGGCGAACTTCGGAGGCGGAAACGGCTTCGTGGATGGCCCCGCGTATTTGCTGGAGGTCTTCGTCGTTCATGGTGAAGCGCCTGCTCCTCTCTTCGATGTTACCTCAGGAGCCAGGAACCGCGCTATACGCGCCCGCAGCCGTTCCGCGTTCTTCAGTTCGCATTCCCAGACCGTGAGCACGCTCCAACCCAGCCTCCGCAACCGCCGGCGATGAGCGGCGTCACGGGCCTGGTTCCGGTCGAGCTTGGCGATCCAATACTCGGTGTTCGAGCTAGGCCGGTTCCGGCCGGCGCGGCACGAGTGGCCGTGCCAGTAGCAGCCGTGCACGAAAATCACCTTCCGGCGGCTTGGAAACGCCAGGTCGGGCTTGCCGGGAAGATCGCCGCGATGCAGGGAGTAACGGAAGCCCAGCCGGTGCACCATGCCACGGACCGCCATCTCCGGCCGCGTGTCCTTGCCGCGCACGCGGCGCATGATGGCGCTGCGCTCCGCTTTCGAAAAGGTGTCCATGCCTTCGGGAACATTATATACAGGAGCGCCGCTGGTATGATTGGGGAGGGGCAGTTTCATGCGCTTCGAGCGAATTACCGCTAACCCGGCTGTGGCGACGGGCAAGCCTTGTATCCGTAATTTGCGATTCCCGGTCTCGCGCCTCCTCGGCCTGCTGGCGTCCGGCGAAACCAGGGAATCTATTCTGAATTCCTACCCCTATCTGGAACCGGCCGATATCGACGAAGCCCTGCGCTACGCGGCTTACCTTTCGGAAGACGAGACCATAGAGCTAAGCCGGTGAGGTTTTTCGTCGATATGCCGCTGTCGCCGAAGCTGGCCCAGTGGCTGCGAGGGGAAGGCCATGATGCCGTGCATGCGAACGACCTCTCCATGCACCTGACTCCCGACTCGGAGATCCTACAGCTCGCAACCTGCGATGCCCGGGTAGTCGTCACGGCGGACTTGGACTTCCCGAGACTCCTGGCGGCGATCGGGTCCGCGGGACCGGGATTGATCCTGCTACGCGGCGGGAACTACAGTGAGGCAGAGAGTCGGGATTGCCTCCGTCGCGTCCTCATGTCGATTGCGCAAGATGAACTGCCCAAGTCCATCATCGTGGTCGACGGTGAGAGAATCCGGCGACGGTGGCTCCCAGTGTGAGGGCACTGTTCCAGCCGCGCTAACCTTCGATATGGTAGAAGACATGGAAAAGAAACGCCTCGGCAACAGCGACATGGAGCTTACCCCGATCGGGATCGGCGCGTGGGCCATGGGCGGCGGCGGGTGGGCCTTCGCCTGGGGGCCGCAGGACGACCGCCTGTCCGTGGCGGCCATTCACGCCGCCCTCGACCACGGCATCAACTGGATCGATACGGCCGCCGTTTACGGCCTGGGACATTCCGAAGAAGTGGTCGCGCGGGCGCTCGAGGGCCGTTCCACCCGGCCCTATGTGTTCACTAAATGCGAACGCGTGTGGGACGCCACGGGGGCCATCACAGGCTCGTTGAAGGCCGATTCCGTCCGCCGCGAATGCGAGGGCAGCCTGCGGCGTCTCAAGGTGGACGCCATCGACCTCTATCAGATCCACTGGCCCCTGCCCGACGAAGATATCGAGGAAGGTTGGGGCGCCATGGCCAGGCTGAAAGCGGAAGGCAAGGTGCGCTGGATCGGCGTCTCGAATTTCGACGTCAGCCAGTTGGAGCGCTGCCGCGCCGTCGCTCCTGTCACTTCGCTGCAGCCGCCCTATTCGGTCATTTCGCCCGAGGTGGAAGCCGAAATCCTGCCCTATTGCGCGCACAATGGCATCGGCGTGATCGCCTATTCGCCCATGAAATCGGGCCTGCTCACCGGCAAAATGACCAAGGCGCGCGTAGCCGGCTTTCCGAAGGACGATTTCCGCGGCCGCGCGCCCGCTTTCCAGGAGCCGCAACTCTCCCGCAACCTGGAACTGGCCGAGCTGATGCGGCGGATCGGCGCGCGCCACGGCCGCACCGCCGGCGAGGTGGCCATCGCCTGGACGCTGCGCAACCCGGCGCTTACCGCCGCCATCGTGGGGATGCGGTCGCCCGAACAGGTGGAAGGCGTGGTTGGCGCGCTGGAGTTCCGGCTGTCGAGCGAAGAAATCGCCGAAATCGACGCCTTTCGAGGCGCCCCTTCCGCGATGCTATAATGGTTTTCGTTCTGCTCCGTAAATCCAGGCTCGTCACATGTTCTTGAGTATCAAAGAGATGGAGTTGCGGAAGGTTCGTTTCGACGAAACCTTCGAGGCGGGGCTGATCGATTTTTCGGGCGAAGATATCGCGCAAGGCTCTCCATTGCGCGCCACCGGGTGGGCCGAGTTGTTGGCCCGAACGGAGGGAGAAGTTCGTGTCCAGGGCCGGTATTCGGTGGTAATGACCGCCGCGTGCGACCGGTGCCTGGGAGATGCCCGATTTCCGCTGGAGGAAAGTTTCGACCTGTTTTACCGGCCGGTGTCCGACATCGCGGTGGAGGAAGAGGTCGAGATCGACGAAGGCGAAGCGGAGATAGGATTTTACGAAGGCGGCGGCCTGGAGTTGGAGGACATCCTTCTGGAACAGGTTGTGCTGGCCTTGCCGATGCAGCGCGTCTGTAGCGACGCGTGCAAGGGCATCTGCCCGGTTTGCGGCAGGAACCGGAACGAAACCACGTGCGATTGCCGGGTGGAAAGCGCGGACGATCGCTGGGGAGCGCTCCGCAAGTTGGAACTCTGAGGAAGAATGGGGCCGCTCCGGCGGCCGAAACCGCGACCCCAGCGGAGCGGTCCTGATATTGTTGAGGAAGAGATATGCCGAACCCCAAACGTAGACACTCCCAGCGGCGGACCAGCAACCGGCGCGCGCACGATGCGTTGAAGCCGGCCGGCCTTTCGGAATGCCCGAACTGCCATGAGCCCAAGCTGCCCCACCGGGTGTGCCCGCACTGCGGCCAGTACAAGGGCCGCGAAGTCGTGGAAGTAGAGCAGGAGTAGAACCCTCTCCAAATGCAGACCATTGCCGTGGACGCAATGGGCGGTGACCACGCCCCAAAAGCCGAAGTGGAAGGGGCGATTCGGGCCGCCAGAAGTCTGGACGTGAAGGTGCTCCTGGTGGGCCGCCGCGAGTCGGTCGAGCAGGAGTTGGCCCTCTATGAAGACCATCGCGATCTGCCCATCGAGGTGGTGGATGCTCCCGACGTGGTCACCATGGAGGATAGCGCCGCCAAGGCGTTTCGCTCCAAGCCCAACAGCTCCATCCGGGTGGCGTCCCGGCTGGTGAAAAGCGGTCAGGCGCAGGGATTGGTATCGGCGGGCAACACCGGCGCGGTGATGGCCACCGCCAAGATCGTGCAGGGGGTGGTCCCGGGCGTCGACCGGCCCGGCCTGGCGGGCATCTTTCCCACCATGACCGGCAAGCCCGTGGTGGTGGTGGACGTGGGGGCCAACGTGGATTGCTCGGCGCGCCAGTTGGCCCAGTTCGCCGTGATGGCCGAGATGTACTCGCGCATGATTATCCGCGCCACCCCCCGGCCTCGCGTGGGCATTCTCTCCATCGGCGAAGAGGAGCACAAGGGGAACGAGCTGACCCGCTCGGTGGCCGGCCTCCTCAAGAAGCTCACCATCAATTTCATCGGCAACGTGGAAGGCAGCGATATCTACGCCGGCGAAGTGGACGTCATCGTGTGCGACGGGTTTGTGGGCAACGTGGCGTTGAAGGTGAGCGAGGGCGTGGTGGACATGGTGCGCCACCTGATGCGGGACTCGCTGGAGGCTACCATCACCGGCAAGATCGGCTACGCCATCGCCAAGACCGCCTTCTCGACGTTTCGCAAGCGCCTGGACTACTCCGAGTACGGCGGCGCCTTTCTGCTGGGCGTGCGCGGCGTCTGCATCATCTGCCACGGGCGCTCCAACGCCAACGCCATCCGCAACGCCATCCGGGTGGCCAAGGAGTTTTCCGAAGGCCAGGTGAACCAGATGATCGAAGAGGAGCTGGCGCGCTCGGCTTTCAAGGAAAATGGGAATTAGAGGGTGATTCGTGGTGACCGCTCCCCAACCCGGCATAGCCGGAACCAATCAGGCCCCCTTTTTGACGCGGAGACGCGGAGACGCGGAGAAAACGCGTAGACCAGGAGTTGGAGTTATTTTCGGAGTGCGACCGAGAGCCCATGGAGATGGGCCGAAATAGACATCGTCGGAAATGTTCTTGCCGAAACGACAAGAATTCCGCTCGGTAAGTACTTACGGTCGCGATCCCGCACGTGGCGAGCCGGGCCCAGAGGGCGCCCCGTAAGGGAGCGGTTGCGGCCAGCCCGCATTTGGAGCTGTTGTGAGACTTCACCTAGTGGTCTTAGTCCTGGCTTTCGGCGCTTGCGCCGGCGCCCAGGATCACATTGCCTGGAGCGTGCAGGAGGAACAACCCGCCCCGCCCGGCGGAGTCGCGGTGCTGCGGGCGTCCGCGCGCATCGAACCGGGCTGGCATCTCTACTCGGCGTCCTCGCCTGCCGGCATCCCCACGACTTTCCGAGTGCAGCCGGGCGATTCGCTGCGCGTTTTTCAACCGCCTCCCAAAAAGGCGTTTGACAAGAACCTGAACGCGGAGAGCGAGACCTACCAGGGCGGGGTCGCGTTCATCCTCGATGTCGGTCTGCCGGCCACGACGCCTCCCGGCCCAGCGGAGCTAGCGGTGAGCGTGCGCTACGAAGCTTGTAACGACTCCCAATGCGTGCCCGGCCGCTGGTCCGGCGCCGCCGCGATAACCGTCGCGCCCGTCGAACCCATCATGACGTTTGCCCAGGCCCTTGCGGGCTACTCGGAGGTCAAGCCTCCCAAAGCCGCTTCAGGCGCGGATTCGGCAGCTCCGGCGAACCAAGGCTGGGCCATGTTCCTGCTGGTCGCCTTTGGCTTCGGCCTGGCTTCCATCTTCACGCCCTGCGTTTTCCCCATGATTCCCATCACCCTCTCGTACTTCCTCAACCGGCAATCCGGCGGGCGGCGTGACGGGTTGATGCAGGCGGTGGTCTTCTGCCTGGGTATCGTGGTGCTCTTCTCCGGGCTGGGCCTCCTGGCTACGGCCCTCCTGGGGCCCTTCGGCGTGGTCCAACTTGGGGCGAACAGGTGGGTGAACGGGTTCATCGCCGGGCTGTTCATCGCCTTTGGATTGAGCCTTCTGGGCGCGTTCGAGATCACCATCCCATCCTCCATCCTCACCCGCCTGAACGCGGCCTCGGATTCCGGCGGCTTCGCCGGCGCCTTGCTCATGGGCCTCACCTTTTCGCTGGCCTCGTTCGCCTGCGTGGGCCCCTTCGTGGGCACGCTCCTGGCAGCTTCGGTGAGCGGCGGCGGCTTCGGGCCTTTCATCGGTATGGTGACTTTCGCCGCCGGCCTGGCGCTGCCGTTCTTCTTCCTGGCGCTGTTCCCCTCGTACCTCAAGCGCATGCCCAAGGCCGGCGGCTGGATGGTGCGCATCAAGGTTGTCATGGGGTTCGTCATCCTGGCGGCCAGCCTGAAATACCTGAGCGCCGTGGACCAGGTGATGCAGTGGGGCTTTCTCACCCGCGAGCGCTTCCTCGCCGCATGGATCGTGCTCTTCGGCATGGCGGGGTTGTACTTGCTCGGCTTCCTGCGCCTGGAGGGCGTGAAACCGGACGAGCCCCTAAGGCTTGGCCGTCTGCTCACGGGCATGGCTTTCCTGGTGTTCGCCGTCAGCTTGCTGCCCGGCATGTTCGGCGGGCGGCTGGGCGAGTTGGATGCCTACGTTCCCGAGGCGTCCGCGCCCGCTGGAACGTCCTCGAACACCCTCGCCTGGATCCAGAACGACTACCGCGGCGCCCTCGACCGCGCCCGCCGCGAAGGCAAGCTCGTGTTCGTGAGTTTCACCGGCTATGCCTGCACCAACTGCCATTGGATGAAGGCCAACATGTTCTCCCGGCCGGAGATCGCCGCCGCCCTGCGGAACTTCGTCCTGGTGGAGCTGTACACCGACGGCGACAACCCCGGCTCGGAACAGAACGCCCAGCTCGAACTCGCCAAGTTCCAGACCGCCGCGATTCCTTTCTACGCCATCTTCGACCCCGATGAAAAAGCGATCGCGACCTCCGCCGGCGCGACCCGCGACCCGCAAGCCTACCTGGCGTTCCTGGAGAAAGGCGCCACCGCTCCGGCCCCCGCGCAGCCGGGTGCGGCGCTTCCCCAGGTGAAGAAACTGGACGGCGGCGCCTTCGATACCGCCTCGCTGAGCGGCCATGTGGTAGTGGTGAACTTCTGGGCCACCTGGTGCGTGCCGTGCATTCAGGAAATAGCCGGCTTCAATAACTTGCGCCGGCAGTTCGGGCCCCAAGGCGTCGTGGTGATGGGAGTTTCCATGGACGAGGACGGCGCCGCCAGCGTCGCGCCATTCCTCAAGAAGCACCCCATGGAGTATGCGGTCGCGCTGGGCTCGCCAGAGCTGAACAGCAAGTACCGCCTCGACTCCTTGCCCGTGACCCTGATCTTCGATCGCGCCGGCCACCAGATCAAGCGCTTCGAAGGATTCACCGAAGAAGGCGAACTCGAAGCCGCCGTGCGGGGGGCATTGTAGCCCGTCCGTAAGCTTCATTCACCGCGGAGCAGGGGACTGGGGGGACCAGGGCGAGCGCCTTCACCGCAGAGACGCGGAGCAGGCGCGGAGAAGCGTCGATTTGCGAGCTCAATTCTTGGGATTTGATCCTGATAACTCTGAATTCCTCCGCGTTTCCTCCGCGTCTCTGCGCGACTCCGCGGTGAAAGCGCGGAATCTGCGAACTCTGAAATTCTGAAGTTCTCTCGCGTTTCCTCCGCGTCCCGCGTCTCCGCGGTGCAGTTCGGACATTGCTAACATAGGTATTTACCCCCAACAATGGATTCGCACAACGTAGATTTGAAGCAGACCGTAAATCTGCCTAAGACGGCTTTCCCCATGAAGGCCAACCTGCCGCGGACCGAGCCGGTGTTGCTCGAACGGTGGGAGAAGGAAAAACTCTACGAACAAATCCGCGCCTCCCGCGCGGGCCGTCCCGTTTTCATCCTCCACGACGGGCCGCCGTACGCCAACGGGCGCATTCACCTGGGAACCGCCTTCAATAAAATCCTCAAGGATTTCATCGTCAAGTCGAAGACCATGGCCGGCTTCGATTCCCCGTACGTGCCGGGGTGGGACTGCCACGGCCTGCCCATTGAGATCAAGGTGGATCAGGACCTGGGCCCCCGCAAGGCCCACATGTCCGCCGTGGAGATCCGCCGCGCTTGCCGCAAGTACGCCGAGAAGTACATCGACCTGCAGCGCCAGGATTTCAAACGCCTGGGCGTGCTGGGGCAGTGGGGCGATCCCTACCTCACCATGAGCGCGCGCTACCAGTCGGTGATCGCCGGGGCGTTCGTCGAGTTTTTGGATCGGGGCTACGTGTACAAGGGCCTCAAGCCGGTGCACTGGTGCATGAAGGACCGCACCGCGCTGGCCGAAGCCGAGGTGGAATACAAGGACCACTCCAGCCCCTCCATCTGGGTCCGCTTCAAACTGGTATCGGATCCCGCCAAGATCCATCCGTCGCTCGCCGGCCGCAACGTATACGGCCTCATCTGGACCACCACCCCGTGGACCATCCCGGCCAACATGGCCATCGCCTTCAATCCCAAGTTCGAATACGTAGCGGTGAAGGTGGAATCGGGCGACGTCTACATGGTGGCCGCCGGACTGCTCGAAGTCACCGCCCAAAAATGCGGCTGGCGCGTCACCGAAATCGTGGCCCGGTTTACGGGCGACAAGCTGGAGCGCGCCGTTTTCCGCCATCCCTTCCTGGAGCGCGATTCACTGGGCATTCTGGCCGACCACGTCACCCTCGAACAGGGCACCGGCGCGGTGCATACCGCTCCCGGCCATGGCCAGGAGGATTACGCCGTCGGACGCCAGTACGGCATCGAGACCTACTGCCCGGTGGATGGCGCCGGCCGCTTCTACCACGCCCCCGGCGCCGCCGGGCGCCTGCCCGAGGCGCTTATCGGCAGGACCGTCTGGGAAGCCAACCCCATCGTCATCGAGATTCTGAAATCGGCGGGCGCGCTGCGGGCCATGGAGACGCTGGACCATTCCTATCCGCACTGCTGGCGCTGCCACCACCCCACCATCTTCCGCGCCACCGAGCAGTGGTTCATCGGAATGGACCGCAACGATTTCCGGCAGCGCGCCCTGGATGCCGTTCATCAGACGCGCTGGATGCCATCCTGGGGCGAGGAACGTATCGCCAACATGATCGCCGCGCGGCCCGACTGGTGCATCTCGCGCCAGCGCGTGTGGGGCGTTCCGATCATCGTCTTCTATTGCGACAAGTGCCGCCGGCCCATCACCGACCGCAAGATCCTCGACGGCATCGTCGAGTTGTTCCGCGAGCACACCGCCGACGTCTGGTACGAACGCACGGCGGCCGAGCTGTTGCCCCCCGGCATGACGTGTCCCCAATGCGGCGCGGCGGAGTTCAGCAAGGAGAACGACATCCTGGACGTGTGGTTCGATTCCGGCTCCAGCCACCTGGCCGTGCTAAACGAGCGCTTCGGCCTCTCCTGGCCGGCGGACGTTTACATGGAGGGCGGCGATCAGTACCGCGGCTGGTTCCACAGCTCGCTGCTGGTGGGCGTGGGCATCAAGGGCGGCTCGCCGTACCGCGCGTGCGCCTTGAACGGCTGGGTGCTCGACGGGGAAGGCCGCGCCATGCACAAGTCCCTCGGCAATTCCATCGAGCCGGAGGAAGTCATCAAGCGCTACGGCGCGGAGATCCTTCGGCTGTGGTCCGCTTCGGTGGATTTTCACGAGGACGTGCGCGTTTCCGAGACCATCCTGAGCCGCCTGGTGGAAGCCTACCGCAAGCTGCGCAATACGTTCCGCTACCTGCTGGGCAATCTGGCGGACTTCGATCCGGCGCGGGATTCCGTGCCGGCCGATGAGCTGCGCGAGATCGATCAATGGATTCTGCTGCGCGCCGAAGACCTGGTGGCGCGCTGCCGAGCGTGGTACGTCACCTACGAGTTCCACAAGGTCTATCACTCGGTGTACGCTTTCGCCACGGTGGACCTTAGCGCCATCTACTTCGACGTGCTCAAGGACCGTCTCTACACCTCCGCCGCCAAGTCCAAGGCGCGCCGGTCGGCGCAAACCGCGCTCTACCGCCTGCTCGATGCGCTGGCGCGCCTGGTGGCGCCCATCATGAGCTTCACCGCCGAAGAGGTCTGGAGCCACATGGGCGGGCCGGCAAGCGTGCACACGGCGCTGTTCCCGGAGCCGGAGGAACTCGGCGCGGGTCTGGGCGACGGCGCACGGCGACGGGCGGCCAACTGGGACCGTCTCATGGAAGTGCGGGACAGCGTCCTCAAGATTCTCGAAACCGCCCGCAACGAGAAGCTCATCGGCGCGTCGCTCGAAGCCCGCGTGCTCCTCGCCGCCGGCGACGACCTGTTTCCGCTGCTTCAGGAATACGTCCGCGAGCTGCCCGACCTGTTCATTGTTTCGCAAGTGGAGTTGGCCCGCTCGGCGGATGGCAGCCTGGGCGTGCGGGTGGAGCGCGCCGCCGGGGCCAAGTGCGAGCGCTGCTGGAAATACACTACGGACACCGGCTCGAATGCCGTCTATCCCACCATCTGCGCCGCCTGCGCCGCCGCCGTGGAGGAGACGCTGCATGGATGAAACCCGGGTCGTGGGGCAGGTTGGCAACCCGCCCGGCGCCGGTTATCAATCGGCGCGCGGGATGGCATCCCGTCCCACAATGCCACGGAGCGGCCATGCCTGATCTCCGCTACAAGGCCTACGCCGCCGCCGCCGCCGTCTTGGCCCTCGACCGCCTCACCAAGTGGATCGTCGATACGCGCGTCTCCCTGGTGGAGAGCTACCGTGTGATCCCGGGCTTCTTCGACATCGTGCATTTCACGAATCGCGGCGTGGCCTTCGGCCTGTTGGACCGTTCCGCCAATGGGTGGCAAACCCCGCTCCTGGTGGTCTTTCAGCTTTTGGCGGTGGTTCTGTTGAGTGCAGTGCTGTGGAACCCGCGGCGGCTTGACCGGCGCTCGCTATGGGGCTTCTCGTTGATCCTGGGCGGCGCGGCGGGCAATCTGTTCGACCGCATCGCGTGGGGACGGGTCACGGATTTTCTGCTGGTCTACGTGGGGCGCTACCAGTGGCCCGCTTTCAACACGGCGGATTCGGCCGTCGTGATCGGTTGCGGCCTGTTGCTGCTCGATCTTCTTCGTCCGAAACGGCAGGCGTCCCATGTACCCTGAAATTTTCCATATCTCATTCCTGCATACCTACGGCGTGCTGGTGGCGATCGCCTTCCTCACCGGCTTGTGGATGGCCTCCCGCCTGGCCGCGCGGGCGGGCCTGAACGTGGAGGCGGTGTCCAATCTGGGTATCTATTGCGCGCTGGCCGCCATCGGCGGCGCCAAGCTCATGATGTTCCTGGTGGACATGGGCTACTACGCCCAGCATCCCCGCGAGATCCTCTCCATCTATACCCTCCAGGCGGGCGGAGTGTTTTATGGCGGGCTGGTGGCCGCGCTGGGCGTGGCGTGGTGGTACATGCGAAAGACCCGCCTGCCGCTGCTCCGGACGGCGGACGTGTTCGCGCCGGCCATCGCCCTGGGTCACGGCATCGGCCGGTTGGGCTGTTTCGCGGCGGGCTGCTGTTGGGGCGTGGCGTGCGACCGTCCCTGGGCCGTCACGTTTACCAGTCCGGCGGCCAACCACCTGGTGGGCGTGCCGCTGGGAAAACCGCTCCACCCCACGCAGCTTTACGAAGCCTTCGCGGAGTTCGCCATCTTCGGGCTGCTCTACCGCCGCATCGCCAAGCCGCACCCCGCCGGTTCCATCATCGCGCTGTACCTGATGCTCTACTCGGCCGCGCGGTTCACGGTGGAGTTCTTCCGCTACCACGAGCAAGGCAACCTGTGGGGCGGCCCGCTAGACACCTCGCAGTGGATCTCGCTGGCCCTCTTCGCCCTCGGGGCGGCGTACTTCACCAGAAGGACTTTTCGACGTGGAGGCGCGGAAGCACCCCCAACTTCGACGCGGAGACGGTAGAGTAGGAGAGTGGGACGGCCTCTCAAGGGCTCGCCTTCTCTCCTACTCTACCGCCTCCGCGGCGAACCGAGATGACGGACGCATCACGGTGGCCTGCCCCACCCGGATTTGCATTACACTCGGTTCTATATATGCGATCCCAGCCCGTGCGTCCGCTGGCGTTTTGCGTGGCGGCGGCTCTGGCGGCGTCCTCCCTGTGCGCGCAGGCCACGGCCAGGGTTACCACTCCCAAGGAAGCCCTCGGCTTCAACATCGGGGACGATTACCAGATGGCCAGCTACACGCAGCTCGCAGCCTGGTGGAAGAAGCTGGCCACCGAATCCGACCGCATGAAGCTCGAGACCATAGGCCAGACGGCCGAGGGGCGGCCGCAGTACATGGCCATCATCAGCTCCCCGGACAACGTCAAGAAGCTCGACCGGTATAAGGAGATCGCCCGCCGGCTGGCGCTGGCCGAGGGCCTCACCGACGAGCAGGCGCGCGCCCTGGCCAAGGAAGGCAAGGCAGTGGTGTGGGTGGATGGCGGGCTGCACGCCACCGAGACGGTTGGATCGCAGCAGCTCATGGAGATGGTCTACCAGATGGTGAGCCTCTCCGACGAGGAGACCCTGCGCTTCCTCAACGACGTCATCCTGCTGTGCGTGCCGGCCAATCCGGACGGGCAGGAGCTGGTGACCAACTGGTACATGCGCGAGAAGGATCCCACGCGGCGCAGCATGGACAACCTGCCGCGGCTCTATAACAAGTACGTGGGGCACGACGACAACCGCGATTCCTACATGTCCGCCATGCCGGAGACCACCAACATGAACCGGGTGATGTATCAGGAGTGGTTTCCGCAGATCGTGTACAACCACCATCAAAGCGGCCCGGCCGGAACCGTGGTCTTCATGCCTCCGTTCCGGGATCCGTTCAATTACAACTTCGATCCGCTGGTTCCGCTGGGAATCGAGATGGTGTCCAGCGCCATGCACAGCCGGCTGGTGGCCGAAGGCAAGGGCGGCAGCGTGATGCGCAGCGGCGCGAACTACTCCGACTGGTGGAATGGCGGGCTGCGCACGGGGGCTTACTTCCACAACATGATCGGGATCCTGACGGAGATCATCGGCAGCCCCACGCCCATGGCCGTCACTCTGGTCCCGGAGAAACAACTGCCTCAGGGCGACTGGCCGCTGCCCATCGCCCCGCAGGAGTGGCGCTACCGGCAATCCATGGACTACGAGATCGCCAACAATCGGGCCGTGCTGGACATAGCCTCGCGCTACCGCGAGACTTGGCTGTACAACATTTACCAGATGGGCCGCAACTCCATCGAGAAGGGCATCCGGGACAATTGGACGGTCACGCCCAAGCGCATCGCCGCGCTGCGGGCCGCCGCTCCGCCGAAAGCCCCCTCCGAAGAGCCGCCCGACCCCACTGTTCCCGCGGAGCTTTACAACACGGTGCTGCACGATCCGCGGATGCGCGATCCGCGCGGTTACGTCATCCCCTCCGACCAGCCGGACTTCCCGACGGCCGTGGAATTCGTGAATGCGCTCCTCAAGAACGGCATCTCCATCCTCAAGGCCACTTCGGGTTTCCAGGTGGCGGGAAAGACCTATCCCGCCGGCTCCCTGGTGGTGAAGACCGCGCAGGCGTTCCGCCCGCACGTCATGGACATGTTCGAGCCGCAGGACTATCCCAACGATTTCCCCTATCCGGGCGGGCCGCCCAACCAACCATACGACATCACCGGTTGGACCCTGGCCCTCCAGATGGGCGTGAAATTCGACCGCATTCCGGACGCCTTCGACGGCCCATTCGAGAAGGTCGGCGGGCTCTTGCCGCCTTCCCCGGCCGCCATGGAAGCGGCGCCCAATCCGGCGGGTTATCTGATCAGCCACCGCGTCAACAATTCCTTCATCGTGGTGAACCGGCTGCTGAAGGCCAACTGCGCCGTCTTCTGGCTCGAGTTCCCCGCCGGCCCCGACCCTGGCCCGGGCGCCATCTGGGTTCCGTTCTCGGCGAAAGCGCGGGACATGCTGGAGCGCGGCGCGAAGGAACTCGGCGTGGCTGTGCAGGCGCTGGCCAAGGCGCCCGCCGGCGCCGCCATGAAGCTCAAACCGGTCCGCATCGGGCTCTACGACCAATACGGAGGGATCACCAGCTCCGGCTGGACGCGCTGGCTGCTGGAGCAATACGAATTCCCGTTCCAGGTGGTGTACCCCGCCGCGCTCGACGCCGGCGATCTGAACGCTCGCTTCGATACGCTGGTCTTCACCGACTGCGCTTTCCGTTGCGCGGCCGACGCCGGGCGCGCCGGCGCCAACCCCAGCCCCCGGAGCATCCCCGAAGAGTACCGCGGCTGGCTGGGACGCATTTCCGAGGACAAGACCGCGCCCCAACTGAAGAAGTTCGTGGAAGCCGGCGGCGCGCTGGTGGCCATAGGCGGTTCCACCGGCATGGCCGAGTTGCTCGGCATCCCGGTGCGGAGTTACCTCACGGAAATGGGACCCGGCAACCGCGAGCGCGCCTTGCCGCGCGAGAAGTTCTACGTCCCCGGTTCGCTGCTTAAGGCCACGATCGACAACGCCAACCCGCTGGCGTACGGCATGCCGGAAACTGCGGACGTGTTCTTCGATAGCAGCCCGGTGTTCCGCCTGGAGCCCACAGCGGCTTTGAAACGGGCGTCGCCAGTGGCATGGTTCAGCGGCGCGGAGGTTCTGGATAGCGGCTGGGCCTGGGGCCAGCAGTACCTAAACGGCGGCGCGGCGGTGGTGGAGGCTTCGGTGGGCAAAGGCAAGGTGGCCCTGCTCGGCCCCGAGGTGGCGTTCCGCGCCCAGCCGCATGGTACGTTCAAGCTGCTTTTTAACGCTCTCTACCGCGGAAACGCGCAAGAGGGGCGGCTTTAAGGACCTTGACGCGGAGACATGCCATGCGATTCCCAGCCGGGTTGTAGCCCGGACTCAGTGAGCGGCGCCAGAGCATTCTCCTCGCCGGATCTGCGCGCGGCTGGATAGGCGTATGCACCCAACCGCAGCATTGGCAGGGCGGCCATCGCCAGGGCGAAGGCGAAGCACGCGAGCATCAGGTTGTAGGAGCCGGTCCTGTCGAACGACACACCCATCGCGAAGGGACCAAGTCCCGCTCCCATCATGAATATGGCGAAGAAATAGCCGTAGATTTCTCCGAAGGACCGCATTCCGAAATAGCGCGACAACAGGAAGGCGATCAGATCCACCTCGGCGCCGAGACCCAGGCCTATAAGCACCGTGCCGGCCGCCGCCGCGTCCTGCCGGAGCGTGGACAACAACACGACGATCCCCATCAAGGGAGTGAGGAAGAACGCCGCCGCGACATAGGGTGCGTGGATGCGATCGAGCAGAAAGCCGGCAAGCAAACGGCCTCCGATCAAAGCAATGCCCGCGATCCCGACCATGCCCGTGGCGGATTGTGGAGAGACTCCGCGGTCCGTCAGAAGGGGGACTAAGTGAGAGACGACGCCCCCGGTGGTTCCGGACACAATAAAGAAGCTGAGCGCGAGAAGCCAGAATCGAGCGGTTTGCAACGCCTCGAGTCCGGTAAGGCCCGGCGGCCCGGTAATCGTAACTTTGCGCCCAAGGACCTCGTGATCGGCCACTGGCCTGCCGACGAACAGCGCGACAGAGGGGAAGGCGAGAACCAAAGTCAACGCCCCGAGACCGGCGTATGCGCCCCGCCAACCGGCAACCCCTATCAGCCATTGAGCGAATTGCGGAACGAGAGCGGCGCCGAGCCCCACTCCCGCCATGGCGATGCCGAGCGCGAACCCGCGCTGACGGTCGAATCGCGCCGAGATCGCCTTCGCGTAGATCAACGGCGTTTGGCCGGCCCCCCCAAGGCCCATCAGTGCGTACGCCGCGGTGAAGGCCGCGGGAGTCCCGGGGATCCAAGCGACCGAGGCCGTGGCCAGAGAAAACACCACGATTGCAGGCAGCGCCACTGCGCGAATACCGAATCGATCCACCAGGCGGCCAACGACCGGCGTCGCGATGCCCGTCACCCAGAGTCCGACAACCATGGCGGAGGAGACCGTCCCGCGACTCCACCCAAATTGCCGGGTGACTGGCGCCAATAGCGTGCCAAACGCGAACTGCATGACCGGACCATTCCCGACCAGCAGGCCCAGCACAGATGCGAATACCACCCACCAACGACTCTTCAGTTCCAGGGTCACGCAGCCCTCTCCTCCATGCCGTTGCGCTTCGATTCGGCTACTGCGCGCCTCGAGCGCCGTTTTTTCGTCGTCTGCACCGGGAAAAGTCCCCTCCAATGTGATTCCAGGCGGTTCCGGAAAGATCCCGCCACTCGACAACAACCATGCCGCGGGCCGGTCAACCAAGCCGGTCTTTTCACAGTGCGAGGGCCCCAGCCGCGGGGCAGGGAGGCCCGCTCTAGCGCGGAACCCTTCTCCGCGACCTCATAGACAGGCGCCGGCTGATGCCCACGGCTGCCTCTTCTGCGATAGTTAAAACAGAAGATGCCACACACCGAAACTCTTCCGCCGGCCGGGGCCGCCGGCATGGAACCTGGGCAGCGCCGTTTCGCCCTCTACGCCTGGGGGGTGCTGGGCTACAACATGGCGGTGATTCTTTGGGGCGCCTACGTGCGCGCCAGCGGATCGGGGGCCGGCTGCGGGAACGCCTGGCCCCGCTGCAACGGCCAGGCGACCCCCAACGGGCCCACCGCCGCCACGCTCATCGAATTCACCCACCGGGCCATGACCGTGCTGGATCTGGTTCTGGTGGCGGCGCTGCTGGCGTGGGCCTGGCACGCCTTTGGGCGGCGCCATCGGGCGACTCTGGGGGCCGCGCTGGCCACCGTGTTTCTGCTCACCGAGGCTCTCATCGGGGCCGCCCTGGTGCTGCTCAACCACGTGGCGAGAAACCCTTCCGTCAACCGCGCGTACTCGCTCTCCACCCACCTCATCAACACTCTTACCCTGCTGGCCTGCCTGGCGCTGACGGCGTGGTGGGCCACTGGGAGACCCGCCGCGCGTCCGCGCGGGCCGGGCGCGTGGCTGGCGGCCGCCAGTCTGGGGTTCTTTATGCTGCTGGGCGTCAGCGGCGCGATAGCCGCTCTGGGCGACACGCTATTTCCCGCTGGTACCCTGGCCGCCGGCTTCGCCCAGGACATGAACCCGGCGGCCAACATCTTCGTCCGGCTGCGTTTGTGGCACCCCGTGCTGGCGGCGTGCGTCACCCTATGGCTGGCGCTCTACGGAGCCATGGGCATCGCCAGGCGCCCCGACCTGCGCCTGGGCGCGGGAATCGTGATGACCCTCGCCGGCTTCCAGTTGTCGGTGGGACTGGTCAACCTCTTCTTACGCGCGCCCATCTGGATGCAGTTGACGCACCTGCTGGTGGCCGACGTTCTGTGGATCTCGCTGGTGCTCTTCTGCGCCGCCTGGTTCTCGGCCCCCGCGGAGAAGGCCTGAGGGGCTCTCTTCGACGCATTCGGCGCCGGTGGCGCACGCGGCGGGAGGAACGCACGACTCGACAGGAGTATCGAGCCGGCAGGCCGAGAATCTGCGCGCACGGGAAAATACGGTTCCGTCTTTGCGAACAGACGTACCAAGGCCGGCGTTATTGAATGGGCGAAAAAGCCGTGGCGCGCCACAACGAGATGTTGTTGTAGTCCACGATCTGGCCGCCCCGCGCGATGGAGTCGGCGCGCGCCTTGATCCACTCCGGATCGGCGTTGAAGGCGTCCCAGGCCTTCTCCCGTTCCGCCAGCGTGGCGAACGGAATGACGTACGTGAGGTTCGGCATCTCGGGACCGGCGAGGGTGTCCGCATACAGGATGGGATGCACGCCCGAACGATGGAAAATCGGGATTTCCGCCCCGGTGAAGCGCTCGTGGACCATTTGCAATTGCCGCTGGGTGGGCGAATGGTAGAGGCGCACTTCGAAGTAGCGCGTGTTTTTCGGCTTTTCGGCCAGGGGGACGATCTCGGGGGAGAAATCGGTGGCCTGGAGCAGCACCCTCTGGTGCGTGTCGTACGGCGGCCCGGCGCCTCGTTCCAGCTCCTCGTGGGCCTTCTGGTATCCCGAATCGTTCTCGATGTCGCGGGCGGCGGCCGTCATTTCCTCGAAGCTCGCAAAACCGCTGAGGGCCATGAAGGTCTGCATATGCGGGGCCATCACCGGGGCGAACACTCCGAACGCGCGGGCGCGCTTGCCGATCAGCGGCGTCTGCGAAGAGAGGAACTGGGTGAGGCGGGTGGCCTGGTCGCCTTGCCGATAATAGAAATAGTCGAGGCAGTACAGGCGGGTTTTCCGGTTCGATTCCTGCGCTCCAGCCGGAGCGCCCGCCTGAGCCATGAGTCCGGCGCCGGCCAGAGATTGAACGAAGAAGCGGCGTTGCATGGGATCTCCCGTCTTGCGGCTGTCGAACTTGTACGGTATACCGCTTCGGCTCCCGGCGCAAGCGATCCCGAGCGGGCGGCCTTCGGCTACAGGTGGAAGTCGCGGAGCCACGAGGCGATCGCCGCGGTGGCCTCCTCCGCCCCGGCGCCGAGCCAGGAATGCGAGAGGCCCGGCGCCAGCGCCACCAGATCATCGTAGGACCACGGCTTTTCCATCGGGAACGCGCCGTAGCCCAGAACGTCCGCCAGACGCCAACTCACCTGAACCACGCCGCAAACGCTCTTGTCTCCGGCGGTGGGCTCGTCATGATGGGTGGCGATGGCGGTGGCGATCTCATCGGGGAAGTTCCATTCCCGCGCCAGGTACGCGCCGGCGGCGCAGTGATCGATCTCGAAAAGATCCAATTCCGTGCCCAGCAGGTCGAATTGGTTTTCGCGGGACACCTCGAGCATGCGCGCGTACTCGTCCGGATAGGCGGCCATCAATCCCAGGGCGCCGAGATTGTGGAGCAAACCGGCGGTGTACGCGCCTTCCGGGGAGCCGCCCCCGACCGACCGTGCGGTCTCTTCCGCCAGGATGGCGGTGACCAGGCTGTGTTCCCAGAACCTCCGGAAAACCTCCATACGCAGAACAGACTTGACCATGGACTGAACGGCGACCAGGGTGGCAATGGCCTTGATCCGTTCCAGGCCCAGCAGCGAGGTGGCCGCGGCAACCGTGCGGACCTCCCGGGGGACGCCAAAAAGAGCGGAATTGGCTACCCGCAGCACCTCCGCCGTGAAAGTGGCGTCGAGCTTGATGATCCGGCCGACCTCTTTCACCGAGACTTCGTCGCTCGAAACCAGGGCGATGATGCGGCTGGCAACCGCGGGAAAGGACGGCAACGAGCGCAGCGCCCACGGACGCGCGGATTTGGCCAATGCTTCGGGCACGGTTATCCTCCAGGGTTACGATTCGCACGGGAGCGCGGCGGCGGAAAGCCCAGCCACACGCGTTCGGCCCGCCGTTTGCGACGGGGCCCGCATGCGAAGGCACCCAATGGAAGTTCGGCAGGTTTGGCGATCTTCTTTAGGGGCGCTGCTGCAAGCAGAGGCGAGGGGCTATGGGCCTGGCGCCGTCGCGGACGGACTGGCGGAAAGGCGGAGGTCAAACACAAAGCCTGCGAAGAGCGGCCAGCAGAGTCCGAAGCTCACGGCCCAAGCAATCTCACCAAGGGGGATTCCGAACACGAGCAGCCCCCACGGAGACGTGCTTTTCCAGCAGGAGACGAAATCCGGCCAGAGGTAGAACACGCCTTTGACGATGCCGCAGTAGATCAGCGAGAATCCGATTCCGCCGGCCGCGGAGAACCGCCCAGGATCCTGGACCTGCTGGGCGGCCTGCATTCGGAGCGCGGCATGACGCTATTGGTGGTCACGCACGATCCGGAGGTGGCGGAGCGCGCCCAGCGCCAGGTCCACTTGCGAAATGGGCGCATCTGCGCCTAGCGGGACTCGCGTCGGACGCATCGGCGCACTGGCCCATTCGCCGCACAAGACGGACGAGCGCCTCGCGCGGGGGCGCGAGGCAGCCATGCGTTTGCGCGCCAGCGGATTCGCCGGCGGCCGTCGATTGTGGCGGCCGCCGGGAATTCGGACACTGTAGGGTTACACCTTGATGAGGCTGCGCAGGACGCCATCCCACGGCGCCCGGTACTGCTTGGCGCACATGGCGGCGGCTTCCTTATCGCCGACCACGACTTCTTTGTCGGGATCCCAGTGAATGGCCCGCCCGCCGAGGCGCAGCGACATGTTGCCGAGGTTGCAGATGGTCGCTGTTCGATGGCCCAGTTCCAGATTACAGAACGGCTGGTTGCGCGACTTGATGCAATTGATCCAGTCGCGCTTGTTGGCGTTAAACATCTGGTCTTCCATGGATTCGCCGCCGGCTGCACCGGCGCCACGCGCCGCGCCTCCGCCGGCGCCAGCCGCGCCAGCGCCGGCGCCGCGCGCCGCGCCTCCGCCAGCGCCACGGCCGGCATCAGCCTGGCCGCGTCCGCTTGCAGTGGCCGCTCCCTCAATCCACGGCACGGAACGCGTATCGTCATACACCACCCCGCCGATCGGATGACCCAGGAACCGGGGAATCTGGTTGAACGGGTTGCCGTGCGATTCCGAAAGCACCTGGTTGGAGCCGAGGAGCAGATTGCCTTTGGTGCCCATGACGGCGGAGCCCGTGGAGTCGCGGTAAGCGTTGGCTTCCCGAACGCCCATGGTCATCATGAATCCAGGAAAATCGTAGAGGCACTCCTGGCGATCGGGCGTTTCGCCGTCGTCCTGGAGGGCGTAGCGTCCGCCGAACGACACCACCCTGGTGGGCCCCTTCACGCCCATAACCAACAGGAATGCGGCCACGCTATGGGCCCCCAGGTTGGTCAACTGGCCGCCCGAATAGTCCCAGAACCAACGGAAGTGGTACAACCCGCGGTGCGCCTGATAGGGCTTCTTGGGCGCCGGCCCGAGCCACATGTCGTAATCGAAATCCGCCGGCGGATTCTCGACGGGCGTCTTGCCGAAACCCGGCCAGATATTGCGGCCACTGCCTCCCAGCTTGACCATCTGGATCTGGCCAAGCACGCCGCTTTCCACGATCTTCTTGGCCACCAGGTGGCCCGGATTGTTGTTTCGCTGGGTGCCCACCACCACCACGCGTTTGTACTTGTCCCTGGCCTGGAGCATCCACTTGCCTTCGTCGATAAACACGGTAAGGGGCTTCTCCACATAGACGTCCTTGCCGGCCGCGCAGGCCATGATGGTGAGCATGGCGTGCCAGTGGTCGGGGGTGGCCACCACCACTCCATCGATGTCCTTGTTCTCGTACATCTTGCGAAAATCGCTGTAGCCCTTGGCATTGGGGCTTTCCAGGTACTTCAGGCCTGCTTCCAGACGCGGCTTGTAGACATCGCACATGGCCACCCGGTCCACGTCCGGAAACGACTTCTTGAAATTCGCGATGTGCTGCTGGCCGATCAGCCCGAAACCGATGAACCCGATGCCGGTGCGATCGTTCGCCCCCAGGATCCGGTTGTAAGATGCCGCGGTTAAAGCCGTCATGCCACCCAGAAAACCTCGACGGGTCGCCTGAGCGCCCTGCGCTTCGTTTGCCACTTGCACTTCTCCTTTCGCCGTCACTCGGCCCCAACATTGTCTTCGGTTGGGCCGCTGACCTGCCCGACACTTCAATCTTCTACAGAAGTATAAGCCAATGCGCATCTCACGGGGCGAAGCCCGAAGAAACTCGACGAAGCCGTGATCCAGTCCGGTTGCTCCTTTCGCAGCTCACAACTTCGCCGGGCCGTTCGCAACCCGGCTCATCGTGCCCGTCGGCATGCGAAGGGTCTGCCGGCGTTTCGAGCATTGGAGAAAAGGACACAAGGCGCGCTTGCCGATCCCGGAGGCGTTGTGGGCGGCAGCGGTGGACGCTGCTCGGGAGCACGGGGTTTTCCGCGCGGCCAAGGTCCTGCGCTTGGAATACGGAAAACTCAAACGGATGGCGGAGACCAGCCCCGTACCAGCGCGGTCGACGGTGGCGCCGACAACGTTTTTTGGAAAAGTTCGATTGCGATGCGAATCCTTTTTCACCTTCGATGGGAACTAGCATGTAGACATGACCGATGCGGAATTCCGCGAGGCGTACGGGCGGCACAAGGATATGCTGTACCGCTTTGCCTGGCGGATGACCGGGTCGGCCGCGGCTGCCGAGGACCTGGTGCAGGACAGCTTCCTGGCCCTCTGGCGGAACACTGCGGCGTACAACCGGGAGCGCGGGGCGTTGCGCAGTTTCCTGATCGGAGTGACGCGGAACCTGGCGTTGAAGCGGCTACGCTGGGACCGTCCGTATGACGAGCTGGAAGAAGAGAGCGCGGCCTGCGGCCCCATCGATCCCGCCGGCCTGGAGCGCGGAGAAATGGTGGCACTGGCGGTGGCCGCGCTTCCCCCGATCCAACGGGAAACGCTGATCCTGGCGGAGTACGAAGAGCTGTCCCTGGAAGAGATCGCGCGGGCGAGCGGGGCGGAGTTAGCAGCGGTGAAATCGCGTCTGCACCGGGCGCGCATGAACCTGAGGCGCATGCTGGCGCCTCTGCTGGAGTCGAAAGGCGCTTATGGAACCGGAAGATGATCCGAAACTGAGCGGGGTACTAAAGGAATGGCAGGTCACCGGCGCACCGCCGTCGCTGGATGCGCGTGTCTTGGGCAGTCGCACTCGATGGTGGAGTTTCCTGCTGAAAGGGTCGATTCGCGTGCCGGTCCCGGTGGGTGTCGCGATTGCGGCGGTCCTGCTGGTGATGGCCGCGGCGCTGATGCGGCAGCGGACGGCGCCGCCGCAGTCTGCACCCGTCAGCCTGGTGGATTTCCGGCCGGTGGAAGATCCGCATGTCCGGGTGATTGGAGGTCGGTTATGAGACTCATGTTGATAGCCTTGATGACGCCGGCGCTGTGGGCGCAGCAGAGCAATCTCTCGGCGGGTTTTGGCGAGTTCCAGGTTCGGTTTCTTACCAGGGTGGAACCACCGGGAGAGAACGCCCGCGCACCGCTTCCCGGCGGCGTGGTGGTCTACCAGGGCCGGGTGCTCCACACCATTGACGACTCGGCCAACAAGCGCGAGTTCGCGTATGAGCTGCTATTGGAGTCCGGCCAGGATGGCAACACGGCACAACTCCGCATCGAGTCCGTGAAGGCTTCAAACCCGTGGCGGTTTGCCGCCTCACCTGGACGGACCTTGATCGAGCTTCCCAAGTATCCCGTGATTCCCAAAGTAAGAGTGGGCGATACGGTGGCGCTCGATCTGCTGGTGAACCCTGCCACGGGACAGAAGATCGTCGATTACCTCACGGTGATGCGGCGTGGGGAAGTCACGGAGGAGCCAGCTCACGATTTCACTGTGGCCGATGCCGATTTGACCCTGGACCAGCCGCGAGTCAGCGTGAATGGAAAGCTGGTGTACGCGTCTGCGAATTCCGGCGACAGCGTTGCGGGAACGGAAGTGTATATTTACCTGGCAGGCCATGGAAGATTCATGCTCTCTCTGGCTCCCCACCAGGGACATCCTTATCAAGAAAATGGCGTGGCATCCGGGAAAACGTTCACTTTTCACGACGGGACGACGGAGTACCGCGTGGAGTGCCGCCTTCCGGTGGCGCCCGGGGAGGGGCGTTACAACCTTTACGTCGTGCATGAACCCGGATGGACCGGAATGGGCGAAGCCTTCAGTATGGGCGGAGGCTGGGTGTACATCACCAAGAACTGACTGAAATTCGTCCAAGCCGAGGTTGTGGACTCACCAACCAGAAGCCCCACCGCCCCCATAACAACGCCTATCCTCCTTGGGTGAAAATCGCCACCGAGGCCATTGCCGACTGGCATCACTGGGTGGCGCAGGGCTATTGTTTCTGATTTACACACGCCTACCGAAAGCTCACGGAGCTTCACCTTGAGGGGCATCGCTTTTGCGTCGCGCACCCGCGAAGAAGGGGACCGGCCTATCGCCGTCCTCGACCAGACGGGAGCAGCTTGCGGCGGCGGAGTTTGCCGGCGGACCGGCTTGCCGGTCGAGCGGAACCTGCGGAACCACGTTGGCGTGGAAGCGGAGTTTCTTTTACGCGGCATGCGCCTGCGTGCCCAGGCAAGCGGATCTTCAGGTTCGCGTGGCCAGGATGGTGACCCAAAAGAGACCTTCGGCGCATTGAAAGGCAAGCCGCTGGCGGATCTCGGCCTTGCAGATCCGCAGGCTGTAGTCGCCGCCATCGACCACCGAGGGCATGGAAAGCCGGATCCCCCGCGTCAACACGCACTTCATGTTGCCGCCGATCATGTTGGCCAGTTCGCCGAGCACGTCGCGAACGACGTCGTCCACCGTGTCTGACGGTTCCATGGAGAGGAAGCGTCCCGCGAAGCGGCAAGCCTGGCGCCGGTCGCACTCCAGCAGCACCGCTCCGTTCCAATCGCCCGTCATGTGGACCGCCGCTGTCATGCGGTCCCCGTTGGGGAACCAGGGCGCCCCGCTCTCGGCCGCTTCCAGGCTCAGCATGTTCTCGAATACGGACGCTACTATCTGCGCCACTTCGCTCGGCAGTATCTCTATGCTCAATTGGGTTGGCATAAGCGTCTTCTCAACGGGCAACGTAGACGATCGCGCTTCCCACGGTTTGCCGTTCAAACCGATCCTCGACGCCAAACGCCGTTTCGGCGCCGCCCAACAGCAGCCAGCCTCCTCGAAACAGCGTGCCGTGGAGTTCCTGCAAGATGCTCTTCTTCGTTTCGGCGTCGAAGTAGATCATGACGTTGCGGCAGAAGACCAGGTCGAAAGGCCCGAGGGCGCGCATGCTCTTGCGGAGATCGATGGTCTCGAAACTGGCCATCCGGCGCGCCGGCTCGCCCAACTGCCAGTCCACTCCGGAGCGGCGGAAATGCTTCACCAGGAGGGCCGCCGGCAACCCCCGGTTTACCTCAATCTGGCGGAACTTGCCGGACCGGGCGCGTTCCACGATCGGCGAGGAAAAGTCGGTGCCCAGGATTTGGACGTTCCAATCGCCGAACCCCTCCTCCAGGAGGAGCAGGGCCAGGCTGTAGGCTTCCTGCCCGGTGGATGCGGCGGCCGACCAGAACCGCAGCTTCCTGTTATCCCGCCGCTCTTCCCTCAGCCGTGGCAACAAGACGGTCCGTATGGCCTCATAATGGGCGGGATCGCGGAAGAAGTAGGTTTCGTTGGTGGTCATGGCCTCGACCACCTGGCGGCCGACCTCCGGTTCGCGAGTGGCCTGGAGAAGCGCGCACAAGTCGTTGATCGACTCCAGGCCGAGTTGCCTGACGATGGGGGTGAGGCGGCTTTCGAACAGGTAGCGCTTGTCCTCTTCGAGTACAATGCCCGCCTGGGAATAGACATGCTCCTGCAGGAACCGGTAGTTCGCCGAGTAGATTTCCGCGACGGGCGTTTGGCTTTGCATCCGGTCCCCCTTAGATCATCCGCAGGATCTCCGGGACGACGCGATCGAGCGGCAGCACGCGGTCGGCCAAGCCTGCATTCACCACCGCGCCGGGCATTCCCCATACGACGCTTGAGGCCTCATCCTGCGCCAGGATGCTGGCCCCCCGCGCCCTGAGAATCTCCGCGCCCCGCAGTCCGTCCTGCCCCATGCCGGTCAGAATCGCGGCGATGACGGCGCCGCCATAGACCTCTCCGATGGAAGCGAACAGCGCATCGACGGCCGGGCGGCAGGAATTCTGCGGAGGCGACTGATCCAGTTGCACGCATACTCCGTCGCCGTTGGCGGCCACCTTCAGATGGAAGTCTCCGGGGGCGACCAGGATCTTGCCTGCCGTCACAGGCTCGCCCTGACGCGCTTCTTCGACCGGCAGCCGGCAGGTGGCGTGAAGACGTTCGGCCAGCAGCCGGGTGAACAGCGGCGGCATGTGCTGCACCAGAAGAACCGGCAGCGGAAACCCCGCCGGGAACTCCGGGAGGATGGCGCCCAATGCGGTCGGCCCTCCCGTGGAGACGCCGATCGCCACTACTTTGGGCGGCGCCTTCATACTCCGCCAGACCGGCGGGGCCGCTGGGACAGGAGCCGGTTGCGGCCGGGTCCCGGCGCCGTTCTGTCCCGGCAGGTGGAAGAATTGTTTGATTTTGGGGACCAGATCTTCCCGGAGGCGGATCATCGAGCCGTCGAGCGACCCTGCGTTGGAAGTTTTGGCCACGTAGTCGTCGGCCCCCAGGGTCAATGCCTCGAGAGTTATGGCCGCGCCACGCTCGGTGAGCGAGCTGACCATGATCACCCGCAGATGGGGATACTCGCTCCGGACGCGGCGCAACATTTCCAAGCCGTCCATCTCCGGCATCTCGATATCCAACGTCAGCACGTCGGGGTTGAACTCCGGGATCCGTTGCAGCGCGATGGCGCCGTTCGATGCCGCCCCCACCACCTCGATTGCGGGCTCCCGCTCCAGGGCGTGCGTGACCAGGCGCCGGATGACCACCGAGTCGTCCACCACCAGCACGCGAATCCGCTCTCCGGGTTGGAGCAATCGCTTGTTCAGGGGCGCCATGGCTGCTCCCTCCTCAGGGATGGAGCCCCGCAAGCTGGAGCTTCTCCACGAGGATGTCTTTGGTGAATGGCTTCATGACGTACTCGTTGGCGCCCGCCTCCAGGGCCGCCGCCATCTGGTCCAGTTCCGTCTCGGTGGTGACCATGACCACCACCAGGGAGGCGAGTTCGGGGTCCTGGCGCAGCCGCTTGAGTAGATCCAGCCCATTGATCTCGGGCATGTTCCAGTCCGCCAGAACCAGCTTCACCGCGCTTCTCTCGGCTTCGATCACCTCCAGGGCTTCTCTTCCGTTGGCCGCCTCGCGAACCTCGTACCCCAGTTCCTTCAAGGTCCTGGAGAGAATCATGCGCACGGCCCTCGAATCGTCAACAACCAGCGCTTTAGCCATCGTTTCACCTGCGTTCGTCGATTGAGGTGTGGCCCGGCGGACGAGTCGTGACCGCCGGGCCGTGTCCCAGACCGTGGATTCGGTCAGAACGTAAACTTCGCGACCGCCGACTGGAGCTGGGCCGCCATCCGACTCAACTCTTTCGACGCTTTCTGCGTGTCGTTGGCGCCCTGCGTGGTGTTCTTCGCCGCCACGGCCACGCCGCCGATATTCTTGGCGATGTCTCCGACCCCCTTGGCCGCTTCGGTCACGCTGCGGCCTATCTCATTGGTGGTCACTGTCTGCTCTTCCACCGCCGAGGCGATGCTGTTGGAGATGTCGTTGATCTGGTTGATGATGGCGCCGATCTCCTCGATCGCCTTGACGGCCCCCTTGGTATCGCCCTGGATGGCTTCGATCTTCTGGCCGATATCCTCGGTGGCCTTGGCGGTCTGTTTGGCTAGTTCCTTGACTTCGTTGGCCACCACGGCGAAACCCTTGCCGGCTTCGCCGGCGCGGGCCGCCTCGATGGTCGCATTGAGCGCCAGCAGGTTGGTCTGCTGCGCGATCGAGGTAATCACCTTGATGACGTTGCCGATCTCCTGGCTGGATTCGCCGAGCTTCTTCACAGTTTCATTGGTGGTGTGCGCCACGCTGACGGCGTTCTTAGCCACCCGCGCAGACTCATTGGCGTTCTTGGCGATCTCGCGGATGGAGGCCTGCATCTCCTCGGAGGCCGAAGCCACCGAAGAGACGTTCTTCGAAACCTCCTCGCTGGCCGCCGACACTACATTGGCTTGCGTTGCGGTTTCTTCCGCGTTGCCGGCCATCTGCTGGCTCACTGCGGTAAGTTCTTCGGAGGAAGAGGCCAGCGTCGAAGCGTTTTGCGCCGTGATTTTGAGGGGCTCAACGATGGACTCCAGCGTCTGGTTGACGCCCTCGATGATCATGCGGTAAGCGCCATGGTGCTTGCTGGCGTCGGCGCGCGTGCCCACCCGGCCGTCGGCGGCCGCCTTGGCGAGCATCGCGGCATCGGCCACCAGCGCGTTGACGCTGTTCTTCAACAGCACCAGCCACTCGTGAATCTGGTCCTGGTCGGAAGCCTTGGTCATGGATGCCGCCATGTCGCCGTTGGCGATCTTCGTCACATAAGCAACCAGATCGTTCAACCACTCACGCACGCCGTTGACGGCTTGTTTCATCTTGTCGTGGTCGCCTTTGCAGGCAATCTCGACTTTCTCGCGCAGGTTTCCGCCTCGGACCAGCGCGAGGATTCGGTTGCCCTCCCCGATAGGCACCAGGATTGCGTCCAGCATCTCGTTGACGCCCTCGACGATCTTGCGGTAATCGCCCTGATGCTTGGCGGCGTCGGCGCGGGTGGCCAGCTTCCCTTCCGCCGAGGCCTTGATCAGCAAGCCGGTTTCGACCACCAACTGGCTGACGGCGTCGATGCAGGCGTTCAGGTTGTTCTTGATCTCGTTGAAGTCGCCCTTGTAAATCTCGGTGATCTTGGGCGGGATGTCGCCCTTGGAGATGCGATCGACGTACTCGGCCGACACGTTTAGCGGTCCGATCACAGCGTCCAGGGTCTGGTTCACTCCCTCGACGATCTTGCGATAGTCGCCCTGGTGTTTGGTGGCGTCGGCGCGAGTGGCCAGTTTGCCGTCGGCCGCCGCCTTGGCCAGCAGCGCCGCCTCGCCCACCAGCGAGTTGATGTTCGTCTTCAACAAAACAAGCCACTCGTGAACCTGGTCCTTATCGGAAGCCTTGGCGATCGATGCCGTCATGTCGCCGTTGGCCATCTTCGTTATGTATGCGACCAGGTCGTTCAGCCACCCGATCAAAACGTTCAGGTTGTTTTTGACTGCGTTGAAATCGCCGGTGTAGTCGTCGGTGATCTTGGACGGAATGACGCCCTTGGAGATGCGGTCCATATACTCGGAGGAGATGTTCAACGGCTTGATGACGTTGTCGAGCGAAACGTTGAAGCCTTCGATCACCTTGCGGAAATCGCCCTGGTGTTTGGCCGCGTCGGCGCGGACCGCCAGTTTGCCGTCCAGCATGGCTTTCGTCAGCGTCACTCCGTCGGTCACCACCTGGCTAATGGCGTCGATGCAGACGTTCAGGTTGTTCTTGACCTCGTTGAAGTCGCCGGTATAGACGTCCGTGATCTTGGGCGGGATGTCCCCTTTCGAGATGCGGTCCATGTATTCGGCCGTCACGTTCAGCGGCTTGATGACATTGTCGAGCGAAACGTTGAAACCTTCGATGACCTTGCGGAAGTCGCCCTGGTGTTTGGCCGCGTCGGCGCGTACCGCCAGCTTGCCCTCGAGCATGGCCTGCGTCAGGGTCACGCCGTCGGTCACCAACATGCTGATAGCATCGATGCAGACGTTCAGGTTGTTCTTGACTTCGTTGAAATCGCCGGTGTAGACGTCGGTGATCTTGGGCGGAATATCGCCCTTGGAGATGCGGTCCATATATTCGGCGGTGACGTTCAGCGGCTTAATCACGTTGTCGAGCGAAACATTGAAGCCCTCGATCACCTTGCGGAAATCGCCTTGGTGTTTGGCCGCGTCGGCGCGCACCGCCAGTTTGCCGTCCAGCATGGCTTTTGTCAGGGTTACGCCGTCGGTCACCAACATACTGATGGCGTCGATACAGACGTTGAGGTTGTTCTTGACTGCGTTGAAATCGCCGGTGTAGTCTTCGGTGATCTTAGGCGGGATGATGCCCTTGGAGATGCGGTCCATGTACTCGGCGGTCACGTTCAACGGCTTAATCACGTTGTCGAGCGAAACGTTGAAGCCTTCGATCACCTTGCGGAAATCGCCCTGGTGTTTGGCGGCGTCGGCGCGCACCGCCAGTTTGCCGTCCAGCATGGCTTTGGTCAGCGTGATGCCATCGGTCACTACCTGGCTGATGGCGTCGATGCAGACGTTCAGGTTGTTCTTGACCTCATTGAAATCGCCGGTGTAGACGTCGGTGATCTTGGGCGGAATATCGCCCTTGGAGATGCGGTCCATGTACTCGGCGGTCACGTTCAACGGCTTTATGACATTGTCGAGCGAAACGTTGAAGCCCTCGATGACTTTGCGGAAGTCGCCTTGGTGTTTGGCCGCGTCGGCGCGCACCGCCAGTTTGCCGTCCAACATGGCCTTCGTCAGGGTTATGCCATCGGTCACTACCTGGCTGATAGCGTCGATGCAGACGTTGAGGTTGTTTTTGACCTCGTTGAAGTCGCCGGTATAGGTGTCGGTGATCTTGGGCGGAATATCGCCCTTGGAGATGCGGTCCATGTACTCGGCGGTCACGTTCAACGGCTTGATGACGTTGTCGAGCGAGACGTTGAAACCCTCGATGACCTTGCGGAAGTCGCCCTGGTGTTTGGCCGCGTCGGCGCGTACCGCCAGCTTTCCGTCCAGCATGGCTTTTGTCAGGGTTACGCCGTCGGTCACCAACATGCTGATGGCATCGATGCAGACGTTGAGGTTGTTTTTGACCTCGTTGAAATCGCCGGTGTAGACGTCGGTGATCTTGGGCGGAATATCGCCCTTGGAGATGCGGTCCATGTATTCGGCGGTGACGTTCAACGGCCTGATGACGTTGTCGAGGGAAACGTTGAAGCCCTCGATGACTTTGCGGAAGTCGCCCTGGTGTTTGGCCGCGTCAGCCCTTACCGCCAGTTTGCCGTCCAGCATGGCTTTGGTCAGTGTGACGCCATCGGTCACTACCTGGCTGATGGCGTCGATGCAGACGTTCAGATTGTTCTTGACTTCATTGAAGTCGCCGGTATAGGTGTCGGTGATCTTGGGCGGAATATCGCCCTTGGAGATGCGGCGCACGTGCTCAGAGAATATGTTCACCGCCTTGATGACGGTGTCCAACATCCCATTGACGCTGTCAACGACGGCACGGTCGGCGCCCTTGAACTGGCCGGTTCGCGCCCGCTCCGCGAGTTGGCCTTGCTGGAGAGCGGAGGCTACCCGGAGCATTTCCTCCTGCAGCAGATTCTTGGTTTGCGTCTCTGGCGCATCATATTCTGGACGGTCCAAAACCGCGGCGCCGGCGGACGCGTTTCGGCCGGGAGGTACTCGCCGGCCATCGCTTGTTTGTCTTGCCATTTGTCTTTGCTCCTTTGTATTCCTGTTGCGTTACTACGCCGCTACCCGGCGCCCGATTCCCGAATCGATTTGTCTCTAGATGGCCACCGGGCTTCCAGCGGCCATCCTCCGCGATAGGCGCAGCCTCTCGTTGCACCGCTCGGTCAGCGGAGCGCCGTGCCCGAAGTAGATGCGCCGCACATCGCGGGCGCACAGTTTCTCCAATGCCTCGATAAATCCGGCCTCATAAGTTCCCGTGGGCGAGGTGATCAGCACCGGGGAGTCGCCCGCGAACAGCACGCCCTGCGCCTGGTTGTACAGGCAGACCGAGTCGCTGCTGTGACCGGGCGTGTGGATCACCTCGAAATTCTCATCGCCCATTTTGATGGCGTCGCCATCGCGCAGCAGACCATCGAGACCCTCGATATTGGGCGAGAACGCGAACACTTTGGGGTGGAACGTCTCACGAACCAGCGGCAGCAGGGCGCAATGATCGGAATGGCAGTGGGTCAGCACCACCTGCTCCACGGGCCATTTGCCGACCCCGGTGGGCGCCCGCTCGATGCTCGCCAGGATGGCTGGATCCTGACCCACGTCCACAAGCGTGTTGACGTCCTCCACCCGGCTCGCGCCGCCAAGCACCAGGTAGACCTCGGAGGTATAAACTTTGCCGCTGTTTTCCAGCATCAGGATCCGCATCCTCCGCCCTCCACTTTGCGGAACAACTGCCCATCGGAAATCACCCGCTGGAACAGCGGGGCGAGTTCCGGCGGCATCTCCTGGGTCTGCTCGGTGGCGAAGAAGCCGCCGGGCGCCAGCGCCCGGTGAAACATCTTGAGCACTTCGATCCTCTCGATCGCCTGGAAGTGGAGCAGCACGTTCTTGCACAACACCAGCGAGTATCCGGAGCCGATTTCCTGGAGCGACAGAAGATCGTGCCGCTGAAAGGCGATCCGCCGCCGGATTTTGTCGATCACGCGAAAGTACCCGGGTTTGCCATTGGGTTCGAAGTACTTTTCCAGGATGCCCTCGGGCAAGCGCGACAACTCGTCCTCCGGGTACAGGCCGGCCTCGATCATTTGGGCGAACTGGCCGGTGCTTTCCACATCGGTGGCATCGATGCGGAGATTGTCGAAGGCGAAGTGTCCCATCCGCTCGGCGAACATGATGGAAAGCGTGTAAGGCTCTTGCCCCATGGCCACGCCGGCGTCCCAGATGCGGGGATGGCTGCGGCCGGCCAGGATGGGGAGGCTGTGTTCCACGACCCGCTCGAGCACCTGATGGTCCCGGAAAAAGAAGGTGAAGGCCAATCTCAGAACCTCCCTGGGTGCGGGCGCGGGTCGAAGCGCGTCGAGAAGAAGGCCGGTTGGAAGAACGCCGGCGAGGACGCCGGCGTGGCAGGCCGGAGGCCCGCTCTACGATGACGACGGGGGAAATCGCCGCGGCTCGCGGGACTGGCCACTAGGCTACCCTCCCGCTGGCGAGATCCACCGTTCGCTCCGCATCGAGAACCAGCAGCAGGCGGTCTTTCAGCTTGTAAACGCCGCGGATGAGATCGCGCGCCGCGGGATCGAGGTTCTCCGGCGGCCGTTCGTAGGTGGCGGCGTCCACATCGAGCACGTCTCCGATCTCGTCGACCAGCAGACTGACCGCGCCGTCCTCGGTGCGGACCACCATGTTCATGGGCGTCTGGTCTCCGGCGCGCGGCGGCAAGCCGCAGCCGGCGCCGCATATCGATGGCGGTGACGATCTGCCCGCGCAGGTTGATCAGCCCCTCGATGACCTCCGGGGCTTGGGGCACGCGGGTCATGTGCTGAAAGCGCAGAACTTCCTGGACGCGGAGAACATCCACGCCGAAGAACAGGTCCGCCACGAAGAACGTGGAGAACTGTCCGCTGGTCTGCGCCAGTTCGGATTTCGGGGTCGCGGTCATCGGTCGCCATGGGTTATCTCTCCTCTCCCGCGCAGACCGGCGCCGGCTCCGCGGAAGCCAGCGCCGAGGCCAGCCGCGCCACGGATTCGAGCATGGCCTCCCGGTCGAACTTCACCTGGCAATCCTGGAAATCCGCCGGCTGGCCGGCTCGCGCCCGAACCTGCTCGGCCGAGTCGGCCAGCGTCAGGACGGGGATTCCCTGCCACTCCGGCCGGCCGCGCATGGCGTCGAGCAGAGCGGCGCTGCCATGGGGCGGAAGGTCCAGCGCCGCCACGACGACGTCCACCGGGTGCTGTTCCAGCTTGCGAACCGCCTCGTCCAGGTTGGCGACCTCCAGGACGTGGTAGCCCGCCATGTCCAGGCCGCTCCGGATCAGGCCGCGCGAGAACGCCGAGGCTTCGGCGACCAGGACCCGCTTGCCGCTCGCGGATCCGCCCGCGCCCTGAAACCAATCCTCCGCGGCCGCGTGAATGACATGGTTGAGATCCAGGAAATCCGTGACCCGTTTGCCCACCACTGCCGAGCCGAGGAGACCTTTGCGGCCCGACTGCTGCCGCACCGTGACCGCCTCGTCGGCGACATCGAGGATCTGGTCGACGATCAGCCCCACGCTGCGGTCGCCGTCGTTGAAAACAACCACCTGCACCGGATCGGCCGCCTGGCCGTCGCCGGGCGCCCCGGATTCCAGTACGGCCCGCAGAGGAACCAGGCGAAGGATGCGGTTGCGGTATTGCACCACCTGGCTTCCGCCCGCGTGCTCGATGGAGGACTGCGGAAACTCCTCGAGCCGGGCGACCAGAGAAAGCGGAACCGCCAGGCGCTCGAAGGAGCCGGCTCGGAACAGGAGCAGCCGCTGCTGCTCGATCCCCGATTGGGTCTTCTGTTCGGTAGCGGCGCGCGCCCGCTCGCGCGACTCGGCCAGCACCCCGGAGCGCTGGCCGATGCCCAGCACGTCGAGGATGAGGGCCACGCGGCCATCGCCCATAATCGTCGCGCCGGCGTAGACGGTCAGCCCCTTCAACTGCTTGCTCAAGGGCTTGACCACGATCTCCTGGGTGTCGTTGATGCCGTCCACTACCAGCCCGAACTGCCGGTCTTCCGCCTGCAGTACCACCATGCTGACCGCCTCGGCGCGCTCGGCCGATTTCAGCCCCAGCACCTGATTCAGGTAGGCGACAGGCAGCAGACTGCCCGCGCCGGCGATATACCGGCGTTCCGTGCACAAGCTCGATGCGCTTGTCCGAAGAATCCCCCTCCAGCCGAATCAGCTCGAGCAGACTGACCTGGGGAATGACGAAGCGCTCGCCTCCGCTGGTGATCACCAGTCCGGGAATGATGGCCAGAGTGAGAGGGATCTTGAGCTTGACGGTGGCGCCTTCGCCGGGCCGGCTGAAGACATCGACAATGCCGCCGATTTTCTCGATGTGGGACTTGACCACATCCATGCCGACGCCGCGCCCGGAAAGGTTGGTCACCGTTCGCGCCATCGAGAACCCGGGCAGGAAGATGAGGTTCAGAGCCTCGCGATCGCTCAGTTTCTCAGCCTGTTCCGGCCGCAGGAGCCCTTTCTCGATGGCCTTCTGCTTGACGCGCGCGACGTCGATGCCCGCCCCGTCGTCGGCGATTTCGATGTTGACCTGCCCGCCTTCGTGATAGGCGCGAAGGCTCAATCTTCCCTGTGGCGGCTTGCCCGCGTGGGCGCGTACTTCCGGCGGCTCGATGCCGTGGTCGCACGAGTTCCGAACCAGGTGGACGAGCGGATCCTTGATGGCTTCGATGATGGTCCGGTCGAGTTCCGTCTCCTCCCCTTCCATCTCCAACTGGATCTGTTTCCCCAGGGCTACGGCCATATCGCGCACCACGCGCGGCAGGTTCTTCCACACCACCCCGATGGGTTGCATGCGGGTCTTCATGACGCCTTCCTGCAACTCGGTGGTAATCAGGTTCAGCCGCTGAGAGGTCGCGTTGAGGGCGGCATCCTCGCGCTCGGTGTTGAACTGGAGGATCTGATTGCGGGTCAATACCAGTTCCCCCACCAGGTCCATGAGTTTGTCGAGCAGCCCCACCCCGACCCGGATGTTGGCATCCGCCACGGTGGAAGGCTTCGCGGCATCCCCCTCGGGTGGCTTGCCTTCGGGAAGCTCGGCGGCGCCATTGCCATCCGTGGGTTCCGCCAGGGGAGCCGGCGACACGCCTGGATTGGGCTGGCTCTCGGGATCGGCCTTCGACTGCGCCGCCACGCGCAGGCGTTCGGTCAGGTCCTCAAAGCAGTCCGGTCCTTCCTTCCCGCTGGCTTCGATGGAAGCCAGCACCTTTCGCGTAGCGTCCACCGTCTCCAGAACCAGGGATACCAAGGATGGAGTGAGCTCCCGCCGGCCGTCGCGCAATTGGCTCAGGAGGCTCTCCGCCTGGTGGCTGATTCTCTCCAGGGTGGAAAACGCGAGGAAGCCGCAGGCGCCCTTGATCGTGTGAATGGTGCGGAAGATGCTTGCCAGCAACTCCGCATCCTTGGGGTGCTTCTCGAGTTCGACGAGTTCCTGATCCAGACGCGAGAGGTTTTCATGACTCTCGATCAGGAATTCACGAATCACATCCTCATCTTGCATACGATGTTCTCCACGGAGCCGACAAGCGGTTCCCTGCTGGTCCCTTAGCGCGGTGGCGCCGTGTTCTGTCTCAATCGCGCCTGGGATCCACGGCGGCCGGAGGGCTGCTATCTACCGCGCTGTGGATCTTATCGGCCAGCCGACAAAAACCCTGCATACCCCGTCTCCCAAAAGGGGGGTATCCGGGGAATGATCGATAAGAGGGGTACGAATCTCAGCGGTTCGGGGAGTTGGCGCGCCGCCGGCGGGTGTAGACGCCAGGCAGCGGGCGGGCTTGGCGTGGTTGCTTCATGCCAAGCCCTTAACCCAGCAGCGGATGAATGCCTTCCTGACGAACCTGCCAGGTCTTCCGGGGAAAGCCGTTCCATGCCGCCGCCATCATGGCGGTAGCGAGGAGCAGCGCCCCGTTGCCGGGAAGGTACACCGGCAGGTTCGGTCTCTGGTAGTTATGCCCATTGGCCCGCCAGGTGTTCTTGGGCGATTCGAGGAACAAGGCGTCGATGGCCGTCTCCGGTTCGCCGAGTTTGGCCGCCGTCATGGCGGTCATGGGGAAGTCCCAGCCCCAGGCGTCCTCCCAGCGCCACTCGCGCATAACGCGCCGCAACGTGCGGCGCATGGTTTCGCGATCCACGCGCTCCCCGCGGCGGACGCCGTAGGCGGCCAGCATGGACGGATGGTCGCGGTTGCGCTCAGCGAAAGTCTGCGGGCAGTTCTCGTGCGCCAGATAGACTCCGTCCTTCACCGGCAGCGCGGAGAGCTTCCGCCGCACCGCGTCCCACTTGGCGTTCGGTCCCATCCCCAGCCGCTGTCTCCACTGCTGCGCCACCTCGAGCGCCTCGCGCCAGTATTCCAGCTCGAACGTCGGATTCCAGGTTTCACGCGCCGGGTGGTTCTCCTGCGCCGGGATCAGCGGCGGCCCCAGCACATACCGCCCGTCGCGCTCCACCGCATAATCGGCAATCCATTCGGCCGATTCGAACACCACCTTCGCGTAGCGCCGCAACCGCGCGCGCGACGGCTGCGTCCGCTGACACAACTCGAGCAGGGAAATCGGATGCGGCTGCTGCCAGATCAGCAGCTCGCCCACGTTCGATGGGCTGCTGCGCCCGTCGGGCGAAGTCATCTTCGGCCAGCGCCCGCCCTTGTACCCCTGCCGGCGCGCTTTCTCCATCGCCGCGGGAAGCACGGTTTCGTACCACGGAAGACTGCGCTCCAACAGCGGCGTGCGGTTCCACACGGGGAAATGGGCTGCGTGCCACCAGTGCATCTCCAGGTGGAACTTGCCATACCAACTGTTGCACGTAAGCCCGGTTTCTTGCGGCGGCAGGGAACCCGCGCATTGGATGGCGGTGAGATACTGCGAGAGCACGATGCGGCGCTCCAGCTCGCCGGCGCGTCTGTCCGTGCTGCCGCCGAAATCGATGGCCGCGCCGCTGGACCAGAACGCGTTCCAGTGTTTCGCCGATGGCGCGGACACGGGGTCACGCCACCGGTTTCCCGCTGAATTCACAGCGAAAGCCCAGATCCGGCCCGGTCAGCAGCACGCGATGATCCCCCACCTTGCTCACCGATGCGCCAGCGCGCCAATCCAGCCGCGCGTAGTACACGTTCGAATCGAGCTGCCGCCGAAGGTTCATCGAGCCGCGGCCTTCCGCGACGACCTCCGTCTTGTGCTTCGCCGCGCTGTTCCAGTCGGAGGCGGCCATATCCGGCGAACCGTACGGAAAATCGAACGCAATCGCCAGACGGCCGGGGGCCAGCGGCGAATCCACCGAGACGGCGATGGCGTCGCGCGTCTCGTGACACTCGGTGCGCACACGAACCGGCGCGCCCCGCAGCCGGAAGCGGCTCTCGATGGCGCCATCCCACAGCCTCAAGGTCTGTTCGATTTCGCCTATATCGCTCGGCGTCAGCGGCTGGCCGTCGAGCAGGAAGCCTATGCGCGCCAGGTTCAGCCGGTGCGGGTTCTCGCGGAGCCAGTTGAACAGCGGCTCCTGGCCCTTGCTACTTGTCGCGTAGCCTACCTCCCGCCCGTAGGTGTCGAACACCTCCAGGCGCAGATCCGCCGGGCTCAGCCCGCCGGGGATGGGGAAGCTGTGCCATCCCCATTGCGCCTGGGTGCACAGCGGCACGGTCTTCTCGTAAACCGCCGGCAGCGATTGCAGGCCGGTGACGTCGACGGTGAATGCGAACTCGCCGTTGCCGACGGAAAGAGGCGAGTCGGGATCGATTTCGTTCAGCCGGACGTCATGGCGCGATACGATGGAGCGTCGGTCGAGCGCGGCCGCCAGCGCCATCGAAGCCGGCGCCATTGTCAGAAATGTACGGCGATTCATGGGTTCGCGGAAGGTGAAATTAACATGGTATCCGGTTCGAAATTGGATGCGACTCCCGCGTCGCCTAATCCGGCCGCCATTGCTCTTCGATCCGGACGGGCACGTCGAACGCCGGCGGATCGGCGATGGGCAACGCATCGGGATAGGCGGGACCGATTATGACAATGCCCGTCGCGTGGGCGTCCTCATAGCGTGTTGTGTAGGTCCGGCCAAGGGTGAGCGGGCCAGCGCCGCCGCTGCCGGCGAGGCGCGCGCCGGCGCCCGTAATGCTGTCGCCGGCCTGGTGGTGCATGGCGGCCAGCAAGTCGGGCACACGGTGGCCGTCGACCTCGATCCGAAACAGAAAGTTGCGCGAGTTCCAGACGCCGTGCCGACCGGCGGCAGCCTCCGCCCCACCCGAGGTTTGGCGCAGGTGGCCGAACTTCTCCACTACGCGGGACGGCTCATAGGTCCGGATGAACTCGCTCTGTCGAGAGGGGTTGGGGGATACCGTCCTGGAGCTATACAAAACCCAGGCGGTCGCTAATACCGCTGCCACCACTAATAGCGATGTCCTGGCCGGCTTCATGCACGGATCATAGCTCCGAAGAGTCCGCCCGTCAATCGTCCCAAGCCGGCGTAACCGCGATCCGTTGTTCGCGGCCCGGGTCGCCAGGCGAAAGCGTCCGTCCCACCTTGCCGTCAAAGGAGTTCCATCCCGGTGGGGCAAGCGGTCCCGTCTGCCAACCGGTTGTTTCAGACGTTCTCGGGGAGCGGTTCCGACAGGCCCTTAGAACAACACCCGCCGGCATCTGACCGCGAACAGGTACGGCCAGTAGGAGAGCAGGATGATCAACAGCGATGCCGAAGTCGCGGCGCTGTCGACGGCGATTCGAAGAGCATTCAGACTGCGCTGGGCCATGGGGAGCCTCACTATACCCACTTCGGGGACTCGAGGGTCCGGGCGTCCATACGCCGGCCTCGGGTCCCGTAGTCGTATCCAGTTTAGTCGCGCGGCATGACAATACCGTGAATGTCTCTTGACGTTTTCTCGCAATTGGTTCGGATCGAAACCAATTCGCCGGCGCAGCGGCGGCAACGGGTTCTCGCGGGGACTATAACCGGATTTTCGCCGATTTGTCACCGTTCTGTAGCGCGGCCTCGCCATAATCGGAGCGTCACCACTCAGATCCGACGGGTTCGAGGCTTTCCATGAAACGGTTCCACTTATGCGCCCTAGCTGTAACTCTACTTGCGCCACTTATACTCCCCAAGGTTCTGTTGCGCGGCGCGGTTGCGCCACCGGGATCGCTGCCATCGCGCATCATCCTGACCTGGACGGGCGACCCCGCCCGCACTCAGGCGGTAACCTGGCGCACCGAGACGCCGCTGCCGTCCGCGCAGGCGCAAGTGGCCAAATTCACCGCCGATCCCGGCTTTGAGAAGAAGGCCGTTACCGTTACTGGAAGCGTGGAGAAGGACGACCTCGGCGGCGGCCGGTTCGCGGGTCATTATGCGGTGAACTTTCAGGGCCTCGATCCGGACGCCAAATACTGCTACCGGGTAGGCGACGGCCAGACATGGAGCGAGTGGAATATCTTCCGCACCGCCTCCGCCGGCCCCCAGCCATTCCGCTTCCTTTACATCGGCGATGCCCAGAACAGCATCAAGTCCATGTGGTCCCACAGCATTCGCGCGGCCTATGCAACCGTGCCGGACGCCCGCTTCATCGTCCACGCGGGGGACCTGGTCGAGGACGGGTACAACGACGCCCTCTGGGGAGAGTGGAGCGAGGCGCTGAGCTTCATTAGCGCCATGGTCCCCAGCCTCCCCGTGCCGGGGAATCACGACCTGCACCGCGCGCCGGGCGCGCCGGATTCCAAGAAAGTCTTCGGCGCGTCGCCGCTCTGGCGCCGGCACTTTGCCCTCCCGCCGAACGGCCCGGATATCGAAGAGATGCAATCGCAGTCTTATTACCTGGACTACCAAGGCGTCCGGTTCATTGCCCTCGATGTAAACGTCTTCGCCAACACGGACTTCGTAACCGACGCCAAGCAGCGCGTATGGGACAAGGAGTTGGAATGGCTGAAACAGACGCTCAGTAAGAACCCGAACCGCTGGACCATCGTGGCGCAGCACCAGCCCATTTACGACGTGGCCAAGGGACGCGAATACGACGACATGCGCAAGGCCCTCGCGCCGCTCTATGAGCAGTACCACGTCGACCTGGTGCTACAAGGCCACGACCACGCCTACGCCCGCACCCACAAGGTCGCCAAAGACCACGTAGTGGCGCCCACCGCGCCCGGAGTCATATACGCAATTTCGGTCAGCGGTCCCAAGATGTATGAACTCGAGGATGCTCACAAGAACCTGATGGCTGTCATGATCGGTCAACAGCAGTTCTTCCAGAGCGTCGAGATCGGGCCGGACCATCTGCTGTTCCAGGCATATTCGATTGACGGTGTTTTGCGGGATAGCTTCGAGTTACAAAAGCCGGGCGCGGACCGGGGCGCCTCGATCTATGTAAGTCATGCCACGGCCACGCCGGCCGCGAGCGCGCAGGGGATTCCCGCGAAATGAAACGAATGCGGCTGATTGTGGCGCTGGGCCGCGTCCAATACCCCCTTTCGGGGATGAGGTTTCGGTCTCCGGGCAGCAACGCGCTGCCACTCCATTTGAAAAGGTCCTATCTATGAGACGTCTGCATCTTGTTCTTTTGTTAGCCGGCCTGGCTCTGCCGCTCGCGGCGCAGGTGGACCGGGCGAACATCAACGGCGCCGTCACGGACGCCAGCAACGCCGTGGTGCCCATGGCGACGGTCCGCGCGGTCTCCGCCGATACGGGCTTGCAACGGGAAGCCCAGACCAGCCCGGGCGGCACGTATGAAATCCCCAGCCTGCCGGTGGGGATTTACGACATAACGTTTCTGAAAGACGGTTTCAAAGCCGTAACCGTGAAGTCGGTCGTCTTAATGAACGGCCAAAGCCGCACCGTGGACGGGCGGCTCGAAGTGGGCGCCGCCACCGACGCCGTTCAGGTGACCGCGTCGGCCGAGTTGGTGAACGCCACCGACGCCGAGGTAGGGGGCGTGGTGGAATCGGCGCAGATCAATTCCATTCCGCTGAGCGGCCGCAATTGGGCGACGCTGATGCTCCTCGCGCCCGGAGCGGTGAACTATGGCGACGGATCGCAGCGCAGCATCCGCTTCAACAACCACTCGATCGACGACACCAACTACCAGTTCGATGGCATCGACGCCACCGGCGTCCAGGAGCAGGCGCAGAAGACCACCACCAGACTGCAGATCTCTCCCGACGCGATCGAGGAATTCCGGGTCAGCACGTCCAACTACTCGGCCGAGAGCGGTAGCAATGGAGGCGCCCAGGTGAACGTGGTGACCAAGACCGGCACCAACAGCTACCACGGCAACGCCTATGAGTATGTCCGCAACCAGATATTCGATTCGCGCAGCCCGTTCGACGGCTCGAATATCCCGCCCTTCCGGCTGAATCAGTTCGGCGCTTCCCTGGGCGGGCCTGTGATCAAGAACCGCTTTTTCTTCTTTATGAACTATGAGGGGCTGCAGCAGACGCTTGCCTCCACGTACGTCAGCCAGATCCCGAGCTTGTCTTACGCCAGCCAGGTGATCGCCACGTCACCGGCGCTGGCGCCGCTGATCGGCGCATTCGGCAACTTCAGCGCCGCGCAGCGCGTCTCGCTCGGAGCCAACGTCGACCAGGTCAGCGCGGCTAAGAGCGCGTTAACCCAGGAGAACTCGGGCTTGATCCGAATGGACTATCGCTTTTCCGACAAGTCCACGGCCTACTTCCGTTACAACACGGACAACTCCAACGCGAATACGCCCAGCGACGCGATCGGGGGGCACGGCCTGGTGACCGATGTCACCCAGAACATGGTGTTGCAGTACCAGACCATCCTCTCACCGACCTTGATCAACGAAGCGAAATTCGGCGTGAACCGCGCGAACTATCACAATTGGGGCTACGGCACGGCCCCCATCGAGCTGAGCACGGCCAGCTTCAGCGGGTTGAGCGATACCTCGCTCGACGAGGAAGTCGGAACCACGTTCTCCGGGATCGACAACCTTACCAAGACTACGGGCCGGCACACCCTGAAGGCGGGCGTCGAGGTCCGGCGGATCAGGCTGAATAACTCCGGCAACGCGCTGACTACCTCTTCGGTGACCTACCTGACCGATTCCGATTTTATCAATAACAAGGCGAACTCGGGCGGGTACCTGGTGGGCGAGTCAATCGTGGGCACGCGGCACACGGCCTACGACGGCTACATACAGGACCAGTTCAAGGCGACCCAGGCGCTGACGCTGAACTTCGGACTGCGCTACGACTTCTTCAGCGTGCCCTATGAAATCCACAACCGGTCGGCGGTGGTGGACCTGGTGAATTGCGGCGGCTTCTGCCCCAAGGGCACGCCCTACTTCAGCCCGCTCTACCACGATTTCGGTCCGCGCGCCGGCCTCGCGTACGCACCCCAAGCTCTGCACGGCAACACAGTTATCCGCGCGGGCTGGGGGATCTTCTACGGCGCGAATCAGAACGACGATTTCAGCGATCCGGCCGAGAGCGCCGTGCCGCGCTATAACATCCAGAGCACGTCCGGGCTGCAACTGACCTACCCGATTCTGCCGTTTATCGTCCCCAGCACCGCGCCGTTCGCGCCCAAGGGGATTGCGCGCGATCGCAAGGATCAGTATTACGAGAACTGGGACTTCAACGTGCAACAGAAGCTGCCCGCGAGTTTCCTCTTGCAGGTGGGCTATGTGGGCGGAGAAGGTCATCACCTGTGGGACAAAATCACCACCAACCTTCTGAACCCCGTCACGCAGCAGCGTTACAACCCGGCGTTCGCTGCGTTCGGCGTGAAGGAGAACAATAGCAACAACAACGACAACGCGCTGCAGGCGTCGCTGCAACGGCGGTTTACGAGAGGATTGTTCTGGCAGACTCAGTACATGTGGTCCCACGGGATCACGGACTCCTCCGCCGGCGCCGGCGATTCGGCGGCGTTTCAAAACCAGGCCTGCCGGGCGTGCGACCGCAGCAACTCGGCCTATGACGTGCGCCACAACTTCGTAACTACATTCATTTACCAGTTGCCGTTCGGGAAAGGCCGCCAGTATCTGAATGCCGGCGGCATCTCCGACAAGATTCTGGGCGGATGGGAACTCTCGGGCCTCTTCACCGCCCGCACGGGATTGCCGGTAAACATCTCGATGAAGCCGAAGACCACGCCGCTCGACGGGAACACTTCGAACCAGCGGCCCAATTACGTCGGCGGATCGATCTACGCCGATCCGCAGACGGTCAGCGCCACCACGGACGGCTGGTTCAACCCCAGCGCCTTCGCATATCCCGCGCCGGGGACTTACGGCACACTCGGCCGCAATGTCGCATTCGGTCCGGGGATGTACCAGATCGATTCAGCGCTGCACAAACAGTTCGCCCTCAGCGAGCGGGTCCGTATGGATTTGCGGGGCGAGGCCTTCAATCTGTTCAATCACCCCATCTACAAGACGCCCAGCTCGACCTGGACCACGGCCAGCAGCTTCGGCCACATCACCGGCATTCTCAACACCGGAGCGGTCGGCACGGGTACGCCGCGCCGCTTCCAGTTCGTGATGCGCTTCACGTTCTAAGGTGGGACAGACCATCGCCCTGCGTGGTCTGTCGAGGGAGACTCCGGTGGCCGGCGCCTCAAAAGGCGCCGGCCTCTTCCTTCTCCGCCATCAATGTTCGCCCCTTCGCACCCTTCGGCGGCGCGTCGATGCGCACCAGCGCATCCCGATAGCTGACCGTCAGAATAGAGGCGCGTAGCGCGGGATAGCCGAGGACTCCGGCCGTCTCGACGCCATTGAACGCGCTGAAATCCGCCAGATCCAGCGCCACGATGGGCTCCGCCGTGAGGTTCCAGCCGGCGACATGGAATTGAACCGCGGCCTCGATCAGGTCGCCGTTCACGGCGCCGTTGGCGCCACGCAAGCCGACCGTCGAGACCAGCGCGCTCCTCAGAGCCTGCGCCGCGCGGTGCGAGATCGCCGAATAGGAAGCGCCCGTGTCGAGCAGAACATATCCCTCCACCGCCTCGTTCAGAGCCGCGGGCATGAAGAGCAGATCTCTTCTCACGATCGCGTGCGCGAACCCGGCGGTTGGGGCGCGGTCCCCAAATGGCGTGAGATCCAGGACCTTGCCCGGCAGATCCAGACGTATCAGGAAGCCGCCGAAAAGGGACAGCGGAATTACCCCGTCGATGCCTTGGGCCAGCCTGCCGGGAGGCACGTCAACCCGGCAGTTCCCGAAGCGCAGCGGACCCACATCGACAACGCCGGCCACGCCGGACCGGGCGGGCCTCGCCGGCGATTCGCCCATTCCGACCAGGTGGGACTCCGAAACCGCGGAGACCGCCGCCCGCGCGGACGCCCTGGCATCCAGAGTGATGTACGACGCCCCGCTATCGAGCAGCAGGTGCAAAGGCGGACCGCCGTTGATACGGGCTTCCAGGAGCACGCCCGACACCCGATTTGGTTCCGGAACGAACGAGCTCAGCCTGAGGGAGTATGCGCGCTCCGGCGCCATAACCGAGCCGCAGGGCGTCTGCGCCAAGCAGCATGGTCCCCACACTCCGAGCACGACCACAACGGAACGCAGTATCCCCGCATCCAACATCGGTTACAACACCGTTACCAAAGTATGACGTTTCGGTGTCGATTGCAATACTGAAGTCGCGAATTGCGGCGGATTGAGTCCGTCCGCTCACGGAAACCTTCCCTTCTGCCCGCATCCGGAGAGTGCACGTTTATCTCCGAGCGTCGAAAAAGCGGGCTCTGCCGGATGGCAACCCGGTTCCGGGACAGCAGTCTATGGCTGCCCGCCGCCAAAGGCCGTCGCCTGGCGTTCCTGAATTTCTGCCGGCGTGAGGACTTCTTTGCGCGTGGCTATGGACCAGGTGAACCCGAAAGGGTCCTTGACGTGGCCGTAACGGTCGCCCCAGAACTGGTCGGCGAGGGGCATCACGATCTCGCAGCCGGCGGCCACCGCCTGGTTCCATACGGCGTCGGCGTCGGTAACGTAGAGATGCAGGGAGAACGGCAGGCGTCCCTGCGCCGGCGGCGGCAGGTGAAACTCTTCGGTGAAATCGTCGCTGAACATGACGACGGAATCGCCGATGCGCATCTCCACGTGGATGAGCTTGCCTCCGGGGCCGGCCCCGCGGGATAGCTCGATGGCGCCGAATGCGCGCTTCAGGAAGTCGACGAAAGCCGCGGCGCCGTTGACCGACAGGTGCGGCGTGACGGTGTGGAAACCGGGCGGAATGGGATTAGCTGGTGTGGGCATTCGCGTATCATATCGCAAACGGAAAGGGGCGGGTTTCGCAACGATTCGTCCCTCAGCGCCTCGAACCGGGCGTGCCCGGGCCTGCGATGCGCCTTTGTAGGGGCGGAGCACGCCCCGCCCGCCCGAGCGAAGCTCGGGTCCGCCGCCGTCCTCAGTTGCCCAGCAGCTCATCCACCAGCTTCTGCGCGCCGTAGAGCTTCTTCAGGGCCTCGGTCATGCCGCCGGTATGGACCGCCACGGCGCGGTTGGTCTCGCCTTCGTAAACGAAATCGCCCACCAGCGATTCGATGTTGCCGTCGAAAATGAGGCCCACTATCTCGCCCTTGGCGTCGATCACCGGCGAGCCCGAGTTGCCGCCGATGATGTCGTTGGTGGTCACGAAATCGAGCGGGGTCGATAAGTCGAGCTTGTCGCGGCCCTCCACATAGCGGGAGGGCAGGTCGAACGGCGGCGCGAAATCGAAGCCCAGGGCGCGGTCGTAGAGCCCGTGGAAGGTGGTTTTGTACGGCGCCTTTGTGCCGTTCATGGGATAGCCCCGCACCCTGCCGTAGGAAAGCCGCAGGGTGAAGGTTGCGTCGGGATAGGTGGACTTGCCGTAGGCGGCGAACCGCGCTTTCCCGAGCTGCTCGCCGGCGCGCTGGACCACGCTCGACACGTTGTCCTCCTGCCACTTGACCAGCTCGCGCCGGAGCGGGTCGAGCCGGCGCAACAGCGCGATCATGGGATCGGTGGAGGCGGCCACCGCCGCCTGGCCGCCGTCCACAAGCTGCCGGCGGAACGCCGGGTCGGCCAGTTTCGTGCCGTTGGTCAGGGCCGTGGCGGCGTCGAGCGGCGTGCGGCCGCCCAGCACGGCCTTTATGTATTCGTCGGTGGGACCCAGTTCGGCCGCCGAAAGCTCCAGCATGCCGGCCATGCGGGCGATTTCCATGGCGGGGTAGAGCGGCGCGGGAGAGAACAGCCGCTGCTGGAGGGAATCGATCTCCCCGTCGTGATACCCCTCGAGGCGCTCGCCATCGGGCTTCCCTATCTCCGCCACGTACTGCACGATCGTGCCGGCCAGGCTCGCATACTGCGAATCCAACACGCGGTAGAGGCGCTCCTTTATGCGGGTCGCCGCCATTTTCCGCGCGGCGGCGATGGCGTCCCATGCTCCCCCATACGCGGCCTCCCATTCGGCGTTGGCCGCCACCTTGGAGCGGAAATCTTGTTCCTCGGCGCGCTTCTTGGCCATCACATTGGGGTCCCCGATCCCCTTTAAACGCCCCTCGCGCGCCTTCAGGCTGTTGGCCAGGTTGAAGATCGCCGAGGCCGCCTGGCGGGCCTGCTCCGCGCCCTGGGCGGAGTACTCTTCCAGGGTGGCGATGCGGCTCTTCAGAATCTTGATCGCGTTGGGCTCGCTCGAGTCGCGCAGGTTTTCGAGTTCCGCCACCGTGTTCATGCGCTCCGAGGAGCCAGGATGGCCCGAAACGAATACCAGCTCATTGTCCGCCGCCCCCTTGGGGTTCCACTTCAGGTAGTTGGAACTCTCGATGGGCTTGCCGTTTTCATAAACGCGGAAGATCGCCAGGTCCAGATCGTAGCGCGGGTAGGTGAAATTGTCGGGATCCCCGCCGAAGAAGGCGATCTGCTGCTCCGGCGCGAACACCAGGCGTACGTCCGTGTATTTCTTGTAACGATACAGCCAATACTCGCCGCCCTGGTACAGCGTCACCACGTCGGAGCGCAGGCCGGTGCTTTGGAGACTCTCTCGCTCGATCTGGGCGATAACGGAGCGGCGCGCCGCGAATTGCTCTTCCGGTGTTTTGGCGTTCTGGAGGGCGGCGGCCACGCGGGCGGTGACGTTCTCCATGGTCACCAGCACGTTCACTTCGGCGTCCGGCGATTTCATCTCCTGTTCCGGAGCGGCGGCGTAGAAACCGTCCTTGATATAGTCGTGCTCCCGCGTGGAGTTCTTTTGCAGTTGCCCGCGGGCCACGTGATGGTTGGTCAACAGCAGGCCGTGCGGGCTGACGAACGAAGCCGAACCGCCATCGTTCATGCGCACCGAAGCCAGGCGAATGTGATCCAGCCACGCCTGGGTGGGAGTGAAGTTGTAGTTCTCCTGCAACAGCTTGATGGGCGGGTTGTCGAAGGTCCACATGCCTTCGTCGGCGAACGCCGCGCCGGCCAGCGCGCCACAAGCCACGGCTGCCAAAGACCACGCGAATTTCGGTGCATGCATAGGTGGGGATCCTCCGGAAACGTTCAGCCCTTTGCTTGGCTGCGTTAACGAATAGGGTAACGCGGCGCGGCCCGGCGGCGCTTTGGCGCTCGGCTTGCCGCTCGGCTTGGATGCGCGACAGGAAGGCAGGCTGCCGATGTGGGGTCAAGCCCTCAACCTTCCGGCCGGCGTCTGGCGCCGGCGCGAGGAACGCCGGCCAGAAGGCCGGCGGCAAGCCCGAAGGCTTGACCCCACACAAGCCCGCGGCTCCTACTGCACCAGCGCCACGGATTTCGAGAAGAGCCCGGTCTTCAATCCGGTGGGATCGTACGTAATGTTGGTTCCGCCGGTGAACGACACCTGCTTGGCGACGATGGCCACGTAGGCATTCGTGCTGGCCCCATTCGAGTACGATACGGACGTCGTCGGGAAATACAGGCTCCCGGTCACCTTCATATTGACGCCGCCGGCGAACGTCGCGTTCGAAGCCGATGTGATCGATCGATCCTGAAAGAACACGACTCCCATGTACGGGCCGGACGCCGGCGCCGAGAAGGTGACGTTGGCGCCGTTGGAGATGGTCACGGAACCATAGGACGCGTTCGTCCCCGTGAGATAGAACATCACTCCGGCGCCCGTGTCGGTGGTTCCGCCGACCAGCGTGAGCCCGCCGCCCTTGATGATATAAGTACCCGCGTTGAAGGTGGCGGTGGCGCCGTTGCCGATGGCGATTCCGCCGCAATAGGTCCCGGGATTGAGCGTCCAGGTCCCATAGCCGGGACTATAGTTGTTGAAGTCGCAGGCGCCCACGGCGGGAGCCGGCACGGAGGCCAACGGATCGGCGGCCGGCGGCGCCGCTCCCAGGGCCGGAGCCGGCGTCATGGTCGAGCCACCGCCGACCGCGAAGCCCGATACCGAAGTCGCCGGCGCGGCGACCACGGAGCCGCCGGTGACCACGCCGCCGCCGGCCACCGCGATCGCCGACGCCGTGAGGCTCGATCCGCCGGAGACGGTGGCCGCATCGACGTTGGTGGAATCCACCGCCAAAGCGCAGCCGCTTAGCGTCAGCGTCGAGCCATTGGTCGCCGCGAACGCGTTCGGCGCGGAGGGATCGAGTGCGTAGATGCAGTAGGGTGAAACCGTGCCGACCAGTCCGGCCGTGGCCTTGGCCGTGACGGTGAACGTGGCCGCCGCCCCCACAAATCGCGTCAGGCCCGTTGGCAGGGTCCTTTGCACCGTGACGGAGAACGCCGGAACGGCGACCGACGAAAGAGATACGCCGGAAACGGCGGCCGGGAAACTCAGTGTCACCCTGTCCGCGGTTGTCCCTCCAAACCCGTTGTTGCGCGCGTAGACGCACGGCGTCCGGCCGTCCGTGGTGGTGCAAGTGGACGACGCGATGGGAGGACTTCCCGTCCCGAACGGGTGCGCCGATGTGGCATTGGTTCCCTTGAAGATGCTCAGAATGCCGGCCTGGGCGGCGGCATCCGCGGCCGCCTGCGCCATTTGCCGGTGGGCGTACATTTGCCCGCCATCGATCGCCAGCCCGAGCGCGCCCATCAGAAAAACGCCCATGGCCACCACCACCAGAATGACGGCCTGTCCGTCCTCGCGGCCGAAATGGATGGCGGAGCGTTTCAAAATACGATGACCCCCTGGGTGGCGCTTCCAAGGCGCAATGTCTTTGAGAAGTACGTCGTCAGTGGATCATAAGGATATACCACGGTCACGGTTACGGATTGGCCGGGAGCATTGGAGCCCCCCGGATAGGTCACATGCACAACCAGAAGACTGGTAGTCAATAGACCGGCGCTGGCGAAGTTCTTCACCACCGTCACAACCCAGGCGGGGTCGGCGCCCGGTCCGCTGGCGCTGTCGACCGTCGTCCCGGCGGAACGCGTGCCGCCGTGCACCACCGCGTAACGCGCGCCCGCGCGCGCCGCGTTGGCGACCGTCGCATACGCCAGCAGCATGCGGCCCATTTCGACCACGAAAAGAAGCATGACGACCGTCAGAACCGCCACGATGGCGAACTCCACCAGGGATTGCCCGCCACGGCCGGCAAGGCCTCCCGTTCCGCCGCCGCTCACTGCAGCATCCTCATGACGGCTTTTCGGTGGATGGCGCCGGCCGGGAGCGTCGCGCTAATACCGAGCCCCGGAAATGAGAACAACGGGATGAAAGGCTTATATGTATATGTCACGTCCACGATGGCGAGAGTAAATGCCGGCGCCTCGGGGTCGAAGAGCGTGGTGCAGCCCGTGGGCGCCGCCGTATTATTCGTGCACACCGCAACCACCAGGCTCGACCGGTTCAATAGCGACGAGACGTCGTTGGTTACGAGGGTGGTGATTTGAGCCGGCGTCGCCGGAGTCGGGGCCCCCGGCGAAGCGCTGGACATGACCATGTATTGAGCTCCCGAGCGGGCCGCGTCGGCCACCGTGATCCACGCGAAAAGAAAGCCGCCCAGGTTGATGGCATTCACGGCCAGAAGAAACACCAGGGGAACCATCAGGGCGAACTCGACCAGGGCCTGTCCTCCCCTCCGCGAGGCTGTTGTGGCAGGCGCGCTTTCCGCCGCTGGCGCCGAAAAGGCGGCCAGAAATGCGCGCAGGGTCTTTTCCTCCTTTGCGTCGCGAAAAACGAACTCCACCGCTACGCCGTCCCGTCCGTGCCGTACCACCCGCGCGGGTATGCAGGTTGAAGCCACTGGGACGGCCGCGCCATCCCCTGGCTTGGCCGCCGGATATTTCTGGAGAACCAGCCGGACGATCGTGCCGGGGTACCAGCGCTCCGGCGTACGGATGTACGCGCCGCTGCGGCTGATATCGCGGATACGGCGTCCCTCCGGCGCGGCGCCGTCCCAATAATACACCACGATCTCCGGCTGCATGAATCTCGGCGCGCGCCTGAGTTCTTTCCTTTCCCGACTCTCCCGCAGCAGCCATTCTTGCAGCCCGGCCATGGCCCTCCGCAACATCGCTTCACCTTACTCCCGACCGTCCACGAAAGCGGGTTCGGCTCGATTCCGCTCCACGCACTCCTTCATTTCCTCGGGAGCGCAAATCAGTAACTCATCGCCGATCTGGGTATTGGAAAAATATATCGCCCGCGTGCGCATCTCCAGAATGCTGGCGCATTTCCTTTTGATGGGCGAAATACGAAACGGCCGGAAATGCTCGACCAGATAGATCACCCGATTCGCCGAATCCAGGTAAATCAAATCGACGGCGAACTGCATTCCGAAGGTGTGAATCCCGCGGGAAGGAATCAGCCAGATGCCATCGTTGGGCGTCAATCCGCTTCGTCCCAACAGCCCTTTCAGGCGGATCCGCCAGGTGTCGGCGAAAGCGACGCGAAACCCCAGAAACGATTCGCGATTTCGATTGAACACACACAAGGTCCGTCTCATGCTTGCCTCGCCCGAATAGTACCTCGCCTCGCCGGCCTGGCGTCGATCCGACCTACAGCCCTGTCCCCGCGCGGCGCCGCCACCAGATCCCCGCTGGCTTAAGATCCCCGGCGGCCGCCGCGACTACCGTACCGCTTTGTGGCGGCGGCGCTGAATGACATACGCTAATCCGATGACGAACAGGATGCCCGCTACCAGGCGAACAATCGTTGTAGTATCCATGACGTTCTCTCCTTTCTTTCGAGTTCAGGCGGCGCGGCGCCGGATCAACCCAAATACCTCGCAAACCCTTCCAACATGACGATGATCGACGGACCCAGCGTCACCACGAACAGCGACGGGAAGATGAGCAGCACCAGGGGGAAGACGAGTTTCACGGTGGTCTTGGCCGCCTTCTCCTCCGCATCCTGGCGCCGCCGCGTGCGCAACGTGTCCGCGTGGGCCCTCAGAGTCTTCCCAATACTCGTGCCGAACCTGTCGGCCTGGATGAGTATCGACGCCAGGGAACGGATGGTATCGACGCCGGTCCGCTCCCCAACGTGTTTCCAGGCTTCGGCGCGCGGGCATCCGGCGCGCTGTTCCAGATATACAAGATTCAGTTCATCGGCGATTTCCGGCTGGCTGATGCGCAGCTCCTCCGCGGTTCGCATGGTCGCCTTGTCGGTGCTGAGCCCCGCCTCCACACAGATCACCATAAGGTCCAGAGCTTCCGGAAGGCCCAGACGCAACTTCAGTTGTCTGGCGGAAACTCGATGGCTCAGCCAGAGATCCGGGGCCAGAAAACCCAGACCGGCCGCCAGCGCATACACGAAAAGGGGAGCGTATGCGTAAACCAGCGTGACCGTGGCGAGCAGGCACAACGCGCAGGGAACCAGCGCCTTGGAGCTATAGAAGATGTTGACGCCGGATTGTCCGCGATAGCCCGCCGCGACCAGCCGCTTCTGAAGGGTCGAGACGTCGGCCGGGCTTCTCGGCACTACCTTCTGAAACGGCTTGACGAGTTTTTCGATTTTGGAGCCGGAGGTCGGCGCAATGCTGCGCAATAGGCTGGCGTCGGCCGCCCTGGACACCACTTGCGACAGTCTCCGCACGCTCGGGCGCCGGTAGAACAGTAGGACGCCGAAACTCGACAGCAACACAAAGGCGGCGAGGAACGAGAATAGAACAAGCTGCATGGGACTGGGCCTCAGACGCGAACCCGCACGATCTTCCGGATGACGAGGGCCCCGGCTATATCCATGCCGATGGCTGTCCAGAGCATTTTCAAACCTAGCGGATGCTTCCACAAGACGCTCATCCCGTCCGGATTCACGAAATACATGCCCAGGCCGAGCGCCACCGGAAGCAGGGATAGCACCCAGCCGGTCATCCGCGCTTGCGCCGTGTGAACGCTCACCTGCCTCTTCAACCGCGACCTTTCGCGCGTGGTTTGGGCCACCTTCTCCAGCACTTCGGCCAGGTTCCCGCCGCTTTCCTGGTGAATCAGCACCGCCGCCACGAAGATGCGAAAGTCCTGTATGGGGGCCCTCTCGGTGAGATTCACCAGCGCGCTGCGCAGGTCGACGCCGTAGTTCTGTTCCTCGAAACACTTGCGCAGTTCTCCACCGATCGGCTCGGGAGATTCCTGGGCGGCGGCGCCCAGGCTGGCGATCATGCTGTGGCCCACGCGCAGAGCGCTGACCATCATGCCGAGCGCTTCGGGTAATTGCTGTTCCAGCCTGGACAAACGCCTGGCGCGCCTGTGCCGGACGTACAGGAAAGGCGCCGGAAGAAAGCCGGCCGCAAAAATGAGCGCCGGCAGGGCCGCTCCGAATCGCAGATAGAGCGCGCTTCCCAGGATGGCGCAGCCCGCGGCGGATGTCAGCGCCAGGGTCCCCAGCGTCAGGGTCACCCCGGCCTGATACAGGTAACTGCTGGACGCCGCCGCCAGGTTCATTCGGGTCAGCCAGTGGTTGAGCCATGGAATGGCGCTCAAGCGCCGCTGGTCTTTCCGGATGTCGGCGTCCCTTTCCGCATACTGGGTGGGCGGGAAGCCGCGATCGAGCGCGGCCAGCCGCAGCGTCCCATGTTTCGAGGCGCCTTTTCCCACGCTCACCGCGACCAGCGCCGCGAGCGCGGATATGGCCAGGCAAATCGACGCAATAATCGACCACATATCGGCCCCCTTTCCGGCGTTGCGGGCCGCATTCTCAATCCACCTCCACGGAGCGCTCGAAAAGCTCGGCCGGCAGCAGGATGCCGGCCACCCGCAACCGGTCGAGGAACTTGGGGCGAATCCCGGTGGGCTGGAACGCGCCGACGACTCTTCCATCCGGTCCGATGCCTTTCCTCACGAAGTTGAAAATGTCGTGCATGCTGACGATGTTCTCCTCAAGACCCGTGATCTCGGAGATATTCACCACTTTTCGGGTTCCGTCGCTCATGCGCGACACCTGCACGATCACCGAAATCGCGGACGCGATCTGCTGGCGAACGGATTTCTCGGGCATGTTGACGTTGGCCATGGCGACCATGGACTCCAGCCTCGAAAGAGCGTCGCGGGAGGTATTCGCATGGATGGTGGTCATCGAACCCTCATGACCGGTATTCATGGCCTGCAGCATGTCGAACGCTTCGTCGCCGCGAACCTCCCCGATGATGATCCGGTCCGGCCGCATGCGAAGACTGTTGATCAGAAGCTGTCTCTGGCGCACGGCGCCCATGCCCTCCACATTGGGAGGCCGGGTCTCGAGCCTCACCACGTCCTCGTGTTTGAGCTGCAACTCGGCGGCGTCTTCGATGGTGACGATCCGCTCGGTCTCCGGAATGAAGCTGGAGAGGATGTTCATGAAGGTAGTCTTGCCCGCTCCCGTGCCTCCCGAAATCAGGATGCTGATTCTGGCTTTCACCGCGGCCGCCAGAATCTGCATCATCTCGGCGGAAATGCTTTTCAGCTTGATCAGAGTTTCCGCTTCGGCGGGCCCGCTGCCGAAGCGCCGAATGGACATGCAGGGACCGTCCAGGGCCAGGGGCGGAATGATGGCGTTTACTCGCGAGCCGTCCGGAAGCCTGGCATCCACCATGGGCGAGGATTCGTCCACCCGGCGGCCCACCCGCGACACGATGCGATCAATCACCTGCAGCAGGTGCCGGTCGTCCCGGAACTTCGCGCCGGTCCGTGAGAGGATTCCCCGGCGTTCCACGTAAACCACGTTTCGGTTGTTGACCAGAATGTCCGATATGGCCGGATCTTTCAGCAGGGGTTCGAGCGGTCCCAACCCGAAAACTTCGTCCAGGAGATCGATTTCCACCCGCTCCTTTTCGGCGGCATTGAGAGGCACCTTTTGGGCCCCCACAATCTCCTGAATCATGGCGGCCACGGCGCGGCGGGCCTTGGCGTCGTCGATCGCCGAAAGCTTCTCGAGGTCGATCCTCGACAGCAGCGCGCCGTGCAGTTCGGTTTTCAGGGTTTCGAAATCGAGGACTTCCATTTACGTTTTCCGCCGGTCCCGGCGTTCCTCGCCGTCCGAACGTCGAAACCATCGTCTGGCGCTCTTGGCGCTGGTGAGCGGGCTGCCGCAGGCGGCTCTCGCCATCTGCACAACCACTCGCGTGTAGGGCGAATCCTCCATGGCCAGCGGCACGCCGCGGTCCTGGGCGGCCCGGACCTCGGCATAGGTGTTCGGAATCCGCCAGCTTATCGGCTGGGTCAACGCCCGGGTGGCGCTGGCTTCGTCGATCTTGCCGTGGCGCGAGTTGAACCGGTTGGCCACCACTTCCAGATGGCGGCTCCCGTCTCTGGCGGACAGAAAGAAGATCATCCGGTTAGCGTTCCGTAGCGACGCAAAAGTCATTTCCGTGACCAGATAGAGCGTGTCCGCCATTTCAAAAAGCAGGGCCTGCAGCCCGCCGTGACAGGTTCCGGAATCCACCACCACGTAGTCGAACTCCTCGCGCAAAATGCGAAACAGCTTCTTGCCTCCTTCGTCGACGGCCATGTGAAAGAAGTTGTAGTTCTCCGGAGAGGCCAGCACGGCGAGTCCGGAGCCGTGTCTCATCAGGACGGTCGCCAGAAAGTCCCGGTCCAGCCGGGCCGCGCTCTTGAGCGCGTCCACCACCGAGAACGTCGCCGTCATTCCGAGCCCGGGGGCGATTTCTCCCAGTTGAAAATCCATGTCCACCACCACCACTTTGCCGCCCGATTCCCTGGCCAGCGCCAGGGCGAAATTGAGAGCGATGGTGGTGACGCCCACGCCGCCTTTGGCGGATGCGAAGACCAGCGCCTTCCCGGCCGCCTTCTCCTGATTGGAACGGCGGGCGGAGGCGCGGGCAAAGGCTTCGCGCAGCGCTTCCGGAAGGAATGGCTCAACCAGAAACTCCCGCGCGCCCGCCTCCATGGATTGACGCATCAAGGTTAGATCGTTATTGCCCGAGCAGGCCATCACGGTCACCGCGACCGTGTAGCCGCACAGGTTCCGGATCACATGCATGGCCTGCTCCACGTCGCCGTCCAGATCCACAATAATCGCGTCGCAGTGCAGCCGCGCGATCTTGGGCAGGTCGTCCCGCGACGGATAGGCCACGAACTCCTGGGCGATGGTGGATCGCGAGCCGGCGAGCGCCGCCACCAGCGCCCGGCGCCGTGCATCGTTCGGAACGATCAGCGCCACCGAGAGAGCGTTCGATCTGTCGGATTCCGGAATGGTGGCCATGGTATACCCTGTATGCCTTCAACTCTTCGCCGGCCGCGCCGTCATGGCTCCGGAAATGAGAAAATCGTCCCGATAGCGATCGCCGGCGCGTACGGCATGGCTCGCGCGGAAGGGTTGTCGAGAACCAGGCTTGGATGGGGATGGAAGCCCCGCCTCCGGATCCCCCAACGCCAGATCGCCCGAACCCCTCGGCGATTCGCGCAACGATCCTTGGCGCGCCGCCCGCCGGAGAAGCCGGACGGCGCTTCCGCGCGGCCGGCCGTCTCGGGAGGGATCAACTGGTGTAGGTGGTCAGTTTGGTTCCGACGCTGGTGAAAGCCGTGCCAATGGTGGTTGCCAGGGTTTTCATGCTGACGGTCGCCGCCAGCGCGATCAGCGCGACTACCAAGGCGTACTCGACCAGGTCCTGCCCCCTCTCGTCGCCAAGGATCGCGTCTTTCAGGTTCTGCATTTTCACGTAAAGTCTCAAACCGATGTCTCTCATGTGATGGGCGCCTCCCCCTCTGGTGCAACAGCATGCCGAGAGCCGTTCCGAATAGCGGCGGGTTACTGGTTCCAGGTCAGTGGCTTATGATGCAAGGGGCGATTGCCGGTGGCGGCGGGTAGTAAGCGGTTGTTTACAATGCCGGATGGAAGGGTGAACCTGCGGCGACACCGGAGAGGCGGCAGGCCGGGCCACCGCGCCCCGGGAAGAGGCGCGTCGCGGTGTCCGCGGAGTGGCTTCTCAATTGCCACCAGATCCGGTGGTGAACTTCCGCCAGGCAGCGCCTTCGGCCATCCTGATCGCCACCACCGCGCTCACCCGTTTCGTATTCCGAAGCCGCTACCTATATGACATCGATTCGGTCAACTTCGCCCTGGCCTTGAAGCGCTTCGACCCGAGCGTCCATCAGCCGCATCCACCCGGCTACTTCCTATATGTGTGTCTGGGCCGCCTGGCCAGCCTTCTTTTGCCCGACGCCAACGCGGCGCTGGTGGCCATCGGCATTGTCTTCAGTTGCGGCGCAGTAGCCATGATCTATGTCTTGACCGATCGCTGGTTTGGCCCGCGGGCCGCCGCCTTCGCCGGCTTGGTCTTCGTCTTCTCTCCTCTGGCGTGGTTTCACGGCACGATGGCGCTCACTTATATCGTCGAGGCCTTCTTTTCGGCCCTCACCGGATATCTGTGCTGGCGCATCTATGGTGGAGCGGCCCGCTTCATTTTGCCGGCCGCGATGGTGGTGGGCCTGGCGGCCGGTTTCCGTCAGTCCTCGCTCCTGCTGCTGGGCCCTCTGCTGCTGTTTTCCTTTCGACATGCGAAGCGCGGGCAGGCTGCCGGCGGGATCGGCGCGCTGGCCTTGACGCTGCTCGCGTGGTTCCTTCCCATGATCCGAATCTGCGGCGCGGCGGCGTACTTCTCCGCTCTTCGGTCCCTGTGGTTTACCGTGCCTTCGCAGGGGATGGCTTTCAATTCGTCGGTTTGGAACTCGCTAGCCCGCGCCGGGGTGATCGCGGGCGGGTATGTTCTGTGTTTCGGCTGCGCCGCGCTACTCCCGTTGCGGGGGCGGCGGGCCTCTTCCACCGATCCGCGCATGGCCGTCTTCACCGCCATCTGGATTGCGCCGGGCCTGCTCTTCTTCACTTTCGTCTACCTGAAGTTCGTAAACAGCGGCTACCTTCTGGCCCTGGCTCCGCCGGTTTGCGCCTGGATGGGTTTGTGGGCCGCGAGCTGGTACGCGGATCTTCGGTTATGCCGGGCCCTCGGAATCCTGGCCCTGGGAGGCTGCGCCGCCGCCAATACTCTGATCTTCCTCGGCGCGCCCGTGTACTGCTCCTTCCGGGCCGTCCGGCGGTTTGAGAGGGAACTCGAGAACGTGGTCGCCGCGCTGCCCCGGATCGTCTCGCCGCGGGAGGCTCTCATCGTCGGTTTCGATTCTCATTTTCTGGGCTATCGCCACGCCGGCTACTACCTGCCCGGCTATTCGACGGTTCAGTTCCCGGAGGTGCAACTTGCTTCGGGAACGCGCGTGTTTGCCATGCAGTATCGAGATACCCGCCTCGAAAGCGCGCTCCCCGCCGCTTCCATTTCGGACTTCGTCATTTTCCCCCTGCCGCTGGGCGACCGCGAGTACAGCGACTACATGGCTCTGGTACGAACACGCTTTCCCCCAGGCGATCTGCGCACGGTGGTCAGTGGCGGCCATGAATTTGTTATCGGGCCGGTCGCGGATCTCCGGTTTCTGTTTCCCGTCGCCGCGCCCACGACGTCACCCTTGTGTACGGACGCTGGCGCCCCTAGTAGCCCGCCGTTTACAGCCGCTCGTCCGCCAGCGCCCGTCCGCGCCCCATCTGAGTGATCCAAAAGGCGTGGACCCGACCTCGAAAGGTGGCCTCTCAAATGCTGTACCCTGACGCGTGAAGCGACCGGGCGCATGATACCTGCAAGTTCCACTGCATCCGGCGGCCCTTCGTTTCTGGTGGTTGAGGCCGGGGTCAGTCTAATAGCCTTTGCGGTGGCGGCCGGGTGGCCCCGAATGGGGAAAGCCTGGTTGTCGAATGCGGAACGCGGCTTCAGCCGCCTGGCGCGCCGGCGCCGACTGTCCGTTGTGGCGGTCGGCTGCGCGGCGCTTTTGACGCGGCTGGCGATTCTTCCGTGGTCCCCCATTCCGCAACCGTTCATTCACGACGAGTTCGCCAACTTGCTGGCGGCGGACACCTTCGCTTCCGGCAGGCTGACCAATCCCACCCATCCGATGTGGGTGCACTTTGAAAGCTTTCACATCACCCAGCAGCCCACCTACATGTCCATGTATTTCCCGGCACAGGGCATGGTCTTGGCGGCCGGGAAGGTCTTGCTGGGCCATCCGTGGTTTGGCGTCTGGCTTAGCGCGGGGCTCATGTGCTCGGCTATGTGCTGGATGCTGCAAGGGTGGCTGCCGCCGGGTTGGGCGCTGCTCGGCGGGGCTCTGGCGGTGATGCGGCTGGCTCTGTTCAGCTACTGGGTGAATGGGTATTACGGGGGCGCGGTGGCAGCCATCGGCGGCGCGCTCGTGCTGGGGGCCCTGCCGCGCGTGATGCGCGCGGCCCGGATTCGCGACGGCCTCTTAATGTCGCTGGGCGCCGGCATCCTCGCCAACAGCCGCCCTTACGAAGGTCTGCTGCTGTGCGCCCCGGTAGCGTTGGCCCTCTTATGGTGGGGCGCCGCGAACGCGCGGTTTCCCGCTTCCGTTCTTCTTCGCCGCGCGCTGGCGCCAGCCGCGCTGCTGCTCCTGGTGGCCGCCATGTGCGGATATTACAACTATCGCGTCTTCGGCCATCCGTTCACCCTTCCGTACCAGGTGAATCGCGCAACCTATGCATCGGCCCCGTTCTTTCTCTGGCAGCAGCCCCGGCCCGAGCCCCTATACCGGCATCGGGAGATGCGTGAGTTCTATTCCAAATGGGAACTGGGCGATTTCCTGTATGCGCGGACAATGAATGGGTTTCTGCATGCAACCGCCCAGAAACTGGGAACCGTGCTGTTCTTCTTCTTCGGCGTGGCGTTGCTCCCGCCCCTGATCCTGTTGCCCCGCGTGTTGCGGGACCGGCGGCTGCGCTTTCTGGTCGGCGCCGGGGCCCTGTTCGCGGCCGGCTTGGGCCTGAATGCCTGGCTGTTTCCGCACTACGCCGCACCGTTTACGTGCGCGCTCTATGCCATTCTCCTGCAGGCGATGCGCCACCTGCGCGCCTGGCGTCCAGGACGCCAACCATTGGGATTGGCGGTGGTGCGCGTCATCCCGCTGGTCTGCCTGATGCTAATTGGACTGCGGCTGTGGTCCGAGCCTTTGCGCTTGTCCATCCCTCGCTGGCCTGCCATGTGGTACGGCACGGAGCCGCTCGGTCTTCCGCGCGCCGGTGTTCTGGCCCAGCTCGGAAGCTATCCCGGACCCCAGCTCGCGGTTGTCCGATATGCTCCCGATCATGCCCCGTTCGACGACTGGGTTTACAACGCGGCGGATATCGATACGTCCCGAGTGGTCTGGGCGCGGGAGATGGGGAGCCACGACAATCTGGGGCTTTTGAGGTATTTCCGTTACCGGAGGGCCTGGCTCGTGGAGCCGGATTCCAATCCGCCAAGAGTTTCACCCTATCCACGGGAGCCATAGAGAATGAACTCGGAACAAAGGAATGAGACGCTTTGCCCGGCAGGCCCGCTCCGCGCGAGCGGCGGAGGAGTGGCGTCGGCGATGCCGGGATGGAGGCGTTGTTTCCTCGATCCACGAAGCTCCGCGCGGGTCGCTGGAGAAGGCCATGAACGCACATAACAAGGTTCGGATCGCGCTCTACACGCAACAGTCGTTTGTGGCCCAAGGATTGGCCGCGGTCTTCCGCGCCCACGCCGATCTTGAGCTGGCGGCCTGTCGGGATAACCTGTCCGGCACGCTCGACTGTTTGAAATCCACCCGGCCGGACGTGCTGCTGGTTCACCGGTTGTCGGGAGTCAGCCTGTCGGAGTTGCACCAGATACGGTCCGCCGACAGCCGCTGCCAGATCGTCCTGTGGGGCCAGGAACTGGAAGGCGAGTTCGCTTTTCAGGCCATCAGCCTGGGCGTACGCGGCATCCTGCCCGGTAATACATCGGTCGACGATTTTCTGGCGGCGCTGCGCCATATTCATCAAGGCGCCCTGTGCTTCGGAAAAGACCTGCTCGAAAGCGTGTTGTCGCAGAAGCGGGCCGCCGTGGCTCTCACCCAGCGTCAGGGGCAGATTGTCTCGTTGGTGGCGCAAGGGCTCAGAAACAAGGAGATAGCGTTCGCCCTGGGAATTACCGAAGGCACCGTGAAAGTGTACCTGTACAAACTGTTTCACAAGCTCGGGATCAACGACCGGCTGGCCATGGCGCTCTACGGGCGAAAGAACCTCTTCAGCGGCCAGCTTGGATTGGAGCGAACGAGAAACGCCGGACCGCCGCTTACGCTGCCTTCTCTTTCTCTCATGGCCATGGAGCCGACAGACCACCGCTGCTGCGCCAATGTCCGCCAGGGCGCACCGCAGCCGCATCGAAAAAGCGAGCGGAAGCCCGCGGACGTCCTCGACAAGCTTCAGCCCGTCCAGGCCGATGACAACCCCCGCCGGATGGACGGACCTGTGGCGGAGTCTGTCCGAAGGCGATGCCCGCTGCCGGCCCTCGCCGCGCAACCGGCGAGACACTCTCTCCTTGAGGCTGACGGATAGTGCGTCTCGCGCCATCGGTTCCCTTTGATTTTGCAAATTGCGCTCTTTCCTACGGAGGTTCGGTTTATACTGAATCGGACCGGGAAGTCCAAAACGCAAGTTCCGGATTAGGCGTGGCGCGGCGAATGTGTTTCGTCGCTTGCGAAGAAACACAAAGTAGAGTCGAATGGGCAGCTTGTCAAGCTGCGCGCCGGTTGGAAACCGGCGCTCCGGACGGGTTGTCAACCTGCCGCGGGTTGTCATCCCGCCCAATCCGTAGAGCGGGCTTCCAGCCTGCCATGCCGGCGTCCCCGCCGGCCAACCTGCGTCAGTTCTCCGCCGAAGCCGGCAATAGATCTTCGTCTTCTTCCAGGCCTTTGATGAGGCGATGCAGATAGGTCCGGGAAATGTGGAGGCTGCGGGCCGCCAGCGTCTTGTTGCCGTGGCACTCCCGCAGGGCCCGGTGCGCCAGGGTGATTTTGTAATCGCGCATCTGTTCTTCGAAGGAACCCGCCGGCAGAGAGTCCCCCAGGCCCAGCAGGTCCGGGCGCTGCATGGCTGGGGGCAGATCCTTGGGCTGTATGGCGTCGTCGTCGCTCAGAATGATGGCCCCCTGGATGACGTTCTCCAGCTCGCGGACATTTCCCGGCCACCCGTATTCGAGCAGCAGCGCCATCGCATTGGGGGCCACCCCGGCCACCGGGCTTTGGTAGAGCCGCGCGTACTCCTTCACAAAATGCTGGGCCAGCGGCGGAATATCTTCGGTGTGGTCCCGCAGCGCGGGGGACTTGATGCCCATCACATTGACCCGGTAATACAAATCCTGGCGAAACGTTCCTCCTTCCACCATCTCGAGCAGGTTTCGGTGGGTGGCGAACAGCAGGCGGGCGTGCAGACGGATCGGCTGGCTGCTTCCCAGGCGGCTGAATTCTCTCTCCTGCAGCACCCGCAGCAGCTTGACCTGGGTGTGGGCGCTGAACTCCGCGATCTCGTCGAAAAAAAGGGTCCCGTCGGCGGCCTCTTCCAGGTACCCTTTTCGCTTGGCGGCCGCGTCCGTGAAGGCTCCCCTTTCGGCGCCGAACAACTCCGCTTCGATCAGCGTATCCGGAATGGCCCCACAGGAAACCGCCACGAAGGGGCGTTCTTTTCGGTGGCTCAGGTTGTGGATCGCGCGGGCGATCAACTCCTTGCCGGTCCCGGTCTCACCGGTGATGAGCACGGAAGCGTCCAGGTTGGCCACCCGCCGGATCAGGCCGTAGACCACCTGGGACCGCGCGCTGGAGCCGATCAGTTGGTCGCAGCCGGACGGCATCAACGGCTGGCGCGCGCGGGCCAGCTCCCGTTTGAGAACGGCGAATTCATAGGCCCGGCGGACCACCATCTTCAGTTCCGGCAGGACCGGCGGCTTGCGGATGTAGTTGTACACCCCGCGCTGCACCAGGTCGAGCGCGATGGCCTTGCTGTCCTCATCCGTCATCACCACCACCGGTACGCCGCCATCGCGGATCTCATCGAAGAATCCGAGCTGCCGCTGGATCGCGGACGAACTGGAATCCAGGTCCAGGATCAGAACGTCGCACTGCGCTTGCGCGATGACTTCCCGTATGGCGTCCATGCGGCGTTCGAGGAGGAGGGTGAAGTCCTTGCCGAGGGTCGCCGCAAGAAGGGTCTGCATGTCGGCGTCTTGCGAATGCAGCAGAAGCCGAATCATCGGAAGTACCCCCCTTACCGCCAGTTTTGCCGTATGAATCGCCGGGTCGCATTCATTTGCGGCGGCGTCGATCACGTGTACCCCGTAAAGCCGCGGACGCCCCAGGCGAATGCATCCGACATTTCTTCTATCGGCGGAACGCTCGGAAAACTCCAGCACGACAATCGAGCGGAGGGATGGGCATGGAACCGGCCGCTCCGCGCCAGGGAAGAAACCCGGGACCTCCAGCCCGGCCGAACCCACAGTGTTCTTATCGGCCGGCGGCCGGGAATCCGTGGGACCAAGCGACACGCCTCCAGGCGGGTGTCCTCCAGGAGAGACTATTTCGCCAAAGGCTGGCAGCATCTGTCCACACAACGGCTGGGTGCGCCTCCGTAACCGATTGAATCTCATAACAGGTTTGCGATTTCCATCCACGGGCATCCAATTGCACTGCCAATCCGCGCCGGGAAGGTTCGGCGCAAGGCATCTTCGAATGAATCGGAGAATACTGATCATTGTCTCGTGCGCGCTGGTACTATCCGCCTGCGCCAGTTACCTGGTCTACCGGGCCGTTGGAGCCCGTGCGCCCGCCGGGCAAACGCCGCGAATCGTGGCCATCGTGGCCGCCCGGGATCTGGTGGTTGGAACGCTCCTTCACGACGCCGACTTGAGAATGGCCGCATGGAGTGGTCCACTGCCTCCCGGCGCCATCCTCAGACGCGACGCCGTGCTGAACCGGGGCGTGGTTTCCTCGATCTACGAAGGCGAGTTGGTGACCGAACGCCGGCTTGCGCCGCAGGGTTCGGGCGGCGGACTCGCCGCCACGATTCCGCCCGGAATGCGGGCCTGCGCGGTGCGCGTGAACGAGGTAGTCGGCGTGGCCGGATTCGTGGTCCCGGGGATGCGCGTGGATGTCCTGATCAGCGGGCTTCCGCCGGGAGGAAACGCACTCGACGGACCTCGGGTTCGGACGCTCCTGCAGAACATCCAGGTCCTTTCCGCCGGGGTGAATTACCAGAAAGACCAGGAAGGCAAGCCGGAACAGGCGCAGGTTGTCAATCTGCTGGTCACCCCGGCCCAGGCCGAGGTGCTCAGTCTCGCCAGCAACGAAACCCATATTCAATTGGTGCTGCGGAATCCCATGGATACGCAAGTCTCCGGGCTGCCGGGAACCATCCTGTCGGATCTGTTCGGCGCGTCGCGCCCGCCAACCGCCCGCCCAAGAAGCGCGCCGCCGGCCACGCTTCCGGAGGCGAATCGCGGCGCCAAGACCGCCGCGCCCGGCCAGTACACCATCGAAGTGTCGAACGGTTCGGCGCACACCCAAGCCAGGTTCAGCCGGCCTGGAGGAAACCAGTGAGAGCCGCGCGCTGGCGCGGCATGGCGATGAGGACGGCGGCGTTTCTGCTGGCCCTCTCCTTCCTGGAGGCTGTCGCCGATCAGCAGACCACCAGAATGCGCGGCGTGCGCGCCAGCCTGCCGGCGCTCGAGTTCGTGAACGCCAAAGCCAGTCGACAGACGCCCGGAATGCGCCCGCTGCGCCCGAGGCTGTCGGCATCCTCGTCCCCCAACGCCGCCGCCGATCGACCGGCGGAAGGCCCGCCCGCGCCATCTCCGCCGGCCGCCACCCAGTCGGACCAGGATTCTCCGACCGATCTCCGGCTGACGGTTGGGAAGTCCGTGGTGGTCGACGGCGCGCTTCCTTTTGAGCGCATCTCCGTGGGCTTTGGAGATATCGCGGAGGTTACGGCCATCGCCCCGCGACAGTTGCTCCTGAACGCCAAGACGCCGGGAGTCACCAGCCTGATCGTCTGGCTGGAGGGAGGGCGCCGGCAGTCCTTCGACATCACCGTGGTGGCCAGCAGCTTCCTGGCCGACAGCCGCATCGAAAACATCAAGCGTGAAATCGAGCGGGAACTGCCCGGACAAAGCGTCGATCTGAGTTTCGAAAACGAGACCGTCTTCTTGCGCGGGACCCTCAGAGATGTCACCAGCGCGGAGCGCGCGGTGGCCATCGCTTCCACCCTGGGAAAGACCGTGAATCTGCTTTATGTGGATGTGCCGCCTCCGGCGGAGCAGGTTCTGTTGAAAGTCAAGTTTGCCAGCGTCGACCGGAGCGTCAAGACGCAACTGGGGTTGAATCTCTTCAGCACGGGCGCAACCAATACCATCGGAGCGGCAACCACGCAGCAGTACTCCGCTCCCGGATTCGGCGTCCAGAACAACGCGCCGCCGGCCCTGGCGACGCTCTCCGACGCCCTCAACCTCTTCTTCTTCCGCCCCGATCTGAATCTGGGAGCAACCATCGCCGCGCTGGAAACCAAGGGGCTCCTGCAAGTTCTCGCCGAGCCGAACATGCTGGCGGAGAACGGCAAGCAGGCCAGTTTTCTGGCCGGCGGAGAGTTTCCCTTCCCGAGTGTGAGTTCCAGCACGGGTGGCGCGCCCGTCGTTTCCATCCAATTCCGCGAGTTTGGCGTGCGCCTGGCTTTCCTTCCCACCATCACGCCGCGCGGGACCATTCATTTGGAGGTGGCGCCGGAAGTGAGCGCCCTGGATTTCACCAACGGACTGTCGGTGAGCGGCTTCATTGTCCCCGCGCTTACCACGCGCAAGCTGAACACTCAGGTCGAATTAAGCGAAGGACAGAGTTTTGCCATCGGGGGTCTTCTCGATAATCGCACCACCGACACTTTCGAGAAGATTCCCTTCATCGGAGACATTCCGGTTCTGGGAAAGCTATTCCGGTCCAAATCGGTTTCCAAGCAAAACACGGAACTGATTGTCATCGTGACGCCCGAGCTGGTTCACCCGATCCCCGCCGGTCAGCCGGCCCCCGAATTGAACTATCCCAGGCCATTTCTCGAACCCAACACGGGCCGGGATTTGCGGACGCCGGGAATCAACGCTACAGGCGTCGTCCCGGTCAAGCCGCCGAACCTAGCCATCCCCATCGAGACCTTGACACAAAGCTTGCAGCCGGCAGCGGCGCCGGTTCAGCCGAGCCCGCCGCCCGCGGCAGCCCCGGCCAATCCGCTCGCCGTCCCACCCCGGTGAACCGCGCAGCCTGGATGATCCACACTCTCGGCGCCGAACAGGTGGCAACCGCCGCGCATGGCACATACAACCGATTGTTCCCGGTATTGGATTCCGCTTGACGGAGCCAGTAACCACTGCCGGACGGAACACTGCGAAAAGTCACACTCCGGAGATCGAAAACCGGGAGCCTGTGATAGACTCACTCGAAACGGGAGGGGGGAGGGAAGTCCCCCGTAGGATCCCGGCACTCTCGGAGGATGGGGCCAATGAACTCGCGACGTTCCGCTTCCACGCTTGTGTTTGCGGTCCTGGCGGCTTCCACCACGCTTTCGCCCCTGCACGCGCAGTTCGTCCAGCAGGGGCCCCCGTTGGTTGGAAGCGGAGCGCTCGGACCGTCGCTGCAAGGCCAGGCGGTGGCCCTTTCCGCCGATGGAAACACCGCCATCGTGGGCGGACTTGGGGACAATGACTACGCCGGCGCGATTTGGATCTTCACCCGCAACAACGGCGTCTGGAGCCAGCAAGGACCGAAGCTGGTTGGCTCCGGCGCCGCGGGTAATGCGGCGCAGGGCTTCGGGGTCGCGATTTCCGCCGACGGCAACACCGCCATCGAGGTTGGACCCTATGACGATCCCTACGGCGCGGCGTGGGTTTTCACGCGCAGCAACGGCGTCTGGAGCCAGCAGGGACCGAAGCTCGTTACCTCCGGCGCGGTGGGATATCCCCAGGAAATATCGGTTGGGCTTTCCGCCGACGGCAATACGGCCGTCGTAGGCGGTCCGAGCGACAATAACCAAACCGGCGCCGTGTGGGTTTTCACGCGCACCAACGGCGTCTGGAGCCAGCAAGGACCGAAACTGGTGGGTTCCGGCTATTTAGGTGAAGCGCTTCAGGGGCTGTCGGTCGCCATTTCCGGGGATGGGAATACGCTCGCCGAGACTGGGCCCTGGGACAACAACTATGCCGGCGCCATATGGATCTTCACCCGCACCAATGGCGTCTGGAGCCAGCAGGGGAATAAGTTGGTCGGCTCCTTCGCCTCCTACGAGGGCTTCGGGGCGGCGCTTTCCGGAGACGGCAATACGTTGATCGCTGGAGGGGGCGGCGGCGCGTGGATCTTCGTGCGTAACTATGGCGTCTGGAGCCAGCAGGCCTATGCCCTAAACGGCAGCGGCGCTACCTCTACCCAGATCACCGCGGTGGGGCTTTCCGGGGACGGGAATACGGCCATCCTGGGCGACAGCGCCGATACCGGCGTGAATGGCAACGCCGACTTAGGCTCGGAAGGCGCCTCGTGGATTTTCGTGCGGATGGCGGGCGCCTGGTATCAACTGGGCGGTAAGATGTCCGGCTCGGGCGCCGATGCCTACCAGGAGCAAGGCACCTCGGTTGCGCTTTCCGCCGACGGGACTACGGCCATGGTGGGCGGAGACGATTACTTCACCTCCAACCCCGGCGCATCCTGGTTCTATACCCGTTTGCCCATTCTCTATATCCTGGACAGCGGCAACCGCCTGATTTGGATGTACGATACCCACGGTAACCCGCTCTTCTTTGGAAACAGTTACGTGACAACTCCGCAAGCATCCGGCCTGGCGGTCGATTCCGGAGGCTATTTCTGGCTCACGGATTCGAGCCTCAATCAAGTGGTCAAGCAATCCGGCCCAGACCTCGTTTTCCGTTTTGGCGGGACCGGCCGCGGTCCCGGGCAGCTTTATCAGCCTTACGGCATCGCCATCGATTCCCTCGGCAACGTCTGGGTAGCCGATACCGGCAATAACCGTATCCAGGAGTTTGACGGCGCCGGCAATTTCCTGCTTCAGTTTGGAAGCTTGGGCGGCGGCGACGGCCAATTCAATTCTCCCGCCGGAATCGCCATCGATCCCAGCGGGAATATCTGGGTCGCGGACACCGGCAGCAATCGGATACAAAAATTCGACGGCAGTGGCCGCTTCCTGCTTAAGTTTGGGAGTTTCGGCAATGCGGGAGGCTTGTTCGAAGGCCCCTTTAGCATCGCTTTCGATGCCGCGGGCAATGCCTGGATAGCCGACCCCTACAATCGGCGGATCGAGGAATTCTCGAGCTCGGGCGCATTCCTTCAGGCGTTTGGCGGGGGGTTCTCCTTTCCATCCCCCTACGGCGTCGCGGTCGATTTCCTGGGGAACGTATGGGGCGTGGATTACAACCTCAGCCACATTGCGGAATTCAATAGCAGCGGCGTCGAGCTTTTCCAATTCGGAACAATTGGAGGCTTCCTCGGCGGACAGTTCTATCACCCCACTTACATCGTCGCCAGGTAAGTCGCCGGTCTGCGTTACGGGACCGTTACGCTCGCTTCACGTCGCGCTCCATCACGTAGAGCGGGCTTCCAGCCTGCCATGCCGGCGTCCCCGCCGGCATTCTTCCCCGAATGCCGGCACGAATACCGGTGTGGCAGCCGCGCCCACCTCCACTTTGGTTGCGGAAGCACGGCATTTTCAGATTTGTCCTGTATGGGACAATTCCGCGGACCGCAATGTGCTAAAAAGACTATAGGGTGATTGGGCTGCGGCGCTTCCGCCGCGAGACTAAGGGATGAGACCTTTCACGTGGCTGATGGCTTTCGGGCTGGTTAGCCCTACAGTGAGGATTTTCAATTTCGATACGGCGCCTCTGGGCCGAGTACCGCCCGGATGGACCGTCGCCATGACCAACCGTGGCGCGGCTCCCCAATGGGAGGTTCTCCGCGACCTCTCGGCGCCAACCCAGCCGTACGTGCTGGCGCAGCTCTCCACCGACCCCACCGGCAACCGCTTCCCGCTGGCCATACTCGATTCCGTTCAGTTTCACGACGGCGATGTGAGCGTCCGGGTGAAGCCCGTCGCGGGACGTCAGGACGAGGCCGGCGGCGTGGTCTTCCGGTACATCGACGCCAACAATTATTACCTGGCCCGCACCAATGCCGTCCAGGAAAACGTCGCCTTGTTCAAGGTGGAGAACGGCGAACGGACGCAGATTGCCGTCGCCCGGCACGACCTGCC